>NZ_DASZWC010000045.1:0-98175 GCF_035546795.1 Amycolatopsis sp.
CGGTCCCGGGGAAGCCGGGGGCGGCAGTGTCATGCAAGCCCACGAAGGGCGACCGCACAAGGCCGTCACCCCGGCTTCCGCCTAGTTCCTACCACAAGCCCCCTTGGCGGGCCTGCACGGAAGAGGGTGCACTAGTGACCGCAGGTTCCCAGCTCGACACCGCCGCGACCCCGCCACTGTCCCCCGCGCGCCGGGCGTGGACGGTCGGGCTGATGTGCTCCGCGGTGGGTCTGGTCATCGCGATGGTCACCATCGTCAACACCGCCTTGCCCGCGCTGGCCGCCGAAACGAGCGTGAGCCAGGCTCAACAGACCTGGATTGTCGACGTGTACACGCTGGTGCTCGCCGCGCTCGTGCTGCCGGCGGGCGCGCTGGGTGACCGATACGGCCGGCGCGGGGTGCTGGTGATCGGGCTGGTGGTGTTCGCGCTCAGCTGCGTCGCGCCGCTGTTCACGGCTTCGCCGGTGTGGCTGATCTCGGCCAGGGCGGTGACCGGACTGGGCTCGGCGATGATCATGCCCGCGACACTGTCGATCATCAATGCGAGCTTCCCCCCGGAACGGCGCGGCCGGGCCATCGGCATCTGGGCGGCGGTGGCCGGGCTCGGCGGGCTGGGCGGGCTCATCATCGCGGGTCTGCTGCTGCAGCATTTCTCGTGGCATTCGGTGTTCGTGGGCCCGGCGGTGCTGGCGGTGCTGATGGCGGCCGCCTGCTACACCGTGCCGACGTCGCGGGAGCGGGTCCCTCGCCGGTTCGACGTCGTGGGCGCGCTGCTGAGCGCGCTGGCGATCGGCTCGCTGGTGTTCGGGATCCTGCGCGCCGCGGACCTCGGCTGGTCGAGCGCGGTCGTGCTCGGCACGATCATCGCCGGGCTGGTGCTGGGCGCTGTCTTCGCCTGGTTCGAGTCGCGCCAGGCGGCGCCGCTGCTGGACGTCCGGCTGTTCACCAACCACGCGTTCGCCACCGGCGCTGTCTCGGTCACCGTGCAGTTCACCGCCGCGTTCGGCTCACTTTTCGCGCTGGCGCAATACCTTCAGCTCGTCCAGGGCTATCCGCCGTTGAAGTCGGGCCTGGTGCTGTGGCCGATCGCGGTGTCGCTGTTCCCGCTGTCGATGGCGTCGGCCCACCTCACACGCAGGTTCGGGCTGCGCACGGTCACCTGGACCGGGCTGCTGATCGTGATCGCCGGGGTGCTGTTGCTCGGCGCGCTCGGCGCGCACAGTCATTACCCCGAGCTCGCCATCGCGGCCTGCGTGCTGGGCGGCGGCCTCGGCCTCACCGCGCCGGCGGCCACGAGCGCAATCCTCGACAACGTGCCGCCGGACAAGTACGGCGTGGCGTCGGCTGTCAACGACGCTACGCGGGAAATCGGTGCGGCACTGGGCATCGCGCTCGCCGGCAGCGTGCTTTCAGCCACCTACACGTCCTCCATCGCGACGGCGACGGCCGCGCTTCCCCTTGCCGCCAAGGAAATCGCGGGGGGCTCACTCGCGGGCGCGCTGGCGGTGGCGCAGCAGTCCGGCCCGGCCGGCGGTCAGCTCGTGGAGGCCGCGCGGGTGGCGTTCACCGACGGCATGTGGAACGGGTTGCTGGCGCTGGCCGGGATCGTGGCGGTGGGCATCGTGGCCGTCGCCTGCATCCGCCGCCGGGCCTGAGCCGGCCGCGGCGCCGAAGGGCCGCGGCCGGGTGGCTCAGGTGTCGTGCAGGATGACGCCACGGATGTTGCGTCCGGCGTGCATGTCGGCGTAGGCCTGGTTGATCTCGTCCAGCTTGTAGGTGGTCGTGATCAGCTCGTCGAGCTTGAGCTTGCCGGCCTTGTACATCCGGGCGAGCCTGGTGATCTCGAACGAGGGCGTGCCCATGCCGAAAATGACGCCCTGGACGCGTTTCTGCATCATCGACAGCGCCCACAGGTTGGTCGGCAGGCCCTCGTCGGCCACGTTGCCGATCCCGGTCACCACGACCGTGCCGAACTTGCCGATGGCGTTGATCGCCTGCGCCACGTGGTCGCCGGTGGTGACGCCGACGGTGACGATCGCCGAGTGCGCGCCCTGGCCGTTGGTGACCGAGCGGGCGAAGTCCGCCGCCTCGTCGAGCCCGGCGAACGCATGCGTGGCACCGAGTTCCAGCGCCTTCTCACGCTTGAACGCGACCGGATCGACGGCGATGACGTACGCCGCGCCGCGCGCGTTGGCGCCCTGCACCGCGTTGATGCCCACGCCGCCGACGCCCATCACGATGACGACGTCGCCGGCCTTGACCTCCGCCGCGTACTCGGCCGAGCCCCAGCCGGTCGGGACGCCGCAGGACAGCAGCGCCGCGACGTGGAACGGGAGATCGTCATCGACCTTGGTCACCGAAAACTCGGGCACAATGGCGTGCTCGGCGAAGGTGCCGACCATCGTCATCTGCGCCACGTCCGCGCCGTCGAGGTGCGCCCGGTAGGTGCCGTCGGTCATCGACCCGGTCAGCGCGTACATGCCCAGGTCACAGAGGTTCCCGCGGCCCGAGGAGCAGGCCTCGCAGCGACCGCAGGAGGGCACGAACTGCGCCACGACGTGGTCGCCGACCGCCAGGTTCCGCACCCCGGGCCCGACCGCCTCGACGACGCCCGCGCCCTCGTGCCCGCCGATCAGCGGCAGGTGGGGGGTCGGCATGTCCCCCGTCGTCGCGTGGTCGTCGGAGTGACACAGCCCGGCCGCGTGGAACCGGACCCGCACCTCGTTCTGGCCCGGCTCGTCCAGTTCGACGTCCACGATCTGCCATTTGCCCGGTTGCTCGAGCAGCGCGGCCGCACGGGTTCGCATCGTTGCCCACCTCCATGTTCGACGTTGCTCGTCCCATCTCTAGAACAGGTTCTAGTTTCAGTCAAGCGCAGAGCGGCCGAGAAGGCAAGAGGCTCGGTGGCGCGGGTTGCTTCCCGAGTTCGTTAGTGCGGCCAATGATTATGGTATCGTTAGTCATATAAACGTTAGCTCAACGAATGAATCACTCCGGGAGTCCTGACCATGATCAAGCCGTTCCGCATCGACATCCCCCAGGCCGACCTCGACGACCTGACCGATCGGCTCGCCCGCACCCGCTGGCCCAACGAGGTCGCCGATGCCGGGTGGGACTACGGCTTCCCGCTCGCGCGACTCAAGGAGCTGGCCGAATACTGGCGCACCGGCTACGACTGGCGCAGACACGAGGCCGAGCTGAACGAACTGCCGCATTACACCACCGAGATCGACGGCCAGCACATCCACTTCGTGCACGTCCAGTCACCGAAACCCGACGCGCTCGCGCTGGTCCTGACACACGGCTGGCCCGGTTCCTTCCTGGAGTTCCTCGACGTGATCGAGCCGCTGTCGCAGGACTTCCACCTGGTCATCCCCTCCATCCCCGGGTACGGCTTCTCCGGCCCGACCCACGAGCGCGGCTGGGACATCCACCGGATCGCGCGGGCCTGGGCAGAGCTGATGCGCCGTCTCGGGTACGAGCGCTACGGCGCGCAGGGCGGCGACTTCGGCTCGGGCATCTCGACCGCGCTCGGCGCGGTGGCGCCCGAACACGTCGTCGGTGTGCACGTCAACTACCTGCCGACCCGGCCGGACCCCGCCGTCGAACTGTCCGACGCGGACGAAGCGCGGCTGGACAAAGTCCGGAAGCTCATGGCGAACCGGCCGCCGTACCAGGCTTTGCTGGCCGCCACCCCGCAGACCATCGGCTACGCGATCGTCGACTCGCCCGTCGGCCAGCTGGCCTGGATCGCCGAGCGGTTCGCCCAGTGGACGGACCCTCGCTCGCCGATCAGTGACGACCGGATGCTCACCGACATCTCGCTGTACTGGCTGACCGCCACGGCGGCTTCGTCCGGGCGACTGCACCACGACACTCCGCGGCAGAGCGAGCCGTGCCCGGTTCCCCTTGGTGTGGCGGTGTTCCCGCACGACATCACACAGTCGGTGCGCCCACTTGCCGAGCGGCTCTACGACATCCGGCACTGGTCGGAGTTCGACCGCGGCGGCCACTTCGCCGCGATGGAGGTCCCCGGCCTGCTCGCCGGGGACGTCCGGGATTTCTTCCTCAACCACATCAAGTACGCCGGGTAGGAACCCCGCTTCCCGGATGGCCGGAGGCGGCTCACGCGTCGGGTTCGTAGTCCAGGTTCGGCCGCAGCCACTTCTCCACCTCGGTCTGCGACAGGCCGCGGCGCGGGACGTAGTCCTCGATCTGGTCGCGGCCGAGCCTGCCGACGGTGAAGTACCGCGACTCCGGGTGCGCGAAGATCAGCCCGCTGACGCTCGCCGCCGGGGTCATCGCGAACGACTCCGTCAGGCCGATGCCCAGCGACTCCGAGCCGAGCAGGTCGAAAAGCTCACGCTTCTGGCTGTGGTCGGGGCTGGCCGGATAGCCCAGCGCCGGCCGGATGCCGCGGAAGCGCTCGGCGTGCAGGTCTGCCAGCAGCGGCTGCGCGTCCGGTTCGAACCACTCGCGCCGGGCCTCCAGGTGGATGTACTCGGCGAAGGCCTCCGCGAGCCGGTCGGCCAGCGCCTTGACCATGATCGCCTTGTAGTCGTCGTTCTGTTCCTCGTAGTGCCGCGCCAGCTCGTCGGCACCGTGCACGGTCACCGCGAAACCGCCGAGGTGATCGCCGGCCGGGGCGATGTAGTCGGCGAGGCAACGGTTCGCGCGTCCGTCCGGTTTGGACGTTTGCTGCCGCAGCATCGGGAACCGCACCCCGTTGCCCAGCACGATGTCGTCGCCTTCGCTGTGCGCTTCCCAGAAGCCGTAGGCGCCGCGGGCCTGCATACTGCCGTCCGCGATGATCTGGTCCAGCAACGTGTTCGCGTCGTCGAACAGTTCACGCGCGACCGGCTGGTCGAGGATCGCGGGGTACTTGCCCTTCAGTTCCCACGCCAGGAACAGGAACTGCCAGTCGATCATCTCGCGCAGCTCCGGCAGCGTGGGCTCGACCTTGCGCACTCCGGTGAACGACGGGACCGGCAGCTCGTCGAAGGACACCTGCTCCCGGTTGGCCCGCGCCTGTTCCAGGGTCAGCATCGGGCGGCGATGCTTCTTGGCGTGCTGCTCCCGCAGGCGTTCCTGCTCGGCCCGGTTCGCGTCGTCGAGCTTCGCGGCACGGTCGGGGTCGAGCAGGTCCGACACCACGCCGACGACCCGGGACGCGTCGAGCACGTGCACCGTCGTCGAGTCGTACGCCGGGGCGATGCGGACGGCGGTGTGCTGCCGGGACGTGGTGGCGCCGCCGATCAGCAGCGGCAGCTTCAGCCCGCGCCGCTGCATTTCCTTCGCGACGTTCACCATCTCGTCCAGCGACGGGGTGATCAGCCCGGAAAGCCCGATGGCATCGGCGTTTTCGGCGATTGCTGTGTCCAAAATGGACGCCGTGGGCACCATCACGCCGAGGTCGATCACCTCGTAGTTGTTGCAGCCCAGTACCACCCCGACGATGTTCTTGCCGATGTCGTGCACGTCGCCCTTCACCGTCGCGAGCACGATCTTGCCCTGGCCCCGGTCCTCCTGGACCACGCCGGAGGCCCGCAGCTGCTCCTTTTCCGCCTCCATGAACGGTTCCAGGTACGCGACCGAACGCTTCATCACCCGCGCGCTCTTCACCACCTGCGGCAGGAACATCTTGCCCGCGCCGAACAGGTCGCCGACGGTCTTCATCCCGTCCATCAGCGGGCCTTCGATCACTTCGAGCGGCCGCGCGCGAGAGACCCGGGCCTCCTCGGTGTCGTCCTCGATGTAGTCGACGATCCCGTGCACGAGCGCGTGCCGCAGCCGCTCCTCCACCGGCGCTTCCCGCCACGACAGGTCGACCGTGCGCTTGCGCCCGCTCCCGCTGACCGTGTCGGCGAACGTAACCAGCCTGTCGGTGGCGTCCTCGCGGCGGTCGAACAGCACGTCCTCGACGAGCTCCAGCAGGTCGGCCGGGATGTCCTCGTAGACGGCGAGCTGCCCGGCGTTGACGATGCCCATGTCCAGCCCCGCCCGCACCGCGTGGAGCAGGAACGCCGAATGCATCGCCTCCCGCACGACGTTGTTGCCACGGAAGGAAAACGACAGGTTCGAGATACCGCCGCTGGTGCGCGCGCCGGGACACCGCTCCTTGATCCTCGGCAGCGCCTCGATGAACGCCTTCGCGTAACCGTTGTGCTCGCTGATGCCGGTGGCGACGGCGAGCACGTTCGGGTCGAA
The DNA here is from genome assembly GCF_035546795.1 of Amycolatopsis sp. GTDB lineage: Bacteria > Actinomycetota > Actinomycetes > Mycobacteriales > Pseudonocardiaceae > Amycolatopsis_E. The sequence continues at coordinate 6,208 of NZ_DASZWC010000045.1, forward strand.
AACGATGTCCTCGGGCGGGAAACCCACTTCCTTCGTGAGCAGGTCGTAGGCACGGCCGCAGATCGAGACCTTGCGGTCGGCGGTGTCGGCCTGCCCCTGCTCGTCGAAGGCCATCACGACGACTCCGGCGCCGTAGTCCCGGATGCGCCGCGCCTGCCGCAGGAACGGCTCCTCGCCTTCCTTGAGACTGATCGAGTTGACCACGCCCTTGCCCTGCACGCATTTGAGCCCGGCCTCCAGCACGCTCCACCGCGAGCTGTCGATCATGATCGGGATGCGGGCGACCTCGGGCTCGGTGGCGATCAGGTTCAGGAACGTCGTCATGGCCTGCTCGCTTTCCAGCAGGTCGGCGTCCATGTTCACGTCGAGCAGGTTCGCCCCGCCGCGCACCTGGTCCAGCGCGACGTCCACGGCGGCCTGGTAGTCGTCGGACTCGATGAGCCGCCGGAACTTCGCCGAGCCCGTCACGTTGGTGCGCTCACCGATCATGACGAACCCGGTGTCGGCCCCGATCTCGAAGGGCTCCAGGCCGCTGAACCGGCTGTGCGTGCGCCGCGCCGGGACTTCGCGCGGCGCTGTCCCCGACACCGCCCGCGCGATCTCGGCGATGTGCCCGGGGCCGGTGCCGCAGCAGCCGCCCACGATGTTGACCAGCCCGGTGCCGGCGAACTCGCCGAGCATTTGCGCGGTTTCCTGCGGCGTCTGGTCGTAGCCGCCGAACGCGTTGGGCAAACCCGCGTTGGGGTGGCACGCGACATACGTGCCCGCCAGCCGCGACAGCTGCTCGACATGCGGGCGCATCTCGGCCGCGCCGAGCGAGCAGTTGACCCCGACGACGAACGGGTCCGCGTGCTCGATCGCGCTCCAGAACGCCTCCACAGTCTGCCCGGACAGGGTGCGGCCGGAGAGGTCGACGATGGTCACCGAGATCCACAACGGCAGGTGCGGGGCGACTTCGCGGGCGGCGGCGATCGCGGCCTTGGCGTTGAGGGTGTCGAAGATGGTCTCGATCAGCAGCAGATCCACGCCGCCTTCGGCGAGCGCGGAGATCTGCTCGGCGTAGGCCTCGCGCACCTCGTCGAAGGTGACCGCGCGGTAGGCCGGCTCGTCGACCTTCGGCGACAGCGAGAGCGTCACGTTGAGCGGCCCGATCGAACCGGCGACGAACTTCCCGCCCGCCTCGTCCGCGGCCTGGCGCGCGAGCCGGGCGCCGCGCACGTTCATCTCCCGCACCAGGTGCTGCAGGCCGTAGTCGGCCTGACCGATGCTGGTGGCGGTGAAGGTGTTGGTGGTGGTGATGTCCGCGCCCGCGGCGAGGTACTGCCGGTGCACGTCGAGGATGACGTCGGGCCTGGTGAGGTTGAGCAGGTCGGGGTCGCCGGTGACGTCGCGCGGGTGATCGGCCACCACGTCCCCGCGGTAGTCCTCGGGGGTCAGCCCGGCGCCCTGCAGCATGGTGCCCCACGCGCCGTCGAGCACCGCTACCCGGTGCTCGAGGATCTCCCGAAGCTTCGCGATCGCGTTCACCGGCGTCCTCCCATTCGTCTTGGGAGGCGCCCTTGTTGCGGTTCGATACGGCCGAGCGTGGCGGACCCAGGTCCGTTGCAGCGCCTCTCGGCTACCTACCAAGGTATGGGATCGGGCCCGCGGGCACCAAGGCGCATTCCGGATCGTGGAACGAGTCAGCTCGACCGGCGGATGTCGACGATCTCCGCGCGCACCTCGCCACCCGGGGTCGAGTAGGTGATCGTGTCGCCCGCCTGGCGCCCGGCCAGCGCCTTGCCGAGCGGGCTGTCGGTGGTGACCGTGCCGTCTTCCTGCCCTGGCACGGTCTCTTCCGCGATGGCCACCGTGCGGACCGTCTGCTCGGTACCGTCTTCGAAGCGAAGCTTGGCGACCGTGCCGTCGCCGGCTTCGGAGCCCCCGGCCAGGAGTGTGGTGATCGCCTCGATCCGCGCGTCCACGAGGTTGAGCCCGTCGGTGGCTTCGTCGTCGAACTCCAGCGTCAGCCCGGCGTCCCCTCGGTCACCGACGTCGGGGTCCGGCACGACCCGCGCGGCCAGCTCCGCACGGCGCCGGCGCAGATCGGCGAGCTCCTCTTCCAACCGGGCACGGGATTCGGGAGACGTCACGGCCGCTCCTTCCGTCGTTGAGCGCTTACCCACGGCCCGGCAGCCGAAACGCCGGTAGCCTCCGCTGGATGGAGCTTCCCGAAATCACCACACGTCCGCAATGGGAGGTGGCGCGGCGGGAACTGCTCGCGCGGGAGCGGGAGCTGACCCGGCTGCGCGACGAGGTGAACGCGGCCAGGAGACGCCTGCCGATGGTCGAGATTTCGACGGAGTACTCCTTCGAAGGGCGTGCCGGCCGGGTAAGCCTGCTCGATCTGTTCGAGGGCCGGGGCCAGTTGTTGATCTACCACTTCATGTTCGAGCCCGACGCGGACGAAGGCTGCCCGTCGTGCTCGTTCTGGATCGACAACGTCGGCCACCTCAGCCACCTCCATGCCCGCGACACCTCGTTCGCGGTGATTTCGCGGGCGCCACTGGAGAAGCTGGAGCGCTACCGGCAGCGGACGGGCTGGACGATTCCCTGGTACTCCTCCTTTGGCAGCCAGTTCAACTACGACTTCCACGTCACCCTCGACCCGGCCGTCGCGCCCGTCGAATACAACTACAAGGATCAGGCGCGGTTGGAACGGGAGAACCCGGCCTGGGTCGGCTGGACCGGTGAGGAGATGGGCGTCAGCGCGTTCCTCCGCCAGGACGAGCGGATCTTCCATACATACTCCTGTTTCGCGCGCGGGATCGATCTGCTCAACGGCACCTACAACTGGCTCGACCTGACCGCGCGCGGCCGCCAGGAAGCGTGGGAACCCGAGCCGCGCCGCGGCGACGACGCGCCGATGGGCTGGCTCCGCCGCCACGACGAGTACTGAGCAGGCTCAGCAGCTGGGTCCGCTGCTGTACCACAACAATGACGAGCCCCAGGCCACCTGCGAGTAGCTGTCGGGCGCGCCCTGGAGGAACCACGCGTCGTACGGGTTGTGGGCGAACCGGCCGCCGGGCGTGGACAAGGACGCACCTTGGCGATAGAGGGAATCGGTCCAGGGGGTGAGGTCTTCCTCCCAGGTGTAGGTGTCGGCGGCCAGGTAGAGGTTGCGGGGGTAGACCTCGCTCCCGGCCCACCACAGGTTCCAGTGGTAGCAGCCTGCGGCCAGCGTGATGGATCTGCTGAAGGCGCTGGGATCCCCGCCGAACTGGGGATGATTGGTCAGCCACTGCACTCGTACGTGCAGCACTTCGGGATAGGACGCGTTCGCGGCCGGGGCCGTGAACGCGCTCCAGCCGAACGCGACCAAGGTCGTGACGATGGCGGTGAGAATTCTTTTCGGTTTCATGCGCTCCTCCGAGGGTCGCGTGCCCTGGAGTCTCGCCCGCGCCGGTTACCTCTCGGCTACCGCTGTTGGCCGCGCACCGCCACTACCGCGAGCGTTGTGAACGACGTCGTGAAGCCACCGCCGATCTTGTCAAGGGCCACACCTACCTCATCGAGTATCTCCGCCAGCTGATCGGGCGCGAGCCGGGTGAGTCCGCCGGTGGTGGGCAACAGGTCCAGCCACTCCTCGCGCGTGTAGCGCCTTTCCCACACGAACCGCCACTGCTCCGGCTCGCCGAACCCTTGCGCCGCACGGAATCCATCGGCAAACTTCGCGAACATAGCCTGGTGCAGATCGCTCGTGTTGCGCTCCGGCTGCGCCCCGAACGGCGAGTCTGGCACCACCCGCCGGTAGACCGCGTTGAAGGCGTCCGACACCTCGGCCGGCGGGATGAAGGCGTGCGCGAACACCGCCAGCAGCCCACCGGGCCGCAGCACCTGCGCCGCCATGGCCGCGCCCGCGACCGGATCCACCCAGTGCCACGCCTGCCCGGCGACGACGGCATCGAAGGTACGCCCGGCCGGCTCCCAGTCCTCGATCTTGGCAACCTCGACCTCGACCCCGCGGCGGCGCGCGAACTCGGCCATCCGCACGTCGGGGTCGACACCGAGCACGCGGCAGCCGGCAGCCTGGAACTGCCGCGCTTGGATCCCGGTCCCGCAGCCGATATCGAGCAGCTCGGGTCCAGGGCTGGCGGCGACGATCCGGTCCACCAGCTCCTGTGGATAGGCGGGCCGCGCCCGGTCGTAGCGCTCGGCGTCGATCCCGAACGATTCCGCCATCTGCCTGGCTTTGTGCGATTCCGGAAGCGGGCCTGACGGTAAAGTGGTCATGCGCCCACTTTAGTGGGCGTTCGCCCACTATCCAACCAGGTCGTCGTTCGCGGTGCGCGAAAAGGAGAATGGACGGTATGCCGACCGGGGTGCACCTGCGCGACGCGCGCAACCAGCTGTTCGACGCGGCCGAGCGCATCCTGCGCCGGGACGGGCCGAGCGCGCTGACCAGCCGCGCCGTCACCACCGAGGCCGACTGCGCGAAGGGCGTGCTGCACCGGCATTTCGCCGACTTCGACGCCTTCCTCGCCGAACTCGTGCAAACCCGCGTCGACCGGCTCGAGGGCCGGACGGCCGCGCTGCGCGGGGCCGCCGGGACGGGGACGGTGGACGGCAATGTCACCGACGCGTTGCTGAACCTGTTCGACCCGGTCGCCGTCGGGATCGTCGGCCTCGTCATCTTCCGCGACGACCTGCGCGCGCGGCTACGCCAGAACGGCCATGGCATCCCGATCCTGACCGAGGCGGCCGCGATGATCGCCGCATATCTCACCGATGAATGCGAACTGGGCCGTATCGCCGCCGACGCCGACACCAGCGCGCTCGCGCCCGCCCTGATCGGCGCCGGCCACCTCCTGTTCGCGGACCGGAAAACCCCGCCGCCGGATGCCAGCGCCGTCAAAACGATCGTGAACACCGTCCTCGCCGACGTCCTCCAGCGACGCCTGTTGTGAACCGTCAACGGGCTCATCGGACGAGGTCCAGAGAGACGCCCCACAGCTTCCGGGCGGCGTCGGGATCGAGCGCCCATTCCTTGACACCGTGGCTGTTCTCGAACAAATCCGCGTCGTCGCCAACGGTGTGAGCCTCGCGGCAGTCATCGAGGTAGTGGCCGCCGGTCCGGGCGAATTCGGGGGCGACCGCCGCGACGAGGGTGGTGGCGGCTCCTTGCTGAGCGGTCTTGTAGGCGAAGGCCCCGGATGCCTCGGCCGCGGCCAGGTAGTCCTTCTGCTTCTGGGTGAAATCTCTTTGCAGGCCGGTGGAAACGCCGCCGGGATTGACCGCGTTGGCGAAAATGCCGTCGGTGGCCCAGCGGCGCGTGGCTTCGACCGCGAAGAGTGAGTTGGCTGTCTTCGACTGCGAATACGCGGCCTGAGGGTCGTATTCGCGGCGCTCGAAGTGGATGTCGTCGAACACGACCGGCGACCTCATGTGTGCCGTGGAGCTGAGCGAGACGATGCGGGCCTCGCCCCGCTCACGAGCTCCTTCGGCGAGGGCCTGGCGCAGGCCGAGACTCAGCGCGAAATGGCCCAGGTGGTTTGTGGCGAACTGGAATTCCCACCCCTCCGGGGTCCGGGCCAGGTTGCTGACGACGGCACCGGCGTTGTTGATCAGGATGTGCAGCGGCCCGGCCCACCGCTCAACGAACCCGGCGATGGAGGACCTGTCGACGAGGTCCAGCGCGCGGACGTGGACCTTGCCCTTGGCCGACTCCGCGACGTCCTCGGCCGCCTTCGCGCCGGCGCCGGTGTTGCGGACGGCGAGGGTGACCTCGGCGCCGGCACGCGCGAGGGAGCGAGCCGTCTCCACGCCGAGCCCCGACGACGCGCCGGTCACGACAGCGCGGACGCCGGTGAGGTCGAGCTCCGCCACCACGTCGTCCGCGGTACTGCCCGCGCCGAACCGGGTTTCGATCAATCGCTGAGATGCAGTCACCAGACTCACTATACGGAATCAGCGTAGTTTGTCTAGTCCGCATGGTCGGTGCTATGCTGACACCGTGAGCGAGCCGGATGAGAGCAGTCGGCGAGAACATGTCCTGAAGTCCGCTCTCGAAACGTTCGCCCGCTACGGGTACAAGAAGACATCGATGGAGGATGTCGCGCGGGCCGCGGACATCTCCCGCCCCGGGCTGTACTTCTTGTTCACCTCGAAGCAGAACCTGTTCCGCGACGCCGTCACGTATGCCCTCGACGGCGACGTCGAGGCCGCCGAGCGGGCCTTGGCCGATACCGAGCGCCCGCTGCGGGATCGGCTGATCGAGGCGTTCGACCTGTGGACCGGTCGTTACGTCGGCTCGATGGCGAAGGAGGTGGCCGTCCTCATCGAGACCAACCCGGAGCTGCTGGGCCCTGTTGTCGCCGACTACCCGAAACGTTTCCTGGAGATCGTGACCGCTGCCGTCGCGGCCGAACTGCCGTCCAGGCGCGCGAGCGTGGCCGAGGACATGGCCCGGACACTACTGAGCACCGCAGGAGGCATCAAACACGAAGTGAACACCCGCATCGACTTCGTCGCGCGAATGACCGTCGGCGTGGATCTTTTCCTGCCCGCGCTCGAAAGCGCGTCCAGTTGACGAAAACCCCGCCGCCCTGACGAAAAGCTCGAGGGGCCGGTCAGAGGGTGCGGGTCAGCGCCTGCAGCCCGAGGCTGGCGGCCGCGACGGCCACCCACAGGCAGGCGCCCAGCAGCAGTGGCCGGCTACCAGCGGCGCGCATGTCTTTCAGCCGCAAGGAAAGCCCGATCCCGGCGAGTGCGGTGGTTATCAGGAATGTGCCCGCCGTGGAGAGTGACGCGTGCCATGACGCGGGGATCGCGCCGATGGTGTCCAGTGCCGCGGCGGCCAGGAAGCCGATCAGGAACAGCGGCACGATCTTGCGCCATGGCATGTGCCGCAAGCGAAACCGGCGGCCGGCGGCGGTGATGCGGGTCTCCCGGCGGGCGGACAGGAAGGCGAGCACGGTCACGATCGGGATGAGCGTCAGCGTGCGGGTCAGCTTGACCACGATCCCGTACGCGCCTGCGTCTCCCCCGTAGGCGAACGAAGCGGCCACCACCGACGACGTGTCGTTGATCGCCGTGCCCGCCCACAGCCCGAACGAGTGCGGGCTCATGCCCAGCAGGTGGCCCAGCGGCGGGAACAGCAGGACGGCGGCGATGTTGAAGGTGAAGATCGTGCCCACCGCGTAAGCGACTTCGGCCTGTTTCGGCTTGATGACCGCACTCGTCGCGGCGATCGCGGACGCGCCGCAGATCCCGGTGCCGACCCCGATCAGCGTCTGCGTGTCACCGCGGACACCAAACAGCCGGCCCAGCAGCCACGCCCCGCCGAGAGCGACAGCGAGCGTGCCCAGCATGACCGGCAAGGAGCTGCCGCCGACCTCGACGACCTGCCGCAGGGACAGGCCGGTGCCGAGGACCACGATCGACAGCTGCAGCACGTGTTTCGACGCGACCTCATACCCCGCGCTCCATCTGTCCGCGCGCAACTCCGGCACGACCGCGCCCGCGACCGCGCCGAGCACGATCCCGAACACCGGTCCCCCGACAATCGGCACGAACTTCCCGGCGACCGTGGCGACGGCGGCCACGACAACCGCGACCGCCAGACCAGGCGCGCGCCGCATGAGCGCCCCGGCCCGCACGCCCAGTGGCCGCGCGGCCGTGCTTTGGACTGTCACCACGCCACCTCCTAATGTACGGACATTTACGATAGACCCGGTGCGTACATTTGCCAAGGAGGGTGCCCTGGGTAGGGTCGGCAGCCGGAGGCGAGGCGGGTGAAGGTCGATCAGCTGGACCGCGACGGCGGAGCACCGTTGTGGCAACAGTTGCAGCGACAGTTGCTGCGCCGCATCGACGACGGCGAGTTCGCTTCGCGCTTCCCGGGTGAGCTCGCGATCGCCGAGGAGTACGGCGTGAGCCGGCAGACAGTCCGGCAGGCTCTGCGGCAACTGCGCGCCGACGGTGTTCTCGTCGCCGCTCGCGGCCGGCAGCCACGCGTCGCTCCTCCGGCCGAGATCACCCAGCCGGTCGGAGCGCTCTACAGCCTCTTCGCCGCCGTCGAGGCAGCGGGCCTGGAGCAGTACAGCGTCGTGCGCACCCTCGACCTTCGCGCCGACGCCGTGGTCGCGGAACGGCTGGAGCTGGAAGGTTCCGCCCCGCTGCTGTACCTCGAACGTCTTCGCCTCGCCGGGGACGAACCGCTGGCGCTGGACCGCGTCTGGTTACCTGCGTCGGTGGCGAAACCCTTGCTGGAGGCCGACTTCCAGCACACGGGTCTGTATCAGGAACTGCACCGGCGGACCGGGCTGCGGCTCGACCACGGTCAGGAACAGATCCGCGCCGTGATCCCGACGGTGGCCGAGCGCGTGCAGCTACGGTGCGACGAGCAGGCCGCGGCCCTGTCGATCTCGCGACTGGGCAGCGCCTCCGGCACGCCGATCGAATGGCGCCACACCCTGGTGCGCGGCGACCGGTTCGCGCTCACCGCCGAGTTCTCCGGCAAGGCCGGCTATCGGCTCGTGGGCTCGCGGCCGAAATAAGCGCTTACACGCCATAGCCGGGAGATAACCGGCCGCAAGACTGCAAACGGCCGGTCCGCACTGACGGTTGTGACTAGCAGATGCAGGTGCCTCCCGCTCCGTCGCAGGTGCACGGGCCTGTGCACCAGCCGTCGACGAAGCAGTCCCAGCAGTCCGAGTAGCCGCTGCAGGCGCAGTGCGCTCCCGAGCACACGAACTGGGTCTTCGTTTCGACCTTCCGTTGCGCCGCCACGATCCGGGGCCCCGCGGCGCCGTAGCCGTAGTGGCTTCGCGTGTAGTACGACCTCGACGCCGGGCGCAGGGAGTCCTCGGCGGTGTATTCGGGCATTCTTGCTGTGTAGGACACGGGATTCACCGTTCTCTGCTGGATTCTCATCGATCGAAATAGTCGGACAGCTTGCCTGCGAGGAACATGAACTCCTCGGTCACGTCCACGCGGACGAACCGCTTTTCCGTGACGTCGGTCTGGCGGTGGGTGTAGGTGAACACCACTTCGACGATCTTGCGCGCCCCGCTGAGCCGCGACGGCAGCACCTGCACGCCGGTCAGCGAAACGTTGCGCTCGTTCGCCTCCGCGGCCGCGCTGTAGATCGCCGGGTAGCGCACCGCGAGATAGTTGAGGGCGCGATGCTCGTCCGTGGCGCCGGCGTTGTCGGCCATCTGCATGATCCGGTCGAACAGCTCTCCGGCGGCCCGGCGGAACCCGTCGGCCCGGTCCTCGGGCACCGAATCCGGGCGCGGGATCGCGTCCACCAGCGAATCACGGTCGAACGAATAGATCTGGTCGAAAACGAGGGTCGGCAAAGCGAGCCCGTTGCAGACCTCGGGCGGGGCAATGGGGCCCAGAGTCCCGATGACGACGTCCAGATCATCACGTCGCGGCTCGTCACGGACCGCGTCGGCCAGCAATTCGAAATCGGACGGATCGCGCGGCCGGACGATGTAGCATTCGACCCCTTCGACCGAGAACACCCAGCACAGAAGCCGGGCCAGGTAACGGTTCTGCCGATCGGTGATCAGCGTGCGCAGTACCTGCCTGTCGGTCAGCCCGGACGTCGAATAACGGCCGCTCGCCTGGGCGAACTCCTTTTCCACGGCCAGGCTCGGGAAACGGGGCTCGACCTTTCCGAGTGCGTAGACGAAAGGCGGGCGCCCCGCGTCCGCGGGGGCGACGGTGGCGGTTTCTTCCATGACTTATCTCATTTCGACGGGCCGGCGTCACCGGCGGCCGGACAAAACCATCCAGCGGTTGAGCCGCTCGGCCCGCTCGAGACAGGATCCGCAGGGTTTGATTCCCAGCAACGAAGTAGCCTGCTTGACGACGTCACCCAAACCTGTCTCGGCATCCGCCGTGAAACCGGGAAGGTGGACCCGATGACGGGCATTTGTCGAGTCGTTCGGTGAATTCACGGCCTGACGCTCCTTTCGTTGACCATTTCCCGCAAAATCGGGTACGCGCCCCAGGCGTCGAGCAATGGGGGCACCACCCGCCGGCGCGTTGCGCCGCCTGGGGACAGCAACGCGAATCTGACTTCCGCGGCCGTCGCGGCCGGGAACAGTGACCACAGCAGCGCGGCGGCACCCGTGACGAACGGCGCGGCGACGCTGGTGCCTGCCATAACAGTGGTGCCGCCGTCCGGCGAAAGGCTGAAGACCTCGTTGTCGGGCACGGCCAGGCCCCGGCCGATCGAACGGCCCAAAGTGGACCGGTCGTCGCCCGCGGGCGTCGCGACCGGAATGACCCACGGATGGCTCACCAGGGCGGAACCGCCGAGGACGCTGCGATTACCGGCCGCGGCGACGATCAGAACTCCGTTGCGTACGGCATAATCGAGCGCATCGGCCAGTTCGGTGCCCTCGCCCACGGACGTGCCGGACTCGGCGGCGCTCAGGTTGACGATCCGCGCTCCGGCGTCCACACAGTCGATCAATGCCGTCGCCAGGTTGGCGGGCGACGTGCTCGGTAGCTCCCCGGTGAAGACCGGACGGACCAACAGCACGCAGGCCGGGGCGATCGCCGGGGCTGTCCCGTCGCGACGGCCGGACAGAATGCCGGCGACGAAGGTCCCGTGGTTCGCCGACGCGTCAGTGGGGGCGTCGAATCCAGGCACGACCCGGATGTTGCGGGCGTCGAGGCCGGGATGGTCGAGTGAGACGGGCCCGTCCAGCAGCCCGATTACGAGGTCGGAGCGACCGGCTGTCAGGGCCATGAGGGGCGGCAGTCCGACGCGCTCGACGGGCCCGGGCGCGACCTCGTCGTGCGCGAGTGCCTTCGTCATAACCGACCTCCGTCCAGTCAGGACGCATTCCTGAGTCGGTTCGGGAGGTCCGGTCATTACGGGAGTCGTGAGGATTGCCCGGAAACACCCCGAATGGACGAACACGAGCTGTCCGTCTGTTTCGGCGCCCGTCGACCGTTCACCGGCCGGCCGGTCGCCGCGTAGGCCTGGTCGATCATGCTGTCCAGGTCGGCTGCGCCGTCTTCGCTCGTCACCCAGAGGGTGAACGCGGTACGGAAAACATCGCGTGGGAGGTCAGTGTGCCGGCGGGGTCGTTCGTGGGAGCTGCGGTCGCCAGCGGCTACGACCCGGAGGCTCTTTCGCCGCCCGGTTGGTCGCGGACGAGAACGAGGTGGACGTCAAGGCGTCCGAGGCCACGATGGACGCCTGGTGGGCGGCGCTCGCGGAGGGCGGCGATCGTCATCCTGGCGCCGACGTCCGCCTCATCGCACCCGACGAACACAGCGTCGAGGCCGTCGGCCCCAACCCCGACGATCCCGAACGCCGGCCGGGCACAGGGCGAGGCTGTTGCGGACAAGGTTTCGATGCTGTGGTGGGTCCCACGTCTGCAGGTCGGGCGCTAACGCCGGACGATGATCCGGGCCAGGTAAGTGAGGATCGCGCCGAGCACGAGGAGCGCGGCGCCGAAGACCACGATGCGGCCGGTCTGGACGCCCGTGTGCGCGAGCGGGTGCACGGCTTCTTGTGACGGCGCCGTGGACGGTATCAGTGTGTCCGAAGTGGACTGGTGCTGGGCGGCCGGATAGACCTGGGCGACCAGTTCATCGGAGTTGTCGTTGGCACGCAACGACGGCGGCGGCGGATCGGTGTTCCGGGGACCCGCCCACACGAGGCCGTTGATCTGCACGGGCTGCGCCTCGGTGCTGCTCGGCGGCGTGGTGGTCGTGGTGGTGCTCGACGGGGTGGCGAGGTCCGCGCGGGCGGTCGTGGTCGTGGTCGGTTTCGGAGTCGTCGGAGTCGTCGGAGTCGTCGTGGTCGACTTCGGCGTGGTAGTCGACGATGGTGTGGGGCTCGGGGTCGTGGTGGGCGCCGACCGGGCCCCGTCGCCACCGGCGAAGCGGACCAGCTGCTCCATCGAGCCGTTGAAGGTGTCCTGGTCGCCGGGCTTGTTCCCGGAGTCCGAGTACTGCCACATGCTGTAGTACCGCCAGCCGTCGGGCAGCGTGCCCGGGTTGTCCGCGTAGCGCGCGATGAACAGCGGATGCGTGTCACCGAACTCCGCGGAATTGCCGGTGCACGTCTTCCACCAGTCCGTGGTCGTGTACAGCATCGGCCAGCGGCTCGTTTTCGCGTGTACTTCCTCGGAGAACGAACGGATCCAGCCGGTCATCGCGGCTGGGCTGAGCCCGTAGCAGGTCGGGCCGTCGGGGTTGTATTCGATGTCGAGCATCGGCGGGAGCGTCTTGCCGTCCGCAGTCCAGCCGCCGCCATGCGCGACGAAGTAGTCGGCCTGCGCGATGCCGCCGGAGGTGTCGGGGGTCGCGAAGTGGTAGGCACCGCGGATCATGCCGACCTGGTAGGAACCGTTGTACTGCTGGGCGAAATACGGGTTGCGGTAGTCCGTGCCCTGCGTGGCCTTGATGTAGGCGAAGCGCGCGCCCGCCGTCCACGCCGCCGGCCAGTCCACGTTGCCCTGATGGCTGGAGACGTCCATGCCCGGCACCTGCCCGCTGTCCGCGGCGGCCCCCGGTGCGGCGGCGAACGCCAGGACGGCCAGCGCCGCCAGCCCGAAGCAACCTCGGAGCAGTGTTTTCTCGATCGCGGCCATGTCATCCCTCCCCATGTCGCGACCGAGTGTGTGTGACACGCGGGATTCCTGTAAACCATTGATGTTGCTGGGGCACGTGTTATAAAGGGTGTTTTCGCAGTTCAGGGCGACATCGGCCGTGCCGGGCAATCGGGGGATCTCACCCGTGGCGGTGGTATGGGACGGACCAGCGGCGACGCGGGCAGGTAGCCCTGCGCGGCGAGCCGGGGCAGGACTCCCGCACTGGCCACGATTTCCAGCACGAGACCGGGCAGGACGGGAACTGTGCCCGCGACGCCGGTGGTCTGGTTGCGCCACTTGCCGGTACCCAGGTCGGCAACGGCGGTGTCGCCGTCGTGGAAAATCGAACGCGGCGAGCATCGTGACGAGGAACGCGGAACTGTTGAGCCCGACGTAGGCGACGCGATCTCCCTCGGCTGTGCCGCCGGCGACAAGCACGGTCGCGAACCGCGCCGCGGCAGCGGCGTTGAGCACCACACGGGACGGCTGGGTCAGCGGGGGCAGGTTCTGGTGCTCCCACTGGCGGCCACCACCCGTGAGCTGATGCAGCGGATGGGGCAGATCACCGTCCGGGCGGCGTTGGTCTGCCAGCACGCAACCAGCGTTCGGGATCAGCAGATCGCGGACCGAGTCGAGCTGCTGCAGGGAGGTGAGGCGGACGGACGGCGACGATGAGCCTGACGACGGCGCTGCGGGCGTGCTTGCGGAGGTCAGCTAATGGCAAGAATGCAGCGAGCGGTAGCCCTCAAGATCGAGAACTACTGCCCGGATTGTGCCGCTGACCTGCATGTTCCTGCTGGAGCGGGCGACGGGAATCGAACCCGCGTAGCCAGTTTGGAAGACTGGGGCTCTACCATTGAGCTACGCCCGCGCGCGCCCAGGAACCCCGGGCGCGCGAGTAGTTTAGCGGGTCACGCTAGAGTGATCGCACCGCCCCGCCGAGGGGTGACCGGGATGTGGCGCAGCTTGGTAGCGCATCCGCTTTGGGAGCGGAGGGTCGCAGGTTCAAATCCTGTCATCCCGACCATACGTAACACATTCACACCAGCGACCATGCGCGCATGACCACCCGTCGTGTCCGCATGGTCGCTTTCTGTTATCCCGATGGCATCGCCGCAGCTCGCCGCTTGCGGCGAACCTTCGTCCAAACCTCCGCCGGACGTGGCCTCTGACTCAGCTCCGGCTGCGGTACTAGCGGGCTGACTGGCCCCTCGCAGCGCCCGGAATGGCTCGGTGAACTCGGCCCGTTCCACGCTGCCGTCCTCCCCGATATAGAGCTTCTCGAAGAACCCCTGATTGATCTGCTTGCGGATGTGTCCGGGCGCCTGGGCGTAGGCGGCGTGGCAGTTCGTCGCCGCTCGCAGGGCAGCTTCCAGCGTGGCTTCGATGTCTGTACTCGTGCTCCTGGCTGCCTGGATCTCCAGGTCGGCTTCCTTGAGTTCGCGCGTGAAGCGTTGCATCTCAGCCGCCAGCAGGTCTTGCGGAACAGCGCCGGCGTAGTGGGCGTGCAGGAGCTTCTGACGCGCGGCTTCGGCCTGGTCCTTGCGTTTGGTGGCTCGGCGGAGACTGCGGCTGGCTTCCGCTCGCTGGCTGGCCAGCTCGTCCCGGACCGCGGCTTGGATCTGCGCGGCGTAGGTCGGATGGAACTGGAAACGACCGTAGAAGTCGACCACAGCGTCTTCGACAAGATCGACGCGCATTGACCGCCGGGTGCAGTTGTTGATCTTGGTCTTGCGCTTCACACACCAGAAGTACGCGTAGGTGCCGCCGTTGCCCTTCTGCTCGGAGTAGACCAGTCGGCCGCCGCAGTCCGAGCAGAAGATGGTGCCCCGCAGGTAATGGGGGTGGACGCGGTCCTTCTCGCCGTACCGGTGCGAGGCGAGCACGTCTTGGCAGGCGAGCCAGGTTTCCGGTTCAACGAGGGGCTGGTGCCTGCCCTCGTAATGGATGCCTCGGTAGGAGACGACGCCCATGTAGTACGGGTTCTGCAGCAGGTGATAGATCCCGGTCAGTCCGAGCGGCTTGCTCGGTACGCCGCCACGGGGTCGATTGGTGAGCCCCTTGGCCTGAGCGGCGAGAGTCAGGTCGGGGCCGGACCATTCGCCGCTGGCGTACTGCTCAAAGCACCACCGGATGATCTCGGCACGCTCGGTATCGAGTTCGACCCAGGAGTAGTCAGCCCCGTCGCGCATCTCGCGGCGGTTGAGATAGCCGAGCGGAGCACGGAAGGGCGTACCGCCTTCTTCCGCCTTGCGGATGAGGCCCTTCATGACCTCTTGGGCAAGGTTGCCGGAATAGAACTGGGCGAGCTCGGCAAGCAGCCCGTAGAGCAATCGGCCACTGGGTGTGTCGTCGATGTTCTCTGTGCAGGACACGAGCTTCACGCCGTGTTTTTGCAGCGTCAGGTTGATCGCGATGTCGTCAGCCCGGTTGCGGGCCAGGCGGTCGATCTTGTGGACGATGACGTAATCCGGCGCGACTTTCTTGACGTCACGCAGCATCCGCTGCAAGTCGTCGCGGTCGGCTGAACGCGCTGACTCTCCGGCGTCGACGTACTCCTCATGGACGACCGCGCCTAATTGGGCGGCTTTCGCCCGGCAGGCGTCGCGCTGGGCGGGAATCGAGTAGCCCTCCGCGCCACCGCCGGTGCGGGCTTGCTCTTTGGTGCTCACGCGCAGGTAAATGAACGCCACGGGCAAGGTTCCCGGTTCCGGTTCGGTTGGCGGTTTACCGCTACGGCGGGACGGCTTGCGGCGGACGGCTTCCAGTGCCGTTTGACGGTTGCTACGGGTGTCCAGTGGCGTGTTCATTTGTGTGTCCTCCTCTCACGCTCATTCATGTATTCTTGGTCGTGTTCTGTTATGAATCGACTCGCGGCTTCGACGCCGGTCATGGTGATGACCTCCGCGCCGCAGTTACGTATCCAGTCAATAATGGCCTGCAGCTGTTCCAGGTCACTTGCCAGCCGCGAGTAGTCCCAGATAACCACGGAGGCCACGTCTTGATCCCGGCCGAGGTCGCGCAGCAGCTGGAGCAGGTGCTGCTGACGTTCCAATTCTGCGGGACAACCCTGGTCAACGTATTCGCGCACGATGGTAAGGCCACGTTTGGCCGCGATGCGGTCGCAGCCCGCCCGCTGGTGCTGGACGGCTCCCGCGTCCTCCGGGTGCTGTGAGGCGACCCGTATGTAGGCGGCTGCCGCCTTGTCGCGGCGCACTCTTTCCTGCATTTATTATCTCCCTTCTTGGTTTCCTCCTTTATGTATCGATTTTTTCAGCATTTCCGAACGGTGCCAAGAAAGGACAGGCTGTCCTCCCGGTTATTTCACGCTGTTTTCTTCGGTGACATGTGTGCTGCGGAATTTGCAGCAGGTCGGCGGGTTGTGTTATACCTGAAGTACAAGTTAAACGGAGTATTGTTATGCAGTACGGAAAAACAAGAGTCTCTAAGCTGGCGATGCGCTCGGATTCTCCGACGGGAGTTTCTTCAAGCGTGCATGGCGCTAACGTTGATGCGGTCGGCTTCAATATCGCGTTCATCGCCGCGCGCCGTCCGCAACTGGCGGTCGAGATAGTCCGTCTGTGGCGAGCAGCCCGCGAACTGTCGGCGGACACGCCACTTGCGCCGGACGAGGACGCGCTAAGCGCCGAGGCCGACTTGCGACAGCTGCGGAAACGACGGCAGTAGGCAGCATGGGTGACCTCCCTTCGGGGAGTAAAAGGTCACAGGAAGCGGAGGGCTTGCAGCGCTCGAAACGCTTCCTGTGACCGTTGGGGTTGTGCCGCTACTCCTCGGTGGAGCTGCGGCGGTTCCGAGTGGGCTTGGCCTTCGACGTCTCGTCGGCGGTGCCCTCGGGCTTCGGCACGGCCGTGTTACCGAACAGTCCCTCGATCGCGGCCCGCCGTTCGGCGGCTTCGCGTTCGATTTCGGCCAGGGCCCCGGCGGCGCGCTGGGCGAAGTTGGGTTCGGACTGTTTGGTCGCCACGTATTGCTCGACAGCTCGCAGGACCGCCACATTCAGGCTGATCTCATCGAGCTGGGCCACCAGCGTGAACTGGGCGTGCAGTTCAGGCGGCAGCTTGACGCCGAGCGTTTTCGTGCCGTTCTTGCCGGTCGGATCAGTCATGACCGATCTTCCTCCTCGGTGTGGTGTGATCGTGCACTGGTCTGCGGCGCAGACGCATGGAAGTGGGCGACCACAGGCCACCGGGTAGCGGTGGTCTGCCAGCTTTCATCGCGCACGGCGCTGAGCGGCGAGCCGAGCTTCGGCGAGCGTGGCGTAGTCGGGGTTCAGCTCGATCCCGATCCAGTCGCGGCTGTGGGCTTCGGCAGCAAGGGCGACGGTGCCCGACCCCATGAAGGGGTCAAGTACGACACCGGGCCGCCAGTCCGCGCGGCAGCCACAGGCCGTCCGCAAAGGACCGGTGGCGAGTTTCCGGCCGTCGATGATCTGTTCGGCACGTCGCCACGGTGTCTGGCAGTGGGTGCATACCCTTTCGGGGCAGGTGGCGAGCAACGGCTTACGGATCAGGTCGATGGGGAACGTCGCGAAGTGGGCTCCTCGATAGCTCGCGGTGGCGGTTTCCCAGACATCGCCGGGGTTCTTGCCGAGCGGGTGACTGTCGCGTCCGGCTGCTTTGAGTCCGGCGAGGCCGCGGTTGAGATCGACGCGCGGAGTCTGGCCGTTGCCGAGCGAAGGCACGGCGGCGCGAGGCGGGTAGTTGGTGCTGTGCTTCCGTACCTTGGTCGGCGGGGCGCCGGAGGTGGGTTGTCGGATGCTGTCGAGGTCGAAGTAGTAGCGCGGCTGACGCGTGAAGAAGTACACGAACTCGTGCGTATTGGTGAGCCGGTCGTTAACGCTCGACGGCATGGGGTTCTTCTTCGCCCAGATGATCTGGTTCCGGAGTAGCCATCCGGCACGGGTCATGCGCAGGGCGACGCGTTGCGGGCCGAGCAGCAGGCTCTTCTTGGGCGCGCCTTCGTGGGGGTGCCTCGCGTAGCCGTCGCCGAGGTTGAGCCAGAGCGCGCCATCCGGCCTGAGGATGCGGCCCAGCTCCATGCAGACGCTGGCGATCTCGGCGGCCCATGCCTCCACGTCTGCTTCAGCGCCGATTTGGTTTTCGTGGCCGTAGTCCCGCAAAGCAAAGTACGGCGGGCTGGTGATGACGCAGTTCACCGAGGAGTCGGGCAGTTCGGCCAGCTGTTCACGGACGTCCCCGATGAGAATGTGCTTGCGGGGTAAGGAGTTGGCGTTGCTCATCGGGCACCTCCTTCAGTGCTGGGAAGTTGCGTAAGTAGGTGGGGCGCGTCGTTGCTGAGCGCGACGGTGAACAGTCCGCGTGCGGACTGTGGCAGGCGTTCGATCACAGCGGCGATCGCTTGGAGCCGGGCGATGTGCGTCACGAGCCACCAGACGCGGGGAAAGACCCCGGAGTGGTGCTGTTCGGTGCCGCTGTGCCAGTAGTCGATGTAGACCTTGAGTTTGGTCTCAATGACCCGCAGAGACTCGGTGTTCATGTCCTGCTCGATGAACGCCGTCAACTCGTAGTCCTCAATAGACAAACGTACGAACGCGTCGGGTTTCAGGACGCGTCTGCCACCGCCGATACCGGCAAACCAGCGCCAGCAGCCAGGTTCGGCGCGTAGCTCCTCAATGGTGCAGGCACCGACCAGCGCGAGTTCGCCGAGTCGGACGGCCAGCTCCGCGACCGCTAAGACGTGGTCGGCGAACGCAGGTTTGGTGTCGATGACGCTGCGATGCCGCCGAATACCCGGCTGGTCAAGGTCGAGCACGGCGTGCCCAAGCCCGGACAAGCCATACACGTAGCCTTCCGATCCGGCGCGGATGCCGCCGACGCGTCGGTGCAGCCGGACAACAACGCGGTGCTGGGTCAGCCGTTGCAGTGCAGCCCGACACTTCCGTGCTTGCGTCGGTAGGTGCGTGCCGGGGAAATGCAGGCGTCGGAGCTGCGAGCCAGTCATGAGCCGGAACTCCTGGAGGCTGGCCAGAACAGCAAAATCACGGGGACTGAGCCGGGCGGCGACCGCCCGAGCCCGCGCCGTCAATGCAGACCTCCAGCAACGCTGGAGTGTCGATGGCGCTGCCGCCCCCTGACCGCTGGTCGACAACGTGCGGTCTCGACGCGACCGGCAGGCCGACCGGTAGGGCGGGCGGTAGCCCGCGTGCCCCCGGTCATGGCTGCTTCCTCCGGATACCGATTGGTAGATCCGGTGGTGGTTGCTCGCCCTGCCAGCGCTCGAGGATGGCGTTATCCAGCTCCTGCGGGTCACGGCCGTAACGCGCGATACTGACCCGCCGCAGGGCATCCGGGTCGGTGCTCAACGGGCCGAGCGCTGGAGTAGCGACTTCGAAGGCGTCCGATGGGCGCGCATCAACCAATACGCGGGCAACCGCGCGGTAGGCCGGAAGCCCGCTCAAGTCCTCAGTCGTGACGTTCTCGCCGAGCACCGCTGCCAGTGCCCGGCCGTCGCCCTCGGCCGGCCGGAAGATCACTCGGGACCGCGCGTTAGCCAGGGCGGCGGCACGCAACGTCGGACTCAGCTGGTCGAGGTTCTGGTTCGCCAGCGTGAACGAGGTCCGGGCGCCTCGGCTGCGCGCCAGAACGTCCGCGAAGTCAAGACCTGCGGTCGCCGTTTGCCACTCATCGACGATGAGGGACACCGGACGTCGCTGGACAGCCGGGCGAGTCATCTGTCGTTGGATACCTTCCCAGAGCTGGTTCAGCAGGATGCTGCTAATCATCGCGGCAGCCTCAGGGCCAACGGCACCGGAATTGACATTTACGAGCACCACGCGGGGCCGTGCAAAAACGTCGTCCAGCGCGAATTTTGGTTGTGGTTGCGCGAAAAGATGCCGCAGGTTAGGTCTGGCAGAGACGGCCCGAAGTTTGTTCGCCACTGGCGCGACGATCTGCCCGCGTTGCTGCTCGCTGAGTCCGTCGAACCACTGCACCCACGGCCCGATCACGAGCGGGTCGCCGACCTGCTGCACGACGCGACGGCGGAAGCCTGGCATGGTCAGGATCGGCAGGACGTCCGTTAATGTCCCATCTTGAAGCCTTGCTGCCAGGATCAAACTGTGGAGCAAGGTATCGGCGCTGCGGGCTCCGATGGCGCTTCCGAACAGTTCCCGGAAGACGTGCAGCAGCGAGTCGGCCCGGCGTTCGGCGTCTTGGCGCGGTCCTGCCAGGGGATTGATCCCGGTGACAGCTGTGCCGTCGCTGATACCCGGATCGATGACTACCACGTCATCATGACGGTGTTGCGGCAAGCGGGCGAGGATATCCCGGACAAGATCACCTTTGGGCTCGATGACGATCACCGAACGTCCGGCGGCGGCTTCGTCGAGCGCCCACCGGGCCAACAGCGTCGACTTACCAACTCCGGTCGGCCCGATGACTAGCATGTTGGCGCTGTAGCTCGGCCACGGCAGCGATACCGTCGCCGCCTTACTCGCGGCATGGGCACTGGTGCCCAGCGTGCGGATGCCTGACTGTTTCCCGCTGGCTGGGGTACAGAGGACCGGTGGTGGCGGTGCGAAGCTGCCACGCTGTCCGGGAACCGCGGTGTCGCCGACATTCCAGCCGATCAGCACCGCGAGCTCGGCGGCGTTGATCGTGCTTGACCACGTGCGAGCTCTACCCATGATCCGTGTGATTTGACCGGCGATCTGCGAAGACTGCGGCGACGTCTGCACGCGAGCGTGAGCCACATTTGCCAACTGCAGGGCGGAAAACACCGGCCGGGTCAGCCCGGCGGCCCGGCGAGGACCGTCGGCGTAGGCACCAACGCGACCGCGTACGCCGTAGAGAGGCTCGGTCAGCTTGCGTCGCCAGGCCTGCTGGTCGCTGGCGTCCGGCTCCGGCGGTTCGGTGAAGCCTAGGACGTCGAGCGGTCTCTGCCGGGCGGGATAGTCGGTACGCACCTGGCTCGGCCCGACGCACCATTGGAGGACGACCGCTTCGTCCTTACGCAGATCGGCATGGTGGCGCACGAGTGCCGCCGTCACGCCCTCGGCGACATCCAGCCGCATCGGCCAGGCCAGACTGCGGAAGCGCAGTTCTCGGCCCGTTACGGGAATCGGTCGTCGTGGGTCTTCAACGGGCACGATGACCAGGCCTGGGCACTGAGCCTGGAACTCGGCGGGCAAGACGCTCGCGATGCGCTCATCCATACCCACCAACCAGCGCACCCGGCCCCGGTACAGCCAAAGCTCAAAGACCACCAGGGGTTGCAGTCCGAGCAACCCGAACCGCGGCCGCCCGACCAGCACGCGGGTAACGGCCGTGCTCTCGGAAAGCGACATTCCCTGGGGCAGAAACACCTCGCACCAACTCCAAGCCGTCATGAGGTTGCCTCCCCGGCCGGAGGATTCGGTACGTCTTGTAGCTCGGACGTACTCATGCCCGGCCGCAGACGGGCCAGGGTGAGGCAAGCCCTCGCCAATTTCTGAAGCGCCGGATGGGCGCGTTCCTCCGTTCCCGTCACGATGACGGGACGGTTCTGTGGTTTTTCGGCCATAGCAAACAAACCCCCTTTCGATGCTCGCCCGAAAACGCAGGAGGGTCGCTACGGCACCACAAACCTTGCTGCCTTGACAGCAAGGTGCGAATTTTGGTGTAATGTAGAGACTTCCTGTTGTTTTCGAGGAAGTTAGACCGGGACCGGGTAATGGTTCCAGGTAAGCGGCCAGAAGAGCTGCAAAATTCTTTCTGGCAGACACACCTGAGACCCGCACTCGGTCCGAAACTTATTATCTGGCACACGTCGGCCGCTGCAAACACTGTCAACCTGATTCCACAACAGCGATCGGCAGCCTGCGACCTCTGGCAACGCACCAGACGGTTGTCACGAATTTACTTGAGAATTATCCAGCAAACCTGGGGTGTCAGTGGGTGGGCGGCCGTAAGCCGCCCACCCACTTTGCTACAGCTAAACCAACTTTGACTCCGGCAGGCCGAGCCGCCACTGTCTCCGGAGCTGTCGCCGCAGATCACGGACCTGCCAATCGCGGCGTGAAATGGTGAGGTTTTCCTCGAATTTTCCGACCAACTGCTTGCGAGTACAGCGTGACATGGACATGGTTCTCCCGTTCCGCGAATTCATGGTTGAGCCGAAGAATTAGAAGAGAGCGTTGCGATTCAGCGCGAGATAACTGCGCAGATGAGCCAGATCAGGAGTAGCACACCTACGATCGGCAGACCGTAGGTCAGCAAGGCCGACACCGTGGCCGCGCCTATGAGCACGAGGCCGAACGGCCCGAAGAACAGCAGGAGCATGAAGAGGACGAAAAACATTCTGACGGCCTCCTTTCTGGGAATGGTTAGCGCCTTCGGCCGAGGACAACCAAGCCGAGGACTGCGAGGATGAAGATGGCGCCGATCGCCGGCCACGCGCCGCCGACCAGGCTGAACAGCAGGTCCCAGCCACCCGACAGAATGTGCAGCAGTTCCGGTGGCAAGACCGGGCTGAGCAGTGCAGCCAGCAACTTGAGGCCCAGTCCGAAGACCAGAAGCCCAGCCACGACTCCGAGGACGCGTCCGACTGCCGCGCCGATACCGTTACGCACGTAATCCAAACCTCCTTTAGATGGTTTGAGTAGCCGATAGGGCATGAGGTATCGTCGAAAAGTGCGCGGCAGCTACTACCTGCCGCGCACTCTCAACGTCTATCTCACCTCCTTAGCCAGAAAGCGGCGCTTGATGCGCTACTTCTGGTTCTTGCGGTCCCGTTCGAAGTGCCGCGCAATCGTCCAGCCAGCCAGAAGACCAAACAGTACGAGCATCAGCACCAAGAACAGTCCGGCAAGTGCCGCGATAGTGATCGCAGTACCCATGAGGGCCGCCCTTCATTGATTTATGAAACAACACGTCCCTCAACGATCCGCGCTGCGGGATACTGTCTTCGGGGACAACAATGAGCCTGCCAGAACGCCAATTGCCGAACTAGGAGGAATTGCCAGGAATGGTGCCGTATTGGTACGGATCTGACACGCCACAACCGTTCTGACCTGCGGAAATAGCAAGATGAAAAGTGTACCAACCGAGTACCAAACAAGGGACAGAGGTCTGAGTGGTGGCCGGTCAGGAGCAGCCGGGGGTCTGACGCTGACTTGACTAGCCGGGTCGTTTGATCAAGGACGCTCACTCCTGCCATTGTCGTCGATGTCAGGGTCTGAGTGTTCACGATTGGATTTAGTTTGCCCGGCCGGCCTAGGTTGAGCTAACTCCTCTTCACCCCCTTCGAAGGACGGGTGGTCACTTCGTGCTTTGATTTCTTCCTCTACTTCCTCTAAAGTCAGGGCGCCAAACTGCTGCCGTTCTCTGATCTGCTCCTCAATTTCTTCTAGAGAAAGATGGCCAGTTTGCGCCCTGATCTGCTCTTCAACCTCTTCAGGGGTTAGAGATGCGTATGGGTCAAAAGCGTCACCTCCTTCAATTGATTTAGGCGTATGGTCATGTCTTTCATTCATATATTTTCATTAAACGACAATCTGCCGATATTTGCAAAAGAAAATATGAGCTGTGGCTGTAACGCGTCCACCCGGTGGTGCGAGGTATGCACTAGGTACAGCTTTGGCGAGTAGGGCGACACGTATGGCTGAGGATGAGGACTGGGCTGCGATCAGGGCAAAAGTGGAAGACCTCGCAAAAGGGACAGGTCTCCAGCGTCGAGAGCTAGCGACAAGCCTTGGCGAAGGATTGCGTCGGTTATGGGGTATTGACTCTCAAGTTGACGACCAGGCCGCGCGAAAAGCTGTATTCCCAAAGTTCGAGCGAATGATCGATAGCACCCCGGATGATTCTACGCAGAGACTTCTCGCTCTTGCAGGCCGTCTTAGTTTTAACATTTCACCGTTAACCGAAAAGCGGTCATTCGGGTATGGTGAACGACAATCGTGTCTCGATAAGAATTTTCGGAAGAGTCAGAAACTTCCGAATATCAGTGATCCACCGCGCAATCTCAGTAGATCAAAGAACGCAGTTATTGGCTACACGAAGAAAGTCTACGATCACATCGCTGGTGCATTATGGAAAGAGTGGCAGGATTTTGCTCCGGGAGAACCGTTTCCCCGTGACGACGGTGCCGCCGAGACCGACGAGCCATCAGCCGAGCCAGCGGATGTGCGTGCCGTCCTGCAATTGGACGGGCAAGGTTCGCCTGGCGAACGGCCTGAGAAAAGTGCACCACATTCGCCCGTAGATGTTCATGGGACGACGCCGAACGTCGACTTTCTACCGAGCGTCGCTTTGGCCAAAAAGAGTTGGTGGTCTATCTGGAGGCGCAAAGTAGCTATCGCCGCCATGGCCTTGTCGGCCGCTGCAATCGTCTGGTGGATCGTGCCGGTCAAAGACGAGAGTTCTCAGTCGATGCCCCCTACCGGTGCAGGTGGCTCTATTGCCGCCTCTGCCCAACCAGCCGCTTCATCCGACACCGGGCCGGTCCACGTCGGATCGGTGTCATATGTGCGAGACGGGAGCGGCCCGGCTGGCTGGAGCTTCGTCTTTCCAAACAAGGTGCAGTTCTCGGCCATCGACCTCGCGTCCCTCAACGGCCTCAACGGCAACGGGTCGGGATACACGAATTGGGTACTGGGGCATGGCGGGGTGACCCCGGATGACGCGCGTTTGAGCATCGACCTCCGCAGCAACGCGCAAAGCACAGTGACGATCAGCGACCTGCAAGTGGTGAAACAGTGCCAGGCGCCGCTGACCGGGACGCTGCTGTACTCGCCACCCGCAGGCCCCAGCAACGACCTGAACCTGGCAGTTGACCTCGATGAGCAATTCCCGGTCGCGAAAGCATACGTGGGCGGCAAGCCGGCCGGAGCCTACTTTGGCGAGAAGGGGAACGGCCACCACATCGACCTTGCCCCCGGCGAGAACACGACGTTGCTTGTCGACGCCACTACCAGCCATCAGGACTGCCGGTTTTCGTTCGAGCTCCTGGTGGACACGCCGAACGGCGCGGTTACAGAGACAGTTGATGACCACGGGAAGCCGTTCGAGGTCACGGCTACCGTCGAGGACAGCGCGACCATGAGCCCGCGATTTGCGAGCTACCGGGCGGTGTACGGCGGCGGTGTCGCCAGTCCGGCCGGTAACGACTCGTTCGTGACAGTCGATCCAGCTACATACAGGGGGTACTGAGGCGCAGCCACGTCCCGTATTGCCCGAGCCAAGTCTCAGCAAGGGAGCAGCGTATGCGTCGTCACCGGACGGTCGCGCTTGGCTGGAGCGTCTGCGCCATGTTGCTGATATCGACAGCTTGTAGTGCAGGAAGCCATGTCACGCCCACCGCGAACGCCCCTGCTGCCCATCCGCTGCCAGCGAACGGACTGTGCGCCTACATCGACAGCCAGGCTGCGGCATCGTTCTTGACGGGCACAGATGGCGCAGCAGTGCTGTCTACTCCGGCACCACCCAATGAGGGCCAAAGCGCTCGTTGTCAGCTCACCGGCCTCGGAGCCGCCCCGGCCGATGTCGTTGACGTTGCCGTCAGTGTCGCGATGCAAAACGGCATCGACAAGTTCGCTGAACTCCAAGGAAACTCCGCGTACCGAAAAGACAACAATAACGGCGTTCCCCGGGTTTGGGATGCGGGCAGCGCAACGATGTACGCAAGATTCAAGGACACGAACATCGCCCTTACGGCCCCGCAACAGAATGTCGATTCCATCTTGACACTTGTCTACCGGCCAGATCCTCTTTCCGGTGGGTTGTACACAACCGATACAATCGGCTCTCCGCTAACGAAGCTAGCCCTCCAAATTATTAACGGAATCAATGGTGGATCAGTTCTAACGCAACCGCCTGCTGCTGGTCAAGCTGAGCCCATGTTAACCGACGACCGAGGGCGCCCAGTCGAAAATCCCATTCTCGTATGGCAGGTGTATGAGGCGCTTGCCATGAACGACTTGTTGACGCTCTCCCGTTTTGGAGGTACTGCGCAACGTTTCTGGCAAGCGACCGAGATGCCCTATCTCAACCAAGAGGAAATTCGTGCCAAGATCGCGCAGTCGATGACCGTACATCCCAACTGTGATGACGGTTGCACTTACCCCGGTTTCGTTGTCTCCGGCTGGAACACCCCAACGGCCCGAGCCGATGCGGCAGCGTTGGGCGTCGATCCCACGAAATTCCCTGACCCGGTAGCGCGTAGTCCCGTCTACGCAAGCTCGTTTTCCAGTTGTATGTGTGCGTGGGAGGGGACGCTTGCCCCGAAACAGTAATAAGAGCCAAGGACCGTCGGTGCTCGGTGTCGTTGCGCGTCTCGGCCCCTGAAAGTGACGACTAGTAGTGTCCGTCCCGGTATCTCCGTGCTGATTTGTTTATAGGGCCATCAAACATGGGAAGGCATTAGCTAGATTTCGGCTTACGGCTCGTCCCGATATTCGGTCAAGCCGTTCTCCGGTATTTCAACCCCCTCATGCGCCATAGCCTTCCCCAAGTCCACCCGGTACCCCGACAACACCCGCTCGCTGCCGCGCAGGTGAGTGCCCGCGATGGCCAGGTGTTGCAGGAAGTCCCGTTCATCGTGCTCGGCGAACTCGTGCAGTCCGGTCATGTCGGCCCGCACGATGTTGTCGGCGTCCTCCAGACACTCGTCGAGTTCTTCCAGCGTGTCCCGGAGCCTGATCAGTAGGAGGTTGGTGCGTTCGTATTGCTGGAGGTAGTCCTTGTCAGTGGGTCGGGGCATGGCCGGTGTTCCTTCAGGTGAGTCGGGATGTCGGAAAAGGTCGGCAGTGAGCGACGGCGGGTGACGTAGGTGCCTCTGGCAGGAATAGTCACGACCAGGCCGCGGAAGCGCAGCAGCCGGGTGGCGTGCCGGGCAGTCCCCAGCGAGACGTCATACTCCTCGGCCAGCCGGCGTTCTGACGGCAGCGGCTGCCCCGGCACCAGTTCGCCCGACTTGATCCGTGCGCCGAGATGGCTGGCCATCTGTTCGTACACGTAGCCGATGGTTTCGTCAGGCTGAAAGTCAATCACGGTTTCTCCCTGTTTGGTGGCGGGGTAGCGCCCCGGTCGGCGTCGCGGGCAGGCCATCGCCATCCGGCCGGAAGTCCCGGCACGCAAGATCGCAGCCGGTCAGTGGACTGCGTCAGTCGTTCCTGCTCAATGCGGTGCACCAGGACCGCGACCGGGCCGCGCAGCTGGCGTGCTTGCCGCCGCTGTCGCACCCTCCGTGCCGCGAAGGTCACCGAAACGAGTGCCACCACACCGACGTACACGAGGCCGGGCCAGGGCGACTCGGGTCACGGCGGCGTGGCCGGGCCAGGCTCCACGTCGACCCGTTCGGCGGCTAGGTCGGCATGTTCGTGGAGCAACGCACCGACCTCAGCGAGCAAGGAAGCCAAGACCCGTTGCCGCGCCGGCGGCATCCGCTGCTGGGCAAGCTCTTCGGCCGCCTGTGGCAAGTTCGCCGCGACCGACAACAGCGCGGCAGTCAACGCCACGGTCTGCTGGTCGCCGCCTGTCCGCGGTGGCGCAGTAGCACGCATCCTCGGTACCCACCTTCGTGGTCCAGTGGAGCGAGCACCTTCTGGTGATCGTGGCGGGGAGCGTATGGACGCGGTGGAGCGCAAGGCGAGCAAATTGCTCAAGATTGCTTGACCTGGTCGCACGCGCGTCGGGCCGGGCAATTACTCGCTATCCGTGGCCTCGGCGGCCACGTCGTCGATGACCCGCGTCAGGATGTTCCGCGCCGCGCGCCCGTAACTCGCGACCGTCGCCAGCTCCTTGAAGACGCCGCTGTATAGCTCGATCTCGTGCGGCTGCGCTAGTTTCAGCCCGGCCGAGTAGGTCTCCACCGCCACGTGGTCGTCATCAAAGATCCAGAAGCCGTGCCACGGCGCCGTGGTGTAGGTCGTCTCGAACCCGACGATGCCGAGCTTGACATTCGGCAGCGCCGACAGCGACACCAAGCGGTCGAGCTGGCCGAGCATGACCTCAGGCGGGCAGAGCCGGAAGCGCAGCGCCGCTTCGGTGAGCACGAAGTGAAAGCGCTTATCCGGCCGGTAGAACATGTCTTGGCGCTTCATGCGACCCGCGACTGCGGCGTCCAGGTCTGTCTCCAGCCGCAGCACGCGGATGGCGTCGGCAAACCGGTAGCGGGCGTACTCCGCAGTTTGCAGCAGTCCGGGAACGACGGTGGCTTCGAAGACGCGGAAGAAGCGGGTGCGCTGGTCCAGCTCGCCGAGCTCGGATTGGCGGTTATGGACACCGGCGCGGAGCAGGCGTCGCCACTCGGCGTACTGCACCTCCAGCGTGTGCAGTGAGGCCAGTAGCCCGTCGGTCTCGACGTCGCGGCCCGTAGCCCGTGTCCAGGCGCGGATGTCGTCGTCGCTCGGGGTCTGCCGCCCGTTCTCGAGCTTCGAGACTTTCGAGGCTTGCCACGACAACGACGCCGCGAGCTGCTTGCCGGACAGTCCGGCCTCAACGCGCAACTCACGGAGCCGTTTGCCAAGCGCCACGCGGGCGTCATGGACGCTGGAGCTACGCGATTCCTTGTTGGGCTGCAAAATCATCCCGTCGTACTGCCTGATGCCAGGCAGCATCCCGCCAGTAGTTGTGCGCCACGATGGTTGCCGGGTCCTCGATCACGTCGCCGCCGAGGAACGTGGTCTGCTCGTCGTAGCGCAGGCGCACCAACAACCGCGAGTCGAACAGCCAGTAGTCCTCATCCGGCAAGTCGCCGGCCTGGTGACGCGGCAGGTAGCGGATGTCCTCCCCGGCGCCACCCGTGAACTGGGCACACCAGACACCGAAGCGGCTGTAGTCGGTCAGCGGCAGGGAGACGACCCGGACACGCGCGAAACGGCGGCCTGCAGCGGCGGCTTCCCGCACCATGTCGAGCCAGGACTGCATCCAGGGCAGATCGTCCGGTTCACCGGCCAGGAACTTGCGCAGTGATTCGTCTTCGTATGGTGAGGCGTACTGATCCCGCAACTCCAGCCGGTAAGCCGTGTGCTGGAAGTCGTGAAACAGCTGGCGGAAGGCGGGACCGGCCTCGATGAAGCGGCTCAGCGGTCTCCTGCTTCCTGCACGTAGCGCCGGGCGTAGTACTTCAGGACCTCTTCGGGAATCTCGATGAGCGTCTCATGCGCCGGAATCTCACCGATCTCCGCCAGGGCCTCCGGGTCGATCACGCGCCACCCCTGGGCGATGTAGGTCTTCCGGTCGGTTCGGTCAGTGGCGTAAAGCGTTGGCGACCCGTCTACCTGGGATTCCGGGTCCTTGCCGAGGAACTGGACGTGCATCTTGACCTCCGCTTGCGAGCAATTGCTTGTGATTGCTTGTCCATGATGAACAGGGCGAGCGCGTGAGTCAAGTCACTCTGAAGCCGTGCGCCGTGGCGGAGGAAAGTACCGGACGCAGGCGTTTTTCGGTCGATTATGAGATACGGTGTTCAGATAGTCTGGCGCATTTGTTGTCAAGTAAGAGGTGGGATGCCAGAACTCATATCCGTCTCGAAGTCCGAATCTTCTTGAGCGGCATACTAACCCAATAACTTCGCGGAGACGTCCGGGTACCCATAATTTATTGAACCACGGTTGCCAGGGTTGCCTGGATTTCCCGCATTACCAGGATTGCCTGGGTTTCCGATATTCCCGAGGTTGCCAAGACGCTTATCGACGATCATGTCTTTATGGAGCTCGCCTACATACTGACCTGACAACCTGTGCACGTGCGTTTCTTGATTTATCTGCCCGACAGCATTTCCGTGCATCGAGTAGACGAAGCGGCCCTGCACGTACGCTACCGCCGTTCCTTTACTGTTATAGATGTAGTTCGTCATCATCGTCGCTCCTAAGCAGTTAGATAGGTTGTGGCCGGAAGGTGGCACGACCCCGTATCGTTGGCGTGCCGCTTCTTGGCGCGAAGCAAGTCGTCAAGACGGATTCGCCCATCCAAAACCATGTACAAGTCCGAGCCGTCCATCGTAATAAACGGCGTGGACTCCTCGAAGCGCTTGATGAAGTTTACGGTGTAGCCTTTAATGCTCACGAACAGGCCCATCGCATTTTTTCCCTTCGACAAGACCTTGGCCTTGAAAATATCGCCGTCCCCGCGGTCGGCGAGGGCTTCGCGCCAGCGAGCTTCGATGATGTAGTCGTCGGTATCGAAACTGAACGAGCCATCGATCTGCTCTAGATCAAGGCTGTACGCCAGACGCGGCTCAAGATCATACAAGAGAAACAAGTCGGCGAGTAGCGATTCCAGGGCGTAGCCACGTTTGTGCTTATCGGCCTCTTGTTGCAACGCGAGGAAGCGGTCTTTCAGTTTGGCTATCTCATCGGAAAACTTTCGGATCGCTGCAGCTTGATCGGCCTCAGCTTTTCGGGCGGCCTCTTGACGCTCTTTCTCGGCGAGTCGACCGGAGTACTGCTCGGTTACAGACTTGAGGCCAGCAACAGCATCGAACGCCTCCTGCAGACGGAGTTTGCGGTCAGCCTCGTCCTTAATTTGTTCGATGTTCGGAAACTTCGTCATACTTGCCAGTTCGAGCATCAACTGAAGTGTTACTTCTTGATACTTGTCTTCGTGAGTTATGAGCGTATCAATTAGCTGATCTGATACGTTCCGTTTGGTATCACTAAAGTTTAGGCCGACAAGCAAAGCGGGATGTTCCCGCAACGCTGTGCGTAAGTAGGTCTCGAACGGACGTTTGTTCCAGGTAATTACCGGCAAAGCCGCCCGTAGGGCCTGGTATGCTTCCGTCGATATTCGCTTCATGAAGCTATTTTACTCCAACCACACCATTCCGCCGTGTGCCGTTGAAAGCGTAAGGAACGGGAATACGACAGAGCTTACAATCGCTTAGCGAAACCCTTGGAGGCTTTCATTCCGGACCCCGGCATGCCGTCAGACGCGCTCCAGCCGGTCCACAATGCTGTCCCAAAGCTTGTGGAACAGTTCTTCCTTCGTATATGCCTGATCACTCCTGCCCATAGAGCCGAAGACCGAGAAGTCCATCATCTTGAGTTTCGGTTGGCCGGCGTCGCGATCGAAGTAGGGTGTGGCGTGGCCGTTGCTGCTGTTGCCACCACCCATATGATTCATACCAACGACGAAGTTCAGCTGATCGTCGCTGGTGAAACCGCCCTTGGTAATGTCAATGCCATAGGCGGTTTCACCGTGGCGTTCAATCCGAACCTTCAGCGTTTCACCGCTGACTCGTGCGCGACCAACGAGGCCGAGGGAGGCCAACTGTGGCAAGGCTTGGTCAAACTGCTGCCGCAGATACTCGAACGTTGCGTCCAGCTCGTCGTATTTGCTGAAGTCGGCCGGTGTCACCTTGGGTAGGCGATACGACAATGCCTGCTTGACAACCTCACTGACGTCACGCGGCTGCTGGCCGATTGAGGCGGCGACACCAACCCGCTGCGCTAGTTGCTCCGCTAGCGCCTCCGGACTGAAGTCGTCACTGCGCAGGTAATGAATATGCGGGTGCAGGAGATCTGGCGGCACTTGCACATCACCCATGAGCACGGGAAGGATGTAGCCATCGCCTTGCTTGACCGCCGTCATCATGGCGGCCGAGAACTCGTCCATCGGCACGGACTTGGTCAAGTAGTCCTTCGATATGAAGGGAACAAAGAACCGAGTCTGCGAACCGTAGACCTTGCGCTGCTCACGGACAAAGTTGTTACCCCACCACTCGTTCCCCTTGTTTTTGTCGTAAAAGACATTGAGCCCACGATCTTTTGCTGCAGCAACCACCGCCGCAACATATTCGCGCTGTTCACCGGCAAACGAGACCGCAATATCATAAGTTAGCACTTCTTGCACTTTCTAAGTTTAACATGCGGTAAATCTGCAAAACTCGATTAGTCGGCAGTGCGCCGAACGTCGAGTCGGCCTTCCAACTCGCCTCGGTGCCCCAGATAGCGACGCTGTGTCACGCCCCAGGCGTCTTCGAGTCGGCCGCCGATCTTCAACGCCAACGACTCCTGTTCACCGGGCCCAGGTACGTCCCGCAGCTCCATATGCCAGAGGAGGTGCTGGTCGACACAGGCACCCACATAGTTCCCGAACTCATGCGGTTCGGCCCAGCCTTCACCGAGGTTGCCGAGCACGGCTCCGTTGGTTCGCCGGACCGCAACGGTCAGCTGCCACGGACCCCCAATTGGCACCCGTTCACAGAGCATTGCGCTGAACTTGAGGAGCGCCCAGGCATAAGTGATTGTTGAGATGAGGTGGAAAACACGAATGTTTTCGCCCTCTCGATTTTTTCGTTCCCACCCTCCCCGCGTTCCAAGGCCCAGTTCCAGGGCACCTGAGCGATACACACCAAGGTAGCTGTTCCACGGCTCCTGCCGGCCGTAACCGTTGACCACAGTCGCGGCGTGGGCGGTCGGCCACTTCTGGTTACCACCGAGCCGGATAGCACATCCGTCGATTTCGACCGTCTGCTGCGCTTCAAGCCACGACCATAAATCAGCATCGAAGTCCACGACACCGGCCTCGGGGTCGGCAGGAATTAGGAGGACCTGAACCGACGGGTCGCGAAGGCGCCCGGCGAGTCCACCCGTCGCGAAGTCCTCACGTCCCACCGAGTCGAGCGCATGATGATCGAGCGTTCGACGCCACCGCGAACGAACCAACTCGACATCAGCCAGAGTAAGCGACTTTGCTCCCTGATCTAGCGGACCTTGCGCGGTTGCAGCCGTGACGGCATTCGACATCCCCATACTCCATCTGGTGTTCGCGTGACTGCCCCGATCTCTGGGTGCAGACCCTCCGATACCAGAGTTACACCGCTGTAAGCACTGTCGCCCGCCACGACGGCAAGCGGCTGGAAATCTGCGCTCGGCGGTCACGGGCTCGCACGCGGGACGTAACCACTCATAGCTCTCGGTGGCGACTACCGGCCGCGGAGCAAGTCAGGAAACAGTACGAAGGTGTTGCGACGGGAGCCGTGTGAGTCTCACGCGAGTGGCTTGCGGCCACACAGGTTTCGTCCGCGCCGTCCAACAGGCTCGTCTTCGGCAAACCTGCTTGGTGCAGCCTCGGTGAACCTGACACCCGGGAGGTAGACGGGAGACATGCGGATCTCACTGCGTCCGAGCCGTCTGGTTCTCCACTGCTGGCCGTCGAAGTACCGCAGCAGGCCGGGCGTGGCCTGGTCGGGATACCAGCCGGCCGCGGGTGTTGCTGGCAGCGGAACCGCCTGCTGTTGAGCCTTGGCCTGCTGCGCGGCGATACGCGTTTGCTGCCGA
Organism: Amycolatopsis sp.; assembly: GCF_035546795.1. Lineage (GTDB taxonomy): Bacteria > Actinomycetota > Actinomycetes > Mycobacteriales > Pseudonocardiaceae > Amycolatopsis_E. The sequence continues at coordinate 39,055 of NZ_DASZWC010000045.1, forward strand.
AGCTCCTTCAATTGGGCCTTCGCAACACGCTGCTTCTTACTGCTGCCACGTACTGCACCGGCAGTGCTGATCATCAACGTCTTGCGGATGAGGCCCACGAGAGACTCCTTGAGGACATGACCCGGCGGACGATCCGCGACAGGCTCGTGAGTAATTGTCGTCAGGAGACGGCGCTCTGTTACGGATATGAGGTCGTTTGTCGGCTGCTACCGACAGGTGGTGAATCACCCCGATACTGGGCGCAAATCCGACGATATGAAACGAACTGATGGTTGGGATTGTTGCCTGGCCACGATCTTCGTGACGTTTCAGCAACACAATGCGTCTCTGGAACGACGGTTCGTAACAAACCGTGGAAGCCGGGCGATGGTGTGGGTGCTGAGAGCTCGTCTCCTTTGGATTCTGCTTGCTAGGGTGCGATGAATTACTACTATCAATACCCGGGTTACCCACCGATACCGCAACCGCGGAACGGGCTGGGAACTGCGGGCTTTGTCCTCGGGTTGGTGTCGATCGTCTTCTCCGTGCTGCCCCTGTACCTCTGGGCGCTGGCGTATCCGCTGGGAACGATCGGTCTGGTGCTGGCGTCAGTGGGCGTGTCCTACGCGCGGCGGCGGGTTGCGACCAATGGTGGCTTGGCTACCGCCGGAGTCGTGCTCTCATCGATCTCGTTGGTCTTTGCGCTATTGATGACCGTGATTGTCACTGCGCAGTGATGATGCTCGCCAAAGAAAATAGTCGATCATATACCTATGGCGTGAGGAATTTCGTGTTTGACCAGGTTTCCAGTTTGAGGACAGCGAGCTGGCGCAGCTCAGTCGCGAGTTCACCGATGAGTTGTACGATGGCTACCGCTATCTTGCGAAGACGATCAACTATCGGGCGAAGCAGTTCCTTGAGGTGGTGACCCTGCACGGCGGGGTCGGCGCCGCGCGAATCTTGTTGCGAGGCCCCTGTGCTTCAGATGGCTTTACGCGCCTGTGGCAAGAGAAGATGCTTGGTCGCAGCCTCGAAGCTACTGTGCTTCGCCCAAAGTACCAACGATTATCTTCTGATGAAGAACGCCGTATTGCGTGGAGCAGGCTTGAAGCACATGGGTTCGACGTCGAACAGTACGTGGCGTTGCACTCAAAGTAAATAGTTTGCATAATAGTCCTCGGTATTATAAAAGATTGGCCACAAGTCTATGCTCTGTAAAATCGTCAAGGTTGACAACTTCCGTTCTTTCATGAACTGGCGTACTGTTCGCTCAGATCCCAGTTATAAGCGCGTCAACCTCATCTACGGCGTGAACGGCAGTGGTAAAACCACACTGGGAGCGCTTTTGCAGTTAGCGGCGGAAGGCCATGCCGCGCAAGCGGGCCTCGAAGTAGAGGTGTCCGACGGTGCGAATGGCTCTCGTCGTGTGACGGCCGATACGGACCCGTTCTGGCAAAAACTCCGGGTCTTCAATCGCGCTTATGTGCAGCGGACTCTACGCTTTGACCATCAGGACGGCACCAGTCATACGCCGCCGCTGTTAGTATTGGGTGAGCGGCAGATCGATGCCGACGAAAAGATTGCGCGCAACAATTCCCGTATAGCGGAGATTGACACTATTGCACCCAGGCGGAAGCAAACGCTGAACAATGATATCGGGGCGCGCACGAAGCTCCTATCTGACTGCGCGAAGCGCGTCGTCGAAGATTTACAACAACTCGGTGGCCGGTACCGAGGCACCAACGTTTATACCAGAAGCCAAGTCCGTGAACTCCTCAGCGGTGATCGATCGATTCTTGCTGGAAAATCGCAAGACCTACTCGGCGATCTTGACATAGTGAAGGCTAGGCGGCTTGACTCGCTCCCCGTGCTAACTCCTCGGCTACTGCATCTCGGTGAGCATGAACAACGCGTGCAAGTTCTTCTGTCTCGTACGGTCACAAGTCAAGTTCTCGATGAGCTGCGCGAGAATTCGGCTGGCGCTGATTGGGTACAGCATGGTCTAGGACTCCACGAGGAGCGCGACTCCTGCCTGTTCTGCGGGGGAGTCCTAACCAAGGACCGCAGGCGACAACTGGACCTTCACTTTGATGAAGGCCTCAAGCTTTTGCAGGCGGCTATTGAGGAGGCCATCCGTGGCTTGAAGAGCGCTGATGCCGAGATATCTGCGGTTGTTGCTCGATTGCCCCAGGCAAGAGATTTCTATGAGAGTCTCCAGAACGGCTACACAGAAGCCTACGACTCATTTAGGGCTGACGTTCGTCAGTACCAGCAACGTATTGCGGAACTGCTAAAGGAACTCGAAGCTAAGCTAGGTAACCTGTTTACGGAGTTGCCGACAATTCCATCGGGAAGAGCGGTCGAAGTAAACCTGGCGCCAATATCGTTGATTATCCAGGATCACAACAAGCGTACAGCCGAGTTCGATGCCAATCGTGAAGCTGCGGCTAATCGAGTGGAATACTACCGCGTGGCCGATTGTGCGGATGAATATGACCGACTTGCCGAATCGATTAGCAACGTTGACGAAGTTAGTAAGCGCGAACAGGCCGAGAGGGCTCGACTGCAGCGAGAAATTGAAGAGCTGAATCAGCAATCAGAGGATCCTCTGCCGCTGGCCAAGGAGTTAACAGAGAATGTGGCCCGACTCCTAGGTAGAAGTGAGCTTACATTCAGCGTCGAGGCGGGTCGCTATGCGATTGAGCGAAATGGCGAACCGGCGCTAGCCTTGAGTGAGGGCGAGCAGACCGCTATCTCGTTGTTGTATTTTCTATGCAGCCTGCGCGAGCATAGGTCGGAGGGAGACGACCTTATCGTGGTCGTCGACGACCCTGTATCCAGCCTAGACAGTAATGTGCTCGTGGGCGCCTCTGCTCACCTATGGAGTGAGTTGGTACACCAGAGCGACCACCAGTTGATACTACTGACACATAACTTCGAGTTGTTCCGCATCTGGAGCAACCAACTGGGGCGAGTTGAGCGCTTTGGTACAAAAAGCTTGGTCCAAGAGGTTAGGATGCGGGCAACTGTCGATGCGACGGGTGGAGTCGTCCGTGTTCCCAAGTTCACCGCCTGGCCGAACGACGATTTTCGTAAGCGAATCAGGTCGCAGTATCACTACTTGTTCTGGACAACGGCCCGTGCCTTATCCGGCTGCCTCAACGAACCTACGCCAGTTAAGGAAATGGAAGCCATTGCGGTCATCCCGAATGTTGCCCGCAAGATGCTGGAAGGGTTCCTAAGTTTCAAATATCCCGATAAAATTGGCGATTTTGAAGGGGCTGTTCAAGCTGCGATTAGCGGAGTGAACGACCCGGCACGTCAGCGGATTGTCAGGTTTCTGCATCATCATTCTCATAACGAGGAGGGTGACATTGGAAAGGGTGTGGATCCCGGTGAGGCTGTTGCGACTTTGTCCGCCGTTTTCGAGCTGATCAATTTCGTCGATAGAGATCACTTCGCAGCAATGTGCATAGCGCTCGATGTAGACGCTAATTCTCTTCTGGCTGCACGCTAGTAGGTTGATTATAGATGAAGTAAACCATTTTCGCCGAGCGGATACGTTTTATAGAAAATGGTATGTCCGATGGTTGTCGGATTTACTTATCCCAATTAAATGGTTTGATGGAGATCTAATGGCACTAATCAAGAAGAAGACTCCTGAAGAGGTAGCAGCGGAGCAGGCTGCAAAGGAGCGACAGCGCCGTGAGGCAGCTGAGCACAAGCGGCTCCAGGAAGTACAGCGCGAGCGAGAAGCCTTCAATCGGTCTCCTGCGGGGAGGGCTCGGACAGGTTTCGCGCGAGGCGATCAAGTGTTTCAATATGCTATCGACGTGATGAACCAGAGGGCTGTGATCGTGGCGATGGTTGGAGGTACCACCACAAAGCAGACGAGCGATCCGGTCGCGGTGCTCAACTCTGTATGCCAAGAAGGCTGGGAGCTCGTCAACGGTTCATTTGTTTTCGTCGAACAAGGCCAAGAGAGCCGCGACAAGTTCATGTCTTCAGGTCAAAACGTTGCCATCAAAGGGCAGGTCATGGGCTACTACCTGTTCAAACGGTGCGAGGCGAACCGGCGCACGCCTTAACTGGGAGTAGATTCCGTGGTGCTGTCAGGCGCGGCCTAAATTCCGTCCTCGCCGACCGAACGGCTCGGCTTTCGGCAAGCCCGCCTGGTGTAGCCGGTCCCGCAACCCTGTCTGCGACATCCCGAACTTCTCGGCGATCTGCGCATAGGCCCAGCCGGCCTGGTACAGCTCGATGGCCAGGGCGACATCCTCGGGCTGGAGGACGAGCCGTGTGGTGTCGACACCACGAGCTCGCAAGTGCTGGCCGACGGTCTGCCTTGTGATCCCGAACTGCTTTGCCAGACTAAACACCGTGGCACCGTCATCCTGCTGGTAGATCCGCACTAGCTCGTCAATCTCGGCTGGACGGAGCTGTTTGGCGGTTCGACAACGGTGACGGGTGGGGTGGTCAGGCACCGGCAACGCATCGTTTGCCCACGTCAGCGCCTTCTCCAGTAACCGACGCGCCGGTTTCGGCGGGTGTGTAAGGGCCTCGACTACTCCGACCAGAATGTCTTGACCTGCGAGCTAGCCTCTTTTTCGGGTCGCCAGCCGCTCGTCGACGAGTGGGCTCTCGAGGCGGTGGCAGGGCCACGATCAGACGACCGAGTCGGCACGGCAAGCTCACGCTCATCGGCCGGACATTCGCGTTGGTGCGCCCGACGTGGTCCGGTAAGCCGGAGTCGCCGCCGTTCCCGGCCGCGGTCGAACCGGCGAGCTCACCGCAGACCCGCCACACACTCCCGGCACCGCGGCAACTTCCGCCAATGGTGTGTGCGTTCCGAGGGCAGACACCGCCGCCCGCACCGGGAACGCAGGCCGGTGCGCGGGTGGTAGTCCCGCACCGGCGGGACCCAGTGGGTCGCTGCGGTGTCCGTGTCCGGCAACCAGCCCCAGCAAGAACCCAAATCGCCATGCATGGGCGGGGATGGTCGCCTTCGCCGGCGCACCCGCGAAGTAGGCGCACCGGCGGTAACACACCGCTTACGTAGTATCCGCGATGTTTACTCGTCCGCCTTCCGCGCCGTCGCCATCGCGCGCTCCGTCTCCCAGAACGCGCGCATCGACGTGACCAGGCCAGCCTCGTTCACCCGGTACACGAACACGCCATCGGTATCGACGCGGTAACCGCCGGGCAGGTAAGTGGTGATCGTGCCGACGTTGGCGCACTCGCTACCCGCCGCGTGCGAGTCGCGGATCGTGAACTGGAAGCGCTCCACATTGGCGATCGTCAGGTCCCAGAACGCCGAGATCCCTTCCGTGCCATGGTGTCCCTTGCCCTCTTCGTCGAACATCGACGGCCCGACCGGGTCCTCGATCACCCCGTCCGCGGCGAACAGTTTCAGCCACTCGTCCTTCGCGCCGCGCACGACGGCGTCCATCGAGCGCAGCGACGCGAGCCGCGCGGGCGGCTGCGAAGCGGCGGTGTCCCAGCAAACATCCACGCCCATCGGGGAACTCCTAGAACTTCGTGATGATCTCGTCGGCGAACTTCTTGATCGAGTCCTTCTTCGGGCCGACCGGGTCACCGAAACCGATCCCGTCGAACACCCACGGCTGGGTCACCACATCGGTCACCCCGACCTCCGCCTGCTCGCGATAACCGTCTAGCCCGAACCGGTCGATGCACACCGCCTGGAACTCGTACGGCCCGGTCTTGCCGTACTCCGCGCGCAGCTCGCGCAACCGGGCGATCGTGGTCTTCAAGTCCTCCAGCTTCATCATCGCGCTGGACCAGCCGTCGCCGACCCGCGCGGCCCGCTTCAGCGCCACCTCGGTGTGCCCGCCGATGTAGAACGGCACCCGCTTGCTCAGCGTGGGGCTCATCTGCAGCTTGTCGAAATCGAAGTACTTGCCGTGGTACTCGACCATCCCGCCGTCCAGGATCAGCCGCAGCACGTCGATCGCCTCGTCCACGCGCTTGCCGCGGTTGGCATACGGCGCGCCACACCACTCGAACTCCTCAGGTGACCAGCCGACGCCGAGCCCGAGACCGAACCGGTTGCCGCTGAACGCCGCGACCGAGTTCACCTGCCGCGCGAGCAGCACCGGGTTGCGGGAGCCGAGCTTCATCACCGAGGTGTAGAACTCGATTTCACTGGTCACCGCGCCCATCGCGGCGACTGCGACCAGCGGGTCGGCCCACGGGGTCTCGGCGTTCCAGAAACGGCTGCCGTCGGGCGTGTACGGATACTCCGCGGACACCGACTCCGAATAGAACAGGGAGTCCGGCAGCACGACCGAGGAGAACCCGCACTCCTCCGCCGTCTGCGCGAGTTCGCTGAATTGCTCGAGGGGATTCATCGCGACCGAGATGCTGAACTTCATGCCCGCGAGACTATAACGTGTTCTAGTTTACGTCGAGAGCGGGAGCGTCGGCCAGTCGACCTTACCGCCGGCCCGGCGAGCCCGGATCTGGTGACCATCGGCCAGGCCCTGCGCTGGATGGCACGTTCGTCGAGGAAGTAGCTGTGCGGGTACTGAACGCTTCCTGGGAACCTCAGAGCTAGTGTCCACGTTGTCCGGTTCAAGACCTCGAAACGTGGGAGACAGCGATGGGCACCGCGATCACCTTGATCGTGCTCCTTCTGATCATCATCGGCGGCGTCGCGTATTTCGCGAAGTCCCAGGCTCAGAACCGGCAGCGCCAGCTCGACGACGCCAAGGCCGACGCGCGGCGGCTGGTCGAGCGCCTCGGCGGCCAGGTGCTCAACCTGACCGGCACCGACATCGCCTCCCAGCAGGCGATGGCCGACGCCTCCGAGCGCTACAACGCCGCGGGCTCGCAGCTCGAACAGGCCAAAACGGCCGAGCAGGCCAAGCTCGTGAAGGAGACCGCGCTCGAAGGCCTCTACTACGTCCGCGCGGCGCGCACCGCCATGGGCATCGATCCTGGTCCGAAGCTGCCTGAGGAACTGGAGCGTGAGCGCGCGGGAAAGGTCAGCGAACACCGCAAGGTCGACGTCGAGGGCCAGACCTACGAAGCATCTCCGGACCCGGGCTCGAACACGCCGTACTACTACCCCGGCGGCCGCGTGGCCGGGCGCCCGGTGCCGCAGGGCTGGTACAGCGAGCCGTGGTGGAAGCCCGCGCTCGTCGCCGGCGCCTGGGGGCTGGGTTCGATGTTGTTGTTCAGCACCATGTTCTCCGGGATGAGCGGGATCGCGAGCGCACAGGCCTGGGAGTCCGGTTACGACGCGGGCCAGGAGGACGCGATCGACGCCGGTGGCGACCCGGGCGGCGATGGTGGTGACGGCGGCGACATGGGCGGCGGCGACGATTTCGGCGGCGGGGACATGGGCGGCGGGGACTTCGGTGGCGGCTTCGGCGACTTCGGCGGCGGCGGGGACTTCGACTTCTGAGCCACTCAGGAAGGCTGGCAGGCCGGGCACCAGTAGAGGTTCCGGCCTGCCAGTTCCTGGTGTGCCACCGGAGTTCCGCAGACCAGGCAGGGCTGTCCGGTCCGCCGGTAGACGTAGACCTCGCCACCGTGCCGGTCCTGCCGCGGCGCCCGGCCGGTCACCTCCGGCAGATGCTCGTCGGCCACGGTGTCGATGCGCCCAGTGCGCACGCCGACGCGCATCAAAGCCACCAAATCGGTCCAGATTTCCTTCCACAGCACCGGATCCAGCGACCTGCCCGGCAGCGTCGGCGCGATCCCGTGCCGGAACAGCACTTCCGCCCGATACACGTTACCGACCCCGCACAGCACCGACTGGTCCATCAGCAGCGCCGCCAGTGACGTCCGCGAGCGCGAGATCTTCTCCCAGGCCAGTTCCGGTTTCGCGTCGCGGCGCAACGGATCCGGGCCGAGCCGCGCCTTGATCGCGTCGACCTGATCCGGATTCAGCAGCTCGCAACGGTTCGGGCCGCGCAGGTCCGTCCACTGTGTACGGCCGGCCAGCCGCATCCGCACCTGGCCGACGGGCTCCGGCGCGGGCGGCTTTCCCTCGGTGAAGGTGCCGTAGAGCCCCAGATGGATGTGCACCGTGCCGGACGGATAGTGATGGAACAGGTGCTTTCCGTAGGCTTCCGCCTTCACGAACACCTGTCCGTCCACAAGGGACGCCTCGGCGGCGAACTTTCCTTGTGGGCTGGAGACTTCCACCGGCTCGCCCGCGTAGCGCCGCTGGTGCAGGCGGGCGAGCCGGTGCAGGGTGTGACCCTCGGGCATCAGGCGGGCAGCGCGGGCGGGGTGCCGGTGCGCTCGTAGTCGAGCAGCTGCTGGACGCGGCGGGCGTGCCGCTCGTCCGGGGAGACCGGGGTGGCGAGGAAGGTGTCGACGATCGCGTTGACCTCGTCCACGGTGTGCATCCTGGCGCCGACGCCGATCAGCTGCGCGTGGTTGTGTTCCCTTGCCAGCGCGGCGATCTCCGGCTTCCAGGCCAGCGCGGCGCGGGCGCCGGGCACCTTGTTCGCGGCGATCTGCTCGCCGTTGCCGGAGCCGCCGATGACGATGCCGAGGCTGCCCTCATCGGCCACCACCCGGCGCGCCGTTTCGACGCAGAAGGCCGGGTAGTCGTCGGCGGCGTCGTAGACGGCCGGGCCGATGTCGGTCACCTCGTGCCCCGCCTCGCGCAGGTAGCTCACCAGGTGGTTCTTCAGCTCGAAACCGGCATGGTCGGATCCCAAGTAGACACGCACGCTGCGCAGTCTGCCATCCTTGGCGGTATGCGGTGGACAGAGGTCGGCGACGGCGTGCTGGCCCGCAGGTACGAGCACCTCGACCAGACTTTGGGCCTGGTGGTCGGCGCCGAACGCTGCCTGGTGGTCGACACCGGCGGCGACGAAACGCACGGCGCGGAGTTCGCCGCGGCCATCCGTACGGTCACCGCGCTGCCGTGGATCGTGGTGCTCACGCACGCGCATTTCGACCACTACTTCGGCACAAAAGCGTTCCTGCCCTGCCCGGTCTGGGCGCACGAACGCTGCCGCGACGCGTTGCTGGCCCAGGCCGAAGCCGACCGCCGCGCGTGGGCCGATCGCTTCCGTGCCGAAGGGAAAACGGAACTCGCCGAGCGGCTCACGGAAGCGGAACTCGTGCTGCCGTCCGAACTTCTCACCGACCGGGTGGAGCTGGACCTTGGCGGACGCAAGGTGACTTTGCTCCACCCCGGGCCCGGGCATACCGACCACGACGTGGCCGTGCACGTGCCCGATTCCGGCGTGGTGTTCGCCGGCGACCTCGTGGAACAGGGCGCCCCGCCCGCCGTCGGGCCGGACGCCCATCCCGCCGAGTGGCCGCACGCGCTGGACAAGCTGCTGGCGCTGCGCCCCGGCACGATCGTGCCGGGGCATGGCGAGCCCGTCGACGCCGCCTTCGTGCGCGCCCAGCGCGACCGGATCAGGTGAAGTTCAGCTCACCCGTCCGGGTCCTCTTCAGTTCGAAGAAGTCGGGGAAGCTCGCCAGCGCACGGGCGCCGTCGAACACCTTGAGTGCATCCTCGCCGCGCGGGATCGACGACAGCACCGGGCCGAAGAACGCGACCCCGTCGATGTGGATGGTCGGCGTGCCGACGTCCATGCCGACCGGGTCCATGCCCTCGTGATGGCTCTTCTTCAGCGCCTCGTCGTACTCCGTGGACTCCGCGGCGTCCGCGAGCTCGGCGGGCGCGCCGACGGCTTCCAGCGCTTCCTTCAGCACCGCGGGGATGTCCTTGTTGCCGCCATTGTGGTAGCGCGTGCCGAATTCCGTGTAGTACTGGCGGAGCACGTCTTCGCCCTTGAGCTGCGACAACGCGACCGCGACCCGGACCGGGCCCCACGCCTTGTCGAGCAGCTGGCGGTACTCCTCCGGCAGGTCGCGCCCGTCGTTGAGCACGGCGAGGCTCATCACGCGGAAGTGCAGGTCCAGCTCGCGGTGCTGCTCGACCTCCAGGATCCAGCGCGAGGTGATCCACGCGAACGGACATACCGGGTCGAAGTAGAAATCGACGCGTGTGGGCTCGGCGGCCATGTGTCTCTCCCTGTGCGTTTCTGGCGGGGACGGGTGCGCCAGCACCCTTCAACCCGGCCAACAGCGTGCGGACGACGCTTGTTCCCCAGGCCATACATGATTGGATAGCCGGATAGCCGAAACGACAACCGCTAGCGCTACGAGGTGCCTGTGCCCGCCCCTAACCTGACCCGCGATCAAGCCAAGCAGCGCGCCGGGCTGCTGGAAGTCGAGTCCTACGAGATCGTGCTGGACCTGACCGATGGCAACGGTGGTCCGGGCGAGAAAACGTTCGACTCGACCACCACCGTCCGGTTCGCCTCGCGAGCCGGTGAGAGTTCCTGGATCGACATCGTCGCCGCGCGGGTGCGCTCGGCGACGCTCAACGGCAGCGCGCTGGACGTCTCGGGGTACGTCGAAGACGACGGCGTCGCGCTACCGGGACTGGCCGCGGCCAACGAACTGGTCGTCGAGGCCGACTGCCGGTACATGAACACCGGCGAAGGCCTGCACCGCTTCGTCGATCCGGTCGACGACGCCGTGTACCTCTACACCCAGTTCGAGACAGCGGACGCGAAGCGGATGTTCGCCTGCTTCGACCAGCCCGACCTGAAGGCCACTTACCGCCTGACGGTGTTCGCGCCGAGTGACTGGAAGGTGGTGTCCAACGCGCCGGTCGAGTCCACCGAGAAAACCCCGGAGGGCGCGACGAAGACAGTGTTCGCCGTGTCCGACCGGATTTCCACGTACCTGGTCGCGCTGGTCGCCGGCCCGTACGCCGAATGGCACGACCAGTACACCGACGAGCACGGCACGATCCCGCTCGGCATCTACTGCCGCGGATCGCTGGCCGAGCACATGGACGCCGACCGGCTGTTCACCGAGACCAAGCAGGGTTTCGGCTTCTACCACAAGGCTTTCGCCACCCCGTACCCGTTCGCCAAGTACGACCAGCTGTTCGTGCCGGAGTTCAACGCGGGCGCGATGGAGAACGCCGGCGCGGTCACGTTCCTGGAGGACTACGTCTTCCGCAGCCGCGTCACCCGCTACGCCTACGAGCGGCGCGCGGAGACGCTGCTGCACGAGATGGCGCACATGTGGTTCGGCGACCTGGTCACCATGCGCTGGTGGGACGACCTGTGGCTGAACGAGTCCTTCGCGACCTTCGCGAGCGTGCTGGCGCAGGCCGAGGCCACCGAGTACGAGTACGCGTGGACCAGCTTCGCCAACATCGAGAAGTCCTGGGCGTACCGGCAGGACCAGCTGCCCTCCACGCACCCGATCGCGGCCGACATCGTCGACCTGCAGGCGGTCGAGGTGAACTTCGACGGGATCACCTACGCCAAGGGCGCGAGCGTGCTCAAGCAGCTGGTGTCCTACGTGGGCCTGGACAATTTCCTCGCCGGGCTGCGGGTGTACTTCGGCAAGCACGCGTGGGGCAACGCGACGCTGGCGGATCTGCTGGCCGCGCTGGAGCAGGCGTCCGGGCGTGACCTGTCCGGCTGGAGCGCGCAGTGGCTGGAGACCACCGGGCTCAACTCGCTGCGGCCGCGCTTCGAAACCGACGGCGAAGGCCGGTTCACGAAGTTCGCGGTGGTGCAGACGGGCGCGAAGCCGGGTGCCGGTGAGCTGCGTACGCACCGGATCGCGGTGGGCGTCTACGACGACGGCAACGACGCAGCCGGCAAGCTGGTACGCGTCAAGCGGGTCGAGCTGGACGTGGAGGGCGAGGTCACCGAGGTACCCGAGCTCGTCGGCACGCAGGCCGGGAAACTGGTGCTGGTCAACGACGACGACCTCACGTACTGCACGATGCGCCTCGACACCGGCTCGCTGACCACGCTGGTGGACCGGATCGCCGACATCACCGAGCCGCTCCCCCGCACGCTGTGCTGGTCGGCGGCCTGGGAGATGACGCGTGAGGCCGAGCTGAAGGCGCGCGACTTCGTCACGATCGTTTCGCGCGGCATCCACGCCGAGACAGAGGTCGGTGTGGTGCAGCGGCTGCTGCTGCAGGCGCAGACGGCGCTGAACTCGTATGCCGAGCAGTCCTGGGCCGCCGAACGCGGCTGGCCGGAGTTCACCTCACGGCTGCTGGAGCTGGCGCGTGCCGCGGAGCCCGGCTCGGACCACCAGCTGGCGTTCGCCAACTCGCTGGCCGGTTCGGTACTCGACGACGAGAAGCTGGCGGTGCTGGCCGGCTGGCTGGACGGTTCGGCCCCGCTGGACGGGCTCACCGTCGATGCCGATCTGCGCTGGCGGCTGCTCAACGCCCTTGTGGCGCATGGCAAAGCGGGCGACACGGAGATCGACGCCGAGCTGGCACGCGACGACACCGCAACCGGTCGACGGCACGCCGAGCACGCGCGGGCGCTGCGCCCGACGGCGGACGCCAAGGCCGAGGCGTGGCAGCGCGCGGTGTACGACGACGAGCTGCCGAACGCGATGAGCAACGCGATCATCGGCGGGTTCTCGCACCCGGGCCAGAAGGAGCTGCTCGGCGGTTACGTGAGCCGCTACTTCGAGATGGTCGACGAGGTGTGGCAGCGCCGCTCCAGCGAGCGGGCCCAGCCGACCGTGCTCGGCCTGTTCCCGTCCTGGGCGATCGAACAGTCCACTGTGGACGCCGCGGACGAGTGGCTGGCCGGCGACCGCCCGGCGGCGCTGCGACGGCTGGTCACCGAAGGCCGCGCGGGGATCGTGCGCGCGCTGGCGGCCCGCGAGTTCGACGAGAGCTGACCGGAAACGAGAAAGGCCGGCTTCCCCGCGGGGAAGCCGGCCTTTCTCGTAAGTGCTACCGGGGCGCGTGGCCCGCCTGGTCGGACAGCATCCGCAGGCCCGACACAAGGCCGCCGACGAGGTCGCCTTCCTTGAAGGACGCGACCATGCTCATCACGGCCAGCTTCGCCGCGCGGTCGGGCAGGCGCTGGAACGCTTCGCTGCCCGTGACCACCTCGACGACACGCTCGCCGGGCGAGACCGCGATGAGGACCGCGTTGCCCGCGCCCTCGCCGATCGACGCGTGCAGCTTCTCCGCCGCCTCGCGCGTGTCCGAACCGAGCTCGCCGAGGTACACACTGAAGTCGATGCCCGTCTCGCGACTGCTCAGCGTCAGCGCCTCGTCCAGCCGGGCCAGTTGCGAGGTGGTGAATGGGCTGGACGGAGCAGCGGGCTCGTACATCTTGGCGACCGAGCGGCGTCCGGTCGGATAGACACCGACCCCGAACTCGGCTTCCTCCGGCTCGGCCTGCTGAACCAGTTCACCAGCTGCCACGGGCACCTCCTGCTGCTGTTCCGGTCTGCCCGGAAGTCACCTGCCGGTGCGCCGCACCGATACCCTCCGGGTTGCCGCTCCACCACATGGGCGCGTACTCCCAGGGCTGACCCGGGCGGTAGCGCGGGGTCCCGGCGAACTTCGAGCGCAGCGTCACCAGTGCGACCACACCGTAGATGGCGGCCGGGATCAGCGCGTAGACCAGGATCGTCTCGACGATGTTCACACCAGGCAGACTATCCGCCCGGTCGTGGTACAGGCACCCCGGGACCGCTCGTCGCGCACCGGCCGCCGTCCGCCGTCCGGCTTGTTCCCGTTGGCACGATGGGCCGAAGACGCCTACCGCGAAAGATGGCAACTCACCGTACAGCCGGCCGCACCCAGCGCCATCGGCTTGTCCCCGGGGTCAAATGCTCGTAGTTTTTCACCTGTACGGGCCTTGCGCCACGCTCCCCAATCCCGATCAGTAACGCACTGGGTCCCAGGAGGACACATCATGAACCTCTCCCCTACCCCCGCTCAGACCAACGCCGACCACGCTCCGTCACTGATCGACACGGTTGAGGCTCGTGGCACCCGGGTTACCAGGGGTACTCGGGTGACTTGTGCTCGTGGCACCCGCGTCACTCGCGGCACCAGGGTCACGAGGGGCACGCGGGTCACCGCCGGCACCCGTGTCACGCGCGGGACAAGGGTCACGCGCGGCACACGAGTCACTTCCGGCACGCGCGTCACCGCCGGCTGAGCACGCGAGCACCGAAGACGACGACGTCGGCGTGCCCCGGCCGCCGCTGCGGCCGGGGCGCCGGTCTGTCCAGGGCCTAGGCGGCCACTCCCAGGTAGGGCCGCCACAACGGGTCGGCGTCGCCGGAATGCACCAGCAGCCGCCAATGCGGACCGTGCGGCGCGGTGGGTACCACCCGCAGATGCCAGCCCAGCTCCGAAAGGAGCTTGTCGGCCTTGCGGTGATTGCACTTCGCGCAGCAGGCGACGCAATTGGTCCAGCTGTGCGGGCCCTTGCGGCTGCGCGGGATGACATGGTCGATCGTCTCGGCCCTGCCGCCGCAGTAGGCGCAGCGGTACCGGTCGCGATGCATCAGCCCGGCCCTGGTCAGCGGCACCTGCGCGCGGTAGGGCACGCGGACGTAGGTGGACAGCCGGATCACCGAAGGCACCGGCAGCGAGACCGTGGCCGCGTGCAGCTGCAGCCCCGCCGGATCGCCGTGCACCACCTCGGCCTTGCCGCACATCACCAGCACCACGGCCCGCCGCAGCGGCAGCGCCGTGAGCGGTTCGTAGGTGGCGTTGAGCAGGAGCACACGTCGGCGGCCCCAGCCGGGGCCCGTGCCAGTCGCCGGATCCCGACCTCTACGCTGTCCCGGCGGGCGGGCGCCGCGGCCCCCGCCTCGCGAAGGCGGCCCGCTCGGGTGGTGTGCGCCCGGCGGCGCGGCCCCACCCGGATAGGCACGCAGAACTACCTCCGGCGCTGACCCGACCGCGGAATGGTCGGGGGCGCCGAGGGGGATCGGTTGTCGGTCTGGCACTCGACCACCTCCACCGGTGCAGCCATAGTCGACCACAGATCACACCCGAAATGCACCTGTGTTAGAAGACGTGTCCTGTGACATCTGTCCGACGATCGCGTGAAGTCGGGCGCCGACGGCGAGAAAGGGGCACCGCTCCCAAGTGAACCCGTTGCTCTCCGAAACCCCGGCCTGCATCAATGAGCAGGGCACCTGGTGCTATCAGGTGTTTCAGATCACACACAACGAGTGGCTCGCGGCCTCCGCGGGCTGGCTCGTCGCCAAGCCGATCAAGATCGTGCTGATCCTGATCGTGGCATTCCTGATCCGGCTGCTGATCCGCAAGCTGATCGACCGGATCAGCACCCCGCGCAACAACGGCCGGAAGCTGCCCGCGTTGCTGCGCCCGCTCCGGGAGCGTGCGCCGGACCTGCTCGGCGCGACGGTCACTGAACGCCGCCGCCAGCGTGCCAAGACGATCGGGTCGGTGCTGAAGTCGGTCACGTCGTTCATCGTCTTCGGGCTGGCCTTCATGCAGGTGCTGGCCGAGCTGGGGATCAACCTCGGCCCGATCATCGCCTCCGCCGGGATCGTCGGGGTGGCGCTCGGGTTCGGTGCGCAGAACCTGGTCAAGGACTTCCTGTCCGGGATGTTCATGATGGTCGAGGACCAGTACGGCGTCGGCGACGTGATCGACATCGGCGAGGCCAGCGGCACCGTGGAGGCCGTGGGCCTGCGCATCACCACGTTGCGCGACATGAAGGGCACCGTCTGGTATGTCCGCAACGGCGAGGTGCTCCGGGTGGGCAACTCCAGCCAGGGTTACGCGAACGCGGTGATCGACGTGCCGCTGAGCTACACCGCCGACGTGGACCGCGCCGTCGTGGTGCTCAAGGACGCGGCGAGCGCGGCGGTCGCCGGCGAGCCGCTGTCGGCCAACGTGCTGGAGCCGCCGGAGGTCCTCGGCGTGGAGAAGGTCACACCGGAAGGCATCGAAATCCGGATGACGGTCAAGACGCGGCCTGGCAAGCAGTGGACGGTGCAGCGCGCGCTGCGCGCCAGCGTCATCGCCGCGCTCGAGGAAGCCGGGTTCGAACCGCCGCTGGGCCGGTTCCTCGGACAGGGCAACGGGACCGGCACGGCACAATAGAGGGGTGTCCGAAGTGAGCGGTGCGATCGAAGACCCCAGGACCTTCTACGAGGCCGTCGGTGGTGAACCGACGTTCCGCAAGATCGTCGGCAGGTTCTACGCCGAAGTCGCCGAGGACGAGATCCTCCGGCCGCTGTACCCCGAGCAGGACCTCGGCCCGGCGGAGGAACGGCTGCGGCTGTTCCTGATGCAGTACTGGGGCGGCCCCCACACCTACTCCGACAACCGCGGCCACCCCCGGCTGCGGATGCGTCACGCGCCATTCAAGATCGGCCCGATCGAGCGTGACGCGTGGCTGCGCGCGATGCGGATCGCGGTGGACGAGGCGGGCCTGCCCAAGAAGCTGGACCAGCAGCTATGGCAGTACCTGGAGATGGCCGCGCAGAGCATGATGAACAGCTGGGTATGACCCGGATCGCGAGCGGGCGGCTGCGGGGTCTCAGCCGTGACGGCATCCGGTTCTTCGGGGGAATCCCTTATGCCGCACCGCCCGTGGGCGAGCTACGGTTCGCCGCACCGGCGCCGCCGGAGCCGTGGGACGGCGTGCGCGACGCCACGGAGTTCGCGCAGCCCTCGCTGCAGCAGGACATCCTCGGCCGCGGGCTCGTCGGCGCCGAGGACTGCCTTTACCTGAACGTGTATGCGCCGGAGGAGCCCGGTCCGCACCCGGTGCTGGTGTGGATCCACGGCGGTGGCGGGGTCACCGGCTCGCCGAACGAGTACGACGCGACGAGGTTCGCCCAGCACGGCGTGGTCGTCGTGACCGTCGCCTACCGCTTGGGCGTGCTGGGCCTGCTGTACCTGCCGGAGGCGTTTCCGGACACCAATTTCGCGCTCGCGGACCAGGTCGCCGCGCTGCGCTGGGTGCAGGCCAACATCGAAGCGCTCGGTGGCGACCCGGGCCAGGTGACGCTCGCGGGCGAGTCCAACGGCGGACGGATGGTCGGCAACCTGCTCGCCGCGCCGGACGGGCTCTTCCAGCAGGCGATCATCCAGAGCGGCACGGGCGTGGGCACGCTGGTGCACGAACCGGAGGCCGCGCGCCGGGTGGCGGCGGAGATACTGGCGGAGCTGGAGCTCACCGATCCCGCCGCACTCCGCGAAATCGACGCGAGGCGGATTGTCGAGGCGCAGCAACGGTATTCGGCTCGCGCGGAGTCGCTGGTGCCCTACCGCGTGGTGATGGAGCCACCGCTGGCAGCCGTCGCGGCCGGGAGCGCCGCGAACGTGCGCCTGCTTATCGGCACCAACCACGACGAGATGGACCTGTTCCGCAAACTGGGCCAGGTGAAGGGCGACGAGGACGACCGGGCGCGCACCGCCACCGACTGGTGGCTGCCCGCGATCCGGTTCGCCGAAGCGCAGCACGCCGCGGGCGGCCAGGTGTGGATGTACCGGCTCGACTGGCGCGCGTTCCCGCCGGGGCAGGGAATGGGCGCCGCGCACGCGCTCGACCTCCCGCTCGTCTTCGACGACCTCGACAACCCGTACTACCGGCTGTTCCTCGGCCGCGACACCGGCCGCGCCCGGGGCATCGCGGCCACCATGCATGACGCGTGGGTCCGTTTCGTGTGCGGCGAACCCGCTTGGCCCGCATACGAACCCGGCAACCGCACCACGATGCTGTTCGACGAGCCGGCCCGGATCGCCGACGACCCGGACAGCAAGGAACGTTTACTCCGGTCCTAAGCGAGCCTTGCCACCGGCGGGAGCGGCGCGTGCTGCGGGGAGGCTTGGAACGCCTGGATCACGAATGCGGCGAAGCGGCGCGAAGCCGCGACGCGGGCGGCCGTCGAGGCGGCCTGGATCCCCCGGTTGGCCATGATCATCAGGATCAGGTCCTCCAGGACGAAGTCCGGGCGCAGGTGGCCGGCGTTCTTGGCGCGACGGGCGAGTTCGGCGACCGACTTCAGCACGTATTCGTGGTTCGCCGCGAGATCGACCGCGTCGGGGAAGTTCGAGATGAACGCCTCGGTGAAGCCACGGTCGCGCGCGTGCAGTTCGCAGATCTTCTCGATGACAAGGCAGAAACCGCGCCACGGATCCGGCTCGGCGAGCCCCTCGTCGACGACGGCCTGGCACGCGCGCATCTGGTCCGTGAAGGCTTCGGTCATCAGCAGCTGCTTGGTCGGGAAACGGCGATACAGGGTGGCGGGGCCGACCCCGGCGCGGCGGGCGATCTCCCGCATTGGCACGTTCAGTCCTTCGGCGGCGAACACCGCGCGGGCCGCGTCGAGAATTCGCTCGCGGTTGTCGCGGGCGTCGGAGCGCAGCGGGTGAGGCAACTGATCGGTCACCACTCTCACTTTAGCTAAACGGACGCCTGCGTCCATTAACGTCGGAGGCATGAAAGCAGTCACGATCAAGAAGTTCGGGCCACCAGAGGGCCTGGCCGTCGTCGACCTCCCGGCGCCCGTTCCGGTCGGCGGCCAGGTGCTGATCGCCACCGAAGCGATCGGCGTCGGCGGTGTCGACGTCGTTGTCCGGAGCGGGGCGCTCGCTGCCTACGGTTTCCAGGAAGGGCTTGTCCCCGGCAGCGAGGTCGCGGGCACGGTGACGGCGATCGGCGACGATGTCGACAGGTCGTGGCTCGGTCGGCGCGTGTGGGGCTTCACCGGCACCGGCGGCGGCTACGTCGAGCAGGCGATCGCGTCCGTCGACGAAATCCTTCCCTTGCCGGAGAACCTGTCGGCCGCCGACGCCGTGACGCTCGGCAGCTCCGGCGTCGTGGCCCATTTCGCCCTTGCCCATGCCCACTTCGCGCCCGGCGAGTCGGTGCTGGTGCGCGGCGCGGCAGGCAGCATCGGGATCATGACGGTCCAGCTCGCAGCCCTGCGCGGGGCCGGCGCGGTGGCCGTCACGACGTCATCCGCCGAGCGCGGTGAACGCTTGCGCAAGCTCGGCGCGACGCACGTGCTGAATCGCGCGGGCGAAGGTGCCGCGGGCTACGACGTGATCATCGACATCGTCGCCGGCGCGGACATGCCTTCCTTCTTCGACAAGCTCAACCCGAACGGTCGCCTCGTCGCCGTCGGCGTTGTGGGCGGCCGGCCGCCGGCCGACTTCGGCACGAAGCTGATGGCGGCGTTCCAGCAGTCGCTGTCGTTCGCCACCTTCAGCGCCGACACCGTGCCCGTGGCCGATCGACGTGCCGTGCAGACCGAACAGTTCGCCGCCGCGGGCCGCGGCGAACTCGGCGCGGTGGTGCACGAGGTGCTGCCACTCGAGGAAGCCGTGCAGGCGCACCGGAAATGGGACGCCGGCGAAGTATTCGGCAGGATCGTGCTGACGACCGCTCAGAACAGCAACGGCAACAGCGCCTGACGACGCCGCACGACCGCGCCGTAGCGCGCATCGAGCCGCAGCCACGAACTGGTCGCGCTCACCCGCACCACGTCCTGCTCGATGGACGAATCCGCGAAACCCATACCGGACAAGGCGAACAGGCAGCGCATCGGGATCTTCACCTCGAGGGTTTCCCCGCTGACGGTCAGCACCGTCTGATCCATCAGCGAGGCGGGCGGGGTTCCGTGCGGCCCGGCGTTCTCCCGGGCCAGCGAAACCCCGCGATCGGTCAGCTCCCCGATCACCCGCACCGGCAGCTCGTCCACCGCCGTCCAATTCCCGGCAGGGGGAAGTTCCGCGTGCCACAACAGATCCCGCGACGGGCCGGGATCCATCCGCTCGCCACCGGCGACCGTCAGCGCGGCCAGCAGCTCGTTGCCGTTGACGGTCACGTCGCCCGGCTCGACTGCGCCGTGCACCGCCCTCGTGGCGAGCACCTCGAAGGGCGTGGCCACCCAGGCTTCGACCACGTCGCTGCCGCGATTGCGCAGCCGCACCGCACACTGGCCGTCCAGCCGCACGGCGCGCGCCACGAACGCACCCAGCGTTTCGCGGTCCGCGCCGTCGGCGATGCGGAGTTCGGTCGAGGTCCGCGTGCTCTCAGTCATCGCCACCTGCCAGCATCCTGCCGAGGAACTCCCGCTCCTCGGTGGTGAACCGGCGCGGCCGCTCGGTGGCCACCTCATACGGCGCGAGCACCGTCTCGGCGACCACGGCCGGCTTGTCGTCGGACGATGGCCCGGTGTGGACCCGGTAGTCGAGGGTCAATGCCGCGGCCTTGAGCTCCCGCTGGGAGATCTCGACCCGGAGCTGCTGACCGTGCACGACGATCGGCGCCCGGTAGTGCACCGCGAGTTTGACCACGACCATCCCCTTGGCGAGCTCGAGCCCGGCCCGGCCCGCCTCCTCGAACAACAGGGGAACGCGGGCCTCTTCGAGCAACGTCACCAGCTTCGCGTGGTTCACGTGCCCGAAGACGTCCATGTCCGACCACCGTGGCCGGACCATCGCCACATACAACGTTTACCTCACTGTGCTCCGGAGCTGCCGCGCCGCCACGGACAGCGTCGCCAGGTCCAGCCTGCCCGATCGCTTGATCTCGTCGAGCGCCACCCTGGCTCGCGACAGCCGCGAAGCGTTCGCCTTCTCCCACTGGGCGATCTTCTCGTCCGGCGTGTCCTCGGAATCGGTGTGCCGCAGCGCGTCCAGGCTGATCGCCCGCAGCGACGAGTACACGTCGTCCCGCAGCGAAAGCCGAGCGAGCGCATGCCACCGGTTACCGCGTTCCAGCGCGCTGATCGAGGTCAGCAGCTCGTCCACATCCAGGTGCGCCGACAGCGCGTAGTACAGCTCCGCCGTCTCCTGCGGGCTGCGCTCGGCCGAAACCCGCGCCTCGCGCTCCGCCAGCTCCGTCACTTCGATGATGTCCAGCAGCCCGTATGCGTCGAGCAGGGCCGCGACCCTGTTCGCCAGCGGCTCCGGCACACCTTGCTCGATCAGGCGCGCGGCCTGCTCACGCACCGCTTCGATCTCCCGGCCCTGCAGCAACGTGGTCAGCTGCGGCGCGAGCGAGGCCACCCCCTTGCCGAACCGCGAGATCTCCGCGCCGACAGCCAGCGGCTGCGGCCGGTTGGCGAGGAACCACCGCGCGGCCCTGTCGAGCAACCGCCGCGACTCCAGCATCATCGCGTCGGCGACCTCGGTGGACACGACGTTGTCGAGCGCGTCGATGTCCGCCCACAACGAGTTGAGGTCGTAGACCCGCGTGACGATGGTGTACGCGCGGATGGCATCGGTGGCCGTGGCGTTCATTTCCTCGGCCAGCCGGTACGCATACGAAACGCCTGCCCCGTCGACCACCTCGTTCACCAGCAGGGTGCTGATGATCTGGCGGCGCAGCGGGTGCACACCGATGGCATCGGTGAACCGCTCCCGCAGCGGCTTCGGGAAGTACTCCGGCAGCCGGCGCGCGAACACCTCGGCGTCGGGCAGCTCACTGGCCAGCAGCTCGTCCTTGAGGTCGAGCTTCACGTGCGCAAGCAACGTGGCCAGCTCGGGTGAGGTCAGGCCCTGCCCGGCCTTCTCCAGGTCCCGGAACCCGGCCTTGCCGGGCAGCGACTCCAGCCTGCGGTCCAGCGCGCCCGAGGATTCCAGCGCGCTGACCAGCCGCTCGTGCACCGACAGCATCGACGCGGCGTGCGCACGGCTCACACCGAGCACCGCGTTCTGCCGGTAGTTGTCGGCCAGCACGAGCTCGCCGACCTCGTCGGTCATCTCGTGCAGCAGGCTGTTGCGTTGCTCGCGCTCGAGCTCGCCGGTGGCGACCAGGTGGTCCAGCAGGATCTTGATGTTGACCTCGTGGTCGGAGCAGTCCACCCCGGCGGAGTTGTCCAGCGCGTCGGTGTTGATCTTGCCGCCCGCCCTGGCGAACTCGATCCGGCCGCGCTGGGTCAGACCGAGGTTCCCGCCCTCACCCACGACCCTGGCACGCAAGTCCTTGCCGTTCACGCGGACCGCGTCGTTGGCCTTGTCCCCCGCGTCGGCGTGCGTCTCGGTCTCGGCCTTGACGTAGGTGCCGATCCCGCCGTTCCACAGCAGGTCGACCGGGGCCAGCAGGATCGCGCGCATCAGCTCGGCCGGGGACAGGTTCGTGACTTCGTCGGCCAGCCCCAGCGCGCCGCGGACCTGCGGACTGACCGGGATCGTCTTCGCACTGCGCGAGAAGATCCCGCCACCCTCGCTGATCAGCGACCGGTCATAGTCGTCCCACGAGGAGCGGGGCAGCTCGAACAACCGCTTGCGCTCCCGGAACGACGACGCCGCATCAGGCTCGGGGTCCAGGAAGATGTGCATGTGGTTGAAGGCGGCCACCAGCCGGATGTGCTCGGACAGCAGCATCCCGTTGCCGAACACGTCGCCCGCCATGTCGCCGACGCCGACCACGGTGAAGTCCTGGCTCTGGGTGTCCACGCCCAACTCGCGGAAATGGCGCTTCACGCTCTCCCACGCGCCCTTGGCGGTGATGCCCATGGCCTTGTGGTCGTAGCCGACCGAACCGCCGGAGGCGAACGCGTCCCCGAGCCAGAAGCCGTAGCTCGCGGAGACCTCGTTGGCGATGTCGGAGAACGTCGCGGTGCCCTTGTCCGCGGCCACCACCAGGTAGTTGTCGTTCCCGTCGTAGCGGACGACCTGCGGCGCGGGCACCGTCTTGCCCTCGACGAGGTTGTCGGTCAGGTCCAGCAGGCCGGAGATGAACATGCGGTAGCAGGCGATGCCCTCGGTGAGGTTCGCGTCGCGGTCCACGCCCGGGTCTCCGGTGGGCGCCGGCGGCCGCTTGACCACGAACCCGCCCTTCGCACCGACCGGCACGATCACGGCGTTCTTCACCGCCTGCGCCTTCACCAGGCCCAGCACCTCGGTGCGGAAGTCCTCCCGCCGGTCCGACCAGCGCAGACCACCGCGCGCCACCGCGCCGAACCGGAGGTGCACACCCTCGACCCGCGGCGAGTACACGAAGATCTCGAACCGCGGCCGCGGCTCCGGCAGATCCGGCACGCCCTGCGGGTCCAGCTTGAACGCCAGGTACGGACGCGGCGCGCCGTCGGCATCGGTGACCCGGTAGTTGGTGCGCAAGGTCGCGTTGATGACCGCCAGCAACCGGCGCAGGATCCGGTCCTCGTCAAGGCTGGTGACCTCGTCGATCATCTCGGAGATCTCGGCGACCAGCGCGTCGGCCTGTGCGTCGGACTCCGGATCGGTGGTCAGCTCGAAACGGTGCTCGAACAGCCGCACCAGCGCCGTCGCGATGTCGGTGTGCGCCAGCACGGAGCTTTCGATGTACTCCTGCGAGTACGGCGCCCGCGCCTGCCGCAGGTACCGCGAGTAGGCCCGCAGCACCGACGCCTGCCGCCACGTCAGGCCCGCGCGCAGCACGAGCGCGTTGAAGCCGTCGATCTCGCAGTCCCCGCGCCACGCGGCGGCGAACGCGTCCTGGAAGCGGACCCGCAGATCCTGCTCCCCCTCTTCGGTCAGCTCGTCCAGCTCACGCGGCCCGATGCGCAGCCCGAAGTCGTAGACCCAGGATCTCGTGCCGTCCTCTCGGTGCAGGTCGTACGGGCGCTCGTCCACGACCTCGACGCCCATCCGCTGCAGCACCGGCAGCACCGCCGACAGGGTCACGCCCTCGCCCAGCAGGTACAGCTTGAAGCGCCGCTCCCCCGGCTCGGCGTCGGCCGGCACGTAGAACGACATCGCGAGGTCCTGCTCGCCGGTCAGCGACTCCAGCCGGCGCAGGTCCGCGAGCGCTTCGGTCGCGGTGAAATCTTCTTTGTAGGCCTCGTCGAACACCCCGGCGTAGCGCTGGCCGAGTTCGGTGGCCGACTCCTCGCCGAGCGGCCCCGGCAGGGTGCCGGTTTCCCCCGCACGCTCGCGGCGCTCGACCAGGATCGCCTCGACCATCAGGTCGTCCCAGGTGCGCATGGCGGCGTTCAGGCGTTCCTGGATGCGCAACGTGTCCGGCTCGATCTTGCGTGCCGGGTC
This sequence comes from Amycolatopsis sp., assembly GCF_035546795.1. Taxonomy (GTDB): domain Bacteria; phylum Actinomycetota; class Actinomycetes; order Mycobacteriales; family Pseudonocardiaceae; genus Amycolatopsis_E. The sequence goes on from NZ_DASZWC010000045.1 coordinate 62,867, forward strand.
GGTGTGCACGGTGAAGTGCACCTGCGCCAGCGCCGTTTCGCCCACGCGCGTGCCGTACTCCAGGTGCGTGCCCTCGAGCTCGGCGAGCAGCACCTCCTGCATCGCGAGCCGCGAGCGGGTGGTGTAGCGGTCGCGGGGCAGGAACACCAGGCAGGAGTAGAAGCGGCCGTAGGTGTCGCGGCGCAGGAACAGCCGCAGCCGGCGCCGGTCGGACAGCGTGATCGCGCCGATCGCGGTCGAGTAGAGGGAGTCGCGGTCGGCCGAGAACAGGTCCGCGCGCGGCCAGTTCTGCAGCACCTCCAGCATCCGCTGACCCGAGAAGGACTCCATCGGGTAGCCGGCACGGTGGATGACGTCCCGGACCTTGCGCGCCACGACGGGAATGTCGAGCACGTCCTCGTGCAGCGCGCTGGTGGTGAACATGCCGAGGAAGCGGTGTTCGCCGGTGACGCAGCCGTGCTCGTCGAACGTCTTCACGCCGACGTAGTACGGGTAGACCGGGCGGTGCACGGTGGACGGCGCGCTCGCCTGGGTCAGCACCAGCAGCTCGGGTTTCAGGGCGTCGGCCGCGGTGTCCGGCCCGGCGGTGAGGCTGCGGGCCGCGAGGTTGTCCTGCCGCAGCACGCCGAGTCCGGAGGCCAGCGACGCGCGCAACGCCGGCTCGTCGTCACCGGGCGAGCCCTCGACGAGCTCGTAGCGGCGGTAGCCGAGGAAGGTGAAATGCCCGTCGGCCAGCCAGCGCAGCAGGTCACGGCTCTCGGTGACCTCTTCGGCGGACAGCGGCGGCGGGGCCGTCTCCAGCTCGGTGGCCAGTTCGAGGGCGGCCTGCGCCATCTTGTCGGTGTCCTCGACGACCTCACGGACATCGGCGAGCACCGAGGTGAGGTGCGTGTCGAGCTCGCGCGCGCGGTTCGGGTCGGTGATCAGATCGATCTCGACGTACATCCACGACTCGCTGGCCGCGCCCTCCGGGGGCTCGGCGGCGTCGGCCGTCGGATGGAGCGTGAGGAGCTTGCCGGTGATGTCGCGCTCGACGACGACGATCGGGTGCACCAGCCGCTGCACCTGGATGCCGTCACGGGCGAGCTTGGCGGTGACCGAATCGACCAGGTACGGCATGTCGTCGGTGACGATCTGCACGACGGTCGCGTCGCGGGTCCAGCCGTCCTCGGCCGTGGTCGGGTTGAGCAGCCGGACGGCGGGCCTGCCGGGCACGCGCTGTCCGGCGAACTGGAGATGGGAACGCACGGCGCCGACGAGGTCGACCGGGTCGTCGCCGAGGATCTCTTCGGCCGGGATGTGCCGGTAGTAGAGGCGCAACAGATCGGCGATATCCGGTGCATGGTCGGCGGCGGCTTCGATCAGATCGTCCCGGATCTGCTCCGGGCTGGTCGGCCGCCGTTGAAGGGTTTCCCGCCCGGGGACCGCTTCGAGACGGGGTGAAACTCCTGTCGAGCTCATTTCAGGCAACTCTCCACTGAGCCTTGATCACGCTTGGCCCACGCCGAACCTCTCCACCTTAGTGTGGAGGCGGGGCGTGTCTTCCGATAGATGGACGCACCGGCCGGGCTTCCGGTGCTGTCCAAAGCAAACATCACTGGGGCAAGAGATCACCGTCCGTGCTTGGCTGACCGTCGGCCGTGATACCGGAAACAGTGTCATGGGAGTAAAAACCGATTTCGCGGGGGCCGGGCGAAACGCGCCGGACCGCGGTAGGTCGATTTATCCCCTGCCGCGTTGCCACAGGCGGACGGTCGGCGGGTACGGGAGCGATCTCAGGTACGGGAGCGGGTACGGGGCTCGCGGCGGTGACCGGGAAAGGGTTCACCGCAAAGGGATTCCGCGGTGTGCCGGCGCGGCGGACGAAGGAGCGGCACCGGACTGGACCATCTGAACCGATACAAGTACCGGGCACGGCGGAGGTGGCGACGGCTGACCGTCCATACGGGAGCAAAAGCCACCTGTCCATCAAGCCGCTAGGGCCGTTCGTCCGTACCTGCGCAAGAATTATCCATCCGTGCGATGACGGCCGTTGCCCGGGACCTCGCCGCGGCGGCCGTACCCGTTGACCGGGCGCGGTTCGTCGGATCCCTGGCTCTCCAGCCGTTTGACCAACGCGGCGGCGCTCGCCGTGCCGGCCTGGTGCTCGGCCAGCGCGCGGGCGAGCAGATCGGCCAGCCCGGCGTCCGGCGGCAGGTCGTCGTCCATTGTGGACGAAAGCTCCGCACGGAACGGTTCACCCAGCCCGTCGTCCTCGATCACGGGGGTGCTGGTGAAGTGTGTCTCCGACGTCGAGTGCGGCACGTCCTCGGTGAAGTCCTCGAACGGCTCCAGCGACGGGGGCAACCTCAACCGTGGCAGCCAGTTCTCATTGAGCGTGATGGCCGGGCCGTCGTTGTCGGCTGGCTTGTCGTCGCCGGTTTCGGATGCGGCGCTTGAAGAGTCGGCCGTTGAACGCGCAGTGGTCGAAGGCTCGGCGCCTGCCGTCTCGGTGCCCCCAGGCGGGGCGGCCTCAGGCGCACTGGCCACAGGTGGGGCGGCCTCCGACGCAGTATTCGTAGACCCCGCGCCGCGCGGCACCGTGTTCGCGGGTTCGGCGGCGGCAGGCTCGGAGGTCGTCGTCGCAGATTGAGCAGAGGCTGTCGCTCCCGAGCCCGCGGTCGTGGCTGGGGAATGAGCAGGGCCTGTCACTGCCGAACCCGCAGTCGTGGCCGCCGAATCTCCGGCGGCTGTCGTTCCTCCGGGGCCTGTCGCTCCCGCGCCCGCCGAGGATGTCGCCGCCGAACCTCCGGGGCCTGTCGCTGGCGAGCCTGCAGTCGTCGCCGAATCTCCGGGGGCTATCGCTCCCGCGCCCGCCGAGGACGTCGCCGCCGAATCTCCGGGGGCTATCGCTCCCGAGCCCGCCGAAGTCGTAGCCGCGAAGTCTGCGTGGCCCGTCGTCCCGGACCCCGCGAAGGTCGGCGCGCTTTCCCCGGCTCCGCCCCGTGCCGTGCTGTCGGCGGAACGTTCCGCCGACCGGCGACCACCGCCGCCCTCTTCGCTACCCGCCCGTCGACGCCCGCCGCCGGAGCCGGTCGAGATACCGAGCCGATCCAGCACGGATCGCGCGGCGACCGACCCGTGCTCGGCGTCGTGCCGTGTCTTCGGCCGGCTCGGATCCGCCTGGCCTGCGTCCGACTGGCCGGTCCGGTCGGCCGTGGAGCCTTCCGAAGCGGCTTCGGCGCCGATAGCCCGATCAGCAGCGGCGGCGCTGTCGGCAAGCGCCGCCCGATCGGCAGCCCTGTCAGCAAGCGCCGCGCGCTTGCCGGCGTCGGACACCTCGGAACGATTCGCACCAGCATCACGACCGCCCGCCGCGGCAGAGCCAGCCTCATGGTGATCAGCCGCTACCGAACGCGACCCATCCACCTTGTCCGGCCCGCTCTCCCCGGACAGCCCGGCCGGGCCAGACCCGTTCACCCCGTGCGACGTGTCCGGCTGGTCCCCCGCGCCCGTGGTACGTGGCGAGAACATTGTGTCGCGCCCCAGCCGCAACACCGACTCCCCGTTGGAGGAACCGTTCCGAGCGGCACCGTTGGTGTGCGCGCTCACCGTTTTTGAATCGAAGACAAGCGAAATCCTGGGCGAAGGCTCATCCGCCGGCGCAGGCGCCAGCGGCAAGTCCTGCGGCACAGCCGCATCCTGCCGCGCAGGCGATTCATCTGCGGCAGGCGGCTCGTATGCCCCAGACAGTTCGCGCGACGCAGTCGATTCACGCGACGCAGGCGATTCATGTGCTGCAGCCAGACCCGGTGTCGCGGACAGCCCCTGTGGCGCAGAAGACTCCTGCGACGCGGACGGATCTACCGCCACCCGCGCAAGCTTGCTGTCGCGCGCCCACGGTGCGACCCCATTCACCGCGCCGGTTCCCCGCGTGGCATCCGAGCCCCGCGCAGGCTCAGCAGGGCGCGTAGCCGCAGCACCGTGCGCGTGGTCGGCTCCGTGCGCGGCATCAGTACTCCACCGGGTGTCGGTGCCGCGCACACCATCGGCCTCCGCGATGCCGCCCGCGAAACGACTTTCCGCGGATGCGGCGGTCTTCACGGAGGCGAGCTTCACCTCCGAAACCGGTTCGGCGCCGACAGCCCCGGCCAATGGCGCGCCGCTTTGTGGCGTAGCACTGAGGATGTCGTCCAGATCCACGGCCGCATGCCCGCCATTGCCGAACTCACCCGAGAGCAACCCGACGGCCTGCCTACGAGCGCGCGTATAGACGTGCTCGGCCGCCCGGCTTTCCCGCAACGCCTTGATCGCCTCGGTCGGCCGTCCGAGCCGCTCCTCGACGTGCGCGAGCTCGCCCCACAGCCGCGTTGCCAGCCCGGGCAGCCCGTGCCGCTCGGTGCTGTGCACGCCGTCGCGCAGCATCACCGCTGCCGCCTCAACCGAACCGGACGGCAACAGGATCCTTGTGGCGACAGCCATCCGGAGCCATCCGACGGGCGCGACGGACGCCGCCCGCACGGGCTGATCCAGCACCTGCCGCGCGATCTCCAGCGCGTGCTCGGAGTCGCCGCGGTCGAGCAGCGAACACACCAACTGCAGGATGAGACGCACGCGGACCACGCCCCCATCACAGCTCGGATCGTCGAGCTGCTCCAGGAAACCCAATCCTGTCCGTGCCGCGTCCGCGGCACCCAGAACATCGGAATGACGACGCCGGTGCGCCGAGATCCCGACCCGAAGCAGCGCCCGGCTGAGCAACCGCCCATCACCGTCGAGGGTGTCGTCGCCATGGCACAGCTGGTCCGCTTCGTTGAGTGCCCTGTCGACCTCGGGCTTGCGCCCGAACTGGGACAGGCAACCGACCAGCTGGCACAAGGCCGCCGCCTTGGCCGCGCCGCCGAAATCCGTCAGATCGAGTACAGGCCGCAACACGGCCAGCCCAGTCAGCGGGACTCCCACGCTCCGCGCGCACAGCGCAAGGTCCGCTCGCAACCCAGCCGCCAGCGCCTCGTCGCCGACGGCCTCCGTCGCACGCAGTACTGCGACGGCACGCCCGACGGTTTCGGCCCGCAGCCCGAGCCGGACCCTGGCCGCGACGACCAGACTCTCCGCCCGCACCCACAGCTCGTCCGACCCGGCGGCCTCGGCCAGCGCGGCCGCACGCTCGCCGAGGATCATGGTCAGTTCCGGCGCGCGCAAACCCAGCTCGGCAGCCTGCCGCAGCAAGCCGTCGATGACGTAGTTCTGGCCGGTACCGACCGCGCCCCAGCCGTCGCGCGCGGCGGGCGGGCTGGGTCGGATGTGCTTCGTGGCTACCACTCGGGACTCCGCTTCAGTGTTGGCTCAAGCGTGCTCGCGGGCGCGCGGGTCAGTCGCGCGTCAACTTGCGGTGAGTCACCCGGTGGGGCCGGGCCGCTTCCGCTCCCAGGCGGTCGATCTTGTTCTTCTCATAGCCCTCGAAGTTGCCCTCGAACCAGAACCACTTCGCCGGGTTCTCGTCGTCGCCCTCCCAGGCCAGGATGTGCGTCGCCACCCTGTCCAAGAACCACCGGTCGTGTGAGATGACCACGGCGCAACCCGGGAACTGTTCGAGTGCGTTCTCCAGCGAGCCCAGGGTTTCCACGTCCAGGTCGTTGGTCGGTTCGTCCAGCAGGATCAGGTTTCCGCCCTGCTTGAGGGTCATCGCCAGGTTCAGCCGGTTGCGCTCGCCGCCGGAAAGCACCCCGGCCGGCTTCTGCTGGTCCGGCCCCTTGAAGCCGAACGCCGAAACGTAGGCCCGCGACGGCATTTCGGTCTGCCCGACGTGGATGTAGTCCAGGCCGTCGGAAACGACCTCCCACACGGTCTTCTTCGGGTCGATGCCGGACCGGTTCTGGTCCACATAGGACAGCTTCACCGTCTCGCCGATCTTGACCTCGCCCGAATCGGGCTGCTCCAACCCGACGATGGTCTTGAACAGCGTCGTCTTCCCGACGCCGTTGGGCCCGATGACACCGACGATGCCGTTGCGCGGCAGGTCGAACGACAGATCGTCGATGAGCAGCCGCTCCTCGAACCCCTTGCGCAGGTGCTCGACCTCGACCACCACGTTGCCGAGCCGCGGGCCCGGCGGGATCTGGATCTCCTCGAAGTCGAGCTTGCGGTTGCGCTCGGCCTCGGTGGCCATCTCCTCGTAGCGGTCCAGACGGGCGCGGGACTTCGTCTGGCGTGCCTTGGCATTGGAGCGGACCCAGTCGAGTTCGGTCTTCAGCCGTTTGGCGAGCTTCGCGTCCTTTTTGCCCTGCACCTCCAGACGTTCGCGCTTCTTTTCCAGGTAGGTCGAGTAGTTGCCCTCATAGCCCACGACCCGGCCGCGGTCGAGCTCCATGATCCATTCGGCGACGTTGTCCAGGAAGTACCGGTCGTGAGTGACCGCAAGGACCGCGCCCGGGTAGGAACCAAGGAACTGTTCCAGCCACAGCACGCTTTCGGCGTCCAGGTGGTTGGTGGGCTCGTCGAGCAGCAGCAGGTCCGGTTTGGACAGCAGGAGCTTGCACAACGCGACCCGGCGCCGCTCCCCACCGGAAAGGTGGGTGACCGGCTCGTCCGGCGGCGGGCAACGCAGCGCGTCCATCGCCTGTTCCAGCTGGGAATCCAGCTCCCAGGCGTCGGCGTGGTCGAGGTCCTCCTGCAGGCGGCCCATCTCCTCCATCAGCTCATCGCTGTAGTCGGTGGCCATCTGCTCGGCGATCGCGTTGAAGCGGTCGAGCTTCACCTTGATGTCGCCGAGGCCCTCCTCGACGTTGCCCCGCACCGTCTTGTCCTCGTTCAGCGGGGGCTCCTGCTGGAGGATGCCGACCGAAGCGCCCGGCTGGAGGAACGCGTCGCCGTTGCTCGGCTGATCGAGTCCGGCCATGATCTTCAGCACGGTGGACTTGCCGGCACCGTTCGGACCCACGACACCGATCTTGGCGCCGGGGTAGAACGCGGTGCTGACATCGTCGAGGATGACCTTGTCCCCGACGGTCTTGCGCACCTTTTTCATGGTGTAGATGAACTCGGCCATAACGTCGATCGTAGAGCGAAGCGTTACGCGACCGAACGCCGGTCACCATCCAACGACGCAGAGTCAACCCTCGGTCACCGGGAACGCACAGTGTGGACCGGCCTTCCGAGCATCGTCACTCAGCCTGCCCCAATCGGTTCGGAGACGGTAACAAGCTGCTTCTGCTGCCCGGGTTGCCGAGCTTTCCAGTGCTTCTCACGTTGTGCTTGCCCAGGCTGTCCCGCCTGCTGAACCGGGGCCGGGTACAACGCCAGGTTCAGCCCGACCGCCAATGCCTCAACCTCAGGTACAGCACGAGGCTGTTCCCGTTCCCCGTGATCGTTGCTGTACAACCGGCCGGACACGATCACCGGGTCGCCCTTCCGGATCGCCGAAGTCACCCCCTGCGCGAGTCTTCGCCAGCATTTGACCCGGATCGACAGATGTCTGCCCTCGACCCATTCCCCCTTTCCTTTGTCGTACCGGCGTTCGTCGCTGCGCAGCCAGAACGTGGCCAGCTCTTGCCGCTGCGCGCCCGCCCGGATGCACTGCACGTCACTGAGCACCGTACCGACCAAGGTCACCGGAGTCTCGCCAATCGCCATCGCGGAACCCTTCCCGTGTTCTTTCGTTGCCGCCGTGGTTCCAGCCTGCCGGGGCGAGCACGGTACGGGAAGAAGCAATTGCTTCGGCTGTGGATAACAGGGGGTGTGTGGATAACTCGTCAGGGACGGCGCCGGCCCTGATCCGCCATCTGTTTGAGCATCGCGTTGTAGGCAGCCAGATCCGCGTCACCGGTCGCATCCTCGCGGCGGTCGTTCCGTTTGGCCTCACGCTCATCCGCGCGCGCCCATTGCACCAGCAGCGCGATCAATACCAGCAGTACTGGCACTTCGCCGGCCGCCCAGGCTATGCCGCCGCCGAGGCGCTGATCCGAGAGCAGATCGGTGACCCACGGCAGGTTCAGCTGCTGGTAAAAGGTTTCGCCGATGATCGTCTGCTTCGACATCAGGATCACACCGAAAAACGCGTGGAACGGCATGGCGGCGAACATCATGCCGAGCCTGCCCAGATGCGGTAGCCGCCGTGGCGCCGGGTCGATTCCGATCACCGGCCAGTAGAAGACGTAGCCCGACAGCAGGAAATGCGCATTCATCACAAGGTGTGCCCAGTGATAGTTCAGCGCGGTGTCGAACAGGCCGGAGAAATACAGAACGTAGAAGGAGCCGACGAAAAGCAGCAGTGCTACCACCGGATGAGTGAGCACCTTCGCCAACGGCGACCGGACGAACGCCAGGATCCACTCCCGGGGCCCCGGTGGGGAACCCTTACCGGCCGGGGCAAGCGCGCGCAGCGCCAGCGTCACCGGCCCGCCCAGCACGAACAACACCGGGACCACCATCGACAACAGCATGTGGACGCCCATGTGCACGCTGAACATCGCCGGGGAGTACTTGCCCAGTCCCGACGAAGTGGCCAACAGCAGCACGAAACAACCGAGCAGCCAGGAGACGGTTCGCCCTACAGGCCAGTTGTCGCCGCGCCGGCGCAGCCGCCGCACGCCGACGATGTACAGCCCCGCCAGCACGATCGCCGCGGTGCCGTAGATCAGATCGAAACGCCAGCTGAACAGCAGCCTCAGCACCGTCGGCGGACCGGGCAGGTTGTAGCCGATCAGCAACTCGATGGTCGAGGGCTGGGTGACCGCGTCTTCGGGCGGTGGCGTGCGCGCGAGCGCCGTCGCGATACCGATGGTCACGAACATGATCAGCAACTCGACTGCGGCGAGCCGCAGCAACTGCCCGCCGCCCTTGCCATCGACGAGATCCCGCACGCCGCGAGTGCGCTGCTGCTGGCCGAAGACACCGAGCACCAGCAGGGCCACGACCTTCGCGATCACCAGCAGGCCGTAGTCCGTCGTCAGCAGATCCCCGAGCTTGATTCGCACCAGCGCGTTGATCACGCCGGACACGGCCATCACGACCCAGCAGACCAAGGCGATCTTCGAAAACCGGCCGGCCGCAAGCTTCAGGTGCTCACCGCGGCGCCAGCCGTGGGCGAGCAGGGCGAACAGACCGCCGACCCAGATGGAGGCGGCGACCAGGTGATAAAGCAGGCTGTTGGTCGCCATGTCGTGCGAACCACCGCTCGCGGAGTGCCCGGTGACCGCGACCGGCACCAAGCCCAGCACTGCCACGAAGAACAACACGGCTGTCCAACCCCACGACAGCGCCAGCCTGCACCCCAAGGCAAGCAGGAGCGCGATCGCCGCGGTGATCAGCCATGCCTTCGGCTGCTCGATCGCATCGATGAGATCAAGGAAGACGGCGGGAGCGAACACTTCGGTGACCGGTTTGCCCGCTCCGTCCGCCGCGGTGAAGAACACCGAAAGAATCGCCGCGGCAAACCAGACCCAAGCAGCTACTCCAGCCGTGCGGAGCGCCGCGTACCCGTCTCGCGCGACCGTGCCGGACGCCTGCGGAGGAACCAGGAAAGCAGCCAGCAACAACGAACCGGCACAGACCACCGAGGCCGCATCGGCCAGCACACGGACAACACCAAGGCCGTAGTGCGTCAACGCCCCCGGGTCAGGCAGACCTGCGATCACATAGCTGGTCCCGCCGGACAAGGCGACCAGCACCACTGCGATCACGGCGGCAAGCACCACGCTCACCGCCAGGAGCGGCAGCACGCTGACCTTTCGCCGGGAGGAAACGTCGGACTCCACGGCTACGAGGGTATGCCTGGCCCGCTACATGGTCGTGCCCGCGGTGAGCTCACGGTGACGTGCGCGACCTGCGCCGACGGCCGCCGGAGCGATCAGCGCGGCCAGCAGACCGACCACTACGAAGGACGCCGGCAGTGATGTCAGCTGCGCTATCCCACCGATGACCGGTGGCCCGGCGAGGAAGCCACAGTAAGCGATGCTGGTGACGAACGCGATCTCACGCTCGCCTCCACCGCCGTCTCCCCGCTGACCTGCCGCACCCGCGAGGCTCAGCGCGACCGGGAACGACGCGGCCAGGCCGACCCCAGCCAATCCGAAGCCGGCAAACGCGAGCGCGGCGACCGGCACGACAGCCGCGACAACGAGACCGGCTCCGGCGAGCGCCGCACCCACGACGAGCGTTCTGGTGGGCCCGAACCTGTTCTGCATCCACGCCCCGCCGAGCCGGGTCACCGCCATGGTCAGGGAGAACACCGAGAAAGCCAGCGCGGCCGCGCCTTGGCTCGCCCCCTGTGACGTCACCAACAGCAGCGCCGACCAATCCGAACTCGCGCCTTCCGCGACCGCCGAGCACAGGGCGATCGCGGCCAGCAGCCACAGCACCGGCCTCTTCACCAACGCGACCCGCGGCTGGAGTTCGGCCTCCGCGGAGCGCGGCCCCGCTCGCGGCAGTCCTCTCATCACCACCAGCAGCGCGATCAGGACTATGCCCGCGGCGACCAGGAACTGCCGCGGCGGCGACCAGGCGTGGGCGGCGGCAAGCCCGGCTGCGGCGGAGGCGAGCAACCCGCCGAAGCTGAACCCGGCGTGGAACAGGGGCATGATCGCGCGGCCGATGCGGCGTTCGACGACCACCGCCCCGATGTTCATCGACACATCGAGCGTCCCGACCGAAGCGCCCAGCCCGAACAGCACCACTCCCAGCGTGGCGACAGAGTCCGCGGCTCCGACGAACGGCAGGATCACGCAGGACACCACGGTGGAAGCGATCATGACCGCCCGCGAACCGAAGCGCTCGGCAAGCCTGCCCGCGAGCGAACCGGCGATGACCATGCCGATGCTCGCTCCGAGCAGAGCCAGCCCGAGCGAACCCGGAGCGGCGTGCAGCCGCTCGGCCAGCGCTGGCACGCGCGGCGCCCACGAGCCGTACACGGCGCCGTTGACCGCGAATACGACGAACACCGCCGTCCGGTCCCCCACCATCTGACACCTCCTTACCCCACAATGACTTAAGCGCTTCAGAAAGTCCACCGTGTTTTAAGCTGTGCCGATGACACCCCGGCGCCGCCCGACGCTCGACGACGTTGCCGATGCCGTCGGCGTCTCTCGCGCGACGGTGTCCAACGCGTATAACCGGCCGGACCAGCTGTCGGCCGAAACACGCGAAGAAGTGCTCCGGGTTGCCGAGCGCCTCGGCTATACCGGCCCCAACCCGATAGCCCGCAGCCTCGCCACCCAACGCACCGGGGCCATCGCCTTCATGCTCGACACCGGTCTGTCGGCGGCGTTCTCAGATCCGGCCTTGTCCATCACCCTCGACGCCCTGGCCGCGACCGTCGACCAGGAGGGACACGCCCTGCTTCTCCTGCCGGGCGGCGACGGCGGCGGCCCACGCGCGGATCGCGTGCTGGCCGCACAAGCAGATCTCGCCGTCGCCTACTCACTCGCGGACGGAGCGCCCGCTCTGCGTGCGGTGCGGCAGCGGGGTCTGCCCTTGGTCGTCATCGACCAGCCGATCGTGCCAGGCTCGGCCCGGGTCGGCACCGACGACCGCGGCGGTGCCGTCGCGGCCGCCAGGCACCTGGTCGAACTCGGGCATCGACGGTTCGGAATCCTTTCCGCGCAATGCCTTTCCACTCCGCGCGGCGGGCCGCTCAGTTCCGTCGAAGCCGCGCTCAGCCAGTTCCTCGACAATCGCGAACGACTGGCCGGCTATCTGGAAACCCTTGCGGCAGCAGGGATTCCAGCCGAGACCGTGCCCGTCTGGGAAGCGTCCGGGCTTTCCAGGGAGGACGCGATGACCGGCGCCGGAGGGCTGCTCGACCGCGAACCACGCCCGACCGCTCTCTTGTGCATGTCGGACGAACTCGCGCTCGCCGCGATCACCGCGGCGAGACAGCGCGGGATCGAGGTACCGGGAGATCTGTCCATTGTGGGCTTCGACGACACCCCGGCGGCTCGCTGGGGCGAGCCACCGCTGACGACAGTACACCAGGATCTGGTCCGCAAGGGACGGTTGGCGGGCGAGCTCGCGCTGCGGCTGCTCGCCGGGCGCCGGCCGCCCGCACCGACCACTTTGGACGTCGAACTCGTCGTACGCGGATCAACCGCGCCCGCCCGATAGCAGAATCGGTCAGACACGGGCAAGCGCTTTCCGGAAACTGTGGATAACTCTTCCCCGATCGAGCGAGCGAAAACTACTTATCCACAGAAGTAAAAATCCCTAATGACAATCCCGCGCCGAGCCGTCATTCTTGGTGACAGCGGCACGAACGAGCCGCATCACCGTTTCCAGGGGAGAAAGAAACATGAATGTTCGTGCGTATCTACCGCGGCTGCTCGTGCTCGCCGCACTGGGTTTTCTCGGCACATCCGGGATCGCGCAGGCCGACCAGGGAGGCCCGGAATCCGCCTGCCAGCAAGGGGAATTCTGCTTGTGGAGCGCCGAGAACTACGGCGCCACGCTGCAGCAGCTGGATCTGCGCACGGCCAACCCGGAGGAATGCATCGCCTTGCCCGACGGAATGTCCGGGAAGTCGTTCGTGAACCTGCTGGACCGTGACGTGACGGTCTATCAGAGCACCGAATGCACCACCGAAGGCGATTTCACCACGTATCCCGGCCATGGCACCTACGTGCCTCATGCTCCCTTCGTGGTGCGAGCAGTGAAGATCTGGGACATGGCCTGATCCAGCACCGCCAAGCCAGGCGGCCGCATCGCTCCTGGGGACATCGAGTCCGGTGACGGCCGCCTTGATGGGCCGTTCTTCCCTGTGGACGGCCCCGGCCCGCGGGTGCGCTCCCGCCCCGACATCCGCGCACCCGCGGGCTTCTCACAAGGAAAGGAGGGAATCAGCGATCGGACTCGGATGCCGCCGGATCGCGGTAGGCGTCGAGCTCTTCAGGAGGCAGCGACCTCGCCGGCTTGTTCAGGATCGCCCGGATCTTCGCCGGGTCGGCCTTGGGCGTGCGGTCGGCGGCGAGCAGGCCGTTGCGTTCCTGCTCGGTATCGGTGAGCTGGGTATAGCAGAACCCCGCCACGGCTGGGGAATCGAGCACTGCTGAAACCAGATCATCGAGTTTGCGCAGTAGATCACCGGAGTCGGTGACGGTCGAATAGCCGAACCAGTTCTCGCCCGCGGCAGGGGCGTAGGACAGGCCGCCGAACTCCGTCAGCATCACCGGACGTCCGGCCACTATCTCGCCGAGCACCAGGCGCTTGCCGCCGGGGCGTCCGGTGGCGAGGGTTCGCCGGACCGCTTCGACGTCACCATAACGGGCAAGAAGGGAGGCGCCGATGGGCGCGTAATCGTGGACGCCGTAGATATCCGTATCGGCGATTTCCCAGCCGTCGTTGGAAATCACGGGCCTGGTCGGGTCGACGGCCTTGGTCAGGTGGTAGAGAGCGCCGGCGAAATGCGCCTGGTCGGAGACGGCCGCGATATCAGGCACGCCCCAGCTCTCGTTGAGCGGGACCCAGGTGACGATGCTGGGGTGACTTCGATCCCGACGGACGATCTCCAGCCATTCGCGGGTCAGGCGTTCCACAGCCGTCGGGCTGAACTCGTAGGCGTTGGCGGTCTCGCCCCAGACCAGCAGTCCAAGGCGGTCGCACCAGTAGAGGAACCGCGGATCCTCGGCCTTCTGGTGTATCCGCACGCCATTGAAGCCCAGTTGCTTGACGAGTTCAGCCTCACGGCGGAGCGCCTCCGGGCCGGGGGCGGCCAGCTGAGACTGTGGCCAATAACCCTGTTGGAGGGCCATTCGAGGGAAATACGGCACGTGATTGAGCAAGAAACGGCCATCAGCCACCCCGACGTCGCGAAGTCCGAGGTAGCTGGCGACCGAATCGGCAGGTCCGTGGCCGGGCAGCAGTTCGACAGTGGCGTCTATGAGGGTGGGCTGTTCCGGTGACCACAGCAGGCGGAAGCGGTCCTGTCCGTGGCGCAGTGCCGGGATCGCGAGATCGAACCGGAACCGTTCGGCGTCGACGCGGACTGTCTGCTCGGCCAGGACCTCGTCCCCAAGCCGGAGAACGACGCGAACGTTCACCGGGTTTCCGGGCACCGCGCAGAGTTCGCCTTCGCAGGTGACCCGGGCGTGGGCGATGTCCGGCACCCACTGGAGTTCGCGCAGATGCAGTGCGGGCAGCACCTCGGCCCACACCGGTTGCCAGATTCCCGTGGTGCGGTGGTACCAGATGTCGTGGGGTTCGGCACGCCAGTCCTGCTTGCCGCGGGGCTGCGCCGGATCCTCCGGTCGGTCCTCTGCCCGGACCACAATGGACTGTGCGGAACCGTCAGCGCGAAGGAAGTCTGTGATGTCCAACGAGAAAGGAGTATGTCCACCGATGTGTTCACCGGCCGGTATTCCGTTGACCCAGACGGAAGCCACGTAGTCGACAGCGCCGAAGTGCAGGACGAGACGGTGCCCTGGCACCATCGGCGGCGCTTCGAATTCACGGCGGTACCACACAACCGGGTGTGGCTCTGTCGCGTGCACTCCGGAGAGTTCGGATTCCGGCGGGTACGGCACGGTGATCGTCCGGTCAAATGCCGACAAGTCCGCATACCAGCGTTCGGCGCGGCCCCGGTTCTCGTCGTCGAACGCGAAACCCCATTGTCCACACAGATCCCGCCAGCCAGGCCGGACGAGCTGCGGGCGTGGGCACAGGTTCCCGGCCTCGGCTTTCGTGGCGTCGTACGCCGGCTGCGGCGCTTCGTCGAGATCGAGGTCGAGGTCGCGGCCGGGTCGGGGAATGCCGGAGCCGGGGACGTCAACGTCAGCGGCAGCGGGCGGGTTCGGCGGTTTGATCCTGGACTCCTTACTGCGACTTACGGCGACGGAATCGCTTCGACGGCATTCGCGCCTTGTCCGGCGGCAATGGCAGCCCATGGTCGAACTGGCACGTACGTCCGCACCCTACGCAAACCGGCGAAGCCCGGCGAACCGTTGAAGCCAACCAGCTCCGCGGCGACCGTGTCTGCCATGACTGCCATGACTGCCGGCGACGGCGCCAAGCCGTGAAGGAAAGGGTGTCCGGTTACTCCGGGGTGTTGTTACCTTGGCTCGCCGCTGGAGTCGCTTCGCCGGAGGCAGTGCCCTCGCCTGTCGCCGCTTCGGCGTCGTCGGCGGTCGAGTCGGCCGGCTCGGCGGAGTTGGTGGACTTGGTGGACTTGGTGGAGCTGATCGCACCCGGGGCCCCGCTCGGGACCGGAACATCCACCCCGGTTGGGTTGCCTGTCTCCTCGGGGGCGTCTGCTGGGCCGGCCGCGCCGTCCTCGGCGGGGGCCTCGGCGATGTCGGCGACGACGCAGGTGATGTTGTCCGGCCCGCCGCCGGCATTGGCCAGCTCGACGAGCTTCTGCACGACCGAGGGCGGCTCGGGTACTTCGGCCAGGATCTCGGCGAGGATTTCGAACGGAACCACGTCGGACAGCCCGTCCGAACAGATCAGATACCGATCCCCGGGGCGCACCTCGACGAAGAACAGGTCCGGATCAGCCTCGCCACCGCTCTGCAGCGCCCGGGTCAGCACCGAACGGCTCGGGTGCGTGATCGCCGCCTCCGGCGTGATGCGGCCCTGATCGACGAGCTCCTGGACCACGGTGTGATCACGGGTGATCTGCTCCAGCTCGCCGGCGCGCAGCCGGTACGCGCGCGAGTCGCCGACCTGGGCCACGCCGAAACGGCTGCCGTCCCACAGCAACGTCGTCAGCGTGGTGCCCATGCCGTGCAGGCGCGGGTCCTTCAGCGCCAGTTCCGTCAGCTTGTCGACGGCGTCACTCACCGCATCGCCGAGCAGCTCGAGCGTGTCCGCGTCATCATCCGCGTCTGCGAGCTTCCGGTCGAGCTCGGTGATGGCGGCGATCGCAGCCGAGCTGGCGACCTCCCCGGCGACATGCCCACCCATCCCGTCGGCCACGGCAAGCAATCGCGGACTCGTGTAAACCGAGTCCTCGTTCGCCTCGCGTCGTTGGCCAACATCGGTGGCGACGGCGTACCGGAGCGTCAGCGAGCCACTGGGTTCCATAAGTGAAGTAAAGCAGTGGCCGCCTAGCCACGGCACGGGCCTCACCCCCGGTGACCGGGGAAGCACCCGGAAACCAAGATCATGACCCATCACGCGCGGCCGTCAAGCTGGGCAGGACGTCCGCTCCGGAACCGATCTTCGCTGGACACAAGCCATCATGACGACCGCACCGGATTACCACCCGACTCGGCGGCGCGCGGCCGACGGCGACCAGCCCGCGCGGGCGAGAAGGAACGGGTTCGGTCCGCACGAAACGTCGCCGGGACGGCACGATGAGCGACCACCCCGCCAACAGGGTCCTCACGCACTCATCATCGGGGCTTGATCCACATCCGCCGCGCGCTGCGCGCGGACCTGCCGGTTCTCCAGGACGTCGAGCGTGCCCTCCGACGAGCGAATGCAGAGCCGGGCCCAGCGATCGACCCCGCACCGCGCTTCGTGTTCACGGATCTCGCGGTGGGCGTGGTCCGGCAATCGGCGGAAGCCGCATTTCGTCAACGGTTAACCTGGCTGGCGTGCTCGTGTTGCTCCCTCCCTCCGAAACCAAGGCGCCCGGCGGCGACGGCCCGGCCCTGAACCTGGACGAACTCTCCTTCGCCGAGCTGAACCCCGTCCGCCGCAAGCTCGCCGACGCGCTCGTGGACCTCGCCCGCGACGTGCCGGCCAGCCTCCGCGCCCTGGACCTGTCGCCCCGCCAGGAAGACGAGGTGGCACGCAACGCCACGCTGTGGTCATCACCCACGCTGCCCGCTCTCGAGCGCTACACCGGCGTGCTCTACGACGCCCTCGACATCGGCGGCTTCACCAAGAGCCAGCTCGCCAAGGCCGGACGCCGCCTCGCCGTCGCGTCCGCCCTGTTCGGCATCGTCCGTGCCACCGACCGGATCCCCGCTTACCGGCTCTCCGGCGGCTCCTCACTGCCTTCCCTCGGCACGCTTCGCACCCTGTGGCGGCCGGTACTCGAACCGGTTTTCGCCGACATGGACGACCTGGTCGTGGATCTGCGGTCCGGCGCCTACGCCGCGCTGGCGCGCATCCCCGGCGCCGTCACCGTGCGCGTGGTGACGCCCGCGGGCAAGGTCGTCAGCCACCACAACAAGGCCTACAAGGGCAAGCTCGCCGCCGCGCTCGCCAGGACGCCCCGCGAACCGTCCACTGTGGAGGGTTTACTCAGCGCCGCGTCGCGGGCGGGGTTCGCGATCGAGCGCACCGGCGAGAGTGAACTGAAACTGGTCACCGAGCACTGAACCGCCCTGGCCGGTACGGGGTCAGGTCCAGTTCCGGCCGCTCCCCCAGCGCGAGCGCCGCGATGAGCGCGCCCGCGTATGGGGCCAGCGTGAGCCCGCCGGGGCCGAATCCGGTGGCCAGCAACACATCGGGCCGGTCTTCCAGCGGTCCGAGCACCGGCAGCCCGTCCGGGGTGGCCGGCCGGAAGCCCACTCTGGTCTCCAGCAAGGTCGCGTCCGCCAGCCCTGGGGCGATGCTCAGCGCGTGATCGAGCACCTCCCGCTGCCCGGCCGCGGTGATCCGGTAGTCGAAACCCGAGCCGGTTTCCCTGGTGGCACCTGCCACCACACGAGAGCCGGGGAACGCCAGCAGGTAGTGGCTCGACACCGGGAGCACCACCGGCCAGGTCGCGGTCTCCACGCCCGGCAACCCGAAATGGCTGATCTGCCCGCGCTGCGGAGCCACCTCCACGGACGGCACGAGCTCCGGGCTCCACGCTCCGGCCGCCACGACCACCTTGTCGGCCGCGAGGTCCGCCCCGTTCACACGGACCCCACTGCCGGTCAGCGAAGCTGTGCCCTGAATGGTCTGTACCCCTCGCGCAGCCGCGGCGGACAACAGCGTGCGGCGCAGTTGCCGTCCGTCCACGCGGCCGCCGCCGGCGACGTGCACCGCACCCAATTCCGGCGCCAGCACGGGGAAGAGTTCGCGCGCCTGGCCGGGATCGAGCCGCCGGACCTCGCCGGCGGCAGGCGATTCCGCCGCACGCGCCGACACCCGTTGGTACGCCTCCGTCAGCTCTCCCTCGTCGGCGGATACCACCATCCCGCCGACCACTTCGAACGAAGAATCCCGCCAGCCGTCCTCCGCCAGTTCGCCGATCAGCTTCGGGTAGTACTCGGCGGCCAGCGACGCGGCCGGATAGCCCTCAGCCGAACGAGAAGTCCACGGGCACACGATCCCGGCACCGGCGGCCGTCGCCGGCCCCGTGCGCTCCGCCTCCACGAGCACGACCTCCGCCCCACGGCGGACGATCTGGTAGGCGGTGGCGGCTCCGGCGATCCCCGATCCGATCACGATGACGCGCATGATCGCCAGTGTGCCGTAATTCGGTTGCGCCGCATCCCGGTCCGCCGCATCATCGGTGCTCCCCGGTTGGAAAGGAGGACGCCCGATGACGGTCTTTGTGCTCTGTCCTGCGTTCCTTGTCCATCCGCCCGCCGGCTGACGCGCCTCATCCGCGCCCGGTGGGGCATTTTCTCCAGGAGAACCCACCATGCGCGAACGCGCCCGTCGTCGCTTCGACGACGAAACCCCGTACACCCGCCGTGGCCGTATCACCGAGCAGGAACGCGCCCGGCTCGCCGAACTCCGCGAAACGGCCTATGCCGAACCGGAAATCCCCGGCGGCGGTGACCGTTACTCGACCTGGGACACCGGCGAACGCGGTCCGCATCCGCGCCCGGACTGGGTGGTCACCGAACTGGCCGCGGTGGACACCGAACTCGGCCTCCTCAAAACCGGCAAGGAGGCGGATGTCCACCTGCTGCGTCGCGGTGTGCCGGGAAACACACACGACTGCCTGCTGGCCGCGAAACGCTATCGCGCCGCCGAACATCGCCAGTTCCAGCGTGACACCGGTTACCTCGAAGGCCGCCGGATGCGGCGCTCGCGGGAGAACCGCGCGATGGCCGGGCGCACCTCCTTCGGCCGCAACCTCATCGCCGAGCAGTGGGCGGTCGCCGAGTTCACCGCGTTGAGTCGCTTGTGGACGGTCGGTGCGCCGGTGCCGTATCCGGTGCAGCGCAACGGAACCGAGCTGCTGCTGGAGTTCCTCGGGGACGCCGACGGCGTTGCCGCGCCACGGCTTGCCCAGCTCAGGCCCGATCCCGAAGAGCTGGAACACCTGTGGTTCCAGCTGGTGCGGGCGATGGAACTGCTCGCCGCGGAAGGGCTCGCGCACGCCGACCTGTCGCCCTACAACGTGCTGGTGCACCGCGGCTCCGTGGTGCTCATCGATCTGCCGCAGGTCGTCGACGTGATCGCGAACCCGGCCGGAGCGGAGTACCTTGAGCGGGACGCGGCCAATGTCGGCCGCTGGTTCACCGCACGAGGACTACGCGTCGAACTACCGGAAGTGCTGGAACGGTTACGGGATCGGGCCGGTCTCCGGTGAACGTGGTCACTCCGGTAGACTGATCACAGACCGCAACCGGCGGCGTGGAGTGTTGTTCTTCGCGGCCAAGCCAGCTTTCCCGTGGCTCGCGGTAATCCACCCACCAACGGCGCGCCAAGCGCCGGGTCCGTCCCTGAGAACGCCCAGGACAACACTGCGCCCTGCGCCATGCGGGCAGTTGGGCCTCCTTGCGACGTGCCACGTCCGAGAGGCAGTTAGTGAGTATCACTTTCGAGTCCACTTCGGTGACCTCGTTCGCCGACCTGAACCTTCCGCAGCCGCTGCTGAACGCGCTGCGCGAGGCCGGGATCGACGCCCCCTTCCCGATCCAGTCGGCCACCCTGCCCGACGCACTCGCCGGGCGCGACGTGCTGGGCCGGGCCCAGACCGGCTCGGGCAAGACGCTGGCCTTCGGCCTCGCCCTGCTGGGCAGGCTCGGTGGCGGCAAGGCGCGGCCGAAGCGGCCGCGCGCCCTCGTCCTCGTGCCCACCCGTGAGCTGGCCATGCAGGTGGCCGACTCGCTCGCCCCGCTGGCCAAGGCCATGGGCCTGTGGTGCCGCACCGCCGTCGGCGGGATGCCCTTCAACCGTCAGGCCGAGATGCTCAACCGCGGTGTCGACCTGCTGATCGCCACTCCCGGCCGGCTGTCCGACCACGTGCGCCAGGGCACCTGCGTGCTCTCCGACACGAACTTCATCGCGCTGGACGAGGCCGACCAGATGGCCGACATGGGCTTCCTGCCGCAGGTGCGGGAGATCCTCGACCTCACCCCGCAGGGCGGGCAGCGGCTGCTGTTCTCCGCGACCCTCGACGGTGACGTCAAGAAGCTTGTCGACCGCTACCTGACCGACCCGGTCGAGCACTCGGTCGCGCCGGTCACCGCGAGCGTGGACACCATGGACCACTACGTGTTCCAGGTGACCCACCAGGACAAGCAGGCCATCATCACCAAGATCGGCGCCCGTGAGGGCCGCACGATCATGTTCGTCCGCACCAAGCACCACGTGGACCGGCTGGCCGAGCGGCTGCGGGCCAAGGGTGTCGCGGCCGGTGCGCTGCACGGTGGCAAGACCCAGGGCCAGCGCAACCGCGTGCTCGCCGACTTCAAGGAAGGCCACACCCCGGTGCTGGTCGCCACCGACGTCGCCGCGCGCGGTATCCACGTGGACGACGTCAGCCTGGTGCTGCACGTCGACCCGGCGGCCGACCACAAGGACTACCTGCACCGTGCCGGCCGCACCGCGCGCGCCGGGGCGTCGGGTGTCGTGGTCACTCTGGTCACGCACGACCAGCGCCGCACCGTGAAGCGGATGACCGAGCGCGCCGGCGTGCGTGCGGAGTCCACCGCGGTCCGCCCGTGGGACGATGAGCTGTCCCGGGTCACCGGCGCTCGCGAGCCCAGTGGCGTGCCGGTGCCGGAGCGGCGGCACGAGCCGCAGCGGCGTGGCCCGCGCGGCGACCGTGGTGACCGTCAGGGCGGCCGTTCGCGCGGCTTCGGCGGGCACCGTCAGGGCGGCGGCTTCCGTGACCGTGACGGCGGCCCGCGTCCGCCGCGACGGGACGGGCGCGGTCCTTCGCGCCGCACGCGCGACTGATCGATAGCTCCTGGTGAAGGCCACCGGCACGCTCGTGCCGGTGGCCTTCATTCGTCGCGGCAGCCGGGACTGAGAGGATGCGGGGGTGGATGCAGCCCAGAACGCGACTCCGGAACAGGTTTTCGACTGGCTGGACGCCGAGGCGGACAGGCGGTCCGGAGCCGGGCTGACGCGCAGGCTGCTGCCCCGCCCGGCCACCAGCAAGGAGCTCGATCTGGCCGGTAACGACTACCTCGGGCTGGCCAGGGACAAGCGTGTCGCCGGGGCTGCCGCGGCCGCGGCGCTCCGGTGGGGCGCGGGCTCGACCGGTTCCCGGCTGGTGACGGGCTCGACGGAGCTGCACGCGGAGCTGGAACACGAGCTGGCGCGGTTCTGCGGAGTGCAGGCGGCGCTGGTGTTCTCCTCCGGGTTCACCGCGAACCTGGGCGCCGTGACAGCGCTTTCCGGCGCCGAATCCGCCATTGTCACCGACAAGTACATCCACGCTTCGCTCATCGAAGGCTGCCGTCTCTCGCGCGCGGACGTGGTGGCGATGAACCACGGTGACGTGCCCGCGATCAAACACGCGCTCTCGACCCGCCGGAAGCCCAGGGCGCTCGTGGTGACCGATTCGGTGTTCTCCGTGGACGGTGATCTGGCGCCGCTGGAAGAGCTGTCGAACGCCTGCCGCGCCCATGGCGCCGCGCTCCTGGTGGACGACGCGCACGGTTTCGGCGTGCTGGGCGACGGCGGCCGCGGCGCCGTGCACGCGGCGGGGCTGAGCGCTCAGCCGGACGTGGTCACCACGATCACGCTTTCGAAGTCACTCGGGGCGCAGGGCGGCGCCGTACTCGGCCCGCGCCGAGTGATCAAGCACCTGGTCGACACAGCACGCAGTTTCATCTTCGACACCGGGCTCGCACCGTCCAGCGCTGCCGCGGCGCTGTCCGCCCTAGGCGTGCTGAAGTCCGAACCCGGACTGCCGGAGAAGGTGGTGACGAATGCCGGCCGGATCGCGGAACAGTTGCGGGACAACGGTTTCCGGGTGAGCGAGCCACGAGCCGCCGTCATCTCGGTGCAGGCGCCCTCGGCCGAGGACGCGGTGACGTGGGCTGCGCGATGCGCCGAACAGGGCGTGCGGGTCGGCTGTTTCCGGCCGCCCTCGGTGCCCGACGGGGTCTCCCGGCTGCGCCTGACCGCCAGGGCCGATCTCTCCGAGTCCGATGTGGACAATGCGGTGAAGGTGATCAGCGGTTCGGCGCCAAGCGGCGCCACATCGTGATGTGCGGGATGCCGTCCTCTTCGAACTCTTCGCCCTCGGGCACGTACCCGAACTTCGCGTAGAAGCCCTGCGCGTACGTCTGCGCGTCGAGCACGCTGGGCGCGTCACCGATCAGCTCGAGCGCGGCCGTCATCAACCGGGCGGCGAGCCCCTGGCCGCGGGCGTGTTTGGCCGTGACCACGCGGCCGATCCGGTAGCGGCCCGGCTCGGTCAGCACTCGCAGGTACGCGTCGACGCCGTGTTCGCCGTCGATCCAGAAATGCCGCGTATCGGCAGGCAGATCCCGGCCGTCCAGTTCGGGATAGGGGCAGTTCTGCTCGATGACGAAGACCTCGACACGCAGCCGGAGGATTTCGTACAGCCGGCTCGCGCTCAGCTCTGTTCCGGGAACGTTCACACGTCCTGACTACCAGAGCAGCGAGCGGCCCTGCGACTGCGCCTTGATGTCGTCGGCATAGGTGATGGCCCGCGCGTACACCCCGGGCTTGCCGGGCTTCGCGCAACCGTCGCCCCAGGACACCACGCCGATCAGCGTGTCTCCCACGACGAGCGGGCCGCCGGAGTCACCCTGGCAGGCGTCCGTGCCGCCCTGCGGATACCCCGCGCAGACCATGCTCTTCGCGTCGTAGTTGCTGTAGCTCTGCGCGCAACTGGTGTCACTGACCACCGGGACCGTCGCGCTGCGCAGCACCTGCGAGCGCGAGCCGCCGTCGGCGGTGCGGCCCCAGCCGACCACCGTGGCGTTCGTGCCCTCGCGGTAGAGCGACTGGTCGGAGCTGTCCGGCAGGGCCACCGCGCGGTAGGGCACCTGCCGGTCGAGGCTGAGCACCGCTACGTCGTCACCCTTGCCAGGGTCGGAGAAACCAGGCTCCACCCACACGTCGGTGACCCTCGCGACGATGCCGTCGCTGCTGGACTCGTTCTGCCTGCCGGCGACCACGCGCAGCTCGGAGCGACCCATCGCGGACGCGCAGTGCGCCGCCGTCACCACCGCGGAGGAGGAGACCAGCGCGCCGCCGCAGAACTGATTTCCCTTGCTGTCGGTCAGGTACACCGCGTACGGATAGTCCTGAATGGACGCTTGCCCGCCGCCGACGATGTACGGCCTGGCCTGGGTGGCGGAATCCGCGGTGCCGGACGAACCGGAGGTGGCGGCGACCGCTGCGATCGGCAGCGACGCGGCGACCGCGACGGCCGCCGCGAGAGTCAGCCGGAACTTGCGGCTCCGCCGGGCGTGTTTCGCCATGGGATTCCCCCTCCACCGATACTCAAAGCTTCGTAACAGGTCGCGCACGGCGTTCGGAGGACTCCGGCGCGTGAGAGTGCAGCCGAAGGTACCCTAGTCGAGACACCGGGCCGCGTGCTGTCACTGGATCGGGTGGTCTGCCAAGCTGACCTGGTGCATCTCTTGAGAGTGGTGGCTTTCGCGGCCCTGTTCGGCCTCGCCGGCTGCAGCACGCCCGGCCAGCCTGCCCCGGCTCCCACCAGCACGAACATCCCGGTCACCACGACCACGACACCGCCACCCGTCACCACGACAACACCCGCTCCCGCGCCCGCGGGCTGGCAGATCGGCGCGCACCCGCTGCCGTTGCGAAAGGACGGCTTCGGCGAGATCGAACCCACCCCCGCCGTCCTGCGGAACCGGAGCCTGTCGACGGCGGACATCCTCCCGCCGCCCGCGAACGGCCAGTACGCCGCCACCATCAACGCCGTGCCGCAGAGCGTGCTCGCGCGCAGCACGTGGCAGGCCGCCTGCCCGGTGAGGTCAACCGATCTGCGGTACCTGACCATGTCGTTCTGGGGTTTCGACGGCAAGGCACACACCGGTGAGATGCTGGTCAACGCCACCGTCGCGCAGGCGGTGACGAAAGTCTTCGGCGAGCTGTTCGCCGCACGGTTCCCGATCGAGGAAATGCGGGTCACGCGCACCGAAGAGCTGTCCGCGCCGCCGACCGGCGACGGCAACAACACCAGCGCCTTCGTCTGCCGCCCGGTGCGCGGGCAGACGAACTGGTCGGCACACGCCTACGGGCTGGCCATCGACGTGAACCCGTTCTGCAATCCCTACACCAAGGGGGATCTGGTACTGCCGGAGCTGGCCTCGGCTTACCTGGACCGCTCGTGGAAGCGGCCGGGGATGGTGCTGGCCGGGGACGCGACGGTGCGTGATTTCGCGGCGATCGGCTGGAGCTGGGGCGGGGCCTGGCAGAGTCCGACCGACCGCATGCACTTCACCGCGACCGGCGGGTGAAGGAACAACACCGGACGCGCCGGGGTTGGCAGGAATGGCAGTGCGACCACGCGGAGGATGACCAAAGTGCCCCACTACGACCTGGTGATCGTCGGTACCGGCTCCGGGAACTCGATTCTCGACCCGCGGTTCAAAGGCTGGAAAACGGCGATCGTCGAGAAGGGCGTGTTCGGCGGTACCTGCCTGAACGTGGGCTGCATCCCGACCAAGATGTTCGTGCACACCGCCGACGTCGCCGCCACCCCGTCGGCCAGCAGCAGGCTCGGCGTGGACGAAGAGCTGCTCAACGTCCGCTGGCGCGACGTGCGGGACCGGATCTTCGGCCGGATCGACCCGATCGCGGCCGGCGGTCGCGAGTACCGGCTGTCCCACGAGGACAACGCGAACGTGACGGTGTACGAGGGCGAAGGCCGCTTCACCGGGCACAAGGAGCTGACGGTCACGCTGCCTGGCGGAACGGAGACGCTGACAGCGGACAAGTTCGTCCTCGCCGCGGGCGGCCGTCCGGTCATTCCGGACATCGAGGGCCTGGCGGAGACGGGCTACCACACTTCCGACACCATCATGCGGCTCGACGAGCTGCCCTCGAAGCTCGTCATCGTCGGCGGCGGGTACATCGCCGCCGAGTTCGCGCACGTGTTCACGTCCTTCAGCGTGGACGTCACGGTGGTCGTGCGGTCCGGGGCACTGCTGCGGTCGGAGGACGAGGACATCAGCACCCGCTTCACCGAGCTGGCCGGCCACCGGTTCGATCTGCGACTGAACCGGAAACCGGTGCGCGCCAAGCGAACCGGCGCCGGGATCGCGTTGGAGCTGGCGGACGGCGAGGTGGTCGAGGGCGACCAGCTGCTGATCGCCACCGGGCGCACGCCCAACTCCGACGTGCTCGACGTCGCCGCCACCGGGGTGTCCACATCGGACAGTGGGCACGTAGTGGTGGACGACTACCAGGAGACCTCCGTCGAGGGCATCTACGCGCTCGGCGACCTGTCCTCGCCGTACGAGCTCAAGCACGTGGCCAATCACGAAGCCCGGGTGGTGCAGCACAACCTGTTGCATCCGGACGCCCGGATCGAGGCCGACCACCGGTTCGTGCCGCACGCGGTGTTCAGCTCCCCGCAGGTCGCCGGCGTCGGCCTCACCGAGCAGGAAGCCAGGAAGCGCGGGCTGAACTACGTGACGTCCACTCAGGACTACGCCGGGATCGCCTACGGCTGGGCGATGGAGGACACCACCGGTTTCGCGAAGCTGCTCGCCGACCCGGAGACCGGGCAACTGCTGGGCGCGCACATCATCGGACCGCAGGCGTCCACCGTGATCCAGCCGCTGATCCAGGCGATGAGCTTCGGCCTGGACGCCCATTCGATGGCGCGCGGCCAGTACTGGATCCACCCCGCGATGCCGGAACTGGTGGAGAACGCCCTGCTGAACCTAAGGCCAGCCGCTTCCCCACCACCACCCTCAACGGAGACGCTGCGCGCCGCTCGCTAGATATAGCGGGGCCTGCCGGCTAGGAACCCGAACACCATCTGCCCGACGACGGCGGCCAGCAACAGCACGAACGGCACGGTCCAGCCCCCGGTCAGATCGTGCAGCAGCCCGAAGAGGAACGGGCCCAGCGCCGCCAGCAGGTAGCCGATCCCCTGCGCCATCCCGGAAAGCCGCGCGGTGTCGCCGCCGGTGCGCGCTCGCAGTGCGATCGTCGTCAGGGCGAGAGAGAACACACTCATGCCGAGGCCGAGCAGCACCGACCACAACACCGGTGCGGCGGCGGGGGCGAGCATCACGCCTAGCACTCCGGCGAAGCCGAACACGCCGAGCAGCAGGATCCACCAGCTCTGCCCGCCCCGGCGGGCAGCCAGCGGCGGCACGATCAGGCTCACCGGCAGTCCGAGGATCGACACCAGGCCGAGCAGCAGGCCTGCGTCGCCCCGGCTCACCCCGGCGTCGATGAACACCTGCGGCAGCCAGCCCATGACGATGTAGGCCAGGCACGCCTGCAGCCCGAAGAACAGCGTGACGATCCACGCCAGTTTGTTGCGCAGCAAGGATTTCCCGGTGCTTTCCGGCGAGCCCTCGCCGCTGGGCACGCCCGGCCGCGTGCGAGCAACGGCGAGCCACACGATCAACGCGAGCCCGGCCAGCGCGGCCCAGGCGGCCAGCCCTTGCCGCCAGCCGCCGAGCGCGGTGGCCAGCGGCGGCGTGACAGCCGAACCGAGCGCTCCCCCGGCTTGCAGGGCGCCGGTGTAGAGCCCGGTCATCAGCCCGATCCGGGCGGTGAAGGATTCCTTGACCACCACGGGGATCAGCACGTTCGCCAGCGCGATCCCGGCGGTGGCAACGAGCGTGCCGCCGAGCACGACCAGCTGTCCGTCGAGCACCCGGAGGATCAGTCCGCCGGTCAGCAGCGCCAGCGCGGCACCGACCGCCCCGGCGACGCCGATCCGCTTGGCCACCCACGGCGCGGCCGAACCGGCGGCGGCGAAGCACAGGCCGGGCGCCGTGGTCAGCGCACCCGCCCAGGTCGAGGTGGCGCCGAGCGAATCGCGCATCTCGTCCAGCACCGCGCCGACGGAGGTCACCGCGGGCCGGAGGTTGACGGCGGCGAGCACCACGGCCAGGCCGAGCAGGCCACTTCCGACGAGCACACGCGGCGTGTGTTTCACAGCTGTTCCGACCACAGCCGCTACTATGACAGACATAGGATGATTGGGTGAAGGGATAACCGGGTGCCGTTAGCCACGACACGTCGCGCCGGCCTGGTGGACCAGGTGATCGGCCAGCTCCGCGATGCCATCAGCCAAGGCGAATGGGTCGTGGGCGAGCGCATCCCGACCGAACCCGCGCTCGCGGAGACCCTCGGCGTCGGGCGGAACACCGTGCGCGAAGCGGTCCGCGCGCTCGCGCACAGCGGCCTGCTGGAGGTACGGCAGGGCGACGGCACGTATGTGCGCGCGACCAGCGAGGTGTCGGGCGCGATCCGGCGGCTGTTCGGCTCGGAGCTACGTGAGGTGCTTCAGGTGCGGCGCGGCCTGGAAATCGAGGGCGCGCGGCTGGCGGCCACCGAACGCACGGAAGAAGAGCTGACGAAGCTCACCGGACTGCTCGCCGACCGGGACCGCGCCCAGCTCGAGAAGAACCACGAGGATTTCGTCCGCGCGGACACCGAGTTCCACACCTGCGTCGTCCACTGTGGACACAACAAGCTGCTGTCCGAGCTGTATCGAGGGCTGACCGAAGCCGTCAGCGCGAGCGTGGCCGCGACCTCGCACGACACCCTCGAAGAGAAGGTCGAGATCGGCCACCAGGGGCTGCTCGACGCGATCGCCGACCGCGACCCCGCACGAGCGGCGGCCGAGGCCGGCGGTTTCCTGGATCGGCTGCTCAGGGCAGAGTCAGAATCTCCGCGCCGGTAGCCGTCACCACGAGGGTGTGCTCGAACTGGGCGGTCCACTTCTTGTCCTTTGTGGTCACCGTCCAGTCGTCGTCCCAGACGTCGTAGTCGATGGTGCCCAGCGTGATCATCGGCTCGATGGTGAAGGTCATCCCCTGCTCGATCACCGTCGTCACCGACGGCTCCTCGTAGTGCAGCACCGTCGGCGCGGTGTGGAACGACGGGCCGACCCCGTGCCCGGTGAAGTCACGCACCACGCCGTAGCCGAACCGCTTGGCGTAGGCCTCGATCACCCGGCCGATCACGTTGAGCTGACGGCCTGGCCGCACCGCCTTGATGGCCCGCATGGTGGCCTCGTGCGTTCGCTCGACGAGCAAGCGCGCCTCCTCGGAGACATCGCCCGCGAGGTACGTCGCGTTCGTGTCGCCGTGCACGCCGCCGATGTACGCCGTGACGTCGATGTTGCAGATGTCGCCGTCCTCGATCAGCGTCGAGTCCGGGATGCCGTGGCAGATCACCTCGTTCAGCGAGGTGCAGCACGACTTCGGGAAATGCCGGTAGCCCAGGGTGGACGGGTACGCGTGGTGGTCGAGCAGGAACTCGTGCACCACCTTGTCCACGTCGTCGGTGGTATTGCCGGGCTTGACCGCCTTGCCGCCCTCTTCCAGCGCCTGCGCGGCGATCCTGCTCGCCACCCGCATCGCCTCGATGATTTCCGGGCTGCGTACGCCGTTGCCGTTGTCCCGCTTGGGCGCCGGCTTGTCCACGTACTCGGGACGCGGAATGCCGGCGGGGACGGAACGGCGCGGCGACTGCACGCCAGGCTTCAACGGAGCACGCTGGGACATACCTCCAGCCTACGACTCCGGCCGGAACTCAGAACAACACCGTGGCGTAGCGGCCCACCTGGCGGAAACCGATCCGCCGGTAGGCCGCCAGCGCGGGGCTGTTGAAGGAGTTCACGTACAGACTCGCCGTGCGGCCCATGGCATTGATGAGGCGGCTTGCCACCGACGCGGTGCCCGCCGTGCCGAGCCCGTGACTGCGGCGATCGGGATGTACCCACACGCCCTGGATCTGCCCGACGTCACGGGACATCGCCCCGATCTCGGCCTTGAACACCACTTCCCCACCCTCGAACCGGGCGAACGCGCGGCCGCCGGCGATCAGCTCGGCGACCCGGGCGCGGTAGCTCGCGCCGCCGTCGCCGGCACGCGGGTCGACGCCGACCTCCTCGATGAACATGGCGATCGCGGCGGGCAGGTAGCGCTCCAGCTCGTCCGGGCGAACCGGCCGCACCAGCGGGTCCACCGGCACCGCGGGCTGGCCCTGCAGCGCCATCAGCGGCTGGTCGGCGCGGACTTCCCTGGCGGGGCCCCATTCCGCGGCGAGCTCGTCCCACAGCCCCAGCACCTGCTCGGAGGGGCCGACCAACGAGGAGCAGACCCGCTGCTTGCGCAGCGCGCGATCGGCGAACGACCGCAACGCCGACGCGTTGCCTCGCAGCGGGATCAGGTTCGGGCCCGAGAAGCAGAGCCCGGGAAGCCGCGGGGACCGCGATCCGCGGTAGTCGGCGGCCCACAACTCCCCGCCGAGGCGCCACGGATCCAGCCCCGCCACTTCGACTCGCGCGCTGACCATGCAGCTCGCTACGGGATCAGCCGCGAGAACGGCACGTACCGCCGGGTAGTCCCGATCACCGAGCAGCCGTGCACCGGCAAGCCGCAACACACCGTCCAGATTGCCAGATACCCCCCGGAAACGAGAAACCGCCCGGTCAGGGCGCGCCGCGACAGGTGCCGAAGGACCAGAGATTGCCTTCGGGGTCCTCCGCACCCGCGCCACGCGCCGCATCATGGACCGCGTCCACGTCCTCGGTCACCACACAGACACTGCTGACGCCGGGCGCTTCCCGGCGAGCGTGCCCCCGGCCCCGGCCCGCGGCACGGATCATGCGCTGCCGGCCCCAACCCACCTCGGGCACGGGCTCGTTTTTCCACAGCCCGGCGAGGAAAACCCGAGCAGGGCCCGGAAACGCTCGATGATCGAGCTCCACGTGGTACCGGAACCTGTCCTGCCCGATCACCGGGCTCAGGTTCATCCCGCCGACCGGCGCCGCGAACTCCGCGCGGCCGGGCGTCCGGATCGGGTCGGCGTGACGTACCGCGACGGCAGTCCACGATGGACAGTCAGCCGGCTGGGACACCGCCCGGCGCTAGCCGACCGTCACCGTGGGCTGGCCGCTCGCTTCCGCGTCCCCGGACTCCTCCGCGATCCGCATGGCCTCTTCGATCAGGGTCTCCACGATCTGGTGCTCGGGCACGGTCTTGATGACCTCGCCCTTGACGAAGATCTGCCCCTTGCCGTTGCCGCTGGCGACCCCGAGATCGGCCTCACGCGCCTCGCCGGGACCGTTCACCACGCAGCCCATCACGGCCACCCGCAGCGGCACCTCCATGCCCTCCAGGCCCGCCGTCACCTCGTCGGCCAGCTTGTACACGTCCACCTGGGCGCGACCGCAGGACGGGCAGGACACGATCTCCAGCTTGCGCGGCCGCAGGTTCAGCGACTGCAGGATCTGCTGGCCGACCTTGACCTCTTCGACCGGCGGCGCGGACAGCGACACGCGGATGGTGTCGCCGATGCCCTGGCGCAGCAGCGCACCGAAGGCCACGGCCGACTTGATGGTGCCCTGGAAGGCCGGGCCCGCCTCGGTGACACCGAGGTGCAGCGGGTAGTCGCACTGCTCGGCGAGCAGCTCGTAGGCCCGCACCATGACCACCGGGTCGTTGTGCTTGACCGAGATCTTGATGTCGTGGAAGTCGTGCTCGGCGAACAGCGACGCTTCCCACAACGCCGACTCGGCCAGCGCTTCGGGCGTGGCCTTGCCGTACTTCTCGAGCAGCCGCCTGTCGAGCGAACCGGCGTTCACGCCGATCCGGATCGGCGTGCCGTGGTCCTTCGCGGCCTGCGCGATTTCCTTGACCTGGTCGTCGAACTTGCGGATATTGCCCGGGTTCACCCGGACCGCGGCACAGCCGGCCTCGATCGCGGCGAACACGTACTTCGGCTGGAAGTGGATGTCGGCGATGACCGGGATCTGCGATTTCTTCGCGATCGCGGGCAGTGCCTCTGCGTCGTCGGCGGACGGGCAGGCCACGCGCACGATGTCGCAGCCGGCCGCGGTCAGTTCCGCGATCTGCTGCAGCGTGGCGTTGACGTCCGAGGTCAGGGTGGTGGTCATGGACTGGACGGAGATCGGGTGCTCGCTGCCGACACCGACCGGTCCCACCATCAGCTGCCTGGTCTGGCGGCGTTCGGCGAGGACGGGCGGCGGGAGGGCGGGCATACCAAGCGCGACACTCACGCCCTCAGCGTACTCACTGCAGACGGATCGGGTTCACGATGTCAGCCGTCACGGTGAGCAGCGTTACTGCGCCACCCACCAGCACCAGCACCATCGTGATGGCCGACAACTTGGTGTAGTCGACCGGGCCGCCCGCGGCCTTGCCGCGCAGCCCGCGCACCCAGTCCCGCACGCGCTCGTACCAGGTGACCGCGATGTGCCCGCCGTCGAGCGGGAGCAACGGCAGCAGGTTGAACACGCCGATGAAGAAGTTCAGGCTCGCCAGCAGGATCAGAAACAGCGGCCACAGCCCGGCTTCCACCGCCTCGCCGCCGATCCGGCTCGCGCCGACGACGCTGACCGGGGTGTTGGGGTCACGCTCGCCGCCGAAGATCGAGTGCACCACCGCCGGGATCCGCTCCGGGAACTCCAGCAGCCTGTCCCAGGTCTGGGCGAACATGTCGCCGGTGAACATCCCGGCGCCGCCGAGGGCGGTCCACGCGTTGTAGTGCAGGTAGCTCGGGAACCCGACGCCGATCGTGCCCACCTTGACGATCTTGGGCGCGCCCTGGGGGTTGTTCGGGTCGGTCACCGGGCGCTCGACCTGCGCCACGTTGATCGTCAGGTGCACCAGTTGCCCGTTGCGCTTGACCTCGAAATCGACCGGGCCCGACATCGGCTGGATCTTGGCCGTGACGTCGGCGTACGTGGCGGTGGCCGTGCCGCCGACCGCGACGATCTCGTCACCCGGCTGGAGCCCGCCCTGCTTGGCCGGGGCGAGGTCGCCGGGCTGACAGGTGGGGTTGAGCACCTGCTGGTCTGTGGTGGCGTTGTGCACGCAGTCGGCCACGGTGGCGATCTGTGCCTTGCCGATCAGCGCGTTGGGCAGGCCCATCGAGACGGCCATCAGGTACAGCACGACGAAGCCGAGGATGAAGTGCGTGACCGAACCGGCGGCCAGCACGATCGTGCGCTTCCAGGTCTTGTACCGCCACATCGCGCGCGGCGCCTCGTCCGGGGTGACCTCGTCGAGCGCGGTCATGCCGGCGATGTCGCAGAAACCGCCGAGCGGGATCCACTTCACGCCGTACTCGGTCTCGCCGCGGCGGAAGGAGAAGACCTTGGGACCGAAACCGATGAAGTACCGGCGCACCTTCATGCCGAAGGCCTTCGCCGAGACCATGTGTCCCGCCTCGTGCAAC
Organism: Amycolatopsis sp.; assembly: GCF_035546795.1. Lineage (GTDB taxonomy): Bacteria > Actinomycetota > Actinomycetes > Mycobacteriales > Pseudonocardiaceae > Amycolatopsis_E. The sequence continues at coordinate 95,309 of NZ_DASZWC010000045.1, forward strand.
GCGACGGACACACAGATGCCCAGCGCGAAGAGCACGACTCCGAAAATGTAGGCGAGCACGCCCTAGTTCCTTCCGGTTGTCCCGATGGTCTCGGCCGCGCGAGCTCTGGCCCACTCCTCCGCGGCGAACACGTCCTCCAGATCGCGGGGGTCCCGGCGCCATTCGTCCGCAGCCTGAAGCACCCCACCAATAGTGTCCACGATGGACGTGAAGCCGGTGTTCTGCGCCAGGAAAGCGGCGACCAGCACCTCGTTCGCCGCGTTGAAGACCGCCGGGAGCAGGCCGCCGACGGTACCGGCGTGCCGGGCCAGCTCGACAGCGGGGAAAGCCTCGCTGTCCAGCGGTTCGAACGTCCACGAGGTGGCCTTGTCCCAGGCGCACGCGGACGCGGCGCCGGGCACCCGGTTCGGCCAGTCGAGCGCCATCGAGATGGGCAGCCGCATGTCCGGCGGGCTGGCCTGGGCCAGCGTGGAGCCGTCGGTGAAGGTCGCCATCGAGTGCACGATCGACTGCGGGTGCACCACCACGTCGATCCGGTCACAGGGCACGTCGAAGAGCAGATGCGCCTCGATCAGCTCCAGCCCCTTGTTGACCAGGGTGGCCGAGTTGATCGTCACGAGCTTGCCCATCGACCAGGTGGGATGCGCGAGCGCGTCCGCCACCGTGACGTCGGTCATCTGCTCGCGGGCACGGCCGCGGAACGGCCCGCCGGACGCGGTGAGCACGAGCCTGTCCACCTCGTCGGCGCGACCGGCGCGCAGCGCCTGCGCCATCGCCGAGTGCTCGGAGTCGACCGGGATGAGCTGCCCGGGCTTGGCCGCCTTGAGCACCAGCGGGCCGCCCGCGATCAGCGACTCCTTGTTCGCCAGCGCCAGCTTCGCGCCCGTCTCCAGCGCGCGCAGCGTCGGCTCCAGGCCCTGCGAGCCCGGCATCCCGTTCAGCACGACGTCGACCGGGACCGCGGCGATGAGCTCCGTCACGGCGCCCGCACCGGCGAAGATGCGCGGCAGGCGGAAATCACCGCTTGAGTAGCCGTGCTTCTGCGCCTCGGCGTACAGCGCCAGCTGCAGGTCCTCGACCACTGTCGGCCTGATCACGGCGATGGCATCCACCTGATGCGCCAGCGCCTGCGCGGCCAGCAGCGCCGGATCGGACCCGCCTGCGGCGAGGCCGGCGATCCGGAACCGGTCGGTGTTGCGCGCGGCCACGTCCAGGGCCTGCGTGCCGATGGAGCCGGTGGAACCGAGGACGAGAACGCTGCGAGTCGTGTTCATCACCCCCATTGTCGCGAACCGCCCGGCGCGGCTTCGCGCCGCATGTGGGATTATCCCCAGTGCAGGTGAATACAGGGCGTGGAGGAGTGTTCCGTGGCTACCAAGGCGGTCGAGAAGCGGCAGAAGGCCGAAGTGGATCCCCGCGATGAACCGTCGGCCGAATGGGGCTGGCACGGCTCGTTCCCCAAGGCCACCCGGATCGCGGGCTGGTTCAGCGCGATCGTGCTGTTCCTGATGATCTACAACAACCACGAGAACGACACCGAAAACGTGTGGCTGATCGGCCTCGGCGTCGGCCTGATCATCCTGCTGCTGATCGACCTCAAGCGGCGGCGCACCGCCTGGCGGCGCTGAGCGTCAAGACTGTGAAGAGCCGCGGGCCCGGGTCGGTCCGCGGCTCTTTCGCTGCCGGCGGACAACTGAGTCCACAATAGACACGCCCGGGAATCCGTTCACCAGCAACAGATCCGCGCCGGTGGTTCAGCCCTCCGCGGCCAGCTGCCCGCAGGCTGCCGCGATGTCCTGGCCGCGTGTGTCGCGCACCGTGCACGCCACCCCCCCGGCGTTGACGCGGCGCACGAACTCCCGCTCGACCGGCTTCGGCGACGCGTCCCATTCCGAGCCCGGCGTGGGGTTCAGCGGGATGACGTTCACGTGCACCAGCTGGCTCAGGTGCTTGCGCAGCCGCTTGGCCAGCAGATCCGCCCGCCACGGCTGGTCGTTGACGTCCCGGATCAGCGCATACTCGATCGACACCCGGCGCCCGCTCGTATCCGCGTAGTACCGCGCCGCTTCGAGTACCTCGTTCACCGACCAGCGGTTGTTCACCGGCACCAGTGTGTCGCGCAGCTCGTCGTCCGGCGTGTGCAGCGAGACCGCCAGCCGCACGTGCATCTTCTCGTCCGCCAGCTTCCGGATCGCCGGCGCCAGGCCCACCGTCGACACGGTGACCGAACGCTGCGAAATCCCCAGGCCACCGGGCGCGGGGTCGGTGATCCGGCGCACCGCGGCCACCACGCGCTTGTAGTTCGCCAGCGGCTCGCCCATCCCCATGAAGACGATGTTCGACAACCGGCCCGGCCCGCCCGGCATCGCGCCGTCACGCATCACCGCGGCCGCCGAGCGCACCTGGTCCACGATCTCCGCCGTGGAGAGGTTCCTGTCCAGCCCACCCTGGCCGGTCGCGCAGAACGGGCACGCCATCCCGCAGCCGGCCTGACTCGAAATGCACAGCGTGGCCCTGTCCGGATAGCGCATCAGCACGCTCTCCAACAACGTCCCGTCGTGGGCACGCCACAGCGTCTTCCGCGTCGTGCCCCCGTCCGCGGCCACCGCACGCACCTCGGTGAGCAGCGGCGGCATCAGCCCGCCGACCAGCCGCTCCCGCGAGGCCGCCGGGATGTCGGTCATCGCCTCGGGGTCGACGGTCAACCGGGAGAAGTAGTGGTTCGACAGCTGCTTGGCACGGAACGGCTTCTCACCGAGTTCGGCGACCGCTTCGGCGCGCTCGGCGACGGTGAGGTCGGCAAGATGCCGGGGCGGCAGGCCACGGCGGGGCGCTTCGAAGACGAGGGGGAGGGCAGTCATAGCCCG
>NZ_DASZWC010000046.1:0-77796 GCF_035546795.1 Amycolatopsis sp.
TCAGTGACCCCAGTGGCCTGATCATCCAGATCGACGGGCACCCCGCCTGGAAGGCCGGCGACGCTGCCTACAACGCCGCCGTCTCGAGCAACTGGGCGAACAGCTTCGCGAACAATCCCAACGCTACTGTAAACCGTGCCAACGGCAGCACCTATCACACCAAAGCCTATTGGAGCGATGTCGCGCGAGGAAGAATTCCCGCTTCGCGCGCATTTGCCAATCCCCAGCAACAGTTGCTCGATGACATCCTCGCCCCGCCTGAACACCTGGCGAACTTTAGCCCGCTTGCGTTTCAGTGTCGACGCGCGGGAGGATCGCGATGAGTTCCGAAGTTCGGGCCGGTCCGGTCCCGGTGCGCAGTCTGGCGGCGCTCGGCACGGACCTCGTGGACGCCGGGCGGCCGGATGCCGCCTTCCAGGCCTTCGCCGAGGCGTTTCAGGCGGCGCCGATCCGTCCACTGTGGCCGGTCGAGTTGCGGACCGCGTTGTGGGACCTGGTCGCGTTGCTCGCGGACGGGACGGTCGACGCGGGTGTCCGCTTCGCTGTCCACACCGGACTTCGCGAGTCGCTGGAGGACCTGCGTTTCGAGGACTCCGGCGACCGAGTGCTCTGTCAGGTCGCCATCGGACTCACCACGTTGTCCACCATGGACCCGGCTCGCGGCCTGGCCGCCGCGGACGCCCTGACCGAGATCGACGAACCCGAACCGGCGCTGGAAGCCGTGGTCCTGCTCGCGTCCGCGTTGATCCGGCAACGCCTTGGCCGTCGGGCGCCCGAACTGCGCGAAGTGAAACAGAAGATGCTGCGCCTGTGGGCCGGCCCGCGCGGCTGGCGCCGCCTGCTGGTGCGGACGATGCTCGCCACTGCCGTCGAGGACCATCGGGAAGGCCGGGCGCCGGCACTGAACTCGGCCGGCGAAGCGGTCGGCCACGCCCGGCACTTGCACGGGGAGTTCCGCACGGTCCTCCTCCCGGAAGCGCTGCACGTCCTGAGCGTCGTACCGGGCGACCTGGGCCGCCACCGCGAAGCCACCGTGGCCGAAATCCGCGCCATCGAGGCGGGCCACGCGTTCGACCCGATCCGGGTCCGCCGATGACGGAACCACCTCAGCGGCGTCAGGGGAAGCGGCCGGCGAACAGGAGCTCGGCGACGTGGCTGTCGGTGGCGCGCCCGTCCTCCTCACCACCGTGGCCGCGGAGCTCGTTCATGACCGTGAGGGTGTAGCGCTGGCCGGGGCCTGCCCAGCCGACGGTGTTCATCACCCAGCCGTCGTCCTCCGGCCCCCAGCCGTCCTTGTTGCCGGGGTTCGCCGCGGGACCGGCCGCCCACACACCCCACTGCTGGTCCGCGTCGACGTCGGAAAGCTGGTCGACGATGTACTGCCGGGTGTCGGCCGGAAGCTTGTCGAGCACGTAGTTGACCAGGCGGTCGAGGTCGTCCGGGGTGCACTTCTGGAAGCCCCAGTACGGGAACGTGCTGGTGTAACCGCGCTGCGGCACCAGCGAGGTCATCCCGTATTCGCCGAAGTCCCGGTTGAACGCCTTGTGGTCCGCGCCCGAGTACTTCGACCACAGCGCGTCGGCGGCGGCGTCGTCCGAGCTGTGCAGCATCTTCTGGATCAGGCCGCGATCGGCCGAGGTGAGACTGATCTTGCCGGCCCGGTCCCGGAGGAAGAGGTCCACGGTCATCGCCAGCTTGATCGTCGACTCGGTCCACATCGCGGTGTCCGTCGCGCCGGTCCGCCACACCGCGCCGGTCCGCCGATCACGCACCACCACGCCGGCGACGCCGGGCCGGCCCTTGAGGTAGGCCGCCACGGCCGCGAACCGCTGCTGGAAGTCGCAGTCGAAACCGGCTGCGGGGGTCGCGCAGGCCGGTTGGGACCGAGGGGTTTCGCTCGCCGACGTGGTCGGCTCGGTCGTCGGCCCTGTCGTCACCGGCGAGGAGGTGGCCGGCGCGCCCGCGGTGGTCGCCGTCCCACATCCGGTGACCACGCACAGCAGGGCGACCAGGATCGCCCCGGCGGCGTGCCGTCTCGGTCTCCTCGGTCGAATCATCCGTGGCAGGCTAACCGATGGCCGCCCGGGCTTCGATATCCGACCGCGGCTCAGCCCAGCGCCTGGATCAGGCAGGTGCAGGTGCCGTGCGCGACGAGTTTGCCCGCCGCGTTGTGGATGTGCGCCTGCGCGGTCGCCGTCCGCCTGCCGACGTGGATGGTGGTCGCCTCGCAGCGCAGTTCCGCGTCGTCCAGTGCGACCGGCCGGACGAAGTTGGCCTTCAGCTCCAGTGTCGTGTACAGGGTCTGGTCCGGCAGCTGCGTGAAGATCGCGCTCCCCATCGCGGTGTCCATCAACGTGGACAGCACGCCGCCGTGCACGGTGAGCATCGCGTTCGCCTGCGCCAGGCTCGGTTTCAGGGTGTACACCGTGCGCCCGTCGCCCAGCTCCGCGCACATCACGCCGAGTGAGTGCCCGACGCCGATGCCTTCGGTGAGCCCCTTGGTGAGCAGGGCCTGCAGTTCCTCGATCCGTTTGCTGACGGTCACGGTTTCCTCCGCAGGGAGACGGGCAGGGTGGCCAGGCCCCGCATCGAAACACTGGGCCGGTAAACGGGTTCCTCGGTGAGCACGGTGAATTCCGTGCGGGTGCAAAGACGTTCGAAGGTGAGCGCGCTCTCCAGCCGGGCCATCGGGGCGCCGAGGCAGAAGTGCGGGCCGTGGCTGAAGGCGAGTTGCCGGTGCTTCGCGTCGGCGAAGCGGGTCAGGTCGAGCCTGTCGGGGTCGTCGAACGCTTCCGGGTCACGGTTGGCGGAACCGAGCAGCAGCACGACGCCGGTGCCGCGGGGCAGCTTCTTCCCGGCGAACTCGAGGTCATCCATCGCCGTCCGGGTGGGGAACGGGACGGGCGTGTCGAACCGCAGCAGCTCCTCGACGGCCAGCTCCGGGTTGTCGGCCAGTATCGCCCGCTGGTCCGGATTCCGGTGCAGGGCAAGGACTCCGCCGGAGATCAGGTTCATCGTGGTCTCGTGCCCGGCGATCAGCAGCAGCACCCCGATGTCGATGATCTCCTGCACGGTCAGCCGGTCGCCGCTTTCGGAGACCGCGACCAGCCCGCTCAGCAGATCGTCCGCGGGGTTGTCGCGGCGGTAGGCGATCAGCTCGGTGAAATAGCCCGCGAAGTCGTCGACGGCGATCTCCCGCGCTGCCTTCTCCGCGTCGCTGAGGACGGCGTCCGGGTCGAGGCCGCGGCTGATGTCGCGGGTCCATTCGCCGAAGGTCTCCCGGTCGGCGACCGGAACGCCGAGCAGTTCGCAGATCGTGGTCAGTGGCACCGGGAAAGCCAGCGCCCGCACCAGGTCCACCTCGCCGGCTTCCAGCGCGTCGTCGAGCAGGCCGTCCACGATCTCGGTCACCCGGGGCCGCAACGCCGCGACCGCGCGCATCGTGAACGCCTTGGCCACCAGTGACCGCAGCCTGCCGTGTTCCGGCGGGTCCAGCAGCAGGAACGAGCCCGGCAACCGGGACGGGTCCACGCCGGGGCGGAACGGGTTGATGCCCGCGGTGTAGCCGTGACCCCAGGCGGGGTCGGCGAGGATCGCGGCGCAGTCGGCGTAGCGCGGCACGAGGTGGATGCCGAAGCCCGTCTCGTGCAGGGGCGCCGTCTCGCGCAGCTCGCGGTAGGCGACGAACGGGTTGGCACGCAAGGAAGGATCGAAGACGTCGATCATCGCAGTGCCTCGAATCGCACGGGCAGCTCCGCGAGCCCGCGCACGATCAGGTTCGCCTTGTACGGCGGCTCCTCGGTCAGCGGGGTCATCGCGCCGGCCCGGCCGAGCAGCTCGTGCAGCAGCACTTCCATCTCCAGCGCGGCCAGCGGCGCGCCGAGGCAGTAATGGATGCCGAGGCTGAACGCGAGATGCCGGGGCGGGGGCGTGGTGCGGTCGTGGTAGCGGGCGACGTCGAGGCGCTCGGGATCGGTGAACGCCAGCGGATCCCGGTTCGCGGCGTTGATCAGCACGACCACCCCGTCGCCGGGCGAGAACTCGTGCCCCGCCAAGGTGATCGGCTCCTTCGCGGACCGGGTGGTCATCTGGACCGGTGGCTCGTACCGCAGCAGCTCGTCCACCGCGCTGGGCACGTACTCCGGGTGCGCGCGCAGCCGTTCGAACTCACCCGGCTGCCGCATCAGCGCGAGCAGGCCGCTGCCCACGAGGTTCACCGTGGTCTCGTGCCCGGCGACCAGCGTCGTCACGCACGTGGTGAGCAGTTCGGTCTCGGTGAGCACGTCCCCGCGGTCCTCGACCGCGGCCAGCGCGCTGAGCAGGTCGTGCTCCGGGCGCGCGCGGCGCAGGTCGATCAGCTCCCGGAAGTACCGCATGAACTCGCGCGACGCGGCACTGCGTTCGGCGTGCGCCTCGGGGGTCATCAGCACGTCGGGGTCGAACCCGCGCGCCAGGTCCTGCGACCACTTCTGCACCATGCGGTGGTCGTCGGCCGGCACCCCGATCAGCTCGCACACGATGGTCAGCGGCAGCGGGTAGGCCATCAGGTCGATCAGGTCGAACTCGCGTGCCTCCAGTGCGGCGCCGACGAGCTCCTTGCACAGCTGCTCGACCCTGGGCCGCAGCTGCGCGACGGTGCGCGGGGTGAACGCCTTGGACACCAGGGTGCGCAGCCGGGTGTGGTCAGGCGGGTCCATCCAGAGGAACGAGGTGGGCAGCTCCTCGGCGGCTTCCTCGGCCGAGATGCTGGGGTGCAGCTGGCCTGCCTCGTCGGCGTGGCTCCACGCGTTGCTCTGCAGCACGGCCGCACAGTCCGCGTACCGGGTCAGCAGGTGCAGCCCGAGCGGCGTGCGGTGCACCGGACCGGCTTCCCGCAGCGTGCGCGCCGGGGTATAGGGATCGGGGCGGTTCAGGAACAGGTCCGCCATCGCCGTTTCGGTCGGCACAGTGTCCACAGTGGAGTCATCTCCCTCGCTCGACACCGGAGCACTCTGCTCGCGTCCGGTGAACGGCCGCTGAATCGCCGCTGACGTTTGCCCGACCCCGCCCCGATGCCAATGGGCCGATAGGTACTCGCCGGATTCCCTTGCCCCGCAACGGAACACTGCCCAAGAGTGGGACACGTCCGCCCCGCCGCAGAAAGGTGAGGACCCATGCGTCAGGCCGTCGTGCTCGGCGCGAGCATCGCCGGGCTGCTCTCGGCCCGGGTGCTCGCGGACGCCTTCGACCGCGTGCTGATCATCGAACGTGACGAGCCCGGCGGGCTCACGCCCCGCCGGGGCGTGCCGCAGGCCCGGCATCTGCACGGGCTCATGGAACGTGGCAGGCAGATCATCGAGGAACTCTTCCCCGGGTTCACCGCCGAGCTCGCCGAGGCGGGTGCGCCGACCACCGAGGTGCTGCGCGAATCCCGTTGGTACCTCTCGGGTTTACGCGTCCGCCCGACCGATACGGGGCTGACCACCCTGCTCGCCGGCCGCCCGATGCTGGAGAACGGCATCCTCACCAGGACGCTCGCGCTGCCCGGGGTGGAGCTGTGGCACCGCACGGCCGTCGGGCTGAGCGGTGGCAGCCGGATCACCGGGGTGCGCCTGGCCGACGGCGGGGAAGTGGCGGCCGACCTGGTGGTGGACGCCACCGGACGCGGCTCGCGCGCCGCCGACTGGCTGGCCGGACTCGGCCACGAGCGTCCCGCCGAGGAGCGCGTCGACGTGGATCTCGGCTACTCGTCGCGGATGTACCGCCGCAAGCCCGAGCATCTCGACGGCGACCTGGCCGTGGTCGTCTCCACCATGCCGGGCTTCCGCGGCGGGGGAGCGATCACGCTCGAGGGCGACCGCTGGCATGTCACCCTCGCCGGGATGCTGGGCGATCACCCGCCGACGGACCCCGCGGAGTTCGAGCGGTTCGCCGCCACCCTGCCGGTGCCCGACGTGCACGAGATCGTGCGCGCGGCCGAGCCGCTGGACGACCCGGTGCCACATCGCTTCACTGGTTCACTGCGCCGCCGTTACGACCGGATTTCCACGCCACCACAGGGTTTCCTCGTCCTCGGCGACGCCGTGTGCAGCTTCAACCCGCTCTACGCACAGGGCATGACGGTGGCCGGGCAGCAGGCGCTGGCACTGCGCTCGTGCCTGCCCGATCCCGACCCCGCGCGCTTCTACCGGGAGGCCGCCGGCGCCATCGACATCGCCTGGCAGCTGTCCACCGGCTCCGACCTGCGGTACCCCGGCGTGGAAGGCCCGCGCTCGCTGCGGAGCCGGATCGTGGGCGCCTACTCGGCCAGGGCGCAGGTCGCCGCGCACCACGACGCCGCGGTGGCCCGCACGTTCATGCGCACCGCGAACCTGACCATCCCCCCGACTTCCCTGCTCGCCCCGGGTATCGCGGTCCGGGTGCTGCGCGCGGGGCGGAGGTGACAGCCGTGACCCTGCCCGCCCGATTCGACGAAGCCGCCGCCCGCAACCCGGCGCAGCGCATCTCCTTTCCCAGCGAGGACGAACAGCTCACCTACGCCGAACTGGCCGACACGTCACGCCGGATGGCCGCCGGCCTCGCCGCCGCCGGAGCGCGGGAGGGCAGTGTGGTCGGGGTACTCGCCCCGAACGGAACCGCCTTCCTGCAAGGAGTTCTCGCCGCCGGGCGACTCGGCGCGGCGGCCTGCCCGTTGCCGCTGCCGATGGGAATGCGAGACCTCGAAGGCTACCTTCGCCGCACACAGGCCATTGTGGACACTGTGGGCATGACCGAACTGGTGACGGTGCCGAAGCTGACGCCGGTCACCGACAACCTCACCGGTCCGCGGGTGCTCGACGCGGAAACACTGACGCGCCACGAAACCACCCCGCTGCTCGCCGCCACCCCGGGCCACACCGCAGTCCTGCAGTTCACGTCCGGCAGCACGGCCGCCCCGAAGGGCGTCGTGCTCACGCATCAAAACGTCTTGTCCTGCGCGGAATCCATCACCGCCGCGATCCGGATCACCGGCGCCGACTCCTGGGGCAGCTGGCTGCCGTTGTTCCACGACATGGGCCTGTTCGGCACGGTCACCGGGCTGCTCAACGGGATCCCGGTCACCGTGTGGTCCCCGGCCACCTTCGTGAAAAGCCCCGCCGGCTGGCTCTCCGAGTTCCTCGCCACCGGCGCCACGATCTGCGCGATGCCGAACTTCGGCTACGACTACCTGCTCAGCACCGTCCCGGCGGAGCGCGAGCTGGACATGACGCACTGGCGGATCGCGTTCAACGGCGCCGAGTCGATCTCCGTCGATTCGGTCCGCGCGTTCCTCGATCGCTTCGCCCGCGCTGGTTTCCGGCCCGAAGCGATGACACCCGCGTACGGCATGGCCGAGGCGACCCTGGTGGCCACGCTGCCGCCGCTGGGCCGCCCGCCGGTCTACGACTGGGTGGATCGCGCGGCGCTCGCCGCCACCGGGAAAGCGCTTCCCGCCGAAGGTCCTGGTGCCAAGGGAATCGTCGGTCTCGGCCGCGCGGTTCCCGGGATGCACGTGCGGATCGCCGGTGGTGCGCCGGACGGGGAGGTGGGGGAGATCGAGGTGACCGGTGCCGCGGTGACCAGCGGCTACCTCGGCCGGTCCGGGGGGCCGTTCACCGAAGACGGCTGGCTGCGTACCGGCGATCTCGGCTACCTGCGCGACGGGGAGCTGTACTTCACCGGCCGCAGCAAGGAAATGATCACCGTCCGCGGCGAGAACGTGTACCCGCTGGACGTGGAGGCCGTCGCACGGGACGTCGAAGGCGTCTACAAAGGACGGTGTGTCGCCTTCGTCGACGACGAGAAGATCGTGCTGTGCGCGGAAACCCGGCTCAAGGACGACGAGGACCGGCGGCGGCTGACCGCGGCGCTGGCCGCGAGCTGCCGCACCGAACTGGGCCTGCACGGGCTGGCCGTGCGGCTGGTCCCGGCGCGCACGATCCCCAGGACCACCAGTGGCAAGCTCCAGCGGCTGGGTATGCGGGAGCGCTACCGAACGGAGACGGCATGACGCGGGCACCGGACATGGAGCAGATGCACAGCCTCGATGTCTTCCGGCACTACGACAAGAACCACTGGCGGCTCGCCACCCTCCCGCTCGGCGAGGTGGACACGACGCTCGTAAGGCCGGAGTACGTGACCCTGGTCAAGAGCGCGGTGATGGGTGAGTCCAACGTGATCGCCGCGGTGCACGGCTTCCTCAACGAGTTCGCCGACGACTACGACTTTTCGGCCTTCGCGGTGATCTGGGGTTACCAGGAGGTCCAGCACCACTACGCCTTCACGTCCTGGCTGCAGGCCGTGGGCGAGAAGGTGGACAACCGCGCCGTCGCCGCGATGCGCGCGCCGTACGACCCGGGCAGCACGCCCTCGGCCACGCTGGCCACGAACATCATCTCCGAGCTGACGGTCAACCACGTTTACCGCGCGGTGTCGGCCTGGGTCGACGAGCCGGTGCTCAAGGACCTGCTGTCGCGGGCGAGCCGCGACGAAGCCGGGCACGCGCGCGAGTTCCGGCACTTCGCGGCGAAGCGGCTCGAAGCGCACCCGGAGGAGATCCCGTCCGTGCTGGAAACCCTGTACTTCTACACCTCCGACGAGCGGATCAAGCATCCCGTCGGGGTGTTCAAGACCGGTCTCGACGAGCTCGCCGAGACCGAGACCATCGACACCGGGTTCGACCTGTTCCTCGACACCGTCGCCGGCACCGGCGAGCTGGACGAGCTGCAGCACAAGATCCGGCGCACCTTCGGCTCGCTCACCGGGCACGACCTGTCCTCCAACCGCGCGGTCCGCCGTGCGCTGGCGACGGCGCTCGGATGACCGCGACGCTGCCGTGGGCGGGCACCGGGCACCACTGCTTCGGCTGCTCCCCGCGCAACCCGAGTGGCCTGCGGCTGGAGTTCACCGACACTGGCGACGCACTGGCCGCGGAATTCCGGCTGGACCACCATTTCGAGTCCTATCCCGGCGTCGTGCACGGCGGCATCCTCGCCGTGATCTGCGACGAGACGATGGGCAACCTGATCGTGCTGCGACTCGGCGTCCCGGCACTGACCACGTCGATGCGGATGCGCTACGTCGGCGTGGTCCGGGTCGGCCGCGGCTACCGCTGCGTCGCCCGCGCCACCGCCGGCGGCGAGCTCGTGCGGGCGAGCGCCGAAATCCTTGATGCCCGCGGGGAGATCGTGGGCACCGCGACAGCCACCTACAAACCCCAGAGGAGCGCGGCATGACCGCTGACGTGAGCACACTGGCCGAAACCGTGACCGGGATCGTCGCCGCCGAGCTGGGCCGCACCCCCGGCTCGCTGCGCCCCGACACCGACCTGCGCGGCGTCGAGGGCGCCGACTCGATCAAGGTGCTGCGGATGGTCGCCAAGATCGAGCAGGCCTACGACATCGAGCTGGAGGACGACGAGATCTTCGGGCTCACCACGATCGACGACGTGCTCGCGGTCGTCGGCCGGGCGCTGGCCAGGGAACAGGGATGACCGCCGCCACCAACCAGCACTACGACCGGGACCCGGACGTCTTCGCCCGGTTCCTCGACCCGTTGCGCAAATACTCCGCGGGGCTGTTCGACTCCGACACCACCAGCCTCGAACAGGCGCAGCGGCGCAAACTGTCCTTCGTGGCCGGGCAGCTGCGGCTGCTGGGTGGCGAACGGATCCTGGACGTCGGCTGCGGCTGGGGCTCCCTGCTGCTGTTCATGGCGCAGGAGTACGGCTGCCGCACGCACGGGGTCAGCCCCGCGGGCAGGCAGCACGAGTTCATCGCGGGCCGGGTCGCGGAGCTGGGCCTGCAGCGGCTGGTCACGACCGAGGTCGCCGAGTTCGAGACGTACGAGCCGGAGGCGGGCGCGTACGACGCGGTGACGCTGCTCGGTTCCGTCGTGCACCTGCCCCGCCTGGACGAGGTGTTCGCCAAGATCCGCCGGGCGCTGCGCCGCGGCGGGATGCTGTATCTGTCGGAAAGCTGCTTCCGCAGTCACCAGATCCGCGCCGCCTGCGACGATCGCCCGGGCACCGAGTTCGTGCGGCACAGCGTGTTCGGCTCCGGCGACCTGCGGCCGCTGTCGGAGCTGGTGGCCGGGGCCGAGTCGGCGGGCCTGTCGATCCGGGCCGTGCACGACCTCACCGACGACTACCGGCGCACCATCGAATGCTGGCTGGCGAACCTCGACGGCGTGCCCGGCGCCGGGGATCTGGTGCGGTACCTGGAGATCGCCAACGCCGGCTGGGGCTACACCACCAAGCACTACGCCCTCGTGTGCGCGAAGGCCCGCTGATGCCGCCCCGCGCGGCCGCCGGGCTGCTCAGCACGGGAGACATGGCCGGTGCCGTGACCAGGTACTTCGCCGGTGCGGCGCACGCCAGGCCGTGGCACGTGGAGACGGCGACGGACTGGGCGCGGGCGGACGCGAACAGGCTCACCGAAGGCCAGCGTTCGGCGGTGGAGTTCATCACCGTGATCGAGGACCACCTGCCGGGCTATTTCGCGCTCTACACCGAGAACTTCCCCGTCGACGGCTCGGTGGACCCCGAGCTGTACGAGCACAACCGGGCGCTGTATCACTTCACCGTCCGCTGGGCGGCGGAGGAGGACACGCACGCCAGGGCGCTGGCCCGCTACCAGGCGGCCTCGGGCCTGCGGGACGAGGCGGCGGTGCGCACCGCGCTGATCGAACCGGGGCAGGCGCGGTTCGAGCTGCCGTTCGACCATCCGGTCCAGTTCTTCGCGTACGCGCTGGTGCAGGAGAAGGCCACCCAGATCTACTACCAGCAGCTGCGCGCGGTCGCAGGTGATCCCGTCCTCGGCGAGCTGCTGACCAGGCTTTCCCGCGACGAGGCCCGCCATTTCACGTTCATGGCCGACGTGGTCACCGCGTACCTGCGGACCCACGGCGACGACGTGCTCGACCCGATCCGCGCGGTGATCGCCGAATTCCGGATGCCGCTGGCCGACACGCTGCGGGGCTACTGGCGGTGGGCGCTCAAGATCGCCGACGCGGCCCGGTACGACCACACCGACGCCTACGAACACCTGGTCAAGGTGCTCAACCGGGCCGTCGACGCGCCCGGTGAACGACTCGGCGAGCTGATCACGTTCGTCGAGTCGTGCCGGAGCATCTGACCTTCGCGCTGGACCGGCGTTTTTGGCGGTGGCGCCGGTGCTGTGGTGCCGGAGGTGGCCCGGGGACGGCCAACACGCCGGGCGGAGGCCGCGAAGGTGTTCTCGGAGCCTGCAACGGAGGTTCACCGGGTGTTCTCCGGCATGGACGAGGCTGGGCCGGGAAGCCCTGCGGAGGTCGTTCATGGAGTTCAGACACCTGGTTTCGTTCCTCGCCATTGCCGAAGAACTGCACTTCGGACGTGCGGCAGCGCGGCTGCACCTGACACAGCCCTCGCTCAGCCAGCAGCTGCAACGGCTGGAACGGACACTGGGGGTCGAACTGGTCGCCCGCACCTCGCACGAGGTCCGGCTCACCTCGGCGGGCCGTGCCTTCGAGGTGGAGGCGCGGGCGATCGTCGCGCAGATGGAGAAGGCCGCGTACTCGGCGCGGGAAGCCGCGGCCGGGCGCACCGGCACGGTCCGCGTCGGCTACAACTTCCCGGCCGGGCAACACATCCTGCCCGCCACCCTGGCCAGGATGCACGCCGAGTTCCCGGACGTGACGGTCAAACTGGAGGAAAAGCGCACCGGCCCGCAGCTGAGCTCGCTGGCCGACCGGGCGCTGGACATCGCGCTGGTCTACGGCCGTCCGGTCACCGCGGACTTCCGCTACCGGCGGCTGCTGCGGCTGCCGATGGTCGCCGTGGTCGGGCCGAACCACAAGTGGGCAGGCCGCCCCGGCGTGCCCTTCGCGGAGCTGAGCCGCCAGCCGTGCATCCTGTTCGACCGTGAGCAGTGCCCGGCGATGTACGACTCGATCCTGTCCGCGGCCGAGCGCACCGGCATCCGGCTCAGCGTCGCGCACGTGATCGACGATCCCGGCGCCACCGCGATCCTGGTGTCGGTGAAACCGTTGGTGGGCTTCGCTTCCGCGTCCCGGGGCATGTTCGCCGGCGCGGCCGCCGGTGGCGTGCGGCCGGTGCCGGTCCAGCTGTACGACCCGGTACCGACCATCGACCTGTACGCGGTGTGGCGGGACGAGGAATCCGACCGGCTGCAGGAGGCGTTCCTCGACTGCCTCGAGGCGGTCGGCCCGTTCCAGAGCCCGCAGCCCGCCAAGGCCGAACCGAATCCCACGCGATAGGCGATACCAACCGCGCATTCACCAAATACGCATTGCCGTCGCGGGCCGGTAGCGCGAAGAATTGTTTTCCGTGAAGACTTCATTTCCCGGAAAAGGCCGGGAGCTCACCGAAGACCGGGGCCTGCATTCGGTGCTGGCCGAAGGAGATCCGGAAGGCCCGCTGTTCGTTCTCGGCGACCGTGACGTCACTCGAGGAGAATTCACCGCGCACGTGGAATCGGCGGCAGGTGAACTGCTACGGCGCGGGGTGCGCCACGGCGACCGGGTCGCGATCTTGGGCCGCACCGGCTACGACTGGGCGGTGCTCGACTTCGCCACGCTGGCGATCGGCGCCGTCACCGTCCCGGTGTACCCGACGTCGTCGGCGCACCAGATCCAGCACGTGCTGAACGACTCCGGCGCGGACTGGTTCTTCGCCGAAACCGCCGAGGACGCCGAAAGGCTCGGCGTCGCTGGGGTGTCCTTGTTCGGCGAACTGGACGGCTGGCGCGAGCCGCCGGGCGCGGAGTTCGCGGAGCGGCGCGACAGCGTGCGTGCCGGCGATCTCGCGACGATCGTGTACACCAGCGGCACCACCGGGCCGCCCAAGGGCTGCATGCTCACGCACGCGAACATGTACGCGTCGTCGGCGAACACCGTGTGGCGTACGGAATCCCTGTTCGAGGGCACCACCGCGCTGGCACTGCCGCTGTCGCACGTGTTCGGCCGGACGATCCTGCTGGCCTGCGTGATCGGCGGCACCCGCACCCGCCTGCTGCCCGGGATTCCCGAGTTGCTGGGCGAAATCGGGACACTGCGGCCGACGTTCCTCGCGCTCGTGCCGTACGCGCTGGAAAAAATCCGCAAACTCGGGCTGAACTCCTTCGGCCCGCTCACCCACGTCATCTGTGGCGGCGCCTCGCTGGACGACACGACCGTCGCCTACTACGGCGATTCCGGTGTCTCCATCCTGAACTGCTACGGGCTCACCGAAGCCGCGACGGCGGTGACTGTGAACGCGCCGTCCACCAACCGCCCCGGCACGGTCGGCAGGCCGATTCCCGGTACCACGGTGGGAATCGCGGACGACGGCGAAGTGCTGGTGTCCGGTCCGAACGTCTCGCCGGGGTACTGGCCGGGGCCCGGAGCCCAACCGCCGGGCTGGCTGCACACCGGCGATCTCGGCCACCTCGACGAGCACGGGTATCTGACCATCACCGGTCGCCGTAAGGAAATTCTCGTGACCAGCGGGGGAAAGAACGTGGCGCCCGCGCCGCTGGAGGACCGCATCCGGTTGCACCCGCTGGTCAGCAACTGCATGGTACTCGGTGACGGCCGGTCTTACGTCACCGCATTGATCACAGTGGACAGTACTCTGCCGGCCGAGGATCCTGTGCTGCTCAAGGAGATCCAGTCCGCGGTCGACGCCGCCAACGAACTGGTCTCGCGTGCCGAGTCGATCCGGAAGTTTCGCGTGGTACAAGGGGATTTCACCATCGCGGGCGGGCATCTGACCCCCTCGATGAAGCTCCGCCGCGCCGCCATCGAACACACCTGGGCCGAGGACATCGCCGCACTCTACTGACCCCGGCCTGCCGCCGGGAATTGCGATGGGCAATCGGGCCATCGGTATGCACCGGCACGCGTTGACCGTAATTACGTCGTAGCCGGAGAATTGTTTCGTACAGTGCCGATGGTTTCCGAGCCGGCCGGCAGCCACGGCAAATCGGCCGAACGCAGGTCGGCTGCCGGTTGGCGGGGTCGGCCTACTCGAGGTCGGCTTGGAGACTACCGCGTGTGACGGGAGCCTGAATTCCATGTATGACGTAATCGTCGTCGGTGCGCGCTGCGCCGGATCGCCACTGGCCATGCTGCTGGCCCGGCGCGGGCACCGGGTGCTCGTGCTCGACCGCGCGAACTTCCCCAGCGACACCGTGTCCACGCACTATCTGCACCAGGCCGGGCTCTCCCGGCTCCAGGACTGGGGCCTGCTCGACCGGGTCGTCGCCACGGGCGTCACGCCCATCCGCGAACTCAACTTCACCTACACCGGCATCGACATCCGCGGCTTCGCCGACCCGATCGACGGCATCGAGACCGTCTACTGCCCGCGCCGCACCGTGCTCGACGCGATACTCGTTGACGCCGCACGCGAGGCGGGTGCCGAGGTGATCGAGCGGTTCACGGTGTCGGACCTCGTGTTCGACGAAGGCCGCGTGGTCGGCGTGCGTGGCAAGGAGGCCGACGGGCGGGAGCTGGAGTTCCGCGCGCAGGTCGTCGTCGGCGCGGACGGCGCGAACTCGGTGGTGGCCAGGACGGTCGCCGCCGAGACCTACCGGCACGAGCCCGCCGCCGGGTTCATCTACTACTCCTACTTCAGCGGCCTGGACTGGGGCATGCACCACCGCACCGGGTTCGGCGAGCAGCAGTTCGGCACCTGGCCCACCAACGACGGGCTGAACCTGCTGGCGATCATCCGGCCGCGCGAGCGGTTCTCGGAGTTCCGCGCCGATCCGGAACGGCACTTCCAGGACATCTTCGACGAGATCGACCCGGAGATGGGCGAGCAGCTGCGGGACCTGGGCAAGCGCGAGGAACCCTTCCGCCCCATGCGATACCCGGACAACTACTACCGCCGCTCATCCGGTCCGGGCTGGGCGCTGGTCGGCGACGCCGGCTACCACAAGGACCCGTTCACCGGCTGGGGCATCACCGACGCGTTCAAATACGGCGAGGTGCTGGCGGCGAAACTGCACAGCGCGCTGTCCGGTGAAGTCGCGATGGAGGAAGCGCTGGCGGAGTACGAGAAGATCCGCGACGCCGAGAGCGCGGGCACGTTCAAGCTCACCTGCAGCCTCGCCGGGCTGAAGCTGAGCCCGTACTACGCGGCCGTGTTCGGCGCGACCAGCAAGAGCCCTTCCTACACCAGGAAGTTCTTCGGGCTCATCGCCGGCGGCTACCACGGCGAGGAGTTCTTCGCCCCGCACAACCTGGAGCAGCTCTACGACGAGGTGGGCGTGCCGCGGGCCCAGCGCATTCTCACCGAGGGGTGATTCCGATGCCGACGATCAGGCTGACCGTGCTCGGCGACAGTTTCGTCGAGGGCCGGGGCGACCCGGCGCCCGGCGGGGGTTACCACGGCTGGGTGCCGCGGTTCGCGGGCCTGCTGGGCCTGGCGGGCACCGCGGTGCGCAACCTCGGGACCTACCAGGCGACGACCTCCGACGTGATCAAGGCGCAGCTGCCGAGGGCGCTGGCGGGCAAACCGCCGCTGATCGGCGTGATCGCCGGGGTGAACGACCTCGTGCAGGACTACGACGCGGCGCGTTTCCGGCGCAACCTGCACACCGTTTTCGGCTCGCTGAGCGGGATGGATACCACCGTGTTCACGGCGGGATACCCGGACATCCCGGGGAATCTCCCGGTGCCGGACGGGTTCCGGCGGCTGCTGCGCGCCCGCTTCGCCGAGGCCAACGAGGCGCTGGCAGACGTCTGCGCGCTGACCGGGACGCTCCGGCTGGAGATCGACACGGACCCGGAGTGGACGGATCCGGCGATGTGGTCGGCCGACGGCCTGCACCCGAGCCCGTTGGGACACCGGCGTTTCGCCGAATCCATGGCCGACCAAGTCGCCGCGCTGGCGATGGCCGCCTGAGTTTTCACCGAAGGGAAGAAAGTGACCGAGGACCGCCGGCTGGCGCGCAATCCGATCGCGATCGTGGGGATGTCGGGGCTGTTCCCGATGGCCCGCAACCACCGGGAGTACTGGCAGAACATCGTCGATGGCACCGACTGCACCGAGGACGTGCCGGCGTCTCACTGGAGCCTCGACGACTACTACGACGCCGACCCGGCCGCCCCCGACAAGACGTACTCGCGGCGCGGAGCGTTCCTGCCCGACGTCGCCTTCGACCCGCTGGAGTTCGGCCTGCCGCCCAACCAGCTCGAGGTCACCAGCACGATGCAGACGCTGAGCCTCGGCGTCGCGCGGGACGTGCTGCGCGACGCGGGCGCGGAGGGGGAGTGGTACGACCCGCAGCGCACCGGTGTCGTGCTGGGCACGACGGGGCCGGTGCCACTGATGCATCCGCTCGCCGCGCGGCTGTCCACCCCGGTACTCAAGGAGGTCGTGCGCAGCTGTGGCCTGTCCGGCGAGGACGCCGAGGCGATCGCGGACAAGTACGTGCAGGCGTTCGCGCCGTGGGAGGAGAACTCGTTTCCCGGTTTGCTCGCCAACGTGGTCGCCGGGCGGGTGGCCAACCGGCTCGGCCTCGGCGGGATGAACTCCACCGTGGACGCCGCGTGCGCGGCCTCGCTTTCGGCTGTGCGCACCGCGATCGCGGAGCTGGTGGACGGCCGCGCGGACACGATGATCACCGGTGGCGTGGACACCGAGAACACCATCTTCATCTACCTGTGCTTCAGCAAGGTCGGCGCGCTGTCCAAGAGCGGCCGGATCCGGCCCTTCGACGATGACGCCGACGGGACCCTGCTCGGTGAGGGCATCGGCATGCTGGCGCTGCGCAGGCTGGCCGACGCCGAGCGCGACGGGAACCGGATCTACGCTGTCATCCGCGGCCTCGGTTCGTCCAGCGACGGACGGTCGAAGAGCATCTACGCCCCGCGCGCCGAAGGACAGCGGGTGGCGCTGGAGCGCGCCTACGAAGACGCCGAGTGTTCCCCGGCTTCGGTGGAACTGTTCGAGGCGCACGCGACCGGCACCGCTGTCGGTGACAAGACGGAACTGACCGCGCTGGGCGAGGTGCTGAGCGAAGCCGGGGCCGAACGGCACAGTGCGGCGCTGGGCAGCGTCAAGTCACAGATCGGGCACACCAAGGGCGCGGCGGGGACGGCGAGCCTGATGAAGCTCGCGCTCGGGCTCTACCACAAGGTCCTGCCGCCGACCATCAACGTCGAGCGGCCCAACCACGCCGTCGATTTCGCCGAAGGGCCCTACTACGTCAACGTGAAGACCCGGCCGTGGGTCCGTGACCCGGAGCGGCCCGTGCGGCGGGCCGCGGCCTCGGCGATGGGCTTCGGCGGCACGAACTTCCATCTGGTGCTGGAGGAACACGACCACGGCCCGGTCCTGCATCGCACGGCGCGCGTGCACCTGTGGCACGCTCCGGACGCGGCCGCGTTGCTGGAGCTGCTGAAGTCCGGCGCACCTTCGACCGACGGCGCCGACATCCCCGCCGGGCATGCGCGGGTGGGTTTCGTTGCCACGGATGACGAAGCCGAGCTGCGGGAGCTGGCGATCGCGCAGCTTTCGTCCATCGAGGACGAGTGGTCGCACCCGCGCGGGATCCACTTCCGCCGCCGCGCGCTGCCGGATCTGAAGGTCGGCGCGCTGTTCGCGGGGCAGGGTAGCCAGTACCTCGACATGGGCCTGGAGGCCGTGCTCAACAACCCGCGTGTGGCGGACACCCTCGACGAGGCGAACGCCGCGTTCGCCGGTGCCGGGCGACGGCTGGCGCAGGCGATGTTCCCGCCGCCGGTCTTCGACGCGGAGCAGCGCCAGGAACAGGAGGCGGCCTTGCGCCGCACCGACTACGCCCAGCCCGCGATCGGCGCGCTGTCGGCCGGGCAGTTCCGGTTCCTGCGGGAGCTGGGCCTGGACTGCGCGGGCTACCTGGGGCACAGCTTCGGTGAGCTGACCGCGCTGTGGGCGTCGGGCGCACTGTCCGATGTGGACTTCTTCCGGCTGTCCCGGGCCCGTGGCCAGGCGATGGCGCCGACGGGCGCGGACGCCGGCACGATGGCGGCGATCGGCGCCGGGCGCGAACAGGTGGCGGAGATCCTCGCCGACTTCCCGGACGTGGTGGTGTGCAACCACAACGCGCCGGACCAGGTGGTCGTCGGCGGTGGCACGGACGAGGTCGCGCGGGTGATCGAAGCGTGCACGGCGCGCGGTCTGACCGCGCGACAGCTGCCGGTCGCCGCCGCGTTTCACACCAAGTACGTGGGACATGCCGTCGAGGCGTTCCGGCCGACCGTCGAGTCGGTCCACATCGGAGCGCCGGACGCCCCGGTGTACGCGAATTCACCCGGCGCTTCCTACGGTGCCGACACTGTCGCGAATGGACAGACGCTCATCGGTCAGTTGCTGGAGCCGGTCGAGTTCGTCGCCGCGCTGGAGGCGATGCGGGACTCCGGCTGCACGGTATTCGTGGAGTTCGGGCCGAAGCAGGTGCTGACTTCGCTGGTCCGCCGGACGCTGGGTGACGACGTCGTGGCCATCCCCACCGATGGCGGTCCGCTCGGCGACAGCGACGTGACACTGAAGCAGGCCGCGCTGCGGCTCGCGGTGCTGGGCGCGCCACTGACGGGGATCAACCGGTACGACGCGCCGGCGACAGAAGTCCCGCGGCCCAAGGGGCACGAGGTGATCTTGTCCGCGCCGGAGTACGTGCCCGCGGAGCGGCGGGCGGCTTATCAGGAAGCTTTGAACGGAGGATATCGCGTGGCTCTGCCCGAACAGCCCGTTACGCCGCCCGCGCCGCTCGTGCCCGCGGCGCCCGCCGCGGTCGCGAACGGTGCGGTGACGAATGGTGCGGTGACGAACGGTGCGGTGCCGCGCCGGCCGGAAGGCGCGCTGCAGCAGCACCTCGCCGTGCACACGGAGTACCTCGAAGGCCAGTTGCGAGTCGCCGAGCAACTGGCCGCCGCGATCCGGCACGGGGATGTCGACGCCCCGCTCGCGCAGGCCGTGACCGCCGTGAAGGACCAGAGCGTGGTCATCAGCCAGGCGCACACCCGGGCGAACGAGATCCTGGCCGCACTGGCGGAACTCGAACTGGGCGGGACGGGTTCGTTCGCCGCTCCTGCCCCGGCGTTCGCGCCGTCCGCACCCGCGCCGGTGCCACCGGCCGCGCCGGTTCCGCCGGCGCCCCCGGTCTCCGGCGTGGACGCCGAGCTGCAGGCGCTGATCAGCACCCCGGCCCCGGTGCCGCCCACCCCGGTCGCGACGGGCCTTCGTGAGGTGTTGCTGGAGGTGGTGGCGGAGAAGACCGGTTATCCGGTCGAGATGGTGGATCCGTCGATGGATCTGGAGGCGGATCTGGGTGTGGATTCGATCAAGCGGGTTCAGGTTCTGGGTGCGGTGCAGGAGCGTTTTCCGGATCTGCCGGATATCGGCCCGGAGCAGCTGGGTGAGTTGCGCACCCTCGACCAGATCCTGACCTACCTCGAGGGCGCGGGTGATGCGGACCCAAAAGCGCCTGAGGCCGGGGCGGCCGCGCCCCGGCACAAGGTCGAGCTCGTCGCGCTCCCGGGCATAGACCGCCTCGCCCAGCCCTACCGGCCGGAGCCCGTGGCGGCGGTGTTCGGCGGCGATGACGCCCTCGCCACCGCGCTGGAACGGCGTGGCTGGACCGTGCACCGCGACGACATCCCCGAGCCGGTCGACCTCTGCCTCGTCGCGCTCGAAGCCGACGCCGACTGGGCGGTCAGCACGCAGCGTCTCGCCGACACCATCCTCATCGCCAAGCGCGCCCTGCCCGCGCTCGCCGGCGGCGCCGGCACCCGCAAGGCGTTCGTCACCCTCACCAGGCTCGACGGTGAACTGGGCTGGCGCGGTACCCGCGAACCGGGCGAGGCGCTCGTCGGCGGGGTCGGCGGGCTGGTGAAAACCCTGGCGGCGGAAGCATCTTCGCTGTTCTGCCGGGCCATCGACCTCGACCCGGGCCTCCCGGACGGCGCCTTCCTCGACGAGCTGTACGACGCCGCCACCGACACTCTCGAAGTCGGCGTGGACGCCGAGGGCAACCGGTGCACGGTCGTGCCCAGCAGGCACGCACCCGCGCAGGAAACGTCCATTGTGGACGAGCCGGCGCAGGTGGAGCTCGGGCCCGGCGAACTGCTCGTCGTCAGCGGCGGCGGGCGCGGCGTCACCGCGCTGTGTGTGCGCGCGCTCGCCGAACGCAGCTCGGCCGAATTCCTTCTGCTGGGCCGCACGGCGCTCACCCCGGAGCCCGAGTGGGCCACCGGCGCGACCGACCTCAAGGCAGCGGTCATCGCGAGCATGACCCGCCCGACGCCCCGTGAAGTCGAGCGCGTCTACCGGGATTTGCTGGCGCAGCGGGAAATCCGCGAGACACTGGCCGCGCTCGGCAGTCGCGCCCGGTACCTCTCCGTCGACGTCACCGATGTCGTGGCGGTGGAGGAGGCGCTGGCCGGGTACCGGGTGACCGGCTTCGTGCACGGCGCCGGGGTGCTCGCCGACGCGCTGCTCCCCGACAAGACCCCGGAACAGATCGGACGGGTGTTCGCCGCGAAACTCACCGGCGCGCAGGCGGTCCTGTCCGCACTCGACGACGTTCCGCTGCGGCACCTGCTGTTCTTCACCTCCGTCGCCGGACTGCTCGGCAACTCCGGCCAGGCCGACTACGCGACGGCGAACGAGGCCTTGTGCCGGGTCGCCGCCAGCTGGAAGGCCCGGCATCCCGAAGCCCACGTCACCGCGATCGACTGGGGCGCCTGGGACGGCGGCATGGTCACCCCCGAGCTGCGCGAACTGTTCGCCGCCCGCGGTGTCCCGCTGCTCGACCCGGCGGACGGTACCCGCGCCTTCACCGAACAGTTCACCGCCGAGCATCGCGAGGAAACCTGCGTGCTCGTCGGCGCGGACGTGTCGCTGGCGGAGCACCATCTCACGCCGCGACCCGCCTTCACCGCGTACCGGAGCCTCGGCGATCTGGCCGGTGACCCGGTGATCCAGGCGCACCGGATCGGCGGTCACGCGGTGCTGCCCGCTACCTTCGGGCTCGGCTGGCTGATCAACGTGCTGGAACGCGCCCATCCCGGACGGCAGGTGACCGAGGTGCGCGATTACCAGGTGCACAAGGGAATCCTGTTCGACGGCGAGCTGCCAGGGGACCTGCGGGTGGTGGCGGAGGCCGGTATCGCGGAAGGCGGGACGGTCACCGTGCGAGCCGCGGTGCGTTCGGGCGAAAGCACTTCGCACTACGCGGCGACCTTCGTCCTCGGCGTGCCGAAGGACGCTCCGCGGACCGGCCGGTTCACTCTCGGCGCCGGTGCGGACGCCCTGGAGATCTACCGCCAGGCGACCCAGTTCCACGGTCCGCGCTTGCAGGGTATACGGCGGATTCTCGAACGCACCGAAGGGCGACTCGTACTCGAATGCCGTCTCGCCGACGAGCCGGTGGCGGACGGCGCGTTCGGCGGCGGGTTGCACAGCCCGGTGCTCGCGGATCTGCTGCTGCAGGGGCCACCGGTGCTTGGCAAGGAACTCCTCGGCGGCGCCTGCCTGCCACTCGGCATCGCGCACGCCGAGTACTTCGCCCAGCTGCCCGACGACGCGCCGTTCGTGCTCGTGCTCGACGACGTGGCGCAGGCCGCCGGCACGGTGACGGTGACCGCCACGGCCAGCGATGGTGAAGGCCATGTGCTGCAACGGTTCGCGGGCGTGACCGTGGTGTCCACCCCGGACATGACGGAGAAGTTCGCCGAAGCCGTCCGCGGCTGGCTGGAGGAGACGGAATGACGATCGTGGAATTCGTCGGCGAACCCCTGGACCTCGTCGCGCCCGAACCAGTTACCCACAACGGAAACCCGGTTCGTGAGATCCGGGAAGCCTTGGCGGAGGCGCACATCAGTGCGCTGCGGGCGCAGACGGCGCTTCAGCTGCGGACGCTGGACCGGCGGTCGGTCGCCGTCGCCGGGCAGGCGGCCGAAGAAGGCGCTTTCAAACCGCCGGCCCGCACCGGCGTGACCGAACTCGGCCACGCGCTGCTCGCCCGGCTGGCGGAGGGAGACATCGCCGGGGTCTTCGGCGCGGCCTACGACCAGCAGGGCGCCAACCCGGACATCCGCCTGGCGGCACAGGTTCTGACGTCGGCCAAGCTGCGTCGGCAGGGCATCACCGCGAGCTACCACGGCGGCTACGCCGAAGCCGCCGCCGAGGCCGCCCGGCTGTTCGCGCTCTACCTCGGCCTGCACCTGTGCTTCGTCGACGCGACGCTGGTCACCGAAGGCCGGATCGAGGGCGACGGCGAACTGGCACTGGAGTTCGTCGCGGCCGATCTCGTGCCCCGGCCCTGGGTGCGTCTCGCCGCGGGCGGGCAGGAAATCACCGTCACCGTAAAGGAAAAGCCCGGCACCCCGATCGGCCCGGAGCGCGGCGGGGACGTGCCATGGCTGGGCCGCAAGGGCGCGCTGCTCAGCGAGTTCCACATGGCGCACCTCTCCCGGGGTGACCAGGGCATCGCGATGGGGCCCGAGTTCGCGCACTACACCGGGCAGAAGGCGACCAGGCTGCCGGCCGGCGGGCTGCTGCTGGTCGACCGGGTCGTCGACATCCAGGGCCGGCGCGGCAAGCTCGACCACGCCACCTACGAGACGGAGTACGACTCGCCCGCGGACTCCTGGTACTACCGGGACACGGCGAACGAGTCGATGCCCAACTTCGTCTACATGGAGACTTCCCTGCAGGCAGCACTGCTGGTCGGCTACTACCTCGGCCCGACACTGTCCACTCCGGACCGGACGATGAGCCTGCGCAACCTCGGCGGCACCGCGACCGTGCTGCGCGAGGTGGACCTGCGGGACAAGACGATCCGCCAGCGTTCGGAACTGCTGTCCACCACGATCCTGCCCGGCTCGTCACTGCAGAACTTCGCCTACACGCTTTCCGCCGACGGCGAACCGTTCTACCGCGGTGAGACGATGTTCGGCTATTTCAGCGACGAAGCGCTGGCCAACCAGACGGGCCTCGACGCCGGGAGGTCGGTACCGACGTGGCTGGCCGGAAACCCGGGTCCGACACGGCGGCTGAGTATTCCGCCGAGCGGCAAGCTGACCCTGCTCGACCACGTGGACGTCGTCGACGGCGGTGGCGTCTACGGCCAGGGCTACCTGCACTCGGTCCGCCGGATCGACCCGGCCGACTGGTTCTTCGCCCGGCATTTCCACCTGGACCCGGTGATCCCCGGCTCGCTCGGGGTGGAGTCGGTGCTGCAGGCGATGCAGGCCTGGCTGCTCGACGCCGGGCACGGGCTCACCGAGCCGGGGTTCGTCGTGCCGGCCGGTGACCCGTTCAGCTGGAAGTACCGCGGCCAGTTCCTGCCCGCCGACGGCGAATGCGTCCTGGAGGTGCACATCAAGGAGGTCCGCCGCGGGCCGGGCCGGGTGCGGGTGATCGGCGACGCCAGCCTGTGGAAGCCCGGGCTGCGGATCTACGAGCTGACCGACGTGGCGGTCGAACTCCGGGAGCGGGGTGCGCGGCCGTGGTGACGACCGAACTGTCGCGTTTGGACCGGTCGCTGTACGTGATCCGGGGTGCGCAGGGCGTCGCGATGACCACCGACGAGGCGCGGGCACGCCAGGCACAGGTGCTCACGGCGGTGCCCGCGTTGCGACCGGAATCCTTGGGGGACAGCGAGTTCCGGGAGGAACACGGAGTCTCCTACGCCTATCACGCCGGGGCGATGGCCAATGGGATCGCCTCGGCACGGATGGTCGTCGCGCTGGCGCAGGCGGGTTATCTGGCCTCCTACGGCGCGGCCGGTGTCGTCCCGGCCCGCATCGACGAGGCCCTGTCCACGATCCGTCGTGAGGCGCCAGGGAAACCGTTCGCCTGCAACCTGATCCACAGTCCGAGCGAGCCCGCGCTGGAAAAGGCGATCGTGGACGCCTGCCTGCGCCACGATGTCCGCTGCGTCGAGGCCTCGGCCTTCCTCGATTTGACCCCACAGGTCGTGCGCTACCGGCTCAAGGGACTGACCGCCACGGGCGCCCGGCACAAGGTGATCGCGAAGGTCTCGCGCGGCGAAGTCGCCGAGCACTTCCTGCGCCCGGCGCCCGACCGTCTCATCAGGACACTCCTGGACACCGGGGAGATCACCCCGGAACAGGCCGAGCTCGGCCGCCGGACCCCGATGGCCGACGACATCACCGCCGAGGCCGACTCGGGCGGCCACACCGACAACCGGCCGCTGATCGTGCTGCTGCCCGAGGTGATCGCACTCCGCGACCGCGTGCAGCGCGAACTCGGGTACGCCAAGCCGGTCCGGATCGGCGCGGCCGGCGGGATCGGCACCCCGGTGGCGGCCGCGGCCGCCTTCACCCTCGGAGCTTCCTACGTCGTGACCGGCTCGGTGAACCAGGCCTCGGTGGAGGCCGATCAGTCCGGCGCCGCGAAGCGGCTGCTCGCCTCGGCCGGGGTGGCGGACACGGAGATGGCGCCGTCGGCCGACATGTTCGAAATGGGCGTGCACGTCCAGGTGCTCAAACGCGGCACCATGTTCGCGGGCCGGGCCAAGCGGCTCTACGAAACCTATCGCGCGTACGACGGGCTCGACTCGGTGCCCGCGGCCGAACGCGCCGAACTGGAGAAACGGATCTTCCAGCGCCCGCTGGAGGACGTGTGGACCGACTGCGTGCGCTTCTTCACCGAACGCGACCCGGCGCAGATCGCCCGCGCCGAGGGCAGCCCGAAACGTCGCATGGCGCTGGTTTTCCGTTGGTACCTCGGGCTTTCCTCGGGGTGGAGCATCGGCGGGGTGCCCGAGCGCGCCGGGGACTACCAGATCTGGTGCGGTCCCGCGATGGGCGCGTTCAACACCTGGGTCACCGGCACCCACCTCGCCGCGCCCGCGAACCGGTACGTCGCGGAGATCGCCGCGCAGCTGATGCGTGGTGCCGCTTACACCGCACGGGTCGCCCAGCTGCGGCTCGCCGGGGTACGGCTGCCCGCCACGGTGGCGGCCTACGTGCCCGGCCCACCCTCAGGAGGAGCACGATGAGCACCGATTGGCTGATCTGCGGTTCATGCCGCGTCATGCTCTACGGAAAGCGCTTCCAGCGCGCCGGCCGAGTCTGCCCGGAATGCGGCCGGCATGCGCCGCTGACCGCCCCGCAACGGCTGGAAAGCCTGCTCGACACCGGATCCGCCCGGCCGATCGAGCTGGACATCGCCGAGCACGACCCGCTGGAGTTCACCGACACCAAGCCCTACCGCGACCGGCTCGCCGACTCGCGCGCCCGCACCGGGCTCGACGAGGCCGTGCTGTGCGCCCGCGGCCGGATCGGCGGCAACCCGGTGGTCGTCGCCGCGATGGACTTCCGGTTCCTCGGCGGCAGCCTCGGCGCGAACGTCGGTGAGGCCGTCACCCGCGCCGCCGAGGTCGCCCTGCAGGAACGGACACCGTTGCTGCTGGTCACCGCGTCGGGCGGGGCGCGGATGCAGGAGGGCATCGTCTCGCTGATGCAGATGGCCAAGACGAGCCAGGCGCTGGACCAGCTCGACGAGGCCGGCATCCTGACCGTCTCGCTGGTCACCGATCCGACGTTCGGCGGGGTGGCCGCATCGTATGCGACCTCCACCGACGTGATCATCGCCGAACCCGGGGCGCGGCTGGGGTTCGCCGGGCCGCGGGTGATCGAACAGACCATCAAGCAGACCCTGCCGCCCGGGTTCCAGACCGCGGAGTTCCTGCTGGAGCACGGCGTGGTCGACATGATCAAACCGCGCGCGGAGCTGCGGACCGCGCTGGCGAAGCTGCTGTCGGTCGCCAGCCGCGCGCCGGAGGGCGTGCCGCACCAGCCGGTGCCGGGCGCGCTGCTCACCGACCCGGCCCAGCTGCCGGAGCGGGACCCGTGGGAGTGCGTGCGCGCCGCGCGGCAGCTCGATCGTCCCTCCACATTGGACTACATCGCGCTGCTGATCGAGGACTTCAACGAGCTGCACGGCGACCGGGTGTCCGCCGACTGCCCCGCGCTGGTCGCCGGGCTGGGCCGGCTCGAGGGTGTGCCGGTGGTGGTGATCGGGACGCAGAAGGGGCACACCGCGGCGGAACTGTCCGCGCGCAACTACGGGATGCCCAGCCCCGCCGGTTACCGCAAGGCGGCGCGGGTGATGCGACTGGCCGCGAAACTCGGCCTGCCGGTGATCACCCTGGTCGACACGGCCGGCGCGTACCCGGGGATCGAGGCCGAGCGGCAAGGGCAGTCGGTCGCGATCGCGGAGAACCTCAAACTGATGGCCGGGCTGCCGGTGCCGGTGGTCGCGGTGGTCACCGGTGAGGGCGGCAGCGGGGGAGCGCTCGCGCTCGCCTTCGCCGACCGGGTGCTCATGTGCGCCGACGCGGTCTACTCGGTGATCAGCGCCGAAGGCTGTGCCGCGATCCTGTGGAAGGACCCGGCCGCCGCCCCCAAGGCCGCCGCCGCGCTGCGGGTGGACTCCCGTTCGCTGCTGAGCCTGCGGGTGGTCGACGGGGTCGTCCCCGACCACGGCGGTGATCACCTGGCCGCGGCCGGTGCCCTGCGCGATGCGCTGACCAGCACGCTGGCGGAACTCTTGCCGCTGGACCAGATGAACCTCGTGACCGGCCGCCGGGCGCGGTTCCGCCGGTTCGGCAAACCCGTTGTGACGATGGACGAATCCAAGGAGGGCGCGCGATGAGCGCGGCGATCAACGAGGATGTGGACCACGTGCTGACCGTGCTGCGCGAGCAGGTGCTCGCGTTGTGCGCGGAGGCCAGCAGGGCACCGAGCCTGGTGCGGGTCAGCACCAGGGACATGGTGGTCGAGGTCGAGTGGACCGGCGATGCGCTCCCGGTGCTGCCCGCGGCGCCCTCGATCGCCGCCGCCGAGCCCGTTGCCGACCAGGCTGCCGGAACTTTTCCCTTGTGCGCCGGCACCGTCGGCGTGTTCTACCGGGCGCCCGAGCCGGGCGCGGCGCCCTTCGTG
Organism: Amycolatopsis sp.; assembly: GCF_035546795.1. Lineage (GTDB taxonomy): Bacteria > Actinomycetota > Actinomycetes > Mycobacteriales > Pseudonocardiaceae > Amycolatopsis_E. The sequence continues at coordinate 26,944 of NZ_DASZWC010000046.1, forward strand.
GCCGAGGGCGACACGATCCGCCCCGGTCAGCAGGTCGCGATCCTCGAGGCGATGAAGCTGATGATCCCGGTCGAGGCCGACCGCGCGGGCCGGGTCGTGGAGGTGCTCGTCGAGGACGGTACCGCGGTCGAGCACGGGCAGCCGCTGTTGCTCTTGGCAGCCGCATGATCGACTCGGTGCTGGTCGCCAACCGGGGCGAGATCGCGGTGCGGGTCGTGCGCACCTGCTGGGAACTGGGCATCCGCTCGATCGCGGCACACTCCAGTGTGGACGCCGAATCGGCCGCCGTGCGGCTGGCCGACGACTCGATCCAGCTGGGTCCCGGTCCGGCGAAGGAGAGCTATCTCAACATCCCGGCCGTGATCGAGGCGGCCCGGGCCCGCGGCGCCGAGGCGATCCATCCCGGATATGGCTTCCTCTCGGAGAACGCGGACTTCGCGGAAGTGTGCGAGGACGAGGGCTTTGTCTTCATCGGCCCGCCCGCCTCGGTGATGGCACGCCTTGGCGACAAGTCGAGCGCGCGGGCGATCATGTCCGACGCGGGTTTGCCGCTGTTGCCCGGAAGCCGTGATCCGATTGGCAGTGCGGAGGAAGCGTTCGCGCTGGCGGGAGAGATCGGCTACCCGCTGATCGTGAAGGCCGTCGCGGGCGGTGGTGGTCGCGGGATGCGCGTGGTCCGCTCGGATGCCGAATTCCCGCGCGCCTGGGCCGAGACCCGGGCGAACGCACAGGCAGTCTTCGGCGACGGCCGGTTGTACGTGGAACGGTATCTGGAGTCTGCCCGGCATGTGGAAATCCAGGTGCTGGCGGACAAACACGGCAACGTCGTGCACCTCGGCGCGCGGGACTGCTCGCTGCAGCGGCGGCACCAGAAGCTGGTCGAGGAGTCACCCGCGCCCGAACTGCCCGCGGAGTTGCTGGCGGAGATGGGCGAGGCCGCGGTCCGCGGTGCGAAGGCGGCGGGATACGTCGGAGCGGGGACGTTCGAGTTCCTGGTCGACGGGCATGGCGGGTTCTATTTCATGGAGGTCAACTGCCGCCTGCAGGTCGAGCATCCGGTGACCGAGATGGTGACCGGCCTGGACCTGGTGCGCGAGCAGATCCGGATCGCTTCCGGCGAGCCGCTCGGCTTCGCGCAGGAGGACGTGCGGGTGTCCGGGGTGGCGATCGAATGCCGCATCAACGCCGAGGACCCGTCGCGGAACTTTGCCCCCGCCCCAGGCCTGCTGGCCGAATGCGATCTACCGGCCGGCCCGTTCACCCGCGTGGACACACACGCCTTCCGCGGTTACCGTGTCCCGCCGCTTTACGACTCGTTGCTGGCAAAGGTGATCGTCTGGGCACCGGACCGCCCCGCCGCGATCGCCCGCATGCGCCGCGCACTCGCCGAAATCCGCCTTTCCGGCCCCGGCCTCGCCACGACGCGGGACTTCCTCAGCGACATCCTCGATCACCCCCGTTTCCGAGAAGCCACCCACGACACAACGCTGATCGAGCAGCTTCCGGAAGCCGTTCCCCCGGCGGCCTAGCTCTGCCACTCTGCTCACATCCGGCCGCCCGGCAACGCGAAGCGAGCCGCCCCACGCCGCCACCGAACCGATCCCTGAGGTGCTGGGAGGGAACAGCAAAGCAAGAGAGCCCTCGCCGGGCGGGCAGGCGACGGGACGACCACCGACTCGGCGGGAAAGGCGACTACCCTCACCTCAACCCGGACCGCACGAAGGCGTTCACGATATGCCGCTGCAGCACGAGATACAGCGCGAACACCGGCAGGCAGGCCAGCCCCGCGACCGCCATCAGCGGACCCCAGTCGTTCCCCTCGGTGCCCATGAAGCTGCGCAACCCCAGCTGCAGCACGGCGTTGTTCCGCTGCAGCACCATCGCCGGCCAGAAGTACTCGTTCCACGCGTTGACGAAAAGCAGGATCGTCAGCGCGGCGAGCGCGGGGCGCAGGTTCGGGACCACGACGGTCCACAGCGTTGCCCACGACGAGCGTCCGTCCATTTTGGACGCCTCCAGTAGCTCTTTCGGGAAACCGTCGAGGTGCTGGCGCAGCATGAGCACCCCGAGTGCCGAGCACAGGTTCGGGATGATCACCCCGGCCAGCGTGTTGAGCAGGCCGAGCTGGAACAACAGCACGTAGTTGGGCAGCATGGTGACCTGGAACGGCACCAGCCACGTGCCGACGAAGGCCAGGAACAGCAGGCGCTGCAAGGGAAAACGCCAGGCCGCGAACGCGTAGGCGGCCAGCAGCCCGGTGAGCAGCTGGCCGAGCGCGGTCAGCAGGGCGACGAGCATCGTGTTGCCCAGCAACCCGAGTACGTCGACCTTGCCCGCCGCGTCCGCGTAGTTGCCGAGGGAAAGCGGCCACGGCAGCGGCCGGAGCGAGAGTACCTCGCCCGGCCGCCGCAGTGACGTGGCGTAGAGCCAGTAGATCGGGAACACGCACAGCACGCCCAGCACGGCGAGCACCACGTGCCCCCGCACCGTCTGCCACCGTTCGCTCACGCTGGTCCGTCTCCTCAGTTGTCGTGGAAGGTCAGGCGTTCCGAGAGCCAGACCAGGATCGCCGCCACCACGCCGAAACCGGCGAAGAGCAGCATCCCGGCGGCGGCCCCGAGGCCCGCGTCATAACTGTGGAAGCTGAAGTCCCACAACAGGTAGTAGACGTTCGTGGTGGCATCGGCCGGACCGCCCTGGGTGAGTGTGTCGATCAGCGGGAACGTCCACTGCGCCGACAGGAGCACGGTCATCAGTGTCAGGAACACCAGCGTCGGCGACAGCAGCGGCAACGTGATCCACCGGGTGATCTGCCACCGCGACGCCCCGTCCAGCTCCGCCGCTTCCGCGTAGTCGCCATTGATGTTCGCCAGGCCGGCGGACACCACCAGCACCGCGAAGCCCACCAGATGCCAGCCGGTGATCAGCACGATGGCCGGCTGCGCGGTGCCGATCTCGTGCAGCCAGTTCACCGACGTGCCCAGCGCCCGGTTCACCGCGCCCGCCCCAGGGTCCAGCAGCCACTGCCACACCGCGGCGCTCGCGACCGGCGCCACCAGCATCGGCGCGAAGATCAGCGCCTGGTACACACTGCGCGAACGGCCCCGGATCCGTCGGCTCAGCAGGCCCGCCGCCACCGGGATCACGATGGTGAAGGGCAGCAGCCCGGCGATGACGAACAGCGTCCGCGACACCGACTGGCCGAGTGCGGGCAGTTCCAGCAGGCGCTGGTAGTTCGCCAGTCCCACCGGCGTCGCGGGCTGCGTCGGCAGCAGGTTCCACGAGTAGAACGAAAGCTGCGCCGTCTGCGCCAGCGGCCGGTAGGTCCAGATCACCAGCAGCGCCAGCGCGGGCGCGAGGTAGAGGTACGGCGGCGCGGCCCGCAAGAGCCGCACCGGCAGCGATGGTTTCGCCACGCGGGGCACCACCACCGCCACCGGTGCGGGGATCTCGACGAACGTCACTTGCCGCCGCCGGGCATCAGCGGGTTCGCCTGGTTCTTCGCCGCGGTGAGCGTCGCCTGCGGGTCGGCGCCCTGGTAGACGGACTTCTCGACGGCGTCCATCATCCCGTCCCGGATCTGCAGATAGCTGGTTCCGGGGAAGGAGGTCCACGGCTCCATCCGGGCCAGCTGGTCCACGTTCGGCTTGATCATCGGGTTCTTCGCCGCCCACGCCTGCAGGCCGGCCGGGTCGCCGAGCAGCCCGGTGCGCAGCGGCAGGTAGCCGATCTTGCTGGCGATCGTGGTGTAGGCGTCCTCGCTGGTGAGGAACTTGATCAGCTCCCAGCCCGCCCGCTGTTTGGCCGGGTCGTTGGAGAACACGAACAGCGACGCGCCCGAGTTGGTGGGTACGGTCGGCTTGCCGTCGAAGCTGGGCATCTCCGCGGCACGCAGGTCCCATTTGTCCTTGGCGCCCTTGGTGAACGTGGCCTGGATCGCGCTGGTCTCCAGGATCATCCCCAGGTCGCCACGGGCGAACTCCTCGTAGCCCTGCTGCTGGGTCAGCTTCGGCGTGCTGCCGGTGTTCACCATGTTCTGCGCCATCTTCACGACGTCCACGTTGGTGGCGTCGTCGAAGGTGAGGGTCTTGCGGTCCTCGGAAAGCACGCGGCCGCCGTCGGAACGCACCAGGCTCTGATAGCACCAGTCCTTCGCCGTCTTCGTCAGGCAGTCCAGGTACACGCCGTCCTTGTGCGCGGTGTTCTTGATCGCCTGCGCGTCCTGCTGCACCTCCGCCCAAGTCGTGGGTGGCTTCGCCGGGTCGAGGCCGGCCTGCTGGAACAGGGTGGCGTTGTAGTAGAGCACCGGGGTGGAGAACACGAACGGCACCCCGTAGGTCTTACCGCCCCAGTCGCCGAGGGTGCGGGCGGTCGGGGCGTAGGGGTACTTCGCACCGTCGAAGTTGGCCTGCACGGCGTCCTTGCCGACGAGGTCGTCGAGCGGTTTCGCGCCGAGGCCGTGGATGGTGAAGTCGAGGTCGCTGAACCCGAGCTGCGCGACGTCGGGCGGGCTGCCGGCGGCCATCTGCGCCTGGACCGAGGACACCGTGTCGGTGGCCGGGTTCGGGCTGTTGCCCTGCGGTTTCTGGGCCTTCACGTGAATGTTGGGGTGGGCGGCCTGGAACTTGCCGATCAGCTCGTTGAAGGTGTCGGTCCAGGCGCCGGCCTGGCCGAAGTTGTAGCTCTCGAACACGATCGACACCTGCTGGTCCGCGGCCAGCTCGGGCGCGCGGGCGACGGTGCCGGTCTCCCCGGCGCTCGAACCGCCGACGCCGCAGGCCGAAGCCGTCAGCGCGGTGACGGCCGCGAGCGCGGCTACTGTCCTTTTCATACCTGGAACTCCTTTGCGGGGGCGGGGGAAAGGGTGGGCGCCCACAGCAGCCGGCGGCCGGTGGCGCGGTGGAACAGGTGTACGTGCGCCGGCGTGGTGGACAGGCTGACGGTCTGCCCGGTGGCGAGGCCGAGCGGGCGGGGCCCGCGAACGCACACGCGGGCGCCGCCGACGGTGCAGTGCGCGACCTCCTCGCTGCCGAGGTTTTCCAGCAGCCGCACCACTGCGAGCAGGTCGCGGCGCTTGCCGCCGAGCCGCAGGTGCTCGGGCCGGATGCCGAGGGTGACCTCGGTGTCCGGGACGTCGCCGGTGAGGTCGAGCGGAACCTCCACTTCGGACGAAACCGCGAAGAGCGAGCCACCGCGGCTGACGATCGTCGCGGGCAGCAGGTTCATCGGCGGGGCGCCGAGGAAGCTCGCGACGAACTCCGACGCGGGTTCGTCGTAGACCTGGGCCGGGGTGCCGACCTGTTCGAGTTTTCCGTTGTTCAGCAACGCGATCCGGGTGGCCATGGTCATCGCCTCGACCTGGTCGTGGGTGACGTAGACGAAGGTGGAGCCGAGCCTCGAGTGCAGCTCGGTGAGCTCGGAGCGGGTCGCGGTACGCAGCTTGGCGTCCAGATTGGACAGTGGCTCGTCCATCAGGAAGGCACCGGGGTCACGCACCAGCGCCCGGCCGAGCGCCACCCGCTGCCGCTGGCCGCCGGACAGTTCCCGCGGCCTGCGGGCCAGGAGATCCGTCAGGCCGAGGACGTTCGCGACCTCGTCGACCTTGCCGCGCACCTGGGCCTTCGAGCGCCCTCGGGCGCGCAGCGGGAAGCCGATGTTGCGGGCGACCGAAAGATGCGGGTAGAGCGCGTAGCTCTGGAAAACCATGGCGAGGTCACGCTCACGCGGCGGCAGGTGCGTGATGTCCTTGCCGTCCAGGCTGATCCGGCCCGCGGTGAGCGGGGCCAGCCCCGCGATGGCGCGCAGCAGGGTCGACTTGCCGCAGCCGCTCGGGCCGAGCAGCACCAGGAACTCGCCGTCGCCGATGTCGAGACTCACCTCGTCCACCGCCGCGAGGTGGCCGAACCGTTTGGTCGCCCCTTCGAGCTGAATCCGGCTCACCGATTTTCCTCCTGGTTTTCCCTTGATCACTCCGACGCCGGGATCACACCATCGCGGGATGTATCGCAGGTGAACGGGCGGACACGGGTGAAACCGGTAAAACCGCTGATCAGAGCCGCGAACAGGGACTATCGAAATACTTTGGGCTTCGATCGGCGCGGCAAATCACCGGCGGCCATCGGAAGTGCCGATCGGTCGAAAAGAATCGCGCTCGTGGTCAGCGGCGACCGGGTCCGCCACGGTTAGCGTGAATCGGTGACCTCGCGCCCCCGGCTCGTGCTGACCCTGGTCTGTGCCGCGACTTTCCTGGTGTACCTGGACACCAGCATCACCCCGGTCGCGATCCCCGCCATCGACGCCGATCTCGGTGCCGCCACGACGGCCGCCCAATGGCTGCTCGACGCGTACACCCTCGCGTTCGCCTGCCTGCTGCTGAGCGCGGGCTCGTTCGGCGACCGGCTCGGCCGCAAGAGGGTGCTTCTGCTCGGCACCACGGGGTTCACACTCGCCTCCGTGGCCTGCGCGCTCGCGCCGGACATCGGCTTCCTCATCGGGGCCCGCGCCGCGCAAGGGGTGTGTGCCGCGGCTGTAGTGCCGTTGTCGCTCGCCGTGACGTCGGCGCTGTTCCCGGACGCCCGCCGGCGCGCGACGGCCATCGGCGTGTGGGGCGGCACCAGCGGGGTCGCGCTCGCGCTCGGCCCGTTGCTCGGCGGGGTGCTGGTGCAGGCGGCCGGCTGGCGGAGCATGTTCTGGCTCAACCTGCCGATCGGGCTCGCCGCCGTCTTGGGTCTACTGTGGACAATGCCACGGCAGGCGCCTTCCGGCGGGCGCCGCCCGGACTTCGCCGGCCAGACGTTGTTCATCCTCGGCGGTTCGGCGCTCACGTTCGCGCTCATCGAAGGCCGCTCCTACGGCTGGGGTTCGGTGCCGATTCTCGCGCTGCTGGCCGGGGGAGTGCTGGCGCTGGTGGCTTTCGCAGGGTGGGAGCTGCGCGCGGCGGAGCCGATGCTGCCGCCCCGCCTGCTGCGGGTGCCCGCGGTCGCGATCGCCTGCGCGGTCAACTTCCTTGGGCTGTTCGGGCTTTACGCCGTGCTCTACCTGGTGACGGTGTACCTGCAGGACGAGCTCGGCCTGTCCGCGCTGGGCACCGGGCTCCGGTTCCTCGCCTTGTTCGGCTTCCTTGGCGTGACGGCGATCTTCGCGTCCGCGGTCGTGGCGCGGCTGGGCACCCGGCGCACGATGGTGTCCGGGCTGGTGTGCATCACGGTCGGACTGGCCGGGTTGACGCTGCTGGAAACCGGGGTGCCGTATCCGGGCTATGGCTGGGCTTTCGTGCTGCTGGGCGTCGGGATCCCGTTGTCCGGCGGGGTGGTCGCGATCCAGGCGATGATGGGCGCGGTCCCGCCGGCGCTGGGCGGCACGGCGTCCGGCACGATGAACACGTTCCGTCAGTTCGGCGCGGTGTTCGGGGTGGCACTGGCCGGAATCCTGCCCTCGCCGGCGGTCACCTTCCTCGTCGCCGCAGCAGGTGCGCTGCTGGGCGTCGTGGTGGTGCTGGTTCAGCGAGGCGGCCAGGAGAAGCCGACAGGGTTGGGCACCGGGACTGCGCCTGCCGCCATGACCGCGTCGGCCAGCGGGCGCAGCAGCGAAACGAACTCCTCGGTGGCGGCGTCGCCGAGCGCGGAGTAGGGGCGCCGGGCCAGCCGGTCGGTGGTCTGCTCGATCTCCTCGGCGGCGGCCCGCCCAGCCCGGGTGAGCGAGCCATCGGCGCCGAGCCAGCCGCGCGCGGTAAGCGCTTCCCGGGCCGTTTTCCACGCCGTCTCGTCCCATTTGTGGTAGCGCTTGGACTGCGATTCAGGCGCGCGCCCGGCCGCGTCGGCCAGGACATGCGCGGCGCACGGGTCGACGTCGGCGCCGATCAGCGCCGCGATATGCCCGTCGCCGCGATATTCGCGCATGGTGGTCAGCGCCTGCCACAACGCCGGCCGTGGTCCGGACGGCTCGGGCAGTGCGGCGTTGGCGGCCGCCAGCGCCCGCCCACAGTTTTGCACGGCCGACGCCGCGGACCGGGCGAGGTGGAGGAGTCGGCGCGGCACCTCTGGCAGCAGGCGCGCCAGCGCAAGGTCCACGGCTTCGAGCCGCGCGTCCAGGAACCGTTGTGGCGCGGCGTGTTCCCACAGTCCCGGCACCGAACCCGAAACCATCGACGGCGCGAGGTGGTAGCAGACGGCCGTGGCCGCGCTCGCCGAGACGCGCCCCAGTGGGGCCACGCGGCAGCCGAAGTACGTCATCCACGGGTTCGGCAGGGCGAACCCGGCGGTGGCCGCGGCGGTTTCCGGCGCGTAGTACAGCACGGCGTGCACGGGCTCGGCGACCTGCCACGCGAGGCGGACGAGGTTCACAGCGCCTCCAGCATCCGGTCGGTGATCCGGGCCAGTACCCCGGCGTCAGTGGCGAAGTTGAGGCGCGCGAACCCCGGCGCCCGGTACGGCGCCCCGGAACTGAGCGCGACTTTGGCTTCGCGCAGGAAGAATCCCGCCGGATCCTCGGGCAGGCCACGGAAATCGAGCCACGCCAGGTAGGTGCCCTCCGGCGTGCGCGGCAGGAACTCACCCAGCCGCGAGGCCAGGTACCGGCGGTTGACGTCCAGCTCCGCGACGACACCGGCCAGCCAATCCCGGCCGGAGCGGTAGGCGGCGGTGTTGGCGATGATGCCCAGCGAGCTCGCGCCCCAGGTCCGCAGCGTCGGCAGCGCGGCCCAGACCGGCTCGTCGGCCGGGGAAACGATCGCCTGCGCGCATTTGAGCCCGGCCAGGTTCCAGCCTTTCGAGGCCGATACGACGGTCACGGTATGGGCCGCGGCCTCGTCGGACACGGCCGCGTAGGGGACATGGCGGTGGCCGGGATACACGATCGGCGCGTGCACCTCGTCCGCGACCACCCTGGCGCCGTACCGGTCGACAAGGTGGGAAAGCGCTTTCAGGTCATCGGCCGCCGCGACCGTCCCCAGTGGATTGTTCGGGTTGCACAACACCACCGTGCGTGCTCCGGCCGCCAGCGCGCCCTCGATCCGGCCGAGGTCCATCGGCACTTCGACGACCGGCCGCCGGCATTGGCGCACCACGTCGAACAGCGGGGGATAGGCCGGCGTCGGCACCACCACGGGGCTGCCTTCCGGCGAGTGCAGGGCGATGCCGAGCTCGACGCCCTTCAGCACGTCCGGCAGCACGTGCACCTGGGAGGCCCGCCAGCCATGGGCGTCCCACAGCCACTGCGCGCAGGCCTCGGCGAGATCTGCCTTCGCGGCATCGGTGCTGTAGCCGAACAAGCCGCGTTCGACGGCTTCCCGGACGGCGGCGGTGATCGCGGGTGCCACCGGGAAGTCCATCTCCGCCACCCACGCGGGCAGCACTTCGGGCGGGTACCTGCTCCATTTGAGGCTCACCTGATCTCGCGTCCCCGCGCCACCACGAGCAGTGGCCGCCCACCGGAGGAGATCACCAGGTCCGCGTCCTTGCCCGGCAGCAGGCTGCCGGTCCGGCCGTCGATCCCGAGCGCCTTCGCCGAGTCGATCGTCGCTGACCGCAGCACTTCGCCGGGTGTGAACCCGTACCCGGCCATCGCCTTGAGCCCGTCACCGAACCCGGCGTGCGGGGTGCCGACGACCCCGGCGTCCGTGCCGGCGATGAACCGGACACCCCGGGCCCGCATGTCGGCGATCACCCGTCGCCGCGGGCCCGCGAACGCTGGGATCGCCGCCAGCTGCGGGTTGAAGGTGGCGCAGACCGGGATCCCGGCCGCCGCGATCGCGTCGGCGATCCTGGGCGAGTAGCCGCCGGACCCGTCCTCGGTCTGCCAGGTGCAATGCTCGAGGGTGTCGACGCCGCAGTCGACTGCGAGCGCGATTCCCCCGGTGCCGTGCGCGTGGGCCGCCACGGGCAGCCCGAGCGCGTGCGCTTCGTCGACCGCGGCGGCCAGTTCCGCCCGGTCGAACTGTGTCCGCCACGCGCGGGAGCCCTCGGTGGTGTGCCCGCCGGTCACCATGACCTTGATCCAGTCCGCGCCGGCTTCCTGGTTCTCCCGGACCAGCTTCCGCAGCTCACCGGCGCCCCGGCCTTCGCCGCCGAGGTACCAGCAGTGCCCGCCGGGCGGGGTCAGTGGCCGGGTGGCCAGCAACAGCCGTGGCGCGTCGAGCGACTCGCGCAGCGCGATGTCGAGGAACCCGCGTGAACCCAGATCCCGCGCCGTGGTGACGCCGGCCGAGAGCAGGGCCTTCGCGGCCTGCCGCATCGACTCCAGCAGCTCCGCGTCCGAGGCCGCGCGGAGCGTGGCGACCGGATCGCCGCCACCGTCGAAACCGAGGTGGACGTGTGCGTCGATGAACCCGGGATGCAGGGTCGCGCCGGGAAAGTCCACTCGCGACGGTCGTTCGTCGAGACCGGTGATCACGCCACCCTCGACCAGCACGCCGCCCGGCGTCAGGACGCGGCCGTCACCGACGAACACCCGTCCCGCCGTGTAGCGCTTCACGCCGGCGGCTTGCCCTCGGTCAGCCAGGCGGCGACCGCGGGCGCGATGACGTCGCTGTCCTTGATCCACTCGAAGTGATCCCGGTGCGCGACCCCGGAGTCGGCCCCGATATGCCAGCCGGCCGGCTTCGCCGCCGGGATCCTGGTGCCCAGGAAGTCCACATTGGACTTCGGGCCCAGGGTGTCGGAGTCGAGCGAGATCAGCAGCACCGGCAGATCCAGCGCCTTGAGCAGCACGTTGTAGTTCCGCTTGGTGCCGCGCGGCGAGTACCGGCCGGTGCGGGAATGCCGGGCCCAGTCGGTCATCACGCCACCCGCCATCGCGCCGGGGATCAGCACACCGCCGGGCCACCAGCCCTTGAAGCGCGCCACGAGACCGATCCACTGGATCTTCCACAACGCCTCGACCCACCGGCGCGGGCCGAAAGCACGCCAGAACACCGTGCCCGTCCCGATCGTCGCCACGGCGGCGATCTGGTCCCGGTGCGCGCTCGCATACAACAGCGCCACCTGCCCGCCGAGGCTGTGGCCGAACAAGTACAGCGGTACGCCAGGGAAACGCTCGCGAAGCGCGGCCACGATCGCCGGCATGTCGACCTCGATCAGCTCGCGGTACCCGAAGTCGGGGCCTTCACGCAGCGCGGGCCCGCTTTCGCCCTGCGCCCGCAGATCAACGGTCGCGGCGGACAGCCCGGCGGCCCGCAGCGCCTTGGCCAGTGGCAGGTAGAACTTCGCCTTGAGCGCCATGGCCGGCAGCAGCAGCACGATCGGCGCCGTCGGATTCTGGTGCGGCAGCAGGCGAATCACGAAGGAAGCGCCGTCGCCGGTTTGCACGGCCAGTGATTCGAGCGAGGAGAACTCCGACATCCGGGTGCCTCTCAGGAGGTGGTGCAGACGTACTCGAAGCTGAATTTCGCCACCAGCACCCCGGCCTCGTCGTAGAGGTGTGCGCGACCGTCCAGATCGAAGCGACCGCCGGTGCCGGCCAGTACCGCGCTCGCGTCGCGCTCGTTGACGGTGGCGACCGCCCGGATCCGGCCGGTCGCGGGCTTGCGGAAGGCCGAGCCGGCGGTGCGCAGCACGAGCAGATCCACAGTGGACAGTCGAGGCGCGACGGCGCCGACGAAGGCGCAGGCGCCCGCGATGTCGGCGGCGAGGAACTGCGCCCCGGCGTGCACCGTGTTCAGGTGGTTGCGCAGGTGCGGTTCGTCCGGGATCTCCGCGACGGCGCGCTCCGGGGCGATCTCGGTGATCTCGATCCCGGCGTGGTTGCCGAAGGGCACCAGCGTGGACGAGATCTCGCGGAGCTTGCCGTAGTCCGGAGCGCCGGTCACGGCCGCGGCGAACGCGGCGGAGAACGAAAGCGTGGTGTCTGTCATGGGTTCTTCCCCTCAGCGGTGGGCGCGCAGCACACGCCGCGCGATGGACCAGCGGAGCACCTCGGACGGCCCCTCGTAGATGCGGAACGCCCTGGCCTCGACCAGAAAACGGGCCACCAGGTGATCCTCGGTGACCCCGAGCGCCCCGTGCAGCTGGACAGCGCGGTCCAGCACCCGCCAGACGGCTTCGGACACGAAGGTCTTCGCCACCGACGCGAAATGCCGGGCCGCGGAACTCGCCGCGCCGTCGGTGTCGATCGCGGTGGCGGCACGCAGGATCAGCCCGCGCGAGGCTTCGATGTCGATCTCGTTGTCGGCCAGCTGCGCCTGCGCCATGCCGTGGTCACCGATGCGCGCGCCGAACGCCTCCCGCCCGGACACGTGCCGCGCGGTCAGTTCCTGCGCGCGCACGGCGAGCCCGAGCCAGTTCATGCAGAAAGTCAGCCGCGAGGGGGCGAGCCGGACCTGCGCGTACTCCATGCCCTGGCCGACTTCGCCGAGCACCGCCTCGTCCGGCACGAAGCAGTCGGTGAAGGTGACCTCGCAGTGCCCGCCCGGCGCGCTGGTGTGGTCCAGCGTCGGCATCCGGCGGCCCACCTCGAACCCGGGGTTGCCCTTGTCCACCAGGAACATCGTCGGCCCGTCCTCGGTGCGTGCGATGCAGATGACGAACGCGGCACCGTCGGCCCCGGTGGTGAAATGCTTGGCGCCGTTGATGATCCAGCCGTCGGGCACCTCCTCGGCGGTGGTCCGCAACATGCTCGGATCCGAACCGGCACCCGGCGCGGGTTCGGTCATCGCGATCGCGGAGCGCACCTCGCCGGAGGCCAGCGGCGCGAGATAACGCTGCGCCTGCGCGGCGTTGGCGGCGTGCGCCAGCAGGTGGATGTTGCCGTCGTCGGGTGCCCAGCAGTTCAGCGCGAGCGGGCCGATCAGGCTGGTGCCCGCGGCCTCCAGCACCGGTGCCTGCCCGCGGGTGTCCAGCCCCAGCCCGCCGTACCGCACTGGCGACAACGGCCCGAACACCCCGGCGTCCTTGGCCGCCTTCTGCAGCTCCAGGCGCAGCGCGTCGTCCATCGGGCGGCTGTCGGCGACGATCTCCCGTTCGACCGGGATGACCTGTTCGGTGACGAAACGGCGGGTACGGTCGGCGAGTTCTCGCGTGTCCATGCGATCAGTTTCGGCCCGGCACCTGCGCCGCCACCGGTTCATTGGGAAAGCCAATCGGGCGAGTCGAATACCGGCGCGCCCCGCGCATCGGTGGCGGTTTTCGCGACGCTGGAAGGCGTTTCGGGACGAGGAGGAACGCGTGCACACCGTCCGGGTTACGGCGAAAACCATACTGGCCGAAGATGTGGTGGCCATCGAGCTGACCGGAGCCGGCCTGCCGTCGTGGGCCCCGGGCGCACACGTCGACGTGGAGGTCCGGCCCGGGCTCGTGCGCCAGTACTCGTTGTGCGGGGACCCGGGTGCACGCGACCGCTGGCGGATCGCCGTGCTGCGGGAGGAATCCGGCCGCGGCGGCTCGCTGCACCTGCACGACACCGTGACCGAGGGCATGACATTGAACGTCGGTGAACCGCGCAACAATTTCCCGCTGAAGCCGTCGCCGGAGTACGTGTTCGTGGCGGGCGGGATCGGGATCACGCCGTTGCTGCCGATGCTGCGCGCGGCCGACGCCGCGGGCGCGCGGTGGCGGCTGTACTACGGCGGGCGGCGGCGGTCCCGGATGGCCTTCCTCGATGAACTGGCAGGCTACGGCGACCGCGTGCACGTGCTGCCCGAGGACGAGCAAGGTTTGCTGCCGCTGCGGGAAATCTTCGCCGCCGGTACCGCGCCGGTCTACTGCTGCGGCCCCGAGCCCCTGCTGGCCGCGGCCGAACGCGTGTGCCCGCCGGACCGGCTGCGGGTCGAACGTTTCCACGCCAGGGACCAGACCGGGCCCACCACCGGGTTCGTGGTGTCGGTTTCCGGGCGGACCATCGACGTCGGGCCGGGGGAGTCCCTTTTGGACGCGCTGGACGCGGCCGGGATCCCGATGCCCTCGTCCTGCCGCGAGGGCACCTGCGGCAGCTGCGAGACCGCGGTGCTGGCGGGCGAGGTGGACCATCGGGACTCCGTACTTTCCGAACAGGAACGGGCGGACGGCCGGACCATGATGGTGTGTGTCTCGCGCGCCCGCTCCGGGCGGCTCGTGCTGGACCTCTGAAGACGCGATAGGCGCCGCCAATCGATCATTCGATCTTCGCCGCACCGGGCGGTACACCGGCCCGGCAGCGGTCATGCTGCCAGGAAGCCAGCGCGGGCCACCGGCCGCCGGTGCACGCGCGGGAAAACACATCGGCAGATCGGAAGGCACCGTATGCAGCTCACCGTTCTCGGATGCCGGTCGGGCATGCCCGCCGGCGGTCAGCCGAGTTCCGGCTACCTCGTGGAAACCGGGCGGACGCGGATGCTCCTCGACTGCGGCCCCGGAATCGCCACCGCGCTGTCCGCGGTGACCGAACCGGCCGCGCTGGACGCCGTCGTCATCAGCCACCTGCACGCGGATCACTGCTACGACCTGCTGCCACTGGGAAAGTCGCTGATCTCCGGCGTGCTGGACTTCCCCGGCGGGCCGTCGACCGGCGGCCGGGAGCTGCGGCCGGTGCCGCTGTTCGTGCCCGCCGGGGCGCGCGAGCTGTTCGGCCGCTGGGCCGGGCTGTTCCCGGTGACGTCGATGCCGATGCTGGACCAGGCCTTCGAGCGCGCGTTCGCGGTGCGGGAGTACCAGCCGGGGGACCGGTTCGAGATCGGCGACACCACGGTCGGCCTGCACGAACTGCGCCACGTGCTCCCCAACTGCGGCATTCGCGTGGAGACTCCGAACCTGACGCTCGCCTACACCGGCGACACGGGGATGACCGACGCCACGGCGAAGCTCGCCGCGGAGGCTGACCTGCTGCTGGCGGAGGCCACGCTCAGCGCTCCGGACACCACCGGCCACGGCCACCTCTGCGGTGGCGACGCCGGCCGGGTGGCGGCACGCGCGGGCGCGCGGGAGCTGATGCTGACCCATTTCGCCTGCACCGAACGGGACTGGCTGGACGCGTTGTACGAGGACGCTGCCGCCGAATTCGGTGGCCCGATCCGGCTGGCCCGCGCCGGGGACGTCGTGGAGTTGTCGCCGCGCCCCCGCTGAGCCCAGCCGCGCCGGCCGCGAGCCGGCGGGTTCCCGGCGCGGCAGGAGCCCGCCGGTGCGAACGACGTCCACATCCAGAGTGAACGCTGTTGACTTCGCGCCGGGCGTCCTGCGAGGCTGGTGCGGCTCGCAGCGGAGCGGGTGATGACGAAGGCGGGGCCGCCCTATGAGCGCAATCGACCTGTCCGGGTACGTCGGTACCGACGACTTCTTCGGCGCACCGTTCATCGAGATCGACGAGCAGCGCGAGCGGCCGTCGCCGCATCGGTTCGTCCAGGGTGGGTTCGCCGGAACGGACACCGAGTTCGCGTTCTACTTCCCGCCGGCCGAGAGCTACACCGGCCGCATGTTCCAGCCCCTCGAGGGCGGCAACGGCGGGCACGCGGTGACCTTCGGCGCCGGGGTCCTCGGCGAGATGTTCCAGCGCATCGCGCTGAGCGCTCACCTCGGCGGGTACATGGTCGAGTCGAACCAGGGACACAAGGGTGACGACCTCGACCCCGCGGCGGGCGAGGACGCCACGCTCTACGGCCATCGCGCCAGTGCCGAGAGCGCGCGGCTGTCGAAGTTCGTCGCCGCGCAGGTCTACGGCAGCGCACCCCGGTACAGCTACGTGTGGGGAGGCAGTGGCGGCGGACGGCGATCGCCGCTGTGTCTGGAGAACGCGCCCGGAGTCTGGGACGGCTGCCTGCCCTCGACCAGCGGCGGCGAGATCGGTGAACCGGGCAACACCCGGCGCGTGCAGGCGGGCAGCATCATGTCCTTCGGCCAGATGTTCAACGTGCAGCGGATCCTCGGCCGGGGCAAGATCATCGAGCTGGCCGACCGGATGGCGCCCGGCGGCAGCGGCGACCCCTTCGACGGCCTGGCCACGCACGAGCGGGACGAGCTGGTTTCGTTGTACCGCCAGGGTTTTCCCCGCGGCTGCGAGTTCATGATCAGCGAGCCGATGGGGCAGATGTGGTTGTGGACCTCGCTGGCCGACGAGCTGTACCGCGAGGATCCGGAGTACTTCGACAACTTCTGGACGAAGCCGGGTTACGTCGGGCACGACGCGCCGGAACTCGTCGAGGACGACCTGATCAACCAGGAGGGGACGGTCGTGCGCACGCTGTCGGCCCGCGACCTCAACGAGCTGCCCGAATTCGCCGGGCCCGGCTACCAGACCATGCGCATCCTGGCGGCGATCGTCGGGGCCGGCGGCGACGCCTACGAGTTCCCGTACGCGGTCGAGATCGAAGGCCTCGACGGAGGTTACCGCGTGGGAACAGGGGTCAAGATCCTCAGCGGCGAAGCGGCCGGCCGTTCCCTGTACGCCACCGGTGCGGCCGGTGACGTCTTCGCCTGCGACGGCCAGGGAGACGCGAACGTGCTGCGGTTCAAGGGTGTCCGGCCGGGGGACCGCGTTCTCGTCGACAACCGCAAGTTCCTCGCCTATTGCTACTTCGCCCGCCATCACGTGATGGACGATCCGGCGTTCGCCCATCAGCAGGTGGACGGCAGTCCGATTTACCCGCAGCATCCCGTTCCGCGGATGTCGCCGCTGATGGGGGTCTGCTACTCCGGTCGGTACCAGGGCAAGGTGCTCTGGATCCACCACACCCACGATTCGTCCGTCTGGCCGGCCTGGGGCACCCTCTACCACCGTGCGGTGCGGCAGGCCCAGGGCGAGGCCGGGGCGCGGGAGAACTTCCGGATCCGCTGGACCGAGTTCGCCGAGCACGGCCCGTACGAGATGGTGCCGCCGGAACCACACCGCGCGTCGGCGACGCGCCTGATCGACTCCCGCGGCATCACCGAGCAGTCGATGATCGACCTGATCGACTGGGTGGAGAACGGGATCGCCCCGAGCGGCACGGAGTACACCTTCGACAACGGCCGCGTCTCGCTGCCGGCGAGCGCCGCCGAGAGAGGCGGCATCCAGCCCGTCGCGTCTGTCACCGCGAACGGCGCGGAGCGGGCGGACGTGCGCGTGGGCGAGACGGTGACCATGGAAGTCAAGGCCGCCGTCCCGCCCGGAGCCGGCGGCATCGTCTCGATCGAGTGGGACGTGGACGGCACCGGGACCTTCCCGCTCCGGCAGGCCGGGATCGATGGCCGTGCCGCCGAACTCGGGTGCTCGACCGCGCACCGCTACGACAGTCCGGGAACGTACTTCGTCACGGCCCGGGTAACGTCGCACCGCGACGGCGATGTCCACGCGCGCCGCTGCCGCATCGAGACGATCGGCCAGGCACGCGTGGTCGTCTCGTAAGGCTGACACGAAAGGTGACTCGTCATGGCGGGTGCGCTCGAGGGCAAGGTCGCGTTGATCAGCGGGACCGGTAGCGGGATGGGCCGCGCGGGTGCGCTGCGTTTCGCGGCGGAAGGCGCCACCGTGGTGGGCTGCGATCTGAACGTCGACGGCAATGCCGAGACGATCGCCCTCGTCCAAGCGGCCGGGGGGAAGATGCACGGCCTGGCGCCGATCGACCTCGGCGACTTCGCGCAGTGCAAGCGCTGGGTCGAGTTCGCCGTGGAGACGCACGGGCGCATCGACATCCTGTGGAACAACGCTTCCGCGTGCGTGTTCGCGACGATCGAGGCGATGAGCATCGAGGACTGGGACTTCTCGATCCGCAACGAGCTCAGCCTCGTCTTCGCCACCACGAAGGCCGCCTGGCCGCACTTGTGCGCCGATGGTGGCGTCATCATCAACACCGCGTCGGTCGCCGGTCATGGCGGCGGCCCCGGCGGAATCGCGCACTCGGCGACGAAGGCCGCCGTGCTCGCGATGACGCACGTGATGGCTGCCGAGGGCGCGCCGCACGGGATTCGCGCGGTGAGCATCAGCCCCGGTGCGATCGACACCCCCGGCTCGGCGGAACAGCTCGCGCAACCCGGTGCGCGCGACGCGCTGCTGGGGCAGTCGCTCGTCCCGCGCCTGGGGCTGCCCGAAGACATCGCGCGCGCCGCGGTGTTCCTCGCCTCGGACGCCGCGGAGTTCGTGACCGGAACGGATCTCCTCGTCGACGGCGGGCTGGTCAACCACGGCTGACGCGCACGCGCCCCGGGGTCACCGCCGGCCGAGGATGAACCTGACGCCCGCGGCGACCAGCGCGCCGGCGTCGGCTGTTTCGACGGCGACCGAGTGCTCGAAGTCGCTGAGCAGCGCACCGGCCAGATAGAGGGTGAGCACCAAGCCGGTGGTGATCGCCTCGTCCTCGGTGAACCCGGAACTGATCAGCACGTCGTGCACCGGATCCACGATGTCACGGGCGCTGGCCTGCGGCCGCCGGATGACGTAGGACGCGAGGCCGGGGTGCTCGCCGAGCACGTGGTAGAGGCTCATCACCTGAGCCTGCAACCATTCCAATGGCTCCTCGCCGTCCTGCAGCGGGCGCCAGCTGCGGTCGAAGACGGCCTTTCCGCACTGTTGGAGCAGCGCGTCCTTCGTGGGCAGGTGGCGGTAGGTCGCGCCGAGCGAGGCACCGAGCCGTTCGGAGAGCTGTCGCATCGAGAATCCGTCGACCCCGCGTTCGCGGATCAAGGTCAGTGCGGCCTCGACGATATCGTCGGCGTTGAGAGTGGCGCGAGACTTCGCTGCTGGCACGCGACGTGTCCTTAGACGGTTGGCCGCGCTCGGCGGACTCGGTCATGACGATCCTCAGGGCCGCGCCCGCACGTCACGCCTCGGTGAGTCCGAGCTCCGCTCCGGCGAGATAGGTGCCTTCGATCTCGCCGATGCGATCCTTGAGATCCTTGGCGTCGCCCTGAAGCACGACCTTACCGTGACTGATGATGTAGGCGCGGTCCGCGACCTCCAGCGCGTCCCGGACATGCTGCTCGACCAGCAGGACGCCCGCGCCGGCAGCCGCGGCGGCGCGCACGGCGAGCAGCAGCCGTTCGAGGACGAGCGGAGCGAGGCCGAGTGAAAGCTCGTCGGCCAGCAGCACCTCGGGCTGTGCCGACAGCGCGCGGGCCAGTGTCAGCATTTGCTGCTCACCGCCGGACAGCAGCGCCGCCTTGCGCCCGAGCAAAGGCTTGAGCTCGGGAAAAAGTTCGAGACAGCGCTGCCGCTGCCCGTGTCCGAGCCGCAGGTTGTCCGACGCCGACAAGCCCATGAACACCGAACGTTCCTCGGAGATGTACCGCATCCCCTGTTTGGCCCGGCGGTGCGCGGGCCCGGTCACGCGCCGCCCGTTGAGCCACACCTCGCCGGCGAACGGCTTCAGGTCACCCGCAAGCGCCCGGACCGTGGTCGTCTTTCCCGCACCGTTCACGCCGAGCAACGCCACGACCTCGCCCTTGCGCACGACGAGGTCCAGGTCGTGCACAACCGGCATCGCGCCATAGCCCACCGTGAGCGAGCGTGCCTCCAGCACCGCGTCGGTGGTCATCGCGGATTCACCGGCTTCGCGGTCGCGGCGGCGGTGAACCTGCTCGTCCCCAGGTAGGCCTCGATCACCTTCGGGTTGCCGCGGATCTCGCCGGCGGTGCCCTCACCGATGAGCACCCCGAAGTCGAGCGCGTAGATCCGGTCGCACGTCCGCAGCACCATGTCGATGTTGTGCTCCACCAGGAACACCGCGATACCCCGCTCGTCGGCGAGCCGGCGCAGGGTCTCGGCGAGCCGCCGGGCCTGCGGTTCGCCGAGACCGGACGCCGGTTCGTCGAGCAGCAGCACGGAATGCCCGCCCGCGACGGCGCGGGCGACGGCGAGCATCCGGCGCCGGGCGTAGTCGAGGCCGGACACCTTGGTGTCGAGGAACCCGGTCAGGCCGAAGTCGTCGACGGTCGCCAGCGCGGCCGGGGTCAGCCGCGGGCGCCCGGGGACGACCAGATTGGTGATGTAGGCGGCGAGATCCTGCTCGTCGCACGCGGTCTGCAGATTCTCCCGCACCGTCAGGTCGTCGAAGAGCTCCAATGACTGGAACGACCGGCCGATTCCGGCGCGGGCACGTCGCTCCCGGCTGAGCCCGGCCAGGTTCAGCTCGCCGAGGTGGACACTGCCGGTGGTCAGTGCGGCGAACCCCGTGATCGCGTCGATGGTCGTGCTCTTGCCCGCGCCGTTCGGGCCGACGAGCCCGACGATCTCGCCGGGGCGTACTCGCAGCGACAGCCGGTCCAATGCCGTGGCCCCGCCGAAACGGACCGATACGTCGCGCAGTTCCAATGTGCGGGCCGGGACGCGGACCGTGGTGTATTCCGGAGCCGGCTGGGCCTCGCGAGGGCCTCGTTTCCACCGCAGCCGGGCCGACACAGCCGCCTTCACGCGGTCGGACGGCAGCATCTGGAACCCCAGCCCGTCGGGCGCGATCGTCAGCATGAACAGCAGTCCGGCGCCGCTCACCAAGGCGATGTACAGCGCCACGTCGGTGCCCAGAAAACTGAAGATCTGCGGGCCGAGCGAGTCCGGCTGGAACGAGCTGCCGACCAGCGGCCCGATCAGCGTGCCCGCGCCGCCGAGCACCGCGTACTGCATCTCCGAGACGGACTGGAGTCCGGCGAAGCCGGTGAACTGCAGCGCCGGACTGCGGAACGCGAGAAGCACACCGCCCAGCGCCGCGATCATCCCGCCGAGCATGAAGGCGTAGAGCTTGGCCTGCAGCACCGAAACGCCCAGCGCGGCCGCCGCGCGTTCGTTCGTCCGGACCGCGATGAGCCGGCGGCCGGCACGGGAACGCCGGAGGTTGGCGGTCGCCAATGCCACCAGCACCAGCACGATCAGCGCGAAGGTGGCGTAGCGCTCGGGGTGGAACAGCCCGTTGACGTCGATGCCGAAAACCGTTGTGTCGCCGACGTTGTAGCCGGACGGGCCGCCGGAGAAGGTCGAGTTCCCGAAGACGACGGCCTCGAGCGAGATGGCAAGGCCGAGAGTGAGGATGGCGAGGTGGACGCCCCGGGTGCGCACTCCGGCCAAGCCGACGACGAGCCCCACCGGGATGGCCGTCAGCATTCCCGCCAGTAACGCGAATTCGAAGGGCCAGCCGTGGTCCGCCACGAGCCACCCGGCGATGAGCGCGCCGACGCCGGCGAAACCGACCTGCATCAAGGAAAGCTGGCCGGCGTACCCGGTGACGACGACGAAGGACATCAGGATGATCGCGCCGAGCAGCTGCGCCTGCACCGCGTTGACCCAGGCGGCCGGGAAGATCACCCAGACGCACAGCAGCACGATCGCGGCGGCGGTCAGCACGGCGGCCACCGGGATGCGCCCGGTGCCCAGCCGCGGCATCCGGCCGAACCGCTCGTCCTTGCCCGCCCTCGAGCGGCCCCGGGCGAGCAGCACGACGGCGACGAGGATGAACGGCACCGCCGTTCCCCAGCCGGGCTCGGTGACGTACCGGGTCACCTCGGACTGGGCGATGCCGATGACGAGACCGGCCAGCAGGGTAAGCGGGAAAGACGAGAACCGGCCGACGACCGCGGCGGCGAGGACGGGTACCACGAGGTAGGTCAGGTTCGCGCTGCCCAGCCCGGTGATCGGCACGAGCAGGATCGCGGCGAGCGCGCCCAGTGCCGAGCCGATCGCCCAGTTCGCCGCCGCGATGAGGTTGGGCGACACCGCGAGCGCACCCGCCGCGCGCGGGTTCTCCGCGACCGCCGTCGTCGCGAGCCCGAACGTCGTGAACCGGTACACCAGCCAGAGCACCGCCGTCAGCACGAGCACGATGGCGAAGATGCAGATCCGGTCCGCGCCGATCTCGGCACCGAGCACGTTGACCGGCTCGATCGGCAGGATCGACGGCACCAGCTGGGGAAGCTGCCCGTATCGCAGCATGGCGGCGGATCCGAGCACCACCAGCAGCGCGAGCGTCGCGACGATCTTGGCGAGCGCCGATGCGCCCCCCATCCGGCGCAGGATCAGCAGATGGAACAGCGCGCCGAGCGCCGCGGAGGCCAGCAGACCGCACAGCACCGAGACGGTCTGCGACAGCCCGTGCTGCTCGCTCGCCTCGAAGTAGACGTAGGCACCGACCATGCCCATGGCGCCCTGCGCGAAGTTCACCACGCCGGATCCGCGGTACACCAGCACCAGGCCGACGGCGGCGAGCGCGTACAACGCGCCCGCCCCCATCCCGAGTGCCGCGAATCTCCAGATCTCGGTCATACCCGGTCCTCGCCCGTCACTTGCCGGCGAGCAGGGGGCCGATGTCGTAGAAGTCGCCCTGGCGGACCGACTTCCCGCCCTGGATCTTGTAGTTGATCCCGTAGTGGTTGAAGATCCGGGAGAATGTCCGGCTCTGCACCGGAATCGTCGACCAGGCACGGATCACGCCGCCCATGTCGACGTCGCGCAGCCCGTCCAGCGCGGTGGCCAGCGAGGTGCTCGTGACGTCCCCGCTGACCTTGGGCAGCGCGGCGGCGATGAGCTTCGCGTCGATGTACGCGCTGACGGCCTGCTGGGTCATGGCGGCCTTCGGGTCGACGGAGTGCATGGCGTTCGCGGCCTGGGTGAGACCGGGCGCGTTGTCGGCCGCGTTGAGCTGAACGTCGACGACGATGAGCCCGTCGGCGAGCGATTTGAGCGAGTCGAGCACCTGCTGGCTGAAGATCGCCGAGATACCGCCGATGGTGAGCGACGAGCCGCTTTGCTTGAGTGCGATGAGCGCCTGTGCCGCGGCCGCGGGCGTGAGGCTCACGGCGACGCACTTCGCGCCCGCGCCGGTGACCTTCGCGACGGCGGGCGTCAGGTCCGCGGCGTTGGCGGCGACGGATGCCCTGGCGACTTCCTTGCCGCCCTTGCCCTCGAATCCCGTCTTGATGTTGTCCACCAGGAAGTCCGAGCCGCCCAGATAGACGACGCCGAGCTGCCGGCACCCGGTCTCGGCCAGCCCGGCACCGAGTGCCACGTACTCGGAGAACGACTCCGCCGGCGGGTAGCTGTTCGCGCTGTGGGCGTCGCCGTTGCCGATGATCGGGATGCCGGCCGTGGTCAGGACACTCATGTCCTGAGCGCCCGCGGAAAACCCGAGCACGACGGCCGCCACCTTGTCGGTGACGGCTTGCTGCTCACAGCTGAGGAATCCGGCGGCGGCGCCCTTCGCGTCGCATGTTTCGACGGTGACGTTCGGGAAGTTGTGCAGCACGCCCTTCACCATCGGCACGATCTCCGGCAGCGTGAACGGGATGGTGCTGGTGAAGTCGCCGACCACGAGGATCTTGGCCGCGACGGGGGAGCCCGGCTCCTCGGCCGGCGCCGGAGCCGGCGCCTGCGATGGGCCCGATCCGGTACCGGACGAGCTGCACGCGGCCAGCGAGACCACCCCGGCGAGTACGAGCGCGGTTAAAGACATCACTGTGCGACGCTGCATTTGATCTCCTTGACTGGCCGGGCCCCGGCGAATGGTGGCGCGGGGTCCGCGAACTGAGCCCGTGGAGCCCGGTGTGCCGTCGGTCAGCGGACGACGACGCGTGCGGCGGCGAGGTTCGGGATGCGCCTCGCGGTGGCGCCGACATCGCCGGTGCGGTGCGATTCGACGAGGGCGGTCGCGAAGTACGTGCCCGGCGCGTCATAGCTGTGGCTGGTCGAAATCGTTACGGAGGCTTGGGTTCCGTCGACCTGCTCGCGCTGTGGGAACGCGCCGGATCCGTCGAAGTCCCACTGGACACCGACGATCGTTCCGGCGCCCGGCGGGGTTTCGGCGTGGACGGTCAGCGTGACCTCTTCGCCGGCGCGGACGTCGGCGAGCGCGCCACCGTTGGCCGTCACCGAGACGACCGGCTGGATACCGCCGCGCTCCGCGGCCGTGCCCGGCAGGACTATCGCACCGTCGCGATAGCTGAAGGCGGTGTCGGCCGGTTCGACGCCTTCCTCGACCCAGTCGATGAGATCGACGAGACTCTGTTCGATGATCGGCTGATAGTCCACGAGCCACGTGTTGTTCGCCCGCGGTCCCGACGACGCGGCCATCGCGGGGGGAACGTGCTCGGCGTTTTCGGTCCACCGCAACCGGAACTTCTTGCGGGCCTGCTCGACGCCGTACTCGCGCTCGATGTTCGCCTTGAAGCCGAGTCCCTGTGGCGGCCAGAGGGAGGAGTCGTGGGTGTGGTGCACCCACATCAGCTTCCCCTCGATCCGGCCGGTGTGCCGGACACCCATGAACGGCGACATCTCCGGCAGCTCGTACTGCTCGTAGATGGGCGTGCCGTCCAGACGCAGGAAGTCGTACTCGGGCTCCCACGGGAGGAGGTGGTGCCGGTAGTAGTAGCAGTAGGCCAGGAAAGCGCGGTTCTCGACGTGCACCGAGTCGCCCGGTTCGACGCCGGTGAAGCGCAGGTTGCTGGCTTCGCCGTCGCTGTCGGCGAGCACCACGTCGTCGTGTCCATTGAGGACATACAGCCGACGCCCGGCCGCGGCGCCGCTGGTGAGCTCGACACCGGCCCCGAGCAGGTAGCCGTCGGGCGTGTCGGCCAGCTGTATCGCCAACGGCACGTCCCACATGTTGTTCATTCCGGCGAAAAGCGTGGCCAGGGAACGGGTCTGGTCGAGTTCGGGGCGCTGGAACGCCGGATCCTCGACGAGGTCCTTCGCGTACAGCACGCGCGCGACGGTCGTCCGCAGATCGATGAGGTCATCGCTGACGAGCGCGGGCTGGTCGTAGCCGACGTGGCCGGGTTTGGTCCAGAAGTTCTTCCAGTACGCCGGATAGTCGGCCTGCAGCCGGTTGGCCATCGAGGCCCACAGCCACATCTGGCCCATCGGCTGGGCGATGAAGGATTCGTCGCCGCGCGGGTAGCCGATCCGGTAGACGGTGGCCAGCTCCTCGCGCTGGTGTGTGTCCAGGCCGGCGAACGGATTCCCGCTGCCGCCGGGCGACATGGCGTCCACGACGTCCTGGATCTTCGGGCCGAGCACGCGTTGCACGTTGAACATGCTGGAGAAGTTCGGGGTACCGTTCCGCAGCGGGCTCAGGTCCCCGTACTCGCCGTCCTGCGCGTCGCCCATGTAGGGAAGGGCGGCGTCCCAGACGTCCGGTGCGTAGGCGAGGCAGAGGGGTGAGCGCCGTGCGCCGCCGCTGCCGCCATAGACATAGGCGTACGCGGGCGGAGTGCCGTAGATCTGGGCGGCCACGAACTTGGAGAATCGCGCCGACTCGGCCGCGGCCCGGTACCCGTAGATCGTCGGGTCGGGTCCGGCTTTCGGATCCATGACGTCGCCGATGTGGCCCATGTTCGACTCGACCGTGTAGCCGCCGAGCCGGAAGGTCATCTCGAGGCCGCCGGTGACGAGACCGAGCGGGCCGGTGTTGACGTTCTCGTGTCCGGCATTGGCGCCCTCGAGTGGCTGGAGCAGCCGTCCGCGATACAGCTCGGCAGGCGGATAGCAGAACGCGAAACGCGTGCTCGTGCCGTCGAAACCGCCGTGGATGTAGCGATGCGCGATCGGTTCCTCGCGCTGTTCGTCGACGTCGATGTACGGCGCACCGAAGAAGTCGTCGGTAACGGGATAATGGCCGACCTGAATTGGATCCACGTGCATCCTCCGCTCTGAGGATTACCGGTGGTGGTGCCGGCTAGCCGGTGGCTAGCGACAGACGGTAGAGGCGAAAACCGGACCAGTCAACGCTGTTCACAGAATCGATGCCTGCGGGGTAGCATGGTGTCAGAAACGGGCTTGCGCAGATGCGGCCGGTTGCAGTGGCCTCGCTGCGATCCAAGGAGGATTCCATGTCGATGGCCGGCCGGTTCGCCGACATGTATGGCCACGATCGCACCGGTGCCGCCGAGCGCGAGGCGTTCGCGGAGACCCTGCTCGAAGTCGGACCGGACGCACCCTCGTGCTGCGAGGGCTGGTCGGCGCGTGACGTCTGCATCCATCTCGTCCTCTTCGAACGGCGCCCCGACGCGTGGTTCGGGCACCTGATGGGCGACCACAACGAACGGGCCCGCCGGTATTACGACGGCATGGTGCACCGGGAACGGGAACGCGACTGGCCTGATCTGGTCCGTCGGTTCCGCGCCGGGCCTTCGTTCGGGCCGCTCGCGCTCGGCGCGGTGCGCAACCGGATGTTCCTGCGCGAGTACACCATTCACCATGAGGATGTCCGCCGGGCCAACGGAATGCCGCCGCGGACCGGCATCGGCGCCGTGCAGGAGGCCATGTGGTCCAAGCTGCCCGGCTTCGTCCGGATCGTGCGACCGTCCGGCGCCGGGATCGAGGCGGTGTGGCCCGATCGCGACCGGGCGACGCTGCGGCATGGCGAGCCGGTGGTGACACTGACCGGCGAACCGCTGGAGATCCTTCTGCTGATTTTCGGCCGAACGAGCGTCGCGCGGGTGGACAAGAGCGGCCCGCCGGACGTCGTGGCCCGTTTCGGCATGATCGACTCCGCGAAGCGCCCGGCACTGCCCCGGATGCCGGTGCGCTAGACGTCGGTGATCGTCCACTGTAGACTGTGGATTGTGGACGGTGCGCGCCGTGGGCATCGCGATGGGTGCGGTGTCAGATCTCGCGTCTCGGGCGGAGGCCGTCGAGCAGGAGGTCCAGCAGGCGGCCGGCCTTGGCTTCCTGTCCGGGCCGGGGGGCCACGGTGAAGATGCCGATGAGGGAGGCGGCGATGTCTTCGGCGGTCACGTCGGAGCGGAGGTCGCCCGCCGCGCGGCCGGCGTCGAGAATCGTGGTGATGGCCGCCAGTAGCTCGGTCCGGGTGCGTGCGTGGGCGATCTCGCCCGACTCGACCATCGCGAGCAGCGTGTCGAGCATGCCGTTCTTGGTCGCGATCCAGTCCCCGAACAGGTCCATCCAGCGCCGCATCGCCGCGGCCGGGGGCAGCCGGCCGAGCAGTTCGCGGGCGCCGGCCGTCAGCCGCCCGACCTGGTCCCGGTAGACCGCGTCGACCAGCGACTCGCGCGTCGGGAAATGCCGGTAGAGCGTGGCGATGCCGACTCCGGCCTCGCGGGCGATCGCCCGCATCGACGGCTCGGTGCCGGCCGATACGAACATGCGGGTCGCCACCGCGAGCAACTGGTCGCGGTTACGGACCGCGTCCGCCCGTGGTCCACGCACCTCCGCCGCACTCAAACGGATCACGCTCCGATTGTGTTAGGGTCGCTCTTGTAAACGGAGCATAGTCCGTTTCGCTCGAGGTCAAGGAGAGAGGCACATGCGGCAACAGAGTGACCGATCGACAGCCGGGAGCAGAGCGGTCCGGCTCGATTCGTTCGGCGGTCCCGAAGTCCTGGGCATCCGGCGGATTCCCGCTCCGCGGGCAGGCCCGGGACAGCTCCGGGTGCGGGTCACCGCGGCCGGTCTCAACCCGATGGACTGGATCATGACCGCCGACGCGGAGATCGCCGCCCGGTTCGGGTTGAGCCTCCCGGCCGGGTTCGGGACCGACTACGCGGGCGTGGTCGACCAGGTCGGTGCCGGGGTGACCGGATTCGCGCCCGGCGACCGGGTGTTCGGGGGCGCCCTGTCCCGCGCGGTCGCCGACTTCGTCGTGGTCGACGCGGCCGGAGCGACCGCGGCGAACGAAGCCCATCACACTCCCGGCGGCGTCGACGACCGCACTGCCGCCACCCTCACGATCGCCGGCCGCACGGCGTCCGCCGCCCTCGCCGTAGTCGGGCCGGGCCCGGACGACACCGTCCTGATCGGCGGCGCGGGGGGCGGGGTCGGGGTGTTCGCCGTCCAGCTGGCCCGGATCGCGGGAGCGCGCGTGATCGGGACGGGATCGGCGGGCTCGGCTGATTACCTGCGCGAGCTCGGAGCCGAGCCGGTCGCCTACGGCGACGGCCTGGCCGACCGGGTCCGAGCCCTCGCTCCGGGCGGGATCACCGCTGCCATCGACCTGCACGGGACGGAAACAGTGCACACCGCAAGGAAACTCGGCGTCCCGGACGGCCGCATCTGCACCATCGCCGCGCAGGCCGAGGGAGTGTCGGCGGCCAACGGCGCCAACGCCCCTGCCGGCGCATTGGAAGAGATCGCCCGCCTGGTCGCGGCCGGCCGGCTCCGGGTCCCTGTCGCGGCCAGCTTCCCGGTCGAGCAGATCCGCCGCGCGGCCGAGCTCCAGGCCGGCCGGCACGTCCACGGCAAGGTCGTCATCGACCTCTAGCTCAAGCGTCCTGGCGGGCTGCCAGACCGGATCTGGCGCCAAGGAGGTGAGAACCCTCGAGAAGGGAAGGCCACCATGACGACATCCACCGAAACCTCGCCGGACCAGGTAATGGAACGGATCGTGACCGAGCTGGGGGCGGGACTGGGCATACTCCTGACCGCGCTCGGCATCCGCCACGGGCTGTGGGCGGCGCTGGCCGGGGCCGGTCCGCTCGACACCGCGGAGGTCACCGCGCGGACCGGGCTGACCGAACCGTACGTGCGCGAGTGGCTGCGGTCGCAGGCCGCTGCCGGCTACCTGGAATACCACGCCGGCGCCGATGCCTTCAGCCTGCCCGAGCCGGTCGAGGTCGCGATGCTGCGGGCGCCGGGCGGGGCGATCGTCGATGCCTGCGCGCACATGCTCGCGTCGATGGGCGCGACCTTCGCCGACTTGGAGAAGGCGTTCCTCGGCGGCTCCGGGTTCGGCTGGCATCAGCGCGATCCCGAGCACTGGGCCGGCACTGACGCCCTCACCCGCTGCAGCCTCGACACGGAGTTGCTCGCGGCAGCGATCGACGACCTGCCGGGCGTCCGGGAGGCGCTGCGGGCGGGCGGCACCGTGGCCGACGTCGGCTGCGGGTACGGGGCGCCGACCAGGATGATCGCGCAGGCATGCCCGGCCGCGACGGTCGTCGGCTTCGATTACCACGACCGCTCGATCGCGGCCGCCAGGGCGGCCGCGGCGGACAGCGAGGTCGCCGGCCGGGTCCGTTTCGAGGTCGCTTCGGCGAGTGACTTCCCCGGGCACGGTTACGGGCTGGTGACCTTTGTGGACTCACTGCACGACCTCGGCGACCCGGTCGGCGCGCTCGTGCACGCCCGGCAGGCGCTGGCACCGGACGGGGCCGTGCTGCTCGTCGAGCCGCCCGGCGGGGACCGCGTCGCCGACAACCTCAACCCGACGGGCCGGATGTTCTATGCGGTGTCCTTCCTGGTGTGCACACCCAACGCGCTGTCCCAGTCGTCGACCGCGCCGCTGGGCACGCTGGCCGGTGCGCCGGCACTGGGAGAGGTCGCCGCGGCGGCCGGATTCCGGACAGTACGGCCGCTGGCGGTCGACGCACCGATGAACCTGCTGCTGGAGTTGCGGCCGTAGCCGGGCGCATGCTGGGCACCGTGCCGGAAAACCTCTTCGGCCGCGATGCCGTCCTGACCGTCGTCCGCACCGCGCTCGACGACGCGCTCGCCGGGACCGCGCAACTCGTGCTGGTCACCGGCGAGCCGGGCATCGGCAAGACCGCGGTGCTCGCCGCGCTCGCGCGGGAAGCCGCCGAGCGCGGCGCGGCCGTGGCCCGCGCGACGTGCTGGGACGGTGGCGCTCCCGCGTACTGGCCGTGGATCCAGGCGCTGCGCGCGGTCCCGGCCGACGAACTCGGTACGGCGGCCGAGCTGCTCGGGCCCGCGCCCGGCCTGCCCGCGGTCAGCAGCGCGGACGCGGCGGACGCGCGGTTCCGGCTGTTCGACGCGACCGCCGGGCTGCTCACCCGGCTCAGCCGGGCGGCGGGCCTGGTCGTGGTGCTCGACGATCTGCAGTGGGCGGACGAGGCGTCGCTGCGGATGCTGGCGTTCCTCGCGCGTCACCTCGGCCCGGCACGCGTGCTGCTGCTCGGCGCGTATCGCGAACTCGACGGCGGGCTGGCCATCCCCGCTCAGGTCGTGCCGCTGTCCGGGCTCGGCGCGAACGAGGTGGCGGACGTGATGACGGCCGTCGCCGGACCCCGGCCGGACGGTGAACTCGCCGCGCGGGTATGGCGGCGTTCCGGCGGCAACCCGCTGTTCGTGCGCGAGCTGACACGGCTGATGCAGGCCGGGCCCGGCGCGGCGGACGCCGTTCCGGAGACGGTGCGCGACATCCTGCTCAGCAGACTCGCCCGACTGTCCCAGCCGTGCGCGGAATTGCTGGCGGCCGCGGCGGTCTGCGGTGGCCAGGTGGTCCGCCCTGAGCTGCTCGGGCGGCTCACCGGCGCCGACCCCGACGTGCTCGAGGAAGCGACGGCAGCGCGGGTGCTGACCCGTTCGCCCGAGGGTCTGCGGTTCAGTCACGACCTGTACCGGGAGACGCTGCTGGACGGGTTGCCGGCCCGCCGCCGGGCAGCGCTGCACGCGCAGGCCGGTCACGCCCTTCGGGAGCTGCGCGACGCCGGCGCTGCGGTGGCGGCCAGCGAGGTGGCCGCCCAGTTTCTCGCCGCCGGGCCGGAGCTGGCGGCCAACGCCGTCCGGTACTGCGCGCTCGCCGGGCGGGAGGCGGCCCTGCGCACGGCGCACGACGACGCCGCGGCCTGCTACCGCGACGCGCTCGCCGCCCTCGACCTGGCCGGTGGCGCTTCCGCCGGACCGCAGCGGCGGGACCTGCTCGTCGGGCTCGCCGAGGCGCTCGACCACGCCGGGGACACGGCCGCCGCCCGGGCCGCTTACTGGGACCTCGCCGAGCTGGGCCGCCGCACCGGCGACCCGTACGGGCTCGCCGGTGCGGCGCTCGGGCTGCACGGGCTCGGGTTCCGCAGCGGTACCGCCGGCGCCACCCACCTTGGCCTGCTGTCCGAGGCCGCCGACGGGCTGCCACCGGATGCACTGGCGCTGCGGTCGCAGCTGCTCACCGCACTCGGCCGGGACCTGCGCGGCAGCGCGGACCACTCGCCCGAGCGCGTGGCCGCTGTCGTCCGCGAAGCCGGTGCGCTCGCTGCCGAGGCCGACGACGCGCTCGCGCTGGCCCGCGTGCTGCTCGCCCAGCACGACGTCCACTGGCGGCCGGGCGGCGCGACAGAGCGCCTCGCGATCCTCACCGACTTGGCCGACGCCGCCGAGAAGGCTCGCGACCGCGACCTGGCCGCACAGGCCGTGCTCCTACGGGCCACCGCTCTCATCGAACTCGGCGCCCCCGAGGGAACCGCCCTCCTGCACAGCTACACCCAGCTCGCGGAAGGGCTCGGCCACGCCCGCGGACGGTGGGCCGCGCTGAGCCGCCGGGCCACGCTGATCACCATTTCCGGGAAACCGGCCGACGCCCTCGCTCTCGCCGACGAGGCGCTCGAACTCGGGCTCATGATCGGCGAGCCCGACGCGTTCGCCGTGCACGGCACACTCCGCCTGTCCGTCGGCCTCGTCGCCCCGGTGCCCGC
Source organism: Amycolatopsis sp. (assembly GCF_035546795.1). Lineage (GTDB taxonomy): Bacteria > Actinomycetota > Actinomycetes > Mycobacteriales > Pseudonocardiaceae > Amycolatopsis_E. The sequence goes on from NZ_DASZWC010000046.1 coordinate 58,179, forward strand.
GGCCGAGCCCGTGCTGGAGCTGGACTTGGCCGATCCGGTGGCGCCGATGCTGCCCCTGCTCCGCGCGGCCACCATGCTCGCCGCCGGCGCCACGGACCTGGCACGGGCCGAGTTCACCGGATTCGCCGTGTCCGCCGCGCCCGAGCAGTACCACCTGGAGATGTGCGCGCTCGCCGCGGCCGTGGCCGCCGCGGTCGGCTCCGCCGAGCAGCGTGAGCAGGCTTACTCGCGGCTGGTCGACTACGCGGGCACGCACGTGGTCGTCGGTGGCTGCGCGTCCTACTCCGGCGCGGTCGACCATCACCTGGGCATGTTGTGCGCCGCGCTGGGCAGGCACGAGGAGGCCACCGCCCGCCTCGACGCCGCCGTGGCCCAGCATGAGCGGCTCGGCGCGCCGGCGTGGACCGAGCGCAGCCGCGCCGAGCTGGCGAAGCTGCGCAGTGCCGGGGCGTGCGTGTTCCACCGGAACGGTCGCGTGTGGACACTCCGTTTCCAAGGCCAGGAAGTGCATCTGCCGCATACGAAGGGATTGGCCGACCTCGCCAGGCTGCTCGCCGCACCGGGCAGCGACGTACCCGCCATCGAACTGCTCGGCCGGCCCGTACCCGCGACCGGCGCCGACCCGCTCCTCGACCAGGAGGCCCGGCGCGCCTACCGGGCCAGGATCGCCCAGCTGGACACGGCCATCGCCGAGGCGGCCGATCACGCGGAAGCCCAGCGCCACCAAGCAGAACGCACCGAACTGGTCCGGCAGATCACCGCGGCCGCCGGACTGGGCGGGCGCCCCCGGCGCCTCGGCAGCGACACCGAACGCGCCCGCAAAGCGGTGACCGCCCGCATCCGTGACGCACTCGACCGGATCCTCCAAGCACACCCCGAACTCGGCCTGCACCTGCGCGGAACCATCCACACGGGAACCCACTGCGGCTACCACCCGGCCGACGAGATCCACTGGCGGCTCTAGCACCGCTCTCGGTGGCTCGTGCGGCCGGCCCGACCGGCGCGCGGTCAATGGTGGTAGATCTGCTCGCTGTTGCCCGTCGAGGGGGTGGAGCGACCGGCGGGGCCTTGGCCGAGGAGGCGGAGGAGGTTGCCGGTGATGGTGCGGACGAGCTGGGCGGTCGCGGGGGTTTCGCCGGCGGACGGTTCCAGCGCCGGGATCCAGTTGTTGGTGCCGCTGTCCCACACTCCGGCGCCGCTCGCGGGGTCGGTGTAGTAGGTCATGTCGGAGTAGAACACCGCGCCGTCGCGCGTGTTGGCTTGTGCGCGGTCGGCGGGCAGCGGGGAGTGGGCGAGGATCTGGACGTCGGCGGGGTGGCCGGCGGGCGGGGCGAGGCTGTCGACGTCGGAGCCGATCACGTTGGGCAGCACCGATCCGTCGTGCAGGCCGGTGCCGGCGAACGGCCAGGAGTTCGCGGCGGTCACTGTCAGGCCCGCGTAGACGGTGGGGTTGAGGAAGCCGTTGTAGGACTCGCCGACGAACGGGCTTTCCGGCCAGTTCGCCGGGGGCGCGGACCAGGTGTTGCCGGTGACCTCGCGTGGATCGCCGTGCCCGTTGAGCGGGTCGGACTTCGAGTCGCGGTAGTCGACCACCTCGCGGTCGGCGCCCAGCGGCGACGCTTGGCTGCGCACGTGCCGCAGCACTGCGCTGGCGCCGAAGAACGCCAGGTTCAGGCCGTGCTGCCCGGCGGCGGTCGCCGCTTGGCGTTCGGGCAGGGACCAGCATTCGTCGTGCCCGAGCGAGAGCAGGACGCGGTGGTCGGCGAGCGTGTCCGGATGCTCGGCGACGACGGTGTCGGTCGTGTAGGACACGTCCAGGCCCTGCTCTTCCATGAACCGCACGAGCGGCGCTTCCAGCCACAGGAAGTCGCCGGTGCCCTGTTCGTCGCCGTACGGGCGGTCGTAGCTGACGATCCGGGCGCGGGAGCACAACGGGTACACGTTGCGCGGGCAGGCGCCCTGGCCGGTGTAGTAGTCGTAGCCGCCGTAGGGATTCCAGGCCTGCCAAGTGAAAACGTCGTTCTTGAGCAGGTACGTGCCGTGGCTGGCCGGGTCCCACACGGTGAGCGGGACGAAGCTCTGCTGCCCGCCCGCACCCACGAGCTTCACCAGGTAATCGCCCTGCACGAAATCAGCCGTGACCGGGACGGTGAGTGACGGGCCCCAGTTGTCGCAGGACACCATGTTCACCCCGGGCGTGACCGGGCAGGCCGGCTGCACACGGCCGGCCACCTGCGCGGACTGCCACACCAGCCGGGCTCCCGTGCCCTGGTAGTAACCGACGCGGTACGCCTCGACGTGGAAACTGGGGGCGTCGCTGGACACGTAGAGCTTCACCTGCTGCCCCACTGTCGCCGCGACGTGGTCGGCGAAGCCCGCGATGCCGTGGTCGTGCCCGGCTGGGATCACCCATCCCGGAGAGCCCTTCTTCTGGTTCTCGGCCACGACCCAGGAAGCGCCGGTGGCGGTGCCCGGCGCGGCGGCCGGTGGCGTGCCCGCCGGTTCCCTCCGGTGCAGCACGATGACCAGCACGCCGGCCAGCACGCACACCAGGACGACCCCGAGCGCGAGCCGGAACTTGGTGCTGGTTACGCCTTTTCGACCGGACATCAGACCCCCGCCGTTTTGCCGCCAGTGTACTTGCCTGCCTGCCTGGTGGCACCGTCCACAAGGGACGAATGGGGCAGTCCGGGTCAACCAGAATGTGCGTCCACAAAGAACTGTCCGGGCAGCGGGGATCGCGCCCACCAGGCCAGGAGGGTGAGCTGGCACAGTTCGAACACTGCCATCGCGCGTTCGACGAGACCGGTCGCGATCGTCGGGAAGTGCGTCATCCCGAACAGGATGTGCGCCGCGAACGGGACGATGAAGGGCAGGAAGAACGGTACGGAGGCCAGCGAGAGCGCGCGGCTCCAGCGCGCGAACCGGGACCAGCGGGGATGTGCGCGGTGGCGTGCCGCGAGCGCGAGGCCGGCCAGTGGCAGCGCGGCACAGCCGACCCCGGTGGCGTAGAGGTGCAGCTTTCCGGTGAAGGTGACCGCACCGCCCTGCGGGTCCTTGGTGAACACCGCCACCGCGCACAGCGACAGGCACCAAAGGACCAAAAAGGACAGTGCGGGCACGGACAGGGCGCCGATCCGGCGCAGCGCGGCCGAGATCGCGGCCGAACCGGCACTCACCAGCACGAGCGTCAGGTCCCACAGCCACCAGCCGCGGGCCAGGCCGTAGTCGCTGAGCATGTCGGTGACAGGATTGCCGGCACCGCCCAGTCCTCGCACCAGGTGCAATAGCACGAGCAGTACGGCCGCGGTGCCCAGGCAGCCGGCCGCGGTGCGGACGAGGCGGCTGGGCAGCGGGTCGCGGACGGCTTCGGGAACCGAGGTGGCGACGATCGTCGGTGGTGACAACACCGGCGGCACGATACAAGCGGCAGCGGGCGCCCGCCCCCAAGGGGGCGCCGGCTGTGAGCACGGGCAGCGGGAAAAGGCGGATGGCCGGTATATCCGGGATTCGTGGTGGCCGGCACGGTGGTGACCGTGCCGGCCGGTTCGGCGCGGCTGATCAGTGCAAGGCGCTGCCGGCCTGCCAGTCCGCCCAGCTGAGCTCCCAGTCTCCGTAGGTGTCGTAGACCGGCAGCGGCGGGCCGCCGGAGTTCGTCACCTCTACGACGTCCCCGAGCCCGAATTCGGCGAAGAACGCCTGGGCGTTTTGCGGGCTGAGGTTGATGCAGCCGTGTGAGACGTTGGAACTTCCCTGTTCTCCCACGGTGTTCGGGTTCTCGTGGACGAACTCGCCGTCGTTGGAGATCCGCTCGGCCCAGTACTCGGTGGAGTGGTAGGCGCCGGGGGCGGGCGGGCAGACGCCGTAGCTGCAGGAGTCCATCACCACCTGCTGCTGTTTGTCGGAGATGACGTGCGGCCCGGCGTGCGTGGGCGTGGCGTCCTTGCCGAGGCTGATCGGCATGGTGCCCGCGACCGTGCCGTTGTGCAGGATCTGCATCTGCTCGGTGTTGCCGTCGGCCTTGGCGATCCACGAGTCGTGGATCCGGTAGGTCACGCTCCGGTCGGTCTGGCCGTAGACCCCGCCGCCGAGATCGACGCCGTAGACGTCGGCCGCGAGCGTGATCGTGGTGCCCGCCTGCCAGTAGGTGGGCGGGCGGTAGTGCACGGTCTTGTTGTCGATCCAGTGCCAGCTGCCCTGCTGCGGCGGGTTGGTGGTCACCTTCAGCGCCTTCTCCGCCGCCGCGCGGTCGGTGACCGCGTGGTCGAAGGAGACGCCGATGATCTGCCCGACACCGAACGTCAGCCCGGGGGACGGTGGCGCCGGGGTGACGGCCGGATACGCCTGTGCCGCTGGAGTGAGAGTGTGGAGCGTCCCCTTCTGCTCCAACGGTTTCCCGTCCGCACCCGTGGCGTCGGCCACCACCGAGTAGGCCGCGCCGTACCCGAGCGGCGCGCTCGACGTCCAGCGGGTGGCGTCCGCGGAAAGACCGCCGGGGACGGTGTTTCCCTTCGCGGTATTGGTGACGGTGACCTTCGTGAGCTTCGCCCCGGCCGCCGTCACGACGACCGGGGTGCCGGGATTGAGGCCGGTGGCGCCATTGTTCGAAATGGTCACTACCGCCGCGTTCGTCGCAGTCGCCGGTTCAGGGACGGAACCGGTGACCTGCGAGGTACACGCGGAAACCGCCGGCAGGAGCGCGGCGGCGAGGATCAGGGCTGCTCGGGTCTTCGGTGAACGCACGAAGAGGAAGACGCGGCCCGGCCGGTGTGCGTTGCGTCTGCACCCCGCATTCCTCCGTCCGGGTTCACTCGCGCGCTTTACGGAGCGCCGGACGCTGCCGATGCGCCGAGTCAGGCAACCCGGTCCGTCTCTTGTGGAAACGATCGCGCGATGGTGTCCGAGGCGAGTAGAACGTGGCGTCCACGCCGGCGGATGTTCGGTCTTTTTTGCTGTGCCCGCCGCGATCCACCTCAGCGGTGCCCGGACCGCGGCGACGCCGGCCGGTCTTGCCGTGGGCTTCGCTTGCACGCTGGTCCTGGTCTTCATGCGGCGCCTGCCGGGCTGGGTGACCGGTGAGCGGTCGCCGCGGCCAAGGGTGACCGCGACCGATCCCGGGACCGTTTTCGCCGGATTGCCCGACAGTGACCTGTCGGCTCCGGGCGCGCTGGGATCCGGCGCTCGGGGCCGCGCGCGACTTCGTTTCCGGACAGCCGTCGTCGTGATGGTTTCCGCGCTGGGACTCGGACTGGAGATCGTCGCCGGTGGCGTGCTCCGGTGGGCGCTGCCGGTGCCCGCGCTGGTTGCCCTCTTGTGCGGGCTCGCTTCCGGATCGGGGACCCTCCGCCGGACGTGGCCGCTGAACTCCTGACTCGCCGCAGGCTCTGGATCGCGGGCGAACCGCGCGCGGGCAGCGTCGCGGCTGGCCTGCCCGCCGGGAACACCGTCGCCATCGCCGACGTCCGGGTGAAGCGCGGAGAATATCGGCGGCTCAAAGCGTGGATGAATTCCCGGGCCTTCGGCAAAATTGTTCCCCGCCGACTATATGCGCTTCCCGTTGAGAGGACGCTGAGCGCGGGAAAAGGGGATGGGCGCTGCGAATCCGGGTCGGCCGTCCGGTTGAATTGCACGCGTGCACGCATCGGAAATCCGGATCGACACGCTCCCGGTCGTCCTCGGCGCGGCCGTGCTCGCGCTGGTGTTCGTGGTCCTGGTGCCGTGGCGCTGGGACGCCTGGAAGCGCCGTGTCACCGGGCGGGTGATCACCACTGTGGTGGCTGTCGTGGCGGTGGTCGCCGCCTGCGGCCTGGCGGTGAACTCGGCCGGAAGCTTTTATCCCACACTGGGTTCACTGATCGGCACGTCGCCGAATCCGGGGGAGGGGACGGTCGCGGACGCGGGCCCGGACGGTCGCGACCTGCCCCGCACGCTGGCCACGGTCGGCGAGCGTGCGGCGGCCGGGCAGGGCTCGATGCTGCACCTGACGGTCACCGGCAGGCGCACCGGGCTCACCAGGGACGTCGACGTGTATCTCCCGGTCGGGTACACCCAGCCGGAATGGTCCGGTTTCCGGTTTCCGGTGATCGAATGGATTCCGCACTTTCCGGGTGAACCGCGGCAGGTCGCCACCTTGTACGGATTGCCCGATCTGCTCGACCGGGAAATCGCGGCGCACCGGATGCCGCCGACGGTGGTGATCGTGCCCGACCCCAATGGGGAACCGCGGTTGACGCATGATCCGGAATGTGTCGACGCGGTGGGCGGGCCCGCCGACGACACCTTCCTGTCCGCGGACGTGCGCGGCTGGGCGCTGCGGGAGCTGCACGTGCGCGCCGACCGGGAGGGCTGGGCGATCGCGGGCTGGTCCTCGGGCGGGTACTGCGCGCTGAACCTCGCGTCCCGCCATCCCCAGTGGTACTCCGTCGCGGCCAGTATGAGCGGCTACGACAAGACACCGCAGGACGTCGAGACCGGTGACCTGTTCCGCGGCCGCGCCGACATCCAGCACGCCAACGACGTGAGCGCCACGCTGCGGGAACACCCGTCGCCGGTGCGGATGCTGGTCACCGCGGACGCCGCCGCCGCGGACGAGGTGGCCGCGCTCGGCCGGTTGCGTGCGGCCGCGGCGCCGCCCGAGGAGCTGACCACGTGGGTGCTGCCGGCCTCCGGTCACAACCTCAACGCGGTCCGTTCGGACCTGCCCCCGGTGCTCGGCTGGCTGGACACCCAGCTGGGCAACCCGGTCAACGGGGCGAACCCGCCGCCCGGCCAGGCGACGGCGGGCGAGATCGTCCCGTGGCCACTGCCCGACCCCGGAACCCCAGGAAGTCTGCATGGCACCGACACCACTGTCTGAACGGCGCGACGTGGTACCACGCTGGCGGCGCAAGGCCGGCGGCGTGGTGGCCACCGTCGTGCAGCTGGGTGCCGTGATGTCGCTCGTGCTCCTGCTGACGGGCGGCGACCACGCCCTCTACCGCTGGACCGTGTACCTGTTCGGGCTGCTGAACATTCCGGCGGACTCGAACATCCTCATCGCCCTGGTGCTGGTGGTGCTGGGCGCGGCGTTGCGGCGGCGGAAGCGGGCCGCGCTCGACACGCTGATCCTCTTCCAGCTCGGCGGACTGCTGACGACCGCCGTGTTCCAGGCGACGGTGCTGTGGGCCCCGCGGCTGCTCGCCACGGAACGGCGCGCGGCCCGCCACCTGCCCGCCGCGGCGTGGGCGCTGACCGGTGGCGAACTGGTGTCCATCGCGTTGATCGTGCTGTTGTTCGTGCTGCGCCCGGCTTTTCCGGCGCGACTGGCGCCGGGTGCGTGGCGACACGCGCTGACGGTGGGTGTCGGCGGGATCCTCGCGGTGATCTTCGCCGGCTGGGCCCTGTTGGCCGTGTTCCCGGGGACGCTGACCGGGCTTGGCGACAGTTTCCTGTGGGCGGCCAACCACGCGACGGGCGAGTTGCTGCAACTGCGGCGCCTGGGGGTGCGGGAGGGCCCAGGCTGGATCGATCTGCTGCTGGACCTCGGTGGTGCCGCGGTGGCGGTGCTGACGTTGTCGACGTTCTTCCGGGGGGTGCGGTCGCAGCGGCATCGCAGCGACGAGGAAGAACTCCGGTTGCGGACATTGGTTGCGCGCTTCGGTGAGGACGATTCACTGGGCTATTTCGCCACCCGGCGGGAAAAGAGCGTGATCTTCGCGCCGAACGGCCAGGCGGCGGTGACGTACCGGGTGCTGGGCGGCACGAGCGTCGCCAGCGCCGATCCGGTGGGCGATCCGGAGTCGTGGCCACAGGCGATCGCGGCGTGGCTGGCCGAGGCACACACCTACGGCTGGATGCCGGGTGTGCTGGGCGCGAGCGAGCGCGGCGCGAGAGCGTATGCGCGCGCGGGGCTGAAGGCGCTGGAGATCGGGGACGAAGCGGTACTCGATGTGCGGGATTTCCGGTTGTCCGGCCCGGAACGCCGCTCGGTGCGCCAGGCGGTGTCCCGCATCGAGCGCGCCGGTTATACCGCACGGGTACGCCGCCACGCCGATATCCCGGAGTCCGAAATGGACGGTCTGCGGGCCAAGGCGCAGCAGTGGCGCGGGGCGGATACCGAGCGGGGCTTCTCGATGGCCCTCTCGCGCCTCGGTGACCCGTCCGACGGCCGGTGCCTGATGGCCGAGGCCTACGACTCCGGCGGGCAGTTGCGGGGCTTGCTGTCGTTCGTGCCGTGGGGCCGTCGCGGATTGTCCCTGGATCTGATGCGGCGGGATCGCCACGCGGAGAACGGGCTGACCGAGTACCTGATCGCACAGGTGGTGGCGGAGGCGGGCCGGTTCGGGGCGCAGCGGATTTCGCTGAACTTCGCGATGTTCCGGGCGGTGTTCGCCGAAGGCGAGCGGATCGGGGCCGGACCGGTGTTGCGGGCATGGCGTTCGGTGCTGGGGGTGTTCTCGCGGTTCCTGCAGCTGGAGTCGTTGTACCGGTCGAACGCGAAGTACGGCCCGGACTGGGTGCCGCGGTTCCTGTGTTACCCCTCGGCCCGCCGGCTGCCGCGGATCGGACTCGTCGCCGGGGCGCTGGAAGGGTTCCTGCCGCAGAGCCTGCGCCGCCGGGGCCGGGCACTGGCCGCGGATCCGGTGAGCGAGGAGTTCCTGGCGCGGGTGAAGGAGATCGAGAGCGCGTCACCGGCCGAACCGGTGCCGCGGCGGCCGGAACAGGTGCGGGTGCGCATCGCCAAGCTCGGCCGGCTGCGTGCCGCGGGCATCGACCCGTACCCGCCGGGTTTTCCGCGCGACACCACCCTGGCGGAAATCCGGCACAAGTACGGGGATCTGCCGCCGGACAGCCACACCGGACACGAGGTGCGCCTGACCGGCCGGGTGGTGGCGATCCGGGATCTGGGCGGGCTGGTTTTCGTCCGCGTGCGGGACGCGACCGGGGAACTGCAGCTGATGCTCGCCGCCGACGGGCTGTGGCGGTCCACCGTGGACCTCGGTGACCAGGTGGGGGTGACCGGTGAGGTGGTGACCTCGCGGCGCGGGGAGCTGTCGGTGCTGGTCGGCGAGTGGACGGTGACGGCGAAATGCCTGCATCCGTTGCCGGACAAGCGCAACGGGCTGACCGACCCGGAGACGCGGGTGCGGCAGCGGTACCTGGACCTGATCGTGAACCCGTCCTCGGCGGAGCTGCTGCGGGTGCGCAGCCGGGTGGTGCGGGCGGTGCGCGACCACCTGCACGAGCGGGAGTTCCTCGAGGTCGAGACGCCGATGTTGCAGGCGGTGCACGGTGGGGCGAACGCGCGCCCGTTCCTGACCCATCTCAATGCCTATGACCAGCGCATGTACCTGCGGATCGCGCCGGAGCTCTACCTCAAACGGCTGTGCGTCGCCGGCGTGGAGCGGGTGTTCGAGCTGAACCGCAACTTCCGCAACGAAGGCGTGGACGCCACGCACAACCCCGAGTTCTCCATGCTGGAGGCATACCAGGCGTACGGGGACTACCACAGTATGCGCGAGTTGGTGCGGGCCTTGATCCTTCGGGCCGCCATCGCCGCACACGGCAGCCCGATCGCGCGGCGCCCGGACGGCGACGTCGACCTTGCCGGTGAGTGGCCGGTGATCACCGTGCACGACGCCGTGTCGACCGCGCTCGGGGAAGAGGTCACCCCCGGCACCACCACGGCCACCCTGCAACGTTGGTGCCTGCGCGCGGGTGTTCCCCTTGGCGAGGACGCCACCGCCGGTGGACTGGTGGTGGCGGCGTTCGAGCATCTCGTCGAGCCGGAGACCGTGCAGCCCACGTTCTACGTGGACTATCCCGTCGAGACCTCGCCGCTGACCCGGCCGCACCGGGCGGATCCGCGGCTGGCCGAGCGGTGGGACCTGATCGCGTTCGGGGCCGAGATCGGTACCGCCTACACCGAGCTGACCGATCCGCTGGACCAGCGCCACCGGCTGCACGCACAGTCGCTGCGGGCGGCCAGCGGGGACATCGAGGCCATGGAACTCGACGAGGACTTCCTGACCGCGCTCGAGCACGGGATGCCGCCCACCGGTGGCCTTGGCCTTGGCATCGATCGGCTGATCATGATGCTCACCGGCACCACCATCCGCCAGGCCATCACTTTTCCCTTCACCCGAAGCAAATCGTGAACACCCTCGCCGAGCTCTCGCTGACCGACTGGTGGCCCGCACGGATCGTGCTGCTGGCCGTTACGGTCCTTTGTGGACTGCTCGCCTGGCGCCTCCGGCGCCGTGGGGTCCGGATCGTGGCCGCCGGGCTCACGATCCTGCTCGGGTGCGCCGACATCGCCGCCGGAGTCAATGCCGAATACGGCTACTACCTCACCGTCGGCCAGGCGATCGGCCTGCCAGGGCGGGACGCGTCATCGCTGGGCGCGCTCAACAGGCAGACCGTTCCGCCGGCCGGTCAGGTGATCAGCATCGACATCCCGGGCCGCGACTCGGCGTTCGCCGCCCGGCCCGCGCAGGTGTACCTCCCGCCCGCGTGGTTCTCCCGGCCACGGCCGAAACTGCCCGTGATACTGCTCCTGCACGGCACGCCGGGCTCGCCGACGGACTGGCTCGACGGCGGCGGCGCGGCGAGCACCCTCGACGCCTGGGCGGCCGCGCACCACGGCACCGCGCCCATCGTCGTGATGCCCGACATCAACGGATCCTTCGACGGGGACACCGAATGCGCCGGCGCCACCGAGACATACCTGGACAAGGATGTACCGGACTTCGTCGAGGCCCGGTTCTTCACCCAGCCACCGGGCTCGCACTGGGCGGTCGCCGGGCTGTCCGAAGGAGGTTCGTGCGCGGTCACCCTGGTGTTGCGGCACAGCAAGGAATTCGCCACGTTCGGTGACTACAGTGGATTGCTCGGCCCGCGCACGGGCGACGACAACGCGATCGGTGACACGGTCCCGGTGCTGTTCTCCGGTTCCCTCGCGGACTTCCACGGCCACGAACCCAGCTGGCTGCTCACGCACCAGCGTTTCACGGGCGTCGGTGGCTGGTTCGAGGTCGGCGACGCCGACGGCGCACCACTGGCCGCCGCCCGCCAGCTCCAGCCACTCGCCGCGGCCGCCGGGATGGATGCCCGGCTCACCATCGTGCCCGGCGGAGACCACAGCTTCTTCCTGTGGCGCCAGGCCTTCGCCGATTCACTGCCGTGGCTGGCCGGCAGGCTGGGGCTCTAGCGGCCCGGTGCTCAGTGCAGGACCGAGCGGTAGAGGTCCCGGATGTCGTGGTCGAAGTAGGCGCTGTAGGAGACGTCCGGGGTGTCGCCGCCCTGCTCGTAGCCGCCGATCACACCGATGACCGTGCCGTCACCGGTCGCCGGGTTCACCGCGGTGACCCACGGACCACCGCTGGTGCCGTCCGGAAATCCCGGGCACGCGATGCGTTGCTGGTACGGGCCGAAGCGCGTGGTGGTGTTGCGGCAGGCCACCGGCGAGTCACCGGTGTCGGGGTACCCGGTGATGGTCACCGGGTTGGTGTAGCCGCGGTCGAAGCCCAGCGTGTCGGCACCGGCCAGCTGTTGCACGGAGTGCGGATCGCCGTCCTGCTCGACGGTCAGGAACGCGAAGTCCAGGTCGGGGTCGGCGGAGGCGGCCCAGCCCCCGGGTACCGCCACCGCAGTGACGGTCCACCAGCCGTAGGGCGCGATCCCGTCGTGATAGCCGGGCGCGAAGGACAAGCCCGCGCTGCCTCCGTTGACGCAGTGCGCGGCCGTGAGCACGAGGTTCCCGGCGGGACTGTCCACCACGCTCGCGCTGCAGAAATGGCTGCCGTCGGCGAACAAGGCCCCGGTGGCCGTGCTCGCCCGCGGGGCCCGAGCGGCACTGTCGACATCCGCGACCGAGGAGACCGGCTCGGTCACGGCCACCCCACGATCGACCGACAGCTCGCCGCTGCTCACAAGCAGGCACGCCGTGGCCACGACGACCACGGCGCCGGGGCGGAGTGCCCAGTTCGCCATGAGTCCAGATCAGCACGGAACCGGCGCGAACGCATCCCAGGGGCCGTTATGCACAGGAAGCTCACAGGCGAACAGTCCGCCCACTCTATGCCCCGGAACGCCCACTGGACAGCCTTCGCCGCCGATGCCCGATATCCGGGACGTCCCCGCACTGTCCTTTGTGGATCAACGCTTGTTCGGCATGTGGGAGGGCGTGCCAGGCCATGGACAAGCCTCATGACTCCGGTTCAGAGTTTTCCGTATTACGGACTTTTCCACGGACGTTCTCGTCCTGGGCGGTGGGCCTGCCGCGACCTGGGCCGCGCTCAAGGACGCGCAGGCGGGCGCGCGGGTCACGTTGATGGAATACTGCGGAACGAGCGGCGCGACGGCCTCGGCCGGCACCGGTGTCTGGTATGTGCCACCGGATCCGGAACGCCGCGAAGCCGCGATGGCGAGCAGGGAAGGGCTCGGCGGTCACCTCGCCGACCGGGGCTGGATGTCCCGCGTGCTCGACCAGACCTACGCGGCGATGGGGGAACTGGCGGAAACAGGACGCTACCCGTTCCCGGTCGACGACGAGGGCGAACAGCTGCGTCAGGGTCTGCAAGGGCCGGAATACCTGCGCCGCATGAGGATCCGGGTGCGGCGGGGCCGGGGTCCGGATCCTCGACCACAGCCCCGTCACCGAACTGCTCACCGATGCCTCCGGCGCGGTCGCCGGGGCCGCCGGTTATCGGCGCCAGGCCGGAAGTCCGTACCGCGTCCGCGCCGGTGCCGTCGTGCTGGCCACGGGCGGGTGTGTGTTCCTTTCCGGCGCGCTGGGCTGCAACGTGAACACCGGCGACGGCACGTTGATGGCGGTGGAAGCCGGAGCGGCGTTGTCGGGCATGGAGTTTTCCAATGCCTACGCGATCGCCCCGGCGTTCACCTCGGTCACGAAAACCGCGTACTACACCTACGGGACCTTCTGTCGCGAAGACGGCAGTGTGCTGGAAGGCGCCGGAAGTCAGCGCGGCCGCTCGGTGATCGCGCGCGCTTTGCTGTCCGGGCGGGTGTTCTGCCGCCTCGACCACGCCGGCGAAGAGCTGCGGCACAAAATGCGCCTGGCACAGCCGAATTTCTTCCTGCCGTTCGACCGGCTCGGCATCGATCCGTTCACCCAGCGGTTCGAGGTGACCCTGCTCGCCGAAGGAACCGTGCGCGGGACCGGGGGCATTCAGCTCACCGGCGACGACTGCTCGACCGGGGTGCCCGGCCTTTACACGGCGGGCGACGCGGCCACGCGGGAGTTCATCTGTGGCGGGTTCACCGGCGGTGGTAGCCACAACTCCGCGTGGGCGATGTCCTCGGGGATCTGGTCGGGCCGCGCGGCAGCCGCGCATGCCCGGTCGCTCGGCGCGTCCGCCGCGACGCGACGGTTGCGGCCGACCGGTCCGGCAGGCCCGGCCGACGGCCACCGCGAGGTGGTGCGAGCGGTGCAGCGGGAAGTGCTGCCCTACGACAAGAACTACCTGCGCGACGGTTCCCGGCTCGCCCCCGGCGCTCGTCGAGCTGGATCGGACTTGGTCGTACGCCAGGCAATCCCTGTCCGGAGCGGGCCGGGATTCGGTGCGGGCACGGGAGGCCGCGGCGATGACCGCGCACGCCCGCTGGATGTACACCGCCGCGCTGGCGAGGCAGGAGACGCGCGGGATGCACAAACGCGCCGACTTCCCGGAGCAGAACCCGGATGGCCGGTACCGCCTGCTCGCCGGCGGGCTGGACGACCCCTGGACGTCACCGCTGCGAGACGCCGCCGCAAGGGCGGCGTCGTGATCGAGCTGGTTTCCGCCGCTCGCTGCGTGTCCTGCGACAAATGCGTGCGGATATGCCCGACGGACGTGTTCGACCGCGGCGCCGACGGGGTCCCGGTGATCGCGCGCCAGGACGACTGCCAGACCTGTTTCCTGTGCGAGGCCTACTGCCCGGTGGACGCGTTGTTCGTCGCCCCGGAAACGCATCCGCGGCCCGAGCCGCCGGATGAGCGCGGCCTGCACCGGTCCGGGCTGCTCGGCGGCTACCGGGCGGCGATCGGCTGGGGCCAGGGCCGGACACCGGGCGCCGCGCGCGTGCCGGTGGTCCCGCTGCGCGACGAGACCGCGGGGAGGAAGGCATGACCGCGATCCCGGCCCCCGGGCTGCGCGAACTTTCGCTGCTGGGCGAACGCCGCACCCTGCGGGTGCCCGCCGGCTACGCCGGACGGTGGTGATCGTGGCCCTGTTCGTCGTCTGGCAGGTCGTGTCGGCGCTGGGCTGGCTGCCCCAGGACACGTTGTCGTCCCCCACGCAGGTCGCGTCGGCGGCCGTCGCCCTGGTCACGAGCGGCGACCTCGGCGAGGCGATGGCCACGTCGGTCGGGCGTGTCGGGCTCGGGCTCGCCTTCGGCATCCCGGTGGGGCTGGTGCTCGCGCTCGTGAGCGGGCTGTTCCGCGGCGCCTTGCCGACCAGGCGGACACGCAGGCCGGCCGCCGGCGTGGACCCGACCGGGCCCGCGCCGAGACGAGCACGTGGCACTCGTCGGGGCCGAGCAGCTCTCGCACGGTGTCGAGGTGCTCGATCGGGGTGACCTGGTCGCTCTCGCCCCACACCGCCATCGTCGGGAAGGCGGCCCGGCGGTAGAGCTCCTGCTGCCGTGGAACCGGCAGGGCTAGCGAACGAGCCCCGTGAGCCGTTCGGTGTCCTCCCGCGACCGCACGTCATGTGACAGGTGCCGGCCCAATGCCCGTGACGTGGGCCGAGCCTGCGTGAGCAAGACACGGCCACCGCAGCACGGCGTAGCCGATTCCCACGAGCGGATGCGAGCTACGGCGACGGGTGATCCCAAACATTTGCGGGACGCAAGAGTCGCGACGATACTGGCCGGGCAGCGCGACACCGCACGGCCGACGGAGGAGCCTTGCCCACCAGGGAACAAGTACGACAGCTGGCCGAGTCCGGACTCGGCTACGAGGAGATCGGGCGCCGGCTGGGAATCCCGCCAGGGCTGGCCCACCTCATCGGGACGGGCCTGCCGGCGGACGGCGGTACCGCGCCCGAAGAGCGCGAGGCGCGCGGGCTTCCGCCGACGAGCCGGCAGTGGGCGAACCCGCCGCACGGGAACCCGGTCGCGAAGGAGACCGTCCGGCAGTGGATCGCTGAGCGGGTGCGCGCCGATGCCCAGATGCGCCGCGCGAAACAGGATTGATCCTTCCCCGGACGGGGTACCGCTCCAAAAGCGGACGTGAGCACGGGAAAGGGCAGCGATGGGTCTGTCGAGATGGGTGCGGGACTGGCCGGTCTACCGGCAGTTCACGCAAGGCGATGTCACCGGGCGGGGCGCGGCGGCGAAGAGCCGGCTCTCGCTGGAGCTGACCCCGCGCACCACCGATGCCGACAAAGTGGTCAAGTCGGTCTGCCCCTACTGCGCCGTCGGCTGCGGCCAGAACGTCTATGTCGAGCAGGGCAAGGTCACCCAGATCGAGGGGGACCCGGACTCGCCCGTCAGCCGCGGCAGGCTGTGCCCCAAGGGTTCGGCGAGCCTGCAGCTGACCACCGGTTCCGCGCGGGAGCACCGGGTGCTCTACCGCCGGCCGTACGGCACCGAGTGGGAGCAGCTCGACCTCGACACGGCGATGGACATGATCGCCGAGCGGACCATCGCCGCCCGCGAGCACGGCTGGCAGTGGGACGCCGACGGCGCGCGGGTCCGCCGCACGATGGGCTTCGCGAGCCTGGGCGGCGCGACGCTGGACAACGAAGAGAACTACCTGATCAAGAAGCTGTTCACCGCGCTGGGTGCGATCCAGATCGAGAACCAGGCGCGTATTTGACACTCCTCCACGGTTCCCGGTCTGGGGACCTCCTTCGGCCGTGGCGGCGCCACGACGTTCCAGCAGGATCTGGCCAACTCCGACTGCATCGTCATCGAGGGCTCGAACATGGCCGAGTGCCATCCCGTCGGGTTCCAGTGGGTGATGGAGGCGAAGGCCCGCGGCGCCAAGGTGATCCACGTCGATCCGCGGTTCACCCGCACCAGCGCGCTGGCGGACATCCATGTCCCGCTGCGCGCCGGGACGGACATCGCCTTCCTCGGCGGGCTCGTCAACCACGTGCTGAGCGAGGGAAAGGAGTTCCGCGAGTACGTGCTGGCCTACACCAACGCGGCCACGATCATCGGCGAGGGGTTCGTCGACACCGAAGATCTCGACGGGCTGTTTTCCGGGCTGGACAAGGAAAATCGGCGCTACGACACGGAGACCTGGCAGTACGAGGGCGCGGACGTGCAGGCCGCCTCCGGCGAACGTGACCAGAAGTGGGACAGCCGGACGCGAGGTGGCGCCGCCGTGAGCGAGTCGGCGCGCGGCGAAGCGCACGGCTCGGGCGGCGCGGAGGTCGGCGCCGAACCGCGGACGGATCCGACGCTGCGGCACCCGCGGTGCGTGTTCCAGATCCTCAAACGGCACTACGCGCGCTACACGCCGGAGGCCGTCGAGCGGATCTGCGGCATCCCGCAGGACACCTTCCGCCAGGTCTGCGACCTGCTCACGGAGAACTCGGGCCGGGACAGGACAAGCGCCTTCGCCTACGCGGTCGGCTGGACCCAGCACAGCGTCGGCGTGCAGTACATCCGCACCGCGTCGATCCTGCAGACCCTGCTGGGCAACATCGGGCGCCCCGGTGGCGGGATCCTCGCCCTGCGCGGGCACGCCTCGATCCAGGGGTCGACCGACATCCCCACGCTGTTCAACCTGCTGCCCGGTTACATCCCGATGCCGCACGCGCACACCAACGAAAACCTGGACACCTTCGTGGCGGCCGAGGGCACGCGCAAGGGCTACTGGGGCAACCTGCGCTCCTATCTGGTGAGCCTGCTCAAGGCGTACTGGGGCCCCGCGGCCAGGCCGGACAACGACTTCTGCTTCGACTACCTGCCGCGCCTGACCGGCAGCCACAGCACCTACGAAACCGTGCTGGCGCAGCTGGAAGGCACCTGCAAGGGCTACTTCCTGTACGGGGAGAACCCGGCGGTGGGCTCCTCGAACGGGAAGATGCAACGGCTGGGCATGGCCAACCTCGACTGGCTGGTCGTGCGGGACTTCTCGCTGATCGAGAGCGCGAGCTGGTGGCAGGACGGACCGGAGATCGAAAGCGGGGAGCTGCGCACGGAGGAGATCGCCACCGAGGTGTTCTTCCTGCCGGCGGCCGCGCACACCGAGAAGGACGGCAGCTTCACCAACACTCAGCGGATGCTGCAATGGCACCACCAGGCCGTGGAGCCACCCGGCGACGCGCGCAGCGATCTGTGGTTCACCTATCACCTCGGCCGGCGGATCCGCGAGAAACTGCTCGCCGCCGCGATGAGCGAGTCCACTTCGGACGAACGGTGGGAGCGGGACCGGCCGCTGCTGGAGCTGACCTGGGACTACCCCACCAGGGGCGAAATCGCCGAGCCGGAGGCCGAAGCCGTGCTCGCCGAGATCAACGGCTGGAACGCCGATGCCGAACCGCTGGCGAGCTACGAGCAGCTCCGTGACGACGGCTCGACCGCCTGCGGCTGCTGGATCTACTGCGGCGTCTACCAGGACGGTGTCAACCAGGCCGCGCGGCGCAAGCCGGCCGGCGAGCAGAACTGGGTCGCGCCCGAATGGGGCTGGGCCTGGCCGGCCAACCGCCGCGTGCTCTACAACCGGGCCTCCGCCGACCCGGACGGAAAGCCTTGGAGTGCAAGGAAAGCGCTCATCTGGTGGGATGCCGGGCAGGGCAAGTGGACGGGACACGACGTCGCGGACTTCAAGGCCACCAAGCCCCCGGACTTCCAGCCTGCCGAGGACGCGACCGGGCCGGACGCGCTCACCGGGACCGACGCGTTCATCATGCAGGCCGACGGCAAGGCGTGGCTGTTCGCGCCGGCCGGGCTGACCGACGGCCCGATGCCGGCGCACTACGAGCCGCAGGAATCGCCGTTCACGAACCTGCTCTACGGCCAGCAGCACAATCCGGTGCGGCAGCTCCTGCCGCACAAGAACAACCGGCTCCAGCCCAGCGGCGCGCAGCCCGGCGCGGACGTGTTTCCCTTCGTGCTGACCACTTACCGGCTCACCGAGCATCACACGGCTGGTGGCATGAGCCGCTGGCAGCCCTATCTCGCCGAGCTGCAGCCCGAGCTGTTCTGCGAGGTTTCACCCGAGCTGGCGGCGGAGCGCGGCCTCGAACACGCGGGCTGGGCCACCATCGTGACCGCGCGCGGCGCGATCGAGGCGCGTGTGCTGGTGACCGACCGGATGACGCCGCTGCGGGTCCAGGGCCGGGTGCTGCACCAGGTCGGCGTCCCGTACCACTGGGGCCCGAACGGGCTGACCACCGGCGACGCGGCGAACGACCTGGCGTCCATCAGCCTCGAGCCGAACAGCCACATCCAGGAGAGCAAGGCGCTGGCGTGCGACATCCGGCCCGGCCGTCGCCCGCGCGGCCCGGCGAGGCTGGAGCTCGTCCGGGAGTACCACCGGCGCGCCGGAATCACCGAGGACACCGGAACGGAGTTGTGAACCATGACCGATCCCGCCTCCGCGACCGGATACCGCGACCACCCGCCTCGGATGGGGTTCTTCACCGACACCAGCGTGTGCATCGGCTGCAAGGCCTGCGAGGTGGCGTGCAAGGAGTGGAACGCGATCCCCGAGGACGGCATCGAGCTGACCGGGATGTCCTACGACAACACGGTGGGGCTCGGCGCGGACACCTGGCGGCACGTGGCGTTCATCGAACAGCGCAAGCCGCTCGCGCGGCAGGATCCGGGGCTGTACCACGACACCGACGTGCTTGCGATGGCCGAGCAGGGCACGCGCGGTGAGTCCGACTTCCGGTGGCTGATGTCGTCGGACGTGTGCAAGCACTGCACGGAGGCCGCCTGCCTGGACGTGTGCCCGACGGGTTCGTTGTTCCGCACCGAGTTCGGCACGGTCGTGGTGCAGGAGGACATCTGCAATGGTTGCGGCTACTGCATTCCCGCCTGCCCGTACGGCGTGATCGACCAGCGCAAGGACGACGGGCGGGCCTGGAAGTGCACGCTCTGCTACGACCGGATCGGCCAGGGCATGGAGCCGGCCTGCGCCAAAGCCTGCCCGACGGACTCCATCCAGTTCGGGCCGCTGGACGAACTACGCGAGCGCGCGCGGTACCGGGTGGGCCAGTTGCGGGCCGCCGGGGTGTCCGACGCGCGGCTGTACGGGGAAGATCCCGGTGACGGCGTGGGCGGTGACGGGGCGTTCTTCCTGCTGCTCGACGAGCCGGAGGTGTACGGGCTCCCCCCGGACCCGGTGGTGACGACCCGGGACCTGCCGGCCATGTGGCGCCGCGTGGGAGCGGCCGCGCTGGCTCTCGTCGGCACGGCAGTCGCGGCCTTCGCCGCGGGGAGGAGGGTCTGATGCCCGGCAGCGACGACCGGCACGAGCAGCAGGAGCAGGTCGAGCGCGCGCGGCAGGGCTCCGGCACCTCGGGCACGGACGTCACGCGGGAGGGCCTGCAGGGTGTGCGCCCCGACCGGGACGCGGTCACCGGTGTCGCGGCGGGCCGGCCACGGCGCCGACGCGGACAGCACCGACGCGGCGGCGAGGCGCAGCAGGTCCCGGAGGCGACGTTCACCTCCTACT
>NZ_DASZWC010000047.1:0-120887 GCF_035546795.1 Amycolatopsis sp.
TGAAGCCGAAGCCCTTTTCGCTGTTGAACCATTTGACGGTTCCCTGCACGAGTGCTGCCTGTGCCATAAAGCTGTTCCTCTCGGAATCTATCCGGCCCCGCCGTGTGCGAGTCCGGGGTCGTGACGTGTGACGCCGCGAACCCGATCCGAGATGTGGAAGGGAAACGTCGTCGCGCGCTGCAGAAATCCTGCGCGCCAAGACGTGAAGGACCAATGCCTAACCACCGCCAACGCTAGCATCAATCGACCCAAACGCGCTCCGCTGGCGCCCTCTGCGGCTGCCGGACGGCGTCAGGCCGGCGCCAGCCTGGCTTGCCGCAGTGGTGCACCGAGCCCGTGCAGGTGCCGCAGCACGATCGCGTACGAACCGACCAGTGATGTCTCGGTGTAGGTGATGGCCCGCTCCGCACAGTGCGCCCGCACGAGCGCGCGGACGGCTCGCAGGTTGGCGCGGGGCAGGTTCGGGAACAGGTGGTGCTCGATCTGGTAGTTCAGCCCGCCGAAGACGAAGTCGGTGATCCGGCCGCCGCGCACGTTGCGGGCGGTCAGCACCTGCTTGCGCAGGAAGTCGGCGGACTCGCCGGTCGTCGTCGGCATTCCCTTGTGGTTCGGGGCGAAGGAGCATCCCATGTAGACACCCCACAAAGCCTGGTGCACCACGATGAACAGCACCGCGACCCCGGGCGAGAGCACCACGAACACGGCGCCGAGGTAGATGACGACGTGCGCGGTCAGCAGCAGCCCTTCGAGCCGGCGCGCCTTGGTCTGCCCCTGCCAGATCGCCCTGACCCCGGAGACGTGCAGGTTCAGGCCTTCGAGGGTGAGCAGCGGGAAGAACAGCACCGCCTGGTGCTTGGCCATCCAGCGGAGAAACCCGGACTTCAGCCGCGCCTGGCGGCTGGTGAAGGCCAGCGCCGGGATGTCGAGGTCGGGGTCGTGCTCCTCGTGGTTCGGGTTGGCGTGGTGGCGGTTGTGCACGCTGACCCAGCGCCGGAAACTCATCCCGACCAGGCCACCGTGCACGGTGCCGATCAGGTCGTTCGGGCGGCGGGTGCGGAAGATCTGCTTGTGCCCGGCGTCGTGGCCGACGAACGCCAGCTGGGCGAACAGGACGGCCAGCAGCGCGGCGATGATCAGCTGCCACCAGCTGTCGCCGATGAAGGCGAACGCGACCCAGGCCCCGGCCAGCATGATGAGGTTGCCGGAGATCTTGAGCGCGTAGTAGTCGTAACGGCGGCGCAGCAGCCCCGCCGAGCGCACCTCGTTCAGTAGTTCCGCGTACTCACCGGTGGTCGTCGCCGCCGCGGCGGCCGGAACCGTCACCGGCACGACCCGCCAGGGGTCGCGAAGGGTTCGGCGGAAAGGCGCACGCGCCGCGCGCGCTCGGCGGCGGTCACCTCGGGCGCGGCGGAAGACTGCGTATCCGGGTGGCTGAACACCACCGGCGCGGCCGTAGGCGTGCGGCGTTCGGTTACTGGCATGAAAGCTCCTTGAGCGGTGGTCGCGGCGCGAGCGATCGCACGCTTGGTGTCGCGAGACTTTGTTCGTGCCGGCAGGTGAAAAAGGAAGATCGCGATATTCGACCTTGTCCGTGTTCCGGGCGTCGCCGGTGTACACGGCAGCACGTGGAGCTCCTGCTGGCCGCCAGCTTACACGTCGGGGCCCGGTGAAGCGCCAGCCGGCGCCGGGACCCCTCCCGGCCGTTGGCGCGACCCTGTCCCCCGGCAACCGCTCGCCGTGGAAGGGACCCGGATGGACTACCAGCCGCAGGAACAGCCGGAGCCCGCGCCGCGCGACCCGCTGGCCGTGGCGATCGGCAACGCGTCGCTGCTCGGCGTGGGCTATCTGTTGTCGCGCCGGCGCGGGCTCGCGGCGGCGACCGGCGTGGTGACCGTGCTGCTGCTGGTCCTGCTCGCCACGGTGGCGCGGACGGTGTGGTTCGAGGCCGTGGTGCTCGTGTGGTGGCTGGGCATGACCTGGCACGGCTGGTTCCTCGCCGGCGGCCGCGCCCGGTGGAACCTCGTCCGGCGGCAGCGGTCGATCGCGCTCGCCGTGACGATCCCGGTCCTGATCGCGGTGGGGCTGCTCCGGTTCGACGCCGCACAGATCGAGAAGACCGTGACCACCGCTCGCGCCAAGGGAGACTGCGGCCAGGCACTGTCCGCTTTGGACAGAGTCTGGGTGGGCCACCGGGTGGTCGACGCGCCCATGACCGTGCGCGGCGAGACCACCGCGCAAGCCTGCGGCCGGCTGCGGGAAGCCTATGATCACCTCACCGTCGGCCTCAGCGGGGACACCGTAGCGCTCACCGCCGGTTTCGCCGATCTCTCGTCCGTGCTGGCGGAATACCCCGGCCACGAGAAGATGGTCGACACCGTCCTGGACGGGTTCCTCGGCCGGCTGCCCGCTCCCGACGCCTGCCGGACAGCCGCCGTCACCGACTGGCTCCGTCAGCGGCCCGCCGGCCACAACGCACTGGACCGCGCCGCCACCGCCGTCCCACGCGTCGCGCCCGCGGCACTGGCCGGATGCGGCGATGCCTTGCTGGCAGGGCAGAACTGGACCGACGCACAGCGGCGCTACCAGCAACTCCTCGACCAGTACCCAGGAAACGAACTCACCGGCAAGGCCCAGGACGGCGTCCGGCGGGCGGGCCTCGCGCTCGAACTCGCCGACGTGACCGCCCTCCTCGGCGGAAGCGCGGAGTCGGCGCCCCAGTACTGTGCCGCGCCGGGCCATTACAGCGCCGCCGCGCCGTACGGCAAGGGCGTCAACCACGCGCTGGTCTACGGCAACACCGACTACACCAGCCGGCTCCCCGCAGACTGGAAAGCCGACGGTCCCGGCAACGCCGTGCTGGTCCTCTGCACCGGGGACGCGACCTACGGAACCCCGACCAGGACCTGCGGCTACAACGCCGACGACAGCACGGGCGGCGCGACTGACGTGACGTTCCACAAAATCGCCATTCCGGTGCGGGCGTTCGAACTGCGCACCGGCAACGTCGTCGCCGACACCACGGTCGAAATCGGCGGCACGAGCTGCCCGTATTTCCTCTCGTACACCACGTTCGGCGACTACGACCACGGCCCCGGAACCGACCAGTACGTGGACCCGTCCGACGACGACATCCGCGCCGCCTTCGCCCCGGTGATAGCGCGCTGAGAATCCCTTTTGCCGCAGTAAGTTTGACTTTCCAACTCACTGGCGTACGCTCGGGCGCAGGACCTCGGACGGCACGGAAAGAGTGAACATGCGCCACCTGACCTTGTCGCGGCGGAGCGGCATGCGTGTCTCGGAATACGCGCTCGGCGCGGGCAACTTCGGCACCAGGTGGGGCACCGGCGCCGATCCGGACACCAGCCGCGCCATCCTGGACCGGTTCGCCGAAGCCGGCGGGACCTTCATCGACACCGCGAACAGCTACCAGTTCGGCGAATCCGAGGAGATCCTCGGCGCGCTGCTCGGCAAGAACCGCGACGAGTTCGTGCTGGCGACCAAGTTCACCAACCCCGTCACACCGGACGCGTCGATCCTCGCCAAGGGCAACAGCCGCAAGACGATGACCCGGACCGTGGAAGACAGTCTCCGCCGGCTCGACACCGACTACCTCGACCTGCTGTGGGTGCATTTCCCGGATTCGGTGACGCCGACCGAGGAGATCATGCACGGCCTGGACGCGCTGGCGACGTCGGGGAAGATCCTGCACGCCGGGTTCTCGAACTTCCCGGCCTGGCGGGTCTCGCGCGCGGTCACCTACGGCGAACTGCGCGGAATCCCTTGGCTGGTGGCGATTCAGACCGAGTACAGCCTCGCCGAGCGCACCGCCGACCGCGACCTGTTCCCGATGGCCGAGGCGCTGGGCCTCGGCACGACGATCTGGTCCCCGCTCGCGGGCGGCTTCCTCACCGGCAAGTACCGGACCGCGAACGGCGGCGGCCGGGCGGACACCGCGTTGAAGCACCTCCTGCACAACGAGCAGGACGCACACCGGAAAGCCTTGCTCGACACGGTTTTGGCGGTCGCGGACGAACAAGGAGCCACCGCGGCCGAGGTGTCGATGGCCTGGCTGCGCGAGCACTCGGCGCGGCTGGCCACGACGTCGATCCCCATCATCGGCCCGCGCACGGTCGCGCAGCTGGACGACTACCTCGGCGCATTCGACGTGACCCTCACGCCCGGGCAGTTCGAGCGGCTGACGGCGGCGAGCGACGTGCCGCTGGGGCAGCCGCACGAACGCGGCGCCACCCAGCTCGACACGTTGCTTGGGCCGGACCGGGCCCGGTTCGAGGCCGCGAGCGGCCCGGTCGCCTGATCGGTCAGCCGACGGCCGACGGCGTGCGCGTCCCGCTCGCCGAGCCCGCGGGCAAGGCACGCAAGAGATCCTCCACGCGCTCCTTGGCGTCACCGAAGAGCATCGCGGTGTTCTCGCGGAAGAACAACGGGTTCTGCACACCCGCGTACCCCGAGGACATGGACCGCTTGAACACGATCACGTTCTTGGCCTCCCACACGCTGAGCACGGGCATGCCCGCGATCGGCGATCCGGGATCCTCGGCCGCGGCCGGGTTCACCGTGTCGTTGGCGCCGATGACGAGCACGACGTCGGTGTCGGCGAAGTCGTCGTTGATCTCGTCCATCTCCAGCACGATGTCGTACGGGACCTTGGCCTCGGCGAGCAGCACGTTCATATGCCCCGGCAGGCGCCCGGCGACGGGATGGATGCCGAAGCGCACGTTCACGCCGCGCTCGCGCAGCTTGCGGGTCAGCTCGGCGACGCCGTGCTGCGCCTGTGCGACCGCCATGCCGTAGCCCGGCGTGATGATCACGCTGCTCGCTTCCGCGAGCAGTTCGGCGGCACCGTCGACGGTGATCTCGCGGTGCTCCCCGTAGTCGGTGTCGTCGGCGGGCCCGGCCTCGATGCCGAAGCCACCGGCGATGACCGAGATGAACGACCGGTTCATGGCCTTGCACATGATGTAGGACAGGTAGGCACCGGACGAACCGACGAGCGCGCCGGTGATGATCAGCAGGTTGTTCTCCAGCAGGAACCCGCTCGCCGCGGCTGCCCAGCCCGAGTAGCTGTTGAGCATCGACACCACCACGGGCATGTCCCCGCCGCCGATGGATGCGACCAGGTGCAGCCCCAGCGCGAGCGCCACCACGGTGACGACGATGAGCAGCCACAAATGCGGATCCGCCACGAACCACGCCGTCAGCCCGACGAACACCGCGAGCGCGCCGAGGTTGAGGAAGTTCTTGCCCGGCAACGTCAACGGCGCGGATTTGATCCTGGCCGACAGCTTCAGGAACGCCACGATGGAACCGGTGAAGGTCACCGCGCCGATGAACACGCCGATGAACACCTCACCGGAGTGGATCCCGCCGAGCCCGAGTGCCTTGAGGGACAACGCTTCCGCGCCTCCGGGGTCGGCTTCGACCTGCTGGTAACCGTTCCAGCCCACCAGCACCGCGGCGAGCCCGACGAACGAGTGCAGCAGCGCGATCAGCTCGGGCATACCGGTCATCTGCACGACGCGGGCGCGCTGCAGGCCGACGGCGGCACCGGCCACCATCGCCACGACCAGCAGCACCACGCCGAGCAAGGAGATCTCGCGCTGCACGGCGAGCGTGATGGTGGCGGCGAGCGCGATGACCATGCCGGCGATGCCGAATCCGTTGCCGGTTTTCGCCGTCTCGTGCCGGGAAAGGCCCGCGAGCGCCAGGATGAACAACAGCGCGGCGACGATGTAGGCCGCCTGCGCGATGGTGTCGAGGGTCATGTGCGGTCTCAGACTTTCGTGCTCGGGGCCGGATTCAGCTGCGGGAGAACATGCCGAGCATGCGCCGGGTGATGGCGAACCCACCGAAGATGTTGATCGACGCCAGCAGGATCGCGGCGAACGAGAGCCATGTGACCGCGGCGCCGTGGCCGACCTGCAGGAGCGCGCCGACCACGATGATGCCGGAAATGGCGTTGGTGACCGACATCAGCGGCGTGTGCAGCGCGTGGTGCACGTGCCCGATCACGTAGAAACCGACCACCACCGCGAGCGCGAACACCGTCAAATGCCCTTGCAACGCCGGCGGTGACGCCGCGACCAACAGGAACAGCAGCGCGCCCGCCAGCGCGATCAACCCGGTTCTGGCCGCCGCGGACATCGGCTTCTTCGGCTCCGGCTCGGCGCGGGTCGCCTCCGCGGCGTCCTTTTTCGCCGGGGCGGCCGAAACCTGGGCGGGGGGCGGCGGCCAGAGGCACTCGCCGTCCTTGACCACCGTCATCGACCGCACGACGATGTCGTCCATGTCGAACACCGGCTTGCCGTCCTTGGCCGGGGTCACCAGCTTCATCAGGTTCACCACGTTCGTCCCGTAGAGCTGGGACGACTGGGCGGGCAGGCGGCCGGCCAGATCGGTGTAGCCGAGGATCGTGACCCCGTTGGCGGTGGTCACGGCCTTGCCCCGCACCGTGCCCTCGACGTTGCCGCCGTTGGCCGCGGCCATGTCGACGATCACGCTGCCGGGGCGCATCGAGGCCACCATGTCCGCGGTGATGATGCGCGGCGCGGGCCTGCCCGGGATCAGCGCCGTGGTGACGATGATGTCCACGTCGCGGCACTGGTCGGAGTAGAGCTGGGTTTCGCGGGTCTTGTAGTCCTCGCTCATCTCCTTGGCGTAACCGGTCGAGGAGACCTCGACGTCGGCCGCCTCGATGGACAGGTACTCGCCGCCGAGGCTGCGCACCTGGTCGGCGACCTCGGGCCGCGGATCCGTCGCGCGCACCATCGCCCCGAGCGAGCCCGCCGCGCCGATCGCCGCCAGCCCGGCGACGCCGGCCCCGACCACCAGCACCTTCGCCGGCGGCACCTTGCCCGCGGCCGTGACCTGCCCGGTGAAGAACCGGCCGAAACTGTGCGCGGCCTCGATCACCGCCCGGTAGCCCGCGATGTTGGCCATCGACGAAAGAACGTCCAGCGACTGGGCGCGGGAGATACGCGGCACCGCGTCCATCGCCAGCGCGGTAAGCGGGCGCGAGGACAGGTCCTCGACCAGTTCCTTGTTCAGCGCCGGGCTCAGCAGGCTGATCAACGTGGCGCCCGGCGCCATCGCGTCGAGCTGCTCCTTCACCGGCGCATTGACGCCCAGCACGATCTGCGCCCGCACCGCCTCGCCGATCGACGCGCCGGCCTCGGTGTAGGCCTCGTCGGAGAAGCTCGCCGCGGCACCGGCCCCAGGCTCCACCACGACGTCGTACCCCAGTTTCAGCAACTGGGACACCGTGGCCGGTGTCGCGGCCACCCGGGTCTCCCCCGGGGTGGCCTCCTTCAGCACTCCGACGAGCATCGAGCCTCCTCGCTCAGGTTCGGGCGATGAATGCCCTCCGGCCGGTGCACGGCCCGTGCTTTCCGGGCGGCCCTGCGAGCGAGGACGCACCGGAGTACCGGCTTGTTGGTGCAGTCATGGTAAGGCGCCGACTGTGCCACCGCACGCGAGATATGTCACGGAAAATGTCGGCAGAACTGTGTTTCCGGCGAATTCCGCCGCCATCGGGCCCGCCGCCGGGCGTGGCCTATTCCGGTCCACAATGGACGACGGTGCGCCGCCTCAGCCGATCGCTGCCGCGACAAGGGTTTTCGCCGTCCGGACCGCGCTGGCGACAGCCTCGTCCGGGGCGATCCCGCACAGATCGGTGAGGGTGAACAGCGCCTCGGCGCTCACGACCACCGCGAGGTCGCGCTTGAGCTGGGCGAACGTTTCCGGATCCGTGCGGGCGAGGGTGGTTTCCAGCGGCTGTAGCGCGTGGTCGATCAGGCCGAACCGGATGCCGGGCCGGGTCGTGACGTTTTCCGGCCGCGTGATCGTGGCCGCGATCATCGCCCGCACCGCGCCCTCGCGGGCGATGATGCCGCGAAGCAGGAATTCACAAGCAAAAGCGACGCGCTCTACCGCGTCGGCGGAGTCGTCCACCGGCGCGAGCGCTTCGGCAGGCGAGGGCCAGACGCCGGCCAGCGCTTCGCTGATCAACG
Organism: Amycolatopsis sp.; assembly: GCF_035546795.1. Lineage (GTDB taxonomy): Bacteria > Actinomycetota > Actinomycetes > Mycobacteriales > Pseudonocardiaceae > Amycolatopsis_E. Next base: position 8,028 of record NZ_DASZWC010000047.1, read on the forward strand.
ACGAGAGATCGGGGAAATACCGGTACGCCGTGGCTTCCGAGACAAGCGCCGCGCGGGCGACCACGGGCATGGTCACCTCGGAGCCATCGCCGATGAGTTCCCGCGCGGCCGTCACGATCGCCGTGCGGGTGCGCTGTTTCTGGTTGATACGTCCCGTGCCCACCCTCGCATCCTAGCATTCAACTCTCGTTATGAGAGTTCACTTGCATGAACCCGGCCGCCCGGCTAGTCTCGTGAGAGTTGACTCTCATGAAGGAGATGCCCATGAGCAGCGTTTCGGTGATCGGCCCGGACGGCGGCGAGGCGATCCAGCTCGGCCCCACCCGGATGCGGATCCTCGAAGACGGCACCACGACCGGGCACCGTCTCGGGATCGGCGAGATCACCATCGCGCCGCACACCCAGGGCCCGCCGCAGCACCGGCACGCCCAGCACGACGAGGGTTTCTACGTCGTATCCGGCACCGTGCACTTCACCGTCGGCGAGACCACGCACGAGGCCCCGGCCGATTCGCTGGTCATGGTCCCGCCCGGCGCCCCGCACACCTTCGCCAACCTCGGCGAGACGCCCGCGGTCATGCTCAACACCTTCACGCCCGACCTCTACGTGCAGTACTTCCGCGATCTGCGGGCCATGATCGCCGCCGGCGGGGAGCTCACGCCGGCGGCGACGGCCACCGTGATGAGCCACTACGCCACCGTTCCCGCCACCGACTTTCGCCTGATCAGGAGACCTGGATGACCGACACCTACCCACTCACCGTCGACGGCCGCACCCTCGACGTCACCGTCGATCTGCACGGCGGCGCCGGGCGCCCGGTCCTGCTGCTGCACGGCGGCGGCGGCCCGCAGACCGTCGCCACGTTCGGCGCGCTCCTCGCGCGGCAACGGCCCGCGACGGTGCACATTCCCGTCCACCCCGGGTTCGACGGCACCCCCCGCCCCGGCTGGCTTTCCGACGTCCCGGCACTGGCGCGGGTGTACGCGGAGCTGCTGGAAACCCTTGCGCTGCAAGACGTCGCCGTCGTGGGCAACTCGATCGGCGGCTGGATCGCCGCCGAGCTCGCGGCACTGGGCAGCGACCGGATCGGCAGCGTCACCCTGGTCAACGCGGTCGGCGTCGACGTGCCAGGGCATCCGGTCGCCGACACCTTCGAGCTGACGCCGGCCGAACTGGCGCGGCTGTCCTTCCACGACCCGTCGAAGTTCCGCTTCGACCCCAGCGCGCTTTCCGAGGCACAGCGCGAAAACGCGGCCGCCAACCGCGCGGTGCTGCGCGTCTACTCGGGCCCGGACGACATGGCCGACCCCACGCTGCGCGCACGCCTGGCCAAGATCACCAAACCGGCCCTGGTCGCCTGGGGCGCGGGCGACCAGGTGGTGGACGCCGATTACGGGCGCGCCTACGCGGAAGCCATTCCCGGCGCGGAATTCCGCCTGCTGCCCGGCACCGGCCACATGCCGCAGGTCGAGACTCCTGCGGAGTTCCTCGACGCGCTCTGGGAGTTCGTCGGTACGGGCGCGTCGGTCGGTTGATGTGCGGCCCTCCGGCGAGGAGATCTGTGTGACCCCACCCCGCCCCGATCACGCGGTGTTCAACGGGCGGCGGTTGGTGGGGTGGCGTGTCGGGCGGGCGCTCAGGAAGGCAGCGGGGTTCCGGGAAGTACCACATCGCACGTGACCGGTTGCCGTCCGGTGAGAATCGGCACGGCGCGCGGGGTCGTCTTCGCGCTACTGGAACCGGGCGTGACCACCAGCAGGTACGCGCCGACGCCCGGCGGTCGCAGGCAGTACCGTCCTTGCCGTGTCTGCGCCCGCCCGACCTGGCGCCCGGCCTGGTCGATGAGCGTCACGACGGCGCAGACGGGCCGGGCGTCCACTCCGGACACGGAACCGCGGACAGTGCCCTCAGTCTCCACCGTCCGGGTCACCATCGGCGGTTTCTCTTCCGCCACAACGGGTTCCGCGCAGGGTTGCGCGCCGGCGATACGACGGGAGGTCTCGTCCAGGTGCCGCAGGGCTGCCACGATCCGCCGCGGATGCTCCGAAGTCACGCCGTACCAACTGACGAGCGTCAGCCCGATCGCGTCCAGCGACCGCGAGACGCCGTCCGTCTCAAGTGGACTCTCGTCGAGCGCGCGCAGCCTGGCGGCCAGCAGCCCGCAGATCCGCGACAGATCGTGCGCCAGATGGACCGGCGGGCGCGGGTCCGCGGTGGCGAGCACGGCCAGGCTCCGGACCTGCGCGGCGAGCATCGAGTACGCGGTCAGCCGGTGCCGCAGGTTCCGCGCGCCGGGGAACGGGCTTTCCGCGCCGAACAGGGCGGGCAAGGTCCACGGCCTCGTGGTCAGCAGCAACTGCTGCAGCGCCGCGTCGGCGGCCCGCGCGCTGCCCCGCAACGCCGACCGGTCGCCACGGCTGTCCTTCAGCTGATCGCCCGTTTCCGCGAGCAGATCCGCGGCGGCGACGAAGAAATTGCGCCGCGCCGTCCGTGCGACCCGGCGGGTGCTCGTGGGCAGGAAGCACAACGCGACCGCCGAACCGATCACCGCGCCCAGCGCCGTTTCCTCCACCCTCAGCAGGAGCAGCGAATCGGAGAACTCGTGCAGCACGCCGTAAAGCTGGCCGACCATGGTCGTGATGAAGACGACGGCCAGCACATAGGTGAACCGCATCAGGAAGAACCCGGCGAGCACCGAGCCGAAGATCACGATCAGCACGCCGACGAGGTTGCCGTGGGTCAGGTTCGCGAAGAAGATCGCGACCCCGACGCCGACCAGGGTGCCGAGTGCGCGGTCGAAAGCCTTGCTCACGGTCTCGGCCGCGGTGGCCGTTCCGGTGAAGGTCACGAAACAGGCCAGCGCCGCCCAGTAGTACCGCTGTTCGCTGATCATCGAGCCGAGCACGATCGCCACCGCGCTGGCCAGTGACACCTGGAGGGCCTGACGGGTGGGCAGCGGCATCCGGGCGATCCGCGCGCGCCAGCCGCTGCCGGCGCCGTCGTCGAACTGGGTGGCGAGCGGGGCGCTGCCCGGCAGCCGTCCGTTGAGCAGCTCGACGGACGGGGTGAAACGGCTCTCCGCGGGGCCCGCTTCGGGCACCGCTTCGACGTTTCGTTGCGCGCGCACCAGATCGACGACCGCGGACCCAAGTCGGTAGGCCGCGGCGGCGGCCGCATAACCGTTTCCGGCGCCGAGGCCGAGCGCGGTGAGGCGTTCGCCCGCGGCCTCGGCTGCCGCGAGATCGCCGCGGCGCAACGCGATCAGCGCCTCGCGGACGTTGGCGAGTTCCCGTGGCGTGACCGCGCTTCGCTCGTCACGGAGCCGTTCGGCGGTGGCCGCGACGGTGCCGACCGCGAACTCGGCGGTCAGCAGCTCGTGCCGGACCGCCTCCTCGCTCCAGCCCGTCGGCAACGATCCCGCGATGCCGAGCTGACCGTCGATCAGCAGCGCCGCCTCGTTCAACCGGATCAGGCGGATGCGCTGCCGCCGGTCCGTCCGGCCACCGGCCCGCGCCCCGTCGACCTGGGCGAGGCTGGTGTCGGCGACCGCGGCGACCCTGGCGTGGAAGGCACGCACCATGCGGGCCAGCACCCGGTCCGGGCGGACCTGGAAGACCCCCACCTGCAACACGACCATCGCCACGGTTTCCAGGCCCACCACGGCGAACACGGGCAGCAGCCGGTCGAACCCGATGCCGGTGAACATCGACATGAAGTAGGACATCCAGGCCATGAGGCCGTACGCGGCGAAGCGCGGACCGAACCGGCGGATCCACACGGCCACGAACATCACGACCACGAACCCGGCCAGCGCCGCCACGTGCCGGGGCGCGAGCAGGGCCGCCAGCACCATCCCGGCCGCGACCGGGACCGGCATCAGCACCACCGTGACCAGCCGCGCGCCACGGGTGGGCTCGGCGACCGTGAAGCCGATGTTCAGCGACAGCACCGCGCACAGCATGATCGGGATCAGCGGCTGCTGGCCGGTCAGATGCGCGCCACCGAACCCGACGAGGATGCCGACCGCGACGCTGACCACCGCGCGAGCCGCCAGCTGGAACTGGCTGAGCCCGGGATCGGAGGAGCAGAAGCGCCCCCAGAGGTTCCGGCCGATCTCCGCAACGCCCGACCCCGGCAAGCCAGCACTCCCGTCCGCAGCCTGGTCACGTTCCGTGGCCGGGCCACCCGATGGATGGTAAGCAATCAATGATCATTGTAACCATTACGTGAATCCTTCACGCCAGAGCGTTACCTGAGCTTAGCCTGCGGCAGCTTCCGCAAGGTGAGCGACAGGATCAGCACGGCCACGATGAACGCCCCGATGTAGAGCGAGACGCCGTTCCAGCCGCCCGCGCCGTAGGCGATCCCGCCGACCGAGCCGCCCACGCTCGAACCGAGGTAGTAGCAGAACAGGTAGACCGCCGGCCCCTGCACCTGCAGGGTCGCCGCCCGCGGCCCGACCCAGCCGCTCGCCACCGAATGCGCCGCGAAGAAGCCCACCGTGGTGGCGACCAGCCCGATCACCACGACCACGAGGTTGGACGGCACCATCAGCGCGATGCCGGCAAGCGTCACCGCGGCCGCGGCCGGCAGCATCCGGGGCCGCCCGAGCAGATCGACCAGGCGGCCGGCGACGGTCGAGGACACCGAGCCTGCCAAATACACCACGAAGATCATCCCGACCACGGCCGCCGACAGCCCGAAAGGCGGGCTCAGCAGGCGGAAGCCCAGGTAGTTGTAGACCGTCACGAAGCAGCCCATCAGCAGGAAACCGCAGGCGAACAGCCGCACGAGACCGTGGTCGGTGAACGACCGGCCGACGGCACCGGCAAGATGCCGCAGGCGCGGCGGGCTGGGCGTGAAGAAGGCGGACGGCACGATGCTGACGCGGAAGACGATCGCGCAGAGCAGGGCGACGCACCCGACGACAGCCAGCGCCCACCGCCAGTTCGACACGTCCAGCACGACGCTCGCGATGATGCGGCCCGCCATCCCGCCGATCCCGTTGCCCGCGATGTAGAGCCCCATCGCGGAGCCGAGCGAGCGGCGGTCGATTTCCTCGGCCAGATAAGACATCGCGGTCGCCTGCAGCCCGGCGAGCGCGAGCCCTTGCAAGGCGCGCAACACCAGCAGCACCGCGAACGACGGGCTGATCGCCTGCGCGACGCCGAGCAACGCGGCCGCGAACAGCGAGGCGGTCATCATCGGCGTCCGCCCGACGACCCCGGACAGCGCGGTCAACGGGATCACGCCCACGGCCAGCCCGCCGGTGCCGAGGGCGACGGCGAGACTCGACTCCGCCGGCGTCAGCCCGAACTGGGTACTCAGCGCCGGAAGCAGCGCCTGCACGCAGTAGAGGGTGGTGAACGTCGCCAGCCCGGAAGCGAAGAGCGCCAGGGTGATGCGCCGGAAACCGGGGGTGCCCCGCAGGTGCCGGATCGCTGCCCGCTGTGTCGTCGTCTCTGCCACGTTCAGTAACCGTAAGCAGCCGCATATTATGCGTCCAATACGCAGAGCAGACCCAAAACATCCATAGGTGGATCAATTCCATGGACGACCCGCTGACCGCGAGCATTACCCCGCTGGCCCCCCGGGTCGCGCTGCTGGACGCGCTGGCCGAGGAGAGCAACCTCACCCGTGCCGCGGCACTCGCCGGTGTCCCCCAGCCCACCGCGAGCCGGTGGCTGACGGAACTGGCGGAACAGCTGGGCACCGCGGTGGTGAGCCGCGACGGGCGGGGCATCAAGCTGACCCGCGCGGGACAGCGCCTGGCCGAATCCGCGCGACGGGCCGCGGGCGAACTGAGGCTCGGTTACCGGGCGGCACTGGCCGAGGCCGACCCGGAGCACGGACACGTCTCGCTCGCCTTCCTGCACACCATGGGCGGGGTCCGCGTGCCCGAACTGCTCGCCGGGTTCCGGGCGGCGCATGGCGGCGTCCGGTTCACCCTCGTGCAGGGCAGGAGCGAGGAGATGCTGCAACGGCTGCGCGCCGGCGAAGTGGACCTGGTGCTCACCGCTCCGTTGCCGGCCGGTGACCCGGAACTGGCCACCCGCGCACTCGCGAAACAACCCCTGGTGGCCGTCGTCCCAGCAGGACACGCCCTCGCGTCCCGGAAACGAGTGCGGCTCGCGGCGCTCGCGGAATCCGAGTTCGTGTCGCTCAAACCGGGGTTCGGCCTGCGTCGCATCGTCGACGCGCTGCTCGCCGAAGCGGGCTGCACACCGCGGATCTCGTTCGAGGGCGAGGAAGCGGACACGTTGCGCGGCATGGTCGCCGCCCGGCTCGGCGTGGCGGTGCTGCCGGAGTCGGAGCCGCTGCCCAATCCCGGCACGGTGGAAATCCCGCTGCAGCCGCCCGCGTACCGGGAAATCGGGCTGGTCTGGTCGACGGAACGGCCGCTTTTGCCCGCGGTGCGGACCTTCCGGGACTACGCGGCCGGCGAGGCGCAGCTCACCGCCGCCGCGACGCGCGCAGGAACTCCCGGTTGAGCGTGGTGATGCTGGCCAGCGGGATGCCCTTCGGGCAGGACGCGACGCATTCGCCGGTGTTCGTGCAGCCGCCGAAACCCTCGGCGTCCATGGTCTCCACCATGTCCAGCACCCGCGTTTCGCGTTCCGGCCGCCCCTGCGGCAGCGTGTTGAGGTGCGCGACCTTGGCCGAGGTGAACAGCATCGCCGAGCCGTTGGGGCAGGCCGCGACGCACGCGCCGCAGCCGATGCACGTGGCATTGTCGAACGCCAGGTCCGCGGCGGGCTTCGGCACCGGGGTCGCGTGTGCTTCCGGGGCGCTGCCGGTCGGCGCGGTGACGTAACCGCCGGACTGGACGATCCGGTCGAACGCGGAACGGTCCACCACGAGGTCCTTGATCACCGGGAATCCACTGGCGCGCCACGGTTCCACGTCGAGCACGTCGCCGTCGCGGAAGGACCGCAGGTGCAACTGGCAGGTCGTGGTGCGCTCGGGGCCGTGTGCCCGGCCGTTGATCACCACCCCGCAGGAGCCGCAGATGCCCTCGCGGCAGTCGTGGTCGAACGCGATGGGCTCTTCGCCCTCCTCGATGAGCCGCTGGTTGAGCACGTCGAGCAGTTCGAGGAAGGACATGTCCGGGCTGGCGTCGTCGACGGCGTACTCGACGAGGGTGCCGGCAACGTCGGGGCCGGCCTGGCGCCAGACGCGCAGGGTGAGTTTCACGTGTAGCTCCGCTGGGTGGGGTGTACGTGTTCGAAGTCCAGGGTTTCCTTGTGCAGCACGGGAATTTCGCCGTATTCCCAGGCCGCCACGTGCGCGAAGTTCTCGTCGTCGCGCCGGGCCTCGCCGTCGGCGGTCTGGTACTCCTCGCGGAAATGCCCGCCGCAGGACTCCTCGCGCACGAGGGCGTCGAGCAACAGCAGCTCCGCCAGTTCGAGGAAATCCGCGACCCGGCCGGCCTTTTCCAGCTCCTGGTTGAGTTCCGCGCCGCTGCCGGGCACGCGGACATCGCGCCAGAACTCGGCGCGCAGCTCCGGCACGCGGTCGAGCGCCTTGCGCAACCCCTCCGCGGTGCGCGACATCCCGCAGTGCTCCCACATCAGGTGGCCGAGTTCGCGATGGAACGAGTGGACACTGCGGCTGCCCTGCACGGCGAGCAGGCTGGACAGCCGCTCGCGCACCGCCGCTTCGGTCTCGCGCACCGCCTGGTCCCCGGGGCCGAGTTCGTCGAAGCCGCCGCGCGCGATGTAGTCGTTGAGGGTGGCCGGAAGCACGAAATAGCCGTCTGCCAGGCCCTGCATCAGCGCCGACGCGCCGAGCCGGTTCGCACCGTGGTCGGAGAAGTTCGCCTCGCCGATCACGAACAGGCCGGGCACCGTGCTCTGCAGGTCGTAGTCCACCCACAGACCGCCCATCGTGTAATGGATCGCCGGGTAGATGCGCATCGGGACCTCGTAGGGGTTCTCCGCGGTGATGCGCTCGTACATCTCGAAAAGGTTGCCGTACTTGGCTTCCACCGCCGCGCGGCCAAGGCGCGCGATGGCGTCCGCGAAGTCCAGGTACACCCCGAGCCCGCCGGGGCCGACGCCGTAGCCCGCGTCGCACACGTTCTTCGCCGCGCGCGAAGCGATGTCGCGCGGAACGAGGTTGCCGAAGCTGGGGTACATCCGTTCCAGGTAGTAATCCCGTTCGTCCTCCGGAATCTGGTCCGGCCGGCGGGAATCACCCTGCTGCTTCGGCACCCAGATCCGGCCGTCGTTGCGCAGCGACTCGCTCATCAGCGTCAGCTTCGACTGGTGCTCGCCCGAACGTGGGATGCACGTGGGGTGGATCTGGGTGAAGCACGGGTTGGCGAAGTACGCGCCGCGCTTGTGCGCGCGCCAGATCGCGGTCGCGTTGGAGCCCTTGGCATTGGTGGAAAGGTAGAAAACGTTGCCATAGCCGCCGGTCGCGAGCACGACGGCGTCCGCCAGATGCGTGGACACCTCGCCCGTCACCAGGTCGCGGGCGACGATGCCGCGGGCCCGGCCGCCGCAGACGATCAGGTCCAGCATCTCCGTGCGGGGATGCAGCTCCACTCCGCCGGCGTCGATCTGGCGCGACAACGCCTGATACGCGCCGAGCAGCAGTTGCTGGCCGGTCTGTCCTCGGGCATAGAACGTGCGCTGCACCTGCACCCCGCCGAACGAACGGGTGTCGAGCAAGCCGCCGTACTCGCGTGCGAACGGCACGCCCTGGGCGACCGCCTGATCGATGATCTGGGCGGAGACCTGCGCCAGCCTGTACACATTGGACTCCCGCGAGCGGAAGTCCCCGCCCTTCACGGTGTCGTAGAACAGGCGGTACACCGAATCGCCGTCGTTGCGGTAGTTCTTGGCCGCGTTGATCCCGCCCTGCGCGGCCACGGAATGGGCCCGGCGCGGGGAGTCCTGGAAGCAGAACTGCACCACGTGGTAGCCCTGTTCGGCGAGCGTCGCGCCGGCCGAGCCGCCGGCGAGGCCGGTGCCGACCACGATCACCCGGTGCCGCCGCCGGTTGGCCGGGTTCACCAGTTTCGCGCCGAAGCGGCGGGCGTCCCAGGCTTCGGAGACCGGGCCGTCCGGTGTCTTCGTGTCGGCGATCGGTGCGCCGACCGTGTATTCGAGCATGTCAGCTCACCCATCCCGCCATCACGGCGATCGGCACGATCAGGAAGCCGCCGGTGATCACGACGGCGAGCACGGTCCCGGTGGTCTTGATCGCCCGATCACGCGTGGCGCCGCGGATGCCCAGCGTCTGCGCCGCACTCCAGAAGCCGTGGTTGATGTGCAGCCCGAGCATCAGCAGCGCGACGATGTAGATCAGGTTGACCCACCAGACTCCGAAGTCCGCGACCACGTTGTGGTATGGGTGCCCCTCCTGGAAGTCCTGGTTCGCCACCCCGGCGGTGAGGTCGAGAATGTGCCACACCAGGTAGGCGGCGAGCGTGGCGCCGCCCCAGCGCATGGTGTGCGTGGCGAAGCTCGCCCGCGGCCGCCGGCCGTGCGCGTACCGCACCGGGCGAGCTCGTCTGTCCCGTTTGGACAGTTGGACGGCCGCGGTGACGTGCAGCACCAGTGCGAGCACGAGCACCGTGCGCTGGCCCCACAGGTACCACGAGCTGTGCAGCACCGGCGAGCCGATCATGCGCAGCCAGCTCGAGTAGTGGTCGAACTCCGCCGGACCGAAGAAGATCTTGAGGTTGCCCGCCATGTGCGCGAGCAGGAACGCCACGAACAAGAGCCCGGTCACGGCCATCACGCTCTTCTTGCCGATGGTCGAACGCCAGAACACGAGGAGCGCGGGCGGGCGGCGCGTCGTCGCGGTTGCGGTTGCCACGCACTCGACGGTAGGACGCGGCACACGAGAGGGCAAACACATGCTTCCTCTCATCATCATAGGCAAGAGCTATCATAAGATATGCAGTTCCAGCAGCTGGCCTACTTCGTGGCAGTCGCCGAGACGCGGCACTTCACCCAGGCCGCCGAGCGGATGCGCGTCGCGCAACCCTCGCTGTCGCAACAGATCCGGGCCCTGGAGCGGGATGTCGGCGCCGTCCTGTTCCACCGCATCCGGGGCAACATCACGCTGACCGAGGCGGGTGAGACGCTGCTGCCGATCGCCCGCCGGATCCTCGCCGAGACGGAAGCGGCCTACCGGGCGATCCGCGAGCTGGACGAGCTCGGCCGTGGCCGGGTGCGCCTTGGCGCGACGCCGAGCCTGTGCACCGGCCTGCTGCCCGCGATGCTCGCCGCGTTCCGCCGGGACTACCCGGGGATCGAGCTGGTGCTGCACGAAAGCGGCTCGCGGGACCTGCAGACCGAACTGTCCGAGGGCGCGCTGGATCTGGCGATGATCGTGGACAGCCGGGTGCACGACGATCCCCGGCTGGAAAGCCGCCCGTTGTTCGTCGAGGACCTCGTGGTGATCTCGCCGAAGGACGCGCCCGCGCCGGTGCGTGGCCGGATGCCGGTCCGCGCCCTGCGCGACCGCCAGCTGGTCATGTTCCGGCAGGGCTACGACCTGCGCGAAGCGACGGTGAACGCTTGCCACGCCGAGGGTTTCGACCCGCTGTTCGCAATCGAGGGCGGTGAGATGGACGCGGTGCTGGAACTGGTCAAGGCCGGCCTCGGGCTCGCGGTGGTGCCGAGCACCGTGGTGGGCGACCGGTTCCGCCGGACGCCGTTCGCCGGACCGGGCCTGAGCCGCGTGGTCCGGCTGGCCTACCGCCGCGACGTGGAACAGCCTCGCGCGGTCCGGGCCCTGCAGGCCGCGGTGGTCCGCTACCTCGGCGGAGCACAGCTCCCGCCCGGAATCCGCGCACTGCGCTCGTGATCTTCGCGGCCGCGTAATCGTGGCGCCGCCGGTCCGTAACTCCCCGTTCCGGCTGCTGCTCTTCCATCGGAAGCGTGTGGCGCGCACTCGAAACCGACCCCGGCGACCTGCACCGGACCGCCGGGGGCCTCGGTGACCTCCTGACCATGGACACGGCGACGCTCGACGGGATCGACGCGGCCACCGAGATCTACGGCAATGCCGCGCTGGCCGGGAAACTGCGGGATTTCGCCGATCTCGCGCGGCTCGCGGAGACGGTGTTGCACAAGCGCGTGGACCTGACGCACTCGGCGCTGCGCGATACGGCGACGTTGTTCGGCGCCACCGATCTGGAGGGCGAAGCGGCCATCCACCGAGTTTCCCGGTGAGCGCCGGGCTCGGGGACACCGACGATCCCCGTGCACTGATCCCCGGTGCGCCCGAGACCATCGTCGAGCACGTCAAGACACTGGTCGACAAGGCCGCACAGGTCGAAGGCGTCGGCTCCGAGCTGGCCGGGTTCACCGTGCCGGACTGGGCGGGCGCGACGGCGGACGCGTTCGGCGAGCTCGTCGACTGGCTGCCCGCGCAGTGGTACGCCGTGTCCGACAGCCTGACGTCCGCCGCCCGCGGCCTGACCGACTACGCCGACACCCTGCGCTGGGCACAGGAACAGGCTCGGGAAGCGATCGAGCTGTGGAACCAGGGCAAGCAGGCCGTCGAAGACGCCGCGGAGCAGACGGCCGAGCAGCTGCGGCAGCACGGCGAAGAACTGAAAACCCATGCGCAGGAGTTGCTAGACCGCGCGCGTGACCAGCTCGACCGCCAGGCCGCCGACAGCGCGCGGGTCATCGGCACGATCGGCGCCGCCACCGGGACCGCGATCGACGGGCTGGTCAAGGCGATCAGCAGCGGCTGGCAGGCCGAGGGCAGCTCCTCGGTCACCTTCGACGATTCCGGCACCAGGTTCATCCCGCCCGAGCACGGGAAACTCGGCCGCTACCGCACCTACGCCTACCTGCTTCACCAGGTGTCGCAGGGGAAACTGACCAAGGGCGACCTCACGCTGAGCGGCAAGCTCGAAACGATGGTCGGCATCGAGAACAACTTCCAGGCCGCGCTGAACAAGCGCGGGCTCACCGTGGAACTGGAGTCGATCACCGGGATCAAGGTGACCGCGACCGGCCGCGCCGACTACGGGATCCTCGGGCTGGATGGCAAGGCCGAGGGCACCTTCGGCACCCGTGGACGCGCGGGGTTGCGGATCGGCAAGAAAGGCGTCGAAGCCAAGGCCGGGGTGTTCGCCGGGGCGCGGGGCAGCGTCCGCGGAGCCGTCGACGTCGGCGGGGTCGGCGCGGGCACGACCGCGGAAGGCTGGGCGGGCGTCGGGGCCGAGGCCGCGGCCTCCGTCGGCATCGGCGACGACGGTAAGTTCCACCTCAAGGGCAATGTCGGGGCGTCGGTCGGGCTCGGCGGCGAGGTCGGGTTCGACCTGCAGATCGACGGGCACAAGGTGGCCGAGACCGCGGAATCGGCCGCGCACGGGATCGGCACCGGCATCGAGGCCGCCGGCGACGCGGTTTCCGGTGTGGGCAAGGATATTTCCGGCATCGGGAAGTCCGTCAAGGGGTTGTTCGGCTGATGACGCAGTTGCCCGTATCCGTCCACTTCGGACTCCCGGACGGCTGGGAACCGGTCCCCGTCGAGGAAACCGCCTTCGCCGCCGTGCATTCCGAGACGGCCGGGATCATGCTGACCGGCGGCCTGTGGCCGGTGGCGATGCCGCTGCGCGCAGTGGCCGGCGAAGCTGTGGCCGAGCTGCGCACGACCGCCGAGGTGGACACGCTCAGCGGCGAGGAGATCGGCGACGACGGCTTCGTCCAGGAGCTGCGGTTCACCATCGACGGCGAAACCCTCGTGCGCAGCGAGGTGTACCTGGCGATGGGCAGGGTCGAGGGTCGGCGCGCCGTCGTCCGCGCCGCGCTGACCTGCACCCGGGGCGAGTTCGGCGCAGTGGCCGGCGACTTCCGGTCCTTCGTCGCCTCACTGGGCCCCGACCTTCAGCGGTAGTGATCTGCATCACATTCACTGCACCTTGTCGGTAAGTGGCCGTCCCACGGTAAGTAGATCGGGTTGATCGTCCACTTTCGACAACAGGGGGCAGGAAAAAACCATGGCGCACACCATGATCACGCGGCTTACCGTCGGCTTCACCGCGCTCGCGGGAGCCTGCACGCTCGGCGCGTGCGGCACCTCCGCGCCCGCCGCTTCCCCGGCACCCGCTCCGGTTTCCTCGCCCGCGTTCGTCGCCGACTCGCACAGCGCGCCCAGCACGTCCACGCCCCGGTGCGGCACCGCCGACCTCTCGGTTTCCCTCGGCACTCCGAAGGAGTCTTCGGAGTATCCGGGGCAGTTCGACGTCCCGCTGGTGTACCGCAACATCTCCGCGCACGACTGTGGCCTCTACGGAGTCCCCGGCGTCGACCTGGTCGGCCCGGACGATCCGAACGGCCCCGTCTACCACCTGACACGGGTGGACAACGGCGCCCCCTACAACGAGGTCACGCCGGGCACGACCGCGACGGCCACGATCACGGTGCTCAGCGCCACCCCCGGTTCGGTCGGCAGCAACGGTTCCACGCGCTGGATCCCGGCCAGGGTCGAGACCATCCCGCCGGGGCAGACCACGGCACTGACCGCCCAGTGGCCCTCCGACGTGACGGTGCTGCGGCAGGACGCCGCCACCCATCCGGGCAGCTGGGTCAACGGAATCCTCGCCGATCCGGCCTGACGCGGTACGGCCCGATCGACCGCGGCTCACCCCGACGGCACCACCTCGCCGCCCTGGACAGTCCACTGTGGATGATCAGGGCACGACCTCGACCACATCACCTGGGCGCAGCGTCTGGTAGACCTTCACGGCCGCGGCATGGGACAGGTGCACGCACCCGTGCGACTGCACGCGCAAGCTGCCTTCGTGGAAGGCAACACCGGTGGTGGTGAAGAACACCGAGTACGGCATCGGGCCGTGATACTGCTTGCTGTAGTGGTCGATGTCCTTGTACTGCACGTGGAACCGGCCCTTCGGCGTCGGGTAACCCGGCGTGCCGACGGTGGCCGGCACCGCGCCATAGGTCACCTTCCCGTGGTCTGCCAGCCACACTTTCCCGGCCGACAACTGCACACACGCTTTGGCCTGGCTGGAGCAGGGCATCGACGCGGCATCGGCAGTACCGGCGGTGACCACCCCGAGCGCGCCGAGCGCCGCTACTCCGGTCACTATCGCGGAGATTTCTCGTAACGTAGTCATGCTCCGTGGTTACCCGCTGACGCACCGGATAAGCACCAACCGTCCGGACCCCGGCGAACCGAAGCGTTCCGGGAAGCGGGGTAGGCGGGCCGTGCTCCCGCCGAGCGGGCCCGCCTACCCCGCGTTTTCAGCCGCCACCAGTCCCGGCACGACGCCCGAGCGCGCCGTCTGGAATCACCGGCGGCTCGTCACCGCGGCCGCATCGCCCGGGGGAAAGCGATGCGGACGCGGCGGACGGGTTACCTGGTGGCGATCTTCTGCCCGACCAGGATCAGGTCGCCGTCGGGGATGTACTGCGCGTTGAGCTGCTGCAGGTGCTGCCAGCCGCCGGACGTGCCGAGCTTCTTCGCGAGGCCGGACAGGGTGTCGCCCGCGACGACGGTGTAGTCGCCGTTGGGGTTCGACCGCGTCGTGCCCGTCGAAACCGGCTTCTTGGTCTCGGCCTTGGCCTGGACCTTCGCCTGGGCCTTGGGCTTCGCCGTGGTCGCGCCGGTCTCCGTGGAGGCCGAACCGCCACCGATCGAACCGCCGAAGTAGGCGAAGGCCGACGGGCCGGAGCCCGTGCCGCACTCCCAGGGCGCCGAGCCCTGCTTGGCGTAGATCCGGTCCGCGACAACCTGCTGCTGGGCCGGGGTGGCCTTGTCGGCGGTCGGCGCGAACTGGCCACCGCCGTTGGCGAGCCAGGTCTTCGTCACGATCTGGAACAGGCCGGCGGGGCGGCCGGCACGCTGGCCCGCCGCGGTGTTGTTGACTGCAGTCGGGTTACCGCCGCTCTCGCACTTGACGATGCCGGCCTGCCCGGGGAAGGCGCTGGCCGTACCGGCGCCGGCGAGACCGATCCCGCCGATCGTGGCGCCCGCGAGAGCCGCGGTCGCGCCGGTGCGCTTGAGGACGGTTTTCGTTTTGCTGCGTTTGCTGTGACGTCCCACGGTGGGTGGGGCTCCTTCTCGTTCCACACCGCGGCGCCCTGGGTCCGTGGCCCAGCCCGGACCAGGACCCCAGGGGTTCGCGGTGGCCTGCGGCCGCTGATCCTCGGGGTAGATCGCAGGTCACCGCGAAAGCGCGAGAAGATTACGAAAGGGAAACAACAGATGTACAGAGTCCGTGGCAATGGACACAGATCACCAAACCTGGTAATGCAAGCGCCACGGTGAGTCACCCCTACCTACGCTCAGTCCGGCAATAGATCTTGGCTCAACCCCAACGAGGCCGGTCAGTTCCGGGTCGGATCCACACTCAGTTGGACACGAGGTCGATATTTTCTCACCAGGCCGACTAAACGTGGATAGGTTTTCTCAAACGGACCGAACGCAGCAGCCGCCGCGCGCGTCCGGCCTACCCGGAACCCGTTCGGCACCCGGTGCCCAAACCCGTCCACCAGGCCGGGAGCGGATGCTGTAGAACATCGTTCATGTTTTCCGACAGGGAATCGGCACCGCCGACGCCCGAGGGTGTCGACATGGAAAGACCGTCCGCCGCGCGGATCTACGACTGGTTCCTTGGCGGGACGCACAACTACGCCGTGGATCGCGAGTTCGGCAAGAAGGTGCTGGCGGGCTTCCCGCTCGTCCGGCCGATCGCCCGCTCGAACCGTGCCTGGATGCACCGCGTGGTGCGGGCCGCGGTCGCCGCGGGATTCCGCCAGTTCCTCGACCTGGGTTCCGGCGTGCCGACGGTCAACAACGTGCACGAAATCGTGCGCGATGCCCTGCCCGAAGGCGAACACGCCAGCGTCGTCTACGTGGACTACGAAGAGGTCGCCGCCGCGCACGCGCACGTCATGCTGGAGCAGCAGGGCGTCACGGACTGGGTGCGCTTCGTCCAGGCCGACCTGCGCGATGCCAAGCGCGTCCTGAAACACCCGGACACCAAGGCTTTGCTCGACAGCACCCAACCGGTGTGCCTGCTGCTGGTCGCGGCCCTGCATTTCCTCGGCCCCGGCGACGCGCCCGACCGGATCGTGGCCCAGTACCGGGAAAAACTGGCGCCGGGCAGCTGGCTCGCCCTGTCACACGTCACGATCGACGACGCCCAGAACGAGGTCGTCACCGATGCGCTGAAGGTGACGGACGCGTACAAGAGCACGAGCAACCCGTTCTGGGTGCGCACCCACGACGAGATCAAGGAGTTCTTCGGCGACTGGCGGATGATCGAACCCGGGCTCGTCCACCTGACCGACTGGCGGCCCGACAACCCGCAATGGCTCGCCACCGACGACAACGACGTCCGTCCGTACAACTGGGGCGGTGTCGCGGAAAAGCCGCGCTGACGGTTACCCTCGGTCGCCAGGGAGGTGTCCGCGTCCTGGTGGGCGCCGCGGTCTTCAAAACCGACGAGGCCGGGTATCCCGGCCTGGCGGGTTCGATTCCCGTTCACCTCCGCCATCACGGCTCGCCGCGCCGGCCGCTGCGAGCAACGCGACCGCGAACAGCAGGTAGGAAGCCGGCAGCCCGCCGGCGTTGTCGGCGGAGCTGAGGGTGCCGCCGATGGCGCGTCCCAGCAGCTGGCCGGTGGACTCCGCCGTGATCACCGCCGTGGCCAGCTCGGCGGCCGTGAAGCCGCCCGTGCCCGCGGTGCTCGCTCTGATGTACAGCCCGGGATAGGCGAGCCCGACACCGATCCCGGCCACCGCCCAGGCGACGAGCGCCACGACGAAGGACCCGCCGAGGGCAGTCACGGCCGTGCCGAGGGCTGTCATGGTCAGCCCGATCACGGGAAAGCGCCGGCGGTTGCCGAAGCGGGTGGCCAGCAGGCTCGTCGTCCCCCAGGCCAGCGGGGCCGCGCTCAGGATGATCACCGCCTGCCCGAGGTCCAGCCCGAAGCCGGTGGTCAGCAGCACGGTGATCAGGCTGTCCGCGCCGAAATAGCCGACCGCGAACAACACCAGCGCCCCGAGCGCGGCGGGCGTCCCCGGCCGCAACCGCGCGGTTCCCTTCGGGAGGATCGTGATCATCCCGGCCAGCGCGATCCCGGCGCCGGCGATCGCGAGCGGCCACCAGCCCATGCTCAGCACGACGCCCGCGGCGCCCAGCGGCACCAGCAAGGTCCGCCCCAGCGGGCGTTGCGCGGACCGGTCAGGCGGATCGTCACGGACCGACCGCACGATCAGCAACCGTCCACAAAGGACGAATGGAACCGGCACGAGCAAGGTCCAGCGCCAGCCCACGAGATGCGCGAGGCCGAGCGTCCCGGCCGGCCCGGCCAGTGCGGGCAGGATCCACATCGCCGACGACGCCGCGACCACCCGGATCCGCGCCCGCTCGTCGAGATGCCGGATCGCCGAACTGACACCGAACACGGCGAGCAGCCCGCCGGCGAGCCCGCTGAAAAGCTGCCCCAGCGCGAACATCCACGCCGTCTGAGCGCTCGCGGACAGGACGAGCCCGCCGACGTAGGCGACGATCCCGGCGGTGAGGGTGCCGCGCGTGCCGAGCCGCCCCAGCACCCGGCCGGCCAACGGAAGCGCGACGAACAACCCGAGCGTCGAACCGGCGATCAGGAGCGCGAGCCTGTTCCGCGCGTCCAGGTCGACGGCCACGAGTGGCAGCAGCGTGGACGCGACGAAACTCGTCACGGCGGCGGCGAACTCGAGCACGACGATCCCGACGGCGAGAAGCGCTGTCCCCGTCCGCCGGTCTGCGTGCTCCCCGGTGATCCGCCGGCTCCTCCCCCGCGATGTCCGCCTTCTCCAGCATCCGCCCGCGGTCAAGCGGGCGGATGCCCCGGCTCAGGCTCCCGGACGGTTGGCGGTGGGGATCGTGATGGGGGTGGTCGTCGGGGAGGTGACGTTGTTGAGGAACAGCATCGCGATCGCGCGCAGGGCCTGGTCGAACACGTAGAACCCGGCGGGCGCGACGGGCAGCAGCCCTTCCCGGAACGCGATGTAAGCGGGCCACCCGGCGCGGATGAGGGTCGCGGACGCGTAGTCGCGCGGCAGGCCGAGCCAGTCGCCGATCGCGTCGCTGAGCACGTAGCGCACGAACTCGTTGAGGAACCCGCGAGTGAGCCCGCCGTCGAGCTGCGCGGTGAGCCCGAGCAGGTCCTGGGCCAGCTCCTTGCCCTCGGTGGTCGGGGCGAGGATCGGGGTCAGCACCTGCGCCGACTGCGCCTCGGCAGCGGCCCAGGTCGTGGGGATGAACTCGTCGTGCACGCCGAGCATGTGGATGGCGACCTGCCACATGTGCAGGAAGGCGTCCTCGTCGGCGGCCGACATCGGGACCTTCCATTCCTTCAGCTTCTTGTGCACGTAGGTGCCGAGGCTGTGGAACGTGACCAGGATGTCGCCGTTGCTGATCGGGATCCGCTCGTCCGGGACCGCCGCCTTCCAGTGCGCCGAGTTCGGCAGCAGATGCCGGACCGCGGCGTGTACCAGGCGGGTTTTGTTGGCGGTGACCAGGAACTGGCCCGAGGGTTCGAACGCGTTCAGGTCGCTCAGGTCGTAGCCGAAGGTGAACGTCTTGGCCGCGCGGTCCTTCATGTTGGCACCACCCGCGGACCAGTAGACCGACGCGGCCTCCCGCGGGATGACGGTGCTCATGATGCCGCTGCCGAGCCCGTACAGCATGAACAGATAGGTGTCCTTGCGCCGGTTGAAATCCGCGGCCAGCCGCAGCTTGCCGCGATCGGCCCACGAAGGCAGCTGGTTGACCCCCTGCAGGTAGGTGGCGAGGTCGGCGGGGAGGCCGGCCGGCAACGGATCGCTGTTGTTCACCCACGACTTCAGCGCGGTGTTGACCGCCGGCACCTGGCCACTGTCGAGCAGCCCGGCCAGCAGACTGTCCACGTCGTCGTCCCAGACCCACCACGGGTCGGTGCCCGTGCCGGCGCCGGCGACGGAAGCCTTCGGCGACCACGCCCACGCCGGGGCAGCACCGGCCACGCCCACCAGGCCCAGCGCGACACCGAGCGACAGGGCGCTTCTTCTGCTGAGATTGTTCATTTACTTACCTAGCTTCCTTGGTAGGTGTAAGACGAGTCTTTGTCGAAGATGTGGCCGCCGCAACCCCTTGATCGAGTGTGAGATTTCTCGTTAACATATCCAGGCGAGCGGCCCGTCGGCAAGGGGCATCTCCAACCTGCAACCCCTCCGCTACCCGACGAGGAGCCCCGCATGAGCCCGATCGCCACGTCGACGAGTTCCCGGCCCGCCTGGGTCACCGACGAGCTGGTCGCGCAGTGGTGCGCGTGGGTGCGCCCGGACGGGGATTCCGAGGTGGAGCCGCTCACCGCCGTCGCGCCGTACGACCTGTCGCCGATCGCCGCCGTGCCCTCGTGCACCCCCGCCGATGTCGCCTCCGCCGTCGCCGACGCCCGGAAAGCCCAGCGGGACTGGGCGAAGACGTCCATCGGGCGCCGGGGCGAGATCGTGCTCGCCTTCCACGACCTGTTGCCGGCACGCCAGGACAAGGTGCTCGACCTGATCCAGTGGGAGACGGGCAAAGCGCGCTTCCACGCCTGGCAGGAGGTGGCCCAGGTCGCCACGATCGCCCGGCACTACGCGCGGCGGGCGCGGCATTACCTGGCCACCAACCACGTGCGCGGGATGGTGCCCGGCCTGACGAAGGTCAAGGAAGTGCGGGTGCCCAAGGGTGTCGTCGGCATCATCTCGCCCTGGAACTACCCGCTCTACCTCGGCGTCGGTGACG
This sequence comes from Amycolatopsis sp., assembly GCF_035546795.1. Lineage (GTDB taxonomy): Bacteria > Actinomycetota > Actinomycetes > Mycobacteriales > Pseudonocardiaceae > Amycolatopsis_E. The sequence goes on from NZ_DASZWC010000047.1 coordinate 27,786, forward strand.
TGCTGCCCGCCCTGCTGGCCGGCAACGCGGTCGTCTCGAAGGCCGATTCCCAGACCGCGCTGACCATGCTGTGGACCCGCGACCTGCTGGCCGAAGCGGGCCTGCCCGCCGGCCTGTGGCAGATCGTGGCTGGTCCGGGGTCCGTGGTCGGCACCGCCGTGGTCGACGCCGTCGACTTCGTCTGCTTCACCGGGTCGACGGCCACCGGCGGCACGGTGGCGGAACGCGCCGCGCGACGGCTCGTCGGGGCTTCCCTTGAGCTGGGCGGAAAAAACCCGCTCATCGTGCGCGAGGACGCCGACCTCGCCGCCGCGGCGGCCGGCACGGCGGCCGCGGCCTTCGCCAACACCGGGCAGATGTGCATCCACATCGAGCGCGTCTACGTACACGAGAAGGTCTACGACGGGTTCCGCGACGAGCTCGTACGTGTCACCAACGCGCTGCGGCTCGGCCAGACGTTCGACTACTCGGTGGATATCGGGTCTCTGGTTTCGGCGGCCCAGCTGGCGGCCGTCGAGGCGCATATCGAGGACGCCACGGGCAAAGGAGCGACCGTGCTGGCGGGCGGCCGGGCCCGGCCGGACCTCGGGCCGCTGTGCTACGAGCCGACGATACTGGAGGGCGTCACGCAGGAGATGGCCGTCTGCGCCGAGGAAACGTTCGGCCCGGTGATCTCGCTGTACCCGTTCGCCACCGACGACGACGCTGTTTCGTTGGCAAATCAGGGAAACTACGGCCTGTCCGCGTCCATCTGGTCGCGTGACAGCGGTGCGGCCCACCGGATGGCCGCGCGGATCCGCTCGGGCTCGGTCAACATCAACGACGGCGCAACCGCCGCGGCAGGCAGCATCGAGGCCGGGATGGGCGGCATGGGCGACAGCGGGCTCGGCAGGCGCCACGGGGCCGAAGGAATCCGCAAATACACCGAGATCCAAACGATCGCCGCGCAACGGTTGTTGCCGCTGGGCCCGTCGCCCAAGTCGTCCGTCGGCGGTTTCGTCCGCAACACCAACCGGCAGCTGGCCCTGCTGCGACGGCTGCGGGTGCGATGAGCGGCGGGTCTCCGGGGTGCGGTCCGGTTCGTGGTTGACTGGCGCGTATGGCCCTGTACCCGTGCCCGTCCGCCCAGGCGCCGCTGTGACCGCCGAGCCGACCGCGGGCGTCCGGCCGCGTAACCGCAAGCAGCTCATCGTCGAAGCGGCCGGCCGGGTGTTCAGCGAGCGCGGTTATCACGCGGCGGCGATGGAGGAGATCGCGGTGGGCGTCGGCATCACCGCGGCGGCCCTGTACCGGCATTTCCCGAACAAGTACGCGTTGTTCGCGGAGTGCGCGAACGTCATGGCGGACCGGCTCGTCGAAGCGGTCGACGATGTGCCTCGCGACGCGGCCTTGACGGACGTGCTCGCGGCGGCCACCCGCGTCACCGTCACCCATCGTGCTTCGGGCGGCGTGCACCGCTGGGAGGCCCGGTACCTCAACCGCGAGGACCGGCGGCTGCTCAGGGCGAAGTTCGCGCACGTCGTCGACAGGGTGACCGAGGCGATGGGCCTCGAGCACCCGTCACCCGAGGAGCATCTGCGGGCTGTCGCGGCCCTCGGTGCCATCGGGTCCATCACGATGCATCACACGTCGATCGCCCAGCGCCGGGTCGAAGATCTGCTGCTGGCGTCCGCGCTGCGCGTGATCGCGACCGACCCCGCCGCGGGCATCGGGGACGCGCGGTTCGTCGAGCTGCCGGCCCAGCCCGTGGCACGCACCCGGCGCGCGGAGATCCTCGAAGCCGCCATCCCGCTGTTCGAAAAAGACGGGTTCGCCAATGTCACGAACGGCCGGATAGCCGAGGCCGTGGGGCTGGTCCCGTCCGCGCTGTACCGCTATTTCCCCGGCAAGGCCGACATCCTGGCGGCGGCCTGTCTGCAGGCGGCGGCCGTGCTGGCGCAGGCGGTGGAACAGAACCTTCGCGGGGTGGCCGACCCGCACGACGCCCTCGTCGCGCTCACGGCGACTTACGTGGCCTACAGCTTCGAGCGCACCGCGCTGACCAGCGTCGCGAACGCGGAGCTGGTCGGCTTGCCTGCCGCGTTGCAGCGCCCGTTGGTCGTGGCGCAGCGGGAACACATCGCTGTCTGGGAACAGCAACTGCGCTCGGCCCGCCCGGACCTCGATTCCCGCCAGGCCCGAGTCCTGGTGCACGCCGGTTTCGGCGTCGTGGTCGAGGCCGGACGCCGCTTGCGGTGGCACGACACTCCCGGCAACCGGGCCGCTGTCGGGTCGTTACTCGTTGGCGCGCTTGGTCTTTAGGGTTCGGTCGCCGCCGTGACCACCGGCCTTGGAAAGGCGTAGAACCGCACCGCCACCTCACGCGCGCCGGGGGCCGGGCGGCGCCCGCAGTACCGGGCGAGCAGCTCCATGTACTCCGCCTCGAACGCCCGCAGCTCCGCATCCGTCAGCCGGGCCGCGGCGCGTGATGCCTTGCCCCACGGGCCGAACTCGTCGCGATGGTCCGCCGCCCAGGACAGCAACTTCAGTTCCCGCGCGTACTTGTCCTCCAGGTACTTCGTCACTCGCGCCCGCTGCGGCCCGGTGTACTCGGCCGGGCTCGGCTCGCGCAGGTCCACCGGAAGCGCGCGCCACCGGGCGTTCCGCCGCCGCGCGAAACCCGCCGCGGCCAAGGTTTCCAGGCACCGCTGGATTTCCGTCTCCGCACGGCCGGTCCGCGCGGCCAGTTCCGCCGTGGTGGCAGGCAGTTCGCGCATCAGCTCCTGGTACCGCGCGTCCCCGGCCAGCTCGATGTCCCGCAGCGTCACCACACGCCGCCGCAGGTCGCCGGTGAGCAAGCGCCGGGCGGCCAGCAACAGGAAAACCGCGAGCGGGAGCTCTGCGAACACCGCCAGCCCGACGCTCGTCCAACGGTCGGACGAGCCCCAGTCGAGCAGCACGTCGAACCAGGCGTCGCAGCACAGCAAGGCCGCCGTGGCCGCCAGCAACGGCACCGCGGCGCGCCGTCGTCGCAGGCCCAGCCACGCCGCGCCCGCGAAACACGCCATCAGCGCCACGTCGAAGCCGACCCACGCCGTTCGCCACTGGCCCGTGTCGTAGCGATCAGGCAGCGTATGCGCGAGGTAGACGATCCAGGGCACGAGCACCACCGCCGCGCCGCCGAGGAACACGAGCACCAAGCGTCTGATCACGAACCGACGCTAACGAGCGGGCACGCCCGCGGCATCGGGGATTTTCCCTGGAAGAATGGCACAATGATCGCCAAGGCTCCCAGCGAACCGGTCGACGTCCCGCCGATAGTCACCCGGCTCGCGCGCGGGGAACCGGTGGAAACGGTGTGGCGCAACGAACTCGGCGGCCTGACTTTCCGGATCGGCGCGCGGTTCGTGAAGTGGATGCCTGTGGGCGACTTCAGCGCCGAAGTGGTGCGCCTGCGCTGGGCGGCCCATTTCACACCTGTGCCGCGCGTCCTCGGCCACGGCAGCGACGGCACCGGCTCGTGGCTCCTCACCGCGGGACTGCCCGGCCGCTCCGCCGTCGACGAGCGCTGGCTGCGTGACCCCGCCACCGCCGTCCGCGGCATCGGCGCCGGGCTGCGCGCCCTGCACGACGCGCTGCCGGTCCAGGGCTGCCCGTTCGACTGGTCGGCCGGACAGCGCATCAAACGCGTCGAAAGCCTGACCCCCAGGGACATCCCGCCTGTCGACGAGCTGGTCGTCTGCCACGGCGACGCCTGCGCCCCCAACACGCTGCTCGCCGGCGACGGCACCTGCACCGGGCACGTGGACCTCGGCGCACTCGGGCTCGGCGACCGCTGGGCCGACCTCGCCATCGCCACCTGGAGCACCCAGTGGAACTACGGCCCGGGCTGGGAGGGACCGCTGCTGGAGGCGTACGGCGTGGCGCGGGATGAGGAGCGCATCGGGTTCTACCGGCGCCTGTGGGAGCTGTCCGGCTGAGCGGTTCACCCGGCCGGCCAGGCCACGCACGGGTCAGTGCGCCAGGTCGAACCACCGGTGGGGAATCGACCAGTCGACATCCCCGGCCGCTTCGGCCTCGGCCTCTTCCCGCGCTCTGAGATACTCGGGATAGAGCTGCGCCGAGCCGCCGTTCAAGCAGCCCGTGATGATCAGCCCACGGACGAAATGTTGCCACAGGGCGGACATCGCGCTGCGTCGCGGCATGGAGCACCTCCCAGCCCGGCACCGTTGCCGACCGTGATCAACCATACGAGGGAGCAGCCGCGACGCACAGGGTTTCCGGGCCGGATTGCCCGGATGGGGTAACGCCACCCGGCGGCCCGGTCCACGCGCCAGACCCTCCAAAGTGGACAGCTCCCTGGACCGGCCAGGGTGAGGGGGCGGTCGCCCCCTCACCCTGGTTCGGTCAGAGCCCGGTCAGCAGCTGCCGCATCTCGGCGATCTCCGCCGTCTGACTGTCACTGATCCGCCGCGCCAAGGCCTTGGCATCGGCGTCGGCCCCATCCGCCAGCTCGGTTTCGGCCATGTCGACCGCGCCCTGGTGATGGGCAACCATCATCTGCAGGAACATCCTGTCGAACTCGGTTCCACCGGCCTGCCGCAGTTTCCCCATGTCCGCGTCGCTCATCATGCCGGGCATCGAGCCGCCCGGCGCGACGCCCCACTCGGTGAGCCAGCCGGTCATCTGCTGGATCTCGGGGCCCTGGGCCCGCTCGATACGGCCGGCGAGGTCCTTCACCCGCGCGTTCGAGGCCCGCGCGGTGGCGAGCTGTGCCATCGCCACGGCCTGCCGGTGGTGCGGGATCATTTCCTGGACGAAGGTGACGTCCGCGGCGTTGTGCGCGCCCGGCTGTGCCGCCGCGGTCGCACTGCTGCTCATGGCCATGCCGGACATGGAGTCGTTACCGCCGCAGCCGGCGAGGAGCAGCCCGGCGATGGCCAAGGCGGTACCCACGATTGTCTTGCGCATGCTGATCTTCCTTCGATGAGAGGTGTGCGATGCCTGCGAAAGCAGGTCACCTCACAGCCGCAACACGCACACCGAAGCAAGAAGGGAACGGCCCGCCAGGGTGTTCGGCCGGTCCGGCGCCCGTGGAGCCGGCAACCTCCGCACGCCCGGGCCGCGGGCGAAACCGGCGGCGAAAACCAGCAACAGGAGCAGGGCGCCCAAAGCGAACTGGCCGAGGATCGCCAGGCACTCGTGCAGCATGGCGCCCATCCCGTCGGCGTCCGGCGGCGACGCCGCCGGCATGACCACCGCCGCCCCGCCGTGCATCCCGGAACCGTCCTGCGCGGCCGGCGCGTGGTGCATCAAGATCAGGCCCAGCGCGACGACGGCGAGCAGCAACCATCGCACCAGCTGGCTGTGCCCGGTCCTGCTCACGCGCCCCACGATATCGGATTTCCGGTGCGACAACGGAGTGCGCTATCCCGATCCCTGCCCCGCGACGTGGGCCTGTTCGCGGCGGGCGGCTGTGGCGCGGGCGTCGTCGACGCGGCTGATCTCGGGGTCGTCGGTGCCGGTGTGGTGTTCGGTGGTGTAGAAGCGGATCTCGTGGCCGTCGGGGTCGTGCGTCTCCGGCAGGATCCAGCCGATCGTCGCGAAACGCACGCCGGCGTGCGTGTCACCGAAGCCGGTCAGCCGCTCGGCCAGCACGTCGATCGCCTCCTTGGACGGGACTCCGATCGAGAAGTAGTCGAATCCGGCGGCCGCCCCGGCGCGCGCCGCGTCCAGCCGCAGCGCGAACATCGGGCCGCCGTTGGGGTGGGTCATCACCAGGCCCGTGACCTTGCCGTGCTCGGCGAATTCGGTGCTGACCCGGTAACCCAGCCGCGACTCGTACCACGCGCGAGAGCGGTCGAGGTCGCTGACCGGGAGCTTGAGGTGGTGGACCCCGTCGAGCCGGGGCGCTTCGTCGGCCATGTCTTCCTCCACGGGGAAGAACCGAGAAAATGCAGCGGCACTGCACTGATGCAGTTATCATGCATCTTGTGAGTGATGCCGTCAATCCCCGGCCGACCGGTCTGCGTGCGGCCCGCGTCGCCGAGACCGAGCAACGGATCCTCGCCGCGGCCCGGGATCTGTTCGTTCGCAACGGTTACGCCGCGACCACGCTGGCCGCGATCGCCGACGCCGCCAGGGTCGGGCACCGCACCGTCTACGTCCGCTTCGACACCAAGGCGGATTTGCTCAAGCGGGTCGTGGACGTCGCGGTGGTCGGCGACACCGAGCGCATCGACCTGCACAGCCGCGACTGGTACCGGCAAGCGCTGGCCGCCCCCACCGTCGCCGAGCGCCTTGACCGGCTCGCGGACGGCACCGCCGCCCTGATGGCCCGCGCCGGTGACGTTTTCGCGGTCGCACAGCAGGCCGAGCCCGTCGAGCCGGTCATCGCGGACGCAGCCAAGGCCGGGCGCGCGGCGACTCGCGACTCGATGCGCGCCTTCTTCACCAAGATGCACAGCGACCGGCTCCTCCCACCGACAGCCGATCTGGAGTGGCTGTGCGACACCGCGGGCGCGCTGGCTCATGCCCAGACCTACCTGCTGATCCGCGAGACGCTCGGCCTGGAACCCGACCGGTACCGCAAGTGGCTCCGCACGACGTGGCAGCGCCTCATCGCGGCGGCGTCCGCGGGTACGGCCCTCGCCGAGCCCGGCGACACCAGGGTCAGGGAGTGGCGAGGCGGCGTTCACCGGTCGTCGTGAGCTCGGCGAGCAGGCGGCCGATTTCGGGCAGATACTGGAAGCGCCGCGCGGAAAACCCGGTGCCGGCCACCACCGGGCCTGCCCGGTCCAGCACGAAACCGGACGTCACCGCATACCTGCCCTCAGCAGGCATCGCGGTATCCGGATCCGTACCCGGCAGCCATTCCTGCGCGTAACGCCGCAACGCGCGCAGCCGCGCGGAGCCGGTCACGACATCAGCTTCGCCCGCGCCCGGAACCAAAAACCCGGTTCCGATGCCGCCGGGCGACGGGATTCCCCTGACGTCGCCGGGATATCCGCCCACCGCCCGGGTCGTCCAGTCCAGGGCGTGCAGGAAAACCGGCCATTCCTCGCGCGCGACGGGAAAGCGCATGGTCTGCTCCCGCCGGACCCGCGGCACCGGAACTCGCAGCAGACCTCCGGCCAGTTCGCCGGTCCACGGCCCGGCCGCGACCACAGCCCGGCGTGCGCGGTACGTCCGGCTGCCGGTGCGCACTTCGACGGCATCGGGGCCGCGCACCTCGATGCGACGCACCGGCTCGCCGTAGCGAAGCACCGCGCCCGCACGCACGGCCGCCCGCCGCAGCGCCCGCACAGCCGCGCCCGGGTCGAGTCGCCCGGTCAGCGGATGCGTGAAAACCCTTTCGCCGTAACGGATCCCGGGCCACCGTTCCGCTGCCTCAGCGGCCGGTATCCACCGGCCCGGCGAGCCGACCGCGTCCGCCGTCCAGGCCAGCAGGTCCAGCGCCGAGGTGCTCCCGTGTGCGACGCCGCCGGTCAGTTCGAGCACCCGGGACGAGGTGTCCCGCTCCAGCTCGCGCCACTCGGGCAGGCATCGCAACGCCAGGTCACCACCGGCGAGCTCACCGCCCGCCACTTGGAACACCGAGGCCGACCATGGCGCCGCCGGAGCCCGATCGGCCGTCCGCGCTTCGAGCACGAGCACGTCGGCTCCGTCCTCGGCGAGCCGCCAAGCCGTGGCCGAGCCGGTGCCACCGGCACCCACGACGACGACGTCGACCTCACGCCCGGCCACCCTCAGCACACCCTTTCCCCAGTTCGTGTCGCACAGCATGCGCCGCCCGGCCGCCGCGCGGCCACCGGGTCCACATCGTGAACGCGGGCCCGTCAGTCCTCAGTGGACGATGCGGGCGTCGGCGCGGCGGCCGCGAAATGGCCGCGCAGCGTCTCGGTCTCGTACTCGTGCCGGTACAGACCCCGCTTGCGCAGGATGGGCACGAGCTCGTCGGCGATCACCGCGAGCCCGTCGATCAGGACGTCCGGCTGGAGGTTGAAGCCGTCGATCGCGCCGGCGTGGAACCAGTCCTCGATGTGGTCGGCCAGCTGCTCCGGGGTGCCGACGAACCCCGCGTGGCCGGAGCCGGTGTAGCGGGTTTGCCTGAGGTATTCGCGCACGGTGGGGTTGCTCCGCCGGATCTGCGCGACGATCGACTCACGGAACCCCATGCTGCCCTGGAAGGTCTGGGGATCGGCCGGAGCGGCGAGAACCTCCTCGGGGAACGGTTCGTCGAGTTCGAGTTTCGAGGCGTCGTAGCCGATCGACTGCGAAAGCCAGTGCACCGAATAGGCGGCGGGGCCCGCGTCATGGAGTTCGTCGCTGCGCCGGCGTGCTTCCTCCTCGGTGCTGCCAAGGCTGAGCAGCAGCCCGGGCAGGATCTTGACGTCATCGGGCGAGCGCCCGCTGTCCCGCGCGAGGCGTTTCACCAGACGGTAGTGCTCGACGGCCTTGGCCTTGGTCAGTTCGGCCGCGAACACCCCTTCGGCGACCCGGCCGGCGAGCGCCCGGCCCTTGGGCGAGCCGCCCGCCTGGAGCAGCACCGGATGGCCCTGCCGCGACGGTGGCACGCGAAGCCGGCCGTCGATGTCGAAGAACTCCTTGTGGTGGCTGATGTCCTGGCCGGTGGCGGCCGAGTCCCACAGGGCGCGGACGACGTCGACGAACTCCGAGGCGCGGTCGTACCGGTCGTCGCGCAGCGGCACGTCCGGCAGTCCGAAGTTCCTCGCGGCCGCCGCCCCGCGTGTGGTCACGATGTTCCAGCCCGCGCGACCGCCGGAGAGGGTGTCCCACGACAGCAGGCGTTCGGCGAGTTCGAACGGGTCGTTGAACGTGGTGGACGCGGTCGCCACCATCCCGACCCGTTCGGTCGCGGCGGCGACGTAGCCCCAGTTCACGGTGGGTTCGAGGCGGATCGGGTTCGCGTCGTAGGCCGGGTCGCCCAGCTGCGGGCCGTCGGCGAGGAAGATCGCGTCGAGTGTGCCCCGTTCGGCGGTCCGGCCGATCGTGGCCCAGTATTCCGGGTCCGCGAAGGAGTCCTTCGTCAGCAGCGGTGACTGCCAGGCGGCCGGGAGATACCCGAGGACGAGTACGTTGATCCCGAGGATCACGTGTCCCGCGCGGCGCTCGGTCATGGCTTGCTCCTCACAACGACGGCTGGGGCTGGGGTACGGGGAAGGCCGGGCGCCCGCCCGGCCTGCGCGGCGGGGCCGCGAGCCCGAGCGCCGAGCGCAGCGGCTCACCCGGCCTTATCGGGCGAAACCCTTGGGACAGCAGGGTTTCCGCCGCACTCAGTACCTCACCGACCGAGTGCCCGGGCTCGGCTCGCAGGACAACGCCGGTGACGTCGCGCGGTGGCTGCCGGTCCAGCGGGACGACCACCACCGAGGCGCCGCCGAGGACCAGGTCGGCCGGCGGGGCGTCCGGGCCGTACCAAGCGATCACCGACGCACCCGTCGGTGGTTCCGGAGCGTTCAGCGGTCCGGCGATGGCAAACTCACCGGCCAGATCGACGTGCACGATTTCGTTCGAGCGCACCAGAATCCCGGTCTCGCGGTCGCCGACGACCGAGTCGTACGGCCAGCTCTGCTCCAGCGCACGGACGGCTTCAACGGCCGCACGGGCACGGGCCGCGCTCGATTCGCCCGGGGCATACGCGTCCCGGACGCCGGCGAGCAGACCGCTGCGGCCGCGCGAAAGATGGCCGAGCGAGGCGACCCGGCGTGCCAGGTTGTAGGGGTGGTCGCGCTGCGGGCTCGCCGCGATCAGGAACCGCCCGCCCGTCGTGCGCCCGGCCAGGACGGCACCGGCCGCACTGCTGTCCACAGTGGACCCCGCGGGCGGGCTCCCGTCGACCCGGTCGATGCCCAGGACGGTGAACGCCAGCGGCAGCGCGTCCCAGCGGGCGAGCAGCTCGCGGCTGCCGGTCAATTCCGTGAGGTGCGTCCCGGCCAGGCCGAGCGCGAGGTACGGGGCCGTCATCGGTTTCCCTTCCCGGCGGTGCTCAGCGGAGCACGCCATCCGATCGCCGGCCCGATTCCGGTGGCCAGCGGGTCCGTGGCGACGCGTTCGGCGATGTCGTCCGGCCGCGCGCGTTGGTGCGCTTCGAGACAGGCCCGGGCTTTCGGTGCCTGGCCGGTGTCCGCGGGGTCGAAGAACGCACCCTGCCGCAGCCCGTCCCCGCTGCCCCCGGCGGCCGATTCGACACTCGTGGCGGCCTGCCCCAGCTGTCGCCGCACGCACGCGCCCGGCGGACACAGGCGCGGGCCGTCCGGTGCCGGCGGTTTACCTTCGAGCGCGGCATCCGACCGCGCCACTTTCTCGGCGAACACTTCGTGGTGGACCCGGCCGCCGCTCAGCGCGTCGACGACCGCCGCGTCCTCGGCCGGCCGGATCGGATCCTCGAACGGCAAGGTGGTGATCCCCGTCCCGGGCGTGAGGCGCGAAGTCCGGCTCGCCGCCGCGACGAGGAACGGCAGCGGCGACGCGAAGGGACCGTCGGTGTTGTCGGAATGGTGCTGCCCCACCCACACGCTGTCGGTGCCGAGCCGGTCGGCGTAGGCGATCGTGTCGAGCACGTCCTCGTAGCCTCGGGCGACGTCGCCGATGTCCCGGGACGAGGTGCGGAAGTCCAGCGCGAAGCCGATTCCGGGCGGCACGGTCAGTCGCCCTGGCCGCCGCGGCCGAGCGCCGCAAGGTTGGGCACCGGGTCCTTGTCGTTGACCAGCCAGTCCCCGAGGATGCGGGCCTTGTAGACGCGTGGGTTGTGCGAAGCCAGCGTGCGGGCGTTGCGCCAGTGCCGGTCCAGCAGCCTGGTTTCGGACACGCCGGAGGCGCCGAGCGCGTCGAAGATGGTCGTGGTCGCCTGCAATGCGGCCTCGATGATCACCAGTTGTGCTTGTGCGGTGGCGACTTCGGCTTCGAGCACCCGCTGTTTCCTGGCGGTTTCGTCGCCGTCCGCGTGCGCGGTGGCGACGCCGTCCAGCGTGCCGGACGACGTGCGCAGCGCGGCCTTGGCGGCGAAGGCGTGCGCGGAAACCTGGCCGACAACCTGCAGCAGCTGCGCGTCGGCGGTCGGTTCGGGATCCAGGGCCTGCGGGTAGTTGCGGCCACGCGCCTTGAGCGCGGCGATGCCGTCCCGCAGCGCGGCGCGCGTGATTCCGGCCAGTACGGACAGCATCGCGGTCTGGTAGAAGTGCCCCTGGTAGACAAACCTTTCCCCGGCCGGGAAGACATCGCCTTCCTCGGCGGGCACGTCGCGGTAGTTCGCGCTCCCGCTCGCCGTGGTGCGCTGGCCGAAACCGGTCCAGTCGTCGATCAGTTCGACGCCCGGGTCGTCGCGGCGCACCAGCGCGGTCAGCACGCTGTCCCCCTCGCCCTTGCCGATCACGTCGAGCCAGTCGGCGTAGAGGCTGCCGGTGGCGTAGAACTTGGCGCCGTTGACCAGCCACCGGTCGCCGTCCCGGCGCACCGTGGTCTTGAGGGTGGCGAAGGTCCCGTTGTTGGCTTCGGTCCAGCCGCCGCCGACGAACTCGCCGTCGAGGAACCGCTGCAGCCACCGGTCGTTGCCTGCCGACGGGCGCGCGTTGAGCCGGTCTTCGACGAAGGCCAGGTGGTTGCGCCAGATGTGCGCGACGTTGGCGTCCGCCTCGGCGAGGTCGGCGAGCAGGTCGAAGGTCTGTTCCAGCGAAGCGCCGAAACCGCCGTGTTCGACGGGGATGCGCACCCGGCCGAAGCCGGCGTCCTTGAGCAGGCGGACCTGTTCGTGCGGGAAGACGCGCTCTTGCTCACGCTGCACGTTGCCGTCCGCGACCCGGTCGAACACGGGCTGGAAGCGGGCGGAGAGTCCGGCGGCGGTCGCGGTGGCGGGACGCAGGTAGGTCAGTGCGGTGTGTTCTTCGGTCGCGGTCATGATGCCTCTCTGTCGTCGCTGCGGGAATCGATGGGAAGCACGGCCTCCAGTAGTGCGCGGGTGTCCGGATGTCGCTCGGCCGAGAACAGTTCGCCTGCTCCGAACGTCTCCACGAGTGCGCCCTCCCGGAGCACGCCGATGCGGTCGCACAGCGACTCGATGATCGCCAGGTTGTGTCCGATGAGGACATACGTCAGGCCGAGCTTCGCCTTCAGTTCCAGCAGCAGGTCGAAGATGGCGGCCTGGGTGGAGACGTCGAGGGCGGAGGTCGGCTCGTCGAGGATGAGCAGCTCCGGTTCCAGCGCGATGGCACGCGCGATCCCGACCCGCTGGCGCTGCCCGCCGGAGAACTCCCGGGGGTAGCGGCCGGCGTGGCCGGGATGCAGCCCGACGAGCTCGAGCGCGTGCTGCGCCTGCTCGGTCGCTTCCTTGCGGTTGACGGCTTTTCCGAGCCTGCGCAACGGCCGGGCGATCTGTTCCCCGGCGGTGATCCGGGGGTTGAGCGCCGTCGCGGCGTCCTGGAAAACGTATTGGAAGCGCCGCCGCAGGTCACGGGCCTCGCCGAGCTCGGCACCGTCGAAGTGGACCGTGCCGCCGGTGGGCTGGATCAACCCGCCCGCCAGCCGGGCCAGCGTCGACTTCCCGGAGCCGGATTCGCCGATCAGGCCGAAGATCTCGCCACGGCGCACGGTCAGCGACACGTCGTCGACCGCACGGGTCACCGATTTGTGCCGTCCGGTCCCGAACCCGCCGACGGTGAAATCCCTGGACACCGCCCGGAGTTCGAGGATCGGTGTGGCACCCGGCGCAGCGCGGCCGGCGCGCGGATGGCGTCGCCCGATCTCGGGGACCGCCTCGATCAGTGTCCGGGTGTAGGGGTGTTCGGGCGCGTTCAGCACCTGGACCGTGCTGCCCTCCTCGACGATCACCCCGTCTCGCATGACGGCGACCCGGGTGCTGGTGTGCGACACCACCCCGAAGTCGTGCGTGATGAGCAGGACCGCCGTCCTGGTCTCGGCCGCCAGCCCGAGCAGGAGATCGAGGATCTGCTTCTGCACCGTGGCGTCCAGTGCCGTGGTCGGCTCGTCGGCGATCAGCAGCTCCGGGCCGGACAGGCTCGCCAGCGCGATCATCACGCGCTGGCGCATCCCGCCGCTGAGCTCGTGCGGATACGAACGCAGGACCCGGTCCGCCTCGCGCAATCCGACGCGTTCCAGCCAGTCGCGCGCGACCGCGCGAGCCTCCTGGCGCGAAACGCCCAGATGGAGCCGGGCGGTGTCACCGAGCTGGCTGCCGACGGTGAACGACGGATCCAGTGAGGTGACCGGGTTCTGGAAGATCATCCCGATCCCGGCACCGCGGAACACGTTGAGCTGCCGGTCTTTCAGCCCGGTCAGTTCGGTGTCGCCGAATCGGATGCTGCCGCCCGCGATGCGCGCGGTGCGCGGCAGCAGGCCGAGGACGGCGGCGGCGGTGACGCTCTTGCCGGAGCCGGACGCGCCGACGAGCGCGAGAACTTCTCCTTGCCGCACAACGAGATCAGCACCTCGGACCGCGTGCACGGTCGCGCCGGGCAACGTGAAGTCGACGTGGACGCCGCTCACGGTGAGAACCGCTGTCATCTGTGCACCTGCCTGCTCACGGGTTGAGGACATCGCGCAGCCCGTCGCCGAGCCAGTTGAACGCGAGCGCGACGAGGAGGATGGCGGCCGCCGGGAACGTGGCGACGCCGGGATTCCCGGTCACCAGGACCTTGGCGCCCTCGGAGATCATCCGGCCCCAGTCCGCGTCAGGCGGCTGGATGCCGAGGCCGAGCGCGCTCAGGCTCGCGGTGAACACGATGTTGACCCCGACCAGGCTCGTCCCGTAGATCACCACCGACGAAACGAGATTGGGCAGCACCTCGGTGCGAACGACCGCCGCCGGCGACGCGCCCAGCGCGCGGGCCGCCTCCACGTAGTCCTTGTCCCGTTCGATCTTCGCCTCGGCGAACACGATCCGGGCCACGTACGGCACCGCGCCGAACACCACCGTGCCGGTCAGCACCCAGACCCCGGGCTGGACGATCGCGGCGAGCGAGAGGGCGACCAGGATGACCGGGAACGCGAACAGCAGGTCCACGATCCGCATGAGCACCCCGGAGGCGCGGCGGCCGGCGAACGCGCCGAGCAGCCCCAGCACGGTGCCGAGCACGACCGCGACCGTCACCGAAGAGATCGAGACCAGCAGCGCGCCACGGCCGCCGTAGAGCACCCGGCTGAGCACATCCCGGCCCTGATCGTCGGTTCCCAGCAGATGACCGGCGGTGCCGAGCGGCGCCAGCGTGTTCCCGGCGTGCCCGGCGTTCGGATCGTCCGGGGCGAGCCAGGGCGCCGCGACCGACACGAGCACGACGACCGCGAGCACGACGGCGCCGAGCATCGCTTCCCGGTTCCGCACGAACCGGGAAGGGAATGAACGCCGCAGCCGCGGTGGGCCTTCGATCGCCGTCGTCATGCGTCACCCCGGCGCAGTCGTGGGTTGAGCAGATCCAGCAGCACGTCGGTGACCAGGTTGACGAGCACGAACGTGGTGGCGACGAGCAGGATCCCGGACTGGATCACCGGGTAGTCCGAGCCGGCGATCGCGTTCAGCAGCACGCTGCCGATCCCCGGCCAGGAGAAGATCGTCTCGACGAACACCACCCCGGTCAGCACCGAGCCGACGGTCAGCCCGGTGATGTTCACGATCGGCGAGAGGATGTTGCGCCCGATGTGCTTGCCGAGGATCGCCGCGCGCCCGAACCCCTGCGAGCGGTAGGTCCTGATGTAGTCGGACTGTTCGCTCTCGATCACCGCGGCGCGCACGAACCGGGCGATGATCAGCATCGACACCAGCGACGCCGCGAACGCGGGGGCGATCAGGTGCAGCAGCAGGTCACCGAAGCCGCCGTCGCCGCGCAGGTCGTGCATTCCCCCGGCGGGCAGCCATTTCAGCCGCACGGCGGTGAGCCAGATGATGATCAGCCCGAACCAGTAGACCGGCAGGTTGCTGCCGACCTGGACGAACAGCATCACGATCCGGTCGGTCAGCCTGCCGTGCCGGATCCCCGACAGGTAGCCGATCGCGACCCCGAGGACGACGGTGCACGCCGTCGCCCCCGCGATCAGGATCAGCGTGTTGACGAACGCCGGGAACACGATCCCCGAGACCGGGCTGCGGACGCTGAGCGAGATGCCGCCGCCGTTGGTGAACATGTCGCCCAGCCAGCTCAGATACTGCTGCCACGCCGGGCGGTCCAGCCCGTACGCCGCGCGGATCTGCTCGATCTGCCCGGGTGACATCTTCTGGCTCAGCACGTCCTTGACCGGGTCGGCCGGGCCTGCCTGCGCGATGAAGAACACCAGCAGGCTGATCACGAACAGCAGCGGCACGAGGCCGGCCAGCCGCCACAGGATCCGGCGCGCCATGGTCAGTTCGCCACCCAGACCTTGGACAGGTCGTAGTGGTCCTGTTGTGGCCAGACGAATCCGCCGACGCGCGGCGAGACGGCGTAGTACCGGTTGAACGACAGCAACGGGAAGATCGTCGCGTCCTTCGCCCAGGCCTGCGCCGCTGCCTGCCACAGCTCGGTGGACTTCGCGGGGTCGGAGTTGCCCGCCGCCGTGGTGATCGCCTGCACCGTGGCTGCGCTGGTGTCGGAGTACTTGTCCCCGTCGTGCGCGACCACGCTGTACTTGTGCGCGATCTGCACCCAGTTCGCGGCGACGTAGCCCCACTCGCCGAGGTACAGGCCGTCCTCGGGCTTCAGGTTGGCGGTGCGGGTGCCGTAGGTGATCCACTCGAACGACTGCACCGAGGCGTCGATGCCGATCGCCTGCAACGACTGCTGCAGGTACTCCGCCGTGGGCTGGCCCGTGGTGTCCGACAGGATGGTGAACTTCACCTGTCCCGGCTGATAACCCGCGTCCGTCAACAGCTTTTTCGCCGCCGCCGGATCGTAGGGATAATCGACAGCCGACGGGTCGTACGCTTCGTTGCCCTGGTTGACGATCGACGTGGCCGCTTCGGCGTATCCCTTGTAGATGGTCGCGGCCAGCTGCTTGCGGTCCACCGCCTCGATGATCGCCTGCCGGACCCGCTTGTCCCGCAGGAAGGGGTTGGCGAAGTTGTAGCTGTAGTAGATGATCTGTGGCACGCCCTTGTTCTCGGGCATCGAGTAGCCGCCCTTCTCCAAAGTGGACACCGAATCCGGTGGCACCCGGCTGATCAGGTCGACGGCCCCGGTCTGCAGCGCGGCGACCCGGCTCTGGTCGTCGCCGATCGGCTTGAAGATCACCTTGTCCAGATGGGGCCGCGCACCCCAGTAGTCCTGGTTGCGCACCAGCGTGGTGTGGTCGCCGCGGACCCGTTCGGCGAAGGTGAACGGCCCGGTGCCCACGGGATGGTCGGCGAGCCCGTCCTGGCCGTACTTCTTCAGCGCCTCCGGGCTGAAGATGCCCGACGCCGCGTTGCCGCTGTTGGGGATCTGGTGCAGGAAATCGAGGAACGGGTGTTTGAAGGTGTACTGCACGGTGTAGTCGTCGAGCACCTTGAACGACGCGAGGTCCCCGTACACCAGGGACATGGTCGAGGCGCTCACCTTGTCGTAGTACTCGAACGCCGGGTCGGTGAAGCGGCGCACGTTGAACTGCACGGCCTGCGCGTCGAACGGCGTGCCGTCACTGAACTTCACGCCTTTGCGCAGCTGGAAGGTGTAGGTGGTCGCGTCCGGGCTCACCGTCCACGACGTGGCCAGCCTGGGCACGATTTTCGGCACCCCGGTCGGCGACGACAGGTCCTCGTCCACCAGCGTTTCGTAGATGTTGCGGTCGATCCGCCAGGTTTCCCAGGAATACTGCCGGTTCGGGTCGAACTGCGTGACCTCCTGGTACTGCCCGATGATCAGGGTGCCGCCGTCGCGCGGCTGCGAACCGGCGACGGCGCCGCTGCTCGAGCCGCACCCGGCGAGCAGCAGGACGAGGCTCGTCGCCGCGGCGGTCCACGCGAGGATTCTGCGCTTGTATGAGGCCATGATTCGGGGATTTCTTTCTGCGGGGAGAAAGCGGGGAGACCAGTCCACAACGGACGGTGGCTCCGGCGGCAGCCGCCGGAGCCGGTCACGCCTTTGAATGTAGTACCGCGGACGGATTTTCCTGAGCCTGTTCACGAAGTGGGAACGGGCTCCGGGATGCCGGGAGGCGACCGGAGCGTCCGCCCGGAGTACTCGTGACGGAACAGGCCGCGTCGGCGCCGACTCGGTTCAGAACACTGTGCCGGAGAACGGAAGCACGGCCGTGGTGAACAGCGCGTCCGCGCGCCGGATCGCGTCCGGATCGTGGACGCCGACGCGGCCGGCGGCAGCGAGGTGGCGCCAGCGGGTGCCGCCGAGGTACGCGGCGGCCAGTGTCGCGATGTCGACGTTCAGGTCGGCGGCGGCGTCCGTACGGGTCACGGATTTCGGGCCCACTTCGAAGTTTCCATTGTTGCCGGCAAGCAACGCGTCACGCACACCCAGCACGACGGGATCTTCACCGCCCCGGCTGCGTGCTCGCAGCGCGGCCTCGACATCGACCAGGCGAAGCCATGTCTCGTCACGCGCCGAGCCGAGTTCCACCGCCCTGCGATCGGCGACGGCGAGCGGCAGCGGGTCGTCCAGCGCCAGCGAATCGAAGGCGACCGCGTCGACCAGGTCCAGCGACAGCAGGTGCCGCCACAGTCCGGCCCGCGCGGAATCGTTGAGCGCCACGAAATCGGTCACCGTGACGGTCTTGTCCTGGCTGGCGAACCAGCCGCCGGTCTGCACCGGGTGATAGACCGCGTACCCGTCGTCGGCCCCGTCCGTGCTGTGCACGACCACGTAGTGCGCCACGGTGTCCGACCCGCGGGAGATCTCCTGCAACCGCCACCAGCCCGCCGGGCGCCCGATCGCGCCGGTCCACGAGGCCTGGTCGTAGATGCCGGCCAGCAGCTCGGTGGTGACGGCGCCGTCGACCAGCCGGACCGTGCCGCCCGCGGGAACCTCCGGACGGAGCCCCGCGCGGCGCAGGCTCACCCGCGCCGATTGCGCGGAACTCGCGACGCCGTAACCGAAACGCTCGTAAATGACCGCCTCCGACGCCCGCAGCGACGCCACCACTTCGCCGCGTTCCGCGATGTCCTGCAGCTGCCGGGCGATGAGCCCACTGACGATCCCGCGGCGCCGGTGCGTCGGCAGCACGCCGACGTGAGTCACCGCCGCGTGCGGCACCCGGGCACCACCGGGCACGGCCAGCCAGCTGCCGTACGAGTCGGCCCCGGCGACGACGTCCGCCCCGTCGAGCGCGCCGAGGTAGCGGCCGGGGTCGGTGATCCCGGTGGCGTCGACGTCACGGAACGGCAGGCCGACCATGGCACGCAGGAACACCCGGAACCCGGCGTTGACCTCCCCGGCCGTCGCCAGCGTCCGGATCTCGATTTCCTGTTGCCCTGTCACGGTTTCACTCCGTTCCCGAAGAAGTTCGAAGATGCCCGAGCACGAAGTCGCGGACGGCATCGATGGCTTCGACGTGGTCGACATCGTTGAGCACGTTGTGCAGGCCGTCGCGGATTTCGACGAGCCGCGCGTCTGCCAGCGTGTCCCGCCAGTGCCGCGCGTCCTCGATCGGCGCGAGCGCGTCCCTGGTGCCGTTGACCAGCAGTATCGGCAGGCTCGTGGCGGGGAACGCCGTGGCCAGCTGCCCGGCCGCGGTGGCGAGCGCGGCGGCGGTCACCTCGGGCTGGGGCAGCACGAGCTGGACCAGCGGGTCCTTCTCCAGTTCCTCCAGATAGTCCGGATCCGCCGCCAGCACGGAGATGTCGAACCGGAAACTGTCCCCTGTGGACGGTTCGGCGAGTGCGGTGCGACCGCGCAGGCTCGCGCCGGTGAGCACCGCGCCCGCGAACGGGGCCGGGTTCTTGGTGACCGCCAGCGCGGTCGTCCAGCCGCCGAGTGAGTGCCCGCCGATCACCAGCGGCAGCCCCGGACGGCGCTCGCGCACGATGTCGGCCAGGCTGAGCGCGTCCCTGGCGAGGACGTCGAGGGAGCGCACCACCCCGCGCTCACCGCCGGAGATTCCGTGGCCCTGGTGGTCGATCGCCCACACGTCGATGCCGGCGGCGTTGAGGCGGGACGCCAGCCTGCTGAACTGTCCCGAATGCTCCCCTCCCCCGTGCAGGAACACGAATCCGGCGACGGGCCGGTCCACCTCCCAGGCACGGTAGTAGAGCCGGGCGTCGGGACTGTCGAAGAAAGGCATGGTGATCTCCTCTGTCCTCAGTGGACGTTGGGCCGGCGGATCGCGTCGAGGATGCCGAGCTCGGCAAGCCGTTCCTGCTCCGCGTCCGACAGCGTCTGGATCGAACCCACCCTGGCCGCGACCTCCGGCCGGGTGACGCGCAGCCACAGGAACCGGGCCAGCCCGGCCAGCAGCAGCACGAGGAACACGTACGGCAGGTACCGGTACGCGCCCTCCGGCACCGGGATCAGGTTCTTGTAGATCACGTACACGATTCCGGCGACGGCCAGCACCGAAACGACGAGACTGGCCGGGTTGAGCGCCCTGATCCGGCGCAGCCACAACGGGGTCGCGATCGCCACCAGCAGATAGGCGAACAGATACGCGTAGCTCGACACGATCCCGACGTAGACGTCCCACTGGAACCGGCCGACCGTGTTCACGGTGCCGACCAGCCCGACGACGAACCCGACCAGCCCGACGAGCCCGATCGCGACGTGTGGCGTCCGGAAACGTGGGTGCACCCGGCCGAGCGGCGCCGGGAGCGCGTGCTCGCGGGCGAGGGTGAACAGGCTGCGGGCGCCGGAGTTGACGACCGCCGAGGAGAACACGATCATCGCGGTGCCCAGCGAGAGGTCGACCACATAGGTCACCCAGCTGACGCCGGCGTTCTGCGCGACCACCGGCAGCGGGGTGCTGTCGGTATCGAGTTGGTGCGCGCCTTGGAAACCGAGCACCTCGGGATAGGTGGCGAGCAGGTACAGCACGGCCAGCCCGATCACCAGCCGCAGGATCGCGCGCGGCACGTTGCGGTGCGCGTCCTTGGCTTCGTGCCCGAGTGAGGCGGCGCTTTCGAATCCGGCGTAGGAGCCGACCGCCGTCACCGCGGCGATGAGGGTGCTGCTGTGACCGAGGTGGCCCAAGGTGAACTGGCCGCCGTCGAGGCGCGCGCCGTAGGTGACGTACGAAGCGACGAGGATGATCGCGATCGCCAGCAGCGACACCACTTCGAACCCGAGACCGAACTTCACCGACACGCTCACCCCGCGGAACGGGATGTACAGGGCCGCAGCGGTGGCCAGCACCAGGAGCGCGACCTTGAACACCAGGTGATCGGTGTGCAGGCCGATCTCCTGCAGGAACGCGTTGAAATACAGCACGGCACCGAGTACGCCGCCCGCGGCGAACCCGATGTAGCCGATGATCAGCGCCCATCCGGTGACGAACGCCGCGACCGGCCCGAGACCGTTGCCCGCGTACGTGCCGAGCGAACCGGAGGACACCGTGCGCCGCGCCTGCAGCGCGATCACCGTGGCGACGAGATATACCAGGACACCGCCGACAATGGCCGCCCAGAGCGCGCCCTTGCCGGCGACGAGAAACAGTGAACCCGGCACGCCCGCGATCGCGACGCTGGGCGCGGCGGCGGCGAGTCCCTGGGCGAAGACACCGAGTCCGGACACCTCACCGGCGGGCAGTTCGCCCTGGCGGGTGTCGAGAACGGCGGGAATGGATCTTTCCGTGGTCATGCTGGATCAACCGGACCTTTCGGTGCCAGAACCGAAAAAAGGGAGACCTGACGAGTTTTTCCGGCGCCCCGCCGCCGGCGGGGCCAGGAATACGCCGCGTGGCAACGAATTCCACGCGTGACCGAGATGCTTTCCGTTCAGCGACAGAGCGCGCCGAACAACAGGCACAGGTCCAGGTAGCGCCTACTCGAAAGGCGGGCCGGCTGGTTCACGCCGACGAAGGTAATTGACGGCGCAAGCATTTTCCAGCATTCCCACAGAGCGATCACCGGCTCAGCGACCGCCAGGCAGCGGTTCGGCGAACGCCCAGTGCTCCACGAGCTGTCCGTCGCGCACCCGGACCATGTCGAGCCCGTGGATCTCGAAGCGTTCGCCGGTCGGTGGCTGACCGAAGAAATCCCCGGTGTGCGTCCCACGGATGGTGTAGCGGTTGGCCACCCATTCACCGTTCTCCACGCTGTGCTCGGTGACCACCTCCATGTCCGGGCACCCCGCGCGCATCGCCTCCCACTTCCGCCGCCAGTCGTCCCGGCCGGCCCGCACGCCCTGGTCGAGCGACTCGGGCGCGATGAAACGCAGGCTCGTGTCCAGGTCGTCGCTGTCCCGGGCCGCGATGATCGCCCTGGCCACCGCCGCCGGCCGTAGCACCTCGGTCATCGTCTCTCCTTCCATAATCGGGGACTTGTCCCCGTTTCCTCCGGCCAAGATACGGGGACAGCTCCCCGATTGACAAGTAGACTGGCGCAATGGCTTCCCGACCGGTGCGCCGCGCCGACGCGCAACGCAACTACGACCGCCTGCTGGCCGCCGCGGAGACCGTGCTCGACGCCGACGGGGCCGGCGCCTCGCTCGACGACATCGCCAAGGCCGCCGGGGTCGGCAACGCCACCCTGTACCGGCACTTCCCGACGCGGGGGAAACTGATCGAGGCCATCTACGACCAACGGATCCGGCTGCTGTGCGAGGCGGCGGAAAACCGGGTCACGGCACGGGATCCCGGCAAGGCACTGATCGACTGGCTGCGGGAGGTCGTCGTCCACCTCACCGAAAGCCGGGTACTGGCCGAGGCGTTCATGGCCGCCCAGCCGGGCCCGCCCGGCGTCGAGCCGCCACAGATCGCGGCCTGGCACAAGGCCGTCGACAACGCCGCCGCACCCCTGCTGGCCGCGGCGCAAGCCGACGGCGCTATCCGGCCCGGCCTGGACGCGACCGATCTGATGGCGCTCACCACCGCCGTCGCCCGCGCCGGGAGCCCGGAGCAGGCGGACGCCTTCCTCGATCTCCTGCTGGAGGGAATCACGCCACGCCAAGGAAACTGAGCGCGACGCGCCTTATCCCGGGCCGCGGCGGAAGCCCCGCATCGCGACTTCGATCAGACGGTCCGCCTGTGTGCCGCCGACCTGCTCGCGCGTCCACGCGGCGGCGTTGGTCACCGCGAGGACGTCGGCCGCGGTGACGTCCGGTTCGAGTAGCCGCGCCGCACGTGCTTCGCTCACCAGGCGTTCGGTGATCACGGCCATCCGCGCGCAGTCGTCGTGCAACTCCGACGCCGCGTCATCCAGCCCGGCGGCGAGGAACCCGGCCAGGCCCCGGTAGGCCGCGGCATGTGCCGTGACCGCGCGGACCCATGTCGCGATTTCCTTTCCTGGCAACGAATCCCCGAGTTCGAACAGCGCGTCGTGGCGCGCGCGCAACAGCGCGGCGACAAGTGCGGCCCGGCTTGGAAAGTGCGCGTAGAGCGTGCCGGCCGCCACGGCTGCCCGCCGGGCGATCTGCCCGAGGGAGGCTTCGACGCCGTACTCTCCGAACCCCGCATCCGCCGCTTCGAGCAACAGCTCCCGGTTACGCCGCGCATCGGCGCGCATCCGCCGGGCCGCCATCATTTCCTCCTTGCCAAGTCGAGGTGCCCTCATTAGCTTAACTTGAGATCCCCTCAACTTCTACCGTGAGGACATGTCCGATGCTTCTCGTGACGGGTGCCACCGGTTCGATCGGCCGCCATCTGGTGCGGCGCCTGAGCGCCGACGGGGTGCCGTTCCGGGCGCTGGTCCGACGGCCCTGGCAGGGACACGAGCTCGGATGTCCTTTCGTGGTCGGGGATTTCGACGAACCCCGGTCACTGGAGCGCGCGTTCGAAGGAGTCGGCACACTGTTCCTCAACGGCCCCGGCGCGGTGCCTGCCGAAGGCGAGCAGCCGATGATCCGCCGACAGCTCGCCGCCATCGAAGCGGCGCGTCGCGCCGGCGTCACGCGGATCGTGAAGGTTTCGGTGTGGCGGGCGCGCGAGGGCGGCAAACTCGCCGAGGGGGCGCACTGGATCATCGAGGAGGCGCTGAAGAAGTCGGGTATCGGCTGGGCGATCCTCCAGCCGAGCGGGTTAATGCAGAACTTCCTGACGGGCACGGGCTCGTTCACCGAGGACGGCGATCTCCTCGGCGCGTACGGCAGCGCCCGGGTGTCCTATGTAGACTGTTATGACATCGCGGCCTGCGCGGCCGTGTCACTGGCCGGCGACGCCGTCGGCAGCTATGTGGTCACCGGACCGGAAGCACTGGACCACAACGAGATCGCGGCGAAACTGTCGGTCGCGCTCGGCCGGCCGGTGCGGTACGTCGATCTCCCGCCCGACGCGTTCGCCGCGAAACTGACCGCCCAGGGTCTCCCGTCCGGTTTCGCCGAGGACGTGGCCGCCCTTTACGCCGAAGTCGCCCAGGGGGTCCTCGCCGGGACGACCACCACGGTCGAAGAGCTGACCGGCCGGAAAGCCCGCACCTTCGACCGGTTCCTCGCGGACCAGCGTTCGTGAGCGGCGATCGGCCGCGGTGGGTGCGTCGCAGCCCGTTCTTCAGTGGCGACGCAGGTCGTTCATCGCCGCGAGGCCCGCGTTGAGCTGTTTCCTCGTCTCCGGGCCGGTGCCCGTGTCGAGCTCCCGCCGGCCCCGGCGCTCGCGGACGCCGGCCGGGGCCGCCACCGGATCGGTCACCTCGGCCGATCCAGCGACTCGCCGGGGTTCACGTGATGGCACCATCGATCTTGAGCTGGGCCAGCTCGGCGTCGGAAAGCCCGAGCTCTCGCAGCAGTTCCTCGGTGTGCTCGGCGAACTGCGGCGCACGGCGCAGCTGTACCGGCGTCTCGTCGAACTGCACCGGATTGGCCACCAGCTCGCGGTCCCGGCCGTCGGCATCGACGACCGGGGCGATCATCCCGACGGCGCGCAGGGCCGGATCCTGGCCGATCTCCCAGGCATTCTGCACCGCCGACCACTGACCTTCCCCGCCGTCGAGCAGCTCGGTCCATTCGGCGAACGTCCGGGCCCCGATGATCCCGGCGACGATCTCGCCCGCTTCGGCCGCGTTGGCCATCAGCTTCTCGGTGGTGTCGAACCGTTCGTCCGCCGCCAGCTCCTCGTGGCCCGCGATCCGGACGAACTCCGCCCAGTACCGGCCCGGCTGCAGCATGCACAGCTCGAGCCAGCGATCGTCCGACGTGCGGTAGGAGCCCACGAGTGGGTTCGTCGCGGAACCGTGCTTCGGCGGTTCCGGCAGCGGCGGCGGGCCACCGGCCAGCAGCGCGAGGTTCACCGAGAACTGCGTGGCCCACGCCCCGACACCGAGCAGCGACACATCGACAACCGAGGGTTCGCCGGTGGCCTTGCGCGAGTACAGCGCGGCCGCGATGCCACCGGCGATGGTCATCCCGCCGATCGAATCGCCATAGGCCCCCGAAGGCATCTTCATCATCCGTTCCGAACCCGGCGGCGTGACTCCGGCGGCACTTCCGCCGCGCGCCCAGAACGCCGTGCTGTCGTACCCACCTTTGTCCGCGTCCGGGCCACGGGAACCGAATCCCGAACCGCGAACGTAGATGATGTCCGGGTTGATCGCACGCACGTCCTCGAGCTCGATGCCCAGTTTCCGGCGAGCGCCCGGCAGGAAGTTCGTCAGGAACACGTCGCTGGACCGGATCAGCTCCTCGAGCACCTTGCGGGCGCCGGGCTTTTCCAGCGCCAGCCCGATACTGCGTTTGCCGCGGTTGGGCCCCTCCATGATGGGAAAGAAAGAGGAGCCTTTACTCGCGGCATCGAGGCCGAGCAGGCGCACGAGCGCGCGTTGCGCGTCACCGCGCTCCGCGTGCTCCACCTTGATGACGTCGGCACCCCAGTCCGCCAGCACCGCGCCCGCCGCGGGCACGAACGTGAACTGGGCGACTTCCAGGATCCGTACGCCCTCCATCGGTCGCTGCATTGCGCCCGTCTCCTCGCTGTCGCGAAAATTGGATAAACTGAATCCTAGGTCGTGCCAGGCCCACCGCGGAAGATCCACGTGTCCGCGAACAGGACAGGACGGAGTCAGTGAACCCTTCCGCACCAACGGGGAGCTCCTATCCGGCCCTGTCCGACCTCCTCGACCTGGTGCCGTCGGGCGCCGGCACGTTCACCGCGGTGAGCCCGCCCGGGGGTGCGACCGGACGCCTCTTCGGCGGGCAACTCGTCGCGCAGGCGCTGCGGGCCGCGGGTCTCACCGCTCCGCGCGGCGCGCACCCGTACCAGCTGCACGCGCAGTTCCTCCGCGCCGGACGTCCGTACGAGCCGCTCACCCTGCACACGTGGAGCCCGCGCGACGGGCGGGCCTTCGCCAACCGCCAGGTCACGGTGGAACAGCACGGAAAACCCGTACTGGCGCTGCTGGCTTCGTTCCACACCGGCGAGCCGGGTGACGATCTGCAGCCCTCCTACGACGCCGGGCCGCACCCGGACTCGCTGCCGCCCTGGCCCTCGCCGCTGGACAACGGCGCGGCGATGAGCGCGTTCGAGCTTCGGCCTGCCTGCCCACCGAAAGCCGGTGGGCGCCCGGCATTGCACCCGCTCTGGCTGCGGGCGAAGGAACCACTTCCCGGGGATGCCCTCGTGCACGCGTGCGCGCAGGCCTTCGCGAGTGACTTCGGGCTGGCCCTGAGCGCCCGCTGGGAACGGCCGGACCCGGACGCGTTCACCACGGTGAGCCTGGATCATTCCGTCTGGTTCCACCGGCCGGCGCCCGCGACCCGCTGGTTGCTGCTGTCCACCAAGACCATGTCGGTGGCGAACGGGCGCTGCCTCGTGCACGGCTGCCTGCACACCACCCGCGGCGAACTGGTGGCCACCATCGCGCAGGTCGCGTTGCTCCGGCGCGCCGGAACAGCCGACGATCGGTCCACAATGGACTGAGCGGGTGCTGGTGTGTCCGCGGCGGACCGCCCTAGGATCCGGACCATGACGACAGCGATGACAGTCGGGTTCGTCGGCGCCGGGCAGACCGGAGCGCCGATGGCGGAACGGATCCTGGCCGCCGGGCACCGCCTTCGCCTCTATGCCCGCAGGCCTGAGGTCCGCGACCGCTTCGCCGGGCTTGGCGCGGAAACAGTGGACTCGGTCGCAAGCGCCGCGGCGGGCGCGGAGGTGGTGGTGACGAGCCTGTTCGACGACGAGCAGCTGCTCGAAGTCGGCACCGAGCTCGTCGCGCACCAGGCCGAAGGGACGGTCCTCGTCTCCCACACCACCGGCACTCCCGGCACGATCGATCAGCTCGCCGGGCTCGCCGGGCCGCGTGGCGTCGCCGTTCTCGATGCGCCGTTCAGCGGGACCGCGGACGTCATCCGCGAGGGCGGGCTGACCGTCTACCTGAGCGGCTCGGGCACCGCGGCCGAACGCGCCACCGTGGTGCTGAAAGCCTACGCGGGCAAGGTGTTGCGCACGGGCGGGCGCGGCTCGGCCCTGCGGATGAAGCTGCTGAACAACCTGCTGTTCGCGGCGATCGCCCAGCTCACCCTCACCGGCGCCGAAGCGGGCCGCGCCATGGGAGTGGACGAGTCCGCCTTCTTCGAGGCGCTCGCGGTCAGCAGCGGCGGCAGCACCGCGGCGGCCCACGTCGGGAAAGCCGGTGGCGCGCAAGCGTTCGCCGCGGCGGTGGCGCATTTCCTGCGCAAGGACGTGGCCGCCTGCCGGGCCGTGGCCGCGGAACTGGGTGTCGAGCTCGGCCCGCTGCTGCGCGCCGCGAGCGACGGGCCGATCAGCGTGGCCACGGACTGAACCGCCCGCCGCGCCGGGCTCAATGGTGCGCCGAAACCGCGCCACCGGTCGCAGGCTGCCTGCCGTGCCGCATGAACGAGGTCATCACCAGAGCCACCACGCCCGCGGCCGCAAGAATGAGGAACACAGCGGTGTAGCCGTGCGAAGCGTAGACCGGTTCCTTCCCGCCCTCGAGCACATTGGCCGCGAGCACCGCGGCGATGACGACCGGCATCGCCGAGCCGCCGAACGCGGAGGTGAAGGCCTGCATACCGGTGCTCACCCCGGTCACGCGCGAGGGCACGGCCTCGATCACCAGGTTCGGTCCCGACGCGTAGTAGAACCCGGAGGAAATGCCCATGATCAGGCCGAACACGACGAAATGCCACAACTCGCTGTGCCACAAGGCCGTCAGCACCGCCGCGACGATGCCGCTCAGGCAGCACAACAACATCACGAACCGCGGCGAGGTGCGTTTCGTCAGGTAACCGCCGAGCGGGCCGCAGGCCATGCTCAGGATCCCGTTGGCCAGTGTCACGACGCCGACTTCGGTGGCGGACAGGCCGAAGCCGTAGTCGATTCCGGGATGCGCGTGGGTTTCCAGGAGCTGCGGGACGACGTAGCCCCACGCGGTCGACATCACGCCGGCGAACAGCGAAACCAGCAGCGTGGTGCGCAGCGCGTGACCGCCGAGCAGTCTCATGTCGATCATCGGCTGCTTGATCCGGTACTCGGCGAAGCCGAACGCGACCAGCAAGGCCACACCGAGTACCAATGACAACAGCACGGTCGTCGACGTCCAGCCGGCGGTGGACGCGTCGCTGATGCCGAACAGGATCAGGCCCGCCCCGACGGTGAACATCGCCGAGCCCAGGAAGTCCACCCGCTGCCGCGGCCCGCTTTTCCTCGCCTGCCGTATCTCGGGGATGACGAAGTACACGATCGGCGCCACGACGGCCATGTAGATGGCGCAGAACCAGAAGATCGCCCGGTAGGTCCCGAAACCGGACAGCAGCCCGCCCGCGATGAACGGGGCGACGATCGCGGAAACCCCGATATTGGTGGAAACCAGCCCGACCGAGATCGGCACCATCCGCCTGGGCAGGTAGTCGCGGAAGAACGAGTAGATGACGCCGGGCAGCGCGACAGCGGCGGCCTGCAGGATCCGCGCGACCAGCATCAGCTGGAAGTTGCCCGCGACGGCGCCGAGCACCGACCCGGCGATGTAGAGCACGGCGACGGTCAGCAGCAGCCGTTTCCGCCCGAACACGTCGGCGAGCTTGCCGATCAGGGGCTGCATGGCCCCGGCGACGAGCAGGGTGACCGTGATGATCCACGGCAGCTGGGCCGACGTGAACGCCGGGTACATGTACGGCAGGGCCGAGTACAGCAGGATCGCGCCGTGGACCGTGGTTTCGGCCATCAGCAGCACGACGACGATCAGCAGGACGTAATATCCGGTCGAGCGCCGCGGCCCGCCGATGGCCGGTGCGCCGGGATCTTCGGTCGGCAGTGGGGTGGCCGGGGCTTCGCTCACGATGCCTCCTGAATCAGGGTGCCCGTGGCGAACGCACCGGGCACCGCGTCGGGAAAGACGGAGAAGGTCCAACAGGTCACTGAATCCGCGTCCATGCACACTGAAGCAAACCGCGAATCCGGCCGTCCGGACCTCCGCGGTGAGGTGACGCCTGCGCCCCAAAGTGCGCAGTGATCAGCATAACCAGGGCCGGGCCGGCGGAGCAACGACCGTTTCAGCAGATCGGCGGCTGCCGACAGGAATCCACCAGGCCGGAGAACAGGTTACTGAATATTGCCCGGAGGGTGCGTGCGCTGCTACTTTCGCGTGGTGAGCACGATCGCGGAACTCGCCCCGTTCGGACCCGCCGACGACACCTACCACGAGTTCTCGGACGATCCGTACGAGCTGGAAACCACGTGGTGGTCGCTCAACGTCCCCGAGCGAGGGCTGGGCGCGTGGCTGCACGCCGGTTACCACGGCAACCAGGGCGAGGTCACCTGGCGCGTCTTCGCCTGGGATCCCTCGGGCACCGACCCCGGGCGCCTCGCCTACTACAAGCACGCCCCGGCCGTGCCGATGCCGGATGCACCCGACCTGCGGGACATCACGTTCCCCGGCGGTGGTTTCTCGGTGAAGATGCTGCGGCCGCTGATGGACTACCACGTGGCCTACGCCGACCGGGACGCCGGCTTCGCGATCGAGTTCGAGCACCACGGCGTGCACCCGCCGCGGCGGTTCACCCCCGGCGAACCGCCGATGCTGCACAACCCGCACCTCGACCAGCTGGGCCACCTCACCGGCGAGCTGACGCTCCGCGGTGAGCGGATACCGATCGACTGCTATTCGGTCCGTGACCGGACGTGGGGACCACGCGGCGGCCCGCATTCGCGGAGCCGGAAGCCCGCGTACCTTCGTGGCGAGCACAAAGTGCGCGAGCCCGGCGGTCCGCGCTGGCGCGAAATCGAGCGCGAACGCGGGCGCGGGCGAATTCAGTACATCTTCGGGCACGCCGGCGGACAGACCGGTTTTCTGGGTTTCGTCCGCCCGCAGGACGGCGACGCGCGCGGCTGGTCTCCGCTCAACGTAGGCTGGCTGTTGAAGGACGGACAATTCCAGCGCCTCGACCCGGCACGGAGCCGGATGCGCGACTT
This sequence comes from Amycolatopsis sp., assembly GCF_035546795.1. Taxonomy (GTDB): domain Bacteria; phylum Actinomycetota; class Actinomycetes; order Mycobacteriales; family Pseudonocardiaceae; genus Amycolatopsis_E. The sequence goes on from NZ_DASZWC010000047.1 coordinate 57,201, forward strand.
CCGTGACCCGGCCACCGGCTGGAGCGCCCACATGCAGGTCGAACTGACCGACACCGCGGGCCGCTCGATGGAGGCCGAAGGGTTCGCCGTGAGCCACATGTGCGAGCACGGGGCCGGTTCGAACGCGTTGATGCGCTGGGAGTACGACGGGAAGATCGGCTGGGGCGAGGACCAGGACGGCTGGCGCCTCGACCACTTCCGGAAGATGCTCGCCGCCCTGCGCGCCACCGCCCGCTCTTGACCACCGTCCGACCTTGGGAGTGAACGAAAATGACCGATGCCGTGATCGTCAGTGCGAGCCGGACGCCGATCGGGACCGCCTACAAGGGAACCCTGACCGAGACCAGCGCGCTCGAACTGGCCGACGTCGTGGTGGCCGAGACCGTGCGCCGTTCGGGCCTGCCGCCGGAGCGGTTCGACGACGTCGTCCTCGGCGAATCGATGTGGGGCGGCGGCGACATCGCCCGGCACGCCGCCATCACGGCGGGCATGGTGGACGTCCCGGGTGTGGCTGTGAACCGGCACTGCGCCTCCGGCCTCACGTCCGTGTCGATCGCGGCCGCGAACATCCGGGCCGGGATGGACGAAGTCGTGCTCGCGGGTGGCGTGCAGTCCTCTTCGACCGCGCCGAGGATGCGGGCGCGCGTGCTCGGCACCGAGGACGAGTGGACCGAGCCGTGGATGAGCCCGAGCCACCCCGGCACGGCCGAAGCGCCGAGCGACGACATGTCGATCACCGTCGGCTGGAACGCCGCGAAGATCGCCGGTGTGACGCGGGAGGAAATGGACGCCTGGGCGCTGCGTTCGCACCAGCGCGCGGTCGCCGCGATCGACAACGGCCTCTTCACCGAGGAAATCGTGCCGGTGAAGGCACGGCGCAGGGACGGCTCGCTGACCGACTTCGCGGTCGACGAACATCCGCGCCGCGGATCGACGCTGGAGAAACTGGCGTCGCTCAAGCCATTGCACCCGGAGATCGACGGTTTTTCCATCACAGCGGGCAATTCCAGCGGGATCAACGACGCCGCCGCCGCGCTCGCCCTGGCGAGCGACACGGTGGTGGCCGCCGAGGGGCTGACCCCGCTGGCGATCGTGCGCGGCTGGGCTTCGGTCGGCGTCGACCCGGTGCGGACCGGGCTGGCCCCGGTCGACGCGGTGCGCAAAGCCCTGCGGCGTTCCGGTGTGCGCCAGGACGAGATCGCGCTCTGGGAGATCAACGAAGCGTTCGCGTCCGTGTGTGTCGCGACCACCCGAATCCTGGGCATCGACGAGGAAAACGTGAACACCAGCGGCAGTGGCTGCAGCCTCGGCCACCCCGTCGCGGCCTCCGGCGCCCGGATGCTGACCACCCTGGTTCATGAACTGCGCCGGCGTGGTGGCGGCTACGGTGTCGCCGCCATGTGCGCCGGCGGCGGACAGGCCGGCGCGGTCGTCGTCGAGGTGCTCAAGCCCTGACGCAGGTGAGTACCGCCGCACGAACGGCGCGGCGGTACTCACCGCAGTGGCGGCCACGTCCGGTGCCGCAACGCCCCGGAGGCCGACCGCATCAGGAAGTCGTCGCGCATGACCTGGTTCCACAGTAGACGGACCAAGCGCTCCACCGGGACCACCGGGGCCGCGCGGGCGAGCGCCTCCCGCCCTTCGGCCACTGTCGCGGGACGCGTGCCGAGTTCCGCCGCCAGCTCGCCGAGCTCGTCGGCACTGACGGCTCGCCCGGCCGCGTCCACCTCCCGGAGATACCGCAGAACCCTTGCCACGCCTTTGGTCCACTGCTTCGCGAGCGGGTCGTCGATCCGCGGGGTGATGGTGCGCAACATGTCGAGCGCGGTGTCGTAAAGGTGGTGCCATGGCTCGGGCGGGGCGGGCTCGGGCTCGGCAGGGCGCCGCAGGCCGAGGCCCAGCACGACGTCCAGCGCTTCCAGCCACAGCCGGCGGTGCAGCTGGGTGTAGAGGATGCGGTTCCCCGCGTCGTGCGGCGGTCCGGGCTCCTCGGGACCGCCGGATCGGAGCGTGGCCATCGTGGTCTCGGCGAAAACCCGGTAGTACCAGACCCGGTCCACGTCCAGCTGGTGCCCGGACAGCTCGGTGTATTCGGCGATCCGGTCGGGAAGATGGGTGAACGTGTCCTGCACGGTTCGCAGCGACAGCCACGCGATGTCGTCCATCGGGTCGCCCCAGTGCGCGAGTTCCCAGTCCACGACCGCGGTCACCTGCCCGTCGCGGTACAGGAAGTTGCCCGGACCGGTGTCGCCCTGCACCAGCACCACGGGGCCGTCGTAGTCCGGGACGTTGTGTTCGAGCCAGTCGGTGCTCAGCCGCACGAGCGGGTCGAGCGTGCCGTCCGGGCGGCGCGCCCGTTCCCGGATCGCCTCGATCCGCTCCAGCGCGTGCTCGCGCGCCGGCCGGACGGGCCCGAGGCCGGGTATCCGCAGCCGCGCCGGGTCCAGCCGGTGCACGTAGGCCAGCTGCCGGACGAAGTCCTGCGCCACCCGCAGTTGTTCGTCCTGGTCCTCGATCCGGGCGAACCAGGTGCCGCCGTCGATCCGGTCCTGCAGCACGGCCTCCCTGGACGGATGCGCGGCATGGATCTTCGGCACCCTGGCGCCCGCTTCGCTCAGCGCGCGGACCACCTGCGCCTCGGTGCCGAGCCGGTGGAACGCCGGGCTCTCCGGCCGCGGGCTGTAGCGCAGGAACAGCTCCCGGACCGCTCCGCCAGGTCCGCGGAAGTCGACGAACCAGCCCTGCCGGATGCCGCCGCCGGGGATGCGCTCCGCCGCGGCCAGTGGCAGCCCGGTGGTCTCCTCCAGCCAGCCGACGATTTCCCCGGGCAGCCGCAACGCCTCGCCGTCCACATCAGCTCCCCACTCGTAAGAGTCTGCTCTTTATAAAACAAGGCACCTGTATGCTGCGGATACCTTGCATGCTAGCTCAAACAGTGCACTCAGCCGAGACCCGTTACCGGAGGAGCTCATGACCGTTCGCGGACTCGAACCCGGCCGCCGTGTGGCGCTGCTGATCAACGAATGCCAGAACGCCATGGTCAACGGCGAGCACAGCGACAACGACGGGCTGGTCGGCGAAATCACCGGGCGGAACGTGCTCGCGAACATCGGCGCGCTGGCCGGCGCGTGCCGCGCGGCGGGCGCGCTGGTGGTGCACTCGACGATCGTGCTGCGGCCCGACGGGGTGGGCACCACCTCCTCGTGTCTGCTGCTGGGTGCCCTGCGCAAGCGGGGAAACTGCGTCGAGGGGCACCAAGGCGCCGAAATCCACCCCGATCTCACCCCGCGCCCGGAGGACTACGTGTCGAGGCGGATCCACGGGCTGACGCCGTTCCACGGCACGGAGCTGGAACCCGTGCTGCGGGAGCGCGGCGTGCGTTCGGTGATCGTCACCGGGGTCTCGACCAACGTCGGCGTGCCCGGCACCTGCCTCGAGCTGCTCAACCGCGGGCTGACGGCCGTCGTGCCGGAGAACGCGATCGCCGGCAGCAGCCGCGAGATCCACGACTTCCAGGTGGCGAACATCCTGCCGCTCATCGCGACCGTCACGACCACGGCGGACGTACTGGACGCCTTGGCGGCCGCTTCGCAGTACGCCTGAGCGCGCCGTCGCGGTTCGCTCAGTCGTACCAGGCTGTCAGGGCCGCCAGGTGCCTGCGCATCCGGTGCCGGGCAACGCCTTCATCCCCGTCCAGGATGGCCTGCAGAATGCCGCGGTGCACGTGGGCCGCCTCGGCCGCACCCGCCGGGCCCGGCTCCGCCGCGGTCGGCGAGTTCGCCCGGTGGCGCGTCCAGAGTTCGGTCAGGATGCGGAGAAACAGCCCGAGTACGGGATTGCCGGACAGATCGGCCAGCTCGGTGTGGAAGGTGTCCGACGCGGCCGGGACGGGAGCTTTCCCCTCGCTCCGCGCGATGACCGCGCCGAGCCGGGCCGCCACCTCGGGTGCGTCCCGGCGCGCCATCACCCGCTCCAGCGTGCCCAGCTCGACGGCGTCGCGGACGGCGTGCAGATCCTCGGACGTGACGCCGCGGTAGTCGAGTGACAGCGCCATGCTCCGGATACTCGCGCCGGGATCGGGCGCGGTGACCACGAGCCCGCCGCCGGGGCCGCGGCGCATGAGGGCGACCGAGTGGTACTCGAGCAGCCGCACGGCCTCGCGCAGCACCGATCTGCTGACCCCTTGCCGCGCAAGCAGATCAGCCTCCGAACCCAGTACCTGCCCGACCGGCCAGCCACGGCGGGCGATCTCGTCCCGGATGCGCGCCGCCACCACCTCGGCGAGCTTCGCCTCCGGCTCCTCCAGCAGCCTCGCCGCTTTCCGGCCGCCACGACGGCCCCGGTGCGCCGGCAGCCAATCCGTGACCTCTTCCAGATGGCCGGCGGTGGCCGCCTCGGCCTTGCCGGTGTCACCGGCGATCACAGCGTCCACAATGGTCAGATGCGCGGAGTGCGCCTCGTCCTTGCCCCTGGCCACCTCTTCCTTCGGGACCCGGCCGGTGGCGTGCGCGTACCGCGCGGTGAGCCTGGCCAGCACGTCGATGAACAGGTGCAGCGCGGGATTACCGGACAGCTCACCGACGAGCACGTGCGGCACGTCCTGGGCGAAGATGCCGGGCTCGTGCCGGCGCTCGGTCTCTTCGGCCACCGTGCGCCGCAGGCGTTCGATGCCCGCCTCGCCGATCCGGGCCGCCGCCAGGCGCGCGGCCGCCGGTTCGAGAAGGCACCGGGCGTGCATCAGATCTTCGGCGGTGGTGCCGATGTACTCCAGGAAAATCACCAGCGCGCGGGTGGCCGGCCTGGCGTCGGGCGCGCGGACGAACAGGCCGCCGCTGGGGCCCCGGCGCATTCCGGCCACCTGGTGGTGCTCGATCAGCCGGACAGCCTCTCGCAGCACCGGGCGGCTGACGCCGTACTTCGCGCGGAGCTCCTGTTCCGAACCGAGCGCCGCGCCGACGGCCAGCCCCGCCGGATGATGTCGTCCTCGATCGACTGGGCCACCCGGGTGGCGAGTTTGCCCGCCGGCAGCACCGTTTCCGGCGCCGCACCGGTTCCGGGGGCCACCGGATCCTCGCGCACCGCGGCACCGGCGGCTGACCTCGGCACGGCGCCTCCTCGATCCGGCTTCCCGGGCACGTCCGTGCGGCTCAGTGTATTCGGTGTGGCCGCACCTGCCGGGCAGGTCACCGGCGGGTGGTATCCATCTAAATAATTTAGTCTCAGGTTCGCACACGACCGCGCAGTAGATGAGTATGCTTTATTCTGCCGCTGACGAACGGAGTGAACGTGGGGATCCGTGATCGGCTCTCGTCGCTGGTGCGCGAGGCGCCCGCCGAAACCGAAGCGATCGAGCACGACGAGACCTGGTACTCCTGGGGCTGGGTCCGGACCGTGGCCGCCGCGACCGCGAAACACCTGGAAGCCGCGGGGCTCGGCCCGGCGAGCCGGATCGGGATCGTGCTGGAAAGCAGGCCGGAGCACGTGGCGGTGCTGCTGGCCGTACTGGGCACCGGCCGGTGTGTGGTCACGCTCAGCCCGTTGCAACCCGCCGCCCGGCTCGCCGCGGACATCGCCCGCAGCGACCTGCCGGTGGTGATCGCCGGCCCGGAGATCTTCACCCGGGACGGCGTTCTCGAGGCTGCCGTCGCCGGTGGCCTTGCCCTCCAGGCGAATCCGTCCGGTGAGATCACCGGTCGCGGCGGTGCACCGGCGCCGGACGCGGCCACCGCCACCGGCGTCGCGATCGAGATGCTGACGTCGGGCACCACCGGGCCGCCCAAACGCGTCCGGCTCACCGATCGCCAGCTCGACAGTTCGCTGGTTTCCAGTGCGAGCACCCCGAAGAACGGCCGCTTGCTGAGCCGGTCCGTGTCGCTCGTGGCCACGCCGCTGGTGCACATCGGCGGTCTGTGGGGCGTGCTGGCCTCCCTCTACGCGGGCCGGCGACTGGCGCTGATGCCCAAGTTCGAGCTGGCGGGCTGGGTCAGCGCGGTCGAGCGGCACCGGCTGCGCGCGTCCGGGCTGGTGCCCGCGGCGCTGCGCACGGTGCTGGACGCGAACGTCCCCGCCGAGAAGCTGTCGAGTCTGCAGGTGGTCACGTCCGGTACCGCGGCCTGCCCGCCGGAACTGGCGGACGAGTTCCAGCGGCGGTACGGGATCCGGGTGCTGATGACGTACGGCGCGACCGAGTTCGCCGGTGCGGTCGCCGGGTGGACACTGCCGCTGCACGAGCGGTGGTGGTCCGGCAAGGCGGGCAGCGCGGGACGCGCTTTCCCCGGTGTCGAACTGAGGATCACCGGTGACGACGGTGCGGAACTGCCCGCGGGGCGGACCGGGCGGCTGGAAGTGCGCACGGCGCAGAGCGCCGCCGGGGACTGGACGCGGACGAGCGACCTGGCCTGGATCGACGAGGACGGGTTCGTCTGGATCAAGGGCCGCGCCGACGACACCATCGTGCGCGGCGGGTTCAAGGTGCAGCCGGAAACGGTGAAGAACGTGCTCGAAACCCATCCCGCGGTCCGCGAGGCCGCGGTCGCGGGACTGCCCGACGAGCGGCTCGGCGCGGTGCCGGTGGCGGTCGTCGAGCTGGCGCCCGGCCGGGATTTTCCCGGCGAGGCGGAGCTGAAGGCCTTGTGCCGTCAGCAGTTGACGCCGTACGAGGTGCCGAAGCACATCGTCGCCGTCGACGAACTCCCGCGGACCCCGTCGATGAAGGTGAGCCGGGTCGAACTGCTGGACCAGGTACGTGCGGCGCTCGAAGACTAGGATTCCGGCGAGGGAAGTGGTCATGGCGCGAATGCCCGTCGAGCAAGGAAAAATCCGCGAGTACGCGCTCGCGACGGCGAACGGCCGGCCGGAGTATCTCGACGACCCGCGTGCGCCGATCCCGCCGACGTTCCTGTCCACCGTGGTCTTCTGGGACGACCCCGCCCAAGCGTTGCGGGCGCCGGAGGCCGCCGCCGCACTGGCCGCGCTGGGCATCGAGCCCGACGTGCGGCGGCTGCTGTCGGCCGAGCAGGAATACGTGTTCCACGGCCCGCTCCCCCGCGCCGGCGACACCCTGGAGACCTCCGTGCGGTTCGATCGCGCCGTGCGCAAGGAAGGGCGGCGAGGGCCGCTGCTGTTCATCCATTTCACGATCGAGTTCCGCGACCAGGCCGGCGCGCTCGTCGCGGAGTGCCACTACACCTCCGCCTACGTCGCCGAGCCGGGAGCCACCGCATGAGCGTGCCCGGCGAAGTGGGAGCGCGGCTGCCCGTACGCCGGTTCGGGCCGGTGGGCATGACCGACATCGTGCGGTACCAGGGCGCGAGCGGGGACCTGAACCCGATGCACCACGACGACGAACTCGCCCGCTCCGCCGGCTATCCCGCGGCGTTCGGGGTCGGCATGCTCAACGCCGGTTATCTGGCCACGTTCTGCACGGACGTCTACGGCACCGAAAGCGTCCGCCGGTTCCGCTCCCGGTTCCGGGAACTGGTGTGGCGCGGCGACATCCTGACCGCCACCGGCACGGTGACCCGCGTCCGCACCGTCCGCGGCGAGCGCAGGGCCGAACTCGACCTGCGGCTCACCACCGGCAACGGCACCATCGTCGTCGAAGGCACCGCGGAATTCGCCCTCTGATACCGCGCCGGCGCGGGCGTTCTACCTTCGGCGGTAGAGCGCCTCCTGCGTCAGGCTCGCGCCGAGGACGCCTTCGCGAGTGTGGACGCTGCCCGTATACCAGCCGCGACCGCCGCCGACGGTGTGCGGCACGAGGTCGAGCAGCACCCAGTCGTCCAGCCGGATCGAGCGGTGGAACCACACCGCGTGATCCAGCGTGGCCCCGGACTGGTACGTCTCGTCGTGCAGCGGGGCGAGCCCGGTCGAGATGTCCGACAGGTACGTCAGTGCCGCGGCGTGCCACAGCGGTTCCTTGGGCAGCTGCAGCGTGACGCGGGCCCAGAACCTGGTGGGCCACGGACCGCCCGGGTACGGCTGGGCGGGCAGCCTGCCTTCGAACGACGTGAGGCGCGGCAGGACGAACGGGGGAAGCTCATCCGGGGCACCGGCGGACGGCACCGGCTCGACCTGGTGATCGGCCCCGTCCTCGGCGGCCTGGAAGGAGGCGGACATGTTGAAGATGACCTTGCCGCGCTGGATCGCGACCACCCGGCGAGCCGAGAACGAGCGGCCGTCGCGGTCCCGGTCCACCCGGAACACCGTCGGGTGGGAGGCGTCGCCCCCGCGCAGGTAGTACCCGTGCAACGAGTGCGGCAACCGCCCGTCCGGCACGGTCGCGCCCGCCGCCATCAGTGCCTGCGCGGCGACCTGGCCGCCGTAGAGCGCCAGGGGATCGTCGAAGACGGCGTTGGCGCGGAACAGATCCCGCTCGATCGGCTCGAGTTCGAGCAGACCCGGCAGGTCGGCCTCCGGGTACCCGGGATCCACCGCCGCCGTCACCGGCACTCCCGGACCGGAGCCCGCCTTTCCATGCCTGCGGTGCGCTCTTGCATGGTCACTCCCCTCACAGGCCGAGACCCTAGCGCCCGGCACCCGGGCACGAGACCACCCTTGTGCTCCATATTACGGAAAGAGTTTTATGAACCATTGGATCTATACCCGAGTCCGCTCATCGTGGAGGTAACCCTGATGGAGATGTGGGAACTGGTGGCCAGGGAGGAAGTCCGTAACACCATCGCGGGCTACAACCATGCCGGGGACCGCGGACGGCTGGCGGACCTCGCGGCGACCTTCACCGAGGACGGCGTGCTGCACCTGGAGGGCCGCGAGCCCGCCGAGGGGCGCGAGGCGATCGTGCGTTTCCTTTCCGGCGTGGTCGCCGAGGGTTCCCGGACCGACGACCGCGGGGAGCGGAAAATCGTCCGGCACTTCGTGGCCAACGTCGCCTTCGAACACACGTCGCCCACCGAGATCCGCACCGCGGCCTACTTCGTGGTGTTCAACGCCCACGGGCCCGACCACTGGGGCCGCTACCGCGACCGGCACGTGCCCGGCGACGGCCGCTGGCTGATCGCCCACCGGTACGTGCGGGTGGACGCCATCGCCGAGGGCTCGAACTTCGCCGGCTGAGCCCGCCGGCCCGCCATCACGGTCGAGCCAGGTTTAATCAGTTAATCTATACTCGCACTCAGCCGGAGTCGCCTGGGAAGGGATCACTGTGGACCTCGAAACGCTGGAGTTCTCCCTCAGCGATCACATCGCGACCGTGACGCTCAACCGTCCGGACAAGCTCAACTCCTTCAACCAGACCATGTGCGACGAGTTCACCCGGGTCTGGGCCCGCGTCCGCGACGACGACGACATCCACGTGGTCGTGCTGCGCGCGGCGGGCGATAGGGCGTTCTGCACCGGCGTCGACGTGAGCGGCAAGCTCGCCAGCGCGGGCCACCCGAACATCTGGACCCAGCAGGACCCGGGTGTCCAGCTCTCCCCCAAAATGAACCAGGTCTGGAAACCGGTGGTGTGCGCGGTGCACGGCATGGCCGCCGGCGGCGCGTTCTACTGGATCAACGAGTCCGATCTGGTCATCTGCTCCGAGGACGCGCAGTTCTTCGACCCGCACGTGACCTACGGCCTGACCGCGGCCCTCGAGCCCATCGGGCTCGCCCGGCGGGTCCCCCTCGGCGAAGCGCTGCGGATCGCGCTGCTCGGGCTCGACGAGCGGATGTCCGCCGAACGTGCCCTGCAGATCGGCCTGGTGACCGAGATCGTGCCGCGGGACGAACTGTGGCAGCGCGCCAACGAGCTCGCGCGGATCATCGCGGCGAAGCCGCCGGCGGCGATCCAGGGCACCGTGCGCGCGATCTGGGAGTCGCTGGACGCCACCCGCTCCCAGGCGCTGCAGACCGGTCTGATGTACACCCAGCTCGGCAATCCGATCGGTACCGCCGAGGTGGACCGCGCCACCGTCGCGCGGCCGAAGCCGATGATCCGCTGACCACCCGCGACTTCGCGTCCGGCGGCCCGCCCCGCGCACGGAGGTTTACCCTTTACGGTTGAAGCGCCGGCGGGAAAAAGGAGGCGGCCGCGTGCCGGTTGAAGTTTCGGAGGAGTCACGGATCATCGACGCCGCCTACCGCTGTCTTGCCCAGAGCAACGGCGAAGGCGTTTCGATGACCGACATCCTCAGCGCCGCCGGGCTGTCCACCCGCGCTTTCTACCGGCATTTCGAATCCAAGGACGCGCTGCTGCTGGCGATGTTCCGGCGCGACAGCGACCGGCTGCACGCGGAGCTCGACGCCGCCGCGCGCTCGACAGCCTCGCCCCCCGAGGCGCTGCGGGCCTGGATCGAGGGGTACCTGCGGCTGACTGCCCTGCCGCGCCGCCGGCAGCGGGTGCTCATGCTGTCCTCGGCGGAGCTGCTCAGTGCCACCGGCTACGCCGAGGCCAGGGCGCAGACGATGCGCCGGCTGCAGGAGCACATCGCCGGGATCCTCCGCCAGGGACAGGCCGACGGCTCGTTCCCGTGGACCGACCCCGAACCCGACGCCCAGGCCATCAGGGCGACCCTGACCGAGGCGTTCGCCGAGCGGATGAGCGGGTCGGCGCGGACGTCCGCGGCCACCGCCGCGGCGCAGGTGACCGATTTCGCCTTTCGCGCGCTCGGCGCACGCGGCCGCCGCTGACCCGCCGGAACGGCGGGCCGCGGCGGCACGTCAGCGGACGGAGAAGCCCGCGTCCAGCGGCAGCTGGATACCGGTGATGTACTTCTGCTCGTCGTTGACCAGCCACGCCACCGCGTTGGCGATGTCCTCCGGTTGCAGGATCGGGATCGGCAGCGCGTTCTGCATGGTGGACATGTCCGCGTCCGGATCGGCCATCAGCTTCTGCATGGCCTCGTTCATGACCATGCCGGTCGCGACGCCGGTCGGGTGGATGGTGTTGACCCGGATCCAGTCCGGCGCCAGGTCGTTGGCCAGCACCTGCATGTACCCGACCAGCCCCCGTTTGGCGGCGGTGTAGGCCTGCTGCCCGGCCTGCGCGCTGCCGGTGCCCTTGAGGCCGGCGCTGGAACTGGTGATCACGATCGACCCGCCGCGCCCCGCCGCGCGCATCGCGGGCAGCGCGACGCGGATCGTGTGGAAGGCGCCGGAAAGGTTGGTGTCGATGATGTCGTGCCACTCCTGCAACGGATCCGCTTCCGGCGTGAGCCGGACGATGCCGGCGTTGGCGACGATGATGTCGACCCGCCCGAACTCGCCGAAGCCTTCGCCGAACGCGGCTTCGAGCGCCGCGTAGTCCCGGATGTCGGCCTGGCGCGCGACGATCCGGCGGCCCTGCTCTTCGACCAGTTTCACCGTCTCGTCCAGATCCTCTGGCGAGGCGTTCGGATAGTCCATAGAGGACACATCGGCGCAGATGTCGACCCCGATGATGTCCGCGCCGTCGCGCGCCAGACGGATGGCGTGCGCGCGGCCCTGTCCTCGTGCGACGCCGGTGATGAACGCGACGCGGCCTTCCAGTGGTGCGGTCATTTCCGGCTCCTTCAGACGGTGGCGATGTAGACGTTCTTGGTTTGCAGGAACTCGTCGAGGCCCGGCTTGCCGCCCTCTCGTCCGTACCCACTCTGCTTGTAGCCACCGAAGGGCGCGGAGGGCATCACCGGCACGAAACCGTTGACGAACACGCTGCCCGCCTCCAGCCGTGCCGCGACCCGGTGCGCCCTGGCGGCGTCCTTGGTCTGCACGAACGCGGCCAGCCCGTAGGTCGATTCGTTCGCCAGCCGGATGCCTTCCTCCTCGTCGTCGAAGGGCAGCACCACCAGTACGGGGCCGAAGATCTCCTCCTGCGCGATCCGGCTGGAGTTGTCCACGTCGGCGAGCACGGTGGGCTTGACGTAGAACCCGTCGGCCAGCTCCCCCGCCGCGCGCTCGCCGCCGGTGACGACGCGGCCGGCACCGGAGGTCCGTGCCTCGTCGATCATGCCGAGAATGCGTTCACAGGCGGCGGAACTCACCACCGGACCGACCACATTGGACGGATCGAGCGGGTCGCCGACGGGCAGCGCCTCGACGGCCGCACGCAGCCGCTGCACCACCTCGTCGTAGATTTCGCGGTGCACGATCATCCGGGTCGGCAGCGCGCAGCCCTGACCGGACATCAGCCCGACGGTGAAGCCCACCGCGAACGGCACCGTCGCGTCGAGGTCGGCGTCGGGGAACACCAGGTTCGCCGATTTGCCACCGAGTTCGAGCGCGACCGGCTTGAGCGTGGGCTGTGCCGCCTCCAGGATCTTGCGGGCTGTCGCATGGCCACCGGTGAACGAGATCTTGCCGACGTCCGGGTGCCGCACCAGCCGGTCACCCGCCTCCGGCCCGCCGGGCAGGATGTTGAGCACGCCCGGCGGCAACCCGGCGTCCTCGATCAGCTCGGCGAACCGCTGGATCGCGAACGGCGCGAGTTCGGGCGACTTCAGCACCACCGTGTTTCCGGCCGCCAGCGCGGGCGCGACCTTCATCGCGACCGAGATCATCGGGCCGTTCCAGGTGATGATGATGCCGACCACGCCGTAGGGTTCGGCCAGCGTGTAGTCGACCCCGCCGGGGACGCCGGGCACGACGGTGCCTTCGATCTTGTCGGCCCAGCCCGCGTAGTAGCCGAACCAGCTCGCCGCGACGTGGTGCCCGCCGGTGGCCAGGCCGACCGCGGTACCCCCCTCGGCCGCGGCGATCCCCCCGAGTTCGGCCGCGTGCTCCTCGATGATCCGCTCCAGGCGCAGCAGCGCCTTGCGCCGTTCGGAGCCGGGAAGATCGCGCCACGCGGGGAAAGCCGCCTTCGCCGCCGCCACCGCCTTGTCGACTTCGGCCGCACCGGCCAGCAGCACCGAACCCTGCACCTGCCCCGTCCGCGGGTCGATCTTGTCCATCGCCCCGCCCGACGTGGCGTCCAGCCACTCGCCACCGACGTAAAGCCTGGCTGTGCCGAGGCTCGCCGGGGTAACCGTTGCTGTCATGGGAAATCCTCCTACAGAGCGAAATTCGAGCCCAGGCGCGCGCCCGGGGTGAATGTGACGGGCAACGAGATCCAGCCGTTGACGACGGCGATCGTCGGATACGGCTGGGCGTGTGCGGTGTCCACGACGTAGTCCGGGAGCCGGCGCAGCACTTCTTCGAGCACGACCCGGAACTCCAGGCGTGCCACGTTCGAGCCGAGGCAGCGGTGGATGCCGAGCCCGAAGGACTGGTGCCGGTTCGGATGCCGGTCCAGCACCACGTCGTCCGGCCGGTCGAAGACCTCCTCGTCATAGTTGGCCGAGGACCAGGACAGGAACACCCGCTCACCCGCGGCCAGTGCCTGCCCGCCGACGGTGCACTCCTTCGTGGTCGTGCGGGCAAGCCCGGGCACCGGGCTGAAATAGCGCAGGAACTCTTCGGTCGCCGTGGGAATCAGGGCGGGATCGGCGCGCAGGCGGTCGCGTTCGGCCGGGTTGTGGTGCAGCCATTCCAGCGCGCTACCGATCAGGCTGCCCGTGGTGTCCACGCCACCGAAGATGACCAGCGTGATGATCTCGATCAGCCGCGCGTCAGTCATCTTCTCGCCGTTGACCTCCGCGTGCACGAGCTCGGAGATCAGGTCGTCCTTCGGCTCGGCACGCCGCGCGGCGATGGTTTCGTTGACCTGACCGAGAATTCCCATGATGCCGGCCATCGCCGCGTCGTGCTCCGGCGAGCCGGGCAGCGTGTGCACCAGCGCGTGCGTCACGTCGGAGACCGTGCGCCAGCCGGTGGTGGGCAGGCCCAGCAGCTCCAGGGTCAGGATCGCCGGGACCGGCGACGCCAGCGCGCTGACCAGATCGGCCTGGCCGGACTCGACGAAGTTGTCGATGCAGAAAGTGGTGACGTCCCGCAGGTACGGCTCCCACCGCTTGACCGACGCGGGCGAGAAACGGCCGTTGAGCAGCTTGCGGTAGTCGAAGAACTCGGGCGGGTCCATCTCGATCGGCACCTGCCGCAGCGGACCGGCCGGGATCGTCGCGCCGGTCCGCGAACCGTCCGGAAGTTCCTGGTAGGACGAGAAAGTCTCGTCGTCACGCGCCACTTCGGCGATGTCGGCGTACTTGCTCAGCACCCAGAAGCCGCCGTGCGCCTCGGTGTGCGCGACGGGGCACTTGCCGCGCAGCGTCGAGTTGATCTCCCGCCAGTCACGGGCGTACGCGCCGGAGTGATGATCGAATTCCGTCGTTGTCACAAGACACCTCACTGGGAAGGAACGTCCGATATGGACGGAGAAGGGTCAAACCCGGAGTTCGATGGCACGTTCGGGACAGCCGGCCTCGGCGTGTTCGGCGCCGGCCTCCAGCCCGGCCGGGACAACGGCGGCCGACACCACGGCGTGACCGTCTTCCTCGCTGAGATCGAACAGCTCCGGCGCGGCCATCGCACAGAGGGCGTGGCCCTGACAGCGCCGGGCATCCACGGCAATGCGCACGCGATCCTCCTTGATCGGCTGCGGTAACCTGAGTCACACAGTATTACGGACGAGCCTCGTCCGCAACGACTTGATCCAAAGAATATAGATCCGGGAAGATCAGCACATGAACGCCGCCAAACCCGCCAGGGGCCGCCCGCGCGATCCCGCACTGGAAGAGCGGATCCTCGCCGCGGCGATGGACACTTACGCGCGCACCGGCTGGGCCGCCTTCACGATGGACGCGGTCGCCCAGTGCGCCGGCGTGGGCAAGTCCGCGCTCTACCTCCGGTGGTCCAGCAAGGAAAAGCTGCTCGTGGACGCGCTGGAGAAGCACTCGGCCCCGGTGCTGGCGCCCGACACCGGCGCGCTGGAGACCGACGTGCTGGCTCTGGCGACAGCGCTTCTGCGGTACTTCCTCGACCCCGCGGGCTGGGTCGCGGTACGGGTCACGGTCGACTCCGCGGTCGAGACCGTCGCGTTCGGGCACATCCGCGACCGCATCGTGCGGATGCACAACGAGGCGGCCTCGGACATGGTCCGGCGCGCGGTACAGCGCGGCGAATTTCCCGGCGACGAACCGGTTCAGCCGTTCGTGCAGGCCCTCTACGGCGCCGTCCTGATGCACGTGCTGACGCTCGATCCCGATGGCAGGGAGCACGCCAGGGCCCACCTGGAAGACCACATCACCCCGCTGGCCCACTTCGTGCTCAACAGCGTCCGGTGGGACGGCACGTACGGAAGCCGGGGAAGCACCGGACGGCGGCCGGCGGGATCCGGCCGTCGCCGGTGAGCGGCGGCCGCACTTCGGTCTCCTCAAAGCGGTTTCAGATCACTGACGAGCCACTGGCCGCCGACGAGCCGCATCGTCAGCTGCAGCCTGCTGCCGTCGATCTTGGGTGCGGTCAGCTTGATGCTGCGCGTGGTCTGGTTGACGAACAACAGCGCGACCGCCTCGTCCGCCGACGTGCTCACCAGGCCGGATCCCGCGATCTCCGCCCGGGTGTCGATCTGGTCCTGTTTCGCCGCGGGGGCGACGACCCCGGACGCGAGCTGCGCGAAATCGTCCTGGAACTTCCCGGTCAGCCGGGTCTTCGCGCGGGCGAGATCGTCGTCCACCGTGCGGAAGTCGTACGACAGCACGTCGACCACGTCCTTGCGGGCCGCGTCGAGCGCGGCCTGACCCGCGGCCTCGTTCGCCTGGTGTTCCCGGTGCTGCCACCAGAATCCGCCGGCGACGCCGGCCAGTGCGAGCACCACCACGGCCCACGTGCTGAGCGCGATCCGGCGATGTGCCGTGACAGGCCGGATCACGGCACGAACTGCATACCTGAGACGAGCCATCGGTTGTCCTTTCGGTCCAGATCGACGGTGATCCGGTACTGCCGGGTCTGGGGGCCGGCCGCCTGGGCGTTGCTGACGCTCGAGCTGAGCGCCAGCTGCACGCGGGCGGTGTCGGCGGTGAGCTGGTCCACCCCGGCGGCTTCCACCCGCCCGGTCGAGTCGACCTTGCCCTGGCGCACCACGTCGCCGAAGGTCTTGGCGATGCCTTCGAACTGACGCTGGAAGTCGCCGGTCGCGCCGGCGGTGAGCGCGGCCAGCTGGGCGTCCACGTTCTGGCCGTTGACGGTCAGCAGGTTCACTGCCTGCTGACCGGCGACCTGGACCGCTTCGGCGCGCAACCGGTCCTGCTCGTCGTCCGCCCTTGTCCGCAGGAAGAACAACACCCCGGCGCCGATCGCGGCGAGGGTGAGCACGGTGAGGCCGCCGACCGCGGCCCGGAGCCGCCAGTTCCGCGGTTTCCTTGGCTTCTCCGGGGTTTCCGCGCTGTCCGGGCTGTCGTCGGCTTGATCGTCCGATGTGGACTCCGGGGACTCTTCGGCCTCCTGCACGTGATCGTCCGGTGTGGACTCTTCTTCGTCCTCCGGACGGCTGCGGGGCCGAGGGCTCGGCCGTTGCCGCGTCGGTACTTCGGTCATGACACTCCTTTCACGGGGCGAGGGTCTGCCGGATGAGGTCCTGCCACGTATGCGGCAGCGGGCCGTTCCGGGCCAGGTCGGCCAGCTGGTACAACTTCCCGTCGGGCGCCTGCACGTCACCGGTGTCCGGGTCATAGGTGACCGCGACCGGCTGTGGCGCGGCGCCCGGCACGGTGACCCGGTCGAAAATCAGCCCACAACCCGCGGCGGTCGCCGCGCGCTTGGCCGGGTTGTTGGGACACGGGTCGTTACGCGCGCCGCGCACGACCCGAGGATCGTTCTGCGGGACCTTGCAGTAGGAGTCCTGCGGGATCGGCGCCGGGCTCAGATCGTTGGGGTCACGATGTTTCCCGGCGTTCTCGAAGCCCGCGGTACAGGTGGGCGGATCGTTCACGTTCAGCTTGAAGTCCAGCTTCGCACTGTCGATGCCACCTTCGATGTCGGGATGCCGCGGATCGCCACCCGCCGACTGCATCTCCAGGATCGTGGCCGGAAGGACGGTCAGGACGTGCTCGATGCCGGGCAGATAGGCGGTGGTCACCCGGCCGACGGTGGCCAGGTCGGCCAGCAGCACCGGCAGGGTCGGCCGCAGATCGCCGAACAGCCCGTCGAGCTGGTCCGCGGCCGGGGCGCCGTCGGCGATGAGCCGCCGGATGGTGCCGTCGCTTGCGGCCAGCTGGCTGGTGAAGGACCTCAGATCACGCGAGTAGGACTGGATCTGCGGCGCGAGCTGCTGCTGTGTACCCAGCACCGGAACGAGGTGGGAGATCAGGTCGAGGGTGGGCTTCAGGTTGGCGTCGGCCTTGTCCTGGAACTGCATCGCGGTGTCCAGCAGCCGGGTCAGGTCCTCGCCGGAGCCGTTGAAGGCCTTGTACAGCTCGTCGACGGTGACGTTCAGGCTCTGCGCGGGCACCGACTTCGCGAACCGGTCGACATCGTCGAGGAGGTTCAGCGTGGCCACCGGCAGCCGGGCCTGCGTGCCGTCGATCTTCGCGCCGTCGGCCAGCACCGGGCCGCCTGGCAGCGGGCTGGCCGGCACGAGGTTGACGTACTGCTCGCCGACGGCGGAGGTGCTGTGCACCTCGGGCACGACATCGGCCGGAACCGGATTGCCGTCTTCGATGGCCAGGTCGATGTCGGCACCGGACCGGACCGCCCGTACCCCCCGGACCCGCCCGATCTCTACGCCGCGGTAGGTGACGATCGCGTTCGGGTAGAGCCCCGCGGCGTCGGGCAGGTTCAGCGAAACGTGGTATTCCCCCGCCCCGAACTGTTCCGGCAGCCGCACGTAGTACACCCCGACGAGCACCAGCGAAACGATCGTGACGAGTACGAACACGGTCAGCTGGGTGCGGATCATCCGGCTGAGCATCAGTTACCGCCTCCCAGCAACGGGTCCAGCAGCCCGCCCAGCACGCTGCCATGGCTCGGTGCCGGAGCATCCGATGTGGACGGTTGCGGTGCCGGCGCCGATGACCCCGTCGGCTCCGGGGCCGCGGGCGTCGCGGGTGATTGCCCGAAGATCGGCGGCGTGATCGGCGCCGGCGCCGGCGGCTGCAGTGGTGACAGCAGCGGGTTCACCCCCTGCAGGCTCGCCGCCGACGGCAGCACCCCGTTCACACTGGTCAGCAGGCCGGCCAGCGGGGTGCCGGTGAGGAACATCCGGTCCACCTCGGGCAACGTGAAGTCCAGTGTGGCGAACAGGTTGATGTAGTCACCCCGGAACGCGCGCTTGATGGAACCGATCGTGAACGGGAAAGTGATGCCCTCGAACGATTCGGGCAGGTTCCGGCCCGCGTCGGCCAGGCCCTTCAACGCGGGTTGCAGGTTGCGCAGGTTCGCCACCAGCCCGTCCTGCGAGCCCTTCAGCACCTGGTCGGCGACCGTGCCGAAGTCGGAAATCGCCTGCATGGTGCTGACCAGGTTCTCGCGTTCGGCGTTGAGCGACCGCAGGCCGGGCGGGATCGTGTCGAGCGCCTTCGTGAGCGTGTCGTTCTCACCGGCGAGCGTGCCGGCCAGATTGTTCAGGTTGTCCAGCACACGGACGAGGTCGTCGCGCTGGGCGTTGAGGCTGCCGGTGAACGTGTTCAGCTGGTCCAGCAGACCGCGGTAGTCCGACTCATGCCCGCCCAGTGCCTTGTCGAGCTCGGTGTCGATGGTGTGCAATTGGTCCAGACCGCCACCGTTGAGCAACAGGGACAGCGCGGAGAGCAGTTCTTCGGTTTCCGGGTAGCGGCTGGTGCGGTCGAGCCCGACCGTGGCGCCGCTCGCGAGCTGACCGGCCGGCGGGGCGTCCGCGGGTGCGTCCAGTTCCAGGTATTCGGCTCCCAGCAAGCTTTTCTGGCCGATCCTGGCGACCGCGTTCGCGGGCACCTTCGTCCCGGGATCGAGCCCGACGGTGACCTTGGCGGTCCAGTTCTCGAACTCGATCCGCCGCACCGAGCCGACGGTGACGTCGTTGACCTTCACCTCGGAGTTGGGCACCAGGTTGGCCGCGTTCGCCATCTGCACGGTCACGTTCAGCGCGTCACTGCCACCGCCTTTGGCGAGCGGCAGCGGTTGCGAATCGACCCCCGCGAACCCGCATCCGGCGGTGCTGAAGGCGAGCAGCGCCACCGCCACGCGTCGTCCCCTCATCCCGCGCTCCCCTGTGTCATCAGCTGCTGGAACCCGTCCATCGCGGCGGGTGAGCCGGCCGGGGGTTCCGGGCCGGGGCGTGCGACCACCATGTTCGACCGGCCGTTGCGATCCACGGCGTCGACGCCGAGCGGGATGTCACCGGAGATCGTGACCAGCTTGGCCAGCGGGCCGAGCGCGTTCTGGCAGTCCTGCGGGCTGCCGCCGAAGCTGTAGATCGCCGAGCACACGAACATCGCCGGCGCCTGCAGGTTCGCGGTGGTCAGCACGCCGTTGAGCGAACCGTCGAGCGGGTCGTAGATGTTGTAGAAGTTCGACAGCGCGGTCGGCGCGAAATGCAGTGTGTCGGCCAGCTTCTGCCGGTCCTTGGCGAGCACGTCGGACAGCGGCTGCAGGTCCTTGACCGTGTCCGAGAGGGTCTGCCGATTGTCCTTGAGGAAGCCGGTGACCTGCTCGAAGGCGCTGTCGAGGCTGTTCAGCGCGGTGCTGAGCTCGTCGGAGTCGCCGTTGAGCAGACTCGCCACGCTGGCCAGCCGGTGGTTGAAGTCGACCACCTGGGCGTCGCTTGTGGACAGTGCGTCGACGAACACCTGGAGGTTGCGCACGGTGGCGAACAGGTCGTCGCCGCCGTCGTTGAGGGTGGCCATCGCCTCCGACAGCGAGCGCAGCGTCTGGTTCAGGTTGTCGCCCTGCCCGTCGAGGTTCGCCGCCGAGGTGTTCAGCAACTGGCTCAGCGCGCCCTGGGAGTTGGCGCCCTGCGGCCCCAGCGCGTTGGACAGCTGGTCCAGCTGCTGTTTGATGTCATCCCACTCGACGGGCACCGCGGTACGGGACACCGGGATCGAGGCACCGTCCGCGAGCTGCGGGCCGCCGCGATAGACCGGCGTCAACGTGAGGTCCCGCACTGGCACCACCGACGGCGCCATGATGATCGCCTTGGCGTCGGCGGGCAACGGATGGTCTGCGTCGTAGGAGAAGTCGACCCGCACCTGCCCCGGCTCCGGCGTGATCGCGGTGACCTTGCCGATGCGCACGCCGAGCAGCTGCACGTCGTCGCCGACGTAAAGGCCTTTGGCCTGGGTGAAGTACGCGGTGCCGTTGCGCTGTGCGCTGCCACCGAAGACAACCACCACACCGGCGGCGACCAGTCCGGCCACCACCAGCACGACGGCGATCCGGAACACCTTGCCGGACAACGGCATCACGAGCCTCCCGTCTTCGGGAACACGGGCTGCTGGTCCGGCGGCGAGGGCCGGTCACCGACGCCGGGCGGGCCGGGCTGCGCCGGCGCCGGCTGCCCGTAGCCCGGGGCCTGCCCGACGCCGAACAGCGACGGCAGCAGCGGAGCCAGATTGGTCGGCGCCAGGTTCGCCAGGTAGGCGTAGAAGAACGGGCCACCACCGACGGCTTCACCCAGCGACCGGCCGAACGCCCCGATCAGCTGGATGGCCTGGTCGATGTTGCCGACATTCTTGTTCAGCACGGCCAGCGCCGACTGCAGCTGTTGCAGCGCGGGCCGGAGGGTGGCGTTGTTGTCCCGGGTGAACCCGGTGAGCTGGTCGCCGGCCTGGCTGATGCCGACCAGGAGCTGGTGAATGGTGTCGCGGCGGTTCTGCAGCTCCTGCAGCAGCGAGCTGCCGTCCGTCATCAGCTGGGTGATCTCCGCGCTGCGCTGGGAAAGCACACCGCTCACCCCGCTCGCCCTGGCGAGCACGTCCCGCAGCGCGCCGTCGCGCGAGGCGACCGTCTGCGAGAGCCGGTTCACCCCGTCCAGGGCCGCCCGCAGGTCCGGTGGGGTACCGGCGAACGTGTCGGACAGAGTCTGGAATGACTGCGCGAGCTGCCGGGTGTCGATCTGGCCGGTAGTGGTCGTCAGGTCGGCCAGCGCCTGCGTCACGTCATAGGGCGAGGTGGTGCGGCTCGGCGGGATCTCCGAACCCGGTTCGAGCTCCCCCGGCCCTTCGGGGTCCAGCGCCAGGTACTTCGTGCCCAGCGCGCTCTTCGTCTTGATCGACGCCCCGGTGGCCTGTCCGAGGCGCACGTCCTGCACGGTGAACGAGACCTTCACGTGATCGCCGTCCAGGTCCACACTGGACACCGAACCGACCCGGTAGCCGGACACCAGCACGTCGTCGTCCGCGTGCAGCCCACCGGCTTCGGCGAAGGCGGCCGTGTAGCTCGTGCCCACGATCATCGACCCGATCGAGCCCACGTTCAGCGCCACCGCCAGCAACACCGCGAGGCCGGCCGCGCCGAAGATCCCGACCCGGGTCTGGTTCATCTCGGAGAACCGTTTCATCACTGGCCCTCCTGGAACGAGCAGCGCGGGGACGAGGTGTCATACATCCGCGGCAGCAGTACCGGCTGCCCGTCGGGACCGCTGATCTTCACCTGGAGCCCGCAGAGGTAGAAGTTGAAGAAGGAGCCGTACGCCCCGCCGCGCGAGGTGAGCTGGATGAGGCTCGGCACCTGGCTCAGCGAGTAGTCGACGAAGTCCGGCGCCTGGTTGAGCGCGTTCGCCACCCGGCCGGTCTGGTCGATCGCCCCCTGGAACTCGGGCCGCAGCGCCTGCAGGAACGTGGTCGCGGTCGAGGCGAGCTCGCTCGTGCGCAGCAACGAGTCACCGATCCTGGCCCGGTCGTTCGCGAGCCCGCTGACCAGCTGTTGCAGCTGCACCAGCAGATCGGAGAACTCGGCGCGATGTGAGTCCACAGTGGACAACACGGTGTCCAGGTTGCCGATCAGGTCACCGATCATCTTGTCCCGGTCGGCCAGCGTCGAGGTCACCGACGCGACGTTGGCGAGCAGGCTGCTCACCGAGCCGGACTCGCCCTGGAACACCGCGATGATCGAGCTGGAGAGCTGGTTGACCTGATCCGGGTCCAGGCCGCGCAGCAACGGCTTGAACCCGTTGAACAGCTGGTCGAGGTCGAGCGCCGGCGCCGTCCGCGACCGCGGGATCGTGGCGTCGGCGGCCAGCGGCGCGGCCGTGCCCGTCCCCTGCGTCAGGTCCAGGAACCGGTCACCGGTCAGGTTCTTGTAGCGAACGGTGGCCCGCGTTGTCGTGGTGAGTGGCACCGTTTTGGCGGCGGTGAAGGAAACCAGCACCGTGTTGTCGGCCTGCAGGCTCACGTCGCCGACCTGGCCCACGGTCACCCCGGCGGCGCGGACGTCGTCGCCCGTCTTCAGACCCGAAAGATCACCGAAGACGGCGTGGTAGCCGGTGTCGTCGTCGAACCGGAAGTTCCCGATCGCGACACCGACCCCGGCGGTCAGCACACCGAGGATCGCGACGAAGGCGATCACCTTGACGAGGTTCGCGGTCTTGCTCATTTACCGCTCACCCCGAGACTGCCCAGCGTCTGCGCGGCGAACGGGCCGAACAGCTCGGTGAAGAACCGCACCGGCGGATCGCCGGCGGACACCGTGTCCTGGTTGCTGGAGTAGACCTTGGTGCCGTCGTCGAAAACGTACCTGGGTGCCGGGAGCTGGTCGTCGCGGACGTAGGGCAGCTGGTAGCAGTCCGGGCCGAGTCCGGTGACCAGTTTCGGCAGGTCGCGCGGGTACTGGTAGCCCTGCTGGCCGGGTTTGAACGCCACCGAGCCCTGGATCGCCGGAAGCTGGTTGCCCATCGCCAGGTTGACGCGCTTGCGCGCCTCGTTCAGCCCGTCGATCGTGCAGGTGAACTCCGGCGCGTACTCGGCGAGCAGCGCGGTGGTCGGCTCCAGCGAGCCGATCGCTTCCATCAGCGGTTCTCCCGCCTGGTCCAGGAAGTTCTCACCGTCGGCCGCGGTCCTGGTGAAGTCCAGCAGTACGGCGTGCAGCCCGGCTTGGGTCTGTGTCAGGGTTTTGCTCGTCACCGACGCGTTGTCGGCCAGCCGCAACAGATCGGGCGCGGCCTTCGAGTAGGTGTCCAGCACGTCGGCCGAACTCGCCAGGTCGGTCTGCAGAGCCGGCAGCCTGGGGTTGAGCTTGTCCAAATAGGAATTGAGCTGCCCGACGTACTCGCCAAGCTGTGAGCCGCGCCCGTCCAGCGCCCTGGCCATTGCACCCAGGGCGGCGTTCAGCTTCGCCGGCTGCACGGCGGTCAGCACGTTCTGCAGCGCGGCGAACACGTCGTTGACCTCCGTGGCGACCTGCCTGGTGCGCAGCACATCGCCCGCCTCGATCGGTTGCGCGACCGGCCCGTCGGGCACGTCCAGCAGCACCGACTTCGGGCCGAAGACCGTGTTCGGCGCGATCGTCGCGGTCGCGTCGCCGGGAATGAGATGCACCGCGCCCGGGTCGATGGCCAGTGACAACCGCGCGCCGGTCTCACCCTCGGGTGCGATCGAACGGATCTCGCCCACCGGCACCCCGTGCAACCGCACGTCGCCGCCGGGCTCGGTGAGCAGGCCGGAACGGTCGGCTTCCAGCGTCACCATGACCGCGGGGGTGAACTTCTGTTCGTAGGAAGCCAGGCCGAGCGTCACGACGGCGGCCACGAGCACGATGCCGACGGCGCCGTAGACGCGCCGGCGGCCGGCGGAAGGCAGGGACTGCACGCGATCACCCCGAGATGTGCAACGTGTGGGAGTTGCCGTACAGCACCATCGACAACAGCAGATTGGTGAACAGCACCGCGATCAGCGACAACCGGACCGCGCGGCCCACCGCGGCGCCGACACCCGCTGGCCCACCCGAGGCGAAAAAGCCGTAGTAGCAATGGATCGACATCACGACGACGGACATGATCAGCACCATCAGGAACGAGTTGAGGATGTCCGACGGGATCAGGAAGGTCTTGAAGTAGTGCCCGTACGCGCCCGCGGACTGGCCGTAGACGCCGGTCACCACCAGTTCCGTGCTCGTGTAGGCGGCCAGCAGCGACAGCGCGTAGATCGGGATCACCGCGAGCGACCCGGCGATGATCCGGGTGGTGACCAGGAACGGCACCGAAGGCACCGCCATCACGTCCAGCGCGTCGATCTCCTCACTCACCCGCATCGCGCCGAGCTGCGCGGTGAACCCGGCGCCGATCGTGGCCACCAGCGCGATGCCGGCGATGATCGGTGCGGCGAGCCGGGTGTTGATGTAGGCCGACACGAAGCCGGAAAGCGCTTCCACCCCGATGTTGGACAGCTGGTTGAAACCCTGGATGCCCAGCTCGATCCCGGCGAAGGAGGTCAGGAACGCACAGACGACGACGGTTCCGCCGATCACCGCCAGTGCACCGGTCCCGAAACTCACCTCGGCGAGGACACGGAACACTTCCCGCTTGTGCCGCTTGAGGGTCAACGGGATCATCCCGTACGCGCGAACGTAGAACCAGCTCTGTGTGCCCGCCTCCTCCAGACCGCGCAGCGGCGCGGTGGCGACTCTGACGATGGTCATGCTCCCCCTTTGAGCTGGAGGTAGACGGTGGTGGTCAGGGTGTTGATGACGATCAAGGTCATCAGTGTGAACACGACGGTCTGGTTCACCGCGTCGCCGACGCCCTTCGGGCCACCCTTGGCGTTGAGCCCGAGGTAGCACGCGACCAGCCCGGCCGCGATGCCGAACAGCGCGGCCTTCGCCAGGCTCACCAGGAAGTCGGTGAAGTTGATCAGCAACGTCAGGTTCGCCACGAACAGGCCCGGGCTCGCGCCTTGCACCAACGAGGAAAAAGCGAACGTACCCACGAGCCCGACGACGGAGACCAGCCCGAACAGTCCTACCGAGACGATCGCGAAGGACAGGACCCGTGGCACGACAAGACGTTGCACCGGATCGACGCCGAGCACGGCCATCGCGTCGATCTCCTCGCGGATCTTGCGGGACCCCAGGTCCGCGCACACCGCCGTGGCCCCGGCGCCGGCGACCACGAGCACCGCGCAGAACGGCCCGAGCTCGCTGATCACCGCGAACCCGGCACCCGCACCGGCGAGGTCCACGGCGCCGATTTCGATCAGCAGCTGACCGATGAAGAACTGCACGACGATCGTGAACGGAATCGTCACGAAGATCACCGGAAGAATGGACACGCTCGCGATGAACACGATCTGCTGCAGGAATTCCTGAAGCTGGAAAGGGGGCCGGAACAATGCCCGCAAGGTGTCGCCGCAGAGCGAGAAGAAACCGCCTACCCGCGAAACGACGATCGCCCCAGAAGGCATCGGCGAAACCTCCGTTGGTTTCGGTGACTGCATCAGATGGAGCAAGAGTGTATTTCATCTAGATCCATAAGACCAGCTGGCCACTACCGCGGTTGCGGTGGCGCTACCAGCGGAAACACCGCCGATGAGACAACGGGATGGCCCGCGTTCCACCCTGTTCGACACGGTCGACGGAAATGTCTCAGCCGCGCGGACGCGCGCAATATCCGGACCTTACGGGAAAATGCCTTTGCTCAGCCGCCGATGCGGTCGGCGAGCGTCGCGACGGCGTCCACCAAGGCGTCGAGCCGGTCCTCGATGCGCCGCAGGCGTTCCTCGGTTCCTTCCTCAGCTGCCGGTGTCGGCGCGTGCCGGGGCCGCAGCACCGGGAAGATGTAGTCGCGCAGATGCCGGCGCAACCGGTCGGCCGTCCACGGCTCACCCATCACCAGCTCCGTGAGTTCCTTGATCAGCCACGAGACGATGTCCTCGATGGGCAGATCACCCCGCAGTTCCCCGCGGTCACGCGCGACCATGAGCACCGGGTGAATGGTGTCCAGCGCGAGCTGGGTGGCACGCGGGTCCAGCTGGGACTGCGCGGAAAGGATCAGCAGCGCCCTGATGGCGGTGTCCTTGGGCAGTGCCAGCACGAGATAGGTGAGCCCATACTCCAGTTTGGGCTCCAGGCTCGTCCGCGACTCGATCATGACGCGGAAGCGGCCGAGGTAGTCGGCCGCCCGGCGCAGCGCGACCTCGATGATGAGGTCGTCGCGATTGCTGAAGTGCCGGTAGGCCGTCGCCCGGGACATGCGTGCGGCCCGGGCGAACTGTTCCATCGACGCGTTCACGTCATGGGTCCGCAGCAGCACGTCCTCGGCGGCGCTGAGCAGCCGCTCCCGAACGGCATTGCCGTCGGTGGCCTCAATGGTCGAGTTCGCCAGCATGCGCATCTCCCAGCCGTCCCGCGACGTCGCGTCGGCCGGTGGTATCACGGCACAGCCCGGCCCGTCACCGGCTGGGCGGCGAACTCACCCGGCTGAGTGAACCGCGCCGAGCGAGTCGCGGATGCCCGCCTGTGCGGCAGGCGGCAAAGTGTGCAGGATCCGCATGACCCGCTCCTGCCTGCGCCGGACGCCCGCACGTTCCGGCAGCCCCGGCGTCGGCCGCAGCTGCGGGACCACCCCGCGCACGTCTTCGGCCGAACCGTCGTGGTGCCCGGCATCGGCGTGCGCCTGCTCCACCGCCATCTGCGCCTGGTCCTTCTCCTCCGACATCCCGATGGGGCCGAGGCGACGGCCGTTGAGGAACTGCTCGACGACCGGCTCGTCACTGGTCAGCAGCACCTCGCGCGGGCCGAACATGACGAGCTCCTTGCGGAAGAGCATGCCGATGTTGTCCGGCACCGTGCGCGCGACGTTGATGTTGTGCGTGACGATCAGGATGGTCGCGTCCAGCTGCGCGTTCAGATCGATCAGCAACTGCGAAAGGTACGCGGTGCGCACGGGGTCGAGCCCGGAATCGGGTTCGTCGCACAAAATGATCTCGGGGTCCAGCACCAGCGCGCGGGCCAGCCCGGCACGTTTCCGCATCCCACCCGAGATCTCGCCGGGCAGTTTCCGTTCCGCGCCGGCGAGGCCGGTCATCTCCAGCTTTTCCAGCACGATGCGCCGGATCTCGGATTCGGATTTCCTCGTGTGCTCGCGCAGTGGGAAGGCGACGTTGTCGTACAGGTTCATCGAGCCGAACAGTGCGCCGTCCTGGAACAGCACACCGAACAGTTTGCGTGTGCGGTACAACTCGCGCTCGCTGCAGCGCACCACGTCCACGCCGTCGATCACGCAACTGCCCCGCTCCGGCTTGAGCAGGCCGATCATCGACTTGAGGAAAACGGATTTGCCGGTGCCCGACGGGCCGAGCAGCACCGAGACCTCGCCCGGTGGCACCGTCAACGAGACGTCGCGCCAGATCGTCTGGCGGCCGAAGGACTTCGTCAAACCCTGGATGACAACCTCGGCACCCAATCGGGCCTCCACGTGATCGCCGGTCGCAACCGTCCACAATGGCAGGACGGTTCCTCTGGATTCGTTAGCTTGACAGCCCGTTGGCGTCCGGTCAAATCCCGGTTCAGCGTCCGTGGTAGGTGGGCGGCGTGCGATCGCGGTAGGCGCGCATCGCCTCGGTCTGGTCGTCGGTGAGCAGCGTGAGCACCTGCTGGCGGTTCTCGAACTCGACAGCGGCGTCGAAGGAGGGCAGCTCCAGCGCCAGCCACATGCCCTGTTTGGTCATCGCGAGCGAAAGCGGCGGCGCGGCAAGGAGATCGTCGATCGCCGCGTCCACCCTGGCGGCCAGTCCGGCCGGTGGCACGGTATCGGCGAGCAGCCCGATCCGCAGCGCTTCGGCGGCGTCGAACCGGCGCGCGGTCATCATCAGCTCGTGCGCGCGGCCTGCCCCGATCAGCCGGGGCAGCAGCCAGGACGTGCCGATGTCGCAGCCGGAGAACCCGACCTTGATGAACGACACCGCGAAGACCGCCGACGTGGCGGCCAGCCGCAGATCCGAAGCCAGTACGAGGGCGAGCCCACCGCCCGCGGCGGGCCCGTTGACGGCCGCGATCACCGGCTGCGGCAGGCGCCGGATGCGCTGCACGAGCCCGGCGATGTGCCGTTGGGTGCCCAGCCCCTGATGCACGGGCCCGGTCCCCGGCGAACCCGCCGAGACCGCCGGTTCCCCATAGCCGTCGAGGTCCAGCCCCGCGCAGAACCCGCGCCCGGCGCCGGTCAGCACGACGACCCGGCACTCCGGGTCGGCCCCGGCTCCGGCCAGTGCCTCATGCAACTGCTCGACCATGCCGGCGGTCATCGCGTTGAGCCTGTCCGGCCGCCGTAGTTCGATCCGCACCACACCGGGCCTCGGCCGTGTGACCCCGACTTCTTGCGCCACCCGATTCTCCTCACCCGCCCGGCACACCTGGCAGCCACCGAGAGATTCGACGATGAATCTATACTTTTGACCTTACGCCGGAGCAACAAGGAGACGCCGACGATGCCCCTCGATGCCGACCTGCTCACGATCCGCGAGAACAAGATCCTGCGCGTGGTCCTCAACCGTCCGGACAGCCTGAACGCCCTGACCACCGGCTTGCTGGAGCAGATAGCCGAGGCCATCGAGGCCGCCGGTGCCGATCCGGACATCCGCGTGATCGTGCTCAGCGGAGCAGGCCGCGCGTTCAGCGCGGGCGCGGATCTCGCCGTGGGCGGACGCCTGGACGAGGGACCGGACACCGCCACGATCGACGCGGCCAACCGGGTGACGCGTGCGATCCGCCAGGTGCCCAAACCGGTACTGGCCGCCGTCAACGGGCCCGCGGTCGGCGTCGGCTGCTCGTTCGCGCTCGCGGCGGACCTGACCGTGGCCCGGGAATCGGCCTACTTCCTGCTCGCCTTCGCCAACGTCGGCCTGATGCCCGACGGCGGCGCGACGGCGCTGCTGCCCGCCGCGATCGGCCGGGCGCTGGCGACCCGGATGGCGATGCTCGCCGAACGGGTGCCCGCGCGCACGGCGGCGGACTGGGGCCTGATCTCCCATGTCACCCCGGATGCGGACTTCGAGTCCGAAGTGGACGGTCTCGCCGCGAAACTGGCCGCCGGCCCGACAGCCGCGTTCGCCAGGACCAAACAGGCCTTCAACGTCACGGCACTGGCCCAGCTGGACGAGGCGCTGGCGACCGAGCGCAAGGGCCAGTCCGAGCTGTTCGAGACCGACGATTTCGCCGAAGGCGTCGCCGCCTTCCAGCAGAAACGCAAACCCGGCTTCACCGGCAGGTAGCGAGCCGATCGCCGCAGGCTCTGGCCCCGGGCAGATTGTTTAGATAATCTGCCCTTCGGTGACGAGCGGAGGCTGGAGTGGACACTGTGCGGCCAGGTCGGCGATGAGGGCGGTCCAGTGTGCGGACTACGGTCCCCCGTCGGTGCTCGAACTCCGGGAAGTGCCCGAGCCCCAGGTGAAACCGGGCAAGGTGGTCGTGGCCGTGAGCGCGGCCGCGGTGAACTTCCCGGACGTGCTCACCGTCGCCGACCGCTATCAGGTGCGCGTCCCGCTCCCGTTCATCCCGGGCAGCGAGTTCGCCGGCCGGGTGCTCAGCGTCGGCGAAGGAGTGACCGGGTTCGCTCCCGGCGACGAGGTGATGGGCTCGACGCACAGCGGCGCTTTCTGTGAGCAGGTAGCCGTTCCCGCGTCGTCGCTCAGGCCCGTGCCGCCCGGCCTCAGCCTCGCCGAGGCCGCCGCGTTCGGAGTCACCTTCAGCACCGCGTACCACGCACTGACGACGATCGGCGAGATGTCGCCTGGTGACTGGGTCGTCGTACTCGGCGCGGCCGGTGGCGTCGGTACCGCGGCCGTGGACCTCGCCGCCCGGCTCGGCGGGCGCGTCATCGCCGCGGCGAGCACCCCGGAACGGGTCGCCATCGGCCGGGAACTGGGCGCGCAGGCGGGAATCGCCTACGACCGCGAAGACCTCAAGGCACGGATCCGGGAGATCACCGGTGGAGCCGGCGCCGACGTCGTGGTCGATCCGGTCGGCGGGCCCTACAGCGAACAGGCGTTGCGCTCGGTCCGCTGGGGCGGGCGATTCGTCTGTGTCGGCTTCGCGGCCGGGGAGATCCCGCGCATCCCGCTCAATCTGGTGCTCCTCAAAGGCGTGCAGGTGCGGGGTTTCGAGATCCGTACCCTCGCCGACCACCGGCCGGACGAGGTCGCACGTTCCTGGCCGGAGCTGGCGAAACTGACCGCGGCCGGGCTGCGCCCCCGGATCTCCGAAGTCCTTCCGCTGGCCGAGGTCGTCACGGCGCTCGAACGCGTGGCGGCACGGCAGGCGCACGGAAAGATCGTCCTGGAAGTCGGCTGAGCGTTACGCCGCCAGCCGCCGCAGCAAGGACGCGAACGCGGTGTCCCGCGGATTGTGGCCCACGTACGCCGGTACCCCGATGATCTCGCCCGTGTACCGGATTTCCCGCGGTTCGTCGTCGACGAGGACGGCGGGCCGGTGCGCGGCAGGCAGCTCCGGCAGCAGCCACCGGCCGTGCTCGTCCCGGCGGGTTTTGCTGTAGGTGGCGGTGACGAGCCCGGCGATGCCCAGGACACGCGTGCGGCGCACCGCGTAGTCCGCACCGCCCGCGCTCCACAGCAATACGGGCACGCCGCGGGCGCGCAGAGCGAAGAACAGCTCCTTCGCGAGCGGCCTCAGCGAACTGCCGGTGACCAGGTCCAGCACGGTGCCGTCCACGTCGAACAGCCAGGCGACACCGGATCCAGACATAGAGTTGACTGTATTTGGGTGCATCTGCGCCGGTCAAGGTCCAGTTGCGCGATACCTGTTGCCCGGTCGGCGTTCTTGCTACGGTGATCAGTGTCCTGAATCGCGGAACGCGGTGAACCGGAAGGACACACGGCATGACTGTCACTGAAGACGCCTCGCCGGTGAACGCGCGGATCCTGACGGGCCTGCGGGTGCTCGATCTCTCGTGCGGACTCGCCGGGCCGGTCGCCGCCCAGCTCCTCGCCGAAGCCGGCGCCGACGTGATCAAGGTCGAGCCACCGGAGGGAGAACTGACCCGCCGCAGGCACCCGTCGGCGTTCCGCACCTGGAACCGCGGAAAACGCAGTGTGGTCCTCGATCCGGACGCGCCCGCACTGCGGTCATTGCTGGCCTCGGCCGACGTTCTGGTGCACAGCCTCCGGCCCGCGACGGCCCGGCGGCACGAGCTCGACGACGAAACGCTCGCCGCACGGTTCCCGCGGCTGGTGGTGTGCGGCATCGGTGGCTGGCCACCGGGGCATCGCGACGCCGGCCGCGCCGGGTACGACCTGCTCGTCCAGGCCCGCGAGGGTCTGCTGGACATGCAGTCCGGCTGGCGCCCCGGCCCGTACGCGTGGCGGTTCCCCGCGCCGAGCTGGGGCGCGGCTTTCCTTGCCACGGCGGGGATCCTGGCCCGGCTTATCCACCGCGAGTCCACCGGTCGCGGCGGGGCGGCGCACACGAGTCTCGCCCAGGGCGTGCACCTGGTCCAGAACATCGCCTGGAACCGCGCGGAACGCCCGTCGCCGAGCCTGGCCGAGGGGCAGCCCGGCACGCTGACGAGCACCCAGACCGCGATGTACGAATGCGGCGACGGCCGCTGGCTGCAGATCATGAACCCGGCCGACCGGGTGGACCTGTCCGTGCTGCCGCTGATGCGCTCGGCGCTGGCCGCGGCCGGCCGGGCGGAGAAGGAGTTCACCGCCGAGAACATGCGGGCCGCGATGCGGCAGGCACCGGCGGCGGCGTGGCTGGCGGCGATCCGGGCCGTCGACGTGGCGGTCGAACTGATCACCCCGCTCGGGTCGCTGCTCGCCGACGAGGACGTCGCGGCCAACGGGTATGTGGTCGAGGTCCACGACCCCGAGCACGGCCGCATCCGGCAGGCGGCCGCGCCCTTCCGCACACAGCCACCGAGCGCGGTCGCCGTGCCCGCGCCGTCGCTGGGCGCGCACACCGCCGACCTACTCGGGGAAACCGTTGTGGCGCCGACAGTTTCCCCGTCCGCAGCAGGTCCCTCGCGGCCGCTGGAGGGCATCCGCGTGGTCGACTTCGGGGCGTACCTCGCGGGCCCGCTCGCGCCCATGCTGCTCGCCGACCTCGGTGCCGAGGTGATCAAGGTCGAGCCCGTCCGTGGCGATCCGGTGCGCGGCTGGCGTGACGGGTTCTATGCCGCGTGCAACCGCGGCAAGCGCGGTCTCGCGCTGGACCTGCACAGCCCCGAAGGCGCCCGCGTGCGGGACCGCCTGCTGGCCTGGGCCGACGTGGTGCACCACAACATCCGCGCCGTCGCCGCGCCCCGGCTCGGGCTCGACGAAGCGTCGGTGCGGGCCGTCAACCCGCGGGTCGTGTTCAGCCATTGCAGCGCGTACGGCTCGCGCGGCGAACGGGCGAACTGGCCGGGCTACGACTCGGTTTTCCAGGCGATGGCCGGATGGAACATCGAGAACGCCGGCGAGGGCAACCCGCCGTTGTTCAACCATCTCGGCACGCTGGACATCCTCACCGCCGCCAGCTCCGCGGTGGCCACGCTGCTGGCGCTGTACCACCGCAGGCGCACGGGTGCGGCGGGCGCCACCGCCTGCTCGCTGCTCAACACGGCGACTTTCACCTCCAGCGAGACCTTTCTCGACGAGTCCGGCGCCGTCGCACCCTATCCGCGGCTCGACAGCGCACAGTCCGGCCTCGGACCGGACTACTGCATCCGCCCGGCCGCCGACGGCTGGGTCGCACTGGTCGCGCCCGACGAGGAACGGCTGTCGGTGGTCCGAGCGACCGACTTCGCCGGCCTGACCGCCTCGGAGGCGGCCGCGCGGCTCACCGCGGCCGGGGTGCCCGCCGAGGAGGTCCGCGAGTTCCGCTGGTTCTCGGTCTGGGACGACGAGGAGAACCTGCGGACCCGGCAGGTCGTGTCGTACCCGCACTGCGAGTGGGGCGAGCTACGGCAGTTCGGCGCCTACTGGGATTTCGGCGAGCTGTCCTTGAAACTGGACCGCGCGTGCCCCGGCGTCGGCGAGCACACCACGGAGATCCTGACCGAGCTCGGCTTCTCGCCCGGCGACGTGGCGGCGCTGGCCCGCTCCGGTGCCGTCGCGGGCCCGGAGCTTCCGGTCACGGGGTCCGCCTAGGGGATCCGGGGACGGCAGCACGGCACACGGCGACTATCGTGGCCGGCTCCACAAAGGAGCGTTGCCGAGGTCGCGGTCTCGGCGCCGGCGGACGCTGAGCGGAATGGGGGGCTGTGCCATGGGTCCGAGGGTGCGGGCCGGAGATCGGTGCCCGTGGTGCCGGCGAGGCGAGGTGCGCCTGACCGCGGGCCGGCACGGGAATTTCCTCGGTTGTTCGAATTGGCTTCCGAAAGGCTTCGGGTGCAACGCCGCCTGGCTGCCGGATGGTTCCCGGCTACCGCCTCGACTTCCCCGGAGCACCCGCCCGGCGCCGAGGTTCGCAGGGAGCCGGCCGTCGCCGGGGTACAACTGGCGTGTGATCGGGATCCTGGTCGGACTGGCGCTGATCGCCGTGTTCCTCGTCGGCGTCCTCGCCGTCATCGTCGAGCTGGTGTCCTGAGCGCGTGCCTTCCCGGAGTCACGCTTTCCCTTCCGTGGCAACGGCGCGTAGCCGCGCCCGCAGTTCGGCCTTGCGGACCTTGCCCAGCGCGGTGCGCGGAAGGTCGCCGACCAGTTCGAGCCGTTCCGGTGTCTTCTGCCGTGCGATGCCGGCGGCGCGGAAATGCTCGCGCACCGCCGCCAGGTCGAGGGTTCGGCCCGGCCGCAGGATGACGTAGGCGCACACCCGGTCGCCGTACCGCGGATCCGGCGCGGCGACCACCGCGGTGTCGGCCACCGCGGGATGCGCCAGCAGGACGTCCTCCACCTCGCGCGAAGAGATGGTCTCCCCGCCGCGGATGATCACGTCCTTGCTGCGGTCGGTGATGGTGAGGTAGCCGTTTTCGTCGAGGCGGCCGATGTCGCCGGTGCGCAGCCAGCCGCCGGGCGCGAACGTGACCGCGTCTAGTCCGGGGTTGCGGTAGCCGGCGAACAGTTCCGGTCCGCGGGCGAGCACCTCGCCGTCGACCCCGGCCGGCAGGTCTTCGTCATCGGGCCCGACGATGCGGATTTCCGTGCCAGGGGCGGCTTTTCCGTCGGTGTGCTGGCGCGGCCACAGTGGGTCCCGGATGGTGCCGGAGGAGATCGTCGGCTGTTCGGTCGAACCGTAGCAGCGGTAGGTGACGACGCCGGCGGCCTCCGCGCGGGCGACGAGTTCCCCGGGCACGGTCGCCGCCCCGACCATGAACTCCCGCAGCGTCGCCAGCGACGCCCCGGTTTCCGCGGCGGCGTCGAGCAGAGTCGCGAGGTGGTAGGGCGAACCGGAGGTGATCGTGACCCGGTGCTCCTCGATCATCGCCGCCGCCAGCTTCGCGTCCCAAGCGTCGAGCAGCACCGCGGGGGTGCCGAGGATCAGCGACCGCATCACGTTCAGCAGGCCGGCGATGTGCCCCGCCGGGAAACAGCCGAGTTTCACCTCGTCCTCGCCGGGCCCGATCAGCCGGGGCTGGGTGCGGATCTCGGACAGGATCGTCTCGTGGGTGTGCTGCACGCCTTTGGGGTCGGCCGTGGTTCCGGACGTGTAGATCAGCAGGCACACGTCGTCGGGGTCCTGCCGCGCCGGCTGGCAGGCGTCGGCGGATTCTTCCAGTGAGCGCCAGGAAATCGCCGGCTCGGGCGCTTGCTCCCCCACCACGATCACACGCTCGAGCGCCGGCGCCTCCAGCAGGCCGGGCAGCCGCGCCAGGTAGTCCGTGCTCCGCCAGCGGTCGGGCATGATCATCAGCTTGGCGCCCGACTCGCGCAGGATGAAGCCGACCTCGCGGGGCCCGTAGATGTGCACGACCGGCACGAGGACCGCTCCGGCGAGCAGCACCGCCTCGGTCGCCACGACCCCTTCGACCCAGTTGGGCACCTGGACCGCGACCACGTCCCCCGGCCGGACCCCCAGCCGCTGCAGGGCGCCGGCCGCCCGGACCGCCCGCCGGTGCAGCTCGCCGACCGTCACCGTCGCGGCCGAACCCGTGAACGTGACCGGCACCGAGCCGAACAGTTCCGCGCCGCGAATGAGCTCTTCGGCGAAGGTCCGGCGGGCGTAGAAGCCCTGTTCGAGGTAGGACCGCACCAGCCGGGCGCGATCGGTCTCCTGCTCGACGGTCATCGCGTGCGCCCTTCGGTCGGTGAATCCGTACGGTGCCGGGAAATCACGTCGGCGCCATACCGGGCCAGCGCTCCCGTCGCGGCTTCGAGGCTCGTGGCAGGCGGGCGCACGACGAACCACGTGACGCCCGCTTCGGCCAGTTCCCCGAGATGCTCGTGATGACCGGCGGCGGCGCCGTGCGCGGACAGATCGCTCTGCGCGGACTGGACCTGCACGTCGATCCCGGCCGGGTCGCGCCCCTCGGCTTCGGCGAGCCCGGCCAGGTCCCTGACCGCCGCCGCCAGTTCGGCGACCGTCGCCAGCGGCGTGGTGCGAGTGGTGGCGGCGAGCTCTTCGCCGATCAGCAGCGGCGCCCAGCCCTGCCCGGCGCGGGCCACCCGGCGGCGGGCCGCGCGGCCGTTGCCGCCGATCCAGACCGGCGGGCAAGGCTGTTGCACCGGCGCCGGCGTGCTGACCTGTCCGTGCGCGGTGAACCCCCGGCCGGCAAAGGAGAACTCCTCGGTGGCCCAGACGCTTCGCAACACGTCCAGCGCTTCGTCGAACAGTGCGCCACGCTCGGCGAACCCGGCTCCCACCGCGGCGAACTCCGACCGCAGGTAGCCGCCACCGGCGCCGAGGATGAGCCGCCCACCGGAGAGCAGGTCCACCGTGGCGACGGTCTTGGCCAGCGCCAGCGGGCGGTAGTACGGGAGCACGAGCAGGTAGCTCAGCAGCCGGATCCGATCGGTGGCCGCGGCGCAGAAAGCCAGCGCGGCCAGTGGGTCGAGCGTCGCGTGGCCGCCCGCCCGGTACCACTTGGCCGAGGGCGCGGGATGTTCGGTGAAGGCGATCGCGTCGAACCCGGCCGCTTCCGCGGCTCTGGCGAACTCGCTCAGCCCGTCCGGGCCGTACAGCGCCGGTGCGCAACCGGGCTGACCGACCGGGTGCTCGACTGTGAACCGCATGGGACTCCTTCGCCGGTGAAGGGCAGAGCACCAACGGTAGTTAATCTAGATGAACTCGATCAACTGTTGGCCACGAATTCCACCCGGATACCGGTGCGGCGCTTCATTGCTTGTTTAGATTCTTCAGTTGAAATAGACTCACGCGGTCAACTCGCACGAAGGAGTGCCGATGCCCGAGGCCGTGAGCGTGAGCACGTGCCGGAGCGCTGTCGGCACCGCCGCCGGCACGCGGCTGCTCATCACCCTGGTGCACGAACTACGCCGCCGCAGCGCCGCCCTGGCGGGCGCCGCCGTCGTCGAGGTGCCCGGTTCCTGATTCGCGACGGGAAGGATCGCCATGGAAACTCCCACCCTGCGGGCGCCGGCGCGGCCGGACATTTCGCTTTCGCGGCGGGACCGTTATCCGGTCTGGCACGAGGTTTCCACCCGCTACGGCGACCTGGACCCCCTCGGGCACGTGAACAACGTCGCGATCGGCCGTCTCTACGAGGAGGCGCGGGTGCTGTTCGAGCAGGCGCTGCGGCAGCGCCGCGCGTTCCGGCCGGTGCGTGCCATGCTGGTCCAGCTCAACGTGCACTACCTCGGTGAGACCAGGTATCCCGGCCCGGTCCGGATCGGCAGCGGGATCAAGCGGCTCGGCCGGGCTTCCTACACCGTCGCACAGGCCATGTACCAGGACGGTCAGTGCGTCGGAGTGAGCGACGCGACCGTCGCCCACGTCCCGGCAGACGGCCCCGGCCCGCTCCCCGACGACTTCCGGTCGGCGCTGGAGACGGCGCTCCTGCGCTGACTCACGAGGGCTCCGCGGAGAAGCCGAACTGCTCGGCGACCGGTTCGAACTCGGGCATCCGCAGCCCGCGCCGGAGCCAGTTCGCGCCGTCGAGCACCATCGTGTGGCCGCTGAGATAGGCCGCGTACGGGGAGCAAAGATACGTCGCGGCCCAGCCCAGTTCGTGGATCCGGCCGACCCGCCCGGCGGGCACCGTCGAACCGTCGCGGTCGCTGTCCGGGCGGGCGGCCTTGAGCGCCGCGTGGTGGTCGTCGTGCGGGAACAGGCCGGGGGCCAGGCCGTTGACCCGGATACCGTGCGGCGCCCATTCGACGGCGAGGGACTGGGTCAGGTTGGTCACTGCGGCCTTCGCCGCCGCGGAATGCGCGGTGCCGGGGCCGCCGGTCCACGAGTAGGTCGCCCCGATGTTGAGGATCGCCCCGGCCGAACCGCGCGCCATCGCACGGCGGGCGAATTCCGTGCTGCAGGTGAACGTCCCGTCGAGCACGATGCCGGTGACCGCACGCCACCCGTTCAGTGACAGTTTTTCGGCCAGCACGGGGAAATTCCCGGCAGCGTTGTTCACCAGCACGCTCACCGGGCCGAGCCCGCGTTCGGCTTCGTCGAACGCGGCGGCGACCGCTGCGGGTTCGCGGACGTCGAGCGGCACGCCGATCGCCCGGCCGCCGGCCCGCTCGACGGCCTCGATCCCGGTGCGGCGGTGGTTCTCGTCCCGGCTCGCGACGACCACGCCGGCGCCGAGACGGGCGAACTCCACGGCCATACCGCGGCCGAGGCCGGTGCCGCCGCCGGTGATGAGCACGACGCTGCCGTCGAAGGTGCCCGGCGGCAGCATCGCCGTGCCTGCGGGCGGGGGTTCGGGTAACGCCATCATCGACCACCTTCCGTGCGGGCACGCTTGCGTTCCCGGTAGTCCTCGCCGCCGAACAGGGCGACTTGTCCGAGCAGTTCCGCGTCCAGTGCCGTGCGCAGCGGACCGCGCCACATCCCGTCCACGGTCTGTTTGATCATCGCGAGCACGCCGGGCGGTTTGCCCGCGATCTCGCGGGCCAGCCCGGCGACCCTGCCGTCGAGTTCCTCCGGCGCCACGACCTCGTCGAGCAGTCCCCAGCCGAGTGCGGCTGCCGCGTCGATCTGCCTGCCGGTCATCAACAGCCATTTCGCCCGCGACGGCCCGGCGAGCATCGTGGCGAGCGGTGCACCGCCGGTGTCGGTCATCAGTCCGTAGCGGATTTCCGGGAACGCCATGCGCGCGTCCGTCGCGCCGATGCGAATGTCCGCGGCGAGCGCCATCTCCAGCCCGCCACCGAGTGCGTAGCCGCGCACCGCGGCGAGCACCGGTTTCGGCGAATCCAGCTGGGCGAGCCGCGTTCGCTGGTGACGGCGCACGAACGCCAGGTCGCTCTCCCCGGCGACGCGCTCGCCGAGCTGGGCGGTGTCCCGGCCCGAACAGAACGACGGACCTTCCCCGCGCAGCACGATGACTTTCACCGCGTCGTCGGCCGAGGCCCGTTGCCAGGCCTGGCCGAGCTGTTCGTGGGTCTCGTCGTCGATCGCGTTGTGCCGATGCGGCCGGTTCAGCGAAATCGTCCCGACACCGTCGGCGACCGCGAGCTTCACATTGTCCACTGTGGCCTGCTAAGGGATCGATGGGGCGGTGGCCAGGATGGCGGCCTGCTGTGTCCGGACGTCGCCGAAGAACTGGTCGAGCAGCCGGGTGCGGGTCACCAGCAGATGCGCGTCGTGTTCCCAGGTGAATCCCATCCCGCCGTGGATCTGGACGTTGGCCCGCGCGTTCTCATACGCCGCGTGGGTGGCGATGCGTTTCGCGGCGGCGACCTGGAAAGCGGCATCGTCCCGGCCCTCCCGCACCGCCATCGCCGCGAACAGCAGCAGCGAACCGGCGGCTTCACTGCGCATCGCCATGTCCGCGCAGGGGTGTTTGATCGCCTGGTTGACCCCGATGGGGCGGCCGAACTGGACCCGCTCCTCGGCGTAGGCGACCCCGGCGTCGCGGGCGGCGTCGGCGATCCCGCTCAGCATCGCCGCGACCAGGAGAGCGGCGAGCAGGTGCAGCCCTTCGGCGGGTGGCTCGCCTGCCGGCGGCCAGCCGGTGACCTCGGTGAGGGTGACCGTCGGGTCGAGACAGTCCAGCCGCCGCCCCGGGCTCAGCTCCGCCAGGGCAACGAGTTCCGGCCCTGGCCCGAGCACGAGATCGGCGCCGGGAAGGTCGACGACCCCGGCCGGGGTGGCCACGGCCACCCGCCGCGCGCCGGCCGCCAGCTCGTCCCGCAGTTCCTTGTCACCCCGGGAATGTGCCAGACGCGCCCCCAGCACCGCGCCGAGGAAACCTGGCGGAGCAAGGTGCCTGCCGAGCGCGCGGAACACCAGCGCCTCCTCGACGGCCGGGCAGCCGGCGCCGCCCGCCTCTTCGGGCAGCCCGAGTGAGAACACGCCCAGTTCGGCGGCTTCGGTCCAGGCATGGGGCGGTGCCGGTTCGCCCATCCGGCCCCGCAGCTGGGGAACCGACAGCCTGCGGCGGAGGAACTGCTCGATCGCGTCCGTCATCTCCACCTGGTCCGCCGACGGGAGAAGATCCACTCCGACCACTCCTTCGCAGCTTGCCGCGGCTGATAATTCTTTGTACTTTATTCCGATCAAGGAGGAAAGGCCCGCCATGATCGCCGCCGCTTCCGAAGACCGCGAGTTCCGCGAAGAAGTCCGGACCTGGCTCACCGAAAATGTGCCCACCGAGCCACAACCCGTTGACATTCAGGAGATGCGCGAGTTCGACCTGGACTGGCAGCGCAGGCAGTACGAGGGTGGGTGGGCCGGGATCGCCTGGCCCGCCGAGTACGGCGGGCGCGGTATGACGCTGACCCAGCAACTGATCTGGTATGAGGAATACGCGCTCGCGAACGGTCCGCACGCCGGGGTGAACTTCGTCGGCCTGAACCACGGCGGGCCCACGCTCATCGCCCGCGGTGACGACGCGCAGAAGAGCTTCCACCTGCCGCGGATCCTGCGGGGCGAAGCCGTGTGGTGCCAGGGCTTCTCCGAGCCGGAGGCGGGCTCGGACCTCGCCTCGCTGCGCACCCGCGCGGTCGTCGACGGCGACGAACTGGTGGTGACCGGCCAGAAGATCTGGACGAGCTATGCCGACGCCGCCGACTACCAGGAACTGCTGGTGCGCACCGATTCCACGGGCTCGAAGCATCAGGGCATCACGTGGGTCATCGCCGACATGCGCAGCCCCGGCATCGAGATCCGGCCGCTGCGCACCCCAGCGCGTGACCGGCATTTCGCGGAGGTGTTCTACGACGACGTGCGGATCCCGCTGAGCAACGTCGTCGGCGAGCCCGGCCAGGGCTGGAGCGTGGCGATGTCCACTTTGGGCTTCGAGCGCGGCGCCGGGTTCATGGCCGACCAGCTGTCTCTGCACCGGCAGCTGGAAGACCTGATCGAACTGGCGGGAACGGTGCCAGGGCCGGACGGCCGCCGCCCGGCGGTGCGGGACGACGAAATCGCCCGCCGTCTCGCCGACGCCAGGGCCGAAATCGCCGCGCTGCGGGCGATGACGTACGCCGCCGTGTCCCGCAACGCTCGCCGCGCCACGCCGGGGCCGGAGGGTTCGATCGTCAAGCTGTACTTCGCCGAAGTCCGGCAGAGCCTGTCGCGGCTGACGATGGACGTACTCGGGCCGCGCGGGCTGACCTTCGTGCACCGGCACGAACCGGACGGCCAGACGGGCGCCTATCTCTACAGTCTCGCGGCCTCGATCGGCGGTGGCACCTCGGAAATCCAGCGGACCATCATCGGCGAACGCGTGCTCGGTCTCCCCCGCTGAGCCGCGCGCTCCCGGTCGCGGTCAGCCGCCGGCTTTCCCGTACAGGCCCCAGCCATCGCCCTCGCGCACCCAGCCGCTGGAGGCCCACGTGCCGCCGTCCACCGGCACGGTCACCCCGGTGACGTAGCGGGCCAGCGGCGAGCACAGGAATGCCGCCACGTCACCACATTCGTCGACGTCCCCTTCGCGGCCCAGCGGAATGTACCGCTCGAGCGCGGCCTGCTCTTCGGGCGGGCGGACCCGCAGCGCATCCTCCTCGACCCAGCCGGTCCGCACCCCCGAGTTGCCCGGTGTCCGTGTCTGGTCCGGCGCGAGGCAGTTCACGCGGATGCCGTGCTCGCCGAGTTCCACCGCCATCGTGCGGGTGAAGTTGACCATGCCTGCCTTGCAGGCCGCGTAAACCGAGTACATCGGCGCGGCGCGACTGGCTTCGATACTCGCCACGTTGACGATCGCGCCGCCGCGCCCACCACGCACCATCGCGTGCGCCGCGTGCCAGGTCGCGGACAACATGCTCACCAGGTTGATGTCGATATGCCGGCGCCAGCTGCGCTCGCTCTGGTCCAGGAACCGCCTGCCGCGCACCCCGCCGGCGTTGTTGACCAGGATGTCGAGCCTGCCGTGGCGGTCCTCCGCCGCCTTGACCACGGCCTCGATCTGCGCGGTGTCCATGACATCCGTGGTCACCGCGAGCGCGTCACCACCGCTGTCCCGGACCAGGCGCACCGTGTGCGCGGCCCGTTCCGGCTCGATGTCCGCGACCACGACCG
Organism: Amycolatopsis sp.; assembly: GCF_035546795.1. Classification (GTDB taxonomy): domain Bacteria; phylum Actinomycetota; class Actinomycetes; order Mycobacteriales; family Pseudonocardiaceae; genus Amycolatopsis_E. Next base: position 98,471 of record NZ_DASZWC010000047.1, read on the forward strand.
CGGCACCTCGTTTCGCCAGCCCGAGCGCGATGCCCTGGCCGATCCCGGCTCCGCCGCCGGTGACCAGACCGACCTGCCCGGACAGATCGATGCCGTCCATCTCGCCTCCCGCAGGCGTCAGTGGTACCAGGCCGTGAGCGCTTCGAGATGCCGCCGCATCCGGTGCCGCGCCACGCCTTCGTCCCCGGCGAGCACGGCGTCCAGGATGCGCTCGTGCACCGACTCGACCTCCACGATCGCGCCGGGCCCCGGCTGCGGCGTGGCGTCCGTACCCGCCCGGTGGCGCGTCCACAGTTCGGTCAGTATCCGCAGGAACAGCGCGAGCACGGGATTGCCCGACACGTCGGCCAGTTCGGTGTGGAACACCTCGGAACCGCTCTGCCCGCCGGGGCCGGGTTCGCCGGTCCGCGCGAGGGCCGCCTTCAGCCGCTGCGCGACTTCGGGCTCCGCGCGCCGCCGGATCGCCTCCTGCAGCGCACCCAGCTCGACCGCGTCCCGCACGACGCGCAGATCCTCCGCCGTCACGCCGCGGTAGTCCAGGTACAGGGCCATCGTTTCGATGCTGGCCGCGGGATCGGGCTCGGTCACGACGAGCCCGCCGCCGGGGCCGCGGCGCATCCGGGCGACCGAGTGGTATTCCAGCAGCCGCACGGCCTCCCTCAACACCGCACGGCTGATGCCGTTGCGGGCCAGCAGATCCGCTTCGGAACCGAGCACCTGCCCGACCGGCCAGCCGCGGCGGGCGATCTCGTCGTGGATCCGCGCGGCCACCACTTCTGCGAGCTTGGCACCCGAAACCTCCAGTGCGCGGCCGGCGACCTTCGCGCCCCGGCGGGAGCGATGGGCCAGCAGCCACTCGCTCACCGAGGCCAGATGCGTCACGGTTTCGGCCTCGGCGCGGCCCGCCGCCCCGGCGATCACGGCGTCGGCGATGATCCGGTGCCGCTCCCCCGCCTCCGCCTTGCCCCGGACGATCTCCTCTTTCGGGATCCGCCGGGTGGTGTGCGCGTAACGGCTGGTGAGCCTCGAGAGCACATCGACGAACAGCTGCAACGCCGGGTTCCCGGACAGCTCGCCGAGCAGCACGTGGATGCCGTTCTGGGCGAAGATACCGGCCTCGTCGCGGCGTTCGGCCTCCTCGCCCAGCGCCGCGCGCAACCGATCGATGTCCGGTTCGGTGATCCGCTCCGCGGCCAGCGCCGCCGCGAGCGGCTCCAGCAGCTGACGAGCCTGCATCAGGTCTTCGACGCTGGTACCCACGTACTCCAGGTAGATCACCAGCGCCCGGGTGGCGGGCGCGGCGTCCGGGGCGCACACGAACAACCCGCCGCCCGGGCCCCGGCGCATCCGTGCCACCTGGTGGTGCTCGGCGAGCCGCACGGACTCGCGCAGCACCGAGCGGCTCACCCCGTACCGTTCACGCAGCTCCTGTTCGGAGCCGAGCACCTCGCCGACCGGCCAGCCGCGGCGGATGATGTCGCTTTCCAGCCGGTGCGCGATCTGGACGGCCAGCTTGCGCTCCGGCGCGTCGGCCTCCCGCGCGTCGTCCTCCTCCGTGGCCCCGTCCCGCGCAGCGTCGCCGTCTGTTCGGACCGTCGGCACGAAGACTCCTCGACTCACTGAATTCGGACGCCTCATTCTAGTCGCGACTCCCGGTCATCCGCGGCGGCGGTGTGTTCAGCGCGGCATGATCTCGCGTGGCAGGCCGAGGATCCGCTCGGCGATCACGTTGCGGCTCACCTCCGAGGTGCCGCCCGCGATCGTGAGCGCGCGGTGGAACAGGTACTGGAGGGTCAGTTCCGGCTCACCGCCGGTCACCGCGGCGGTACCCGAAATCCGCATCGCGAGCTCGCTCACGCGCTGCGCGTGCTCGGCCGAGAGCAGCTTCGTGACGTTCCCGGTCACCGACGGTTCGGCTCCCGCGACCGCACGCTCCACGGCGCGCAAGTTGATCAGCTCCATCGCCAGCTCCTCCGCGATCACCCTGCCCGCTTCACGGGAGAGCGCCGCGTCCGCCGCCGCGTACCGTTCGTGCAGCGTGGGCAGATCCGTCGCGGCGAGCCCGCTGCGGCGCGAACCGCCGATGCTGACCCGTTCGTTGGCCAGGGTCGCCCGCGCGACCGTCCACCCGGTCCCTGGCTCACCGACGACGTCGTCGTCGGGGACGAACACGTCGTCGAAGAACACTTCGTTGAACAGCGCGTCGCCGGTGATCTCCCGTAGCGGCCGCACCGTCACGCCCGGCGCCGTCAGGTCGATCACCATCGCGGTGATGCCCAGATGCTTCTTCGCCGCCGGGTCGGTGCGCACGGTCGCCAGCCCGCGCTGGCAGTTCTGCGCGTTCGAGGTCCAGACCTTTTGACCGGTGACGCGCCAGCCCCCCTCGACCTTGGTTCCCCGCGTTCGCACCGCGGCCGCGTCGGATCCCGCGCCGGGCTCGCTGAACAGCTGGCACCACGTCTGCTCTCCGAGCAGGCCGGGGCGGATCCACCGCTGGATCTGTTCCGCCGACGCCGTCTGGGTCAGCGTGAGCAGGACCCAGCCGCCGATGCCGAGGTCGGGCAGGCCGAGCCCGCCGAGCTCCTCCTCGATGACCAGCTGCTCGGCCGGGCCGGCCTCGCGGCCGAACGGCTTGCGCCAGTGCGGCATCAGATACCCGGAGTCGACGGCCAGCAGCCGGCGCTCCTGCTCCGGCGTGGCGAGATAGCGCCGCGCGAACTCCCTGGCGGCCTCGCGATACCCCGCCGCCTCGGGCGGCAGCGCGACACCGAAACGGCGGCGGACTCCGTTCGCGCTCAGCGTGAACACGTCGTCCGCCGCATGATCCGGGGAACCACCCAGCGCGGCGAGCGCGGATGCCCGGCGCAGGTACAGGTGCGCGTCGTGTTCCCAGGTGAACCCGATTCCGCCGTGCAGCTGGATGTTCATCCGCGAGTTCGCCAGGTAGCCGTCGATGGCGACGGTGGCCGCGGCCGCGGCGGCCAAGTCGGCTTCCGGGCCGGGCGTCGCGCGTGCGGCGTCCCAGGCCGCGGCGACGGCGAGTTCGGCACGGACGAGCATGTTCGCCAGATGGTGTTTGACGGCCTGGAACCCGCCGATGGTCCGGCCGAACTGCTCACGGACCTTGGCGTAGGCCAGTGCTTGGTCCAAAGTGGACTGTGCACCGCCCGCCGCCTCCGCCGCGACGAGGGTGCGCAGCAGGCGCCGGGCCACCGGCGCCGCGCCGGGCAGCACGGCTTCTGCCACCGAACCCGCCAGGTCGAGCCGGGCCGCCCCGAGTGACGGGTCCAGCGCGTCGAGCGGCTCGGCCCGCCCACCGCGCACGACGACGATGTCCTCACCCCGGCTGAACAGATGCAGACCGGCCCACACCCCGCCGAGCGCGGGCCCCGCTTCCCCGTCCAACGCCAGCGACGCGCGGACCGAGCCGTCCGCGAGCCCGGGCAACAGCGCCGCCCGCTGTGCGGGCGAGCCTGTTTCCGCGATCAGTGCCGACGCCACGGTCGTCGGCACGAACGGGCCGGGCGCGATCTCGGCGCCGAGCCCTTCGACCACGACCGCCAGCTCCGCCAGGCCGTATCCCGAACCGCCGTACTCCTCGGGCAGGTGCAGGCCGGTCCAGCCCAGCTCGCCGAGCTGTTTCCACTCCTGCCCCGGGTCGCCGCCCTGTGCCGGGCCCAGTGCACGCCTGGCCGAGGCCCGCACTCCCTTCCCGGCCGCGAACGACCGGACGACACCGGCCAGCTCCTCGTGTGCGTCCGTGATGGCCAGTGCCATGTGGCATCCCTCCGGGTGATCGCCTAGCTTGCCAAGAAGAGTATCCGAAATAAGACCCTTACGGCCAAGTTCGGCGGCCGGGCCGGTTGACAACCCCCGCCGTCCGGGACTCTACTGAGAACGACGTTTTCACCGAGGAGGAGGCCAATGCAGGCCACGAGGGATGTCGCGATAGTCGGAGTCGGCGCGACGGAGTACTACCGGCGAGGCCAGTCCTGGCCACGCACGATCACCGAACTCGCCGGCTCGGCCATCCTGGCGGCCTGCGAAGACGCCGGACTGAGCGCGAAGGACATCGACGGTTTCGCCTACTACTCCGGCGCCGGCGCGGGCTACGGCCAGTCGATGGACACCGCGGACTTCATGGAGACCCTCGGCATTCCCGAGGTCACCTTCACCGCCGCGCTCACGTCCGGTGGCGGCGGCGCGGCCGGGTCCATCGGGCTCGCCCGTGCGGCCATCGTCGCCGGGGATGCCAACGTCGTCGTCACCGTGATGGCGCTGCAACAGGCGCGCCAGCGGCTCGGCTCGGTGTTCGCCGCCGTGCCCGCCACGCCGATGAACTCCTTCATCCAGCCCTCGGGCCTGTCCGGGCCGGGGCACCTGATGTCGGTGCTGACCCGGCGTCACATGCACGACTACGGCACCCGGCGCGAGGCGTTCGCCGAGATCGCGCTGTCCCAGCGGGAAAACGCGGCGAACCGGCCGAAGGCGCTCAAGAAGGAACCGCTCACGCTGGAGGACTACTTCGCCGCGCGGATGATCGCGGAACCGTTGTGCCTCTACGACTTCTGCCTCGAAACCGACGGCGCCGTCGCCGTCATCACCACGAGCGCGGAGCGCGCGAAGGACCTCAAGCAGAAGCCGGTGCCCGTGGTCGCCGCGGCGCACGGCGGCAGCCGCGAGTGGGGCCGCGCCTTCGGCTGGATGGGCATGCCCGGCGAGAACTTCGCCTCCTCCGGGCACGCGCCGGTGGCCAAGCACCTCTTCGAGCGGGCGGGGGTCGGCCCGGCCGACATCGACGTGGCGCTGCTCTACGACCACTTCTCCCCGATGGTGCTGATGCAGCTCGAAGACTACGGTTTCTGCGCGAAGGGCGAGGGCGGCGCGTTCGTCGAGAGCGGTGCCATCCGGTACAAGGGCGGCTCGATCCCGGTCAACACGCACGGCGGTCAGCTGTCCGAGGCCTACATCATCGGCATGACCCACATCAAGGAAGGCGTCGAGCAGATGCGGGGCACGGCCATCAACCAGGTCCCCGACGCCGAACTCGCACTCGTCTCCGGCGGCCCCGCCGCGCTCCCGGTTTCCGGGCTCATCCTCGGGAGGGACTCATGACCGCGCTCGCCACCCGGCTGCCCGGCGAAAACGTCCACATCGCCACGGATCCCTACACCGAGCCGTTCTGGCAGGCCGCGAAGGAGGAGCGGCTGGTCGCGGCGAAATGCGGCGACTGCGGCACTTTCCGGATGCCGCCGACACCCTTCTGCCCGAACTGCCAGTCCCGCGAGGTCGAGTGGGCCCAGCTCTCCGGCCGTGCCGTGGTGTTCAGTTTCTCGGTGGTGCACGGGTTTCCCGGCCTGCCGGACATCACGCTGGTCGCGGCCGTGCTCGACCTGCCCGACGCGCCCGGCGCCCGGCTGGTGAGCAACGTGGTCGACGTCGACCCGGCCAAGGTCGAGATCGGTGACGAGGTCGAGGTGGTGTTCTCACCCATCGCCGATGGCTGGAAGCTGCCACTGTTCCGTCCGGTCGCCTAGGAGCAGGTATGGAGATCAAGGGCAAGAAGGCGGTGGTCGTCGGCGGCGCCTCCGGGATGGGCCGGGCCAGCGCCGAACTGTTCGCCGCGCGCGGCGCGGACGTCGCGGTGCTGGACCGGCCGGAATCGGCCGGTGCCGAGGTCGCGGCCGCGCTGGGCGGGACGTTCCACCCGGTCGATGTGACCGATTTCGCCGGCGCCGAAACCGCGCTGGCGGCCGCCGTCGAGGCACTGGGCGGGCTGCACGTCACCGTCACCACCGCGGGCGGCGGGATGGCGCAGCGCACCCTGACCAGGAACGGCCCGCACGACCTGGATGAGTTCCGGCGCGTGCTCGACCTGAACGCGGTGGGCACCTTCAACATCAGCCGGCTGGCCGCCGCCCACATGAGCCGCAACGAACCGGAGGACGACGAGACCGGCGAGCGCGGCGTCATCGTCAACACCGCGTCGATCGCCGCGTTCGAAGGCCAGATCGGGCAGGTCGCCTACAGCGCGGCCAAGGCCGCCATCGCCGGAATGGCGTTGACGATGGCCCGGGATCTCGGCTCGCTCGGCATCCGGGTACTCGCCATCGCGCCCAGCCTGTTCGCCACCGGCGGCATCGGGCGGCTGTCCGAGGAGATGCAGGTCGCGCTCACCAAGGACAACGCCTTCCCCAAGCGGATGGGCAAACCCGAGGAGTACGCGAAGCTCGCGCTCGCGATCGTGGACAACCCGATGCTCAACGGCCAGTGCCTCCGCCTGGACGCCGGCCAGCGGTTCGCGCCGCGATGAGCGCCCCGGTGGACACTCCGGCCACCGGCCCCGGTACGGCCGTCGTCACCGGCGGCGGGACCGGGATCGGCCTGGCGATCGCCCGGCGGCTCGCGGCAGGCGGGAACCGCGTCGTGATCGCCGGGCGCCGTCGCGACGTGCTGGAGCGGGCCGGTGGCGGGCTGATTCCGTACACCGCCGACCTTTCCCGGCCCGACGACGTCGAAGCGCTCGCGGAGTTCGCGCGCGCCGAGCTCGGGGTCGTCGGTGCGCTGGTGCTCAACGCGGGCGGCGCCCACCACGGTCCGGTCGAGACGCTGGCCGAAGTGGCCGGGCACTGGCGGTCCACAGTGGACCAGAACATCCTTTCGGCGGTGCTGCCGGCGCACGCCTTCCGGCCGTTGCTGCGCCGGCCCGGCGGGCGCGTGGTCGTGGTGACCTCGGCCGCGGCGCGGGCGCCGGGCGGTGGCGGCGAGGTCGCGTATGCGTCCACGAAGGCCGCCCTGAACCGGTGGATCCGGACGGTGGCGACCGAGCTGGGACCGGAGGGCATCACCGCGAACGCCGTGGCGCCCGGCTTCGTCCCGGACACCGGACTCTACGGCCCCGGCGGCGTCGACCCGGCCTGGAGCGAGCGGATCGGCCGCGGCATCGCCGTCGGCCGCACCGGCACGGGAGAGGACATCGCCGCGGCCGTGGAGTACCTCGTCTCCCCCGCCGCCGGGTTCACCAACGGCACGGTGCTGGAGGTCGACGGCGGCGTCCGCACCCGCTAGCGCAATATTTAGTATCCGTAATCATTTTCCCTTTGTCCTGGGTGCATAACTGCCGCCCCGGCGTGCTTGACCTCACTTCGTCGCCAAATTTAGAGTATCCGGAATAGCCGAGTCGCTTTCCGCGCGACGACTACATGAGGTGGTGCGATGTCGCAGCACATCGGTTTCCTGGTACTCGGGCTCGGCAACGGTGCGGTCTTCGCGGCACTCGCGCTCGCTCTCGTCGTCACGTTCCGCAGCTCGGGAGTGGTCAACTTCGCGACCGGGGCCATCGCCCTCTACGCGGCCTATCTGTACTCCTTCCTCCGGCGCGGTGAGCTGCTGCTGCCGATTCCCGGACTGCCCAAGACGATCGGCATCGGCGGCAAGCTGGGGTTGTTCCCGGCGATGGCCGTCGCACTGGTGCTTTCGGCACTCTTCGGCATGCTGCTCTACGCCGTGGTCTTCCGTCCGCTGCGCACGTCCTCGCCGGTGGCCAAGGTCGTCGCGTCGATCGGCGTCATGCTCGTGATCCAGGCGCTGCTGGCCGCACGCGTCGGCACCCAGGCGATGTCGGTCGCGGCGATCCTGCCGAAGCGGACCTACGAGTTCGCGGGGCTGCGCATCCCGGCCGACCGGGTGTGGTTCGCGCTGCTCATCGTGGGCATCGCCGTACTGCTCACGCTGTGGTTCCGGTTCACCCGCTTCGGCCTCGCAACGCGCGCGGCGGCCGAGTCGGAAAAGGGGGCACTCGTCAGCGGGCTGTCCCCGGAGCGGATCGCGGTCGTCAACTGGGCGATCAGCTCGGCGGTCGCGGCGCTGTCCGGCATCCTGATCGCGCCGATCGTGCCCCTGATCCCGGTGTCCTACACGCTGTTCATCGTGCCGGCGCTGGCCGCGGCGCTCGTCGGGAACTTCATCGCGGTCGGCGCGGCCGTGGCCGCCGCGCTGGTGATCGGCATGCTCCAGTCCGAACTGCAGTACGTGCAGGGGCTGGTCGACTGGCTGCCGCAGACCGGGCTGGCCCAGCTGGTGCCGCTCGTGCTGATCCTGGTGTTCCTGGTCATCCGAGGCCGGCCGCTGCCCTCCCGTGGCGCGGTCATCCAGCGGACGCTCGGCCGGGCGCCCCGCCCGCGCGGGCTCGCGGTACCGGTGCTCGCCACGACGGTGGTCGGGCTGGTGGCACTGGTGGCGACCGGCGGCGGCCTGCGGGCAGCGCTGATCACCACGATGATCATGGCGGTGATCAGCGTCTCCACAGTGGTGGTCACCGGCTACGCCGGCCAGATCTCCTTGGCACAGCTGACTTTGGCCGGAGTCGGGGCGTTCTCGCTGAACCGGTTCGCCACCACGCTGGGCATCCCCTTCCCGTTCAGCCCGCTGCTGGCGGCGGTGGCCGCCACGGTGATCGGCGTCGTGGTGGGTCTGCCCGCCCTGCGCATCCGCGGGCTGCCGGTCGCCGTGGTGACGCTCGCGCTCGCCGTCGCGCTGGAGAACCTGTGGTTCCGCAACACCGGGATCAACGGCGGCCTGCAGGGCGCGCCGATCGGCCCGCCCCGGATCTTCGGCCTCGACCTCGGAGTCGGCGTCGGCGACGCGTATCCGCGGCTGCCGTTCGGCATCTTCTGCCTGCTCGTGCTGCTGGTGATCGGGATCGGGGTGGCGAAGCTGCGCACCAGCAACCTCGGCGCCGCGATGCTGGCGGTGCGCGCGAACGAACGCTCCGCCGCGGCGGCCGGGATCGACGTCGCCCGGGTCAAGATCATCGCCTTCGCGATCGGCGCGTTCATCGCCGGACTCGGTGGCGCGCTGCTGGGCTACGCCCAGACGCTCGCCAGTCCGGATTCCTTCACCGCCATCGGCGGTCTCGGCCTGTTCGCGACCGTCTACATCGCCGGCGCCACGTCGCTGGCAGGCGGTATCGCCGCCGGGATCATCGCGCCCGGGGCCCTCGTCTTCTACGCGCTGGACCAGGCCTTCTCGCTGGGCATCTGGTACGACGTGATCGCCGGGATCGGCCTCGTGCTCACCGTCGTCAAGAACCCGGAAGGCATCGTCGGGCCGCTGCACGCCCTGGTCGGCAAGCTCCACGCACGGCGTGCCACTCCGCCTGGTCCGGTACGGGAAGAGCCGGAGCGAGCCACACCCGCGACCGCTCCCGCGCCGCCCGGGGAGATCGTGTTGCGGTTGACGGAAGTCGGTGTCCGCTACGGCGGCGTGGTCGCGGTCGACGGCGTGTCGTTCGAGGCGCGCGAGAACGAGATCATCGGGCTGATCGGGCCGAACGGCGCGGGAAAAACGACACTCATCGACGCGGCCAGCGGGTTCACCCCGGCTTCGGGTTCGGTCGAACTCCTTGGCAGAGACCTGAAATCGGCCAGACCGCACCAGCGGATCCGGGCCGGGCTCGGCCGCACGTTCCAGGGCATCGAACTGTATGAGGACCTGACCGTCGAGGAGAACGTCGCGGTCGGGCAGGAAGCGGCGCGCCACGGTGGCGAACACGGCGACAGCCCTCGGGGCGCCGGCCTGCTGGACCGGCTGTTCGAAGTGCTCAAGCTCGAAGCCGTGCGCGACCGGCCGGTGCGGGAACTGTCGCAGGGGCAACGGCAACTGGTGTCGGTCGCCCGTGCGCTCGCCGGGCGGCCCAAGGTGATCCTGCTCGACGAACCGGCCGGCGGCCTCGACACCGCCGAAAGCCGCTGGCTGGGCGAGCGGTTGCGGGCGGTGCGCGACGCGGGCGTGACGGTGGTGCTGGTCGATCACGACATGAGCCTGGTGCTGGACGTCTGCGACCGGATCGTGGTGCTCGACCTCGGTGCGGTGATCGCGGACGGCACACCGGCGCAGATCCGGGTCGACGCCGGGGTGGCCCGCGCCTACCTGGGCACGACGACCACCCCGGAGGTGGCGACGCGATGAACGCGATACTGGAATGCGCCGGGCTGGATGCCGGCTACCTCGCGGGCAGCCCGGTCGTCCGCGGGTTCGACCTGACCCTCGCCCCCGGTGAGGTCACCGCCCTGCTCGGGCCGAACGGCGCGGGCAAGACCACGGTGCTGCTCACCATCGCCGGGCTGGTACCCGCGCTCGGCGGGCGGCTGGCCATCGACGGAAAGCCGCTGGGCAAAGGAAAAGCGCGGGCCGCGGCCAAGCAGGGCGTGGTGCTGGTGCCCGACGACCGTTCCCTGTTCACCGGGCTGACCGTGCGCCAGAACCTGGCACTGTGCCGGCGCCGGGGCGGGACGACCGTCGAGCGGATGCTGGAGTTCTTTCCGGCGCTGGGAAAACGGCTGAAAATCGAGGCGGGCAAACTCTCCGGGGGCGAGCAGCAGATGCTGGCGATCGGGCGCGCGCTGATGCTGCAACCCCGGGTACTGCTGATCGACGAGCTCAGCATGGGCCTGGCGCCGGTGGTGGTGGAGGAGCTGCTGCCCGTCGTCCGTCGGGTGGCCACCGAGACCTCCGCCGCCGTTGTCCTTGTGGAGCAACACGTCGGCCTCGCACTGGGCATCGCCGACCACGCCGTGGTGCTGGTGCACGGCGAGCAGGTGCTCACCAGGCCGGCGTCGGAGCTGGCCGCGGATCCGTCCATTTTGGAGCGTGCTTACCTCGGTGAGCTGCCTGCCGTGACCGGCTGAAACGAACACACGAAAAACAGGGGCGGTGGCCGGAAAAGGCCACCGCCCCCGCTTTCGGTGGGCTAGCCGAACACCTTGGAGACGTCGACCGAGCTGTAGGGGCCGGGCTGCGATCCGCTGTACTTGGTGATCATCATCTGGCCGCTGCAGATCGTGGCCTTCACCAGCTGGGCGGGCAGCACGCTCTTGTCACACGAGAACGTGGCACCGTCGCCGATCGGCAGCGGCACGTTCTTCGCGTTCCCGATCGCGGTCTTGACGCCCGCCGGCGTCGTGATGTCAGCGGACCCCGCACCGGCGTTGACGGCCCGGATGAACCCGAGCATCGACAGGTAGCCGATCGGGGTGATCCCGGTCGCCTCGGCGGACGGGGCGTACTGCGCCATGACCGCCTGGTACAGCTTGGCCTCGGGGGTGCTGCCGACCGGGTCGCCGACGTCGAAGAGCGTCACGCCGTTGATCCCGTCGTCGCCCAGCGCGTCGATGACGGACTTGGCGACGCACGAGGTGTTCACCAGCTTCGGCACGGTGGTGCCCGACGTCTGCAAAGCCGAAAGCACCGACTGGCAGACCGTGTTGTCCGCGACCACGCCGACCGCGTCGGGTTTTCTCGTCAGGCCGGCCTGCACCTGGGAGCTCGAATCGGCCACCCCTTGGGGGACCGTCACCAGCTGCATGTCGACGCCGACCTTCTTGAACAGGGGCGCTCCGATGGCCTGCACCGCGGCGACGAGCTGGGGGTTGTCGGGGCCGTAGATGGTGAACTTCTGGTAGTGCTGGTCCTTCGAGTACTGTGCCCACGCGCCGAGCAGCCCGATGAAGCCCGATCCGAAGAAGTAGGTCCCGGTCCCGGTGATCTCCGAGGCCGCGGCCGGTGACGAACCGACCCACGGGATCCCGGCGCCCTGCAGCACGGGCACGATCTGGTCCGCGGTCGCGGGCTGGCCCGCCACCACCGCGGTGACCTTGTCCTGCACGAACTTGTTGGCGCAGGCCGCGGCGGACGCGCCGTCCGCCTTGTCCCCGCACCGTTCGATCTCGATCACGTGCCCGTTCAGCCCGCCGAGATGGTCGTTGGCGTACTTCGCGGCTGCTTCCGCAGCGTCACCGATGAAGGGCTGGCTGACCGTGCTGCCGCCTTCGACGTTGAACAGGCCGATCTTGACGGGGGCGCCGGTGGCCTTGTTGGCCGGCCCGAGCACGGACAGGTCCGCGGACCCGCCGGAGCCCTGCGCGGAACCGGTGTCGCCACCGCCGCATCCCGCCATGCCCGCTGCCGCGATCACCGTGACCGCGGCCAGCGCCAGGGGCCGTCGCTTTCCAGAAATACGCACCGTTGCGCTCCTTGCCGGAAGAGGGCACTTTATTTCCGATGAGACTAGGTGAGCCGAACGGGTGTGTCGAGGGTCTCCACCGAGCTGTGACCACCGGGGACTCGTCGTTCTTCCCTGCGATGCGGGCAAGTACACATAGTGACCGGGGCCGGGGCGTGCGCCCCGGCCCCGGCCGGTGTGAAATTAGCGGATACTCAGTCGGCGAGGCGGTAGCGCTCCAGCTCGTGGGCCAGCATTCCCTCGATCGTCGGCGCCGGTGGCTCGGGCAGGGTCACCGGCTGCTCCCTGGCCGGCAGCAGCACCACCGCGGTGCCGGGCGTGGTGGTCTCGCCGCGCTGGTTCTCGCACCACACGCGCAGGTGCGCCTCGTTGCGGGTGACCCCGCCCTCGGTCACCTGCCGCTTGTCCTCGACCACCCCGCGCACCCAGGTGGTGTCGCCGATGTAGTTGAACTTGCGGTGCTCGCAGCGCAGCTTCCACAGCCAGGCGTCGTCGCCCATCCACTCGGTGACCAGGTGGGTCAGCCAGGTCTCGCGCATCCCGCCGTAGTCATAGGAATTGGGTAGCCCCAGTTCCCGGGCCCGCGCCGGTTCCCAGTGCAGCCGCTGGACGGTGTCCGGGATGTTCAGCCCGTTGGGCGGGTAGAGTCCCGGCGCCTTGCGGCGGATCCGTGCCGCGATCCCGAACGCCCCCGGCGGGGTCAGCTGCATTCCCCAGCCCAGATGCCAGACCACGACGTCGGTGGTGGTCAGCGGGCCTTTCACCCGCGGCTGCAGATCCTCGCCGATCCGCACGTCCTCGAAGTACCGCGGTTCCGCGCCACGTCGGGTCTCGGCCGCGTACGCGGCGTCGATCTCGGCGATCTGCTCGTCGGTATACGGCACCTGCTCCAGTTTTTCCTTGGCGCGCTTCTTGGAGGTGTGCCGTTCGGCGTTGATCCAGGTGCCCCGGCGCACGGCGTGCATCTCCCCGGCACCGTTCGTGTAGAGGTAGTCGTGCGTGATGTGGGCCGTGCGGCCGCCGAAGCTGCTGCGCTTGGGCTGCACGCCGACCTGGGCCTGCAGCACGCGGCAGCGGTCGCCCAGCGTCAGCGGGCGCCACCATTCGAACTCCATGACCGCCTGGTACGAACCGAGCCCGGCGAACGGGTCGCCCTTGAGCAGCGCCTTGGTCTCCGGATCCGGTTTGGGCGCGGCGTCCTCCCCCATCGTGTAGAGGAAGGCGGGCGGGGCCAGCAGCGTCCCCCAGCGCGTGCCCTTCGCGTATTCCGGGTCGGTGTACAGCGGGTTGTCGTCGCCGTAGCCGTAGGCGAAATGCCGGGACCCGTCCGCGGTCACCTCGTAGTTGTGCGGGGGGTTGTACTGCGGGTTCGGCACACCGAGCCGGCGGCGCGAACGCGCGATCGCCTCATCGGTCAGCACACCGAACTGTTCGGCGGCTTTCGGTGCGGTTTCGGTCAAGGTCACTACCTCCGAGTCGGACGTATGCGCTCTGCTAACAGAGTACATTTATTTAGATTAACTAGCGTGTCGCGAACTGAGCCAAGGAGCGCGAAATGATCGAACCCGTCGATATTCCCGACGTGACCGGTCCGGCGGAACCGAGCCCGCCGCGGCGGGCCGGCTCGGTGCGCAGGACGTCGACGATCGACTTGCACTGGCCCGGCGGCTGGGGCACCCAGTTGCGCCTGCTCGGCCGCGCCCGTGATCTGCTCACCCCGGCCGAAGGCGGCGACGGGCGGGTGCTCGCCGAGGACGTCATGCGGGTCGGCGTGGCTCCGGACCGCACCATCGAGGAAATCGAGACCGAACCGGCGCGGCCCGGGATCGAAGGCCTCGTCGGTTCCCGGGGCGGCGGACGCCTGCGGGCCGCGCTGGCCAGGGTCGTGCCCGGCGAACTGGCCGCCGGCACCCCGCTCTACCTGTTGCTCGACGACATCGCCGGCTCGACCCTGATCGCCGGATTCGCCTACTCGCAATGGAATCCCGAGTGGCTGCAGGCCGCGGCCGGGAAGGCCGCCGAAGCGCGCCGCCGGATGGAAGGGGTTTGCACCGGTTTCCAGCCCGGGTCCAGCGCACTGGACTCGAACGGGCTGTCCCGCCCGGTCCATCGCACCCGGACGGTGCTGCCGCTGCCCAGGGCCGGTGACCCCGAAGGCTGGCACCCGATGGAGGACATCAGCGGGGTTTCGATGCGGCGCGCCCGGCGCATCGACGTCTATCCCGGCGAGCCCGGCACTTTCGCGGTGGACGCGATGTTCCAGGACAGCGCCACGAAACCGGACGGCGGCCGGGCGGCCGTGCACGAGTACGGCCTCCAGGCCGTCATCGACGCCGGGACGTGGACGCTGGTCTCGATCGCGGCGGAACCGCGGGTGCTGCCGTTCGTGGAATGCCCGCTCGCGACCCGCAACATCGCCGGGATGACCGGCACACCCCTCGCCGAGATGCGCACCGCCGTGCTGGACCGGCTGGCCAAGACCGACGGCTGCACGCACCTCAACGACGCACTCCGCGCGCTCGCCGAAGTACCGGTGCTCGCACGGGCCCTGCTTGCCGCGTAACGCCATCACGGGCCTCCGGCGGCCGTGACCACCTGCCCGGTCACGTAGCTCGCCTGCTCCGAAAGCAGGAACGCCACCACGGCCGCGATCTCCCCGGCTTCGGCGAGCCGTCCCATCGGCACTCCGGCCAGCATCGCCGCCCGCGTGGCCGGGTCCACCGTGTCGACCCGGGGCGTGCGGGTGAATCCGGGGGCGACGGCGTTGATCCGGATCCCGTCCCGCACCAGCGCGAGCGCGGCGCTCGCGGTGAAGGCGTTGAGCGCCGCTTTCGAAGCGCCGTAAGCGATCGTGGCCGGATCCGGTTTCAGCGAGGAGGTCGAGCTGATGTTGACCACGGCCCCTCCCCCGTGTTCGCGCATGTCCGCCCGGACCAGCCAGGTGAGCTGGAACGCCGCGTCCACATTGGCCGCGAAGATCCTTCGCCAGGTCCGCAGGCCCAGCTCGTCCGGCGGCATCAGCCGGGTGTACGCGGCATTGTTGACCAGCAGCCGGACCGGGCCGAGCCCGGCACGCACCGCGGGTACCAGCGCCTCGGCCGCCCCGGGGTCGGTGATGTCAGCGGGCAGCAGCAGCGCGCGGCGGCCGAGCCCGCGGATCTCGTCCGCGGTCTCCGCGGCGGCGTCGGCGTCCGAGCGGTAGTTGATCGCCACGTCGGCGCCGCGCCTTGCCAGTTCGAGCGAGATGGCGCGGCCGATTCCCTTGCCGCCACCGGTCACCAGCGCCACTTGGCCTGCGAAGTCGGGCATCGCGCCTCGTCCGTCCACAATGGTCACAACCCTGCCGAGCGGGCGAACCGATCGATGGCCGCCAGCGCGTCCCGGCTACGGGACCAGGGGGTGGCCACCAGCCGGTGCACACCCGCTTCGCCGTACGCCCGGACGAGATCGGCGTCGAACTCCTGTCCCCAGCCGAGCAACGCGGTGATCTCGAACGGCCGGTCGCCCCGCCCGTACTCCGCGCGCAGCCGGTGCAGCTCCGCGATCACCGGGCCGAGCCCGCCCGGCGGGTCCTGGGTGCCGTACCAGCCGTCGCCGGCCCGCGCGGCACGCCGCAACGCGGCCGGCGAAATGCCGCCGAGCAGGAAGGGGGGATGCGGGCGCTGCACGGGTTTCGGCTCGAACCCCATCGGGGGCAGGTGGTGGAACACGCCCTCGAACGCCGGCCGGTCCTGGCCGAACAGCAGGTCGAGCACCGTGAGCATCTCGTCCATCCGGCGCCCGCGGTCGGTGAAACCCTGCCCCACCGCGGCGAACTCCGCACGCATCCAGCCAACGCCGAGCCCGAGGCTGAGCCGCCCGCCGGAGAAGACGTCCACGGTCGCGATCGCGCGCGCCAGCGGTACGACGGGATGCAGCGGCAGGATCAGCACGCCGGTGCCCAGCCGCACCCGCCGCGTCACGGAGGCCAAAAAGGACAGTGTCGCGAACGGCTCGGTGAACCGGGAGTCCGGCGCGAACGGGGGCTTCGAGCCGCTCGGATAGCCCTCGCCGAGCTCGACGGGCGTGAGCACATGCTCGCCGGCCCACAACGACTCGAACCCGAGCTGTTCCGCCCGCACCGCCAGCTCGCCCAGCTCCCCCGGGCGGACCGGCACGATGTTGAGCCCGAAGCGCATCGTCGCACCCTTCAGCTCGTCGCCACGTCTTCGTGGCGCTTCATCAGCTCACGGCGCAGGATCTTGCCGCTGGGCAGGCGCGGGACCTCGGCGAACGTCACCGTCTTCGGGCACTTGTAGTGGCCGAGGCGGTCCCGGCAGTAGGCGATCAGCTCGCCGGCCAGTTCCGGCCGGGCCACCCCGGCGGGCTGCACCACCGCGTGCACCCGCTGGCCGAACTCCGCGTCCGGCACGCCGATGACGGCGACGTCCTCCACCGCGGGATGCAGCGCCAGCACGTCCTCTATCTCGCGCGGATAGATGTTGACGCCGCCGGACAGGATGAGGTCGGTGCGCCGGTCGGAGAGGTAGAGATAGCCCTCCTCGTCCACCTGCCCGAGGTCGCCGAGCGTGCTCCAGCCGCGGTCGTTGTAGACGCTCGCGGTTTTCTCCGGATCGCGGTGGTAGGCGAACCGGCGGGTGCCGCCGAACCACACCGTGCCGACCTCACCCGGGCCCAGCTCGGTGCCCTCGTCATCGCAGACGTGCACCTCGCCCAGCACCGGCTTGCCGACGGAACCCTTGTGCGCCAGCCAGTCCGGCGTGTCGATCAGGCAGAACCCGCTGCCCTCGCTGCCCGCGTAGAACTCGACGAGCTTCGGGCCGAACCAGTCGATCATCTTTTCCTTGACCTCGACCGGGCAGGGCGCGGCCGCGTGCACGACGACCCGCAGGCTCGAAACGTCGTAGCGGCGACGGGTTTCGGCGGGCAGCTTCAGCATCCGCACGAACATCGTCGGCACGAACTGCCCATGCGTCACGCCGTACCGCTCGATCAGCCGCAGCGTGTCCTCCGCGTCGAACTTCTCCATCACCACGACGGTGCCGCCGTTGCGCACGGTTCCGGTCGTCCAGCCGAGCGGCGCGGCGTGGTAGATCGGGCCGGGGCTGAGGTAGACGGTGTCCCTGCCGAACCCGAACCGCCCGGCCATCAGGTGGTCGATGGGCAGCCCGGTGCCGAACGGGGCTTCGGGCAGCTCCGGCAGGATTCCCTTGGGGCGCCCGGTGGTTCCCGACGAGTAGAGCATGTAGCAGCCCTCGGTCTCGTCTTCGACCGGATCGTCCGGAAAGGACGCCGCCGCGTCGTCGAGGCTCGCCACCCCGTCGACGTGCCCGCCGGTCACCAGCCGGTCCAGCCCGCCCGCGATGGCCGAGGCGAGCGGCTCCAGGTCCACTTCGGACACCAGCAGCCGCGCCTCGCAGTTTTCCACGATGTAGGCGGCTTCGGACTCGGCCAGATGCCAGTTCACGGGCGTGTACAACAGTCCGCACCGCTGGGCCGCCCACACCACCGGGAACACCTCCAGCGTGTTGCCGAACAGCAGCGCGATGTGGTCGCCCGGACGCAGCCCACGGTCGCGGAAGAGCCGCGCGATCCGGTTCGAGCGTGCTTCGAGCTCGCGATAGGTCAGCGTGGCACCCGTCGCGCCCATGACGATCGCCGGTTTGCCGCCCAGTTCCCCGGCGAGGCGAGTCAGCTGCATCCCGTCACCTCAGCGCGGGCCGAAACGCTGGGCGCCGTCGATCCGGATGACCTCGCCGTTGAGATAGTCGTTCTCCGCGATGCTCTGCACCAGTTGCGCGTACTCGGCCGGCTCGCCCATCCGCTTCGGGAACGGCACCGCCGTGCCCCACTTCTCTTGCGCGGCCTCCTTTTCCATCCGGAACGCCGGAGTGAAGAAGGTGCCGGGCGCGATGGTCATCACGCGCACGCCGACCGGCGCCAAGTCCCGCGCGGCGACGAGACCGAGACCGACGACGCCGCCCTTGGCCGCCGAATAGTCGGTCTGCCCGATCTGGCCTTCGAACGCGGCGATGCTCGCGGTGTTGACGATCACGCCGCGGCAACCGGAGTCGTCCGGCTCGGTGCGCGCCATCGCGGACGCGGCCAGTCGCAGGACGTTGAAGGTGCCGCTGAGATAGATCTTGACGGTGCGCTCGAACAGCTCCAGCGAATACGGTTCCCCCGCGCGGTCGAGCACCCTGCTGCCCGCGACGGGCCCGCCGTGCGCCGAGACCGCGACCCGCAACGGGCCTGCCTCCTGCGCCGCGGCGATCGCGTCCCGGGTGGATTGTTCGTCGGTGACGTCGGTGTGCACGTACCGCACCGCGCCGCCGAGTTCCGCGGCGAGCGCCTTGCCCTGGTCGTCGGCGAGATCGGCCACGACGACCGTCATCCCGGCCCCGGCCAGCCTGCGGACGGTCGCGCCGCCCAGTCCGCCGGCGCCTCCCGTCACGATCGCGGAACCACCCTCGAGCCGCATCGCGGACCTCCTGACTCTTGCCTCGTTGTCACCTCCGGACGCTAATGTGTTTAGTTAGATTCTTCAACCTCGGTTGCAAAAGGAGACGAAGATGGAGTGGGGTCTTCCCTGGCCCGGCGCGGAGATCGCGGCGGAGGCGGAGAAAGCCGGCGCCGCCGCGTTCTGCGCGGGCGAGTTCGCCGATCACAACGCCTACCTCAGCACGGCCGAAATGGCGGCCGGCACCACCACGGCGCAGGTCGGCCCCGGCATCGCCTACGCCTTCGCGCGCTCGCCGTTCGTGCACGCGTCGGCGATCCGGCACCTGTCCAAGACCGCGCCGGGGCGGTTGTTCCTCGGCCTCGGCGCCGGCACCCGCCGGATGAACCAGGACTGGTTCGTGGCCGAATCGGGTTCGCCCGCGAAGCGGATGGCGGAGCTGATCACCGCGATCCGCGCCTACCTCACCGCCGAGAACTGGTCGCACATCGAGACACAGGGTGAGTTCTACCCGGTCAAGGCCGACATCCGGGCACCAGTGCTGGGCCGCCTGGACGTGCCGATCCTGGTCGGCGCGTTCAACAAGATCATGATCCGTACGGTGGGCAGGGCGGCCGACGGCGTGCTCGGCCACGGCCTGTTCACCGACGCGTGGTGGAGCGAGGTCGTCGAGCCCGCGCTCGCGGCCGGTGCCGCGGAGACCGGGCGCGACGCGGCGGAGATCCGCCGGTGGGGCTGGGTGATCACCGCGATCAACGACGAGGACCCGGACCGGGCCCGGCTCGACGCGCGGCGCCAGATCGCCTTCTACCTCACCGTGAAGACCTACGACCGGCTCGTCGAACTGCACGGCTGGCAGGCGCAGGTCGAGGCGATCCGGCAGGCGTTCCGGGCCGGGGACAACGACGCGATGGCCGCGGCGGTGACCGACGAGATGCTCGCCGAAATCGCGGTGTGCGGCACGACCGGCGAAGCCCTCGCCACGATCGACCGCCGGAAAGCGCTGCCACAGCTGGCTTTTCTGGCCACACCGTCCTTTCTGGTCGGACCGAAGCGCCAGGCGCACTACGCCCGCGCCGCCGTCGCGACCATGGAACAGCTCGACCGGCGCTGACGCGCGTGGCCCGTCAACGAGCGTTGCCGGGCTTGAACCGACGCGTGATCTCCGCGGGATCCGAACGCCAGCGGAGCTTCGCGTCGGTCTCGGCCGCCAGCGCATGGGCCAGCGACACGCCGTCACCGGAGTCGAGCAGGTCCAGCGTGGTGCGGACCGCGCCGGGGTGCGCGCGCCCGATCCGCGCGGCGACCTCGCGCGCCCGCGGGATCAGCTCCTCGTGCGGCAGCACTTCGTTCACCAGCCCGGTGCGCAGCGCTTCCGCCGCGCCGATCGGCTCACCGGTCAGCATCATCTGCCGGGCCATCCTGGTGCCGACGGCCCGCGGCAGGAGCGCGCTCATCCCCCACCCCGCGAGCAGCCCGATGCTCGCGTGCGTGTCGGCGAACGTCGCACGTTCCGAGGCCAGCACGAACGAGCAGCTCAGCGCTATCTCCAGGGCACCGGTGTAACAGGCGCCGTTGACCGCGCAGATGACCGGGACCCGCAGCGCGCGCAGCACCTGGGCGGGGTCGGGATACTCACGGGCGGCGGGCTTGCCGTTCAGGCTCTCCTTGAGATCGAGCCCGCCGGAGAAGGCCGGATCGCGACCGGTCAGCACGACGGCCGTGACTTCCGGGTCCGTGTCGGCCTTACGCAGCGCGCGGCGCAAGGCGCGGCGCATCGGCTCGCTCAGCGCGTTGCGGGCGGCCGGACGGTCGAGGGTCAGCCAGACCGTGCCCCCGTCCCGCTCGACGAGGACCTCTCCGGCGTCCGACGGTGTCGCCGCGTCCATCCCGTACCACCCTCCGATACTGTTCCTCGCGGACCAGTTTGTATAGATTAACCATATTAATGCTGAACCTGACAGTGGAGGAAGTTCGCGATGACCGACGCCGTCCTGGTCGAAGAACGTGGCAGGATCCTGATCGTCACCATCAACCGGCCGGAGGCGCGCAACGCCATCGACGCCGCGGTGACCAGGGGTGTCGCGGCCGCGCTGGACGAACTGGACTCCCGCAAGGACCTGTCCATCGGCATTCTGACCGGCGCCGGCGGCACGTTCTGCGCGGGTATGGACCTCAAGGCGTTCCTCCGCGGCGAGAACGTCACCATCGAGGGCCGTGGCCTGGCAGGCATGGCCGAAACGCCCCCGCGCAAGCCGATGATCGCCGCGGTCGAAGGGTACGCGCTGGCCGGGGGCTGTGAGCTGGTGCTGGCCTGTGATCTGGTGGTCGCCGCCGAGGACGCGAAGTTCGGCATCCCCGAGGTGAAACGCGGGCTGGTGGCCGGTGCCGGTGGCCTGCTCCGGCTGCCCGCGCGCATTCCCCGCCAGCTGGCCATGGAGTTCGCGCTCACCGGCAACTTCTTTTCGGCCGCCGACGCGCACCGCTACGGCCTGGTCAACCACATCGCCGCCCCCGGCGAGGCGCTCGCGGGCGCGATCACCCTCGCGGAGCAGATCACCAAGAACGCCCCGCTCGCCATCCAGGCCACCAAGGAGATCATCAACCGCTCGAGCGACTGGACCAGCGACGTCGCGTTCGCCCGGCAGCAGGAGATCATGAAGCCGGTGTTCGAATCCAGCGACGCCCGCGAGGGCGCGCAGGCCTTCGCCGAAAAGCGGGACCCCGTCTGGCGGGGCGAGTAACGGCCGATGTCCACTTCGCTCAACGGCGCACCGGCGCGGCACGACCTGGCCACGCTGGTCGCGATACTCGATCTCGAACCGATCGAGCGGGATCTGTTCCGCAGCAGGCGGACAGGTGTCGCCGGACGCCGGTTGTACGGCGGCGAGGTCGCCGCGCAGGCGCTCGTCGCCGCCGAACGCACAGCCGGCGAGGACGTGGGTGTCCACTCGCTGCACGCGTATTTCCTGCGCCCCGGCGACGCCGGGCACAAGGTCGTGTACCGGGTGGACACCTTGCAGGACGGGCGGAACTTCCGGCGCAGGCGGGTCACGGCCGTGCAGCACGGCGAACCCATCCTTTGCCTGGATACGTCCTTCACCACCGACCGTTCCGGCGCGGGCAACCACGAAACGCCACCCGGCGCGCCGGATCCGGAAGACTGCCCGGACGCCGGAGACACGTTCCCGAGCGGGACACCGCACCCGGCCACGATGTTCGACCTGCGGGCCGTCGAAGACGGCCATGAGGTGCTGCATCCCTTCCTGCGGGACATGCTGTGGTTCCGGCTGCGTGGCGAGGGGTTCGACGGGCGGGTGAGCACCGCCGCGGTGCTCACCTACATCAGCGATCTCTCGCTGGTGGCCACCGTGCGGCGCGCGTCCGGCCGCGCCGACGTGAGCCATCTGACCTCGCTGGACCACGTGCTGTGGTTCCACAACGAGCCGCGGTTCGACGACTGGCTGCTCTACGCCAAGTCGTGCCCGGCCGTCGGCGAACTGCGCGGGCTGGCCACCGGCCGGATCTTCCACCGCGACGGCACGCTGATCGCGTCCGCCGCGCAGGAGGGTCTGCTGCACGCACGGCGCTGAACCGGTTCCGGGCGTGCTCGCGCGCGCCCGGAACCAGCGGGGTCAGCGGCGCCGGTCGACCCAGATGTCCAGTTCCAGATCCTCTTCGCTGCCGCCGAGGCGGTATTTCGCGAAGTCGGTGACTCCCTCGGCGGCGAGCACCTCGTCGTCGATGAAGAAGTTGCCGGTCACCTCGGCGCTCGGCTTGGTCAGGATCACGTGCGCGGCGTCGGCCATGATCTCCGGCTTCCGGCTGCGCTGGGCCACCTCGGCCCCGATCACGTTCCGCACGGCCGCGGTGTCGATGGTGGTGCGCGGCCACAGCGAGTTCGCCGCGATGCCGTGCGCCCGCAGTTCCGCGGA
>NZ_DASZWC010000048.1:0-72134 GCF_035546795.1 Amycolatopsis sp.
AGATCGCCAACATCGTTGAGCCCAAGCTGCCGAAGTACGAGGGGTAGTCATGACCAATCCGCAGCAGTCGGCCGGTCAGCAGGGGGACCTGAGCCAGTACAACAACCAGTACAACGGCTACAACCCGACCGGCGGCGGGAGGTACTCGTCCCCGGAGGAGGCGGCGCGGCAGCAGCTCATCGCGGCCGGGTATGACGAGAACAGCAGCGGCTTCTGGCAGGCCGTCACCAACGTGGCGGCCAAGATCAAAGGCCAGATGACGGCCGACCAGCAGCGCAGTCAGCAGACTCGCCAGCTGGGCCAGAACGTCGAGTACCGCACGGGCCTGTCACCGTCGGGCACCGACTACATGGGTTTCGACCACGCAGCCCTCAAGGACATGGTCCAGACCGTCAACCCCAGCCAGGTGACCGGGGTATCGACGGCCTGGAACCAGCTGGCCAACGCGATGGCCACGTTCGGGCAGCAGCTCGGGCAGGCCGCGACCAAGTCC
Organism: Amycolatopsis sp.; assembly: GCF_035546795.1. Taxonomy (GTDB): domain Bacteria; phylum Actinomycetota; class Actinomycetes; order Mycobacteriales; family Pseudonocardiaceae; genus Amycolatopsis_E. Next base: position 494 of record NZ_DASZWC010000048.1, read on the forward strand.
GGCGCCACGTGGAAGGGCGACGCGGCCGAGTCGGCCTACAACTTCGTCAGTGGGCTGGGCACGTGGAGCGACCAGAGCGGCCAGGCGGCGCAGCTGGCGGCGGACCAGGTGTACAACCAGTCCTCGGCGGCGGAGACGGCGAAGAACACCATGCCGGACCCGATCCCGTTCAGCTGGACCGACGAGATGAAGAGCTGGGCCACCTCGAACCCGCTCGACATCGTCGACAACGTCAACGCCTCCTTCCAGAAGCAGCAGCAGAGCCAGGACGCACACGACCAGGCCGCGCAGGTCATGTCGAGCTACGACAGCAACCTGTACACGGCCGCATCGAAGGCGCCGGCGTTCACCCCGCCGCCCACGTTCACCGGGCCGGGCAGCAGCTCGGTGCACGAGGTCGGGAACAGCATCGACGGCACCGGAACCGCCGGCTACACGGGCCCGACCAGCAGTAACGTCGGCACGACGGGGCACACTGGCAGTCTCGCGGGCTCGGCGGCGGGCAACAGCTCCCACTCCATTAGCGGAGACCTGACCGGGCTCCCCGGTCCGACCACGCCGCCGCGCAGCGGGGCGAAGACGGGCTCGGTCGGCAACACGAGCGCCCAGGGCTACCGGCCGTCGAGCAACAACAACTACAACTCGTCCTCGACGTCCGGGCTCGCCAATACCGGGCTCGGCGCGATGGGCGGCATGCCGATGGGCGCCATGGGCGGCGGCTTCGGAGGCGCGGACGGCGACGAGTACTCCAGCAAGGTCGGCCGCGGCGGCAGCGGCTTCGGGCCCGGCGGGTCGAGCAGCGGCTCCGCGGCGAGCAGCGGCAGCGCGGGCGGCCAGAGCGGCGCACGTGCCGGCGGCGCGGGCGCGGCCGAAAGCGCGGCGGGCGGCAGTGGGCGCAGCGCCGGGGCGGCGGGCCGCAGTGGCGCGAGTGGCATGGGCCACGGCGGCAAGGGCAAGGGCGAAGAGGACGAGGAACACCAGCGTCCCTCGTGGCTGATCGAGCCCGACCCGGACGACGTGTTCGGCACCAGCGAGCGCACGGCCCCGCCCGTCATCGGCGAGTAAGGCGCAGGGGCTCGGGGCCCGCAAACTCAGTGCAGACCGAACACCTTGCCCTTCCGCTGCAGGTCGTCCACATAGGCGACCGCGACGTGCGCGAAATTCACGCTGACCTTCGAATCCTCCTTGGTCTCGAACGATTCGACGGAACCGTGTTCCAGCAACAGGGGCAGTTTCTTCGCCACCTCGTCGGCATCCTCCGGGCGCAGGGCGAACACCAGCGGCTCGCCGGGGCTGGCGAGATGCAGGACGAGGGCGGGTTTCGTGTCGGCCATGAGTCCAGAACAGCAGCTTCCGATCTTGCCCGGCAAGCCGGTTCGCTGAGGGGAGAAAACCCGGCCCCGAAAGAGATCACCGGGTGGAAAGCCGACGAGTACGACTTCTCGCCCGGCCGGATCGGCTAGCGTGCAGCAGGCAATGGGAATCCGAGGGGGATCGAATGCCACACCAGTTCTCGCTGTCGTTGGCGGCGCTGGACATTGTGCTCGAACGGCTCAGGCTGGGGCGGGCACCGGCGCCGTTCGAGGTGCCGCACATCGGCACCACATTCGAGCAGCGGGCCCAGGTGCGCGACGCCGTTTTCCGTGACCTGGAAGCAAAAGGCCTGGCCCGCGGCGGCCGGCTGGACCCGGATGCCGAACTGGCCGTCCGCACCTTCGTGACCGCGCCGGTGGCGCTCACGGCAGTCGCGCAACTGGACCGAGGCAAGCAGCTTTTCGCCAGGGCGGCCACCAACGGCCAGTATGCCGTCGTCGTCCGTCAGGACGAGAATCTCGTGATTTTCCAGGAATTCCGCCCGACCGCGATCGTGCCGGGAATCGTCGACCTGGTGCCGCCGACGCCGCCCGCCGCGGGCCAGTCAGTCACGGTGGCCAAACCCGCCGCCAAACCGAGTGGCAGGCACCGGCTGGACGACAGCGGATACGACCCGTTCGCGGCCGTTTCCAAGCCACGATCCACGGCGCCGAGCCAGCTGCGCATGGTCGAGCGGATCTTCCAGAAACCCAAGCTGCGCATCGGTCAGTTCTCGGCGTTCGTCGCGGACCGGGACCGCAAGGCCCGCCACCTCACGCCGACGGCCTGGTTCGATACCGAAGAAGGACGCTACTTCGTCACTTCACGCCTGGCCGAGGACGGTCAAAGCTGGCTCACGTACGCTCCGGCGGACAACGCGCGCATCGTCCACCACCTGCACGACCAGCTGCGGAATTACCTCTAGAACCGGAAAAAGCGTTCCCGCTGCCCCTGGCGGACCAGCCGCAGCCACTGCAGGAAAGCCTTCGGATCCTTTTTCACGCCGACGAAGTACAGCCCGAACCGGAGGACCTCCAGCGCGCCGATCTTACGCATCCCTGGCTGGGACAACAGGTATCCGCGGTTGCGGTACGTGTAGTACCGCTTTACCTCGTTCTCCGGGTCCTGCGCGTGGAACCGTCCGCCGAGCATCGGTTTGAACTCGTCCGAGCCGTCCGGATGCAGGTACGAAACCTTCAGCGAGGTGCCGAACGGCAGCCCGGACCGGACCAGCCGGCGGTGCACCTCGACCTCGTCGCCGCGGAAGAACAGCCGCAGATCCGGCACACCCACCACGTCGAGTGTGGAGGCACGGAACAGCGCCCCGTTGAACAGCGAAGCGATCCCGGGCAGGAAGTCGGTGCCCAGCTCCGCCGAGGACCGCTTCCAGGTCAGCCCGCGGCGCAGCGGGAAGGCGAGCTTCGACGGCGTCTCGATGTTGGTGACCACCGGCGAAACCTCCGCCAGGCCACGCGTCTCGGCCTCTTCGAGCAGCACCTCGAGCACGGTCTCGTCCGCTGGGCGGCCGTCGTCGTCGGCGAGCCACACCCAGTCCGCGCCCAGCGAAAGCGCGTGCAGCATCCCCAGCGCGAACCCGCCGGCGCCACCGAGGTTGCGGTGGGACGGCAGGTACGTATGGGGCAGCGGGTAGGACTCCACGACCTCACGCGCGGGCTGGTCCGGGCCGTTGTCGACGACGATCAGGTGCTCGACCGGGCGGGTCTGCGCGGCGATCACCTTCAGCGAGTCCGCGAGCAGCTCGCGCCGGTGCCGGGTGACCACGACGGCCACCACGGCGCCCTTGCCGAGCGGTGCCTGCTCGGGACTGCTCATGCTCACTCTCCGCCTTTGACTGTCACCACGTGCTCGGCCCCGATCCGCTCGGCGGTCTCCGCGCTGATGCTTTCGTACGGGTCACGGCCCTTGTACGCGGTCAGCACCTCACGCAGCGAGCCCTGCATGCGCATCCGGCCCTCGTCCATCCAGATGGCCGACGTGCACAGCTCCAACAGTAGATCGTCGGCGTGTGAAGCGAACACAAGCAGACCGGAGCGTCGCACCAGATCGACGAGGCGGTCACGGGCCTTGTTCAGGAACGCGGCGTCCACCGCGCCGATGCCCTCGTCCAGGATCAGGATCTCCGGGTCGATCGTGGTGACCACACCCAGCGCGAGGCGCACCCGCATACCGGTGGAGTACGTGCGCAGCGGCATCGACAGGTAGTCGCCGAGCTCGGTGAAGTCGGCGATGTCGTCGACCCGCTTTTCCATCTGCCTGCGGGTCATGCCGAGGAACAGGCCGCGGATCATGATGTTCTCGTAGCCGGAGATCTCCGGGTCCATCCCGATGCCGAGGTCGAAGACCGGGGCTACCTTGCCCTCGACCTTGGCCGAACCGCGGGTGGGCTCGTAGATGCCGGACAGCAGCCGCAACAGGGTGGACTTGCCGGCACCGTTGTGCCCGACCAGCCCGACCCGGTCGCCGTCGCCGAGTGTGAGCGACACGTCCTGTAGCGCCTCGATCACCGGCACCTTGCTTTCGGTGCCGATCTTGCCGCCGACCTTGCCGAGTACCCGCTTCTTCAGCGAACGGGTCTTCGCGTCGAAAATCGGGAAATCGACGAACGCGTTCTGTACGTCAATGCTGACCATGTCTAGTTCTCACACCCAGTAGGAGACGCGGGCCCGGTAATTGCGCATGGCGATCAGGGCGAGGGCCCAGCCGACCACGGTGATTCCTCCGACGACGACCCAGCTCATCGGGTTGACCGCCTGTCCGATCAGCGGAGCTCGCAGGATCTGGACGTAGTGGTAGAAGGGGTTGAGGTGCACGATCGGCACCACCCAGGAAGCCATGCCCGAGCGGGCGCCGTGCCCGTAGAGCTGGTCGATCGGCCACACGATCGGCGTCATGTAGAACAGCAGCTGGATCAGCGAGTTGATCACCTGCGGAATGTCGCGGTAACGGGTCGAGATGATGCCCAGCAGCAGGGTGAGCCACCACGAGTTGAACGCCAGCAGCACGAATGCCGGAATCGCGGTCAGCGAGTACCAGCCGAGGCCGGGGTGACAGATCGGCGTGTCCGGGCCACAGGTGCCGCTGGTCAGCCCGTATTGGTGACTGAGGCTGGAGAAGAAAATGATGTCGATGATCACGACGACGATGAGGTTGTGCGCGAACATCAGGGTTTGCCGCCACACCGTGCGCAGCGCGTAGACCGTCAACGGTGCCCGGATCTGCTTGATGAGACCTTCGTTCGTGATGAAGGTTTCCATGCCCTCGGACAGGCAGCCGCTGATGAAGGTCCAGACAATGAACCCGGTGGAGATGTAGGGCAGGAACGTCGAGGTGTGCAGGCCCCACAACTGCGAGTAGAGCAGGCCCAGTCCGAGTGAAATGACACCCTGGCTGATGGTGATCCAGAACGGCCCGATCACCGACCGGCGGTAGCGCTGTTTGATGTCCTGCCAGCCAAGGTGGCTCCACAGCTCGCGCTGGCTGAAGCCCTCCCTGATGTCGCCGAAGGCACGGCCGAACGTGCGGCTGTCCGAAGAGGGCGGCACCCGCTTCTGGCTGTCTGTCACAGGATCACTGGCCTTGTCGACCGTGCTGGTGGCGTGCACGAGGCCAAGGGTAGCGACTGCGGCGTGTCGCTCCCCGTCAGGGAGGCTGCAACCCTCTGCTTGTCCGAAGCGTCTCTTTCATTGGGTCGGTGATCTCTCAGCGTCTTGTCGCGGTAGCGTGTGGGCGGTCGTCTCGGTGGGGCGGGTAGCCTCAGATCGAGAATGTTCGCAGCTCAGCGCCTTGAGCGTGGGCCGGTCCCTGTTGGCTGTTCGACAAGTTCAAATTCCCATGGAGCGGGGTGCTAACGGCATGACCCAGGTGGCCGAGTCGGAACGACGAGCGGAACGCCCCGGCGAGGAGCCGGCGACGCGACTGCTTGCGCAGCGGACGTTTTTCACCGCGCGCGCCTTTCCCGCGCCTGACGGAATGTATGCCGCCGCCTCGGTCGGTGCGGCGAATCTCGAACGGGAACGCGTGACGGTCGAACCGCACGCCATGGTCACCACGAACACCTATTTCGGCCGTTTTCCGGCGAGTTACTGGCAGCGCTGGACCGATCTGAAAACGGTCGACGTCGAGGCCACCGTCACCGGCTCCGGCAAGCTGACCGCCAGCGCGGCCGACAGCAACGGTGACGACCGCTCGGTCACCAGTGTCACGGTCAACGACGCGAAGGCGCAGACGGTCCGGCTGACCGCCCCGATCGACAGGTTCGTCGACGGCGGGGCCATCTGGCTGGACATCGAGACCGGCAGCGAGCGCCTGGTCGTGGAGAACGTGCGCTGGACCGTCGAGGCCCCGCAGGCCGTGCGCCCGGTGTCCGTGGTGATCTGCACCCACAACCGCGCCGACTACTGCATCGAAACGCTCACCGAGCTGGCCGAGGACGACGTGGTCCGGGAGTACGTCGCGGCCGTGCACGTCACCGACCAGGGCACCGACGCCGTCGAGTCACGGGAGAAGTTCGCGTACGTCAAGGAGCTGCTCGGGGACAAGCTGCACTACGTCCGCCAGCCGAACCTCGGTGGCGCCGGCGGCTTCACCCGCGGCATGTACGAGGTGCTCGAGGGCGAGGGCGGCGAAGACGCGCACGTCCTGCTGATGGACGACGACATCAAGCTCGAGTCCGACACGATCCTGCGGATCAGCGCGTTGGCCAACAGCACGGTCGAGCCGATGATCGTCGGCGGGCAGAACCTCTGCGAACTGCACCCCGGCCAGCTGTTCGTGGACGCCGACATCGCGAACCTGCCGAAGCTGCGCGCGGGCATCGACCGCACCGATTCGCTGTCCCAGCGCTCCATGCTGGAGCACAACCAGGACAAGCGGGTGGACGCGACGCACAACGCGTGGTGGTGCTGCCTGATCCCGGCCGAGGTCGTGCGCGCCGTGGGCTACCCGCTGCCGATCTTCTTCCAGTGGGACGACGTGGAGTACGGCCTGCGCGCCCGCTCCGCCGGCTTCTACACCGTGACCCTGCCCGGCGCCGGTGTCTGGCACCAGGACCTGCACTGGAAGGGCTGGGACGACTGGGCCCGCTACTTCCACTACCGCAACGGGCTGATCACCGCCGCCCTGCACGGCCAGCTGCAGTCGAACGCGATGTTCCAGTTCCTGCTCAACGAGTTCATGGAAACACTCGCCTCGATGCAGTACGGGCTGGCGGCCACCATGATCAAGGCGATCGAGGACTTCCTCGACGGGCCGAAGACGCTGGCCGACGGCGGCGCGAACGTGGTCCCGGCGGTGCGGATGCTGCGCGCCGAGTACCCGGAGACGCACATCGTGCCCGCCGCGCGCACCGGCGTGAACGCCGACTACATCCCGATCGCGCGGCCGGGGTTCACCCCGTCGAAGCCGATCATGGTGCTGCTCAAGCGGTTGGTCTACCAGTACCTGGACAAGCCGGGCCGCGGCGCCGCGATCCGCGCCGGGGACGAGCACTGGTGGCACGTGTCGTTGTTCCGCACGGCCGTCATCACCGACTCTTCGCAGACCGGCGTGCGGGTGCGCAGGCTGGACAAGCGGCTGATGCTGCAGCTGGGCAAGCAGGGGCTGCAGGTGCTGTGGCGGCTGCGGCAGAACGCCGACGCCACCGTGCGCCAGTATGTCGACGCCCAGCGTGAACTGACCAGCAAGGAGAACTGGGAGCGCCTGTTCGGGGGCCAGTGACCCGGACGGGTGGCCGCCTTCCGTACGCTCTCCGGCGTGGCTGAACGCGAAGGAACCCGGGTACTCGCCGTCGTGCCCGCCCGCGGCGGGTCGAAGGGTGTGCCCGGGAAGAACCTCGCGAAGGTCGGCGACGATCCGCTGATCACGCGGGCGGTCCGGGCGCTGCGCAACGCCGCGGGCGTGGACCAGGTCGTGGTCAGCACGGACAGCATCGAGATCGGTTCGGTCGCCGAGGCGGCCGGGGCCACTTTCCTGCCGAGGCCGAACGAGCTTTCGGGCGATCGCGTCTCTTCGGAGGCCGTGCTGCTGCACGCGCTGGACACCTACGCCGAGCAGCACGGCGCAGATCCGGACGTGGTGCTGATGGTCCAGTGCACCTCGCCGTTCATCGGCACCGAGACCATCGAGGGCGTGGTGTCGCTGATCCTGGACGACGGCTGGGACTGCGCGTTCACGGCTGTCCGGGTGCACGAGTTCCTGTGGCGCCGGGACGCCGAAAACGCCGCGGTGGCGGTGAACCACGACGCCGCGGTCCGCCCGTTGCGACAGCAGCGCGAGCCGGAGTTCCGCGAGACGGGCGCGGTGTACGGGATGCGCGTGGCGGGTTTCCGTGCCGCGCGGCACCGCTTCTTCGGGCGGATCGGCCTGGTGGAGATGCCCGCGACGCACGCCATCGAGATCGACACCCAGGAGGACCTGGCGATAGCTCGTGCGCTGGCGGGGTCGATCGATTCCCCGCGCGGCAGCGAGATCGACGTGGACGCCGTGGTCACGGATTTCGACGGGGTGCACACCGACGACCGCGCGCTGGTGCTGCAGGACGGCACCGAGGGCGTGCTGGTCAGCCGGTCCGACGGGGCAGGCGTGGCCCGGCTGAACAAGGCCGGGATCCCGTTGCTGATCCTGTCGGTGGAACAGAATCCCGTGGTGGCGGCGCGCGCGAAGAAACTCGGCGCGCAGGTGCTGCATGGGGTCGGGGACAAGGCGGCGGTGCTCAAGACGTGGCTGGCCGAGCAGCGGCTGGATCCGGCGCGCGTCGCGTACGTCGGTAATGACCTGCGGGATCTGGACGCGATGGCGATGGTCGGCTGGCCGATCGCCGTGCAGGACGCGCGTCCCGAGGTGCGCCAGGCGGCGCGGCTGGTGCTGAACCGGCCCGGTGGCTTCGGCGCGGTCCGCGAAGTGGCCGATCTCGTCGTGCACGCAGTCGAACGGAGGAACGGACAATGACTTCTGCCGTGCGGATCGGTGACCGCGAGGTCGGCGAAGGTCACCCGGTGTACACGGTCGCGGAGATCGGGATCAACCACAACGGCGACGTCGAAATCGCCAAGCAGCTGATCCAGGTCGCCGCGAGCACCGGCGTGGACGCGGTGAAGTTCCAGAAACGCACTCCGGAGATCGCGACCCCGCCGGACATGCGGGACACGATGCGCGACACCCCGTGGGGCGAGATGACGTACCTCGACTACCGGCACCGGGTGGAGTTCGGCATCGCGGAGTACGAGGAGATCGACCGGTACTGCAAGGAACTGGGCATCGCCTGGTTCGCTTCTCCTTGGGACGTACCGAGTGTCGAGTTCCTGGAGAAGCTCGACGTCGTGACGCACAAGGTCGCCTCGGCCTCGTTGACCGACCACGAACTGCTGAAAGCCTTGCACGACACCGGTAAGCCGATCATCGCCTCCACTGGTATGTCCACAATGGAGGAGGTGGACGCGGCGGTGGCCTTGCTGGACAAGGACAATCTCGTTCTGCTGCACACCACGTCCACGTACCCGTGCCCGCCGGAGGAGGCGAACCTGCGCACGCTGCACACGCTCGCCGATCGCTTCGGGGTGCCGATCGGGTATTCCGGGCACGAGCGCGGGCTGCAGGTCTCGATCGCCGCCGTGGCGATGGGCGCGTGCATGGTGGAACGGCACGTGACGCTGGACCGCACGATGTGGGGCTCGGATCAGGCCGCTTCGCTGGAGCCGGAAGGGTTGCGCCGCCTGGTTCGCGACATCCGCAACGTCGAGGTTGCGCTCGGTGACGGCGTGAAGCGGGTCTTCCCCGGTGAGGAAGCTCCCCGGCGTCGGCTCCGACGGGTCTGAGGACGATCTTCGCATTTGGTTGGCTACAGTCGGCGGGCAACTCGGTGAGAGGTGGATGCCTTGCACGTCGTGGAAGCCGTGCCTGAGCAGACGGACGCGGGGGCGCAGCTCGACGTGTTCCGGGATCTGCTCCTGGCGTACGGGCGAGGGCAACGCGCGGATACGGTGACGGTGGTCGGGAACGCCCCGATGCCGCCCAGCGCGGAACGCGCCGAGCTGATCGACGGTAGCGATCTGGTGCTCCGGATGACCACGTTCGCGCTCGACGAACCCGGCGCGGAGCCCGCTTACGGGCGCAAGACCGACGTCGTGGTGCTGCACCGCGGTGTGCTGGTCAGCCCGCACACCTTCGCCGACTACACCTCGCGGCTGTACCTGCTGGCCGAGCCGGGCCGGTTGCACTGGGAGCCCGAGGTGATCCCGGACTGGTGGCCGGACGACCTGGGTTTCGTGCCCATCCCGAACCGCCCGTTCGTCAAACAGCTGGGGCTGCTGCTCGGGCTCGATCCCGCCGAGGCGAGCTGGGCCACCACCGGCACGCTCGTCGCGTACCTCGCGGTGCGGCTGTTCCCCGAGGCGAAGATCCGGCTCACCGGGTACTCGATCATCGACGATCCCGATCAGACCACCTTCGCGCATGCGTGGGGAGAACGTGTGAACGTCACCGGCGATCACAAGCTGCGCGCGGAATCGGCGCTGCTGAAGTCGTGGAGTGACGAAGGAAGAATCGAGTTGGTTCGGTGAATGCCGTGAAGAAACTGGGGAAGGCGGCCGCGTTTCCGCTCTGGAAGCGGCTGCGCTGGCGGATCGAGCAGGTGACCGACGAACGGTTCGGCCCTCAGTTCGACCAGCTGCGCGGAGAGCTCGCGGACCTGCGCGGGGAGTTGCACGCGGTGCGGGACGAGCTGCGCGGGCACACCGATCGCCGGGTCGACGAGCTGGCCGGTCATTACCGTTGGCACGACGACGAACTGCGCCGGATCGCCGCGCACGTGGCGGCCATGGAGCCGCGGTTGGCGGGCCTGGAAAAGCCGTCGGGCAACGCGAACGGGACGCCGGACGTGGACGAGGTACGGGACGAGCATGCTCGCGCCCGCGCCCGGTTGTCCGCGGTGGCGCAGTACGAAGAGCGCCTCGCCCGAGTGGAAGAGGCCCTTACGCAAAATGGCGGTAGTAACTGAGCTCAGACCCGACGCCCCCAGCGCACGCCCCGCGATCGGTCGCGGGGCTTGGCTGGCGGGTGGCCTGCTAGCCGCTGTTCCTGTTGTCGTCACGCTGTTCTGGAGCGGGCTGAATCTCGACGTCCGGTTCGTGCTGGGCTGTTTGCGGACCAGTGATGTCGGTCCGGCCGGGGTGTTCGTGCACCGGCCGCTCGCGTACCGGCTGATTCTCGCCCCGACGAATCTGATCCCGTCGGAAACCCTGATCCGGTTGTGCGCACTGGTCATCGTCGCGCTGGTCGCGTTATGGCTTCGCGCCGCGCTCCGGCGTCCGGAGGCTTCGCTCATCGCCGGCACGGTCGGGCTCGCGTTGGCGCTCTCGCCGAACTGGGATTTCCTGCAGCCGGAGTGGATGGCCGGGGTGTTCGCCACCGCCGCGGTCGCCGGCGCGTTGTGGCCGAAAAGGCTTTGGCTGTCGGCGGTTCTGGGCGGGCTCGGGCTTTCCCTTGCGGTGCTGGTGAAGTACACGACCGCGCCGACGGCGTTGCTGGCCATCGGTGTCGTGCTGCTGATCGACCGGCGGCGCGCGTTGTGGATGACGGTGGCGGCACTCCCGATCGGTGGCGCGCTGTTCGGTCTCGCCGTGCTCGTCGAACCCCGGGAATGGCGCTGGTTTCACGAATTCTCCGCGCTCAACGGGAATTCTCCACTCAGCGGCGGGAAACTCGACCTGTTCGACCTGATGCGCACGGTCGGCAACGAGGCGTTGCAGAACCCGTTGTTCGCGCTGTTGCCGGTGAGCGTGGTGGTTTTGCTACGGCTGCGGCGCGGCTGGTGGCCACTCCTGCTCGCGCTGGGCGTGCTCGGCGTCCTGACCACGACTTTGTTGCAGGCGCAGTGGTTCATGTACCACCTGACGTCGTTGCTGCCGCTCGCCGCGGGAGTCTGGGCGCTGGCCGTCGGACGTTGGTACACCGAGCACGGCCGTCCGCCGTGGACGCTGGTCACGGTCACCGCCGTGCTCGCCGTGGCGCAGCCGTTGGTGGCGGCGCAGCCGCACGAATGGCGGACCACGCACCAGATCCTGGCCTACTCGGCGCTCACCGGGATCGTGCTGCTCGCCTGTGCTGTGGCGGCGGTGGAGTCCGCGCGCGGCGGGCGGCCGCTGTTCGCCGTGCCGTTGCTGGTCGTGGTGGCGGCGCTGTCGGTGCAGGTTTGGCCCAGCAGCCCGGATTCCTTCGACTTCGGCGCCAGGGACAACCGCAACACCGATCGGGTCGCCACCGGGGACCGGCTTGCCGCCCAGCTCCCGGCTGTCCGCGACCGGATCGGCGCGGACACCGAGGTGCTGTACCTGGCCTTCGGCGATGTGCCCTACTTCTTCGGCAACCCCACGCCCTGCCGGTACCCGTCGCCGACCTTTCTCCAGCGCAGCGCGGGTGTCCCGGCGCTTCGTGGGCTGGACAGCTACGCGGAGAACGTGGCCTGCCTGACCGATCCCGCCGTGCGCTACCTCGTGCAGGTGCCCGGCTGGCTCGACCTCGACAAGCTGGACCCCGAGGTGGCACAAGCGATCCGCGACACCTACGACTGTTCGGCCCCGTTGCGGACCGACAACGTCGAAGTGTGCCCGCGCCGCTGACTACAGGTACTGGCCGGTGCCGCTGATCCCCGGCGTCGGCTGGTGCCCGCTGCCCGCGGACGAACCCGGCGGAAGGCCGCGGCGCATCTGCTCCAGCTGGACACGTGCGGCCATCTGCTGGGCGAAGAGCGCGGTCTGGATGCCGTGGAACAGCCCTTCGAGCCAGCCGACCAGCTGCGCCTGCGCGATCCGCAGCTCCGCGTCCGACGGGGTGGAGTCATCGGTGAAGGGCTGCACGAGGCGCTCGAGCTCGCTCTGCAGCTCCGGTGCGAGCGCCTGCTCCAGCTCCTTGACCGAGGTCTGGTGGATCTCGCGCAACCGGTTCCGGCTCGCGTCGTCCAGCGGAGCGGCGCGCACCTCTTCCAGCAGCTGCTTGATCATCGTGCCGATGCGCATCACCTTGGCCGGCTCTTCGACCAGGTCACCAACCGACTCCTGGTGCTCGTCCTCACCGGAGCCGATGCGTGCCGTCCCCACCGGGGAACCGTCGGGGCCGACGACCACAACGTGCTGTGGCTGGTCGTCCGAGAGGTCGCTTTCGTAGTTCGGCTGGGTCATGGTTCCATCCTGGCCTGGTCGGCGTCACAAGGGTCTGACACCTGCGAGCCTAGCCTCATCGGTGGTGTGCCCGCCGGGGTAGACGCCAACCCCGAACGCGCAGCGAAATTACCCCTCCGTACGGTGTCTCACATGGCGTTCGACGTCGCTCGAATTCGTGGGTTGTTCCCCGCGCTGGGTGACGGCTGGATCCACTTCGACGGCCCTGCCGGAATGCTGGTACCCGAACAGGTGGCCTCAGCCGTATCCACGGCGATGCGTGCCCCGGTATCCGGACCCGGCGGCGCATTTCCGGCATCCCAGCGCGCGGAGAGCATCGTGACCGCGGCCAGGCGCGCGGTGGCCGACCTCGTCGGCACCGACCCGGCCGGCGTCGTGCTCGGGTCGAGCGCGGCGGTCCTGCTGCGCCGCCTCGTGGACGCGATGTCGGAGCGCTGGCAGCTCGCCGACGAAGTGGTCGTGTCCAGGCTCGACGAGAACGCGAACCTCGCGCCGTGGCGGCACGCGGCGAAGCGGATCGGCGCGATCGTGCGCTGGGGCGAGATCGACATCGAGACCTGTGAACTGCCCGCGTGGCAGTACGAAAACCTGGTCGGCCCGCGTACCAAGGCCGTCGCCATCACCGCCGCCTCCGGTTCCGTCGGCACTCGCCCGGACGTGCCCACGGTCGCGGAGTTCGCCAAGCGCGTCGGCGCGATGGTGGTGGTGGACGCCAGCTACGCGGCGCCGTTCATCCCGCTCGATCTGCCCGCGCTGGGTGCCGACGTGGCCGTGGTTTCCGCGCAAGCGTGGGGCGGCCCGGCAGTCGGCGCGCTCGCCTTCCGCGACCCGGAGATGTTGGAGCGCCTGCCTTCCGTGTCCCTGGAGCCCGGCGCCCGCGGCCCCGCCCGGCTCGAAGTCGGCCCGCACGCGTACCCCTTGCTCGCCGGGCTCGTCGCGTCGATCGACTACCTCGCCGGCCTCGACGACGCCGCGACGGGCTCTCGCCGCGAGCGTCTCGTCACGTCGCTCGGCTCGGCGAAGTCCTACCACGCCGGACTGCTCGCGCAGCTGACCACGGAACTGCGGTCGCTGCCGCACGTCATGGTCATCGGCGACGCGATGCGCCGGATCCCCGCGCTGGCCTTTGCCGTGGCGGGCAAGAAGGCCTCCGAGGTCGCGGACTTCCTCGCCTCCCAGGGCCTGTGCGCCTTCGCCGACGACGGCACCAGCGGCGTGTTCGCGGCGCTCGGCGTGGGCGAGGTCGGCGGCGCCGTGCGCATCGGCCTCGCCCACTACTCGAACGTCTTCGAGATCAACCAGCTGGTCCGGGTGCTGGAAGAGCTTCGCTAGGAACCGCTCGTCAGCAGGATCTTGCCGAACACGCCGCCTTCTTTGAGCGCGCGGTGCGCGTCGGCGGCTTCGGCCATCGGGATCGCCTGGCCGATCACCGGCTGCACGATGCCCTGTTCGACCAGCGGCCACAGCCGCTCCCGCACGTCCGCGACGATCCGGCCCTTGTCGTCCACCGGCCGGGCGCGCAGCGTGGTCGCGGCGACGCGGGCGCGTTTGCCCGCCAGGATGCCGATGTTCAGCTCGCCCTTGATCCCGCCCTGCATCCCGATGATCGCGAGCCTGCCGCTGGTGGCCAGCGCGTCCACGTTGCGGCCGAGGTACTTGGCGCCCATGTTGTCCAGGATGACGTCCGCGCCACCGGTTTCCTTCTTGAGCTCCTCGACGAAATCCTGCTCGCGGTAGTTGATCGTGAGGTCGGCCCCGAGCTGGCGACAGCGTTCCAGCCGGTCCGCCGAGCCCGCGGTGACCGCGACCGTCGCGCCGAGTGCCTTGCCGACCTGGATCGCGTGGGTGCCGATCCCGCCCGCGCCGCCGTGCACGAGCAGCACCTCGCCCTCGCGCAGACCGGAGTCCATCACGACGTTCGACCAAACCGTGCAGGCGACTTCGGGCAGCGCCGCGGACGCGACGAGACTGACCTCGCCGGGCACGGGAAGCAGCTGTACCGCGGGCACGACGACCTTTTCGGCATAGCCGCCGCCGGCGAGCAGCGCGCACACCTCGTCGCCGACCTGCCAGCCCTCGACGCCTTCGCCGAGCTCGGCGATCGTGCCCGAGCACTCCAGTCCCATGATGTCGCTGGCACCCTTCGGCGGGGCGTAATTGCCCTGGCGTTGCAGCAGATCCGCCCTGTTGACGGCGCTGGCTGTGACGTCGAGGAGTACTTCGCCCATACCGGGGACGGGATCGGGCACCTCGGTCCATTCGAGGTTTTCCGGGCCACCTGGTTCACGGATCGTGATCGCACGCATGGGCCGACCCTATCTGCGCGATACGTCCGAACGCAGGCTTGTGCAATCGGATGTTCGGGACGAAAGTGATCATTCATGTCACTCTGGGGAAAGCGCATTGTTCCGGCAATCCTGCTCATACCGGCACTCGTCCTGACCGCCGCCCCGGCGGTTGCCGCCCAGCAGTCGTTACCCGATCAGCTGGTCAAGAAGGTCGCGGTGGCCGGCATCAACCGGCACCTCATCGCGCTGCAACGCATCGCCGACACCCACGACGGCACGCGAGCGGCGAGTACGGACGGGCATGCCCGGTCCGCCGAGTACATCGCGGGCAAACTCGAAGCCGCCGGCTACTCGGTGACCAGACAGGAGTTCCCGTTCGTCTACACCGAGACGCTCGCCCAGCACCTCACGGCGGGTGGTGCGGACGTGCCGATCATCGCCATGACCTACAGCCCGTCCACGCCGGAGGGCGGGATCACGGCCCCGCTCGCGGCGATTCCACCGGACGCCACCCCCGGCTGTGAAGCGGCCGACTACGGTGCCGCCACCGGCAAGATCGTGTTGGTGCAGCGCGGTTCCTGCACGTTCGCCGCCAAGCAGCAGGCCGCCGCCGAGGCCGGTGCGCTCGGCGCGATCATCTACAACAATGACGAAGGCAGCCTGAACGGGACGCTCGGCGACCCGGCGGACGCGCGGATCCCGACCGGCGGCGTCAGCCGCGCCGACGGCGAGGCGCTCGCCGCGCTCGATGGCACGCCGGTGACCCTCGAACTACGGCAGCTGCGGGAGAACCGCAGCTCGTACAACGTGGTCGCGGAGACCAAAACGGGCCGTAAGGACAACGTGGTGATGGCCGGGGCGCACCTCGACAGCGTTCCGGACGGACCGGGCATCAACGACAACGGCAGCGGTTCGGCGACGCTGCTGGAGACGGCGCTGCAGCTCGGCGGCAGCCCCAAGGTGAACAACGCGGTGCGGTTCGCGTTCTGGAGCGCGGAGGAGTTCGGGCTCGTCGGTTCGACGTACTACGTGGACTCGCTCGGTTTCGAGCAGCAGCTGGACATCGCGCTGTACCTGAACTTCGACATGATCGGCTCACCGAACGCGGCCTACTTCGCCTACGACGGCGACGATTCCGACGGCGTCGGTGCCGGCCCGGGCCCGTACGGTTCGGCGCAGATCGAGAAGACGTTCGTGGACTACTTGTCCACCCGTGGCATCGCGACCGAGGGGACGGACTTCGACGGCCGGTCCGACTACGGCGAGTTCATCGCGGTGGGCATCCCGGCGGGCGGTCTGTTCACCGGCGCCGAAGACCTGAAAACCGAGGCGCAAGCGGCGAAGTGGGGCGGACAGGCCGGGGTGCCCTACGACCCGTGCTACCACCAAGCCTGCGACGACCTGGGCAACGTCGACCGCACCGCGCTGGATCGCAACGCCGACGCGGTGGCCTTCGCGCTCGGGACTTACGCGCTGAGCACGGAACCCGTCAATGGTGTGGCCCCCGGGAAGGCGGGTAAGAAACCGGCCCGGGCCGCCGCGAAGGTGGCGCGAGCCGACGCCGCTTAGCCGAGGTTGTTGGTGCCGAAGGTGTCACACCTCGCAGGATCACCCGTGGTGAAGCCTGTGTTGAACCACTTCTCGCGCTGCGCGGACGTGCCGTGGGTGAACTGCGAGGTGTCCACCTTGCCGCTGCCGAGGTTCTTCTGGATGTAGTCGTCGCCGATGCGGGAAGCGGTGTCCAGCGCGCGCTGGACGTCGTCCTGGGTCACGTCCTGAATCAGCGGTTTGCCGCTGGACGATGGGGTGGTAGTGGCGTGGTTGCCCCATACGCCCGCGTAGCAGTCGGCCTGCAGTTCGAGACGGACCGAACCCGAGGTCGGCCCGCTGCCGCTGCCCACGCGGTTCGAGGTGCCCAGCTGGTTCTGCACGTGGTGGCCGTACTCGTGCGCGAGTACGTACGCCTCGGCGAAGGGCCCGCCCTCGGCGCCGAACCGGGTCTGCAGTTCCTGGAAGAAGGAAAGGTCGATGTAGACCTCGGAGTCGGCGGGGCAGTAGAAGGGGCCGGTGTCGGAGGTGGCGCTGCCGCAGCCGGTGCGCACGCCGCCGTTGAAGAAGTTGGTGGTGGCCTTGCGGTAGGTGCGGCCGGAGCGGGCGAACTGGCCGTCCCAGTAGTCCTGGATCGAGTTGATCATCGCGACCACGGCACAGTCGTGATTGCTGTTGGCGTCCGCGCCGGTGCGGCATTCCGAGGCCAGGGAGCCGTTGCTGACCTGCTGGCCGGAGCCGAGCTGGCTGAGCCCGGTGGCGCCGCTGCCGGCGGGGCTGAGGCCACCGAGCTGGCTGAGCACGAAGTAGATGATCACGCCAACCACGCCGAGCCCGCCACCACCGAGCACGACCCGGCCGCCGATACCACCACCCCCGCCACTGCCGCGGAGATCGGAGACCTCGGAAGTGTCGAGCCCTGCGTCGTCGTCGAACCTCATGGTTGCGGGAGCATACCGACATGAACCTGGGTGCGGTCCACGCTGGAACCGCACCCAGGATTCTTCGAGGTTGTCATCTTGTGTCGGCGGTTGGCTGCCTCTCGGGCCGACGACTCGCGTTGCCGGTGCTGCACGGAGACAGCACCTGGAGGCAGGCTAGAACGTCGCCGTGATGCGCGAGAGGTTTATCGAGCGCATGGCGTTGACACCCGTGCTGCTCACAGTCGCGACCGGGTTGCTTTTGCTGCATCCCAGCCGTGGGTACACAGCCGGCAGTCAACCGCGAGGGGATCATTCGCCATTGAATCACCTGGCCTCTCCCGGTGGCGGCCCCGCGAGGCACACCCGGCGATGTGCCGCCTTCTCGGAACCGGTCCTCCGCTGTCAACCAGGATGCGCCTTTCCACGCCGAGTCTCAACCATTCCGTTATCCCTCTTCCGGGCATAATCGCGGTTCCCGGATAAGGTTCCGGGTCATGGGTGACGTGCGTTGGCTGGACGACTCCGAGATGCGCGCGTGGCGGTACTACATCGTGGCCACGATGGGGTTGCGCCAGCGGCTGCATCGGGAGATGAGCGATGCCAACGGGATCTCGCTGACCGACTACGAGGTCCTCGTCGTACTGGACGAACGCGGTCGCACCCGGATGTCGGAGCTGGCGCTCATGCTCGGCTCCACCAAGAGCAGGCTGTCGCACCAGGTCGGCCGGATGGAAGACGCGGGCTACGTGCAGCGCGTCCCGGACCCGGAGGACAAGCGCGGCGTGGTCGCCGAACTGACCGCCGCCGGCCACGACATGCTGGACAAGTGCGCGCCCACGCACGTCGAAGGCGTCCGGACGCACCTGATCGATCTGCTGACCCCCGAGGAGCAGACCGTGCTGGGCGGGGTGTTCGAGCGGGTGCAGGAACACCTGAACCGGCTACCCGAGTGACGGGCTACCCTGCACCGTAGGGAAGCGTGGCAGAGCGGCCGAATGCACTCGCCTTGAAAGCGAGCGTCGGGCAACCGACCGGGGGTTCAAATCCCTCCGCTTCCGCGCTTGTGACCAGGGGGTTTGCCGGGTCGGGCATCTTCGATCGACGTTGCGGCATACGCCCTGGTCTCATCTGCCGTCCTGACGATTACGTGACAAACCAGGCCGAGTACGGCCGGGGCGCTCTGCGCGCGTCCGTTGCTGCCGCAGCGCAAGGAGAGCGCACAGAGTGCGCTCGGGCGAGACCTGCGAACTCGACAAGACGGCCGTAGTCGACATCATGCGGCCGACCGAAGCAACGCCGCCTCCTTCGTCGGCGCAAACCCCAACCCAGGAAACCTCACCCCGGACTCCCGAACCCACGCCCACGTATCCGCCACCGTCTCAACAACAGGGCGGCACACCAAACCCGCAGCAGCAGCGCGGGAAGCATCGGTGGTCACCAAGGGAGAAGACGGCGGGAGCCAGCCGGGCAGTTCGGTCCAGCGATGGATCTCCGGGAAAGAAAGGGGGTCCACCCAGCTCAATACGGGAGAACCGCCGACGACCTCCACAACGGACGAGAGCAGGCTGCCGAAAGTGGTGTGGCCCAAGGGATTCACCACGTTATAAGGACCAGCAAGCCCAGTCGAGACAGCACGAAGCAGCCAAGCCGCAAGATCGCGCACATCGACATAACGCACGGGCAGCGACGAAGGGCCGGGCGCCAGCACCTCCCCGCCGCGTTCGACGCGGCGTAGCCAGTGGGGGAGGCGGCCGGAGTCCTCGTGTGGGCCGAAGATCAGGCCCGCGCGTGCCAGCAGTGCGCGGTCCCCGAAGGACTCCTCGACAGCGATCTCCCCGCCGCGCTTGTGTTGCGGGTACTCGTCGCCCTCCGGCGCGATCAGGGCGCAGGTTTCGTCGGCTCCGTGAACCCCAGAGGCATAGACGGCGCGGCTCGACACGTACACGTACCGCTCGGCGTGCTTCGACAACAGGCGCGCGCTGTCGCGGACTGCTGAAGGCGCACCGGACCAGGTGTCGACCACGGCGTCCCATGGTTGCGCCAGCGGGGCCAGATCCGCTGCACGCAACCTATCGCCGGTGAGCGTCGACGCCGCGGGATGTGACCATGCGCCGCGGCCGCGGTTGAACGTGGTCACCGACCAGCCGCGCGCTGCCGCCTCGCTGACGATCGCGCGGCCGACGAAGGAAGTTCCGCCGAGCACCAGAAGTCGCACGACCAGCACCGTAGCGTCTGCCCGACCGCGTGCGACATCACCGGAGTGCACGCACAGATCGCGACCGAGCTCCTCGAGGCCGAACAGGACATCCACCGTCACCGTGGCGACCGGTTCGAGCAGTTCGCCCGCGTGCGCACGGCGATGGGGCGGCTCGCGACCGTCGACGCCTTTTACGTCGCGGAGTTCGTCGGCGCGGGCTCGGTGCATTACCACCACCAGTACGACGGCGACACCTTCGACCTGCCCGGTTCGATGCCGATTGCGCCCGGCCGCACGGCGCACTGGGTCCGCACACACCGCCGTTCGTACACGTTCGCCGAGGACGGTGGGCGGGCATTGCACGCGGGCGTTCCCTTCGGAGACACGGAAAAGATCTCCCGCGACGCCATCGTCACCCCGATTTTCGACGACAGCCAGGAGCGGAACCTCCTCGGGCTCGTCTCCATCCAGACGTACACGCCAGGCAGCTACGACCGGCACACCGTCGAAGCCCTGGAATACCTCGCCGACTCGCTCGGCGGGCAGATCGCCTACGAAAAGCGGATCGCCGAACGCAGCAGGCGGCTCGGCGGGACCGCCCGCCCGGCCGAGGACGTGCTCGGCGACGTGCTCGTGACGCTCGGCGAGCTGCACGCGAAGTTCTCCACGCGTGCGGTGCCCGAGCTTCGCCGCGAAGTGGAGCGGATCCTGTCCGAACTGTGGGCGCGCGAACTCCATCAGCAGCGCCTGGTCGCCGAGCGGCTCGAAACACTCACCCCCAGGCAACGCGAACTGGCGGAACTGCTCGTCCAGCTCTCCGGCGACAGCGTGCCGACCACGGCCGAGCTGGCGCGGGCGATGGGGATTTCCACGGTGACGGTGAAAACCCACATGAACATCGTGCTACGCGCCTTCGACGCCAAGGACCGCGGCGAGGTGCGCGCGGCCATCCAGCGGCTCACCCGGCACCGCTCATACCAGGTATGAGAACCCGCCCCGGCCGCCTCCACCCTCGTACGAAGACGAACGGCCGCCGCTGACCGAGGCTGAACCTCGTGCACAACGAACTGATTCATTACACCGGTGACCATGGCAGCTGGGACGCGGTGGTCGACCAGGCCGCGTCCTTGTTCAATCCCTTTACCGCCGCGGGAAAAATCATCACCAGGATCGGCGCCTGCATGGTGGAGATCAAACGCCTCAACCACGTCTCGGCCGAGTTGCAACGCAGGCACCAGCGGGCGGACGCGATGCTGCTCCAGCACCGGCAGACGGTCATCTTGCTCTTCGACGGCGAGCGGGAGCACAGCAGACAGACCCGGATCGAATCCGCCGCACTCGTGACCGGCTACCAGAACATGGTCGAGCGGGTCTGCGAGCCTCGCGTGCCCGCCAAGTTCTACGACCTGGCGCAGGCGCTGCTGCCCGCGATGTCGGCCGAAATCGCGCGGCTGACCCGCACCCGCGGCGACAACCTGGTGCGGCTCAGCGACAGTCTGCGCCTCGGGGACACGGAGGCAGCGCTCGCCGCGTGGCGCGCGGTGGCGGGTGCGTGATGGAAGGCTTCGCGGGCTGGATCATCGTGCTGGTCGTGGCGCTCGTGGCGTTCGCCTACGCGGTCAACGGGATCGTGTGGCTCGTCGTGCACGAATGGCCGTGGCTGGTGCTCGGTGGCTCGATCCTGCTCGCGGGCGCGATTTTCGCGTTCGCCTGCAACCTCGCGCCGGACCGGGTCAGCCGGATCGACGCGCAGGTGCTCCGGGCGAAGGCCGACGAGGCGGCACGCGAAGTGGTGCGGGCGAGGCAGGGGCTGGAACGGGAAACCGTGGAGCTGCAAGAGATCCAGGCCCGCCGCAAGACGGATTTCCACTACCTGACCAACAGGCACTTCACCAGCTTCCGCACCGCGGACGCGTGGTACCGGCACAAGAACGACGCCGTCGGCACCCGAGGGGAACTCTCGCGCAGCCTGAACCTGTTGCGCACCAGGAAAAACCAGCTCTCACGGCCGAAACGGCAGGCGCTGCAGGTGGTGATCGACGGGCTGAACCCGGCGCTGAGCCGACTGTCGGAGGAGATCCGCCGTGGCGCCGAGGCGCTCACCCGGCACAACTCCGCGACGGCGGGACTGCGCGACTACATCATCGCCAACTGTGGTGAACGCGGCCGGCGCTGGGGAGAGGATTTGGCGCGGCGCAAGGCATTGCGTCGGTGACGGGTCACCAGTGCGAGTCCTGCAACCGGAAGTGAATGCGCATGCCCGGCCGCGCCTGCGCGGCGTGGTCGACGTCGGCCGAGAGCACCACGCCGATCACCGGATAGCCGCCGGTGACCGGATGGTCGGCGAGGAACAGCGTCGGCTGGCCGGACGGTGGGACCTGCAACGAGCCGAGCACCAAGCCTTCGCTGGGCAGTTCGTCCAGCCGGGACCGGGTCAGCACCGGGCCGCTGAGCCGGATGCCGATCCGGTTGCTCTCCGAAGTGACCGAATACGGCTCGGTCACGAGCGTTTTCAGCGCTCCCTCGGTGAACCAGTCGGCACGCGGGCCGCGCGTGATCCGCAGCGTCAGCTCGTCCGCGGGTGGCGGTGTGACCGGCGCGAGCCCGGCCGGCGACCACAGCCCGGTGGTGCGCCCGATGGGGAGGATGTCGCCGCGGCGCAACGGCGCCGGGCCGAGGCCGGACAGCAGATCGGTGGATCGTGAACCCAGTACGGGTTCGACGTCGAACCCGCCGTGCGCGGCGAGATACGTGCGCAGGCCGGTCTGCGGTGAGCCGAGCCGCAGCACCGAACCGGTTTTCAGCCGCAGCACCGAGTTCATCGCGCCGCCGCGGTGGTCCACGGTGATCGGGCAGGGGGCACCGGTGATCGCGATGGTCGTGTCGCGTAAGGCGCGCGCGGCGAACCCGCCGAAGGTGACCTCGACCGCGGCGCGCCCTTCTTCGTTGCCCGCCAACCGGTTCGCGAGCCGGAACGAGGCGCGGTCCGCCGCGCCGGAGGTGCCGACACCGACATCGGCGTAGCCGGGCCGGCCGAGGTCCTGCACCGTCGCAAGTGGCCCCGTGTCGACGATCTCCAGCCCGGTGCGCATCAAACGGTCTCCTGGAAGCGCACCCGGACCCCGGGGCGCAGCAGTGCGGGCGGGTTGCGGTCGGTGCGCCAGATGTCCAGCTCGGTGTGCCCGATCAGCTGCCAGCCGCCGGGCGTGTCCCGCGGGTAGATCCCGCTGAAGGTGCCGCTGAGTCCGACCGAACCGGCGGGCACCCTGGTGCGGGCGACGTGCCGGCGGGGCACGTTCAACAGTGGGGAACCTCCGGACAGATACCCGAAACCCGGTGCGAAACCGGCATAACTGACTGTCCACTCTGTACTGGTGTGCGCGTCGACGATCTCGAACTCGGTGAGCCCGGTGAGCCGGGCGACGTCGTGCAGATCCTCGCCGTCGTAGACCACGGGCACCGACACCAGCTCCTGTTCCGCGGGCACCCGGCCGGGCAGGCCCCGGATCAGGCCCTCGATCTGCTCGATGTCCGCGTGTTCGGGATCGAGCCGCAGCAACAGCGAACGTGACGCCGGCACCAGTTCCGTCACGCCCTTGGGCAGCTCGGCGGTCAGCGCGGCGTGCAGGGTCAGCACCTCGTTCAGTTCGTCGAGCTCGACGAGCAGTCCTGAATCGGCGCAACGCAACAGCCTCATCGCCGATCACCGCCTTCCGGGGCGAGATCCTTGGTGATGCGGGCAACCGTAGCGAATTGTTGAACAATACTGCAAGGAGCTTGTGCAACTTTGTTGTTAAACTCGCCGGGACGAGTGGAGGTCCGATGACCACGGCGGAAGATCCCTTTGCGGATCTGCTGGCAGGTGACCGCACGCTTCTCGACCGGACCAGTACGGCCGAGCGGGTGGCGGATGTGTTGCGCCAGCGCATCATCGACGGCGCGCTCCTGCCCGGGACGCGGCTGTCCGAGGAGAGTGTCGGGCGTGCGCTCGCGGTTTCCCGCAACACGCTCCGCGAGGCGTTTCGCCTGCTCGTGCACGAGCGGCTGCTGGTCCACGAGTTCCACCGCGGTGTGTTCGTGCGCGTGCTCTCGGCTGAGGATGTGGTGGACCTCTACCGCATCCGACGCATGCTCGAGACCTCCGCGGTGCGCTACGCCGAAGGCGCGGCGCCGGAGTTGGTCAGTGCGGTCGGTGACGCCGTGACGGCGGGCGAAGAGGCCGCGAAGCAGGAGCATTGGATGGGTGTCGGCACGGCGAACATGCGCTTCCACGAAGCGCTGGCGGCGCTGGCCCGCAGCCCCCGTGTGGACGAGATCATGCGGCAGCTGCTGGCCGAACTTCGCCTGGCTTTCCATGTGATGTCGCGACCGCGTGAGTTCCACGAGCCCTACCTCGGGCTCAACCGGTCCATCGCCGATCTGATCGCGGCTGGCGATCTCGCCGACGCGGAGCGCCGGCTCGAAGAGTACTTCGACGGGGCGGAAGAGCAGCTGGTAACGGCCTACCAGCTCAAGCGCTGATCCGGGTGCCGCGCGACTTCCCGCGCAGCCAGGCTTCGACGAGTCGTGCGCGGCGGCGGGCCGGCGTGCGCTTCTTCGTCGCGGTCCGGCGCTGGGTGCGCAGCGGGGTGACAGGGTTGCCGTAGTCGCGGCAGGCGTCGCAGTCCACCACGCGCGAAGTGATCAGGCCGGTCTCGTGGTCGAAAACCGGCTCCAGGTACCAGCCGTCGGAACCTTCACCGCCACACAGGGCGCAGGAAGCGGAAGTCTCGGACATTCCTCAGCCGTCCATTCCCCCCAGAATGGTTTCCCTCGTCCTCCCCGAGTGTGCCCAACCGCACTGACCGATCAACTACCGTGCGCTGACCGTGCTTTTCGGTCGAAACCGCAGGTCAGGGCACGGGTACGGGAGATCGGTACGGGTTCGGATACGGACGTCTGTCCAGAATGGACACCAGGTACGGGATTGACACCCGTTTGTAGGGTTGACCCTGATCATTCCCGCTGACTGGAGATTACGTGACGAACACCGATCCCACCCGCAACTTCGTCGTTTTCCTCCGCGGCGACGACCTCGACGACGCCGTCAGTGCGGGTACGACGGCGCGGGAGGACACCGCTGTCCGGCGGGTGTGGCAGGAACTCAGTGCGGAACAAGGGGTGCGGCCCGGCGAGATCACCGGGATCTTCGCGCTGTGGGAACCGTCCAGGCTCGACGCGGCGTTCATCCGCGGCACTTTCGGCGAGATGAAGGTGGTGCACCAGTTCGACCGACCCGGGCCGGACGACTGGGACGCCGCTTTCGCGCGGGCGCGCGAGGTGCTGGAGGCCGAAGCCGCGGAAGCGGACGAACAGGAGTCACTGGGTGAGGTCGAAATGCCGATCCTGCGCAGTGCTTCGCTTTCGGTCAGCGACAGCATCAAGGAAATGATGCCGTGGGTCCCGGTGGCCGGCGACGACGTCTACGCCACGATCGCGCGGGTCGGCCGGACCCCGCACGGCA
Organism: Amycolatopsis sp.; assembly: GCF_035546795.1. GTDB lineage: Bacteria > Actinomycetota > Actinomycetes > Mycobacteriales > Pseudonocardiaceae > Amycolatopsis_E. The sequence continues at coordinate 25,498 of NZ_DASZWC010000048.1, forward strand.
CCATCGGGATGGTGCACCTGCTGAACAACCAGCTCGGCGGCGAGGACGAGTTCGCCGGCCGGATGGCCGACGCGATCGGCGCGATGGCGACCGGCCTGCAGTTCGGCGTCGGCGAAACCGAGGACGGTACGTTCGGCCGGATCAGCAGGTCGGACGGGATCAATGCGGCCGCCGCCATCATGCTGCCGCGATTCCACTCCTGGATCGCCGATTCGCCGGCGGGCTGGACCGACTTCGTCGTGCTCATCCCGTGCCCGGACTTCGCGCTGGTGGCGGAAACCGGTTCGGCGATGGCCAGGAAGATGGCCAACGACGTCCGGGAGTTCGAGCAGCAGGCCGAGCTGCTGCCCAGCCTGCTGCGTGTCACCGCCGAGGGCATGGCACTGGTCGCCGAAGGCGGCCGGTGAGCCTCCACTGTGGACTGTCAGGACACGTAGGCTTGCAACCGCGCCACCCGTGAGGGATCACGCAGCTTCAGCAGGGTCCGGCGTTCGATCTGCCGGATCCGTTCCCTCGTCACCCCGAGCTCCCTGCCCACTTCGTCGAGTGTGCGCTGTCTGCCGTCGTCGAGCCCGCAGCGCAGCCGGATCACCTGCTGTTCGCGGGCGCTGAGCGTGGTGTCCAGCAGCGAATCGATCTCGTGCCGGAGCACCTGCCTGGCCACGATCTCCCCCGACCGCGCGTACGGCGTGGTGTAGCGGAGGAAATCGGACAGCACGCTGCGCCCGTCACTGCCGACGGCCTGGTCGAGGCTGACCGGTTCCTGGTTGTAGGAAAGGAGTTCGATGACCTGGAACGTGGACAGGCCGAGTTCGCGGGCGGTCTCCTCGTGCCGTGGTTCGCGGCCGAGGCGTAGCGAAAGCTCGCGCCGGGCACGGGTCACTTTGTTGACCTGCTCGGCCAGCCGGACCGGGATCCGGATGGTGCGGGACTGGTCGGCCAGCGCGCGGCTGATGGCCTGCCGGATCCACCACGTCGCATACGTGGAGAACTTGAAACCCGGGGTGTAGTCGTACTTCTCGACCGCGTGGATCAGGCCGAGGTTGCCCTCCTGGATAAGGTCGAGCAGGGACATCCCGCGGTTGGTGTAGCGCTTGGCGATGCTCACGACTAGGCGCAGATTCGCTTCCAGCAAATGATTCTTGGCCACACGGCCCTCATCGGCGACTGCCTTGAGGTCGGCGCGACGGCCGGCTTCGACGTCGGGGCTTACGGCGAGCAGATGCTCCGCATACAGACCTGCCTCGATTTTGCGGGCGAGGTCCACCTCCTGCTCGACAGTGAGCAATTCGGTGCGGCTGATTCCGTTCAGATACGCACGGACCAGATCCGCCGGGCCGTCCGGCTCGGTGTCGGCGAGTGGTGACGCCACCTTTCTTTGCCCCTCCGAAGGAACTGCTACTGCTAGCTTGCCTCCACAGCGTGACCGAAGACGCTGGCACCCGGCCGACGCCTTTTCGGAGGTGAAAACGGGATGAACTGCCAGGTCGGGGCCACCTGTCCGGATGGGGGGTGCGGACGGGTGCGGGTGGACTACGGGAGGACCGGCGATCGGGGTCCAAGAGCGCGAGATGACTGCGCGCATTCGCTGGGTAAATCGTTTAGTTTGGGCGAGTGGTTACCCCCATGATGTCGGGTCAGCTGCCGCAGGCCGCCACGCAATTCAAGGCGCCAGAGGCGCCGCGTGGCCGTACCCGCGGTGCCGCCTGGTTCCGGCCTCGCCGCTCGCCGGGAAAGCTCGGTGCCCTCAGCCTGGCAAGGCTGCTGGCGTTCGAGGTCGTCCTGGTGGTCGTGTTCTTCGTGGTGTTCCAGGAACTCTGGTCGATGATCGTCGGCGGGGTGCTCGGCCTCGCCGTGCTGATTCTGATGTTCGGCCGGGGCGGCGGGCGCTGGTGGTCCGAGAGTTTCCTGCTGTGGCTACGTTTTCGCGCCAGGGAAGGGTCGGCAGGGGAGTCGCGGGACGACCCGCGGCTGACGGCGCTGTCCGAACTGGCCCCGGATCTGGTCGTGGAGGACATCGCCGGGCCGGGGGACACCGAACTCGGCATGGGCAGTGACGGCGCGGGCTGGTTCGCCGTGCTCGAGGTCGCCGTCCCCGGTCCGCTGCCGCCGGTGCCGCTGGGCGCGCTGTCCGGGATCGCCGCCGAATCCGAGCAGGCCGGGGTGGTGATCCAGGTGGTTTCGCACCGGGACCCGCGCGGGAACGTCCTGTGGGTGGCCGTCCGGCTGGACGCGCAGCAGGTCGCGGAGTCGATGGTGGACAGCGCCGGCGACGACGTGGACGTACCGGCGGTGCTCGCCGAAGTGACCAGGCGCGCGGAGCGTGCGTTGCGGCGGCGCGGGCTCGTCGCCCGGCTGCTGGACGCCGACGGAGTGGTGGAAGCGCTTTCCCGGTCCTGCGATCTGCTGCCCGGCGCGCGGATCAGGGAGAACTGGCAGGCCTGGCATTCCGCCCGGCTCGCGCACGGTTGCTTCTGGGTCGAGGCCTGGCCGGACGCCGAGCGCGGCACCAGCCTGCTCGCCGCGTTCCTGGAGGTACCTGCCGCGCTGGTCAGCGTCGCGCTGCTGCTGGAGCCGGCGAACGACGGCACCAGCCTGCGCTGTCTGGTCCGGATCGCGATCCCGCCCGAGCGTTACCAGCAGCTGAGTGAACTCGTCACGCAGATCGCCGGACGTGCCGGCGCCCGACTGTCCCGTTTGGACGGTCAACACGCGCCGGCTGTGTATGCTTCGGCGCCCAGTGGAGGAGGTGCGCGATAAACCAGCCCAACCAGCCCCCCGCGCGTCCGATGCCGCCGGGCCAGGCTGCCGCGGCACCGCCGCCGCAGCAACAGCAGCAAGCCGGCCGCCACCAACCACAGCAGCAGCCGGTTTACCCGCCGCCGCAACAACAACCGGCTCCCCACGGCGGCCAGGTGCTGGGCGCGCCCTATCAGGGGTACGCGCCGCCGACCACCGCCGTAGCCCCGCCGCCTGCGCAGCAACGCCAGCAGGCCGCGGCGCAGGCGCTGGCCACAACGGTGGAGACTGCGCGCCCGCTCGGGCTTTCCGTCGCCGCGCCGCCCGCCCCGCCGGGGCACCGCCCGACCGGTGGCGGTCCGTCGCCGGTGGTACCGGACCAACGGGAATGGCGGCAGCGCAGGCATCGGGCGATCCCGCGACTGCGGATCGGCTGGCACCAGGCGTCCGCAACGGAGCTGGACCGCCTGCAGGTGGCCGGTGCGTCCTTCGGGCTTCGCCTGGGCCGCAACCAATCCGGCTTCCCGGTGGCGCTGGCGTTGTTCCAGCCGGAGCCGACAACGGTGATGTTGATCGGCGGCGCGTGGGCTGCGCGACTGCTCGCGTACCGCGCGCTGGGCTACGGCGCGCGGGTGAAGGTGCTGACGGCACAGCCGAAGGGCTGGTCCGATCTCGGCCGTTCGGCGACCGGGCGGACCGACCGGGTCGCCGTGCTGCCGCCCGGATCCCCGGTGGAGACAACGGCTTCCGCGGATGCGCCGGTCCTCGTTCTGCATGACACCGAACAGCCGCCGTCGGCGACGGAACCGGTGGCGTGGGAGACCAGGCTGACGGTGCTGCGACGGCTGACGCCGGACAACGTCGCGGCCATGCCGAACGCGAGCATCGTCATGATGCAGCGGCTGACCCCGAGCGAGGCGCAGATCGTCGCCTCCGCCATGCGGCTCACCCCACGCACGTCACAGCAGCTGCCGATGCTGCGCGACGACATGATGGCGGTGCTGTCCGAAACCGGGAACCACTACGTGTGGCTCGGTCCTGGCAAATCCGAGCTGGAGCTGATCGGGCGGCCGGGCCGGTACTGAGCCCCGGGCGGGTTGCCCCGGGCTCTGACCCGGTCAGTGCGTGAAGGAGACGATCAGGGCGCCCACGCCCGCGACAGCGGCGATCGGCACCCAGAAGAACCGGTGCCGGTTGCGCGTCTGCACGGCCTGGCCGGTCAGCGGGTGTGCCGCGGGCCACCGAACGCGACCCCGATGCCGCTCCAGCCGGACCACACAAGCACTTGTCCAACCTCCACAAAGGACGGAGCGGACGGGCCCTGCGCGCCCGTCCGCTCCCTGTCATTCAAACGCGGTGCGTCAACCTTGCGCCGGCAGATGCGCCAACTGCACCAGCCGCGCTCCCTTGTTCCGGGTGATCAGCCAGCCGCGGCCCGGCGGCAGCTGCTGCGGCCGGAGGTTGCCCAGCAGCGGGCCCTCCTCCCGGTTGCCGGACATCAGGATGCCGGGCGAGGCCAGATCCCGGATCCGCGACAGCACCGGGTCGAACAGGGCTCGCCCGGCGCCACCGGTGCGCCGCGTGATGATCAGATGCAACCCGATGTCGCGGCCCTGTGTCATGAACTCCAGCAGTGGGGCCAGCGGGTTCTGGTGCGCGTTCGGTGCCACCAGGTCGAAATCGTCGATCAGCAGGAACAGCTCGGGCCCGCTCCACCAGCTGCGGGTGCGGATCTCCTCGGGGGTGATGTCCGGCCCCGGCAACCGTTTCGTCATCGCGTTGACCGTCAGGTCGACCATTTCCTTGGCCGTGGTGGATGTCGCCGCGTAACCGATCAGGTACTCGTCGGGCACCAGGCCGAGCAGGCTGCGCCGGTAGTCGATCACCGCGAGCTGCACCTCGTCGGGCCGGTAGCGTGCCATCAGGCTGCTCGCGGTCGCGCGCAGGAACGAGCTCTTCCCGCTCTCCACATCGCCCAGCAGCAACAGGTGCGGCTCGGCGGTGAAGTCGAGGTGGACCGGTTGCAGATCCTCCTCCGAGATACCGATCGCCAGCCCGCGCGGATCCATCCGGTTCACCGGCGGCAGCGCGTGATACGGCAGTTCCGGCGGCAGCAGGCGAACGGCGGGCGAGACCGGACCGGACCAGGAGTCGTTGACCGCCTTGATGAACTCGGCGACCCCTTCGACGAGATCCACGTCGGTCTGCTTGCCGTCGATCCGCGGCACCCCGGCGAGGAACTGCATCCCGTCCGGCGAAAGGCCGCGGCCGGGCGACTGCTCGGGCACGGTCGCGGCCTGGCGGCGGCCGAACACCGAGTCCGCCGGGTCGCCGAGCCGCAGCTCCACCCGGCTGCCGAACATGTCCCGCACCGTCATCCGCAGGTCCATCCACCGGTTCGCGGCGCCGATCACGTGCACCCCGAACGCGAGCCCGCGGTTGACCAGCTCGATCACCTTCGGCTCGAGGTCCTCGAACTCGGTGCGCAGGGTGGCCCAGCCGTCGATCACCACGAACAGATCGCCGAAGCGGTCCTCCGGGAACCGGTTCTCCCGCAACATTTTCCGGTACCCGGCCATGCCGTCGACACCGTGCTCGGCGAAGCGCTGCTCGCGTTCGATCAGGAGGTTGTAGGCCTCGCTGATCGTGCGCCGGACCTGGTTCACGTCGCGCCTGGTGGCCACGCCGCCGACGTGCGCGAGGTCGCGCATCGCGGTGAGCCCGCCGCCGCCGAAGTCCAGACAGAAGAACTGCACTTCGCGCGGGGTGTGGGTGAGCGCGAGGCTGCCGATGAGCGTGCGCAGGACGGTGCTCTTGCCGCTGTGTGGTCCGCCGACGACGACCACGTTGCCGCCCGCACCCGCGAGGTCGAGCCAGCACACGTCGCGGCGCTGTTCGGCAGGACGGTCGATGATGCCGGCCGCCGCGCGCAGCGACCCGCGGTACTCGCGGACTTCGCTGGTCAGGCCGCGTTCCGGGTCGACGACGAGCGTGGACACCAGGTCTTCCAGCGTGGGCGGCTCCGCGAGCGGCGGCAGCCACACGCGGTGCGCGGGCACGCCTTTGCCTTCCATCCGCTCGACCAGCACGTCGAGCAGGGTCTCGGCGAGCTCGTCCGGGGTCTCGTTTTCCTGCTGCGGCAAGGCTTCGGCGAGCCTCGGCCGCAGGTAACGGGTCGAGTAGTCCTGCACCGGGTCGATCTGACGGCCCTCGTCGTCGGTGTGCTGGATCGAGCCCCGCCGGTGCACCCCGGAGACGTAGGCGGCCTTGAACCGGATCATCCCGTCGGTGCCCGCCCGCAGGTAGCCGTTACCGGGCGCGCGCGGCAGCTGGTAGGCGTCCGGCGTGCCCAGCACCACCCGGCTCTCCATCGCGGAGAACGTACGCAGACCGATCCGGTACGACAAGTGCGAGTCCAGGCCGCGCAGCCGGCCTTCCTCCAGCCGCTGCGAAGCGAGCAGCAGGTGCACGCCGAGTGACCGGCCGACCCGTCCGATTTGGACGAACATGTCGATGAAGTCCGGCCGGGCGGTGAGCAGTTCGGAGAACTCGTCGACGATCACCAGCAGCGCGGGCAGCGGATCCAGTGGGGCACCGGCTATCCGCGCCTTTTCGTAGTCGCGCTGGGAACCGTAGTTGCCCGCCTTGCGCAGCAGTTCCTGGCGGCGTAGCAGCTCACCCTGGATCGCGTCGAGCATGCGGTCCACCAGGTGCAGCTCGTCGGCGAGGTTGGTGATCACCGCGCTGGTGTGCGGCAGCCGGTCGAGCTTGGTGAACGTAGCGCCACCCTTGAAGTCCACCAGCACGAAGTTGAGGATCTCCGAGTCGTGCGTGACGGCGAGCGCGAGCACGAGGGTGCGCAGCAGCTCGGACTTACCGGAACCGGTGGCGCCGACGAGCAGACCGTGCGGGCCCATGCCGTCCTGCGCGGACTCCTTGAGGTCCAGCTCCATCGGCCTGCCGTCGGCGTTGACGCCGATCGGGACGCGCAGCCGGTCGCGGTTGGACCGGGCGGCCCAGCTCTTGGCCAGGTCGAACTCGTACGGATCACCGAGTGCGAGCAGATCGGTCAGTTCCAGCGAGCCCGACAGTGGCTGCTCGGTACTGGCCACATTGGACAGTCGCATCGGCGCCAGCGCCCTGGCGAGCGCGCGCATCCCGGTCTCGTCGAACGTGTCCGCCGTTCCGACACTGCCACCGCCGTCCATGGTGCGGCTGGTCATCGCGCCGTGCTCGTCGATGTCGAGCACCAGCGTGACCGGGTCGAGCACGCGCGGCGGCTCGTCGGCGAGGTTGATCAGGGTGACCCCTTCGACCCCGCCCTCGATCATCAGGTGCTCGGAGCTGCGGGTGTCCCCGCCGTCGAGGAACACCACCAGGTGCGTGGAGCCCTCGGCGGGCACCGAGCCCGGGTTGAACCGCGGCCGGTTGGCGACCACGTCGTCGAGCATCGCTTCCAGCGCGGTGACACTGGTCGCCACCAACCGGATCGGGCCGACCGCGTCCACCTTCGTGGGGTGCAGGGCCTGGGGCAGCCACTTCGCCCACTCCCACGTCGCCCGGTCCTCCTGCTTGATGCAGAACGAAACGAGCACGTCACCGGGGGCGTGGAAGGTGCCGAGCTGCGCGGCCATCGCGCGCGCGAGCCCACGGGCCCGCTCGCGGTCGCCGGTGAGGTAGATCTGGGAGAACCCGCGCAGCGCCACCGCGACCGGCAGGTCCGGCACTGTGGAGTAGGTCGTGACGAACTTCCGCAATGCCATGGCGCACAACGGTTCCAGCTCGTCGATCGGTTTGGTTTCCGGCGGCACCAGGCGGGTCGCCAGCTCCTGCGGACCCAGCCCGATCCGCACCACCGTGTAGTCCCAGTCGCCGGGCCGGCGCTCCCACAGCCGCGCGCTGTGCGCCGTCGACCACAGCCGCGCCGGATCCGGATGCCGGTAGAACATCGCGTGCCGCTGGCTGTCGATCGTCTCGCGGACCTGCGCGCGCAGCTGCGAAAGCCGGCGCATGTACTGCCGCCTGCTGGCGATCATGTCCTGTTTGCTGGCGCCCTGGCCGGACTGGCTGAGGATCTGGAAGAGGATCATGCCCAGCACCGCGACGCCGTAGAGACCGCCGGCGACGTACATCAGCGGACCGGACGCGCGGCCGCCGCCGATGAGCAGCGCCATGCCGCCGGTGCCGGCCACCATCGGCAGGATCATCAGCACCCGCGTCCAGTTCTTCCCGCTGGGCGGCGGGTTCTCCGGTGGCGGGTCGAGCATCAGCTCGCCGGTCGGCAGTTCCGGCGCGGGCCGCCGCAACGGGCGCTTGACTACGATCGTGCCCAAGTTCCCAACCCTCCCCAACGCCCCGCGAAGCTGGTCCGGCCGGGGTCTAGCGCGGTGGTGCTTGTATTGACGTGCAGGGCGATCATGATCAATCCTGCCCTGGCGAAAGGGGAGCAGCGGCGATGACATCCGCGATGGGTATGGCGCTGGCCAAGGTCACCATCACCACGCCGAAGCGCGGGATCGACGTGGCGCTGCCCGAAAATGTCACTGTTGCCGAACTCCTGCCGTACCTGCTCCGCCATGCCGGTGACGACGCACCGGATGCCGGCGAGAGCCACGGTGGCTGGGCACTGCGGCGGCCCACCGGCGAGCAACTGGACCCCAAGCAAACACTCGGCGGTCAAGGGGTGCGCGACGGCGAGGTCCTGCACCTCGTCCCGGGGCAGGTCGAATGGCCCGAGATCGAGTACGACGACCTGGTCGAGGCCATCGCCAGCGGCGCCCGCCGGTACGGCCGCAGCTGGGGCAAGGCCGCCACCCGGCGCTGCGGGCTCGCGGTCGGCGCCACCGTGCTCAGCGGCAGTGCGCTGCTCGCGTTGTTCTTCCGGGCGCCGTGGCTGGTTCCCGGTCTGGTGCTGCTCGGGGTCGCGGTCGTGCTGACCGTGACCGGCATCGTGATCGCCCGCGCGGTGCCGGACGCGCAGGCGGGTTCGGTGTTCGCCGGATCCGCGCTGCCGCACGCGTTCGTCGGCGGGCTGGTGCTCACCGCGCCGGCTGAAGGCGGCTACGGGGCCTTCGGCGGTCCGCAGCTGCTGCTGGGTTCGGTGGCGCTGCTGGTCTTCGGTATCTCCGGCTACCTCGGCGTGACAGTGCTGGGCCGCGTGTTCATCGCAGCGGTGATCACCGGACTGCTGGGCGTGATCGGCGCGCTCATCGGCAACTCGCTGGACGCCGGCAGCGCGGCCGCGGTCGTGCTGGTGGTCGGCATCGGCCTGCTGCCCGGGTATCCGCTGCTGGCGATCCGGCTCGGCAGGCTGCCGCTGCCGCAGCTTCCGCAGCGCGCCGCCGATCTGCTCGGCGACGACCCGTCGCCCGCGGCCCCCGTCGTCTTCGCCGCCACCGCGCGCGCCGACGAGATCCTGTCCGGCCTGCTGCTCGGGGTCGCGGTGACCTCGGTCGTCGCTTCGGTGTTCGTGGCCGTGCCGGGCGAGGTGGCCGAGCTGATCATGCTGACGCTGGTGGCGCTCTCGCTGCTGTTGCGGGCGCGGCTGTTCCCGGTCGCGCGGCAGCGGATCCCGTTGCTGGCAGCCGGAATCGTCGTGGCCGCGACCCTGGTCGAACACTTCATGGCCGAGGCGAGCGCGAACACCGCGCCGTCGCTGATCCTCGCGGTGGTGGCCGCGGTCGGGGTGCTGATCGCGCTGGCCGGAATGGTCTACAGCCGCCGGAACCCCACGCCGTGGTTCGGCCGGATCGCCGACGTGGTCGACGTGCTCGCGATCCTCGCGCTGATCCCGTTCGCCGGCTACATCACCGGGTTCTTCGCATACGTGCAGGGCCTCATGGCCTCGGTCGGCTGAAGGGGAGCTCGTGCCAACCCGTCGGGATCAACTGCAGGCCTACCAGTTCATGATGCAGCGCGTGACGTCCGCGCTGATCGTGCACGAGACGGACCCGGAGCTCACCCCGCTGCGCCGCGGTGTCGGCGCGGTGTTCGCGGGCGTGATGATCGCGGTGCTGGTGGCCGCGGGGTTCGGCGTGTACGGCGTGTTCACCGGAGTCGGCGGCACGTCCTGGGAGTCCGACGGAGCCGTGATCATCGAGCGCGAGACAGGCGCCACGTATGTCTACCGCGCGGGAAGCCTGCAACCGACGCTGAACTACGCGAGCGCGCGGCTGCTCAGCGGTGCTTCGACGGTCACCACCTACCGGGTTTCCGGCGAGGACCTCGCCGGCCTGCCGCGTAAGGCGACCGTCGGCATCCCCGGCGCCCCGCAGTCACTGCCGGAGACCGACCGGCTCACCAGCATCCCGTGGACGATGTGCTCGGTGCTCACGCAAAGCTCGGCGGGCATCCCGATCACAACCACGACCCTGCTGGTGGGACAGGACCTGACCGGGGAAGTCCCGCTGGGCCAGCAGGCGCTGCTCGCGCGCGACGACACCGACGGCACGAGCTACCTGCTGTGGAACGACCACCGCTACCGGATCACCGACCCGAACGTGACCCGCTCGCTGTTCGGCGCCGGGGTCGACCCGGTGACCGTCGGTTCGGCCTGGCTGAACGGACTCCCGGCGGGACAGGACATCGGCGCCATCGACGTGCCCGGCCGCGGCCAGTCTTCGGCGCTGTTGAGCGGGCTTTCGGTCGGCGACATCGTGGACTACCCGATCAACCAGGGCCTGCAGTACTACCTCGTGCGCACCGACGGGCTCGCGCCGCTCAGCGAGCTGCAGGTGCGCATCCTGCAGGGGCAGTATTCGGTGCAGCCCAAGCAGATCTCGGCCTCGGCGGTGAACGCCGCGCCGGTCAGTTCGGCGCTGGCCCCGGCTTCCGGCGAAGCCGCGCCGCCCGCGCGGCCGCCGACGCTGACCAGTTCGAACACCACCACGTTGTGCGCCCGAACCGGGGACGCACACAGCGCGCCGACGATCTCCGTGGGCGGGGACGCGAGCAAACTGGGCACCGGAATCCAGACCACGCAACAAAACGGGGCGGGCACGAAACTCGCCGACCGGGTGCTGGTGCCGCCGGGCGAGGCCGCGGTGGTGCGGGCACTGCCGTCGGACACCGCGACAGCCGGGGCGTACAGCGTGGTGACCGACCTCGGGCTGCGTTTCCCGGTGCCGTCGGCGAAGGCGCTGGAGGCGCTCGGATATTCGGAGACCAGTGCCGTGGACATGCCCGCGGCACTGGTTCAGCGGATCCCGCAGGGCCCGACACTGGATTTCGCTCCGGCGATGATGCCTGCTACGCCGCAGTCTTGAGGTTTTTGGCCGAGCCGCGACGGCAACGGCCGCGCGTGACCGCGCTGTGTGGCCCCTCCCCGCCCCGATCTTTGAGTGTTGGCGGTTCCGGGCCCGCGTCAAGGCGGGAAAGATGCCTTGACTCGAACCCGGAACCGCAGGTGCGGCTTGGGATCGGTGCGGGGAGGGGCTTGGCCGGGGCGTGTGTCGCGTTCGCTTGCCCGTTGCGGGGAAGGCCCTGGCCTGGTGCGGAGTGTCAGTCGCTGATCGCGGCCAGTAGGTCGTCCAGCGAGAGCGTGCGCAGATCGTCCCGCGTCGGGCGGTGGCCCAGCAGGCGCAGGCGTGAGGACTGGGACTTCCGCATCCGCTCCAGGAGTTTGCGCGCCTCGCGGGCGTTGCCGAAGTTCTGGTCGCGCTCCACCTGGCTGAACCACTCCAGCAGGGCCAGCTCCAGGTTTTCACCGAGCAGATAGTCGTCGCCCTGTGCCATCCGGGTGCTGATCTGCACCAGCTCCTCGGGCGAGTAGTTCTCGAACTCCAGCGTCTTGGCGAACCGGGACGCCAGGCCGGGGTTGGCGTCCATGAAGTCCAGCATTTCCTTGGTGTACCCGGCGACGATCACCGCGACCTCGTCCCGGTGGTCTTCCATCAGCTTCACCAGGGTGTCGATGGCTTCCTGGCCGAAGTCGGAACTGCCGCCGCCGGTGGAGCGGGACAGCGTGTACGCCTCGTCGATGAACAGCACACCACCACGCGCCTCGTCGAAGACCGACGCCGCTTTTTCCGCGGTGTGACCGATGTACTGGCCCACCAGGTCGCGCCGCGAGACCTCCTTGAACCGTCCGTTCGGCAAAATGCCCAGCGCCTGCAGCAACTGCCCGTAGATGCGGGCGACGGTGGTCTTACCGGTGCCGGGCGCGCCCGCGAAAACCAGGTGATTGCTCGCCGCGCCAACGGAAAGGCCCTCGCCGCGGCGCCACTCGTTGACCTGGATCTCGTCGATCAGGGCCCGCACCTCGTCCTTGACCCCGGCCAGCCCGATCATCCCGTCCAGCTCGCCGAGCAGCCGGTCCATGGTCTCGACATCCTGGTGGTTGCGCGTGCTCTCGACGGCCCCGACCAACGGTTTTCCCTTGCTGTCGGCGGGTTCCCGGATCTCCGGGTTGGCGCCCTCGGCGAGGAAGATGCCCGGGCTCGCGGTGTTCTCCACGCGGCACTCGTCGACGAGACCGCCGCAGCCGCGGCCGAAGGTGATGCCGTTGCCCTGCGTGTCGTGCACCCAGCAGGCCGTGATCTTCGGCGAGGTCTGGTCCGCCACCGCGATCCCGGCGTCCCCGGTCTGCGAGATGTCACAGCGTTCGACGCCGGAGTTTCCCGCCTGGTACATGTAAACCCCGCGGAATCCGCAGCGCGCGACCGTGGTGTTGCGCACCGTCACCTGCGCGCCGAGCCGCAGGATGATCCCGTCGTCGGCGATGTCGGTGACCTCGCACCGGTCGACGAGGCCGTCGGAATCCTCGATCACCAGGCCGTACTGCGCACCGTTGATCTTGATGTTGTGCAGTTCGACGTTCGCGCCGCCGGACACGCTGACCGCCGCGGCGAACCCGGCTTCCGCCGCACAGTCGCTGATCTTCACCTTGCCGCCGTTGATCCGCACGGCGGAGTTCTCGGACGAGCGCACCGTCAGCCCGATCAGGTCCACCTGCGCGTTGACGAGCGAGACCGTCGGCTGCTCGGGGAACGGCGAACCGATCGTGACCGTGCCGGGTTCCCGCGCGCTGATGATGAGTTTCCGGCGCTGGATGACCAGCGGTTCCTCGTACTCGCCGGGAGCCAGCGAGATCACCGCACCTTCGTCCGCGAGTTCCAACGCGTCCCGGATGGACGGAAGCGCGCCGCGTTGCCCGGGCGCCACCAGAAGAGTGCGTGCCATACCTCCATCTAAGCCCCATCGGGCTAGGGTTCGGACATGCATCCCGGATGGCAACCGGCCAACGACGTCGAGCGCGCCCTGCTGGCCGCGACCGAACAGGAAAACGGGCAGGAGTACGCGCGGCTGGTCACCAAGGCTCCGTTGTACGTTCCCGAACTTCCGCCGCGGGACAGCGAAGACTGGCGCACGCTGGCCGAGCAGATCCCGGCCGCGGAGGACTGGTTCGTACTCGCGTACACCTCGCCCGAGGCACTGGCCGCCGGGCTCGGCCGGTTCGCCCGCGGTCAGGTGGCGATGAGCCTTTCCGCGCTGCGCGAGCGTTTTCCGGGCGAAGACAAGCTGCTCTTCCTCGACCCGGGTATGCAGATCGGCGCCACGCTGCCGCTGGCGCAGATCGTGGAGGTGGCCGAGGGCAGGCAGCCGCTGGTCACCCACGAGGAGATGGGCGAGCTGCAAATGGACATCCTGCACGAAAAGGTGCGGGAAATCTGCGGCGCCGTGCTCGGCTCGGCCGTGGCGAACTGGACGCCCGGCAACGAGCTGGAGGCCGAACTGTCGGCGGCGTCCGCGGCCGGGGATATCCAGGCCTTCCTCGGCGCGCTGATGGAGGCGGAGGTGGCCGTGCTCGCCACCCGGCCGGACGCCGATCCGCTCGAGGAAGGTTTCCCCTGGTACGTGCTCGGCCCGCCCGGTCTCCCCGTGATCATGGCGATGAGCTCGATGGATACACTGCGCCATGTCGATCAGCACGCCATCCGGATCCCGTTCGTGCTGCTGCTGGCGAACTGGCCGGGCGAGGAGTTCGTGCTCGCGGTCAATCCCGGCACACAGACCGAGCTGATCCTGTCGGGCGACGTGGTGGCGGAACTGATGTCGGACGTCGCCGACGTCGTTTCCGGGCAGGGCTGACACCCCGTGTGCGCAGGCCAGGGCTTTACGGCTGAGTAAATTCTCCACCCCAAATGGTTTGCGATCGTTGCCTTTGCCTGGCACAGTCGGAAATGCTTGACCCAGGCCCATTGGCGACCGGAAGGGCTCGCGGAGTGCACTATCACCTGCTGGGGCCGGTCGAGCTGTCCGGGCCGGGCGGGCCGGTGCGTCTCGGCGGTCCGAAGCAACGTGCCGTACTCGCGGCGCTGTTGCTCAACGCCAACCGGGTGGTGCCCGACCAGCAGCTGATCTCCCTGGTGTGGGGCGGCGATCCGCCGGCGAGCGTGCGCGGACAGGTGCAGGTGTACGTGTCCGAGTTGCGGAAGCTCATCGGGCGCAACGTGATCGTCCGCCGGTCGCCCGGCTACTACATCGAAGTCGGTCCCGGCGAGCTGGATGTGCACGCTTTCGATGAAGCGGTCGCGTCTGCACGGTCCGATCGCACCGCGGGCCTCGTCGACGCGGCGGCGGACAGGTTGCGTGCGGCGCTGGCGTTGTGGCGCGGGCCCGCGCTCGGCGGGGTCACCGAGGCGCTCGCCGCGCGTGAGGTGCCCGGTCTGGAGGAGCGGCGGCTGGCGGCGCTGGAGGACTATTTCGACGCGCAGCTCACGTCCGGTCAGCACGCGGCCGCGGTGCGGGAGTTGTTGCAGGCAGCGGAGGAGAACCCGTTCCGCGAACGCCTGCAGGCGCAGCTGATGCTGGCGCTGCACAGGTCTGGCCGCACTTCCGAAGCCCTCGACGTGTACGGCGTCGCGCGGGCGCGGCTGGTGTCGGAGCTGGGCGTGGAGCCGGGGCGGCTGTTACAGGACACCCAACTGCAGCTGCTGCGTGCGGAGGAACAGAGCCAGCCCGCGGCGCCGGCCGCCACCACGGTGCCGCGCCAGCTGCCCGCGGACATGCCCCAGTTCGCGGGGCGGGACAAGGATCTCGCGCTGCTGAACGAATTGCTGCCCCCGGACGGCAGCCCCGCGCCCACCACGGTCACCGTGTGGGGCGGCGCTGGTGTCGGCAAGACGACGTTCGCGGTGCACTGGGCGCACCAGGTGCGCGACAGGTTCCCGGACGGTCAGCTGTATGTGAACCTGCGCGCCTTCGATTCCGGTGGCGCCGCGGTCACCCCGGACGAAGCGGTGCGCGGGTTCCTCGACGCGCTCGACGTGTCCACCCAGGTCAGCACGGCCAGCCCGGAGGCGCAGTTCGCCCTGTACCGGAGTCTCCTGGCGGACAAGCGGATGCTGATCGTGCTGGACAATGCCAGCGACGCCGAGCAGGTGCGCCCGCTGCTGCCCGGCGCACCCGGCTGTCTGACAGTCGTGACCAGCCGCAACCAACTTTCCAGCCTCGTCGCGGCCGACGGCGCGTATGCGGTGAACCTCGATCTGCTGCCCACCGCGGAGGTGCGGGAGCTGCTTGCCCGCAGGCTCGGCCGGTGCCGCGTCGAGGCCGAGCCGAAGGCGGTCGAGGAGATCAGCGAGCTGTGCGCGCGGCTGCCGTTGGCGCTGGCGATCGTCGCGGCCCGCGCGGCCACGAACCCGGGATTTTCCTTGGCAGCCTTGGCAGATGAGCTGCGGGCCGCGCGCGGCGGCCTCGACGCCTTCGACGGCGGGGATCCCACAACGGACGTGCGCGCGGTGTTCTCGTGGTCGTACCAGGCGGTCAGCCCGGAGGCGGCGCGGCTGTTCCGGCTGCTCGGCCTGCATCCCGGCCCGCACGTCAGCACTCCGGCGGCGGCGAGCCTGCTCGGCGTGCCCACGCGCGAAGTACGTGTGCTGCTGGCCGAGCTGACAAGGGCGCATCTGGCGGTGGAGCGCAGTCCGGGCCGGTACACCTTCCACGATCTGCTCCGCAGTTACGCGATCGAGCTGACGCGCGCGTACGACTCCGAGTCCGAGCGGCACGCGGCGACCCGCCGGATGCTGAGCCATTACCTGCACACTGCGCACACCGCGGCCAGGGTGTTCAGCCCGCAACGCGAGCCGATCGTGCTCGAACCCGCGCAGCCGGGCGTGATCTCCGAGCCGATGACGGACGAGCAGGCCGCGGTCTGGTTCGGGGCCGAGTACCCGGTGCTGCTCGCCGTCGTGCAGCTGGCGGTGGAGCAGGGCTTCGACGCGCATGCCTGGCAGCTGGCCTGCGCGCTCACCAACACGTTCCACCACCAGGTCGGGCACTGGCTCGGCGAGCTGAGCACGTACCAGTCGGCGCTGCACGCGGCGATGCGCGCCGGCGACCCGACAGGTGAAGCGCACAGCCATCGCGGGCTCGCGGTGTTCTATCTCGCGATGGACCGCACCGACGAATCACTGGCCCAGCTGACCCTCGCGCTCGATCTGTTCGTCCGGCTCGGCGATCCGGTCTACCAGGCCGATGTACACCAGGCGATGGGCTGGATCCACGACCGGCAGGACCGTCCGGCGCAGAGCCTGCACCACGCGTTGCGGGCGCTCGAACTGTTCCGCAGCGCCGGGCACCGCATCGGCGAGGCGGGCGCGCTGAACAACGCGGGCTGGAGCTACGCGCGGCTGGGGCAGCACGAGCAGGCGATCATCTACTGCGAGCGCGCGCTGGCCATCCAGGAGGAGCTGGGCAACGTCGTCGGCCAGGCCAGCACCTGGGACACGCTCGGCCTCGCGCACCACAACCTCCAGCGCTACGACCACGCCGTCGAGTGCTATCAGGAATCGATCAAGCGATCACGTCAGGTGCGCAGCAGATTCCACGAAGCGCGCACGCTGGGGCGGCTCGGGGAAAGCCACCTCGCGCTGGGCGCCACCGACGCGGCGCGGCGTGACTGGCGCGAAGCCCTGCGGATCCTGGACGAGCTTCGCGCGCCCGGTGCGCCGGAGATCCGGGCCCGGTTGGCGGCTGTGGAAGAGCCGTCCCGGCCGATAGCCTGAGCCTACGTTCCGCGTTCGACCGTAAGCGTCGCGTGTGGACTTTCGACACCGCCGGGTCGCGCCTGGAAACGCCCGAAGCGCTTTCGAAGTGTTTTCGAAGTTCGTGCTGACAACATCGGTTGCCTTGAGGACCACCAGCTCGAATTTCGGTGTCACTGAGAAGGTGATTGGTTGTGGCGGACGGTTCACGTGGCCGCTTGGGCGGCCTCGTCCAGAACTTTCGCCGGCGTGCCGGGCTGACCCAGCGCGAGGTCGCGGAGCTCGCCGGGCTGAGCGTGGCGGGCCTGCGCGACGTCGAGCAGGGCCGTGTCGTGCGGCCGCGCGCGTCCACCCTGCGCAAGCTCGGTGACGTGCTCGGCCTGTCGCGGGTGGAGCTCGGCGAGCTGATCCGCGAAGCGGGCGGCGATCACGCGGGCGCCGGTGGCCTGCGCGTCGAGGTGCTCGGCCCGCTGCGGGTTTCGGTCGACGGCGCGGTGGTCGACCCCGGTTCGGAGACCCAGCGCGTGCTGCTCGGCCTGCTCGCGCTGTCGCCCAACGTGCCGGTGGTCCGGGACGCGCTGGTGGAAGCGGTGTGGGGCGCGAGCCCGGCTTACGGCACCGTGGACCTGTTGCAGTCCAGGGTTTCCCGGCTGCGCCGCCGGCTCCAGCCCGGCGCAGTCGGTGATGGCGAGGGCGCCCAGCCGCTGGTGGCTTCGAGGGGTGGCTACCAGCTCACGGTCGCCGAAGGGCAGCACGATCTGCTCGTGTTCCGGCGGCTGGTGTCGCGGGCGCGCCAGGTGCGGGACGAAGCCGAGCTGACCGAGGCGTGCGGGTTGTTCGCCGAAGCGGTCGGGCTCTGGCGCGGGGATCCGCTCGAGGGGCTGGCCGCGCTGCAGTCGCACCCGACGGTGGTCGCGCTCGGCCGTGAGTACCGCGCGGTCGTCGTGGAGTACGCGGCCGCGGCGTCGGATCTTGGCCGCTACCAAGAGGTTCTGCCGTTGTTGCAGCGCGTGGCGGAGGCCGACCCGTTGCACGAAGCGGTGCACGCGGGCCTGATGATCGCACTCGCCGGCAGTGGCCAGCAGGCAGCCGCGCTCGACGTGTTCGACACCTTGCGCCGCCGGCTGGTCGGCGAGCTGGGTGCGGACCCGGGCCCGGAGCTGGTGGCGGCGTATCAGCGGGTGCTGCGGCAGGAGGTGAACCGGCCGGAGTTCGCGCCGGTGAGCGCGCACCGTCAGCTCCCGCCGGACATCGCGGACTTCAGCGGTCGCGAAGCCGAGCTGCGCCATGTGCTGGAAGGGGTTTCCGGCACGAACCGCGGTACGGCGGTGAACATCTCGCTGATCGAAGGCATGGGCGGCGTCGGCAAGACGCGGCTCGCGATCCACGCGGCGCACCAGTTGCTCGCCGAAGGTCGCTACCGGGATTGCCAGCTGTACGTGGATTTGTGGGGGCACGCGGACCAGCCGCCGGCGGACCCGTCGGCCGCGCTCGCTTCGTTCCTGCGCCTGCTCGGGGTGCCCGGCGACCAGATCCCGCCGAGCCTGGACGAGCGCGCCACCCTCTACCGGGACAGGCTGTATGGCAAGAACGCGTTGGTAGTGCTGGACAATGCGGCGTCGGAGGACCAGGTGCTGCCGTTGCTGCCGGCGGACTCGACGAACCTGGTGCTGATCACCAGCCGTCGCGCGCTGGCGCTGGACGGGGCGCGCACCCTGCCGCTGGACGTGTTCACCCCCGCCGAGGGCCGGGATCTGCTGGTGCGGGTCGTCGGTTCGAAGCGCGTCGAGGCTGAGCCCGATGCCGCGCGTCGCGTGGTCGAACTGTGCGGCCGGTTGCCGCTCGCGGTCGCACTGGCCGCGCGCCGGCTGCAGTCGCGTCCGGCTTGGACAGTGGAGGATCTCGCCGCGCGGCTCGCCGAAGCGGGGGACAGGCTGAGTGAACTCGCCGCCGGCAGCCGTCGGCTGCGCGCGGTGTTCGACCTGTCGTACCAGGCGCTCACCGCGGACGAGCGCCGGATGTTCCGGCTGCTGGGCCTGCACCCGGGCGACGACTTCACGGCCGATTCGGCGGCGGCGCTCGCGGAGCTGACTCCGTTGCAGGCACGGCGTCTGCTGGACAGGCTGGTCGACGAGAACCTCGCCACGGTCGTCACCCGGAACCGCTTCCGGCTGCACAACCTGTTGCGCGAGTACGCCCGCTCGGTCGTCCGCGACGAGGAGCCGGCGGAGCAGCGCCGCGCCGCGATCACCAGGGTGCTCGACTTTTACTTGCACACCACGGCGTACGCGACGTCCCAGCTGCAGCCGCACCCGTGGACGAAGGAGCTCGCGGGCAGCGAGCCGCGGCACCGGCCGGAGCTGAACAACCGCGACGAGGCCCGGCGCTGGCTGGATGCGGAGCGTGCCTGCCTGATCGCCGCGGTGAGTCTCGCCGCGGAGCAGGGCTGGCCCACGCACGCCTGGCAGCTGACCAGGTCGCTGCGCGCGTACCTGAACCTGTACGGCTACAGCAACGACCACGACTGGGTGCGCACGCACGAAGCCGCGCTGTCGGCGGCCATCGCCGCCGGCGACAAGGCGGGGGAGGCGCACACCCGCAACGATCTCGCCTCGGCGTACCTGAACCAGGGCCGCGCCGCCGACGCGCGCGATCACCTCTACCGGGCGCTGGACTTCCACCGGCAGGTCGGCGACCGTACGCTGGAGGCCATCACGCTCGGCCTGCTCGGCGTGGTCTGCTACCGGCTCGGACAGTTTTCCGAGGCGCTGCACCACTTCCGCCAGGGCACCGCGGTGTGCGGCGGGCGGCGCGCGTACCTCGAAGGCCAGATGTACGACTACGTCGGCAACGTGCTGGCCACGCTCGGCTTCTTCGACGAGGCGATGGACAGCTACGAGCGCGGGCTGGTGCTCTCGCGGCAGGCGCACAACCCGGACGGCGAAGCCGGTGTGCTGGCCGATCTCGGCGAGCTGTACGGCAGGCTCGGCCGTTACCCCGAGGCGATCGACCATCTGAAGCAGAGCCTTTCCCTTGCTTCACAGAATGATTTGGCCCCGAAGATCGCGTATGCCCGGCACCGGCTGGGCAACGTGTACCGCATCCTCGGTCGCTACGACGACGCGCTGGCGCATCTGACGGAGGCGCTGCGGATCGCGCGCACGGTGAGCGGACCGGCCACGGAAAGCGAGCTGCTGATCGACCTCGGCGTCGCGAACCGGGACATCGGTGGCCTGTCCGCGGCGTACGAACTGCTCGACCAGGGGCTGCGGCTGGCCATCAACCGCGGTGAGCGTTACCAGCAGGCACGCGCGCTCAACGAGCTCGCCGAACTGCACCGGTGCGCGGCCCGCGCCGAACTCGCGCAGGACCACTGGCTGCGCGCACAGGCCCTTTTCGAAGAACTCGAGACTCCGGAAGCCGGCCGGATTCGCGAGTTCACCGGCGGTATCCACCGCTGGGACGCGACCGGCGCGGATTCGGTCGCCTGACTCGCGAAGAGCGGCGCAGGTGTGGCGCCATCGTGCCGCTCTTCGCGAGTCCTCTTTGGACTCAGCTGCGCTGGAACGCCCAAGCGGAAACGGTCGGGCGTAGCCGCATCCGCAGCACTTTGCCGTGCCGGTCGCGGCGGACCAGCTCCAGGCTGTACCCCAACGCCAGCCGCGCCGCGGCGACGGTGAGCACCAGCATGTCCGCCGCGGTGGTGGAGTACATCCGTGCGGCCTCCGCGACGAATTCGCGGGTGTAGGCCATCGTGTCCGCCGCGCGGTGACGCACGGCGTCGTGGTACTCGGAAAGCGCTTCCCGGCGGATCCGGTCGAGGTCCTCGGGTCGACCGGCCAGCTCGTGCAGCAGCCAGGTCAGCGCCGCGCCCAGCACCCGCGGGTCCGTGGTGATGCCTGCGCAGACCTTGGGCATCACCTTGGCGGGGTTGAACTTCCGCCCCGCGAGGTCGTGGAGGCGTGCGCGCAGTGCGTGATCGATGACGGGCAGATCGGCGAAGGTCAGCAATGCCGGGATCCGTTCCATGACGTTCCGTTGTCGGCGCACGGCCTAGCCGTGCGCGCGAATCCGACGACGGCCGGGCGGCTTCGGTTCCGTTCCGCGCGCGTCCGTTGCTGCCGCAGCGCCACCGTTGCAGCGCAAGGAAAACGAGAGTCCTCGCCGGTCCGCGCCGCCAGTCCATCGAGGTTCCACTGCCACCCCATGGAATTGGGTGGTGGGGGAACGCCCGGTTGCTCCCCCACCACCAGCACTCGACCGGCTCCGGTCGCCCGACCCGGCCACCCTCCAACCTACAGTTCGTTCAACAATAAGGCAATGCATTGCCGGATTGTTCAACAAATGCTACGGTCGGATCTGTTCGGTCCGGGCAACCCGAAAGGATCCGACAGTGACCGTCACCGATCTGCCTCGCACGCTTTCCTACCGTGACCGCGTCTTCCTGAAGGCCGTCGCGGCCGGCCGGGTCGAGCTGACCTGCGGCCACGAGCCCGAAATCTTCGTCGACGGCCTTTCCTGGTGCGACCCGTTCGCCGCCCGTGCGCTCGTGCACGGTGGCTTCGTCCGCAGTGGACAGTCGGGCCCGCGCGGAGCCAAGGTCCCCGCCGAGCTCACCCCACTCGGCCGCGTCGAAGCCGGCCTCGTCCGCGGCCGGTAGACCACTCAGTTCTCTTTCGAGTAGCCGAAAGCACCGGGAAGGAGTCGAAAATGAACGTCACCTTCGCGTAGTCAGTCCACAGTGGACGTGCTGATCAGAGCTCTCTGCCACGGACGTCGCGCCACAACAGCGCGACGCCGTGGCCCGGTAGCAGCCAGGAGTGGAGATCTATGGAACTCAGCTGCTCCGGCGGGAGCCATGACGTGGCCGCGTTGCTGGCGCGGAAACTGAACGGCATGGCATTGAACTCCCAGATTCTCGTGCCGTCGACATCGAAGTCCCGGGTGTCGACTTCGATGTGATCGATGTAGCACGGATAAGGAGCTTGCCAGTAGCAGAACCCGTCGTCGATCTGCTCGAGGCCGGACTGGCGCACGCTCAGTCGCTCGACGGAACGGACTGCCGGTGAGTCACCGTTCGGTAAGGTGAAGGAACAGTCGAAGATGCGCAGACTACTCAGGTAGTCGCGCGCGTGCTGCTGTTGCAACGATCCGATGGGTCCGCGGAACAATGGCAGATAACGCGGCCAGTCCTGGTACTTGACCTCGGTTGTCCGCAGATCGCGAAACGAAGCCGAATGTTGCCGGTCGTCGCTACCGAGATAGTCGATGCTGATCTCGGTCGTCGCCATGAAGTTGTCGGTCGACTGCGTGAACAGTGATCTGTCCAAAGTGAACCACAAGTCGAACAGCGGAAACTCGCATGCCTGTACGATCGAGTCCCGCAGTCTGGGGTCGCAGGTCGCGAAGTAAACGAACCGATCAGCCCGCACGTTGTGGTGAAACCGGTATGTGGCCGTCGCACCCAGTCGGTACAGGCCGCTGTCGACGGCGCTGAGCCGCAGCCCGACACTGGTGTCGGTGCTGATGGTCAGATCCCGGCCGAGCATCGCTGTCACGACATCGCGGTTGGCCTCGTTCGTTCCGTAGACGGACCCGAGGAACAACTCCATCAGCTGTTGTGGCTGCATCGATCCGACAATGGCCGGCCCGGAAATATTCGTCAGCTCGCGGGCCAGGCGCGGGCGCAGATAGTTCGTGTAGCAGAACAGCAGGAGGGCAACCAGGCCGAACGGGATCCACAGCTCGGACAGCAATTTGTAGGCCACGCGCTGCCAGGCCGAATCGTCATCGGCTTGCCAGCCGATGACGCCCGCCAGTGCCAGCACGGACAGGGTTCCCGCGACCAATGCGGCCCGCCGCATCAGGCTTCGATTTCCCGTTGGTGGGGCCGCCACAACAGCGCGACGCCATGGCCCGGAAGCAGCCAGGACTGCACATTGAGGTCCGGCAGCTCCTCGGGCCTGAGCCAACGGGTGGTGGCAGTGTTGGACCGGAAGGTGAACGGAGCGATGTTGAACTGGAACGAGTCGGCCCCGTCGATGTCCAGCTCCTTCACCGCGAAAGTTATCCGGTCGACGTAGCAGGGGTACGGGGCCTGCCAGTAACAGATTCCGTCATCGATGCGCTGCAGCGCGCTGGCCCGCACCGACAGCCGTTCGATCGCGCTCACCGAATGCCCGTCATCCGCGATCGCACTGAGGTCACATTCGAAGATGCGCAGATCGGAGAGATGATCACGAGTGCTCTGCCGCGGCAGGGCGCCCATGTCTTCGCGGAAGAACGACAGGTAGTCGGCCCAGTTGCGCAGCTTCACCTCGGTCAGCCGGAGTTTGCTGGACTCGGCGATGTGGTGGTCGCCGTTGTCGTCCACGTATTCGATGCCCAGCCTCACGGTGGGCAGCATCCCCTCGACCGACTCCTGGAACAGTGCGCTGTCGGGCACGAACCAGAGTTCGAACAGTGGCAGCTGGCATCCCGAGCTGATCGAGTCCCGCAGGAGCGCGTCGCAGGTCGCGAAGATGATGAATCGATCGACCTGGACGTTCTTTTTGAAGCTGTAGGTCACAGCCAGCGTGAAATGGTAGAAGTCGTGGTCGATCGCCCGGAGATCGATGTGCACTCCGGTGTGCGTGCTGATCGTCAGGTCGCCACCGAGCGGGCGCCGGCCCTCACCGCCGAGCACGCCCGTGATGACATCACGATTGGCTTCGTTCGCCCCGTAGATCGACTCGAGGAATGTCTCCATGACCTGTTGGGGAAGCAGGGCTTCGACGATTCTGGGGCCCGCGATCCGAGTCAGCTCCGCCGCGAGCCATCGACGTACCAGGAGTTCGTACCCGCCAAGTCCGAATGCCGCGAGCATCAGCACCGGAAAGGTCAGCTCCATGAGCCGGTGCAACGCGGCAGGCCAGCCCGGCTGCGGGGTCCAGACGACGGTGCCGGCCAATTCCGCACAACTGAAGGCGAGGAGTCCGATACAGAGGCGACGAATCAGGCGGCTGTGTTCAGGAGGCCGCACGTCACCGACGTGCCTCCTGGTTTCCCCAGCGTCCACTGCCTCTCCGCCTCGTCAAAACCATGATCTGCGGAGAAAGGGGGGAATCGATAGGCCCGTTCGGCTTAATTCAACGCTTGTGCCAGCGAGGTTCGTCTTCGGCGTCGTAGGTGTACGTCGTGAGGGTCGCCCGCTCGTGCGGAGCCGTGCCACGGTGGGCGGCCACGTCGTTGTACAGGCCGAGCAGGTGTGTGGTCATCGAAACGCGCGCGCCACCTTCGTCCCGGCGCCGGATGAACCAGGTGACCTGGTCGTGCTCGGTGGCCGATCGGTTGTGCACTTCCGAACTCCCGTAGCTGTTCCGGCGGTAGTCCCGCAGCTTCGGGACCAGTGACCAGTAGAGCTGTTCGAGTAGTTCGTTGTGGCCGGCCCGGATCAGGGCAGCGTGAAACTCCTCGTCGGTGCGAAGCAGCTCGTCCTTGTCCTCCAGCGCCGTTGTCTGGTGATCCTTGGCGCGTTTCGCGATCTCGTCGATTTCACCGTCGGTCGCCCGTAGCGCGGCCAGGCTCGCCGCGGTTGCCTCCAGCGCGATTCGGACTTCCATCAGATCGGAGTCGCTGACCCGGTTGTCCAGCACCAGTGCGTCGTCACGGTTGACGACGTCCGTCGACCGCACGTACCAGCCGCGGCCACGCATCACTTCGACGATTCCCTGCAACTGCAGACGTTGCAATGCCGTACGCAGCGAGCTGCGCGCGACTGCCATCCGCTGAGCGAGTTCGGGTTCGGTGGGAAGACGATCGCCGGCCTTGAACCGGCCGCTCTCGATCAGTTGCCGGAGCTTGTCCTCGATCAGCTCCGGCAGTGGCTTGCGCGTGTCCGGCGAGAGCGACCAGCTCTCCTCATCCATGATCGCCTTCTCAAAAGCTCATCGGGGGCCCCGAGCATCCCAGTGAGGCTAACAGAGGACGGACAGCAGACGCAAGTTGTCTGTCTACTTGTTGTAACTTGACAGACAACGGACAACCGATGGATGCTATTTCCACCGAGGGCGAGCATGTCGGGATCCGTCGTCGGCCTCGGCTTCCTCCGGAAAGGGGCGTCGTGATGAGTTCGCAGAACCTGCTGATAGTCATCTTTTTGGTAGCGCTTGCGGTCGCCATGATCGGCTGGCGAACGATGCTTGTGATGACCTTGACCGCCGGGGCTACCCTCGCCGTGCTGGGCCTGGTCGAAATCGTCTCTTTGCTCGGTGCGGCTACCTGAGTTCAAGATCTGGTTGAGAAGCGTGGTCAGTCTGTTGTCGGACAACTGATCCCGCCTCGGCAAAGGTGGTGATGCCCGCTAAATTGACCAAGTCCCTGGGGGTGTCTTGCTCACGGAAGCTGTGGATGAACCTCGAATCTGGCTGGCCGGACGCCACGGCCGTGCATACCGCGTTCGGGTCGGTCGGCACGGTCGTCGCCGAACGCCGGGTGCTGTACCGCTTCGCTGCTGAGATGTGCGGGTCCGGACAGGCCGAACTCAGCGAACAGCAGCTCGACAATCCGCTGTTCCGGTTCCGCATCGGCGAGGCGCTCGCCGGTCGAACGGCCTTCGATCCGGAGGAACAGGACGAGCTGGCGGGGATCGTCACCGAACTGAACGTTGACGGCGCACGGCTCGGTGTCACATCCGGCGTCGATGCAAATGTACGGCTCGCCGCGGTGTTGAGCGTTGTGCACGCGCAAGGCGGCGCTCCAGGCGAGCCACCGAGGCTCCTCACCGAGGCCGCCGGGCCGCCGTTTCAGGAGGCCCTCGGACTGGTCGAAGCCGGGCTGCGCACGCTGTGCACGGTCAGTCCGCGGTTGGCGGCGGATCTGTTGCCGCACACTGCTTTGCTCGCGGTGCTCGACCCGGGCACCTCGGGCGGGCTGGTATCGGCGTCCTCGCGGCTGGTGCCGGGGCTGATCCTCATCGACCAGCCAAGCTGTGCGTACGACGTCGCGGAAGCCCTGGTGCATGAAGGGGCACACCAGAAATTCTTCGACCTCGCGATCACCCACGATTTCCTCGGCGCCGACCTCGCTCGTGACCGCATCTTCCGGCCGCCGTGGTCCGGCGCCGCCTGGCCGGTCGAACAGGCAATAGCGGCTTTCCACGCTTATGCATTACTGGGGCAGTTCGCCGAAGACATGACACGCGCGCAAGACGACGATTCCCTGGGGCCACACACACTTCTGCCCTCGGCGCGCGCCCGCCAGTCGGAGATCGGCCGGTGGCTGCTCGGCGTGGAGGATGCGCTGGGCCCGGATGCCAGCTGGCTGTTGCGAACTCTGCTCGGCGAGGAGGTCGCCGACGAAGCACCGTCTTCGGCGGCGGTCCCGATGCCGGATGGTCTTTATCAATTGAACCCGGTTGTGAAGACAGTCAGGACTGAGACAACCGGACGGCTGCTGCTTGCCAAACCGGGCAAACCGCCACTCCTGCACTGGCTCGACGGCTCCGCGGTCGAACTTGTGGACCAGTTGGCAGGCCGGCCGCTGGCGATGTCCGAACTGCGGCCGGAGGAGGTGGGAATTCTTTCCAGCCTGGTCGAGTCGGCGTTGGTACATCGCGTTGTTTCGCCCGGATGACAGCGGGTAGCCCGCGAGTTACCTGTAGGGGTTCGATTTGACACCGGAGGACCGAAGCCCAAAGATAGCCAAGATCTTCGGCGATCTTTGACGGCTCCGCCATCGGGACTCACTCCGGACGGGGCCGTCCCTTTGTGATTCCTGAGAGGACATCGATGGCAGCTCAGCGGGGCCTTCACCGGACAACTGGCACCCATGCCGGTGAATCGCTAACACAGCGGACCCCGGTCGGCATAATTCCGGAAAATGTAGTGCCGGGCCGACAGAATTATGGTCGGCCGGTTACTCATGTGGACTTTTTCCGGCGGATGCCGGCCGGCGGTGGGACTGTCTACTTCAAACCCCCGGTGACCACGGACTGATCTCCGGCGAGTGGGCGGCAACGTGGACACCCGCGTTGCCGCGTGCTCAAAACCCGCCGCCCGCCATTTCCTCGCAGCTGCGCAGCACCACGGCAGCCACCCGGCGCTCTCCGACGCCGCACGCCGGATCCTCCGCGTAACTCCGCCATCGCCGCAGCGCATCGAAAATTGCGCGCTGCAGGCTCGCGTCATCCGCGCCGACGCGGTCCGCGAGCCCGGTGCCCTGCCCTCCCACCAGCCGGATCGCCTCGGCATGCAGTTCCGGTGGCAGCGAAGTCCGTCCCGCCCGCAGTGACGCCAGCGTCCGCAGTTCCCGGAAATCGTGCGCGGTCGCCAGCGTTCGTTCGAGCTCACCGGCGAGCCCTGCCGCGTGTGGGTGCGGCTCCATCCGCAGCACCACCTCCAGGCCCAGCAGCGCCGAACGAGCCTTCAAAATCCCTTGCCGCGCGACGAAATTCTGCTCGATCGAGTCCCGCAGCTCGGCCAGCCCGCTCCTGGGCACCAGCTGCGCCGCCAGCGCGGGCAGGGTGTGTGCCCCGCGCCGGATCAACGTCACCGCGAGCCGCACGCCGAACAGCCCGAACCGCTCCAGCAGCGCGGCCCGCACGCCGGTGTCGGTGGCGAGGAAACGGTCGGCTGAGAGCAGATGTGGCTCCAGCTCCGTGCGCGAGAGGGCGGCGAGCGCGGCCAGCGCGCCGAATTCGTCCTCCCGCATCGTCCGGCCGGCCGCGGCCAGCAACCCGGCGACGGGCACGACGTCCTGGCCCAGCTCGCTCACTTCGGGCTCGCGCCGGTAGCGCCGCGCGACCTGCCGCGCCGAAATCAGTGCGTCCAACCGGCCGCCGCCGAGCTCGTCGGCGCGCGACAGCACGACGATCGAGTTGATCGCCGCCGCCCGTGCGATCGGATGGTCCTGCAGTGTGTGCAGGAAACCGAGGTCCGCGTTGCGCGGATGCCGCACCAGGAACAGCACGGCGTCGGCCTCCATGCAGATGCCTTCCACGGTGTTCGGTGCCGAACTCGCGTCGATCGCCGGGGTGTCGAGCAGGGTCAGTTCACCCTGCGAACGACTCGGCGCGGCCCGGAACCACGCCAGCCCCTCACCCTCATGGGCGAATTCCTCGCCGCCGATCGCGTTGACCATCGTCGACTTGCCGGACTTCCGGGGACCGACCACGGCCAGCCGCAACGGGTCATCGAACCGGTCGAGATGCCGCCGCAGCCAGTTCACCGCCCGCGGGCTGTCCCGGTACGCCTCCAGCGCCCGCTCGATCAGCGAGCGCGTCCGTGCCGCCAGACTCACGCCGGCAGCCTCCGGAGCGCCGGCTCGGGCCGTGGCGCGAGCGCCTGCGCACGGCGCCGCAACAGCGAAAGCTCGTCCACATCGCGGCGGATCTGGTTCGCCCGCGCGGTGCGGCGCACGGTGTCCTCGTCGATCACGCGCTTGATCGACTTGGCCGACGCGGTGATCTCCCCGCGTAGCTCCTCGGCGACCGCGGTCAGCCTGTCCCGCAGCGTGCGGTGGATCTGCCGCGCGATGTCCTTGCTGTGCTTGCCATAGGTGAGGAAGAAGTCGTCGACATAGCGGTGCGCGGCCGTCTTCGCCGCCGCCTGCCTGCGCTTGAGCCGGTTGCCGCGTTCCTCCAGCACGCTCTTCGCGCCGAACGCCGCGCCCGCGCCGAGCGAGATGGGGTTGATCAGGTACATCCCCGCGATCGACGTCGCCAGACCGAACATCAGCACCCCGCTGTAGGACCCGCGCAGCCCGACGAACAGCTTCTGCCCGACCCCGAACCGCTCTACCTTCGGCATCCGCATGTCACCGATGGCCTCGGCGGGCGCCTCGCGCGGCAGCGAATCCGGCAGTGCATCGGACCGGTGTGGCGCGACCTGCCGCGCGATCTTGCGCGCGATCCACTCGTACCGGTCGAGCAGCCATTCGGAGTTCGTCTTCGCGACGGCCGTCAGGTTTTCGCGCAGCCAGGCCTCGAACTCGTCCCAGGTGCGCTGGGGATCGGCCACGTCGAAGTAGTCGTCGACCTCGACCAGGATCCGCCGGGTGCGATCGCGCAGATCGAATTCGACATCGGACAGCAGATCGGAAACCTCGTCGGACAGGAGCGTCTGCCACCGCCCGGCGTCGCGCTGCAACCTTTCCAAACGCTGACCCTCGGCGTGCCAGCGCGTGACCGCGTCGCCATTGTCGGGCTCTTGCGTGCTCGCGAATTCCTGCTGCAACGGACCGAGCAGGTCGTCGACAGTCTGCGTCGCGGTGGCCGCGACCGAGCGCCGGGCAAGCTGTTCGGCCTGCCCGAGCAGATCGTGGTGGAGAAAACGGACCAGGTCACCGAAGCCGGACTCCGCGTTGAGCGATTTGTCGCCGGTGCGCGCCGCCGCCAGCCGCAGCGTCGCCGAAACCGGGATGACCGTTGCCAGGAAACCGCATTCGTGCAGTTTGGCGCGGTTGCGCTCGGCCACCGTGCGCCAGCCGGGCACGAGGTCGATCTTGGTCAGCGCCAGGATGATCGTCGGGCACAGCCGCGCGATCTGTTCGAGCAGCCGGAGTTCGGTCGGGGAGAGCTCGCTCGTGGCGTCGCTGGCCATTACGACCGCGTCGGCCCCCATCGAATCCACCGCCTCGATCGCGGCGGGCGCGGGAGTGTCCACCAGCGCGAGTCCGTTGGCGAGCAGGGCGCGTGGCAGGCCGATTTCGGCGCGCACGATCGCCGCGCCGGAGCGAGCTTCGCGATTGGCTTCCGCGGTCACGGATTCGACCGGCACCGGGGCGTGGGAAGGAGATTCGATCGCCGTCTGCCCGCGGGTGATCATCGCGGCCGTGGGGGATTCGGCGTGCTGGATGACCGCGGGGACGGCGGTGGTGCCGTCGTCGCCGACCGCGCAGACCGGGGCGTTCAGCAACGCGTTGATCAACTGGCTCTTGCCCTGGCCGGACTCGCCGACCACGACCACGCGCAGTTTCGGGTCCAGCAGGCGGGTTCTGCGTTCCCGCAGCCGTTCCACCAGGTCGGGGCGCCGGTGGGTGGTGCAGGCCCGGACGGTGTCGTCCAGCACTTCGAGCCAGGGCGGTGCCATCACCCGAAGCAGTGTGCCTTGTTCGGTCACGGATAGGAAACGGCGGGGGCCTGTCCGTGAGACAGACCCCCGCCGCTATACGACCTCAGACGGCGTTCTCGCTTCCTGGGGAGGCACCGGGAACGCCGCCCGGCTCACTGGGCGCGGTCAGTGGCCGAGGGGCAGGTCGTGGTGCAGGCTGTCGAGACCGTCGGTCTGCGGCAGCGCGGAGTGGTCGAGCGAACCGGCGGCGTCGGAAAGCGGGCTGTGCGAGACCGCGTCGGTCACCGGGTTCTGGGTGATGGCGTGCTCCAGGTCGCCGGCCTGCGGCAGCGGGTTCGCCACCGGCAGGTGCGGCAGGGTCTGCGGCAGTTCGCTGGTGACGTGCACCGGCAGGTGCGACGGCACCTCGGCCGGCAGGGTGGGGGCGGCGGGCAGCGCCGGGACGCTTGGGGCGTCGGCGATGTGCGCGGAAACCGTCTCGGTGCCCTGGGAAATGTGGTCGGCGGCGGTCTGACCCCCGCTGGCCACGGCGTTGCCGACCGCCTCGCCGTTCACACCGGCCAGGTAGTTGCCGAGGGTGGCCGAACCACCCGCGACCTGACCGGCCAGCAGCTCGCCGCCGTTCGATACGTAGCCGGCGAGGGTGCCGGCGGCCGGGTCGCTCTTGGCCAGCGCGTCCGCGTCGAGGCTGTTGCCGAGGTCGTTGGCCGCGTCGAGGCTCGGCACGGGGGCCGGGACGCCGGTCGTGTTCACGCCGTAGGTGCCCAGCGCCGAGGCGGTCTGCAGGCC
The DNA here is from genome assembly GCF_035546795.1 of Amycolatopsis sp. Lineage (GTDB taxonomy): Bacteria > Actinomycetota > Actinomycetes > Mycobacteriales > Pseudonocardiaceae > Amycolatopsis_E. The sequence continues at coordinate 56,060 of NZ_DASZWC010000048.1, forward strand.
ACCGGCGAAGCCGTCGGCCGAGGCGGTGCCGCTGCCGGCGAAGGTGCCCAGGTCGGAGTCGGAGGCGCTGGCGAGCGTCGCACCGTCGGGGCTGACGGCCGCGGTGCCAGCACCGGCGACCTCGTCACGGGCGTAGGCGATGGAGCCGGCGAACCCGTCGGCCGAACCGGCGGTGGATGTCTGGAAGGCGCCGAAGTCGGCGTTCTCCAGCGACGGGACCGAGTCGAGGCCCGGGGTGTCCAGCGGCAGGTCACCGGCCGAGACGGGGAGTGCGTCGGTGCTCAGCGGGAGGTCCGAGGCGTTCACCGGCAGCGCGTCCGTGCCCAGGGGCAGGTCGGCGCGGGCGGGCTCGGTCAGGGTCGGCGCAGAGACCGGCAGCGACGGCACGGAGACCGGCAGCGACGGCACGGAGACCGGGAGCGACGAGGGCGAAACAGGAAGCGCGTGCGCGGCGTCGGCGACGGCCTGCAGCTGGGCGATGGCGCCCTCGATGCCGGTGCCGTTCGTCGGCAGCGTGGCGACGACGGACTCGAGCGCGTCCGCGACCGGGGCCGGCGCGTAGTCGGCGACGAGCGGGGCGACTTCCTGGATGTCCTGCGGCGTAACGTCGCTCAGTCCGGCACCGGCAAGCGCGTCGGTCGGGTTCGTCGCGAACGCCGACCGCGCAGCGTCATCGGTCAGCAGGTTCAGCACGAAGTCGTGCAGGTTCTGGGCGGGGAGGGACAACGGAATCTCCGCAATCTCGGGGGATGGGATGGCAGCGTCCAGCTTCACAGCCGAGCGCCTCGACCAAAGTTAGAGTTCGCCGCTGGTTCTGCCATCGGGGATCGGTCCGGGTCCGAACCCCGGGGATCGAGGGGACGGCGTTAGGGGGTTAGGGGATTGGGCCCCAACGGCGGGCTTTGGTACGAAAGGACGAACCCCTAGGAGGCGGCACGAATGCGTTACGTCCTCGGCGTCGACATCGGCGGCACCCGTGTCAAGGCCGCGGTGTGCCGTCGTACCGGGGAGTCCTGGGCCGACCCGGAAGTGGTGCTGCGGGCCGAATCTGTCCTGCATGTCGCGGCCGACGCCACGGTCCTGGTCGGCACGGAAGCACGCCGGGCCGCGGTCGCCGAGCCGGAACGCCTCGCTCGAGGTTTCGTCCGGCGCGTCGGCGATGACGTGCCCTTCCTGCTCGGTGACGAGCTGTATCGGCCGGAATCACTGACCGCTGTCGTCGTCGGCTGGGTGGCTGATCAGGTCGCGGACATCGAGGGCAGTGAGGCCAACCGCGTCGCGGTGACGCACCCGCCCGGCTGGGGCCCGTACCGGCGCGGCCTGTTGCACGAAGCGCTCAAAGCGGCGGGATTCCCCGGCGCGGTGCTGCTGCCGGGGCCGGTCGCGGCGGCCGAGAGCCATTTGATGCGCGAGCGCGTCGAACCGGGCACTGTGCTGGGCGTTTCCCGCTTCGGCGGGGAATGCGTGGACAGCGCGCTGTTGCGTCGTGGTGCGACGACCTTCGAGACCATCGCGCACGACGAACAGCACGCGCCCGCGATCGACGACGTGCTCACCGAACATCTCCGCGAACGGTTCACCGGGGAGCCCGCGCAACTGCGCGCAGTGTGCCTGGAGGCGAAGGAACTGCTGTCCACAACCGGTGAAGTCGAGCTGTTGACGCGGGCGGAGTTCGAACGGCTGATCCGGCCGCTGCTCGCCATCGCGCTCGCCCCGCTGGGTCGCTACGAACAGCTCTCGGCCGCCTTACTGGTCGGTGGCACAGCGCGGATCCCGCTGCTGAAAGCGCTTGCGGAGGACTCGTTGAACTGCCGGGTCGTGGTCGATTCCGATCCGGGGACCGCCGCCTGCCGTGGCGCGGCCCTCGCCGCCCGGCCTCCTGCCGAAGCGCCGCCCGAGTCGACCGCACTCGTGCCCCGAATCACTGGCTACCCCGAGGTGGATTCGGCCGAGGTTTACGGTGCCGAGCCGGCGCCGCCCCGGCCACCGGTCGTGCTGACTCCGCTCGAACCCCCGAAGCGACGGTTCGTCCCGTCGCGACGCGGCGGTTCCCGAAACGAGGACGACGAGTGATCCTGCTGGACGAGCCCACCGAGCGGGTCTGCGCGGCCATCGTGTCCGGTGAGCTCGCGCCGGTCCGGCTCGCGATCGTCGCGCCTGGCGGGTACGGCAAGACAGCCGTGCTGGAGCACCTCGCCGGCGCCGACAACGTGCGACTGGTCGACGACGCGCATCTGCTCAGCGAAGCGGAGCTGACCGAGCTGCTGCGTTTCCTCGACGACGAGCACGCGGGGCTGGTCATCGCCGCCCGCCCACATCCGCGTCCCGACGGGCTGAACCAGGTGCTGGGGCGGCTGCGGGGCCAGATCGTTTTGCGGCCCTTCGACCGCGATCGCACCGCAGCCTTCCTCGGCGGTGCCGAGCGGGCCGAGGCGGTGCACGCGGAATCCGGTGGAGTCCCCGGCCTGGTCCGCGCGGTAGGAGACCTGTCCCTGTTGCGGCACGAGCTGGACCAGGCAGGCGACGACTTGGTCCGGTTCCTGCTCGCGGCCGAAGCCGGGATGGGCCCGGATCTTGTGCACGGCCAGAACGAGGCCGCGCACGCGACCGGTCTCGTCGCCGGCGACGGCCGGTTGTTGCCGATCGCCGCGCGCGCTTTGCGAGAGCTGATTTCCCGGGACAGGCAGATCGCGCTGCGGACGCAGCTCGTCGAGCTCCAGCTGGAACGGCAAGGCCCTGTGCTGCCGCTGGTCCGGCCTCTGATCGGCGCCGGGCTGACCGGCACCGAGATCGGCGCCGCGTTCGAAGCGGCTGCTGAGGAAGCGAGCGCCGAACCTGCGCTGGCCGCGAGGCTGTACGAAGCGGCCGTCAAGGCGGGGCGCCGTATCGGCGCGCGCTGGGCCGAAGCCGTTGCGCGCACTGGGGATTTCGACGAAGCGCTACGTCTGGCCGACGACGTGATCGCCACCGAAGACGCCCCAGACCGTGCGGACGCTGCGCGCGTCGCGGGCACTGCGCTCGCTCATCGCGGGCAGCTGGCGCATAGCGCGGAGCTGTTCCAGTGGTCGGACACGGGCGATTCGGCGTGCTTCGCGGCAATCGGTCTGGTCGGCACGGGGCGTCTCGCGGAAGCCGAGGCGTCGCTGGAAAAGTGCCGGGCGGGCGGGCCGCCGACTCTGCTGTCCGGCGCCGTTTCGTCGGCAGCGCGGGGTGTGCTCGAATCGGTGACCGGCCAGCCGGCGATGGCACTGTCCATTTTGGTCCGTGCCGCGGAGATGCTGGAACCGGTTTCGGCTCGCCAGCTGTTGCCGGACAGCCCGGCCGCGCTCGCCGCACTGGTCGCGTTGCACAGCGGTGAGGCGGTTATCGCGGAACCGCTGCTGGATCGCGCGATCGAGACGGGGACCCTGGCCACGCGGCATCGGTTGCTGCGCGCGTGGATCGCGATGTTGCGCGGCGACGAAGAAGCGGCGGCCGAGGGGCTTCGCGAGGCCGGAAACGAGCTTTCGCCGCGAGATTGGCTGTTCGCCGTCGGCCTGCGAGTCGGACTGGCCCGGCGTGCGAGCGATCTCGCGGCGCTGCGGCGGATTTGGGGCCAGGCAAGGGAAGCCGTCATGCGGCATCCGGTGGACCTGTTCACCTTCCTGCCGTTCGGCGAGTTCGAGGTCGCCGCGGCGCGGCTCGGTGAGCGGGCCCGGCTCGCGCCGCACCTGAGGCAGGGGCGGCAACTGTTGTCCGCGCTGGGCGATCCGCCGTTGTGGGCGACGGCGATGCATTGGAGCGGACTGCACGCCGCGATCCTCGACGAGCGGCCGGACGAGGCCGCCGAACACGCCGGTGCGCTCGCCGCCGGCGCCGGACCGTATTTCGCGGTGATGGCCCGCGCCGGCGAGTCCTGGCTGAAAGTGCTGGGCGGCGATGTCGACCCGGAGGCCGTGGAAGCCGCCGCGCGCGGGCTGCACGGCGTCGGCCTGTGCTGGGACGGGGCGCGGCTGGCGGGGCAGGCGGCCATCCGGACGTCGGACCGCAAGGCGATGGTGGCGCTGCTGGACTGCGCCCGGGTGCTGCAGGGGCGCGAACCGTCCGTGGCGCCGGGGCCCGCACGGCTCAGCGACCGGGAGCGTCAGGTCGCGGAGCTCGTGCTGGCGGGGTTGACCTACAAGCAGATCGGGGACCGGTTGTTCATCTCGGCCAAGACGGTCGAGCACCACGTGGCTCGCATGCGGCACCGGATCGGTGCCGGCAGCCGCAGCGAGCTACTGGCGGAACTGCGGGCCGAACTGGAGCCTGCTCAGGGCACGACCTGAACCGGGTCGCCGACGTGCAGGGTGTTGAAGAACTTCAGCGACGACGAGCTCGACAGGTGCACGCAGCCGTGTGAAGGGGTCGACAGGCTGCCGGTGTGGAAGGCGTCGCCGGGGTAGAAGAACACCGAGTTCGGCATCTCGGCGTTGTCGAACTCCTTGCTGTAGTGCATCTTCTCCTTGGAGAGCACGTGGAACATGCCTGTTGGCGTCGCGTAGCCCTTGCGGCCGGTGGTGATCGAGACGGGGCCGTAGATCACCTTGCCGCCGCTGATCAGCCAGGCCTTCTTCGCGGAGATATCGACGCAGGCGCCCTCGGTGATCGAGCACGGGGTGCCGGAGCTGTCGGCCTTCGCCGTCGTGGTGGTCGTGGTCTTCTTCGACGTCGTGCTCTTCTTCGTGGTGGTCGTCGTCGAAGGAGCCGGCTGGGTGGTCGTGGTGGTGGGCGGCACGGTGGTCGTGGTGGTCGGCGCCGCGCTGCTGGTGACCGGGGCGGCTTCGGCGGCCAGCGGTTTGACCGGTGCGTCGCTCGAACCCGAACCGCAACCCGCCAGAGCGGCGGCCGCGGCCACTGCGGTCAGCGCCAGCCAGATTTTCTTCACGCGCACGTGGGCCCTCCGGGGTCCGGTCTCGGTGGTTACGTCGATCTAGACGCCATTGGGGTCGGCGCGGTTGTGCCTTTCCTGGTCACGATCTTGTAGCGCCTCGAACAGTGACAACCCGAACACGCTTCGCAGCGGGACGCGGGGTGCTCGGTGATGATGAGATGGCGGCATGCGATACATCATCATCGGTGCGGGCGCGATCGGCTCGTCGGCGGCCGCCGAGCTGCACCTCGCCGGGATTCCCACAGTGTTGATCGCTCGCGGCGAGCATGGGGCGGTGATCCGGGAACGCGGACTGCGGTATGTGCGCCCGAGCGGCGCGCAGACGGTGCGGGTGCCGGTGGCCGAGAGCTCCGCCGACGTGGAGCTGACCTCTGAAGACGTACTGGTCATCGCGACGAAAAGCCAGGCGACCGAGGCCGTGCTCCAGGAATGGGCCTGGCTTCCCGCGGGTGACGGGTTCGCCGCGGATCTGCCGGTGGTGTGTCTGCAGAACGGTCTGGAGAACGAACGCGCGGCCCTGCGCCGGTTCGGCGTCGTCTTCGGTGCGGCGCTGTGGCATCCGGTGACGTTCGTTCATCCGGGCGAGGTCGTCGGGCGCGGGGCGGAGAAGCCCGGCATCTGGTGGCTGGGCAGGTATCCGGCCGGCGGGCATCCGGTGTTGCCCGCGATCGCCGAGGACTTCCGGGCGGCGGGCTTCGGGGTGCAGCTGGTGCCGGACGTGTCGCGGTGGAAGGCGGGCAAGCTGCTGAGCAACGTCGGAAATGCCGTGAATGCCTTGTACGGGAACAAGAAGGATGCGATGGTCGCAGTACGCGCCGAGGCCGAGCGTGTGTTCAAGGTGGCGGGGATCGATGCGGCCAACCTGGCAACCGAGTCCGAAATGGACATTTCGGTCGCGAACCCGGTGTCGGTGCCGGGGCACGATGCGGGTGGCGGTTCCACCTGGCAGAGTCTCGCCCGCGGCACCGGCACCATCGAAGGGGATTTCCTGAACGGGGAGATCGTGTTGCTCGGCCGTCTGCACGGGGTTGCGACGCCGGTCAACGAAGCTCTCCAACGCCGTCTCGCCGTCGCTGCGGCGCGCGGTGAAGCCCCAGGAACTGCGGACATCAAGGAGCTCGAATTGCCTTCCACACCGGTCCTGATCACGGCGGATCAGCTGGCCCGCCAGTTGGAGTCGGCCGATCCGCCGGTACTGCTGGATGTGCGCTGGGCCCTGGGCGATCCGAACGGTCACCGGCACTATTTGGACGGTCACATCCCCGGCGCGGTGTACGTCGATCTGGACACGGAGCTGGCGGCCCCACCGGTGCCGACCGAGGGACGCCATCCGCTGCCCGACGTGGAGGACCTGCAAGCAGCAGCTCGCCGTTGGGGCCTGCGCCAGGGCTCGCGCGTCGTCGCCTACGACGACAACGGAAACCTGGCGGCCGCCCGTGCGTGGTGGCTGCTGAAGTGGGCGGGCGTCGAGTCGGTGCAACTGCTCGACGGGGGCCTGGGGGCGTGGGAGGGTGCTCTGGAGAAGGGCTTCGGCCCGCCGCAGGAAGCACTTCCCGCGGCTGGGGCAACCTCAGCCTCGGGGCGTACTCCAGCCTCGGAACTCGCCCAAGTCCCGGCGCCAGTCAGCGCTGGGGACGTCGTGCTGCGGCCAGGCAACATGCCGGTGATCACCATGGACGAGGCCGCCTCTTTCGATGGTGTGCTGCTCGATGCGCGCGCCGCCGAGCGTTATCGAGGCGAGCAGGAGCCGGTCGACCCACGTGCCGGCCACATTCCGGGCGCCGTCAACGCCCCAACCGGAGAGAACCTCACCCCCGACGGTCATTTCCGTTCACCCGCAGACCTTGCAGCCCGCTTCGATGCGTTAGTAGGCAACGGGGTGCCTGGCGACGGCGCATCGGCCGACCCCGTGGCTGGCGAAGCTGCACCGGGTGGCGATGGGTCTGGTGGCGGCGAGTTTGGTGACGGCGAGTCCGGCAAGGCGTTGCCGGGTGGCGATGCGTTTGGCAAGGCGCTGCCGGGTGGCGATGCGTTTGGCAAGGCGTTGCCGGGTGGCGATGCGTTTGGCGAGGGTTCCTCCACCCCGGCCGGTAGTGGGTCTGGCGAAGCTGTGCCGGCCGCCGCGCCTGGCGAGAGTTCTTCGGCCCCCGGCAGTAGTGCGTCCGCCGACGGCAATGCGTTGCCCGGCGATAGTGGGTCCCGCGGCGGTAATGCGTCGCGGGGCGATAGTGCGTTGCCCGGTGGTAATGCGTTGCCTGGCGATAGTGCGTCCGCCGGCGGTAATGCGCTGCACGGCGGTGCAACCGCTGCCGGTGAGACTCCACAGGTAGCCGTCTACTGCGGTTCCGGCGTCACGGCCGCGCATGAGATCGCCGCCCTGGCAGCCGCCGGCATCAACGCCGCCTTGTACCCGGGCTCCTGGTCTCAATGGTCGAATCACCCGGACCGCCCCGCCGCCACCGGGCCGACCCCATGAGCCACCCCATGAGCCATAGCCGATCGCGGCATTGAACCCTGGAGTGCGGACTCGGAGCGCCGGCTCCCGGGTTCCCGCGGGCCGAGACTGGCTGACGAACTGTGGCCAAGCTACCCGGGATTCGTCAGTCTCGGTCGGCCCGCTGCGGTCGCACGACCAACCTGAACACGGTGTAGACGAGCCCGGAAACGATGAGGCCGACGTAATACGCGAGGTCAGCGCCGTGCGTGGCCTCCGCAACCGGCCCCGTGAACAAGCTCGTGTTCATGAACGGCACCGCTGCGCCACAACCCACGAGGAATGCCAACAGCGCTGGCCAGCCCGGCTGTCGCACCGCCACCTCGGCGAGGACATCAAAACGGCGTCCGCGCCGCGTCCGGAACCACCAGTCGATCGTCACGACGCCGACGAACGGTGGCACCCAGTACCCGATCACCAGCAGGACGTCCTCGAATTTGGACGCCAGGTCGCCGCTGTGCATCCACAGGATCAACGCGAACGCGATCACCGTGACGACCACCGCGGAAACCGGCCGCCGCAACCGCACGCCGACTGTCTGCAGCGCGAGCGAGCCGCTGTAGTCGTTCATTGCGTTCGAGGACACGGCCGTCAACGCAATCACCAGCAACGCCACCGTTCCCAGCACGCCGCCGCCAAGCAGTGTGTTGATGCCCGCCGTCGTCTGATCGCTCAGTGTCTGCCCGGCGGCCAGCCCGAGCACCTCACCCCAGACGAAGGACAAGGTCACACCGAGCAAGGTGTACACGAACGCCCGTGGCCGCGAAGTCGACTTCGGCAGGTACCGGCTGAAGTCGGACGCGTAGCTGGCCCAGGAGATCGCCAGGCTCAAAGCGATCGTGCTGAACAGCAGAAACGCACCGACCAAGTCGCCACCGGAAACCGTGTTCGCGACGGCGACCGTGTGCCCGCCGAGCAACTTCACCGACAGCACGATGAAGAACACCGCGATCACGACGGTCATCACCGCCTGCACGCGGTGAATCACCTCGTAGCCCAGCACCCCGACCGCACATTGCAGCAGCAACACGATCGCGACAGCCAGCCAGAACGGAAGCCCGAGCAGTTGAGCCAGTGCGTCCCCACCGAATAACCCGACGAGCGCGTCCCAAGCGATGGAATTCAGCCATTGCACCAACCCCGGCAGCACGACCGTCCCACGGAACGGCAGCCGCGCCAGTGGTAACTGGGCGGTACCCGTGAGCGGACCCCAGGTCGCGAGGTAAGCGACCGGAATTGCGCCCAGCACAGTACCGACGAGCAATGCCACGAGTCCGGTGCCGAACCCAAGGCCGAGCCCAGCACCCAACGTTCCCGAGAAGACCGCTGTCATGGTCAGGTTCGGTGCGAAGAACACGGTCAGCAGGCGGATCGGCCTGCCGAACCGGTTGGCGTCCGGGATCGGCGTGATCCCGTGAGACTCGACCACCAGATCGCCTGCACGCTTCGGCATCCGACCGCCGAACACGTCCGCCGTCAGCGCTGTCCTGTCCATGCCATCACGTTCTCACAACCCCAGGTGTGACCTGCGCCGACGGCCAGTGTGGGCCACTCCACATCGCAGTGTCGGCCCGGCCGGTCTGGTAGTTGTGGAGTGTGCGTTTCCGGCCGACCACTTCACATTGGGGCGCCTTCTCCGCCGGTATCGGTGCAGACGGGCGCCTGCAGGTTGCCGCGCACCCCGACGACAAGTCGCCCTCGCCTCTGCTCGGTAACGTCCCCGCCGCGCTGCACCACCCCACGAGGGTTGCCGCTCCAGCCGTTCGCCGCGGTTGGCTGGAACGCGGCCCTGGAGCGGACACTGCCCGCGGTGACGACGAGTTCGTCCAACTCGGCTGGGACGAAACCCTGGACCTGTTGGCCGCAGAGCTTCTGAGAGTCCGCGAACACCATGGCAACCAAGCGATCTTCGGCGGGTCGTACGGCTGGGCCAGCGCGGGCCGGTTCCATCACGCGCAGAGCCAGCTGCGCCGGTTTCTCAATGCATTCGGTGGTTTCACCTCCAGTCGTCACACTTACAGCCACGGCACCAGCACCGTCGTGCTCCCTCACATCGTCGGGGGCTCGGATGACGTATTCCGCAACGGATCCAGCTGGCCGACGATTGTGCAGAACACCGAGCTCCTCGTGGCTTTCGGCGGCATCCCGGAGAAGAACGTCTTCGTCACCTCCGGTGGAGTAAGCCGTCACCACATTCCAGGTTTCCTGGCTCAACTTGGTGAGCGTGGCGTCGACGTCGCCTTGATCAGTCCACTTCGTGCGGATTTTCCGTCCACAATGGATGCAGAGTGGTACCCGATCCGGCCGTCCACCGACACCGCATTGATGCTGGCGTTGGCACACACTCTGGTTGTGGAAGATCTACATGATCGCTCCTTTCTTGGCACCTACTGTGCAGGCTATGATGAGTTCGAGCGTTATTTGCTGGGTGTTGATGACGGCATAGCCAAGGACGCCGAGTGGGCCAGCCACATCACCGAGGTCTCAGCCTCCGAAATCGTTTCCCTGGCAAGAAAAATGGCCTCGTCGCGGACATTCATCACGGTCACCTGGTCGCTACAGCGTGCCGAGCACGGAGAGCAGCCTGTGTGGGCTGCCATCACGCTCGCGGCCATGCTGGGGCAGATCGGCCTCCCCGGCGGCGGTTTCGGCCACGGCTACGGTTCCATGGGGGACAGCGGCGACATCGGACCGGAATTCCGGGTTCCCTACCTGCCGCAGGGGATCAATCCGGTCGAGGAGTTCATCCCGGTTGCGCGGATAGCCGATATGTTGCTCAACCCAGGCCGTTCGTACGACTTCGACGGCGCAGTCCGGACTTATCCCGATATCCGCCTTGTGTACTGGGCAGGCGGTAACCCGTTCCATCACCACCAGGACCTCAACCGGCTCCGAAGGGCCTTTGCTCGCCCGGACACCGTCATCGTGCACGAGCCGTATTGGACTGCCACCGCCCGGCACGCCGACTTCGTCCTTCCGAGCACCACCTCCTTGGAACGCGAGGACTTCGGATCAGGTCGTCGTGACACTCACCTTGTTGCCATGCACAAGGTTGTCGACCCCTACGGCGAAGCGAGGGACGATTACGCCATTTTTTCCGAACTATCCTCACGGCTCGGACTCGAAGAACGCTTCACCGAAGGCCGCTCGGCACGTGGCTGGCTCGAGCACCTCTACGGCTCTTGGCGAAACACCGTCCTCCAAGAGGGCTTCACCGTACCGTCGTTCGCGGATTTCTGGTCCACTGGCGAGTATCCGCTACCTGCCGAGGACCCCGAACGGACTCTGTTCGAGGCCTTCCGTAAAGATCCGATGGCCAATCGCCTGCCCACACCGAGCGGGAAGATCGAGATCACCTCCCAAGTCGTCAAGTCGTTCGGCTATGCGGATTGTCCCGGTCATCCGGCCTGGTTGGAACCCGTTGAATGGCTCGGCGGGCCACGGGCCGCACACTTCCCGCTGCAGATGATTGCCAACCAGCCACGTACTCGACTGCACAGCCAACTCGACGTCGGCTCGGTGAGCCAATCCGGGAAGGTGGCCGGCCGCGAGGCCATCCACATCCATCCCGATGACGCGGCCGCACGGGGAATCGCCGACGGTGACGTGGTGCATGTGTTCAACGACCGCGGCGGCTGCCTTGCGGGCGCCGTACTCACGACGGAGCTTCGCCCCGGCGTGGTGCAGCTACCGACCGGTGCGTGGTTCGATCCGCACGGATCCCTTTGTCTGCACGGAAATCCCAACGTGCTCACAGCCGATCGCCCGACCTCCCGACTATCCCAAGGCTGTGCCGGGCAGCTCGTGCTCGTCGAGATCGAGCGGTACGACGGCGCTCCGCCACCGGTCACTGTGGGGTCCCCACCCGAATTGACCACACGCTGAGCCCGGCCCCACAAGCGAGCCGCACGCCTGCAGCATCCGAGAACCACTTGCCGAAGTGACGGCGCAGCGAACAGCTTCAGTGCACGCACGATGAACTCCCCAGTTCCATTGGATCGCGGCGAATGCCTGAGCTCGACTGTAGCGCGATATCGACGGTCAATCCCCACTCTTTCGGGCGTTCTTCGACTGACATGTCAACCAAGATCTGTCTTTTGGCAGATGGTTATTTCCGGCTCGCTCCGGAAGGCTCGAGCGGGTAGGCCAAGGATGGGAGTGGAGATGTGGACACTGCAAACACGTTTGCTACCAACAGTTTTTCGCGTCGGTTCAAGGGAGGGAGTCACCATCGTGGGTGGACGGATCCGCAGCGGACCGCCGCTGAAGCGGGCTGGTGGAGGCTCTCGTCGAGATGGTCTTGGTTCCCCGTCGCGACAGTCGTCGTGCTGGCCTGCCTCGGGCTCCCGCGAGTCGGTGTCCTGCCGATGGTTTCCGCCGTAACGGCTGCATGCTGCGCCACCGCGAGCGCCTTTTGCCGGCCGAGAAAGAGCGCGGCGTTGATCGGCGGCGCGGTGTGTGCCGCGGCGGTGTCCTTGGTGAGTACCGCCATCGAGTCCGGCGACACCCCTGACGCACTTGCGGGATGGCTGCTGGTCGAGACGGCCTTCATGCTCATTGCGTTAGCACAAGTGGCGAGGTGGGCTCCGTCAAGGCTTGCGCTGCCGACCGGAACTCTGGTCTTCGGCGCCGTTCTTGTGTCGCCCGTACGGATCGGTCCGTGGTCGACGTCCCCGGTCCCGATCGCCGAATTCGTCAAACCATGTTGCTGCTGGGGGGTTTTGGGTGCCTGCGCGTTGGCTGTGGGGTTGTACCTCAGGTCGCTCGACGAGGCGTCCGCCTGGTCGATTCGGGCGGCCCGCCAGGAACAACGGTCACAGTTGGCCCGTGACGTTCACGACTGGCTCGCACACGAGGTGACCGGAATAGTGCTCGAGGCGCAAGCTGCGAGGCTTGCGGTGCGGAACGTTGAGGCAACCGGGCTTGCGTTGAAAAGGATCGAGGATTCCGGCGTGCGCGCACTGTCCTCAATGGATCGCGCGATCCTCCTGCTGCGTACGGCACATGACACAGGCCGGCCGCCGGACGAGCAACCGCACTCCCTCACTGAGCTACGCGACACGGTTGACCGATTCGCGAACGGAAGCCAAGCGTCTGTGCGTCTCCTGCTTGAGGCCGGAGTTGAGGAGGCAAGACCGGAAACGGCTTCGACTATCCATCGGATTGTGCTGGAGTCATTGACGAACATTCGAAGACACGCCACGTCCGCCGACATTGTCGACATCTCGGTACGAAGACATGGAGCCGAACTTGTCGTGGATGTCATGGACAATGCGGGGGAAGCGCGCAGATCGAGGGGGACAGCCCGCCCGCTTGGTGGGCGTGGGCTGGCAGGGCTGGCCGAACAGGTCGATGCCCTTGGTGGGACTTTCGGCGCAGGTCCGGTCGAACCTCAGGGCTGGCGGGTTCACGTCGTACTTCCGGCGGACCTGTGACGGCGAACGGCACTGCACCGTATGTGGACAGCGAAAAGCCCGAGGTCATCTCTGTACTGGTCGCCGATGACCAAGAGATGGTCAGGCGGAATCTGCGTCGGATCCTTGAATCACAAGGTGACGTGCGGGTCGTTGGTGAGGCGGTGGACGGGGTCGAGGCGATCGAGCAGGCACGTGAGCTTCGGCCGGACGTCGTCCTCGTCGACATTAGGATGCCGCGAAAGGATGGGCTTGCGGTGGCCCGGGCTCTGGCGGGCCCGGGCGTCGATGATCCGTTGCGTGTTGTCGTGATCACCACCTTCGATCTCGACGAGTACGTCTACACCGCGCTGCGAAACGGGGCGTGTGGGTTTCTGCTCAAACGGTCAGGTCCTGCATTGCTGGTCGAGGGCATCCGGGCGGCGGTTGCCGGCGACATGTTGATCAGCCCGCAAGTCACCGTGCAGTTACTCCGCCACCTTGCGCGGCATGGCGCGGCGGGGTGGCACGGTGAGCCCTTGACCGAACGGGAAGTCGCGGTTGTGTGTCTCATCGCGGATGCGAAGACAAATCCGGAGATCGCGGCCGAGCTGTCCATCACGCCGGGGACGGTCAAGACGCATGTGGCGACAATCCAGCGAAAGCTCCAGGCTCGCAACCGTGTTGCCATCGCGGCTTGGGCGTGGGAAACCGGCCAGAAAGTAAGGATCTCAGGTTAGTTGTCCACGGGAAAAGGCTTCTACTGGTAGTGACTCTCCGCGCGAGGCTTGAAGGTGTGATCACCCAATAGTGTCATCTTTTCGCGGGAAAGGGGAAAGCGAAGGTCTCTCAGCATTGGTTGACCCATCGTCCTGGTAGTTTCGGCCGAGCCTTGAGTTTCGCCGCGTGTGCGGCCGGGTGAACCCCCGCTCGGCGGCGACGGACAGAACTCACAGCAACGGCTGATCGATGGAGGATTTTGGATGGCGCGCACGACTCTGCGCAGCAGGTCGGGTGACATCGTGACGGCGGCACGGATCGCTGACCGTACGGGAATTGTCGCTGCGAGTGCGCCTCCGGCCGCCGAGGTTCCGGAGCCTCGTGTGGAGGACGGTCATGAGTCCACCCTGCTGGCCTTGGCCGCGCCTGACGGGCGCCGACCGGTCGCCGGCCGGGGATGGCGAACGGCGCTCTTGACCTGTGCGGCTGCCGTGCTCCTGGGCGTCGGCTGGATAGGTGGAGGGACGTTCGGTCAGCGTGATGACCCCACGCCGACCGTCGCTGCGGGTGCCACCTACGAGCAAGATCAGACCGGGACTCCCAAGGGCACGGAGAATCCTGTCGCGACGACGCCCCCTCCGTCTGTTGCGCAGCCCGCGTTACCGTCGGCAAGTGACAAGAAGGCGGCCAACTCGACTACGAGGAAGAGCACCAGCTCCAAGCCGGTGACGAGCACGACCTCGGACAACGCATCCGTTCAGGCGCGCGATGACGAAACCGAGTCAGCGTCGCCGCAGCGATTTGACCCGGCGTATCAGATAAATGCGGTGCCCCAGAGTCTTCGGGACATCTTCGAGGCCATGACCCGATATGGCACCGTCAGGTCGTTCGGCCACTGATTGAAGCTGGGGTGGAGACGCCGGGTGTAATGCTGCGCGCCCACGGCCCAGGCCATCCGATCAGGGTGATGAGTCGGGAGACCACGGCGGTCGGACACTGTGCCGAGAACGATTCCGGTGACGAGGTGCTCTGCGGAGGCGGACCGTCTACATGCAGACGGTCGCGACCAGACAGGGTGTGACCCGGCGGTACCCACGACAACCGCGGCCGTTGGGCAGCGGTCGTCGCAGCCGTCTGGGAACGCGATGTCGGGATCGTCGTCTCACCGCGGGGCCACCGGGATGACGGCGACGGTCGGCAGGTTAACGGCTGTCGTTACCTGCCGGGCGTTCTCAGACGTTGGTGATCTCGTCGATGAAGGCATCGACGTCGAAGTGCTCGCTTTCGGCGCCAATCGGGACCACCTGGGCGGAGGTGTCGAGGAAGCGCTCGACGTCTTCTCGCTCGATCTCGACGAGTGCGTAGCCGTCGGGGGACTCGATTTCGAGGATCAGAATGTCCTCGTCCGTCGCCAGGTCCGGGCGGACCCGGACATCGCCGAGGCCGGCAGGCTCCTGCAAACCCTGCACGAGCAGATCACGGGCGAAGGTCCACTCCACCCACCGGCCGCGCTCCGTGCGGAACGCGATGTTGACGGCAAACGGCTCGGTGCCCACATAGGACAGTCGAGACAGGACGGGTGCGCTCGAGCCGTTCAGCGTGACGAACTGGCTCTGGTTGACGGCATCGGTGTTCACGTGCCCCTCCTCGCGGTTCAATGTTCGCGGGCCCGAACTGTTCGGACAGCGAGGAGATGGCGCTGAGTGTCGATGATGATGCGTGGAGCCCGACTTTCACGCGATCCGGTGTAAATGCCGGAACCATGTAACACACGCTCAGTGTGCTGTCAGCGCCCGTTCAGGGGAACGCTGAGGCCGACCTTGACCCGGTCCATCACCACGCTGGTCGTGAAATGGCGGACTTCGCCGTTGTCGAAGAACATCCGCCGGGTGAAGGCCTCGAACTCCGTCATGTCCGAGCAGTTGACCACCAGCACGAAATCGGCCGAGCCGGTCACGTAGTAGCACTGCTGAACCGCCGGATCGGCTTGTACCTGCTTGCGGAAGGCTTCGAGCACTTCGATCCGCTCGCGTTCCATCTCCACGGTCACCACGAACGTCATGTTGACGCCGACGGCTTTCGGGTCGACGACAGCGACCTCCCGCGCGATGACGCCGGCTTCTCGGAGACGCTTGATCCTGCGCTGCACCGCAGCAGCCGACAGGCCGACATGCGCGCCGATGGACTCGGCGATCATTCGGGCGTCGTCTTGCAATCTGCTGAGAATGGCTCGGTCGAGATGATCCAGATCGGCGGCGGGCACCTCAGCATCGTAGCCAAAAACCGCTGATCGGAGCTTCGATTAACGGACCGGTGGTTGCATTCCGCGGCTGGGCATCGGTGGCTCGACGGTGGGTATTGGCTGGACAACGGCGAGTTGTGTGGCGGCGCCGCATTCGGAGGCTCGCAGCTTGGCCGGGTGGGCGGATGTCGGTGCCGAAGACCGCCGGGCGGAGGACGCCCGCTCCGGGAGGGTCTGGCCGAGGATGCAGGGCCGGGAGTGTGGGGCCGATCGGAGTGCTCCCCGGCCGGGCCGTCCGCCCCGCCACGCCGGCG
>NZ_DASZWC010000049.1:0-7456 GCF_035546795.1 Amycolatopsis sp.
ACCCGGTGCGGCGCGTTCCGCGCGTCGACCATGGGCGAAGATCGGGGGAGAAGACCGATCCGACCCGCCGGGCGAGGGCCCCTGCCCGGGCCCGGAGCGCCTGGAGGACCTGCGATGGCCGACACCGACCGCCCCCTGACCGTCCGGGAGAAGCTGCGGCTCACCCTGCGGCGACGTCGCTCGGGCTCGGGGTTCTGGTACGGGCTGGGCATCGAGCTGATCTGGCCGTTCGCGATGTTCCTCCCGAAGATCGTCTTCCGCGGCGGCGAGCACGTCCCGCGCTCGGGCGGCGCGCTGCTCGCGCTCAACCACGTGTCGTTCGCCGACCCGATCTTCGACACGGCGTTCGTCGTCGCGAACGGGCGGATGCCGCGCTACCTGGCCAAGTCGGAGCTGTGGAAGGTGCCGGTCGTGCGGTCGGTGCTGGCCGGCGGCAGGCACATCCCCGTCCACCGTGCGACGAGCCGCGCGACCGACGCCTACCGAGACGCCGTCGAGGCCCTCAACCGCGGCGAGGTCGTCGCGTTCTATCCGGAGGGCACCTACACCGCCGACCCCGACGGCTGGCCGATGAAGGCGAAGAACGGCATCGGGCGGATCGCCGTCGTCACGGGGGTCCCGGTGATCCCGGTGGCGAACTGGGGCACCCAGGAGGCGCTGCCGCCGGGGGCCTTGCCGCGGCTGTTCCCCCGCAGGCGGGTGCGTGTCGTCGCGGGGCCACCGGTGGACCTCTCGGCGTTCGTCGGCAAGCCGCGCACCCGCACGAACCTCGACGCCGCCACGGCAGCGATCATGACCGACATCACGAAGCTGGTCGCCGACCTGCGCGGCGAGCAGGCTCCCGACGCGGCGTACGACCCGGGCCCGGAGCGCCCGGCCGCCGCGAGCTGAGCGGCCCTGCCCGTACTAGGCCTCCCGGGCGATCCGCTGCAGCCGGCGCTCGGTCGGCCAGCGCACCGCCGTCGCCCAGCCGAGCTTCTCGAAGGTCCGGATCACCCGGGCGGAGATGTCGACCTGGCCGCGTTTGACGCCGTGGCGGGCGCAGGTCGGGTCGGCGTGGTGCAGGTTGTGCCAGGACTCGCCGAAGGACAGGATCGCCAGCGGCCAGAAGTTCGCCGACTTGTCCCGAGCGGTGAAGGGCCGCTCGCCGATCATGTGGCAGATCGAGTTCACCGACCACGTCACGTGGTGCAGCACGCACACCCGGACCAGCCCGGCCCAGAAGAACGCCGTCACCGCGCCCCAGAACGACCACGTGACCAGCCCGCCGATCAGCGCCGGCACGGTCAGCGTCAGCAGGGTCCACAACCAGAACAGCTGGTCCACCTTCTTGATCGCCGGGTCCTTCAGCAGGTCCGGGGCGAACCGCTCGGCATTGCTCTGGTCGCGCTCGAACAGCCAGCCCATGTGCGCGTGCCAGAAACCCTTGGCGATCGCCCACGGCGAGGTGCCGAAGGCCCACGGCGAGTGCGGGTCGCCGTCACGATCAGAGAAGGCGTGGTGCCTGCGATGGTCGGCGACCCAGGTGATCACCGGGCCCTGCACGGCGAGGCTGCCCGCGATGGCCAGCGCGACACGTAGCCAGCGCTTCGCCTTGAACGAACCGTGCGTGAAATAGCGGTGGTAGGACACGGTGATGCCGAGCCCGCTGATGCAGTAGAAGATCGCGAACAGCACGACGTCGGTCCAGCTGAGCCCCCACCCCCAGGCGAAGGGTACCGCGACGACGATCGCCAGCAACGGCAGCAGCACGCCGAGGTACACGGCGAACTGGACACTGAAGGGCCGCTGCCCGTTGATGACCGGTTTGGGGCCTTTGGTGGCCGGGGGTTCGAGGGTAGCCGTCATGCGCAACCACACTTCTTCCTGCTCAGCACCCTGAGAAAGGGTCACCTAACCTACGTCTGCGTAAGTTACGGTACAGGAGGTTTACCCCGCTGTGGAGGGCCGAAAACACCGGCCAACCCCTGCACCCGGGCGGGTTTCCAACATCGGTATTCTGACCAGGCACGATCCGCCGTAGTGTAATTGGCAGCACTTCAGATTTTGGTTCTGACAGTTCAGGTTCGAATCCTGGCGGCGGAGCTGCCGTCCCGGCCCCGACGACAAGAAGGGGGTGCCCCGCTGGCAGGCGAGAGCGAACAGCACAGACGACCGGCTCTGGCGGAGCTGTCCGACGCCTGGCTGGTGGGGCGCGCCCGGGAGCTCATCGCGGCGGTGCAGCACACCGATCATTCCGAGCAGCTGGACATCGTCCGCACGATCGACGAGCTGCTCGACGAAACACAGCGCCGGGGTGAGCCGGTCCTGGTCGCGCAGTTGCTGCGCTCCGCCGCGATCGCCCGGCTGGTCACCCGTGGCGTCGCCGCCGAGGCGGAACCGCTGCTGGACGAGATGCTCGCGCACACCCGCAGGCACGGGCTTTCCTTGTACCGCGCCGATGCGCACGCGCTGCGCGGCCGCCGGCTGGTGCTGGCGGCGCAGGAGGACGCGGCGCTGACGGAGATCGCCCGCGCGCTGGCGATCCTCGACGATTCCGGCACCCCGGACATGCAGATGCCGCGCCGCGAGTGGGCGAAGATGCAGTCCAGCGCGTTCATCGACTGCTGGCTCGTGCTCAACCAGCTCGGTGTCTACGAGGCCGCCGAGGAGGTCATCGCCAGGGCGCACCAGGCGGTCCGGGAAACGGCGGGCCCGCACGAGATCACCCTGCAGCTGATGAACCGGGTCAAGATGCTGCTCGGCTGGGCGCTGCGACTGGAGCGCGTGGAGCGGCACTCACAGGCCGCGACCAAGTTCGAGACGGCGGCGTCGATGGCGGTCGCGGTCGAGGCGCCGTTCGCCGAATCGCTGTTCCCGCGCCGGATCGGCGTACCAGCGGTGGATCAGGTCGGCGTGCTGGCGGCGGCGCTCGCGCTGGCCGACCCCGACCCGTCGCACAGCGAACGGCTGCAGCGATTGCTGACCGGGCCCGGCTACCCGCACGAGCAGGTCATCGTGGCGATCGCGCTGGCCCGCTGCCTGGACGCCGAGGGCAGGCGTGACGAAGCGCTCAAGGTGCTGCACGCCATCCGGCTGAACCTGGATGAGGACAACTCCCAGCCCTCGATGCGGCTCAACCTGATCCGGGAACTGGCAAGGCTGGACTACCAGTCGCACGCCGAGGCGGAAAAACTCGGCCCGCTGCTGGAGTACTCCACGGCGCTGGAAGTGGAGCTGTGGTCGCTGCGCGAGTCGCAGATGGCCACTCTCAACACCCGCCGCGAGCACGAGCGCCTGTCCGCGCAGCACGGCGCCATCAGCCAGCAGGCATTGCAGGATCCGTTGACGGGCCTGCCGAACAGGCGCGCGCTCGACGAGCACCTGCGCACGCTCTCGGCCTCCACCACGGCCCAGCCGCTGGCGGTCGCGCTGATCGACCTCGACGGGTTCAAGGGCGTCAACGACGAGCATTCCCACGCCGAGGGCGACGACGTGCTGCGCGTGGTCGCCTCCACGCTGCGTGACGCGCTGCGCGGGGACGACATCGTGGCCCGATACGGCGGGGACGAGTTCATCGCGCTCCTGCCTGGCGCTCCCGTCTCGGCCGCGAAGCAGGCGCTCGGTCGCGCGGTGAACGCCGTGTCATCCCTGCCACACCATCTGTCGCACGGGGTAACCCTCTCCGTCGGGCTGGTGTCGCTGCGTCCGCAGGAGCGGGCCGATCAGGTGCTCTCCCGCGCCGATGCCGCGATGTACCAGGCAAAACGCGGTGGCGGGAACCAGGTGGCGACAGCCAGCACCATCCCCGGCGAAGGTGGCTCGGGGTGGGCCGAGGTGGACCTCCACGCCGACCCGGCGCCGACGCTCGAAGAGCACCCGTAGGATCGTCTGCCGGTAAGGGAAGCCGTCTGCAGTTTGGGAGTGCCGTGACCGGCCCGCTCACTACGTTGGTCCTCGCCGCAGGCGAGGGCACCCGAATGCGCTCCGCCACCCCGAAGGTGCTGCATCCGCTCGCCGGACGGCCATTGGTGGAACATGCGGTCCGCGCCGCGGCGGGGCTGGAACCGGACAATCTCGTCGTTGTCGTCGGGCACGGCCGCGAAGCCGTGACGGCGCACCTGGCCCAGGTCGGGAAGGCACTGGACAGGCCCGTCGCGGTCGCGGTGCAGGAGACCCAGCAGGGCACGGGGCACGCGGTTTCGTGTGCGCTGGACACCCTGCCCGGAGAGCTCACCGGCACCGTGGTGGTCAGCTACGGCGACGTGCCGCTGCTCGACACCGAGACGCTGGCGACACTGCTCGACGAGCACCGCGCGCAGGGCAACGTCGCGACGGTGCTGACGGCCGATCTGGAAAACCCCACCGGCTACGGGCGGATCGTCCGCGACTCCGCCGGCAACGTCCGCAGCATCGTCGAACAGCGTGACGCCGACGAGGAGCAGCTGCTCATCACGGAGATCAACTCCGGGGTGTACGCGTTCGAAGCCGCGCTGCTCACCGAGGGCCTCACCCGGCTGTCCACCGACAACTCGCAGGGTGAGCTGTACCTGACCGACGTGCTCACCAACGCCTGCGCCGACGGCCTGCGCGTCGGCGCGCTGGTCACCGCCGACCCGTGGCTGACCGAAGGCGTCAACGACCGGGTGCAGCTGTCGAAGCTGGGCGCGGAGCTGAACCGGCGCCTGGTGCGCAAATGGCAGCTGGCCGGCGTGACGGTGGTCGACCCGGCCACGACGTGGCTCGACGCCGGGGTCACCCTGGCCCGCGATGTGCTGCTCGAACCGGGTGTGCAGCTGCGCGGCGGGACCTCGGTCGGCGAAGGCGCGGTGGTCGGCCCGGACAGCACGCTGACCAACGTCTCGATCGGGGCCGGCGCGCGCGTGGTGCGCACGCACGGTTCCGACTCCGAGATCGGACCGGGCGCGAACGTCGGCCCGTTCGCCTATCTGCGGCCGGAAACGAAACTGGGCCGGGACGGCAAGATCGGCACCTTCGTGGAGACGAAGAAGGCCGACATCGGGCCCGGTTCGAAGGTGCCGCACCTGACTTATGTCGGGGATGCGACGATCGGCGAGCACAGCAACATCGGCGCGGGCAGCGTGTTCGCCAACTACGACGGCGTGCACAAGCACCACACCACGATCGGCTCGTACGTGCGGACCGGTTCGGACACCACGTTCGTCGCCCCGGTGCAGGTCGGCGACGGGGCACACAGCGGAGCGGGCACGGTGATCAGGCGTAACGTGCCGCCAGGGGCGCTCGCGGTGTCGACCGGACCGCAGCGCAACATTGAAGGCTGGGTGGCCCGGCGCAGGGCGGGTACCCCCGCGGCGGAAGCGGCGGCAGCCGCGCTCGCCGCGGACGAAAAGGATGTACAAACCGAGCGGGAGTCGTCAGATGAGTCCTAAGTCCGGCACGCCGAAGAAGAACCTCATGCTCTTCTCCGGCCGAGCACACCGGGAGCTCGCGGAAGAGGTGGCCAAGCACCTCAACGTGACGATCACCCCGCAGACCGCGCACACGTTCGCCAACGGTGAGCTGTTCGTGCGCTTCGAAGAGTCGGTGCGCGGCACGGACGCCTTCGTGATCCAGAGCCACACCACCCCGATCAACGAGTGGGTGATGGAGCAGCTGATCATGGTGGACGCGCTCAAGCGCGCCAGCGCCAAGCGGATCACCGTGGTGGTCCCGTTCTACCCGTACGCCAGGCAGGACAAGAAGCACAAGGGCCGCGAGCCGATCTCGGCACGGCTGATCGCGGACCTGTTCAAGACCGCGGGCGCGGACCGGATCATGACCGTGGACCTGCACACCGCGCAGATCCAGGGTTTCTTCGACGGCCCGGTGGACCACCTGTTCGCCCAGAGCCTGCTGGCCGACCACATCAAGAAAACCTACGGCGACGCCGACATCGCCGTGGTTTCGCCGGACTCGGGCCGCGTGCGGCTGGCGGAGAAGTGGGCGCAGCAGCTGGGCGACCGGCCGATCGCGTTCATCCACAAGACCCGCGACCCCGACAAGCCCAACCAGGCCGTCGCCAACCGCGTGGTCGGGAACGTGCAGGGCAAGCTGTGCATCCTGATCGACGACATGATCGACACCGGCGGCACGATCGTGAAGGCGTGTGACGCGCTGCTGGAGGAGGGCGCGGCCGACGTCGTCATCGCGACCACCCACGGCATCCTGTCCGACCCGGCGACCGAGCGGCTGTCCAACTGCAAGGCACGCGAGGTCATCGTCACCAACTCGCTGCCGATCCCGGACGAGAAGCGGTTCCCGAACCTGACCGTGCTCTCGATCGCGCCGATGCTCGCCGAGGCCATCCAGCAGGTGTTCGAGGACGGTTCGGTGACGAGCCTGTTCGACGGCCACGCCTGATCGTTCCGCCCGCCGCGAAAGCGGGTGCGGGTGTGGGCGCGGGGGCAATACCTTGCCGGTATGCGTGCATTCCGGTTCGGTGTGAGTCTGCGGTCGGTGGACGGCGAGTTCGTCGCGAAATGCCGTCAAGCCGAGGAATTCGGCTATGACGTGATCACCATTCCCGACCATCTGGGCGCCCCCGCGCCCTTCCCGGCGGTGACCGCCGCCGCGGTGGCCACTTCCCGGGTCCATGTCGGCCCCTTGGTACTGAACGTGCCGTTCTACAACCCGGCATTGCTGGCCAGGGATGTCGAGTCCACGACGAAGATCGTCGGCGACCGGTTCGAGCTGGGTGTCGGTGCCGGCCATATGAAGGCCGAGTTCGACAGCGCCGGTTTGCCTTGGTGGCCGGCGAAACAGCGGATCGAATATCTGGACAGCACGCTCGCGCAGCTGCGCGAGCGGCTGGATTCGTTGCCCCCCTTGCTGATCGCGGGCAACAGCGACGGTGTGCTGAACCTCGCGGCCGAACAGGCGGACATAGTCGGCTTCGCCGGGTTGAAGCAGGCGCCCGGCAGGCCTCCGGGAAATTTCCTGCTCGCGAGCGCGGCCGAACTGGCGGAGCGCGCGGCCTTCGTCCGTTCGCGGACCCAGGCCGCGGAGTTCAACATGCTTGTGCAGCAGGTGATCGTGGCCGAGGACCCGCGGCCACGGCTGGCGGACTGGCTCTCGCGCATTCCCGGCGCCACGCAGACTGTCGACGATCTGCTGGCGGCGCCCCAGATCCTGGCCGGGACGGTTGGTCGGATCGCGGAGACTCTGCTGGAGCGCCGGGAGCGCTTCGGGTTCAGCTATGTGACGGTGTTCGAACCCTTCATGGCGGATTTCGCACCGGTGATCAAGGCCCTGTCGGGTCGCTGATCTTCCCGGGGGAGTCGGGTGTCATCCCGCGGCCTGCCAGCCTGATGCCCAAAGGTGGGTCGGCGGCTGCTCACCGCGGAACACCCCGGCGTGCCGTTGCGCGAACTCGGCGAACGTCGTCGGGCGCACGCCGAACCGCTCGTGCGTGCTCAGATCGACGCGCGATTCATCGGAGCCCGCCCGCCGCTCGGCG
>NZ_DASZWC010000050.1:0-32939 GCF_035546795.1 Amycolatopsis sp.
CTCGGGAGGGATCCCGAGGTGCACTACCGGCACTACGTCCGTGTCCGCTGTAACTGCGGACGGCAGCAACGTCACCTCCGGGTATTCGCCGTCCCACGCTGCGATGAGGAAGGAACACGGTGCCGTGGGAAAACTCTCGTATACCCGTGCTTTGTGTCGGCGTTTGAGCACTGTTGCTCCTAACGGCCGATTGCACTTTCTGGCCGGCTGGGGCAACTTTTATAGCGTTTGTCGCGCATCGTGGGAGCGCGGTCTGGTTTCCTTTCATTGACTTTTGCGAGGTTGCTGTGGCGGCGTTTCCCGGATGGCGTGGTTTCTCGCGTCGGCAAAGACGTGTTCATCGACTGTGCACTTTCCTGGTAATCGTCACGATCCTGGGTCTGGTCTCGTCGCTGACGGAGGCGATCACACCGGCCGCGATCGCGGCGGCACCGGTGGATCACCACGTGGACGTGCGCACCCTGCCGCTGTTACCGGCCGGGAAACCGGTGGACGCGGCGTCGGCCCCGGCGAAACCGGCCGGGGATTTCACGCCGTTGTCCAAGCGGGGCACGGACTCGCGGTTCCAGGGCGGCAAGTCGACGCTGGTGGCGGGCTCGCAGGCCCAGTACAGCGAGGACTACGCCAACCCGGATGGCAGCCACACCCTGAAGTTGTCGAACGAGCCGCTGAACGTGCAGGACTCGCACGGGGCGTGGCACCCGGTGGACACCGCCGTGGCGGTCGACCCGGCCTCGAAGCGGGCGCATACCGGCTGGCACCCGCTCGCGCCGAGTTTCGCTGCCACGGCTGATGATCCGGCTCTGGTATCGGTCGCGGTGGGCGGCGACCAGGCCGGGCTCGCGTTGCGCGGCGCGACTGCGGCCAAGGCTGCCACGCGCGGGCCGACGGTGACGTACCCGGATGCGCTGGCAGGCACGGATCTGGCGTACACGACAACCCCGGGCTCGGTGAAGGAATCCCTCATCCTGAAGGCGGCTCCCGCGGCGGGACAGTGGAGTTTCGACCTGTCCACGCACGGCCTGACCCCGGTACTGGCGAAGAACGGGGGAGTCGAGCTGCGCAACGGCGCCGGGCACCCCGAACTGGTAATCCCCGCGCCGGAAGTCTGGGACTCGGCCGGGAACAACGGGCAGAGCGCCCCCGCCCAGACCGGCGGCACCTACACCATCACCCCGGCGGGCAGTGGCAGATGGACGCTGACCGTGTCGGTGGACACCGCGTGGCTGCACGACGCGAAGCGGGTGTATCCGGTCACGGTCGACCCGACCCTGACCTACACGTCGGGCTCGTTGTCCTGGTACAAGTCCGATGGCGCCTCAGGCACCGACACCGTGGTGAAGGTCGGCAACTCCCAGAGCGGCACTGGGGGCGCCGACACCTATCTGCGCACGGTCACCCCGTTCCCACTGTCCACCTTGGCCGGCAAGAACGTGGTCGGGTCCCGGGTCGATGTGAACTGGGAGAATTCCGCCGCGCAGTCACACACCAGCTACAACGTCGACATGTTCCACGCCACGGCGTCCTCCTACAACGGCGCCCCGGGCGCGGAGTACCTGGCGCACGGCGTGATCGGTGATTTCGGTTCCCTGCCTGGGATCCCACCGACAGTATCGGGAACCCCGGATGCGCTGACGAACTTCCTGCGCGGGGTGGTGTCAGCGAGCAACTGGGGTGCGCTGTTCGGGTTCGTCGGGCAGGAAACCGCCGGCAAGTACACCTACAAACGCCTCACCACCTCGCTACTGGTCGACTACGGATCCGCCCCGACCGTCCCATCGATCAACGCACCCGCCGACAATTCAGTGCTCACCACGACCACCCCGACGTTGACGGTCAACCCCGCCACCGACGCCGACGGGGAGGCGATCACCTACTGCTTCGCGATTGCCACCGGCCCGGACGCCGCCTCTGGAGTCGTGGCGCAATCCGGCTGCCAAACCGGCACCTCCTGGACCGTGCCCGCGGGCGTGCTGCAAGACGGGGTCGCCTACACCTGGAAAGCCGACTCCCACAGCAACCTGACCACGACCACCGGCGCCATCGGCCACGTCAAAATCGACAAACGCATCGGTGATCACGGTCCCGCGCCGACCGACACGGTCGGGCCGGTGACGGTGAACCTGGCCAACGGCAACGCCAACCTCTCCACCTCGACCCTGGCCTACGACACCGTCGGCGGCAGCCAGGCCCTGTCGTTCACCTACAACTCCCAGGCCGCCGACGAACACGGCCTGACCGCCTCGTATTTCAACGACCCCAACGACAACGGGTTGATCGACGACGGACTCCAGCCCGCGCTGGTGCGCACCGAACCCCAGGTCAACGTCGACTTCGGTAACCAGTCCCCGTACTCGCCGGTGCTCAACCCCAGCTGGTACATCGTCCGGTGGGACGGGTTCTTCCAGGCTCCCGCCACCGGGACCTACCAGTTCGCCGGCGTCCACGACGACGGGCTGACCGTCACCCTCAACGGGACTCAAATCTACAACTACGCCACACCGTCCGATGTGAACTGGAGTTCGGGGCAGGCCACCGGCTCGGTGGCGCTGACGGCGGGGCAGCGGGTACCGATCCAGGTCACTCTCGCCCAGGGCATCGGGGCCGCGCACCTGCAACTGTTCGTGCGCACCACCGACGGCACCACCGTCCCCGCCCAACTCGCCCCCGCCGCCTGGCTGTACAAGTCCGCCCTGCCCGCGCTGCCGCAGGGCTGGACCATGTCCACCGACCTCGACGGCACCGGCCAGGCCTACACCCGCGCCCTGGTGACGGCCCAGAACGTGGTGCTCACAGATTCCTCCGGCGCGCAGCACACCTGGACCAAAGCCGGCACGGGCACCGGGTTCACCCCGCCCGCCGGCGAAGATGGGGTGCTCGCGACGGATGCGAGCGGAAAGATCACCCTGACCGAAGGGGACATGATCTACACTTTCCGCGCCGACGGCAGCCCGGACACGGCGACCAGTGCGGTCGATGTGAAGCATCCCGCCGCACTGCACTACATCTACGACGATTCCACGACACCCTCGCGGTTGAAAACGATCACCGACCCTGTGTCCGGGCGGTCGATGACGCTGTACTACAACCGGCCCGGCGACACCTGTTACACCGGCCTCACCCCACCGCCCGGGGCGGACGCGAACGCCCCATCGCAGATGCTGTGCCGCGTCGCCTACTGGGACGGGCGCCAATCTGTGCTGTGGTACACCAACACCCAGCTTTCCCGGATCGAGGACCCCGGCAGCGAGGTGACCGACTTCGGCTACGACACCACCAGCGGCCTCTTGACCAAGGTGCGGGAACCGATCGCGGCCGACTGGGTCGCGCTCGACCCCACCAACCGGGACAACGACAACTCCCGTTGGGTCATCGGCTACACCGGCACGCAAGCCGCCTCCGTCACCGCACCCGCCCCGACCATCGGCGCCGCTCGCCCGGCGCACTCCTACCGCTACGATCCAGCCAATTCCCAGACTTTCACCGACATCGCGGGGATCAGCCCAGCGGTCGGGTTCTCCAGCAAAGCAACCTACGACACTGCTTTCCGGCAACTGACGGCCACCGACGCCACCGGCAAAGTGTCGTCGACTACCTGGAACGTCAACGATCTGCAACTGACCTCGACCGACCCGGCCGGACGAGAATCGACCACGGTCTACGACTACGCCCAACGCCCCACCGACTCCTACGGTCCCGCGCCGACGTCGTGTTTCACCGGGCAGCAACCCACCACCGGGTGTGCGGACACCGTGACGCACACCCACACCAACTACGACGAGAACCTCCAGGGGCTCGGCGCCCAGTGGTACGCCAACACCGCGCTGTCCGGAGCGCCCGCGAGCCTTACCACGGGCACCGGTAACGCCGACGGGTCGATCAACCACCCCTGGCACGGCGCCGTCCCCAGCCCCGGGATCCCAGCGACGAACTTCTCCCTACGCGCCATCGGCGAGATCGTGTTTCCCGCCAGCGGGAACTACACCCTGAAAACGCTGTCCGATGACGGTGTGCGGGTCTGGGTGGACGATCTGCTCGTGATCGATGACTGGCAGGTCCAGGGGGCGACCTGGACCTCAGCCACTGTGCACTCCGGTGCCGCCGGCGAGGCGCACCGGATCCGGCTGGAGTACTTCCAGGGCGCCGGCGACTCCCAGCTCGAACTCGACTGGGTCCCGCCCGGCGGGGCCCAGCAAGTCGTCCCCGGTGTCGATCTGCGGCCACGCTACAACCTGCCGACCTCCACCGTGGACAGTGAGGACTCCGGGGTTCCAGACAAGGTGACCGCCACCAGCTACTCGCCCAGCGGCATCGATCCCGCCTACGGCGTGGAATCCGGCACCACCCAGGATCCAGGTGGGCTGAACCTCACCGAATCGACCACCTATGAAACACCGGGGACCGGCTACCTGCGCAAGACCAGCAAAGTCAAACCCACCGGGGCGGCCACCACCTACGCCTACTACGGCGACACCGAGACCCGCGCCAACCCCTGTGTCACCGGCTCGACCGCAGTCAACCAGGGCGGCATGCCCAAACTCATCACCACCCCGACACCGGCGACCGGGGCAGCGCGCACCGACGAACTTGTCTACGACGCCTCCGGGCACGTGGTCGCCGAAGCCACCTCCGGCGACTGGACCTGCACCACCTACGACTCCCGCGACCGAATCACCCAGAAAGTGTTCCCCGCCAACGCCACTACCGGTGCCCGCACCGTCACCTACAACTATGCCGTTGGCGGGGACCCACTCACTACGTCGGTCACCGACCCCGCCGGTACTGTCACCACTCAGACCGACCTGCTCGGCCGCACCATCTCCTACACCGACGCCACCGGCCTGAACACCACCACCAGCTACGACCAAGCCGGGCGCGTGACCCAAACCACTAGCGTCGAAACCCTCGGCAGTGACCCATCCAAGACCGCCACGTTCACCTACGACGACGCCGGGCGGGTGCTCACCGAAACGTTCGACGCCGTCCCGCAAGCCACCATCACATACGACTCGGCTGGGGAGCTGGCCACCGCCACCTACGGCAACGGCACCAGCCTCGCCGCCATCGGCAAAGACCAAGCCGGCCGCATCACCTCACTGACCTGGCAGGACGACGCCAGCAACCAGGTCGTGTCCCAGGTCGCCCGCACCCGCGCGGGCACCATCATCGGAGAATCCCTGAACGGCTCCAACCCCAACCCGGCAGGCAACGACTACAGCTACGACGCCGCCGGACGTCTCACCGAGGCCTACACCGGCGGCGGGCACCACTTCACCTACGACTACACCGCCACCGCCAGTGCCTCCTGCCCCACCGGGAAACAAGCCAACGCCGGCGCCAACACCAACCTGGTCACCCTGACCGACGCCACCACAGGCGGCACCAACACCACCAACTACTGCTACGACGCCGCCGACCGGCTCATGGCCACCCTCGGCACCAACGCCACCTCCGGCCTGACCTACGACACCCACGGCAACACCACCGCCTACACCACCGCCGGCATCACCACCCACCTCGCCTACGACGGCGCCGACCGCAACATCCAGCTCTCCACCACCGGCGCACCCACCAACGCCACCATCGCCTACACCCGCGACGCCACCGACCGCATCATCCGCCGCGACGCCACCGCCGGCGACCCCGTCACCTCCGTCCTCTACGGCTACACCAGCGGCGGGGACACCCCTGATGTCACCTGCGACACCAACCACCACATCCTGACCTGGACCCTCACTCTCCCCGGCGGCGTCGTGGAAACCCTGCACAACAGCGCCGATCCCGACACCTGGGACGCCCCCTCCGTCCGCGGTGATCTCGTGTGGACCACCGACAACGGGGCTACCCAGGTCGGAGACCTGCACCAGTACGACCCCTTTGGCAACCCCCTCGACGCCACCACCGGCAACACCAACAACCAGGCTGTCCCCGACAACTCACCCGGCCAACTCGACTACGGCTGGCTCGGTCAGCATCAGCGTCCCTACGAACATGCGCAAGCACTGTCCATTGTGGAAATGGGTGCCCGTGCCTACAGCCCCCTGCTAGGCCGATTCCTCCAAGTCGACCCTGTCGACGGCGGCAGCGCCAACGACTACGACTACGTCAACGGCGACCCGATCAACAACGTGGACCTGGATGGCCGCTGCCCCTGGTACGTGAGCTGGGCCTGCAGCGCCGGCAGAGCCATCGCGGGAGCCGGACGCGCGACCGGCCGGTTCTTCGCCAACAACTGGCGCACCATCGCCGGTGTCGGAGTCGCCATCCTCGGCGGAGTTGCCGCGTCGGTGTGCGGGGCGACCATTGTCTGCGGGGTCGCGGTCGGTGTGCTCGGCGGCATCGCCGCATACTCCGTGGGAACTGCGCATCCAACCTGGGGTGGTGCCGCTAGATCAGGCATCGCCGGAGCCGTTACAGGAGGATTCGGCAAGCTGTGGGGGCGGGCCGCGAGGGTGGCCGAACAAGTAGGCCGTGGATGGTCACGACTAGGCCGCATGCAACAGTTCCGGCACACTGCCCGTAAGCTCTGGCCAGTGGCCAAGCGAGGTGCACGCCTCGCACCACGCAGGTTTATGAAGAGGCTGAGGGGAGTTCGGTAATGCACTCGGCCAAAGACCGATGGAACGCACTCGTCGGAGGGGTCTTCAAACGACCGACCCGACTGCTTACCGTGGTCGTGCTCGTCGGCATCCTATACCTGATCGGTACCTTCATCCCCTGGATCAATCCTGCGGTTTTCGCGCTAGTCGCGACCGTGCTGCTCGTCAGCCCTGTCATGAATCGATGGATGATCGAATATGCGAAGCAGCAGAACCATCGCCGGAACAGCAGCTCAAGCTGAAGCCGAGCGATGACCAGACGCCGGCGCAGACAGTCGTTGCCAGGCGCCGCTACGACCCCGCAGGTCACGCAGGCCAACATCGCCGACACCATCGGCCAAAACGGGGTGGACGAAAACGGTCCGCCCATCGACCTCGGTCACCAACCGGATGAAAGCCCAGTTGGCCGCCTCCTACAGTCCGGACAAGGCCACCACCGGATACGCCCGCATCGATCAACCCGACCGGCTTGTTCGCGCACCGCAGTACCGGCCCACCCTCGTGGACCCATTCCGCGATTATCTGCGTGGCCGCCGCGAAGACCCGGCCGTGCCCGTGCATCAGCTGCTGGCAGAGATCAAACAGCGCGGCTACACCGGAAGCCACAATCTGCTGTATCGCTACATCACCCAAGGACGAGTCGAATCCGACCGGCCAGCAATCTCTCCGAAGCGACTCACGCGCTACCTGCTCACACGCCCGGACAAGCTCCAAGATCACCAGCGGGAACGACTCGAAGCCGCCGTGAGCGCCTGCCACGAGATGACGGCGCTGGCCGCCCTCGTCGGTGACTTCGCGGCTCTGCTCACCCCGGCCACCTGCAACGATGATCGTCTTAGCGACTGGATCGACCGGGCCCGAGCCGAGGATCTACCTCACCTGCACGCTTACACCCGCGGACTCGAATTCGACCGCGAGGCCGTCAACGCCGCCCTCACCGAACCATTCCACAATGGACGAACGGAAGGAGTGAACACCAAACCAAGATGATCAAGCGGCAGATGTACGGCCGCGCGGGCTTCCCCCTCCTGCGTCACCGCATCCTGCTCGGCTAACGCCACCCAGCGCAACCACCGCATCCGGGCCAGAGCCGCTCCTGGGACAGTCCCAGCAGATCCGAACTTGCCCCAGGCAGGACCGAGTGCTCCACGGATGAAGACGCCTCGGACTCAGGCGGCTTGACTATTTCCCTTGCTGTTGCATGACTTTCGTGTGCGGTGAGGATGGGCATGGGGCCAATGAGGGCCGTTTTTCCGAGGTACAGCACACAGGAGGCACCAGCCGCCGTTACGCGCAGGCGTTTGCGCGTAACGGCTTAAGACGCTTCGGCATGGCCTCCTTGAGCCATAAGGCCGCCGTCAGAACATGTGCGGCAGGCGGAGTCGCGCCGTGATTGCTGCGGAATCCGTTGGCCGGTGCGGGGGAAGTGCAGCAGAGAGTGCTCGTGCTCGTCGGCGTGGAGGTTGGTGATGGCGAACATGAAGTGGTTGACGGCTTCGCCGGCGGCGAGGCTGTTGAGCGCGATTACGCTGGGCGCGGGGATCTCGTCGAGGTAGCGGGCCTGTTTCTGCAGGTCGTTGGGAAGCATGTCCACGGCCAGTTCGGTGGGATTGATCAGTCCGTTGCACCACATGCAACCGTTGCCGGGGATCTGGTGTCGGACAGCGACGTGGATTCGACCGACCTGGCCGAGCGGGTCGACCGGGATCTTCACACCGGCCTGGGTCGCGGGAATGAGGTACCGGTGAACAGTCTCGTTGACCCAGTGCCGAGCGGCGTTGGTGTCTGCGGCGAGGAAGATCCAGTCGCAGGCCGCGATTGCCTGTAACGCTGTGGGGTGCTGGACGTTCTCGGGGATGAGGGTGAGAGAGATCTTAGGGTTGGCGCGTCGCGCGTTGCGGGCGGCGAGTTCGGTCTTGGGCTTGCCGATGTCGTCCGGTTCGGCCGCGAGGAGCCGCGCCAGGTTGGTCTCGTCTGCGGTGTCGCGGTCGATCAGGTCGAGATGGCCAACGCCAAGGCGCGCGAGCAGTTCGGTGACGATGCTGCCGACTCCGCCGAGGCCGACCACGGCGACCCGCATCCGCCCGAAGGCATGTTGTCCGCGGTCCCCGAAGAGACGTGCCTGCCGGTCGTGGCGTGCATCGCTCGCCACGACGCTGCCCGGCGCGGAGGTGAGGCGAATCAGGTTTCCGCCGGGGATGACGACCTCGGTCGGCGTGACGCGGGTCCGGTCCGGGAGCCAGAAGTCCCCGGCAGCGGCCTGCGGGGTGAGCACCAACCCGCCGACGATCTGGCCAGTGATCTTGCTCAGGGCGGGGTAGCCGCGGTCGTGGCTCGCGAGGTCGGTGCGAGAGAAGCCGACCGTCGTGGTGCCGAAGTGGTTGTGGACAGCGAGGTAGGCGAGTTTCTCGTCGCGGGCGCGAAGGGCGGCGTCGCGCACGAACTCGGCCTTGAGAGCGCGATAGCCGGTGGTGCCCTCGACGTAGTCGAGGCCGTCGGCGGCAAGGATGAGTTCCCGGGCGAGTAACCGGGGACCACGCGGGCCGTCGGCGCGGCCGGCGAGAATGACAGCGCCGTGCTCGTCGTCATCGAGCCGAAACAGGTGCTGCTGCAGGTCGCTCCACAGCCGGGGCGGGATGGTGAGGCTCCACCCCGGCGTGGGCGGATTCACTGCGTGGTGAACCACGTGATCACCTTCTGTGCCTTGAGAGCGGCGTTGTCGCGAGCCGGATTCCAGCGGTTGGAGCGGCGCGAGAGCTGCAGCGCAGCCCGGCCGCTCCAATCGACGAGTTGCACCGCGTCACGGTGAGGCTGGCCATCTGTCCGGGCAACGCGCCCGGTCGTGTCGGAGTGGGGACGTGCGGCCGTGGTCGCTAATCCCCGCTCGGTTGTTCAGGACTCGCCCGGTGTGTCGCGGCAGGCGCCGCAGAATCGCGATGGCCGCCCGGAGTCGGATAGGTGGTCGAGGGCTATCCAGACGCGATGGCGCGCGCCGCAGATTGCGGTGCGGCGGCCTAGGCACGGGTGTGGCCCGCGCCGGAGGAGGTGGGCTTTGCGGTCGCTGGCCAGTGCGTCGGGGAGGTCGGGCAGGAACCACCGCTGGCGCGGCGGCTGGTGGTGATCTGAATAGAGGCGTGCGGGGTGCATGAACTCCTCGCTAGGCGCCCGGACGCCGCGGCGTGCTGTGTCGCCCGGACGAGGGTTGCGGTTGTGTTGCCGACCGTGTATTCGCGTGCGCACGTTGCGCGCGCAGCGTGGCGCGCGTGCCTGCGCCCGCACGAGGCTGGGCAGGGCCCTGCCCGCCGGTGACGCGGGTGGGCAGGGCCCCGCCGGCGGTCAGGTGTTCCAGCCGGTGCGGTGGAGCAGGTGGGTGTATTCGGTGTGGTCGAACCCGAGCCCGACGGCCTCACCGCGGATGCGTTCGATCTCGGCGATGGGAAAGCCTTGCTCGCGGGCGTCTTCGAACGCGGCGATAAGATTGGCCTGCCGCGACTCGACAAGCCGGTGCGCGGCGCCGACTCCGCGCAGCTGGTTGATCAGGTGCAGGCGCAGCGCTTTGCGGATGCTCTCGGCCATCACCGGTCCGGCCGCCCGGGGTGGGGTGAAGGGCAACAGGCTGCGCCCTCGCGGCGGCGCGACCGGGGTCACGTCGGCGGGGACTGGAAGGTTCCCCGCCGTATGGCCCGCGTGCCCGGGCTCCGGCTGTGGGGCCGCGGCGTCTGGTGCGACCTCGCGTGCGGCGCCCTCAGACGGCCGTGACGCACCGAGATCATCACCTGTCGCGCCGATGTCCGCGCCGGGGCGTACGCCGGGCTCAGCGGGCTGCAGCGGGCCCGCGACAGCCTCGCCCGCTGAAGCCGGGGGTGTGGCGGGCCGGTTGGTTCTGGAGCCGGGTTTCGGGGTGGGCGTGTGCCGGGTCTTGCGGGGGGTTTTGGTCGCGGCGGCAGCTAGCCGGGCGGCCCCGCTGGCTGTCGGCTGCTCGGCGGTGTCGGGGCTGTGGTTGTCAGGCTGCATGGGTGAGCACCTCTCGGGCGAGCGCGGTCATGTTGTGGGTGAGGGCGGCACTGTTCTTGCCGTGCCTGGCTTGGGCGCTGATGACGGTGCGGACCTTCCGGCGGGTCATCCACCCGTGATGGCGCACGAACGT
Source organism: Amycolatopsis sp. (assembly GCF_035546795.1). GTDB lineage: Bacteria > Actinomycetota > Actinomycetes > Mycobacteriales > Pseudonocardiaceae > Amycolatopsis_E. The sequence continues at coordinate 10,747 of NZ_DASZWC010000050.1, forward strand.
GTCCGCCACGCGCACGTCGTGCTGCTCGGCGAGTGCGAGCAGTCGGCTGGATTCGTGCCTGGGCAGGTGCTGCGGGTTCGCGGGCGTGTGGTTCGGCACGAGCAGCAGATTGAAACCGGCCAGCTCCGTCAGCGCGTCCTCGACCGCGTCGAGTTCTCCTGTGCCCAGGATCACCGGCATCACGACGAGATCGGCGGCCTGGGCGGCGCCGAGGGTGGAGCGGCTCCCACCTGGGTGAGTGTCGACCACCATCGATCGCCCCAGCGCCCGGTTCCACGCGATCAGCAGGTCAGCCATGGCATCGGGCTCGGGCTGGTTGGGTTCGAAGTCCCTGTGCCCGGGCACCATGTCTGGCCGGTTGCGACTGCGGTACACGCGCGGCGGCCGGCCCCTCTCGTCGAACAGGGCATCGAGTAAGGGGGCGGTGCGGTAGCGGTCGGCCAGGTAGCCCAAGAGGCGGGAAACCCGTCCGCCGTCCCAGTCCAGATCGACCAGGACCCCGTTGAGGATCCAGGCGAGTTCCTTGGCGAGCGTGGATTTGCCCTGCCCGCCTTTCGGCGACAGGACCGTGATGATCTTCCCCTGCAGTTGGGTGGCGGCCTGCTCCCGCAAGGCCCGGACGGTGGCGGTGAGGCGTTCGTGATCAAGCATGGCGACGGCCATGGCAAGTTCTCCTTCGAGGTGTTGGGAAAGACTCAGGAAGCCGGGAACAGGGGCGCGCTCGGGAAGTCCGGGGAACGCGGATTGCAGCGCGGGCACGGCACTGAGTGCTCGCCGTGCCACACCAGCCGCGTCGCAACCGGCTCCCGGGGACGCCCGTCGCACTGCCCGCACGGCCGCTCCGGAGCCGGTGGCCGACCACCGGTTTCGGCAAGCCCAGCGGCGGCAGGTCCGCGGCGACGGCCCCGCTGGGGTCGCGCGTGGGTGGTTCCTGGACGGTTCAAGGACGGTTCGGGTGCAGCCACTGCACCCCGTGACGTCGTGGTTTGCACCCCGTCGCGTCCTCGCTGCACCCCGTCGGCAGCCGCGGGGTGCACGGGCTGCGCCCCGTCGTTCGGGTTGTCCACAGCGCGACCTGAGTTGTCCACACGTTGGGTCGGGATATCCACAGCGTCGGCGGTGCTGGCGCGTTGTTCCACGGCGAGGTCCCAGCCGTTGGGGCGGCGGTCGGCGCGCTTGACGTACGCGGCCACGATCTCGGGGTCGGATTCCCGGATCAGACCGAGCTCCTCAAGAGCGCGCAGCGAGTTCTGAACGGTGCGGGTCGAGAGGCGGGTGTAGCCGGCCAGGGTCGCGATCGCGGGGAAGGCGTTGCGCCCGTCGGGCCCGGCGTGGTTTGCCAGCCCGATCAACACGACCGCCAGGGAGGCGGCGTCGCGTCGACCGTGCGGGATCGGGGCATCGGTGAGGGCCCAGCTGATCGCTTCCACGCTCATCGCCGAACACCGGTCGGTCGTGTTGTGTGGCCGCTCCCGGCGGCCGGGCGGAGTGCGCGAGGGCGTAGAGGGCCGGCTGGGACACCAGTTCGAGGTTTGTGGCCGCTGTATCGTTGTGGCATGGGAAATCTCCAAGATTCCGTCAAGGTGATCGGGGTACTTGGTGATCTCTCCGTGTAGAGGATGGGGGCCCGAGGGGGGCCCGGACGTCCCGGTATCGCCCGGCACGGTCCGGGACGGAGCGGGCCGCCCTAGGCCTCTGACCTGCAACATTCGCGCCGTTGAGGGACTGCCCGGGACGATCAGGGACCGCCGGGGACACCCGTCCCCAGGATTTGGGCACCTTGTAAACAGCAGGTCAGGGGTTCGAGTCCCCTAGTCGGCTCTTGAGAAACCGCGGTTGACCTGGGGTTGCGCGACGGCTTGGCTCCGGAGATGGGGCTTCGAAGTGGGCCAGGCAGGACAAGCCCGACCGGCACGGGATGGCGTGAGGAGCATTTCCTCCGCGCCGCGCGCGATCGCGGCGGTTTCGATCGTCGTCGCCTTCGCGGTGATTGTCGCGATGATCTCGCTCGGTTTCGCGGCGCCGGGCAACGTCCACCCGATGTACTACTTCGTGCTCATCGCTGTCGGTGGCGGCGGGTTCGCCCTGCTGGTCTCTGGGGTTCTCGCGGTCTTTGCCGGATCGCGCACTCCCACCACGCCCGCGCGGGATCTGGAATTCTTCGCGGGAATCCGCAGGGGCGCGCTCGCCATGGCCATCGTCGTGACTGTTGTCGACGCCCTGGGCGTGCTGTTGCTGCTGCGGATCGCGGGGCCGGGTTCCCCAGTCGTCTTTGTCGCGGCGGCAGCCACGTGGGTGTGCGCGATCGTGACGGCTGCCGGCCTGAGCCGGCAGCCGTTCCGACGCCCACCGATCAGGCCGTGACCAGTGTCAGCCCGTAGGTCTGCAAGATCTCGTTCACCGGCTGGAACCACGTCTCCCCGCCGGAGGTGCAATCGCCGTATCCGCCGGACGTCACGCCCTGCGCCTGGTCGCCGGAGATGAACGACCCGCCCGAGTCGCCCGGCTCGGCGCACACCGAGGTGCGCGTCACCTGGTACACCGCGCCTTGCGCGTAGTTCACTGTCTCGTTCAGCCCTTCCACGACCCCGCAATGCCAGTGCGACGTCGAGCCCGAACGGCAGACGGACGTACCCGGCACGGCCACCGCCGAACCGCGCACCAACTGGTCGCTGACCGTGCCCCAGCCCAGTACGACCGGCACCGTCCACCAGCCGTTGCCGATCGCGATGTAGGAATAGTCGTTGCCGGGGAAGGAAGATCCGACGAAGGTGCCCTGCGCGGAGCCGTCCCAGCCGGTCGTCGACGAGCCGGCGCTGCCGCAGTGGCCGGCGCTGACGAACCCGCCCTGCACGGAAAATCCGATCGAGCACCGGACGTTTCCGTTGATGTAGTAGGGATCGCCGCCAACGGTGCCTGCCGATTCGGTCGCCGGACGTGGCGCGGTCGTGGTGGTGACCGGCACACCGGTCTGCCGCGCGCGGGCAAGGAACCCGTCGACGTCGGCGCTTTGCGCGCCCGGCTGCATCGTCACGACGAGGCTGCCCGTGCGCGGATCTGTGCGCCAGCTGGTCACCGATGTGGGCGCGGGTGAGTCATCGAGCACTGCCTTCGCGTGGTCGAGCGTGGCGGCGTTGACACGAGCGTGCGCAGTGGCGGCGCCGGTCTGCTCGACCGCTGCCGCCGCTGCCGGGTCTGTCACGCCGACCACGAGTTTGCCCTGCGCGGCGTCGAACCACGCCCCACCGAAAGCGGCTCCCGCTGCTTGCTGCGCCGCGGGCAGCACTTCTGTGGCCGTCTTTTCCTGCGCGAGCCTGGTCTGGACCTGTTCGGCGGTGAGGCCGAAGTCGTGCTGCATGGCCGAAATCAGCGCAGGGGACGCCTGCGCGACGGTGGTCGGGGCCAGTGCGACGGTGGCGAGTATGACCACACCACCGGCTGTGCGGGCGATTCTTCGACGCATCGGACAAACCTCCAGGGACCGGAAAAAACCACACCGTGCCCGAAGTGTGCGAGTGGTCGGCAACATTGGTCTAGACGTTTCGCCACACGTGTCCGATTTCTGTCCCGCATTGCTCCATTCGGCGCCGTACTAAAGTCCGAGGCTCAGGCGCGCAGGTACCGCTCCGCGAACTTCCGCAGCACCGCCCTCAGCTCCGGCGGCGACTCGACGGTGAAGTCCATGCCCAGCATGCCGATGTATGCCGCGATCGTGTCCAGCGAGTCCGCGCCGGTGACCAGGATCGAGGTGGTTGCGTCGATCGCCTCGACGGCGCCGACCGTGGGGTTGATCCGGGCGAGGACGGCGTCGGCCGGGGCGCTGATTCGCAGGCGGGCGTGCACGTTCCAGCCGCTGGTCGCGACGCGGCGCATCGTGAAGGTGGTGTAGTCGGCCGCGGGCAACGGGGTGGGGGTGAACCGGCGGTAGGTGCGCATGCGCGGGGTGATCCAGTCGGCTCGGTGGACGTCCCACTCGCCGCTCGACGGGTCTCGGGCGACCAGGAACCAGCGGCGCTGCCAGGCCAGCAACCGGTACGGCTCGACAAGGCGCAAGGCGCCCTGGTAGTCGAACCGGAACCATTCGCCGTCGTGGATCGCGGCGGCGATGGCGCGCAGCACGGCGGGGTCCACCTCGGGATCGGGTGCGTCGGTGCCGGTGTTTTCCGGGGCGTGGTCGACGACCGTGGCGACGGCCTCGACCGTGGGGCGCAGCCGTGCCGGCAGAACCTGTTCGAGCTTCGCGAGCGTCCGGGTGCTGGACGCCTCGAGGCCGGCGATGCCCCGGCCGGCGCGGAGGCCGATCGCGACGGCCACAGCCTCCTCGTCGTCCAGAAGCAGCGGCGGAAGCTTGCCGCCCGCGCCGAGGCGGTACCCGCCTGTCGCGCCGCGTGCGGCCTCGACGGGGTAGTCGAGACGCCGTAGCCGCTCGATGTCGTTGCGGATCGTCCGGGTGGTGACGCCGAGCCGCTCCGCGAGTTCGGTGCCGTTCCACGACGGGCGTGACTGCAACAGCGCGAGGAGGGCGAGCAGCCGGGCCGCGGGATCGGCGTTCAAAATTGCCTCATCTATTAGGAACGAATCCTTCCTATAGCCACTCTAACGTCTGTGCCATGACCAACACAGACATCCGCCCCTTCCGCATCGAGATCACCGATGCCGAGCTGGCCGACCTGGCCGACCGCCTCGACCGCACCCGGCTGCCGCAGCCGGCGCCGGGCGACAGCTGGGAACTGGGCACCCCGAACAGCTACCTGAGCGAGGCCATCGAGGCGTGGCGCGCGTTCGACTGGCGCGCGGTGGAGAAGCGCATCAACGACCACCCGCACTTCATCACCGAGGTCGACGGCCAGCCGATCCACTTCATCCACGTCGAGTCCCCGCACGCCGGTGCGACACCGCTGCTGCTCGCCCACACCTACCCCGGCTCTTCGGTCGACTACCTCGACCTCATCGACCGGCTCACCGACCCGGTCGCCCACGGCGGCCGCGCCGAGGACGCCTTCCACGTCGTGGTGCCGACGCGCCCGGCTACGGCTTTTCCAACCCGGTCAACGAATCCGGCTGGACCACCGCCCGCGTCGCCCGCGCCTACGACGCCCTCATGCGCCGGCTCGGCTACGAGAGCTACGGCATTCACGGCTCCGACAACGGCGCACTGGTCGCCAGAGAGCTCGGCCTCCTCAACCCGGAGGGCTTCCTCGGTCTGCACGTGCTGCAGCTGTTCTCCTTCCCCTCGGGCGACCCCACGGAGTTCGAGCGGCTCGAACCGCAGGACTACGCCGGGCTGGAGCACATGCAGTGGTTCCAGAAGGTCGGCGGCTACAACGCGATGAACGCCAGCCGCCCGCAGACGATCGCCGCGGGCCTGAGCGACTCGCCCCTCGGGCTGCTCGCGTACAGCGAGCTGTTCAACTCCTTCGGCAACGGCACCTCGCTCGTGCCGCTCGAGTCGATCCTCACCGAGGTCTCCGTCGCCTGGTTCGCGAACGCGGCCGCGGGCATGTCCCGGTCGTACTTCGACAACGCTGCGGCCGCCACCGACGAGCCCGCGCCGGTGAACGCCGCACCGACCGGTGTCGCCGTGTTCAAGGACGACTTCCAGACCATCACGGTGTTCGCGGAGCGGGACAACTCGAACATCGTGCACTGGAGCCGGTTCGAGCAGGGCGGGCACTTCGCGGCACTCGAGGTCCCCGAGCTCGTGGCCGGCGACATCCGGGCGTTCTTCGCCGCGCTGCGCTGATGCGGTTACTCCGTGCCGGGAGGGTTGGTGGCCCGCCCGGCACGCAACGCGGTCAGCTCGGCGAGGATCGCGGAGCGCTGGTGGCTGGCCCTGGTCAGCGCGCTCCAGACGAAGCAGCCGAGTCCGAGGAAGAACGCCACGCCGGCGAAGGCGCCCAGGACGCCGAGCAACAACACACCGCGGTCTTCCATCTCTCCGGAGTCATCCATGGAGCGTCCCGCATCCGTACTGGTCGACGCGGCGAATCTCGACGAGTACCTCACCGTGGCCGAACCTGTCACGATCCGAGAAGGGCCTGGTACGAGCCGCGAGGAGGGCTGCAGTGATCTCGATTCCCGCAACCACACCGGCTCGCCTCGCGGCGCGGGCGGCCGAGCGGCCGGGAGCCGTCGCGCTGGAGGTGTGCGGTGCCGGACGGCTCACGCTCCGCGAGTGGGACGAGCGCTCCACCGCTGCCGCGCAGGGGCTGGTTTCCGCCGGCATCCGGCCGGACGACCGGGTCGTCATCTGGTGCGACAACACCGATCTCCTCGACTCCGCCGTCGCCTACCTCGCCGTGCACAAGGCCGGCGCGGTGGCCGTTCCGGTGCAACGACGATCGGGGCAGAACCATCTGCGCCAGGTGTGTGACAAGGCGTCCGCGGCCGCAATCGTCGGTTCGGTCACCGACGCCGACCTACCCGTGCGCAGCGTTCCGGTGCGAGCGCTGGAAACCGGCGGGCCGGCCGTGCTGCCTCAGGTGCGACCGCAGGATGACGCCGAGATCCTGTTCACCTCGGGCACCACCGGCAGGCCCAAAGGTGTGGTCGCCTCGCACGAATGCCTCTTGTGCACGCACAAAACCGTTGACCCGGAACAGGAAGAGCATGTGGTGCTGCATGCACTCCAGACCGCTTCATTGGCCGGGCAAGGATTGTTGCTGCAACCGCTCGATGGCACGCCGCATCGCGTGATCGCGCTCGCCGGCTACGACGACCGGAGTTTCGCCGAAGCGATCGCTCGATACCAGCCGACGCACGTCGTACTGGTGCCCGCGCTCGCACTGTCCCTAATAGACAGTCGGGCCGCCGAGACCTTTGATACCTCGTCAGTGCGGGTGGTGCGCACGATCAGTGCCCCCATCGCGCCGGCCGCGCTGGCGAATCTCGCCGCGTTGTTCCCCGCTGCGGACACGATCAACATGTACACCTCCACTGAGGCGTTTCCGGCGCGGGTCAAGATCACCTACGACCCGATTCGGCCGGGGTCGGTTGGCCGCTCCGCGCGGTCCGGGACGATCCGGGTGGTGGACGACGCCGGTGTGTCGACGGCGCCGAACAACGCAGGCAACGTCGAACTGCGCGTGATGGACGGGCCGCGGCGGCGGTACCTCGACGACGAGGCCGCCACCGCCGCAGTGTTCCGCGAGGGCGGCTGGGTGCGTACCGGCGACATCGGATTCCTTGACGTCAAAGGTTTCCTGTTCCTGCTCGACCGGCATCAGGACCTGGTGATCTCCGGCGGCTTCAACATCTCGACCATCGAGGTGGAAGCGGTGCTGCACGAGTACCCCGGCGTCCGCGAGGCCGCCGCGTTCGCGCTACCGCATCCGACGCTCGGTGAGTACGTCGCCGCGGCGATCGTGCCGGGACCGGAGTTCGATCCGACCGGGTTCACCGAGTTCGTGTGGGAAAAGCTCGGTCCGGCTCGCGCGCCGCAGCGGATACTGCATGCGAAAGCGTTGCCGCGCAACGAATTCGGCAAGGTGCTGAAGCGTCAGTTGCGCGACGAGGCCATCCGGCGGCTGGGTCTGCGCCGCGACTTCGGCAACCACCTCCGGTCCGACTTCGAGCAACGGGTGATGCGGATCTGGGCCGAGGAGCTGGGCGCGTCCGGCCTCGACTGGAGCGCGGATTTCCTGAGCCTCGGCGGCACCTCGCTGAACGCGATGGCTGTCGTGTCCCGGATCCGGGAGGAACTCCGGCGCGATGTCCGCCGGCGCGACCTTTTCGACTCCGCCAGCCTGAGCGATTTCGCCGCGCTCGCGGAAAAGGCGCGTCCGGCGCGGCCTCGGGTCAAGCGCTCCGCCTGAGCCGGTTTCGGTTCAGGGCAGCGAATCGACGATCGTGAACACCTGCTCGAGCCCGGTGAGCTTGATCGGGTTCAGCACAGTGCGGGTGGTGCACACGAGGCGCAGCTTCTGATCGGCGTTGTGGCATTGGCTGGCCACCTCGACGAGCGCGGCCAGCCCGGCCGAGTCGAGGAAGGTGACGCGGTTCAGGTCGAGATAGACGTCGGTGTAGTCGCCGCTTTCGCGTGCCTGCGCCACCGCCTCCTTGAACCGGGTCGCGGTACTGGCGTCGACATCGCCGTCCGCGGTGACCACGACGGATTCCGGCGTGTGTGCCCACTCCACCGTGAGTCCCACGGTCGCGCTCCTGTTCCTCGGCCTTGTCGAACAGGAAAGAGGTTAACCGTTAACGGGCCGGGGTTTCCGGCAACGGCAGCTGGGTGAGCCGCGTTCCACCGCGCTGACGTCGGAGTTCGCGGTTTGGATAGTGACGCGCGCCACATCTGCGCCGGGTGCTTTTCGTCTTTCCGGGACGCCGGTGTGATCCGCCCCCGCATCCGGCACGTGTAACCGGGTAGCCGTCGCACCAACCAGCAGTTCAGGAGTCGGCCATCGTCACTTTCGCAGTGGACATCAGCCACCACCAGCCATCCACGCTCGACCTCGCCCAAGTACGGCGCGAAGGCTGTGAGCTGGCAATAATCAAGGCAGGCGAAGGGGATTCGTTCGTCGATCCCGCGTTCAATCTCGCCAACGCGGGCGCGGCGGGGATGCTCACCGCCGCGTCCGCCGAAGCGCACGTGGCCGAGGTCGGCCGCGTGGTGCCACCGGGAATTCCGGTCATTCCGGACGTCGAGGACGGCAGCGGTGGGGTCCCGTTCGTCCAGGACGTCGCACACCGCTTGCGCGCGGCCGGATATCCGGTGCCGCTGACCTACCTGCCGCCCTGCTCGGCAAGGACGCCGGGCCGGACAACGATGAGGAGACCACCATGCTCGGGCCCGCCGGAACCAACGAACACGTCGTCGTGCCGTCCGCGGGGCGCCCGCTGTTCTGGTGCCTGTACGCGGACGGCGGCTGGAGCGACGATCACGTGTTCGACACGGACCGACCGGGCCCGATCGCGATCCCGCGGGACGGCAACGGGAATCAGCCCGTCGGCGTGGTGCTGAGGTGTACCGCCGACCACGCCTTCACCGCGTACGTGGGCTGAACCTCAGACGGTCGCCCGCCGCAGCACCTGGCGCACCACCAGGCGCGCGGTGGGCTTGACCGCCTGCCAGTACCACGCGGCCCAGCGGTAGGCGATGTCGTCGGTGGTCTTCGCGCGCGCTTCGAAGGTCAGCAGCGTCCGGGTGTCGCGGTAGGGGCGGTACGACAGGGAAATCGCGATGGTGCCGCGGCGGGGACGGGCGAACGTCGAGAACTCCTGCGCGCTCACCCGCTGCCAGTCCGAGAAGGACGTCCAAAACCGGCCTGCCGCACCGAACACGACCTCTTCGCCAGGGCGCTCGCCGAGCTTCGTCCAACGGCCATTGCTGAGGATCTCGTCGAACCCCGGCGAGGACGAGTTGGGCCGCAACGGCATCGGCACGCCCAGAACCCAGCCGAACATGTCGGTGGGGTCGGCACCGAAGCGGTGCAGGCTGTCGGCGATCCGCGTGGCCGGCAGGCCGACGAGAAGATGCTCGCGCAACACGAACTCGTAGCTGGGCGCGAACTGGTCCAGCAGCCCCTGCGCGATATTCTCCACGGTCACGGTCCCACCTCTTCGGTTCGCGGGCGCGAACCCTCGTATTGTGGCCGGTCGACGCGTGGCGGAAGGCAGAGTCGAAAGTCCCACCGCGCAGGGGCTGTTTTCCACCGCTAGCTGTGTTTCGTCAGCTGGGCGAGTGCGCGGACGACGGCTGTGCAGCGATCTTCCACGTACGCCAGACCGCCCTCGGTGGCGATGCGGCGCGCCTCGGCGGAGACGATTCCTTGTTGCAACCAAAGGGTTTTCGCGCCGATCGCGACCGCCTGCGCCGCGATGGCCGGTGCTTCTGCGGAGGGCCGGAACACGTCGACAATGTCCACGGGTTCGGGGATCTCGGCAAGGGATCGGTAGACCTTTTCGCCGAGGAGCTCGTCCGCCGACGGGTGCACCGGGATGATCCGGAACCCGGCGGCCTGCAGGCTCGCGGGCACGGAGTGCGCGGCCTTGTGCGGGCTACGGCTCAGGCCAACGACAGCAATGGTGTTCGCCTCGGCGAGGACACGTTCGGCAAGGTCTGTCATAGCAGGTGAAACGCCTTCGCTGGGTGCCGAATTCCTGCCCGGTTTCGCGACATCGAGTGGCGGGTAGCCCACTGGGCGTAGAGAGGAGCCCGTCGTGGACACCAATGCTTATGTCGCCTTCCTGGTGGTGGGGGTCCTGCTGGTCGCGATCGACGGCCAGTTCATCTACCACAGCGGAAAGCGCTATCTCCATAACGCACGGGGCAATCCGGAGGTCGGTGCGTCGATGACGCGGCTGGTCACGGTGCTGTTCCACCTCGTCGTGCTGGGTGCACTGGCGCTCATCTCGACCATCGACTTCCCGGGTGGCAGCTCGCTGCCTTCGGTCGTGGGCCGGATCGGCGTGATGCTGCTCGTGCTGGCGCTCGCGCACGCCATCACGCTGGGTGTGCTCGCCCGGATGCGCGAGGAGCAGGTGGTCGAGGAGATGCAGACCCGCGGCCCGGGAATGGATCCGCGGGTGCAGGCGCCTGTCGACCAGCAGCTGAACGAGCCGGTCGTCTCGCCGGTGCCCGGTCAGGACGGCCGGAGCCCGCAGGTGAGCCCGAGCTTCGAACAGGATGGCCCTTATTCGTCCGGTGGGAATCTGGTCTGAGGCCGGTTTCGCCCGGTGAGCCGCTGAGGGTGGCTCACCGGGCTTTCTCTTGGCCTACAGCGTGGCGAGGAACTCGATGGTCCGTAGCCGTTCGGCCGGCGACCCCAGCGCAACGACGCCGAACTCCGTGGCACCGGCGTCGATCTGCCTGCGGAGCGCCTTTCCCACCGACTGCTCATCGCCGGCGATGATCACGTCTTCGACCCCGTTCGCGCCTTCGCGGTCCAGCATCGCCCGGTATGAGGCGAGCGTCGCGGACAAGCCGAAGTTCTCGGCGACCCAGCTGCGGACGGCGGCCTCGTCGTCGGTCACGGACACCATCACCATTGAGACGACCCGGGGCTCCGGGCGGCCTGCGGCGGCTTTGGTGATGGCCGGGACGATGTGTTCGGAAAGCGCTTTCGGGCCCGCCCAGTTGGTGATCGTGCCGTCGGCCAGCTCACCGGCGACGCGCAACATCACCGGACCGAGCGCGGAGACGAGCACCGGCGGCGCCTCGGCGCCGGCTACCGAGACCGCGCCGTTGGCGGTCAGTGTTTCTCCTTGGTAGGTAACGGCTTCGCCGCGCAGGAGCGGAATCAGCGCGCTGAGGTACTCGCGCAGATGCCGGGCCGGGCGCTCGTAGGAATAGCCGAACCGGCCTTCGATGACGGGCTTGTGGCTCAACCCGACGCCGAGCGTGAACCTGTTACCGGTGGCGGCTTGCACGCTCAGCGTCTGGCTTGCCAGCGCGAGCGGATGCTGGGGGTAGGTGGGCACGATCCCGGTGGCGAGGCCGATCCCGGGCACCTCTCGGCCGATCACATTGAGCGCCAGCAACGGGTCCCAGCCGTAGTGCTGGCCCATCCAGAACGCGGAGAGCCCGGCTTCCGCCGCCGTGCGGGCTTCGGCGATCAGTTCGTCCAGTCTGCGGCCGCGTTCGTCGACCACTAGTCCGATCTGCATGGCTGGCTCCTCATTCGTAGGCCCGGCGGACGGCCGCGCGGTGCAGGTCCCTGATTTCGGTGAACAGGTCGATCACTTGTGGGGCAAGGGCTTTGAGGTCGTCGTCGCTCGGTTCGAGCCGCGGCTCGAAGGCGGCGAGGATGGTGGCGGCGAGGATGGTGGCGGCGCGTTCGACACCCTCGGGGTGAGGTGCTTCGAAGAAGAAACCGCCGAGGGTGGCGTGCCAGGCGTAGATCATGTCCTCGATCGGCAGGGGGGAGCGGATCAAACTGTGGTCGGCGAGCAGGCGGATGTAGTCGCGAGTGGCGCCTTCGTGCCGGGTTTCGAGCTGATCTTGGGTGAGCTTGCCGAGGATCGTCACGTCCGCGCTCACCATCGCCTTGAGCAGCGGGCGGCGCATGATCGCCAGGAAGTTCGCGCGCGTGACCCGGTGCAGCCGGATCTCGCGCGGGTTGGACTGCAATGTCGCGACGAGTTCGTCCGCCGCTGCGGCCAGCTCCCGCCGGAAGACGGACTGGAAAAGCGCCTCGCGGGTCTTCCAGTGCAGGTAGACGGTGCCCTTACCGATCCCGGCCTGCGTGGCGACATCGTCGATAGTCACTTTCCGGTAGCCGAAGCGCAGCAACAGCTCCGCGGCCGCGTCGAGGATTCGCTCGGCTCGCTCTTGTCGTTCTTCCTGGCTCACGTATTGATGGTATGACCAGATTTGAAATTTGGTCAAGAGAAATTTGGTCAGGTGATTGGTGGTCACGCGATATGTGGTCAGGTGGTATGTGGTCGGGTCGCGGGTGGTCAGGTCGCGGGGTGGTCACGCGGTGGGTCAAGCCCGGCGCGGGCAGGCGGGCGGGGGAAGGCTGGGCCGGCTGGAGCACGGCCTAGGTGTGGGCGGACGAGGTGTGGGCAGACGAGGTGTGGGCTGGGGCGGGCGTGGTGGCGTGGCAGCCGGCTCCCGGTGGCTACCAGGTCCCGAGCCTGGGGCGCGCCTCGCCCGGCGTGGTCGGCCAGGCCGGGGTGGTCACAGCGACGACGAGCAGCCCGGCCGGGTCCGCGCGGAACTGGAAGGTGGTGCCGAGCGGGATCGTCAAGCACACGCCGGGCACGAGTTCGGTGATCTCGTCAAGACCGTTGGCGGCGCGCCAGATTCGGCCTGCGCCGCCGAGGACGTACCAGATCTCTTCCACGGTGGCATGGGAAACGGCGCGTGACACCTGTTCCGGCGCCAGCTCGAACCGCGCGAAGCTCGCCCGTTCCGGCAGGGTGCACAGCGGCCGCACGAGCGAACCATCCGGCGCGATCACTTCTGCCGCTTCCTCGACCCGGACCGTTTGGAACGTCATCGCGTCACCTCTGCGCCGCTCGCGGAGGACCGTGACTACCTGCCTTCGTGCTCGCGCAGTTGGCGCTTGAGGTTCTCCACGTCCCAACGCGCTTGGCCGCCAGGTGTCACGAGGTCAGGTTCGACGAGTCCTTGCTGCCACCATCGCACGAGGGTGCCACGGTGGACACCTATCTTCGTCGCGGCGACCCCTGTCGGTACCAGCTCGTCGTTCCTGCCCACATCGATGACGATCACATACGAATGTCGCACACGGCGTCGAAACGCGACAGTTACAACGAATGTTTTCGAAAGGCAACCCAGCTGGGTTAGGTTGGCGGACCTGGAAATGTGACTGGTTCATAAATCTGCTTTCACGCGTGTTCGCTGGGTGATCGAACGGCGTTTCCGGCGAGCCGCCACGCCTTTTCCGGTTTTGGCCGTCATTCTGGTATCAGCGAGTGTTTTCCTTGTCGCTGAGCGGAGTTGCACGTCGGTCGAGTCAATTGATCTTGGCGCTCCGAGCACACTTGGAATAATGTTTTTATCCCTGCCGAGGGTTTTCTGTGATTTCAATCCGGGTAGCTCGACTGGGCGACGTTGGTGGTGTCGGAATCGCCGGTCGCCGAGTCAGGAGGACAGGAAATGAAGGCAGGAGCACGTGTGGCCGTCGCGGTTGGGGCCGGTTATCTACTGGGGCGTACCAAAAAGATGCGGCTCGCGCTGATGATCGCCGCCGCGGGGGCGACCGGGCGAGCGGGCACCTCGCCGCAGGCGCTGCTGCGGAACGGCCTCAAGGAACTGGGCGCTTCGGCCGAACTGGGCAAGGTCACCGACATCGCCCGCGACCAGTTGCTCGGCGCGGCCAAGGCTGCCGCGGTCACGGCGGCAAGCAGCCGGATCGAGGCGCTCAACGCGCGGATTCAGGACGGCGCGGGCAAGAGAAGCAAGGACCGCGAGGAAGAGCCGCCTGCCGAAGACGAAGCCGACGACGAGAACGAGAACGAGGACGCGGCGGAAGAAGCCGAGCAGGACGATGAGGAGGAACGTCCTGCGCGTCGCCGCGGTTCTCGTAGTCGTAAGGGGGATGACGAGGACGCGGCGGAAGACGTTGAGCAGGACGATGAGGAGGAACGCCCTGCCCGTCGTCGCGCTTCCCGGAGTTCCCGTAGCCGCAAGGACGACAACGAAGACAATGAAGAGGACGAGGAGCCCGAACGTCCCGTCCGCAGGCGAGCGACGGGCGGGCGGCGGCGGTCCGAATCGGCCGACAGTGCGGAACCCGCGCGCCGGACTCGTTCCGCGTCCAGGCGCGCGCCGGTGCGCCGGGCCGGGAGGTGACTGCCATGGTCACCGACCGGCTCAAGAAAGCCACCAAAGCCACGTCCGACGTGACCGGCAAGGCCACGGAAACCGCGTCGAAGGCGAACGGCGGGCTGCCCGGCGAACTGAGCGGCGCACTGCGGAACCTGGTACAGACAGTAGGCACACGTGCGACCACTTCGCTGGCGAAGCGGATCACCTCGGCCTCGGGGCGTCTCACCGACTACGCCGATGGCAACGGCGGAGGCCTCGTCGAAGCGATCACCGGCGGAAAACCGGGCATCGGTGGGAAAGCGGCGATGGGTGCGGTCAAGGGAGCCGCGTCCGGCGTCGCGGAGAAGGTCAAGGGTGCGCTCACCGGCGGCGGTAAAGGCGACAAGCTTAAGGTCACCAACATCGTCGAGGAGATCGACATCGGCGCGCCGGTCGATCTGGTGTACGACCAGTGGACGCGATTCACCGACTTCCCGCGGTTCATGAAGAAGGTCGAGAACGTCGAGCAGGTCGCCGACGAGAAGGTCGAATGGAAGGCGCAGATCTTCTGGTCACACCGTTCTTGGGAGGCCACGATCCTGGAACAGGTGCCGTACGAACGGATCGTGTGGCGTTCCAGCGGAGAAAAGGGGTACGTCGACGGCGCCGTCACCTTCCACGAACTAGCTCCGGACCTGACCCGGGTCGTGCTTGTGCTCGCGTACCACCCGCAGGGCCTGTTCGAGCGCACGGGGAACCTGTGGCGCGCGCAGGGGCGCCGGGTTCGCTTGGAGCTCAAGCATTTCCGTCGGCACGTGATGACCGATGTGTTGCTGCACGCGGACGACGTCGAGGGGTGGCACGGCGAAATCCGCGACGGTGAGGTCGTCGACCAGGCCGGGGACGACGGCGACGAAGCCGAGTACGAGGACGAAGAACCCGAAGAAGAACCCGAGCGGCCGGCGCGCCGCGGGCGAAACCGGGCGGAAGCCGGTGGAAAGGCGGGAAACAAGCGATGACGACAGCGGTGCAGCCGGCCGGCGGCGGGGGTGGCCTCGACCGCCCCAGTTCGAGCAGCCTCGCCGACGTGATCGACACGATTCTCGACAAGGGGCTCGTGATCGATGCCTACGTCCGGGTCTCGCTCGTGGGAATCGAGTTGCTGACCATCGACGCCCGCGTCGTCGTGGCCAGTGTCGACACCTACCTGCGGTTCGCCGAAGCGGTGAACCGGCTCGACATCTCCGACACGGAGCAGAAGGGCCTGCCCGACCTGCTCGAGGACGTGAACCAAGGCGGCGCGAAGGCGAAGACCAGCGGCGCGCTCGAGGCCGCCGGGGACAAACTCCGCGACATCCTCGGCGACAAGGAGCCCGAACGCGATCGCAAGGGCCGTGACTGAAATGGCCACCGAAACGGAAACCGCTGTGTATGTGTACGGAATCGTGCCCGCGGATGTCGAGACCGAACCCGGGGCACGCGGCGTCGGCGATCCGCCTGCGCCCGTGACGATCGTGCGTTGTGACGGGATCGCCGCGCTGGTGAGCGAAATTCCCGGCACCGCGACCCTTGGCAGGCCGGATGACCTCGCGGCGCACGCGGCGTTGCTCGACGCGGCCGCCGCCGAAGCCCCGGTGCTGCCACTGCGGTTCGGCGCCGTGGTCACCGACGAGCGGCAGGTCGAGGAGGAATTGCTCAAGGCCCACCAGGACGACTTCAGGGCAGCGCTGGAAGAGCTGGAGGGCAAGGCCGAGTACGTCATCAAGGCGCGCTATGAGGAGCGGGCCGTGCTCCGGGAGATCCTCTCCGAGAACCCGGAACTGGCCGAGTCGAGGGAGCAGATCCGGGGCAAACCCGAGGACGCCACCCGGAACGAACGGATCGCGCTGGGTGAGCGCATCGAGCAGGCGATAGCCGCCAAACGTGAGGCCGACACCCAGCGGGTGGTGGACGCTCTCGCGGCGCTCGACGTCCGGGTCGTCGTGCGGGAGCCGACGCACGAGGAGGACGCGGCGTACGTGGCCTGCCTGGCGGATACGGCCAAGCAACGAGATCTCGAGGCTGTCGTCGGCAAGCTGGCCCGGGACTGGGAAGGCCGGGTGAACACGCGCTTGCTCGGCCCGATCGCGGCTTACGACTTCGTCGTCACCCGAGAGCCGGAGGCGTGACGCGATGGGATTGCTGTCCAACGTGTTCGGCCTGCCGTTGGCACCCGTCCGCGGAGTGCTCGCGCTGGGTGAGCTGATCCGTCGCCGGGTGGACGAAGAAATGGCGAACCCGGCGTCGGTGCGGCGCGAACTGGAGGCCGCCGGAGAGGCGAGGGCGGCGGGCGAGATCTCGTCCGACGAAGAGGCCGATGCCCAACAGCGGGTGCTGGACCGGCTGAACGTGCCGGCCCAGGTGGAAGCGGACGAGAAGGAGAGGTGATGCAGGTGGTCGCCGCGGACTCCCGGGGAGCGGGGAAAGCCGAGCTGTCGGCTTCGGCGGCAGCGGCCGAGGCGCTGCGGCACATCGGCGAGCTCGTGACGAGCCCGCCGGTCGGCGTCACTTCGGTCGAACCCGTCGAGGACGGCTGGCTGATTGAGGTGGAGGTGCTCGAAGAGCGGCGTATCCCTTCGTCGTCGGACATGCTCGCGCTCTACGAGGTGGAATTGGACCACGACGGCGAGCTGCTCGCGTACCGCCGCAGGAGCCGGTACGCGAGAGGCCGGGCGGGCACCGGGAACGGAGCGGGCTGATGGTCTCGGAGTACCCCGTCACCACCTCGCAGTCCGGTAACCACGAGCCTGCCAACCTCGGCGACATCCTCGAGCGGGTGCTGGACAAGGGCCTGGTCATCGCCGGCGACATCCGGGTCAACCTGCTCGACATCGAGTTGCTGACCATCAAGCTCCGCCTGGTCATCGCTTCACTGGAGACGGCGCGGGAAGTGGGGATCAACTGGTGGGAAAGCGATCCCTGGCTCTCCGGGGACACCGCGCGGCTGCAGCAGGACAACCGCGAGCTGCGCGCCCGGATCGCCGAACTCGAAGGCACGCGGGCCATCGAAGACGGTGAGGACGGCGAAAGTGGGTGAACGCGGGATCTGGGTCTATGCCGTGCTGGGGGCCGGCCCGGTCGCGCTGGACGCGGTGTCCGGCGTCGCGGGCGAAACACCGCGCGTGCTCGAATCGGCGGGTTTGCTCGCGGTGGTCGGGGATGTGCCGCTGAACGTGTTCGGTGAAGAAGCCCTGCGGCGCAATTTCGAGGATCTCGACTGGCTAGGCCGCGTGGCGAGGGCGCACGACGCGGTGGTCGGCACCGCGCTCGCCGCCGGGCCGGTGGTGCCGATCCGCCTGGCCACGGTCTATCGCGACGACGAGCGGGTGCGCGAAATGGTTCGGCGCCGGGCGCCCGACTTCCAGCAGGCACTCGACCGGCTGGGCAAACGGACCGAATGGGGCGTCAAGGTTTTCCTCGAACCCCGGCCAGGGCATGGTGTCGCCGAGGACGCTCGCGGGACCGGGAGGGCTTACCTGGCTCGGCGCCGCGCCGCGCTCGCCGCGCGGGAGAAGCACGACCAACGCGCGGCCGAGCAGGCGGGCCGGGTGCATTCCCGGCTTTCCGCGCTCGCCGTCGATACGCGGACCCACCCGCCCCAGAGCCGGGCGCTCGCCGCGGAGAACGGGCGGATGATCCTCAACGCCACCTACCTCGTCGACGACGAAAGCGCACCGGCGTTTCACGAGGCGGTCGCGGACTGCGACCGGGGCAACGACGCGATCCGCGCGCAACTGACCGGCCCATGGCCACCCTATTCGTTCACTTCCCTGGAGGAGATATGACCTCGCCCGTGCCGGCACCGGCCGCTCTGGAGCGGCCGGTCGCGCTCGTCGACCTGCTGGACCGCGTGCTCGCCGGTGGAGTGGTCGTGAGCGGCGAGCTGACGTTGTCGATCGCGGACGTCGATCTCGTGCACATTTCCTTGCGTACCTTGCTGTCTTCCGTCACCGCACTACGGCCTCACGATGAATGAGCCCTTCGCCCACCGCCTCGGCGCCGATCCGGAGACGGCCGAACGCAGCCTCGTCAGTCTCGTGCTGACAGTGGTGGAACTGTTGCGGCAGCTGATGGAAAGGCAGGCGTTGCGCAGGGTGGATCACGGCGATCTGAGCGACGAGCAGATCGAGATCATCGGCGAGACGCTGATGCGCCTGGAACAGCGCATGACCGAACTGTGCGAGCACTTCGAGATAGCGCCCGAAGAGCTGAACCTCGACCTCGGCCCGCTCGGCCCCCTGCTTTCCGGCGACTGAGCCGTCAGGAGCAGACCGCACCCTTGGCCGCCGAGCCGACCAGCGCCGCGTACTTCGCCAGCACTCCCGTGCGCCGCGGCGCGGGCGGAAGTTCCCAGCCTTCCTTGCGCCGGGCCCATTCCGCGTCGTCCACCAGCACGTCGAGGGTACGCTTCTCCATGTCCAGCACGATCGGATCCCCGTCGCGCACGAACGCGATCGGACCGCCGTGCGCGGCCTCCGGCGCCACATGCCCGATGCACAACCCTGTGGTGCCACCGGAAAACCGGCCGTCCGTGAGCAGCAGCACGTCCTTGCCGAGACCCGCGCCCTTGATCGCGCCGGTGACCGCGAGCATCTCCCGCATCCCCGGCCCACCACGCGGGCCTTCGTACCGGATCACCACGACATCCCCGGCTTCGAGCGTGCCCAGCGAGTCCATCGCGGCCTGCTCGCCGTCGAAAACCCTTGCCCTGCCTTCAAAACGCGACGAGTCGAAGCCCGCGCTCTTGACCACCGCGCCCTCCGGGGCGAGGGTGCCGTGCAGGATCGTCAGCCCGCCGGTCGGGTGAATCGGGTTCGACAGCTTCCGGATGACGTCCCCGTCCAGTTCCGGCGGCGCCAGCCTGTCCAGGTTCTCCGCGAGCGTCCGGCCGGTGACAGTCAGGCAGTCACCGTGCAGCAGACCGGCGTCCAGCAGTGCCTTCATCACCACGGGCACGCCGCCGATCCGGTCCACGGCCGTCATCACGTACCGCCCGAACGGCTTGACATCGGCCAGATGCGGCACCCGGTCGCCGATCCGCGTGAAGTCGTCGAGGGTCAGTTCGACCTCGGCCTCGTGCGCGATCGCCAGCAGATGCAGCACGGCGTTCGTGGAACCGCCGAGCGCCATCACCACCGCGATCGCGTTCTCGAATGCCTCACGGGTCAGTACGTCACGGGCTGTCAGCCCCTGCGCCAGCATCCCGATGATGGCTTCGCCGCTTTCGCGCGCGAACCTGTCGCGCCGCCGGTCCACCGACGGCGGGCTCGCCGAGCCGGGGAGTGACATGCCCAGCGCTTCAGCCGCGCAGGCCATGGTGTTCGCCGTGTACATTCCGCCGCAGGCACCCTCGCCGGGGCAGATCGCCCGCTCGATCTTGTCCACCTCTTCGCGCGAGATGAGCCCGCGGGCACAGGCCCCGACCGCCTCGAACGCGTCGATGATCGTCACCTCGCGGCCGTCCACCTTGCCCGGCAGGGTCGAGCCCGCGTAGAGAAACACCGCCGCCACGTCGAGCCGTGCCGCGGCCATCAGCATCCCGGGCAGGCTCTTGTCGCACCCCGCGAGCAGCAACGCACCGTCGAGGCGCTCCGCCTGCATCACCGTTTCCACCGAATCGGCGATGACCTCCCGCGAGACCAGGGAGTAATGCATCCCCTCGTGCCCCATGGAGATCCCGTCGCTGACCGAGATCGTGCCGAACTCCATCGGGAATCCGCCGCCGGCATGCACCCCCTGCTTCCCGGCCTGAGCGAGCCGCTGCAGGGAGAGGTTGCACGGGGTGATCTCGTTCCACGAGGACGCGATCCCGATCTGTGGTTTGGCGAAATCGTCGTCGCCCATCCCGAGTGCACGCAGCATCCCGCGGGCCGCGGTACGTTCGAGGCCATCGGTCACAGCACGGGATCGCGGCTTCAGGTCGGCCATGCTAAGCACGATAGGCGTCGCTGGTGTGTCATGCAGTTCCGGAAATTCTCTACATAACGTTGACGACCGATAGATCCTTGTAGACAATCGAGGTATGACGATGGTGTCATTCGATCGAGACCCCGCGACCTACCGGCACTGGCGCCTCCGGCTCGAACCGCCGGTGGCCTGGCTTGAGCTGGACGTCGACGAGAACGGCGGTCTCGTCGAAGGGTATGAGCTCAAGCTCAACTCCTACGACCTCGGCGTCGACATCGAGCTGTACGACGCCGTGCAGCGGCTGCGGTTCGAGCATCCCGAGATCGGTGCCGTCGTCATCACGAGCGCGAAGGACAAGGTTTTCTGCGCGGGCGCGAACATCCGGATGCTCGCGAGCTCCGCACACGAGTGGAAGGTGAACTTCTGCAAGTTCACCAACGAGACCCGCAACGGTATCGAGGACGCCACCGAGAACTCCGGGCAGGTCTACCTCGCCGCGGTGAACGGCACCTGCGCCGGCGGCGGCTACGAGATCGCGCTTGCCTGCGAAAAGATCCTGCTGGTCGATGACAACTCCTCCACCGTCTCCCTGCCCGAGGTGCCGCTGCTCGGGGTGCTGCCGGGCACCGGCGGCCTGACCCGGGTGACCGACAAACGCCGCGTGCGCAAGGACCGCGCCGACGTGTTCGCCACCAGGCCGGACGGGGTCAAGGGCCGCACGGCGGTCGACTGGCGGCTCGTCGACGAGTTGGTGCCACGCCAGCAGTTCCGCGAAATCGTCACCCAGCGTGCCCGTGAGCTGGCGGCGCGCACCAGCAGGCCCGAAGACGCCAAGGGGGTCGAGCTGACCCCGCTGGAGCGCACCGAGACCGACGACGCGATCCGGTATCCGAACGTCACCGCCGAACTCGACCGGTCCGGCGGCGTCGTCACGATCACCGTGCGGGCAACGGAAAGCGAGGGCTGGCTGCTCGCGATGACGCGGGAGCTGGACGATCTGATCCTGCGCCTGCGCACGAACGAACCCGAGCTCGGCACCTGGTTGCTGCGTACCGAGGGCGATCCCGAAGTGGTGCTCGCGCACGAACGACGCGTGCTCGGCGCGTCCGACTGGCTGTCCAACGAGATCGTGCACTACTACAAGCGCACCCTCAAGCGGCTCGACGTGACCAGCCGAAGCCTCATCGCGCTCATCGAACCGGGCAGCTGCTTCGCCGGTCTGTTGCTGGAGCTGGCATTGGCCTGCGACCGGCAGTACATGTTGGACGGTCCGCCGATCGACGACGAGGACAGCGAGGAGCGTGCGTCGATCGTGTTGTCCGAGGCCAACTTCGGCGTGTTCCCGATGGGCAATGGCCTGTCCCGCCTGGAATCCCGGTTCTTCGGCGAGACCGAGCACCTGGACTGGCTCAAACGGGAACTCGACCATCCGCTCGGCGCCGAGGAAGCCGTCGAGCTGGGCCTCGTCACCGACGCGCCGGACGACATCGACTGGGAGGACGAGATCCGGATCGCCATCGAGGGCCGGGCCGCGCTGTCCCCCGACGCGCTCACCGGGATGGAGGCCAACCACCGGTTCGTCGGCCCGGAGACCATCGAGACCAAGATCTTCGGGCGGCTCACCGCCTGGCAGAACTGGATCTTCACCAGACCCAACGCCGCCGGCCCGGATGGCGCGCTGCGCCGCTACGGGACCGGACAGAAGCCCACCTTCGACCGCAAGCGGGTGTGATCAGTGCCGGAGAAGATCGACTACGACGCCAAGATCCCCAACAACGTCAGCCTGGCCTCGGACCGCCGGCTGCAGCGCGCGCTGGAGGGCTGGCAGCCGAAGTTCCTGAACTGGTGGGGCGAAATGGGCCCCACACTGGAGACCCAAGGCGTGTACCTGCGCACGGCGGTGAGCGTCGGCCGCGAGGGCTGGGCGCATTTCGACCACGTCAACGTGCCCGACTACCGGTGGGGCATCTTCCTCGCCGAACGCGATCCGGACCGCAAGATCGCCTTCGGCGAGCACAAGGGCGAA
>NZ_DASZWC010000051.1:0-175401 GCF_035546795.1 Amycolatopsis sp.
GAATCCGTGCGGGCAGCAGCGAACGGCGCAACGCTCTGGTCAACGGAGAGCAGTCAAGCGGGGCCGAAAGGGTGATGGCGGCGTTCAGCCGCAAGGTCTCAGCACGCCGGCGATCACCTTGATCCAGGTGATGCGAGAGGAAGCGGGCGCGCGGTTCACGTCAGGGATTCTACCCGGCACGGCAGCGGGCCCGGGGCGGAACGTCACCGAAGAACGGCTACACCCGGAATCCGTGGTTTGGCAGGGGTGGCGCATGGGTATTCGCAAGCAGCTAAGTCCCCACCGGAAGGGTCCGGCCACGAGCTGCTTTTCGATCGTCGGTTCGGGTTACCCAAAAGGAGCAGAACAAAATGATCGTGCTCGGTGTCATTCTCCTGATCGTCGGCTTTCTGACCGGCATCTCGATCGTGTGGTCGATCGGTATCGCACTCGTCGTGATCGGCGCCGTACTGGCCGTGCTGGGCCGCGCCGGAACCAAGGTCGCGGGCCGTAGCCACTGGTACTGACCTCGGACAGGGTCGACGGTCGGCGTCCCGGCAACGGGGCGCCGACCGTTTTCACCCTCGGCCGATGAACGGCATTTTCGTCGCGGTGATCGTCAGGAACTGAACGTTCGCCGACAATGGTAATTCCGCCATATAGCGCACCGCGGCTGCGACATGCGCCGGATCGAAAGTGGGTTCCGGCAATATTTTCCCGTCCGCCTGCCGGGCGCCTTTGCTGATTCCCGACGTCATTTCCGTCGCGGCGTTTCCGATATCGATCTGACCGCAGGCGATGTCGTGCCGCCGCCCATCGAGCGAGATCGACTTCGTCAACCCGGTGATCGCGTGTTTGGTCGCGGTGTACGCCGCGCTGCCGGGCCTGGGCGCGTGCGCGGAAACCGAACCGTTGTTGATGATCCGGCCACCCTGCGGGCGCTGCGCCTTCATGAGCCGGACCGCTTGGCGCGCGCAGAGGAAAGCGCCGGTGAGGTTCGTGTCCACCGTGCGCCGCCAGTCCGCGACGCTCAACTCGTCGAGATCTCCCGATGGGCCGAAGGTTCCCGCGTTGTTCACCAGCAGGTCGAGCCGGCCCCACCGCTGCTCGACCGCCTCGAACAGCGCCGCCACCTCGGTTTCGGCCGCGACATCGGTGGGTACGGCCAGCGCGTCGGGGAAACCCTTGGCCGTCTCGGCCAGGGCTTCCGGCCGCCGCCCCGCCAGCGCCACCTGGTAACCGTCGCCGAGCAGCGCCCGCGCGATCACCCTGCCCAGCCCGGACCCGGCCCCGGTCACCACTGCCACCGGCATTCCCGCACCTCCCGAGTGAAAAGAGCCCCGCGGCCGGCAGACCGCGGGGGCTCGGCACACGGATACTCACATGTTGATCATGTGCCCGGCCAGCCCGTGGATGGCCTCCTTGACGGCTTCCCCCAGCGTCGGATGCGCGTGCACGTTGCGGGCGACCTCGTGCACGGTCAGGTCCCACTGCTGCGCCAGAGTCAGCTCCGGCAGCAGCTCCGTGACGTCCGGGCCGATGAGGTGCGCGCCGAGCAGCTCGCCGTACTTGGCGTCCGACAGGATCTTCACGAAACCACCCGGGTCGGCGAGACCGTGCGCCTTGCCGTTGGCGGTGAACGGGAACTTCGCCACCTGGACGTCGTAGCCCTTCTCCCGCGCCTGCTCCTCCGTCCAGCCGAAGCTGGCGATCTGCGGCTGGCAGTACGTCGCGCGCGGGATCATCGGGTAGTCGAGCTCCATGGTCTCCGCGCCGCCGATCGTCTCCGCCGCCACGATGCCCATCGACTCCGCCGCGTGCGCCAGCATCAGCTTCGCGGTCACGTCACCGATCGCGAAGATGTGCGGCACCGTCGTACGGCAGCGCCCGTCGACCGCGATGGCCCTGCGCTCGGTCAGCTCGACGCCGGTGTTCTCCAGGCCGTAGCCCTCGACCCGCGGCTGGAAGCCGATCGCCTGCAGAACCTTGTCGGCTTCCAGGGTCTGCTGCTTGCCGTCGCTGGACACGGTGACCTTCACCTTGGCGCCGCTGTCGTCGATGCTCTCGACGCGCGTGCCGGTGAGCACGTTGATACCCAGCTTCTTGTACCGCCGCGACAGCTCCTTGGACACCTCGGCGTCCTCCAGCGGCACCATCCGGTCCAGGAACTCCACGATGGTCACTTCGACGCCGTAGTTGTGCAGCACGTAGGCGAACTCGACGCCGATCGCGCCCGCGCCGGCGATGATGATGCTGCCCGGCAGCTCCCGTTCGAGGATCTGCTCCTCGTACGTCACGACGCGCTCGCTCAGCGAGGTGCCCGGCAGCAGCTTCGTGGTCGCGCCCGCGGCGATGATGCAGTTGTCGAACGTGACGGTCTCGGTGCCGTTCTCCGTGCGCACCTGCAGCGTGTTCGCGTCGGTGAAGGTGCCGCGCCCGTTGTACTCGGTGATCTTGTTCTTCTTCATCAGGAAGTGCACGCCCTTGACGCGGCCGTCCGCGACCGACCGGCTGCGGTCGAACGCCGCGCCGTAGTCGAAGCGGATCTCCGAGTCGGACGAGATGCCGAAAGTGCGCGCTTCCTTGGTGACCAGGTGCGCCAGCTCCGCGTTGCGCAGCAGTGCCTTCGACGGGATGCAGCCGACGTTCAGGCAGACGCCTCCCCAGTACTTCTCCTCGATGACGGCCGTCCGCAACCCCAGCTGCGAAGCCCGGACCGCCGCGACATACCCGCCGGGGCCCGCGCCCAGCACCACCACGTCGAAATGTCCACTCATGGTGCCCAGCCTAGGCCGAGGATCACCCAGCTGGAGTGACGGCCACCGGCGTTCGCGGCGGCCGTCACTCCGGGCTCAGACGCGCTCGAGAACCACGACCGGGATCTCGCGCTCGGTCTTGGCCTGGTAGTTGTCGTAGTCCGGCCAGACGGCGGCCATCTTCTTCCACAACCGGGCCCGCTCGTCGCCTTCCGCGGTGCGCGCGCGTGCGGTGAACCTGTCGGCCTTGACCTGCACCTTCACCTCGGGCTGAGCCTGCAGATTGAGGTACCAGCCGGGGTGTTTGTCGGCGCCGCCCTTCGACGCGACGATCACGTAGGCGCCGTCCACCTCCTGGTAGATCAGCGCGAACTTGCGCTCCTGGCCGGTCTTCCGGCCGACCGTGGTGAGCACCAGCGTCGGCACGCCGCCGTTCCAGTCGTGACCCACTTCACCGTCGGTCTCCTCGTAGCGTCGGACGTGCTCATCGCCGAACAGCATGCGGCTTCCCTTCGTTCGTTCTCACCCCTGCACTGAGCACAACGCGGCGGCCCCGGCCGGTAATCCACGCTCATCTCAACCCGATCGAGTGCATCTGACCAGGCAAAACGCCAGGAAGTGGATCTAGAATCGCGAAACAGCCCAGCGCGCAGGAGGAGCGATGAACTCGAGGCCCCACGTGACACTCGAAGAGGTCGCGCAGGTGGCCAGTGTTTCACTGGCCACAGCGTCCCGCGTGCTCAACGGCACCACGAACGTCCGGGAGGATCTGCGCGAACGCGTGCTCTCGGCGGCGACCAACCTGGACTACACGCCGAACGTGCACGCACAGGCCCTGGCCGGCTCGTCGCGGCGCACGGTCGGCGTGATCTGCCACGACATCAGCGACCCGTACTTCGCCGCGGTGGCCCGCGGCGTGCTGCGCGAGGCCGATCGGAACGGGCTGCTGGTGATGCTGGCCAACACCTTCCGCGACCCCGACCGCGAACTGGCGTACGTGTCGATGCTGCGGGCGCAGCGGGCGTCGGCGATCCTGCTCGTCGGTTCCGGCTACGAGGACAGGGAGTGGTCGCGGGCGATGGGCGCGGAACTGGAGCCGTACCGGCGCGGCGGCGGGCAGGTCGCGGTGGTCGGCAGGCACCGCAACCTCAAGGTGGATTCCGCGCAGCCGGACAACAAGGCGGGCGCGAAAGCGCTTGCCGCGGCGCTGGTCAAACAGGGGCACCGGCGGTTCGCGGTGCTGGCCGGACCGCTCGGGCTGACAACGGTGGTGGACCGGCTGGACGGGTTCGCCGACGGCCTGGCCGAAGCGGGAATCACGCTGTCCGAACGCGACGTGTTCGAATCCTCCTTCGACCGCGACGGCGGGTACGCCGCGGCCGGCGAACTGCTCGCCGCGAAACACAAGGCCACCTGCGTGTTCGCGGTGACCGATCTGATGGCGGCCGGCGCGATGACGGCGTTTCGTGAAGCGGGGCGTTCGGTGCCCGGCGACGTCTCGGTGGCCGGATTCGACGACATCCCGCTGGCCCGCGATCTGGCCCCCGCACTGACCACCGTCGCACTGCCGCTGGAAAAACTGGGCGAGCAGGCCATGGAGCTCGCGCTCACCAGTACGCGCGGCGCGCGCAGCCGGGTGCGCCGGCTCTCCGGCGAGGTCTTGCTGCGGGAAAGCACCGCGAAACCGCGCCGCCGCCGCTGAAAGATTGGCCCAAACCTTTCCGCCCGGAACGACTCCGCCGCTTCGCTGAACCGAATTCCGCCATCCGGCCGAAAAAGTTCGCAGTGCGCGGGCAGATGCACGTGCGGGTCGGGGAAAGATGCGTCCGATCGACTGACATCCGTTAACGGGCTACCGGAAAACCCGGCCGGGACCTGCCCGTTCGTGCCAACATGTCCGGCATGACTACGGCATCCGAGCCCAGGTGGCGAAGACTCGAACCCGACGAACGCAAGGAGCAGATTTTCAGCTGCGCCGCCCGGCTCTTCGGCGAACGTCCCTACGCGGATGTGTCCACTTCGGACATTGCGGCGAAGGCCGGGGTCGCCCGCGGTCTGATCAACCACTACTTCGGCACCAAACGGGAGCTGTACCTCGCGGTGATCCGCCGCGCGGTCACGCTGCCCACCCTGGAACTGGAGGAGGCGCGGGGCTCGATCGCCGACCGGGCCGATCTCGCGGTCGGCTGGTTCCTGGACATGGTGCTCGGCCAGGGCAAGATGTGGCTGGTCGCGACGTCCGAGGGAATCGGGCACGATCCCGAGGTCGAGCAGATCCTGTTCGAAGCGGAACGGAAATCGGCCGACCGGTTGCTCGACGCCTTCAGTGTCTCCTCCGACGAACCGGCACGGGCCGAACTCAACGCGCTCGTGCGTTCCTTCGCCGGCATGGTCAAAACGGCCGGCCGCGAGTGGCTGCACCGTGGTGAACTCAACCGCGACCAGGTGCACGCCCTGCTCCACAAATCTCTGGTGACGCTTATCACCGAGGTGTTCCCGACGGTCGAAAAGGCTCAGAGCCGTCCGAGTTGACGGTGAATCTCACGTCGGATGTGAGAGGGTTTCTGCCGTCCCCGTAAACCGTCGGCGGTGAAACTCGATCATGGCGCAACCGAAGCAGAGCTTCTCGGGCACCCTGGACCTCGGTCAGCCCGAGCACCGCGCACGCCGCCGGTTGCTGCCCGCGCTCCTCGTACTCGCCTGGCTGGTTCTGGGCTTTTTCACCTTGCCGTTCCTGGGGAAACTGAGCGAGGTCGCCAGCAACGATCCCGCGTCGTTCCTGCCGGGTGGCGCGGAGTCCACGGCGGTGCAACAACTGCAGGAACGCTTCGCGCAGAACAGGTTGCTACCCACGGTGATCGTGTTCGCGCGGGACAGCGGGCTCACCAAGGCCGATTCGGACGCCATCACCGCGAAGACGGCCGAGCTCGCGCACGCGCCCGGGCTGGACGGAGGGCAGCCCACCCCGCCGATCCCGGCCGACGACGGCAAAGCGGTACAGGTGATCCTGCCGATCTCGGGCGAGGATCCTTTCCAGGCCGGGGAAGACGTCAAGCAGATCCGTCAGACGCTGCCGGTGGGACTGCCGGACGGGCTGCGCGTCTACGCCACCGGGCCGGGCGGGTACAACGCGGACTTCGCCGAGGTGTTCGGCGGGATCGACGGAATGCTGCTGCTCGTCACGGCCGGTATCGTGGCGCTGATCCTGGTACTGGTGTACCGAAGTCCATTGCTGCCGCTGGTGGTGCTGATTTCGGCCGGGCTGGCGCTGGGCTCGGCGTCGGCGCTCATCTACTACCTCACCCGCGCGGGTGTGCTGACGCTGAACGGACAGACCCAGGGCATCCTGCTGATCCTGGTGTTCGGCGCGGCGACCGACTACGCGCTGTTGCTCGTCGCGCGGTATCGCGAAGAACTGCTGCGCACCAAGAGCGCGTGGGACGCGATGCGCATCGCCTGGCGGGCTTCGCTGGAGCCGATCGGTGCCTCGGGCGGCACGGTGATCCTGGGCATGCTGTGCCTGCTGTTCAGCGAACTGACGTCCAACCGCAGCCTCGGGCCGGTCGCGTCGATCGGGATCGCGGGCGCGCTGCTGGCTTCGCTGACGTTCCTGCCCGCCGCGCTGATGGTGCTGGGCCGCGCGGCGTTCTGGCCGGCGAAACCGGTGCCGGTCAAGCATCGCCGCACCACGCACGGGATCTTCGACGGGATCGCTTCGCTCGTGCGCAAGAGACCAAGGTGGACCTGGATCGTCACGACTCTCGTGCTGGCGGCCGGATTCGCGAACATCGGCGGGCTCTCGGCCGGCGGCACCTCACAGGAAGCGTTGTTCCTCAACGAGGTCGAGGCGGTCACCGGGCAGCACGTGCTGGCCGCGCACTTCCCCGGCGGCACCGGGAGCCCCGCGGTGATCACCGCCGACGCCCGCGCGCTGCCCCAGGTCATCGCGGCTACCAAGGGCACAGCCGGGATCGTGGACGCCGCGCCCACAATGGACGGTGGCAAGGTCAAGACCGTCGACGGGACGGTCGAAGTCGCCGCCACGCTCAAGGATCCGGCCGACTCGGCCGAGGCGCTCGCGGTGATCGGGAAACTGCGCGACACCCTGCACGCGATCCCGGACGCCGACGCGAAGGTGGGCGGGCAGACGGCGCAACAGGCGGATCTGCTGGCAGCCGCGACCCGCGACCGGAACACGATCATCCCGATCGTGCTGGTGGCGATCTTCGTGATTCTCGCGCTGTTGCTGCGTTCGGTGGTGGCGCCGGTATTGCTGATGGCCACCGTGGTGCTGTCCTTCGGCGCCACCCTCGGCGTGGGCGCGCTGATGTTCGGCCACGTCTTCCACTTCCCCGGCGCCGATCCGGCGATTCCCTTGTACGCCTTCGTGTTCCTCGTCGCGCTCGGCATCGACTACAACATCTTCCTCATGACCAGGGCCCGCGAGGAGGCGGCACGCGAGGGCACCGTCGGCGGGACGCTCACCGCGCTCAAGGTGACCGGCGGGGTGATCACGTCGGCGGGTGTGGTGCTGGCCGCGACCTTCGCCGCGCTGTCGGTGATCCCGGTGCTCTTCCTGGCGCAGATCGCTTTCCTGGTCGCCTTCGGCGTGCTGCTGGACACCTTCGTCGTCCGCTCGCTGCTGGTGCCCGCGCTCGCCGTGGACACCGGCCGGCTCATCTGGTGGCCGGGGAAACCGGCTCGGCGGCCGCCGAAGCCGCCGGCTCCGCCGCGGCCGGCCGCGGCAGCCACAGTGCGGCGCCCGCGCCCAGCAGGCTCACACACGCCGCGACGAGCAGCGCCACCCCCATCCCGTCGAGGAACGTGAGCTTGCTGATCACCGACACGGCGTGCGCCACGGCCGTGCCGACGCTGCCGTCGTCGAAGCCGGGCGGAACCCGGCCCTGGGAAAGGAATTCGGCGCCCGATCTCACCTGCTGCCCGAGCGTTTCCGGCAGCCCCGCCTGGGCGATATGCGCCGGTAACGCCGCGGAAATGCGCCACGACATGACAATTCCGACGCCGGCCACGCCGAGCACCCCGCCGAGCTGCGAGGCGATCTGCTGCAGTGCCGAAGCCGTGCCGCCCGATTCCTCCGGTACCGCGCCGATGATCGCCTCGGTGGCGGCGATCGTGCACAGTCCGGTGCCGGCGCCGACGAGCGCGCCGGGGTAGAGCAGATCGGTGAAGGTGGAATCCACGTCGAGCAAGGTGAGGCTCGTCAACCCGGCCGCGACCAGTACGAGCCCGCCGGACACCGGCCACCGCGGGCCGAAACGCTGGGCCAGCAAACCGCCGACCGGCGCGGAAAGCACCACCACACAGGTCGGCGCGAGCATCCACGCCCCGGCCGTGACCGGCGGCATCCCGTGCACGTTCTGCAGGTACAGGGTGAGCAGGAAGAGCAGCCCGAAGACGCCGAACGAACTGACCGCCACCATCGCCGCGCCGAGCCAGACCGGCCGGAGGGCAAGGAGTTTCCGGACCACACCCCGGACGCGCTCGGCGGGACCGCGGGATTCCGCGACCGCGAAGTAGGTCAGCACGATGGTGATCGCCGCGACCGGAACGTTCAGCGCGAACACCGCCGGCCAGTCCAGCCCCTGCACGATCACCCCACCGATCACCGGGCCGAGCCCGATGGCGAGCGCGTTCGCGCCACCCCAGACACCCAGTGGCAGCCCGATTTTCTCGACCGGGAACGCATTCCGCAGCACGGCGAGCGCGGACGGCTGCAGCAGCGCGCCCGCGATTCCCTGCACAGTACGGAAAACCACCAGTGCCCACACGCTGTGCGAGAGCGCGAGCGCCAGCGACGCCGCACCGAAGAGCCCGACGCCGAGCACGAACACGCGCCGGCGGCCGATCCGGTCGGCGAGACGTCCGGCAGGCAGCAGCACGATCGCCAGCGCGACAAGATACGCGTTGGCGATCAATTCGAGCTGCCCGAGCGAAGCACCCACCGATTTCGCGATGTAGGGCGCCGCAATGGTGGTGACGGTACCGTCGAGGCCGACCATCGCGCCGCCCAGCACCGCCGCCAGGAGCGTGAGCCACGGGCGACCGGTCGTTCCTGCCGCGGATTTCATCCGGCCAAGCATGACAAGGCTTTATACAAGACTCACCGGGGGGCAGGCTAGGCTGTCCGCGACTACTGGTCATCCGAGCTGAATATTTGTCACAAGCTTGCACTGTCACCGCCCTCTGCCCCGAGTTCTTCCGCCGGATCCGCACCGATCCAGCACAGAGGGTGGGAACACCTTGCGCGCTGTTGCGGGTCTGGCTACCGTAAGGCCCGCTCATCAGCCGATCGCGTGAGCGCACTAGCCTCACGGGCGCTACCGCCAGGGATGGGTGATCGTTTCCCTGGTGCAAGAAGGCTTTCACGGCAACGACGCCTCAACCGCTCCCACCGGGCAGTTCCGCGTCGTCAGCAGGTGGACTCCAACTACTCATTGTGCGGGTGAAATAGCAGATGTCGCTGGTAGAACGCCGTTCGGCTCAGGCGGCGGTCCCGGCCGGACTCCGGCCGCTGACCACCTATCTGTTCGACAGAGCCGATTCCGCCGAGGCCGCGTTCACCTTTCTCGACTACGCAACGGATCGTGACGGCACCGAGCACACCCTGAGCTGGGCGGCACTGGCCGCGCAGGTGCGCTCGGTGGCCGCCGAACTGAGCAGGCGCACCGCACGTGGCGCGCGCGTAGCCGTGCTGGCGCCCCAGGATCTGACGTATGTGACCGCTTTCCTCGGCGCGCTGCACGCGGGATGTGTTGCGGTGCCGTTGTTCGCGCCCGAAGTGAGCCAGCACGGCGGGCGGCTGGTGAACGTGCTCGCGGACTGCGCGCCCGAGGTGTGGCTTACGTCACGTGGCGCGCTCGACGACATTCGCGCACTGCTGGAGAACAACCCGGTGCCGATGCCGAAGCAGATCATCGCGGTGGACGACCTGCCCCCGGCCGAGGATTTCCAGGCGCCGGAAGTGGATCTCGACGAACCCGCATATCTGCAGTACACCTCGGGTTCCACCAGGGAGCCGGCCGGCGCGGTGATCACGCACCGCGCGATAGTCACCAACGCCTGGCAGGCCATGGTCGGTTTCGGTCTCGACGAGAGCTGGACCTTCGCCGGCTGGATCCCGTTCTTCCATGACATGGGCCTGGTTCAGCTGCTGGCCGAGCCGCTGTTCGCCGGCGGCCGCTCGGTGTTCATGACGCCCTTCAGCTTCATCATGCGGCCCGTGCGCTGGCTGCGGCAGCTGTCGAATGTCCAAAATGTCTTCTCGGCCGCGCCCAACTTCGCGTTCGACTACGTGGCGAAGAAGGTCAAGGAAGCCGATCGCGAGGGGCTGGACCTCTCGGGCGTGCGCGTCATCATCAACGGCAGTGAACCGGTGCGGGACAGCACGATCGCCGATTTCCAGCGGGAGTTCGGGCCGTACGGATTCGCGCCGGAGGCGCACCGGCCGTCGTTCGGGCTGGCCGAGGCCACGGTGTTCGTGACCAACACCGGCGAAGAAGGCCCCACGGTGACGAGCTTCGACCGGGCCGCGCTGGCCGAGGACAACGGCGTGGTGGTGGAGCCCGGCTCACCGGGCGAACTGAGGCTCGTGGCGGCCGGTCGGCCGGTCGGGCAGACCGTCCACATAGTTCACCCGATCGAGTGCACTCTCCGACGCGAGGGTGAGGTCGGCGAAATCTGGGTGCGCGGAGCGAACGTCGCGAGCGGCTACTGGCAGCAGCCCGAGCGCACCGAAGAGACCTTCGGCGGCCGGATCGAGGGCGAGCCGGGGCGGTGGCTGCGCACGGGCGATCTCGGGCTGGTGCACGATGGGCTGCTCTACATCACCGGCCGAATCAAGGATTTGATCATCATCGACGGCAAGAACCACTACCCGCAGGACATCGAGGCGACCGTGCAGGAGGCGCACCCGGCGATCCGCCGTGACCACGTCGCCGCCTTCGCCGTGCGCGACGAGTCCGGTGTGGAGGGTGCCGCCGTGGTGGCGGAGTTCAGCCGGCGCGCCGGGGACGAACTGGACGAGAAGGAGATCTCGCGGGCGGTGCGGCGGGCGGTATCGGCCACGCACGACGTCAAGCTGCGCGGGTTCAAACTCGTCTCGCCGGGCAGCGTGCTGCGCACGTCCAGCGGCAAGATCGCCAGGGCGGCGACCAAACAGCGGCACTGGGACGAACCGTGACCAGCGCCGCGGAGCTGCGCAGCTGGCTCGTCGAGCGGGTTGCCGAGGCCTGCTTTCTCGACGAGGACGAGGTCGACCCGGCGCGTCCGCTGGGCGAGTACGGACTGTCCTCACGCGACGCCGTGGAGCTGTCCGGCGCGCTGGAGGAGTTCCTCGACACCAGCCTGCCGACAACGCTGCTGTGGGATCACCCGACCATCGAGCGCCTCGCGGCGGCGTTGACCGGATCGTCCCCTGTGGACGATGAGTCCATTTCGCCGGTCAGCGAGTCCGATCCGATCGCGGTGGTCGGGCTCGGCTGCCGGCTGCCCGGCGGCGTGCACGGTCCGGAACAGCTGTGGCAGCTGCTCATCGAGGGCCGGAACGCGGTGGCGCAGGTTCCCGACGGGCGCTGGGCCGAGTACGGCGACGTGCCCGAGGGCACCACCCGCTGGGGTGGGTTCCTCGAGGACGTCGCGGGCTTCGACGCGGAGTTCTTCGGTATCGCGCCCCGCGAGGCCGCCCGGATGGATCCGCAGCAGCGCATGGTCCTCGAAGTCGCGTGGGAGGCGCTGGAGCACGCCGGGATGGCGCCGGAGTCCCTCCGCGGCAGCGCGACGGGTGTCTTCGTCGGCGTCAGCGGGACCGAGTACGGCGCCCGTTCGATCGCCGATCTGTCCACTGTGGACCCGTGGGTCGGCACCGGCGCCGCGCTGTCGATAGCGGCCAACAGGCTCTCCTACGCGCTCGACCTGCGCGGGCCGAGTATGGCGATCGACACCGCGTGCTCGTCCTCGCTCACCGCCGTGCATCTGGCGGTGCAGAGCCTGCGTTCGGGCGAGAGCGAGCTGGCGCTGGTCGGCGGGGCCAACCTGCTGCTCGGCCCCGGCGTGACGGCGAGCTTCGACGAGATGGGGATCAGCTCGGCCGACGGCCGGTGCAAGCCGTTCTCCGCCGACGCCGACGGGATCGCGCGCGCCGAAGGCGTCGGCGTCGTGGTGCTCAAACGACTGTCCGACGCGCAGGCGGCGGGTGACAGGGTGCTGGCGCTGGTCCGCGGCTCCGCGAGCAACTCCGACGGCCGCTCCAACGGGCTCACCGCGCCGAACGTGGAGGCGCAGCAGGCGCTGCTGCGCACGGCATACCGGCAGGCCGGGATCGATCCGTCCGATGTGGACTATGTCGAGGCGCACGGCACCGGCACGCTGCTGGGCGACCCGATCGAAGCACGGGCGCTCGGCGCGGTCCTCGGCGGCGAGCGGAAGCGCCCGCTGCTGATCGGTTCGGTCAAGTCCAACCTCGGGCACCTGGAGGCGGCGGCCGGCATCGTCGGTCTCATCAAAACCGTGCTCGCCTTGGGGCATGGCGAGATACCCGCTTCGATCAACTACACCGCCCCGAACCCGCATATCCCGTTCGACGAGTTGGGGCTGGCCGTCGCGGCCACCAGGACGCCGTGGCCGGAGACCGCCCGTCCCTCCATCGCGGGCGTCTCCGGTTTCGGCTTCGGCGGCACCAACTCCCACGTCGTGCTCGAGCAAGCGCCGGCGCGAACCCCCGCCGAAAGCACCGACGCCGTGCGGCGGTTCCTGCTCGGCGCCGAGAACGACGAACGCCTGCGCAGCAGCGCCGAGCAGCTGGCGGGGTGGGCCGGTCCGGCGAGCCTGGCCGACATCGAGACGACGCTACGGCGCCGGCTCGGCGGGCGGAGACGAGCGGCGGTGGTCGCGCGGACGCGCGAGGAGCTGGCCGACGGGCTGCGGGACATAAAGCCGACGAGTGTCCCCGAAGCCGGTGCGGGCACGGTTTTCGTGTTCTCCGGGCACGGCTCGCAGTGGGCCGGGATGGGCAAGCGGCTGCTCGACGAGGAGCTGGTGTTCGCCGCCGCGATCGACAGGCTCGACCCGTTGATCAGGGCCGAGGCCGGGTTCTCCCTGCGCGAGGACCTCCGCGCAGGTGTGGACGCGTCCACAATGGACCACGTACAGCCGCTGGTCTTCGGCATCCAGGTGGCGCTCGCCGAACTGTGGGCGCAGCATGGCGTGCGGCCGGACGCGGTCATCGGGCATTCCTTCGGCGAAGTGGCCGCGGCCGTCGTCGCCGGCGCGCTGACCGAGGCCGACGGCGCCCGGGTGGTCGCCCTGCGCTCCCGCCTGCTCGCGTCGCTCGCCGGTGACGGCGCGATGGCCCTGCTCGAAGTCGGCGCCGACGAGGCCGGCGCGCTGGTCGAGGATCTGCCCGAGGTGGACGTCGCGGTGCTCACCTCCCCCGGCCAGACGGTGATCGCCGGGAACGCCGAGCAGGTCCGGCGGATCGTGTCCGTGGTGGACTCACGCGGCAAGCTGGCGAAGCTGATCAAACTGGACGTGGCCGCGCATTCGCCGATCGTGGAGCCGGTCACCGGCACGCTGGCCGACGGCCTGGCCGGGCTGCGCGCGAACCCGCCCGCAGTCGCCTTCTACAGCACGGTGACCGGCGGAACCGCAGACTTCGCTCCCGGTTATTGGGCCCGCAACCTCCGCCAGCCCGTGCGATTCGCCGCGGCCGTGGCCGCCGCCGCGCAGGACGGCTACCGGACTTTCGTCGAACTGTCCCCGCATCCCGTGCTGCGGCACGCGCTGACCGACAACTTGGCGGAGCACCCGGGCGCGCTCGTGTTGTCCAGCCTGCGCAACTGTCCTGACGAGACGGTGCATTTCCACAGTCAGCTCGCGGCACTCGAGCTGGCCGGGCAGGCCGCTCCGGCGCGTACGGGCGCCATCATCGACCTGCCGACCACGCCGTGGCGCCACACCCGGCACTGGCTTCCCGCCTCCGCCCCGGTCCCGGCCGGCGAACACCCTCTGCTGGGCACCCACGCGGAACTGCCGGACGACGGAAAACACCTGTGGCAGAACGAACTCGGCACGGCGGCACACCCGTGGCTCGCCGATCACCGGCTCGACGGCCGCCCGGTACTGCCCAGCTCCGGCTACCTGGAGATGGCGTCGGCCGCGGCACGGACGGCGCTGGGAGCCGAGCAGGTCGCGCTGCGCAACGTCACCCTGCATCGGCCGTTGACGCTGCGCGAGCAGACCAAGGTCACCACCACCTTCACCCCGGGCGAGCCGGGACGCGGCAGCATCAGGGTGCACACGAAGGCGCCGGACGGTGCCTGGCAGCTGCACGCGACCGCCGAGGCCGAACGTGCGGACCCGGTCAGCACCGAAGCGTGTGTGTCCGAAGTGGACGAGAACGAGTTCGCGCCGATCTCGACGGCCGACGTGCACCGGCAGCTCGCGGCGCTCGGTCTCAGCTACGGCCCGGCCTTCTCCGGGATGCGCAACGCCAGGGCCAGCACCCGGGCGGGCGACCACCGGCTGCGCGCGGTCGCCGAGGTCTCACTGCCGGACGCGGCGCCGAAGCTGGCCCGCGTACGGCTGCATCCGGCGCTCGTCGAATCCTGCCTGCAGGTGTTCGCCGCCGCGCTGTTCGACCCGGATGCCACCGAGGTCCGGATACCTGTCGAGTACGGCACGGTCCGCTGCGACGGTGACCCGGCGCGCGGGGTCCTGGTGCACGTGTCGGCCACCGAAAACGCCGACCGCGGCGGCTGGATCGGTGAACTGCACCTCGTCGACGGGGACGGCAAGGTGCTGCTGGAGATCAACGACGTCTTCGTGCGCGCGGCAGGCCACGACGAGATCGCCGCGCCGTTGACCGGAAAACTCCTGGAAGCGGCCTGGCACCCGGCCCCCGCGCCCGCGAAGGGCGAGCCGACCGGGACGACGCTCGTGCTCAGCGAGCAGCCGAGCCCGCTCGCCGCCGCGCTGGGCGCCATGCAGGGCGGTTACGACGCCGAGATCGGTGCCGAGACAGTGCTGTTCGTATTGCCACGGCGAGGCAGCCTCGCCGACGCCGAACGAGCCGTGCTGGCCGTCGCGAACGCGGCGAGGCGCATGATCGAGGCACCACCTTCGCGGCTGCTGCTGGTCACGACGGGCGCGTTCTCGGTGAGCCCCGGCGAGGTCGCGGAGCCGGTGTTCGCGTCGCTGCGCGGGCTGGTGCGCGTGCTCGCGTGCGAACATCCGGAGCTGCGCGCGGGCATCGTCGATCTCGATCCACTGTGGACGGCCGAGGAGGCCGCCGGCGCGCTGCGGCGAGAGCTCGCCTCCGGCACGGATGACGAGGTGGCCTGGCGTTCCGGCACCCGGCACGCCCGCCGCCTGGACTGGGTCGCCGAAGCCACCGGCGGGCCCGCCGTGGTGCGGCCGGACGGCGGCTACGTGATCACCGGCGGGCTCGGCGGGCTCGGCATCTTCCTCGCGGGCTGGCTCGCCGAGCGCGGCGCGGGCCGGATCGTCCTCAATGGACGATCCGCACCGAAGCCTCCGGCGCGGCAGGCGATCGAGGCCATCACCGGCACCGAGGTGGACGTCGTACTCGGCGACATCGCCGAGCCGGGCGTGGCGGAGCGGCTGATCGCGGCGGCGGGTCCGCGGGTGCGCGGCATCATCCACGCCGCGGCGGTGCTCGACGACAAGACGACCACCAGTCTCGACGCCGCAACCCTGCACAAGTCGTGGCTGCCGAAGGCGTACGGCGCGTGGCGGCTGCACGAAGCGACTCGTGACCTCGATCTGGACTGGTGGATCGGCTTCTCCTCGGCCGCCGCCCTGCACGGCTCCCCCGGTCAGCCCTCGTATGCGGCCGGCAACGCCTACCTGGACGCGCTGGTGGAGATGCGTCGGGCGCAGGGCCTTCCCGCGACGTCGATCGCCTGGGGCACCTGGGCCGAGATCGGCGCCGCCGCGGCGCTGGACATCCCGTGGCTACACCCGATCCGGCCCGCCGAAGGTCTCGAAGTGCTCACCACGGCGTTGGGCCGCGACCTCGCACACGTGGGCGCGCTGCGGCTCAACACCCCGCGCCTGGTCGCCGCTTTCCCCCAGCTGACAACGATCCCGTTCTTCGCGACGCTGCTCGGCGACCACGCACAGACCGCGGACGCACGCGACGACTGGGCCGGCGTCGCCGCAGTCCGGAAGCTGCCGCCGGAGACGGCGCGCGCCGTCGCGTCGGCGCAGTTGCGTTCGCGGGTCGCCTCGGTGCTGGGCTTCACCGCCGACAGGCTGGATGTCACGTCGCCGCTGTCGGCGCTGGGTGTCGATTCCCTGCTGGCGGTGCGGATCCGCAACGCCGTGCAGCACGATTTCGCGCTGTCGCTGCCGGTTTCCCTGTTGTTACGCGGTGCGAGTGTCGCCGAGACCGAGCAGTGGCTCTTCGACGAGCTGGGCATCGGCGGCGGCACCGTGCCCGTCGCGTCGGCGAAGGTCGGGCCGCGGGACGCCGCCGAGCGGCTCGTCGCCAGTGCGTGGCGGGATGTGCTGGGTGACGAAATCGGGGTGACGCAGGACTTCTACGGAGTCGGCGGCGACCGGAAGCTGGCCGAGCGGGTCACCGCGCTGCTGACCGAACGCAGCGGCCGTGAGCTGACGATCTCCGAACTGTTCGAGCATCCGACCATCGAACGGATGGCCGCGCACCTGCGTGAGGAGGAGCACGGCGGCTCGCCGCTGCGGGTCCTGCGCGGTCAGGGCAGCAAGACCCCGTTGTTCTTCTTCCACCCCGGCGGCGGTGACACGGGCGTCTACGCACAGCTCACCCAGCTGCTCGATCCGGCGGTCCCGGTGTACGGATTCGACCGCCTGGAAGGGATTTCCTCGGTCGAGGAACGGGTCCGCCGGTATCTGCCGGAGCTGCGCAAGGTGCAGCCGCACGGGCCGTACCGGCTGGCGGGCTGGTCCTTCGGCGGGTTCCTCGCCTTCGAGATGGCCCAGCAGCTGCACGCGGCCGGCCAGCGGGTCGAGGTGCTGGCCCTGATCGACTCGATCATCCCGCTGCCCAACGAAACCGGACTGTCCGATGTGGAGCTGACCGAACTGCGCTTCGAGCGGTTCGGCGAGTTCCTGGAAGCCAGCTACGGCCGTAAGATCGACCTCCCGTACCAGCTGCTCGCCCGGCTGGACGACGAAGGCCAGGTCCAGGTCGTGGTGGACACCATGCGCGCGGAAGGGCTGGTCAACGGCGCGGTCAGCGACGCGATCCTGAACCACCAGCGGACATCCCTTTTGGACACTCGCTCGCTGGAGCGCTACCAGCCGAGCCGATACGATGGCCCGGTGTCGTTCTTCAGCGCCGCGGAGCAGACCCCCGGCGGATTGCGTGACCACCGATTCGATCGCCGTGACCCGGCCCGCGGCTGGGACGCGGTGTGCTCGGACCTGGACGTGATGCGGGTGCCGGGGCACCACCTCTCGTTGCTCGACCCACCGCACGTGGACGAGATCGGCAGCCGCCTCAACGGAATCCTGGCCGGCGCGAGGCTCGGCGCCGCACGGTGAAGCTGATCGACGAGCAGGTCACCGACCGGCTTCACGAACTGCGCCTGTTCTCGCCCGCGCTCGCCCGCGAGGTTTCGGTCACCGTGCTGACGCCGCCGGGCTGGCAGCCGGGGCGCCGGTATCCGGTGCTGTACCTGCTGCACGGCTCGTCGGACGACAACCACTGCTGGACGGCGCACACCGAAATCGTCGAGCGCACGGCCGATTCGGACGTGCTCGTGGTGATGCCGGACGGCGGCCGGATCGGCTTCTACCACGACTGGCAGGTGCCCGACCGCAAGCGGACGGTCCCGCACTGGGAGACCTTCCACCTCGACGAGCTGCTGCCGTGGGTGGAAGAGCGTTATGGCGCAACGAATATGCGGATGGCGGCCGGGATCTCGATGGGCGGGTTCGGCGCGCTGCGCTACGCGATCCGGCGGCCCGGCCTGTTCCGTGCGGTGGCTTCGCTGAGCGGGCTGGTCCATCTGACCAGGCCGGGGATCGGCGGTCTGCTGGCGCTGCTTTCGATACGCGAAGGTGTGCTCCCCGGTCGGGTCTGGGGTTCGCGGCGGCGGAATTTCGCGAACTGGGCGGAGAACGACCCGTATCTGCACGCCGCGGCGTTGCGCGGCACCCCGGTCTTCCTTTCGGCCGGGGACGGCAACCGTCAGCCGGGCGAGGAGACGGTGCCGGGGATGGGCCGGATCGAGCGCAATTCCCGTGCTGCCAACGAGGAGTTCGCGGAACGGCTGCGCGCCGAGGGCGTCGAGGTGACCACGAACTTCACCGGCGGCACGCATTTCTGGGACACCTGGCGCGGGCACCTCGACGCGCTGTGGCCGAACGTGCTCGCCACGCTCAGCGCACGGAACGGATAGGCAGCACCAGCGCCGCGCCGGCGAGCGCGATCACGGCCGCCACGATGTAGAGCACGGTGTAACTGTGCAGCAAGGAAATCAGGCCACCGGCGATCAGCGGGGCCAGCGCCTGTGAGGCGGTGTTCGCCACGTTCAGCACGCCGAGGTCCTTGCCGCGGTCGGTCGCCTTCGGCAGCACCTGGGTGATCAGCGCCGCGTCGATCGCCGCGTACACCCCGAACCCGAGGCCCAGCACCGCGGCCGCGGCCATCGCGGCGGGCCAGGACGGCCAGATCGCGAGTATCAGCATCGCCACCGCGATGACCACGGACGAGGTGACCACGAACGGCTTGCGTCGCCCGCTGCGATCGGACAACCGTCCGGAAAGGACACTCGTGATCAGGATGCCCACGGTGTAGACGATGGTCAGCACGAACACCCCGTCGGCGGGCTCGGCGAGATGCACCGCGTCACGCAGGAAGTACAGCAGGTACAGGGTGGCGATCGCGTTCGCCAGCTGGATCGCCAGCCTCGACACCGCGGCCCAGGCGAAATCCGGGTACTTACGCGGGCTGATCCAGAATCCGGCGAAGAACCGGCGCCACCGCAAGGGTTCCCGCTCGGTGATCCGGGTGTCCGTTGTGGTCAGGAACGGCAGCGTGAGCACGAGCAGCAGCGCCGCGAGCGTGACGTAACCCGCCGTCTGCCCCGGCACCACCTGTGTCACCAGCAGCACGCCGAGCACCAGCCCGAGCGGCCCGGTCAGCCCGACGAACCCGGACACGACCCCGCGCTGCCGCACCGGAACCTGATCCGGCACCGACGCTGTCAGCCCCGCGAACATCGCGTTCTGCGCCCCCTGCGCGATCATCCAGCACAACGCGACACCCAGCACGCTGCCCTGCATCGCCTGCACGCACAGCACCACGGCGCAGACGAGGGCGCCGCCGAGGATCCACGGCTGGCGCCTGCCAAGCCGCGCGCGGGTGCGGTCGGAGAACGCACCGGCGACCGGGGCCGCGAGCACCGACACGATCGCCGCCGCGGCCGTCACGAGCGCGAGGCTGGATTCCTTGTGTGCCGGGTCGATCCGCTCGACCTGCACGGGCAGCAGCACCTGCACCGGGGCCAGCACGACCACCCAGAACCCCAGTACCGCCAGTGAGATCCGCGCGATCCAGCCGCCACCGACCGGACTGTCCGGCTCGGCCACCACGCCCGTCGTCATGCCGCAGGAGGGTACCGGCCGGTCCGCGCCGAAGCGACCGCGCGCTTTCCCGGCGATGACCGGAACCGTCCGGGTGGTGCTGCTTCCTTGCCCGGTAGGGCCAAATCCCCGGACGTGCGGCTCGCGCCCCCCGGGCGAGCCCCACGTCCGGGAAGCTTCAGCGATAGGTGAGCAGCCGGGCGGCGCCACCCTCGAAATGCGGATGCTCGTTGAAGGTCAACAAGGTCACCCCGCCACGGCCGGTGACCAGTTTGGTGATGCCGGCATTCACCGTGACGCGGTTCAGCTTCTGCAAACCGGCCTCCGGCTTGCCGAGCAGGAGCCCGGCGAGCGTGCCGATGACCCCGCCGGAGGTGAACACCACCGCGTTCTCTCCCTTGCGCAGCACCGAAACCAGCTCGTCCAGCGCGCCGCGCACCCTGGCGAGGAACGCCGGCCAGGTCTCGGCGCACGGGCTGGCCTCCCCGGCGCCGACCCATTCCGCGAGCGCCCCGTCCAGCACGGCCTGGTAGCCGCGCGAATCCGTCGCCTCCTGCGGAACGCCGCCGCCGTGGTGTGCCACCACGTCGACGTGGTCGTACTCGTTCCACCGGGGGTCTTCCTTGGCCGGAGTGCCGGCGCCCAGCCAGTCGAGCACCGTCTCGGCCGTCTTGCGCTGACGGACCAATGACCCGCAACGCGCTTCGGTGAAGCGGACTCCGCGGCGCAGCAGCTCCGCTCCGACCACCGCGCCCTGCTCGACACCGAGGCCGGACAGGCGGTCGTAGTCCGCTTCACCGAAGGAAGCCTGACCGTGTCTGATCAGGTAGATGGCACCCATTCCCGCAGGCTATCCCGCCGAGCCGGTGTAAAGGAGCCGGTTCGGCGTGCCCTCCGTCGCATTCGAGATCTTGTCCGGGGTGGCCGCCGACGTGAGCCCGTCCGACACCTGCGCCGGCGTCGCGTCGGGGTGGCTTGCCAGGTAGAGCGCGGCCGCGCCGGTCACATGCGGGGTGGCCATCGAGGTCCCGCTGATGGTGTTGGTCGCGGTGTCGCCGGTGCCCCAGGACGAGGTGATGTTCACGCCGGGCGCGTACAGGTCGACGACGCTGCCGTAGTTGGAGAAGCTGGCCTGCTTGTCGGTCTTGTCGCTGGCGGCGACGGTGATCGCCTCCGGCACCCGCGCCGGCGACGAGCCGCTGGCATCGGCGCCGTCGTTGCCCGCGGCGACGGCGAAGGTGACGCCCTTCGCGATGGCGCCGGACACGGCCTGGTCGAGCGCGTCGTCCTGGGGTCCGCCAAGGCTCATGTTGGCGACCGACGGCCCGCTGGCGTTGTCGGCGACCCAGTCGATCCCGGCGACGACCTGCTCGGTGGTGCCGCTGCCGTCCGCGTCGAGCACCCGGACCGGGACGATCTTCACGCCCTTGGCCAGGCCGTACTCACTGCCGCCGATGGTGCCGGCGACGTGCGTGCCGTGGC
The DNA here is from genome assembly GCF_035546795.1 of Amycolatopsis sp. Classification (GTDB taxonomy): domain Bacteria; phylum Actinomycetota; class Actinomycetes; order Mycobacteriales; family Pseudonocardiaceae; genus Amycolatopsis_E. The sequence continues at coordinate 20,826 of NZ_DASZWC010000051.1, forward strand.
CGTTCTCGTCGTTGGGGTCGTCGTCGTTGTCGATGAAGTCCTTGCCACCGGACACCCGGCCGCCGAAGGTCTCGTGCGTCGCGCGGACACCGGTGTCGATCACGTAGGCGGTCACGTTGTCGGCCGTCGTGCTGTAGGTGTACGACGAGTCGAGCGGCAGATCGGCCTGGTCCACCCGGTCCTCGCCCCACGACGGCGGGTTCTGCTGGGTGTCGGAGGCGCGGAAGATGTGGTTCTGCACCACGTAGGCGACGCGGCTGTCCGCGGCGAGGCGCTTGGCTTCCTGCTGGTCGGCGTGGATCGAGAAGCCGTGCAGCGCGGCGCTGAAGGTCTTGCCGAGCTGGGCGCCGTAACGGCCGGCGAGGTTCTGTGCCAGCGAATCGATGGTTGCCGTGATCTCGCTCTTGGGCGTGAAGTCGCGGTTGGTCGTGTCCTTGAGTACGACGAGATAGCTGTCGGAGACCGAGCCGGCCGTGCCCGCGTCGCGGATCTGGCCCTCCTGGGCCTGTGCGACGGCGGGGCCCGCGCCGGCGATGGCCACCGCGGCCGCGCCGATCGCCAGCAGCTTCCGTGAGTTCCCCATGAACCTGTCCTCCCCACACGATCTGGTGACAACAGTTATGCAAACCCGCCGGTAACCGGCAGAGCAATGATTCACAGTTACCAGTACTCACCCAAATGGGGTAATACTGATAACATCGTCCTCAGTGGACACGTCCAGCACCGCGTTCTCCGCGGCACTTCGCGCCGCGATCGCCCGCAGCGGGCTGAGTCTGGACCGGCTGCAGGCCCGGCTCCAAGCGAACGGGATCCCGGTCAGCGTTACGGCGCTGAGCTACTGGCAGTCCGGGAAACGCCAGCCGGAAAGGCGCAGCTCGCTCTCCGCCGTGCGCGTACTCGAAGACGTGCTGGGCCTCACGCCCGGCGAACTGCTGACGCTGCTCCCGCCGCCGAAGCCACGCGGTTCGGCCCGCAGGCGCGCCGGACCCGGCACCGTGAACTTCCCCGCACAAGCGCTGCAGGTGCTGCTGGAGAAGGTCGGTGCTCCGCATGCGCTGGAGCAGCAACATCGGCTGAACCTGATGAGCCTGCACGATCTTTGCGAGATCGCCGACGGCGGCGGGCAGCGGGCGATGACGGCGCGCGCGGTCTTCCAGTCCACTGCGGACGGTCAGGACCGCTGGCTGCTGGTGTACGACCACGGCGGCGCGGAGGCGGTGCCGCCGCGGCTGCATGCGCTGCGCAACTGCCGGGCAGGCCGGGTGGAGATCGACACCAAACACGGGCTGACCGCGGCGGAACTGCTGTTCGACCGGGTCATCGACCGCGGCGAGACGCAGCTGATCGAGTACACGCTGACCAACGGCGGCCCACCGTACCCGGACAGCGCGAACACCTACTACCGAGAATTCCGCCGCCCGGTGCGGGAATACCTGCTGGAGATCCGTTTCGACACCGCGCCGCGGCGGTGCTGGCAGTACACGAGGCGCGGCCCCGACGCCGCCGAGGACCGGCGCGACCTGGAACTCGACACGACCGGCGGCGTGCACTCCGTGGCGCTCGACTTCGGCCCGGGTGTTTTCGGGATCGCCTGGGACTGAAGGTTCAGCGCCTGCGTGTGAGATCGTCCAGGAGCTTCGCCAATACCAGCAACAACATCGACACCGCGGTCAGCCATACCGCGCCGCTCGCGGCGAACAGCGCCATCGCCACGGCGGCCATCGCCACCACGACCCGCCACGTCCAGCGCCGCCTGCCCAGCCGGGCAGGCGGCGTGCCGAGCTTCAGCACGACCGGCGGGGCAGGCGGCTCGGCCTCGGCGAAGAAGCTTTCGTTGAGCACGATCGGGGCTCTCGGCGCGGGCGCGGCGGCGTCCGGAGGCAGTTCGGTCATGGTGGCCACCTCTCTTCCCGCACGGGGTCCGGGTGCTCGCCGCGGCACCGGCCCGCGCGGGCGGGGATCGCGGCTCGAACACGCGGCGAGGCAGGCCGCGCCCCACCGCGTTCGCCCGCAATTTTGCGTCGGAAATCGGTTACCGGCACCCCTGTCCGGGCAGCCAGCGCCCACCGGTCGGAATTGAGCGCCGAACGGCTCGTCTGAGCAGAATCGCTGCGGACCACCACTCGACAGCAAGCCCGCGAACAGGTGTTTTACCGTCGAAGATCGATACGGAGAGCCAGGAAAATCCCGTTAGCCACCCTTTCGGGTGAGAATGGGTAAACCGTTGTTCGATCCCTTTCGCACGGGCTCAGCCGAGTTCGCCCCGCAGCACCTTGCCGGTGGCATTGCGCGGCAGTTCGGCGACGAACTCGACGTCGCGCGGGACCTTGTAGCGAGCCGTGTGCGCCTTCACGTACGCGCGCACGGCGTCTTCGTCGAGATCCGAGCCCTTGGCCCGCACGACGAACGCCTTGAGCCGCTGCCCGAACTCCTTGTCCGGCACGCCGATGACCGCCGCCTCCAGCACGTCCGGGCGCTCCACGAGCAGGTTCTCCACCTCGACCGGGTAGACGTTCTCGCCACCGGACACGATCATCTCGTCGTCCCGGCCGTCGATGAACAACAGCCCGTCCTCGTCGAAATGACCGACGTCGCCGCTGGAGAGCAGCCCGTCGATGATCTCCTTGTGCCGCCCGTCGGTGTAGCCGTGGAAAGCCAGCCCGCTGCCGACGAACACCCGCGCGGTCACGCCCGGCTCGGTGACCTTGGTGCCGTCCTTGTCGTAGAGCGCGACCTTGCAGCCGACCGGGGTGCGCCCGACGGTGCCGGGCGCCTTGCGCCAGTCCTCCGGAGTCGCGACCGTGGCGACGGCGACCTCCGTCGAGCCGTACAGGTTGTGGATCACGTCGCCGAAGATCTCGGTGGCGCGGTTGCCTAGATCGGGCGAGAGGGCCGAGCCGGCCACGAAGATGATCCGCAGCGACGAGGTGTCGTAGCGGCTGATCACTTCCGGGTCGAGATCCACGATCCGCTGCAGCATCGTCGGCACGAGGACGAGCGCGGTGCACTTGTTCTCCTCGACGCCCCGCAGGGTCGCCTCCGGATCGAACCGGCGGCGCATCACCACCCGGCTGCCGAGCGCGTAGGACAGGATGAACTGCGAGACGCCGGTGCCGTGAAAGATCGGCGCACCAAGGAAAGTGGCCTCGCCGGAGCGCAGCGGGACCCGGTCCAGGAACTGCGCGGAGGACATCAGCGACGTGTGATCACGCGGCGCGCCTTTCGGCGTGCCGGTGGTGCCACTGGTCAGCAGCACGAAACCGCCGCGGCGCGACGGGTACGGCACCGGGCGGTCGTCGCTGCTGGCGATCAGCTCGTCCAGTACCGGGATCTCGTGCGCGGCCAGCGCCTCCTCGTCGTCCACCCATGCCAGGTACCGCTCGACGTCGCCGGGGATGCCGGAGAGCAGCTCCGTGAATTCCTGGTCGTAGACCAGCACCCGGACCTTCTCCCGCTTGGCGACGTCGGCCAGCTGCGGTCCGCTGAACCCGGTGTTCATCAGCAACAGCCGCGCGCCGAGCTTGCCGGCGGCGGACATCGCGACGACGAGGCCACGGTGGTCGCGGCACATCACGGCGATCACGGTGCCGGCGCCGACGCCGCGCGCCTGCCACGCGCGGACCAGCGCGTTGGACTGGAGGTCGAGCTGCTTGAACGTGAGCGGGCCACGCTCGTCCACCAGGCCGATCTCGCGCGGGTGCCGGCGCGCGGCGATCAGCGCGGACGCGGCGAACGGGCCGATCTTCCGCATCGCGTACAGCGCGTGCAGACCGTCATCGACTCTCGGGAACGGGATCAGCCCGGACTTCCACATCACCTCGATGCTGCGGACCGTCTCCGTCACCTTGTCGACGAGCATGGCACCTCCGTTGGGCCCGACGTACCGAGGGTATGGATGTTACCGAAGGGTAGGTGACGGGCGCCCGGTACGGCCAGGGTTGCCCCGGAATTGTCGGTGCCAGGAAGCAGAATCAGGGGGTGCACATCTTCGTCGGACAGGAGGAGGACGGCGCCCTTGTCGTGCTCGACGAATCCGGGCGCCGCGAGGTCGGTCTGTCCGAGCTGGCCGGGCTCGAACGGCGGCTGCGCCCGCGCTGGGTGCTCGCGGCCACCGAGCGCAGCTACCCGGCGCTGCTGGAGGCGGGTATCCGGGTCAGTCGCTGCCACGACCTGATGCTCGCCGAGGGGCTGTTGCTCGCGCACGAGGGCCGGATCGGCGAGCCGCGCGGGCTGGCCGCCGCGCTCGCCCGCGCGCGCGGGCAGGAGCCTCCGCCGGACGAGCCCACGCACGCCGACGCGCAGCCGGCGCTGTTCGACACCCGCGGTACCGGGCTGCCGCCTGGGGTCTCGGTGGTCGACGCGGCGAAAACCGTGCTGGCGGAACAGGAACGCCGCATCCGGCAGACGGAGCACCCGGACCGGATGCGGCTGCTGATCGCGGCCGAGTCGGCCAGCGCGCTGGTCGCGGCCGAGATGGCGCGGGACGGGCTGCCGTGGCGGGCCGACATCCACGACGAGCTGCTGACAGAGCTGCTCGGCCCGCGGGTGCCGCCCGGCCACCGGCCGAAGAAGCTGGTCGAACTGGCGGAACGGGTGAGCGAGGCGTTCGGCGGCAAACCGGTCAACCCGGACAGCCCGTCGACGATCGTGCGCGCGTTCGGCCGCGAGGGCATCTCGGTGCCCTCGGCGCGGGCGCACGTGCTGAAGAAGATCGACCATCCCGCGGTGGCGCCGCTGGTGGAGTACCGCGAGCTGTCCCGGCTGCACTCGGCGAACGGCTGGGCCTGGCTGGACGAATGGGTTTCCGGCGGGCGGTTCCGGCCGGCGTGGGTGGTGGGCGGGGTGGTGTCCGGGCGCTGGGCCAGCCAGGGCGGCGGCGCGCTGCAGATTCCGAAGACGCTGCGGGTGTGCGTGCAGGCGGATCCGGGCTGGAAGCTCGTCGTCGCGGACGCGGCGCAGCTGGAGCCCAGAGTGCTGACAGCGCTTTCCGGGGACAGGCGGCTGGCGGAGGTTTCGGCCTCGACGGATCTGTACGCGCGATTGTCCGAGGCGATGTTCGGGCACGTGGACGAGGATTCCCGCGGCCGCTCGAAGATCGCGATGCTCTCCGCGATGTACGGCGGCACGGCGGGCGAGGCGGCTTCCCTGCTTGCTTTGCTGCGCCAGCGTTTCCCGGAGGCAGTGTCCTATGTGGAGCGTGCGGCGCAGGCCGGGGAACGGGGCGAGCGAGTGCGGTCCCGGCTCGGCCGCACGTCGCCGGCGCCGTCGGAGGCGTGGCGGGCGCTGACGGGCGCGGCGGACGGGGACGAGTCCAGGGCCCGGCAGGCGTCGCGCAACTGGGGACGGTTCACCAGGAACTTCGTCGTGCAGGCAAGCGCGGCGGACTTCACCGCGGTACTGCTCGCCACGCTGCGGCAGCGCCTGCCCGAGCCCGCCCACCTGGTGTTCTTCCAGCACGACGAGGTGATCGTGCACGCGCCGGACGCGCTGGCGGACGAGATGCCGGCGCTCATCGAGTCCTCGGTCTCGGAGGCGGCGGCGTTGCTGTTCGGCCCGTCGTGCCCGGTGCACTTTCCCATGCACACGGCGGTGGTCGAGACCTATGCCGACGCGAAGTGAGGCTCAGCGCACGGGCAGCAGCGGCATCGTGGGCGGGTCGAGCCGGTCTCCGTGGAGGGCCCGGTATGCGCCCCGGGCGAGCACGAGCTGGTGGTGCGTGCCGATCTCCGCGACACGCCCGTTGGCGAGCACCACGATCGCGTCGGCGTCGGTGGCCAGGTGCAGGTCGTGTGTGATCAGGATTGTGGTGCGGCCCGCCATGAGACGCCGGAGCGGCCCCAGCACGCGGGAGGCCGTCTCGCCGTCGAGCCCCGCGGTCGGTTCGTCGAGCACGAGCACCGGGGTGTCGCGCAGCATGGCGCGGGCGATGGCGATACGTTGCCGCTGCCCGCCGGAAAGATCGAGGCCGCGCTGGCTCAGCCCGGTTTCGTAGCCCTGCGGAAGGCTGCTGATGAACCCGTGCGCGTCGGCCGCGCGGGCTGCGGCCACGATCTCGTCGTCTGTCGCGTTCGGACGGCCGTAGCGCAGGTTGTCGCGGACCGTGCCGGTGAAGATCGCGGTCTCCTGTGGGAGCAGGGTTATGTTGTCCCGCAACAGGTTCAGGCTGAGGTTGCGGATGTCCACGCCGTCCAGCCGGAGCGCACCGGCCGCCGGATCGTAGAACCGCAGCAGCAGCCTGGCGATCGTGGACTTGCCCGCGCCGCTGGCCCCGGTCACCATCACGAACTGCCCCGGCCGGACCTTGAACGAGACGTCGCGCAACGCCGGTTTGCCTGGCTGGTAACCGAAACTGACCCGCTGGAGTTCGATCAGCCCGTCCGCCCTCCCCGCGACGAGCTGCCGCCGCGGGTCGCGCACGGCGATGGGCGCGTCGAGGAGCTCGACGATGCGTTCGGCGCTGGCCGTCGCCGAGTTGATGGTGAGCTGGAGCTGGCCCAGCTCCTGGACCTGCGGATACAGGTAGCCGAGGTAGCCGGTCAGCGCGATGAGCCCGCCGAGCGTGACGCGGCCCGCCTCGATCTCCCACGCCCCGAGCGCGAGCACGCCGAGCGTGCCGATCACCTCGGTGACCCCGACGAGCGGCGCGTAGGCGGCGCTGACCCTGGCCTCGGCGAGCTTCGCGCGCAGCCAGGAAACTCCGCGTTCGTGGATCCGATGCTGGTCGAACGGCTGTTGGTTGTAGGCCTGGACCACGGTGAAGTTGGCCAGCCCTTCCTCCACGGCCGAGCTGATCTCCCCGTTGACGTTACGCTCGTCCCGCGCGGCGACTCGCAATTTGCCGGAGAACCACTTGGCCACCAACAGAAACAGCGGAGCGATGGCGAATGCCGCGAGCGCGAGATCCCACCGCATCCACAAGGCCGCTCCGGCAAACGCGACCGCGCTCATGGCGGCGACGAACGTCTCCACAACCCCGGACGCGACGAGGTGCTCGACGGCGTCGACGTCGCCGGAGTGCCTGGCCACGAGGTCGCCGAGGCCGTATCTCTGGTGGAAGTCGGGGGCGAGGCGTTGCACGTGGGCGTAGACGGTGTCTCTCAGCTTGAGCAGGAACCGCTCGGCCACGCGCGCGGTGAGCATCCGCCCCGCGTAGGCGACGGTGCCGCCCAGCAACGTCATCGCCAGCCAGATCCCAGCCGGTTCCCAGAACCCGTCGAGGTTCCCCGCGACCAGCGCGTTGTCGGTGATCGCGGCGAACGTCCAGATCGCCACCAAATCCGTCCCGACATTCACCAGCAAAAGCAACGCGGCGAAGGCCAGCAGTTTCCGGTCACCTTTGACATAACGAAAGAAGCGGCGGAAAACCTGCCGCACCGTCATTTCGTGCCCCTTTTGTTCATGGCGAGGAAAGGCCCAGCGTCCCCCTTGCGGACGCCGGGCCTCGCCCCGCTGAACTACCTGCTCAGAACCATCCTCAGCGATGCTTGGGAGCGGGCTTCGGCCGCGGCTTGGGCTTGCGGACCGGCTTCGGGGGGAGCGGGAAGTTCGCCATTTTCGTTACCTCTTTCTTTTTCGTTTTCACCGGCATCTCCACCGGCAAGAGCCAACCTACCCCCGATCACGGGCCGGTAACTGGGCCGGCACTGTGCAAAAGATAAGAATCAACTGTGTCGCAGCGACGGTGGTGATTTTATGGCGTTTTGGGTTTATCGCGCCCCGATGACGCGACCGCAAGCGTCCCCACGCCCAGCCCCACCCGGGGCGTGTGCTGCTTTACGCCGCCGCGTCATCCAGGGCGCGAATCACGCGCTTCAACGAGACCGGATAAGCCGTCCCCAGTGTCTGCGCGAAGAAGCTCACCCGCAGCTCCTCGATCATCCACCGCACCTCGACCAGCGCCGGGCCCGGCTCCACGCCGGGCGGCAGGGCTCGCACCGCGGCCCGGTATTCCTCGGTCAGCCACTGGATATCGCCCAGCATCCGCACATCGCGGGCGGCCGCGTTGGCCAGTTTTTCGATGCGCCGGTCGATCGCCTTCAGGTATCGCACCACGTCCGGCAGCCGGTCGAAACCCGTCGCCGTCACGAAACCCTTGAACACCAAGGAATCGAGCTGCTGCCGGATGTCCGCGAGCGACTCTGCCGGGCCACGGGCATCTCCGAGACGAGCCTCGACGTCGTTCGCCGCGCGGAGGACCTTTTCCACTTCGGACAGTACATCCAGCACGGTCACGTTGAGGGAACCGCGGACCTTCTCCAGCAGCACCGCGAAACCGGCCTCATCCCAGGCCGGGCCACCATTGTCGGCCATCAGCTTGTCCACCGCGCAGTCCACGCAGTCTTCCAGCAACGCCGCGACGCCTCCGTGCGGGTTGCGGCCCAGCACCAGTTTCGAATTGTTGCTCAGGCTCCGGTTGACGAACTTCATCGGCGAAGGCAGGTTGAGCCGCAACATCTTCCGCGTGCCCAGCCACATCTGCTGCCGCTGCTCCACGGCCGTGTCGAGCATCCGCACCGCGACTGTCGGCCCCTCGTCGACCAGCGCCGGGTACGCCTTCACCTCATGGCCACGCCGCGTGCCGGCGAACACGCGAGGCAGATCCCCGAACGCCGGGCTGGTCAGGCCGGAACGCTCGATGCTGTTCGCGGCCTGGGAGATCGTCGCCCGCACCTCGCCGCTCAGCGAATGCTTCAGCGCCAGAAGATCCTTGCCCTCACTCAGTTTCCGGCCCTTGTCGTCGACCACGCGGAACGTGATCCGCAGGTGCTCGGGCACCGCCGGGAGCTGCCACGCATCCGCAGGCACGGGCACGCCGCGCAGGTACTCCAGCTCGCGCCCGAGCACCGTCAACAGCGCGCCGTCGCCTGGATTCACTTGGGACAGCACGGCTTTCGCGGTATCCGGTGCCGGCACGAAGTTCCGCCGGAGCTGCTTCGGCAGCGACTTGATCAACGCCGTGACCAGCTCCTCGCGCAGGCCGGGCACCTGCCAGTCGAACCCGTCCGGGCTCACCTGGTTCAGCACCGGCAGCGGGATGTGCACCGTCACACCGTCCGCGTCCGCACCCGGCTCGAACTGGTACGTCAGCGGGAACCGAAGCGAGCCCTGGACCCACGTGTCGGGGTAGTCGGACTCGCGCACCTCCTCCGCCGAGGAATTGATGAGCATGGCCTTTTCGAAGTTCAGCAGATCCGGCTGCTCGCGGCGCGCCTGCTTCCACCAGGTGTCGAAATGCCGTGCGGACACCACTTCCTCGCCGACCCGCTGGTCGTAGAACTCGAACAGGGTCTCGTCGTCGACCAGCAGATCCCGGCGGCGGGCCCGGTTCTCCAGGTCCTCCACCTCGTCGAGCAGCGCCCGGTTCTCGGCGAAGAACTTGTGCGAGGTGTCCCAATCGCCCTCGACCAGCGCGTGCCGGATGAACAGCTCCCGCGAAGTCTCCCTGTCGATCCGGCCGTAGTTCACCTTGCGCCCGGCCACGAGCGGCACCCCGTACAGGGTCACCCGCTCGCTGGCCATCACCGCGCCCTGCTTGCGCTCCCAATGCGGCTCGGAGTAGTTGCGCTTCACCAGATGCCCGGCGAGCGGCTCCACCCACTCCGGCTCGATCCGCGCGTTCACCCGCGCCCACAACCGCGACGTCTCCACGAGTTCCGCGGACATGATCCAGCGCGGTTGCTTCTTGAACAGCGCGGAACCGGGGAACACCCCGAACCGGGCGCCACGGGCGCCGAGGTAGTCGCCCTTCTCCGGATCCTTCAACCCGATGTGCGACAACAGTCCCGGGAGCAACGACAGGTGGACGTGCCGCGGATCCGCCGGCTCACTGTTCAACGTGACGCCGAGAGGCTTGGCGAGCTGCCGCAGCTGGCTGTAGATGTCCTGCCATTCCCGCACCCGCAGGTAGTTCAGGAACTCGTTGCGGCACAGCTTGCGGAACTGGTTGTTGGACAAGGACTTCTGCTGCTCCCGCAGGTACTCCCACAGATTGAGGTACGCCTGGAAGTCCGAGGTCTTGTCCACGAACCTCGCGTGCTGCTGCTGCGCCGCCTCCTGCTTGTCCGCCGGCCGTTCGCGCGGGTCCTGAATGGACAGTGCGGCGGTGATGATCATGACCTCGCGGACGCAGCCGTTCTTCGCCGCCTCCAGCACCATCCGGCCCAGCCGCGGGTCGACCGGGAGCTGCGCGAGCTGCCGTCCCACCTCGGTGAGCTTGCCCTGCTCCAGTGCGCCGAGCTCCTGCAGCAGCTGCACGCCGTCGCTGACCTGCCGCCTGTCCGGCGGCTCCACGAACGGGAAGTCGGCGATCTCGCCCAGCCCGAGCGAGGTCATCTGCAGGATCACCGAAGCGAGGTTCGTGCGCAGGATCTCCGGGTCGGTGAACTCGGGCCGCGCGTCGAAGTCTTCTTCCGTGTACAGCCGGATGCAGATCCCGTCCGACGTACGGCCGCAGCGGCCCTTGCGCTGATTCGCCGACGCCTGCGAAACCGCCTCGATCGGCAGCCGCTGCACCTTCGTGCGGTGGCTGTAGCGGGAGATGCGCGCCGTGCCGGGGTCGATGACGTACTTGATGCCTGGCACCGTCAGCGAGGTCTCGGCGACGTTGGTGGCCAGCACGATCCGGCGGCCGGTGTGCCTGGCGAACACGCGATGCTGATCCGCCGCCGAAAGCCGCGCATACAGCGGAAGCACCTCGGTGTTGCGCAGGTCCTGCTTGTTCAGCGCGTCCGCAGTGTCCCGGATTTCCCTTTCCCCGGAAAGGAAAACGAGGATGTCACCGGGGCCTTCGGCGCACAGCTCGTCGACCGCGTCGCTGATCGCGGTGACCTGGTCGCGTTCCTTGTCGTCGGGCTGGTCCGGGTCGATCACCGGGCGGTAGCGGACCTCGACCGGGTAGGTGCGGCCGGAGACCTCGACGATCGGCGCGTCCCCGAAATGCCGCGAGAACCGCTCGGGGTCGATGGTGGCCGAGGTGATGATCACCTTCAGGTCGGGGCGGCGGGGCAGCAGCTGCTTGAGGTAGCCGAGCAGGAAGTCGATGTTGAGGCTGCGCTCGTGCGCCTCGTCGATGATCAGCGTGTCGTACCGGCGCAGCATCCGGTCGTTGGTGATCTCGGCGAGCAGGATGCCGTCGGTCATCAGCTTGACCAGGGTGTCGTCGCCGCTCTGGTCGGTGAAGCGGACCTTGTAGCCGACCGTGCTGCCCAGCTCGGTATGCAGCTCGCCGGCTATCCGCTCGGCGACCGTGCGCGCGGCGAGCCGCCGCGGCTGGGTGTGCCCGATCTGACCGCGGACGCCGAGGCCCAGTTCGAGGCAGATCTTGGGCAGCTGGGTGGTCTTGCCGGAGCCGGTCTCCCCCGCGACGATGACCACCTGGTTGTCCCGGATGGCGGCGGCAATGTCGTCCTTGCGCCTGCTGACCGGCAGCTCGGCGGGGTATTCGATCTTCGGCAGGCTGTCCGCGCGCTGCCGCACGCGCTGCTCGGCCGCGTCGATGTCGCTCGCGATCTGCCGCGCCACCCGCTCCCGGTCACGCGCTTTGCGGGCACCGTCGAGCCGGCGACGGAGCCGCTGCTCGTCGCGCAACATCAACCCGGGCAGGCGGGCCCGCAGTTCGGCAAGGGGGGATGGTGTGGACATACGGTCTCCAGTTTAGCGGCCGGAGATCCGCATGGCCTGCGAATATGCGTTAGCCCTCAGCGCGGTGCAGCGCGGCGGGTGAAAGCTCCGCGGGCGTGCGGAATCCGGCGAGGCCGAGCGTGATGTCGGTGTCCGCCAGCAGGCTCCGCAGCACGTGCCGCACGCCGTCCTCGCCGCCAAGGCCGAGCCCGTACACGTACGGCCGCCCGAGCAGCACCGCTTTCGCGCCCAGCGCCAGCGCCTTCAACACGTCGGAACCGTTGCGCACGCCCGAATCGAACAACACCTCGGCCCGTCCACCGACCGCCTGCGCGATGGCGGGCAACGCTTCGAGCGAGCCGATCGCGCCGTCCACCTGGCGGCCGCCGTGGTTGGACACCACGATCCCGTCCATCCCGGCGTCGACCGCGCGCCGCGCGTCGTCGACGTGCTGGATGCCCTTGAGCAGGACCGGCCCGTCCCACAGCTCGCGCAGCACCGCCAGCTGAGACCAGCTCTTGTCCACGCCGGTGAACAGGCTGACCCAGCGCAGCAGAGCCGTCGGCAGGTCTTCCTCGGGCATCTTTTCCAGCTGGGCGCGGAAAACCGGGTCGGACATCGCGATCGCCGTGCCCATGTTCCTGATGAACGGCAGGTACGCCTGATCGAGATCGCGCGGACGCCAGGCCAGCGACCACGTGTCGAGGGTGACGACGAGTGCGGTGTACCCCTCCTTGCGAGCGCGGGCGAGGATGCTCGCGCACACGTCGGGGTCGTTGGGCCAGTACAGCTGGAACCACCGCGGCCCGGCGCCACTCGCGGCGGCGACTTCTTCGATGGTGTGCGACGAAGCGGTGGACAGGATCATCGGCAGGTTCAGCCCGGCGGCGGCGCGGGCGGTGGCCAGCTCGCCGTCCGGGTGCACGATCGACTGCACGCCAACGGGTGCGAGCAACACGGGCGCGGCCAGCTGTTCGCCGAATAAAGTCACCGAGAGGTCGCGTTCCGTGGCGTCGGTGAGCATCCTGGGGACGAGCTGCCAGCGGTCGAAGGCCGCGCGGTTGGCCCGCATCGAGCCGCCGGAACCCGCGCCACCGGCGACGTAGCCGAGCGCTTCGGGCGTGAGCACCTCGGCCGCGGCGTCCTCCAGCGCGGTCGGATCCGTCGTGAACGGGGGCTTCGTCCCGGCGAGTCCCTGCAGGTAGATCTCGTTCTGATAAGCAGCCCATTGACCAACCACTTTGCCGCCTTTCACCGCCGCAGGCCGTCTGAGTCCTCTTCCGCGTCGCCCTCATCTTCCATGACCACCATCAGCTCAAGTCACCGTCCCGATGCAACGGGAAGAGCCCCTGGCCGGCGTCAGCGGCGGCCAGGGGCTCTTCGTGAATTCGATGATGCAGCGTTATCCAGGCGGTTCAGCCGTCGCCGTCGGAACCGGGAAGAACGGCACCGGGCACCTCACTGGGGGCGTACACCTTGTTGTCACCTGGGTAGGGCACCTCCCAGCCGTGGGCGTCGTACCAGTCGTAGCGGTTCAGCTGCTCCGGGTTGGCCGAGTCGGGCTGGGCGTTGTTCGGCGCGGCGAAGGCCTGCTGGGACTTCCAGGCGTCCCACTGGGCCGCGACCTGCTGCTTGTCCGCGGGGACGGTCGCCGACGGCACGGGCGCCGCCGCCGGGTTCGCCACGGCCGGAACATCGTTGCCACACGCGGGCGGGGTCTTCAGACCGTTGGTCAGCGAGGTGCGGTTGGGCACCACGTTGTACGGGGTGAAGTCCGGGTGCTGGGTGAACGCCTGGCGCATCGGCGTCGCCGCGGTGTCCATCTGGTTCATCGGCTGGATCCCGAGGATCTGCTCGATCGTGCGATCGACCGTCACCTGCGAGTAGTAGTGGTTGTCCACGACGCCGTGGTTGGCGTACGGGCTGATGACCTGGAACGGCGCCCGGTGACCGTCGACGTGGTCGGCACCGGCCTGGGAGTCGTCCTCCATGACGAAGATGGCCGAGTCGTTCCAGTACTTGCTGTGCGAGATCGTGTCCACGATCTGGCCCAGCGCCAGATCGTTGTCCGCAACCCCGGAGGCCGCGCTGTTCGGGCCGCCGGTGTGGTCGTTGGACAACCAGAACATGTTCAGGTTCGCCGGGCCGTTCTTCTCGAAGTCCTGCTTCCAGACCTGGGCCTTGTACACGTCCGGCACGTTCAGGTCGAACAGCGGGAAGCCGGGCACCGACACGGAGTTCAGCGACGGGATCGCCGAGCCGGTCTTGATCGGGTAGGCGCTGGGCTCGCCGGTCGCGGCCATGTTCTTCGCGTCGCAGTAGTAGTTCTGCCAGGTCGCGCCGGCCGGTTTCTGCTCGAACGACTGGAACTCGCCGTAGTCCTTGACGGTCTTGCCCGCGGCCTGCGCACCGGTCCAGATGAACCCGGACCTCTGGTGGCCAAGGACGTCGTCCTCGGTGTCGTAGCTGCGGGTGTACTGACCGGCGTCCGACTCGGTGTACTCCGGGTTGTCCGCCTGCATCGCCCAGTTGTGCCCCTCGGCGGAGTTCGTCGCGGTGTCGTAGGCGTTGTCGTACAGGCCGAACTGGCTTGCCAGCGCGTGGTTGTTCGGGGTGACGTTCTCGCCGTACTGGGTCAGTGCCGGATCTCCGTTGCCCTGCGGCAGGTCACCGAACTGCTGATCGTAGGTGCGGTTCTCCTTGACGATCAGGAACACATGCTTGATCGTCGACGGGTCACCCAGCTTGACCGGCACCGGAACCGGGGCCGCCGGGTGCCTGTCGTCGGCCTTGGCCAGCGAGTTGCCGTGCCACCCGTTCTGGGAGAACACGGCACCGGTCTCGCCCTTGATCACGTCATCGCTGGGCAGCGTGAAGTGGGTCAGGCTGGATGTGGTGTCGTGTGTGCCGTGCGAGTCGGTGGTCGAGCGGCGCGCGTCGATACCCCGGGTGTTCGAGACCACGATCTGGTTGCCGACCGCGTTGATCTCCGACGGGTAGTAGTCAGTGGGCAGCAGACCGATGTAGCCGGCCGGGGTCATCGGGCTGGTGTACCGGTACACCGCGACCGCGTTCGCGCGGCCCAGCGTCACCAGCAGGTGACCGTCGCCGGTCAGGGTCACCGCGTTCGGGTCGTAGCCGACCGAAGCATCCTGCCACGGCTGCGTCGCAATGGTCTGAACCACTGCGTTCTTCGAGGTGTCGATGACGGACACGTCGTTGCTGTCGGTGTCGGTGACGAACACCGCTCCGTTCTTGGCGTACACCGCGGTCGGGTGTAGCCCGACCGGGATACTCGCGGGTGCGGCGGCCGGGTTGGCGGTGTCGATGACGCTCACGGTGCCGGTGGTGGCGGCACCGGTGTTCGGGTCCGCCGGGACCTGGGTGCCGTAGGAGTTCATCGTGGTGTCCCCCGGCTGCGCGGGACGCCCGCCCTCATTCGACACGTAGAGCTTGCCGCCGACCAGTGCAATGTCTCGCGGCGCGGTACCCACGGTCCAGGACTGGGTTACCGCGCCGGTCGCGGCGTTGATCGCCACGACCTTGTTCTGCCCGTTCACGGCCGAGTACACCGTCGAGGCGTCCGGGGAGAACGTCGCCTGCCCGACCAGCGCGTGCCGGCCGTTGACGGGCGGAATCGACACGAACCGCGGGTTGGCCGCGACCGACCCGTCCGGGTTCACCGAGAACACCTGGTACCCGTCGGACACGCCCAGCCACAGCGACTTGCCATCCGGGGAGTACGTCGGACCTTCCTGGCCGACGTCGTTACCCGAGATCTGCACGCTCGCGGCGGAGTTCTTGCCGATGAGCTGCTGGACCTTGTAACTCTTCAAGTCCACGATCGACATCGCGTAGCCGCCGTCGGTGATCGACGCGGCCAGGTGCGTGCCGTCCGGGCTCACCGTGGACGACATGATCTTGCCCTGGTTGATGACCATCTGGTCGCCGTAGGGTTTGACCGTCTGATCGGAGGAGACCACCAGACCGTTGTCGGTGGCCTGACCCACCTGGTCGGTCCCGAGCCATTCGGTCTGGGCGACACCGATACCGGTGCCGGTGACGGCCAACGCGACAGCGGACACTCCGGCTGCGGCCAGAGTGAACCGCCGACGGGAACCAAGAAGCGGATGCCGCTTCTCAGCACGCCGTCGAAGGCGCCTTACCTGCATGATGTTGGTTATCCCTTCGGGGTGGCGGGGAACAGTTCGACGTTGCCGTCGAACTGCCACAACGGATTCGGCGCGTCCCCTTGCGAGGTGTGCACCAGGAAGTAGCCGTTCACTTCCTTCGGTCCATCGCCGTCGGCGACGTACCGCCCGTCTGAAGTGACGTCGAGTTGGTAGATGGCCGAGCCGGTCGCCGCGGCGCCAGGGAGATGCCAGGTGACCGTGCAATGCCAGTCGTTGCCCGGCCCTTCGTTCGTCCCGCTGCCGCCGCCCTTCACACACGCCGCGGCGGTCTGCAACTGCACCTCGGTGACCACGGGACGGTTGAGCTGTTGGGTCTGCAGGCGGTACAGGTGCCCGAACGCCGTGGCGACCGAGCGCTGCACCTTGTCCTGCGTGATTCCGCTACCCGACGACGGCGTGGCCGCGGCGAGGACGCCGATGGACACGGCGAGCAGTCCGGCCAGCGGCAACACACCGGCGGTGACCGCGCGACCGACCGAGCCGTCGTGGGTGAGATTCGTGAAATCACGCCGCAGGAACAAGAAGTACGCCAGGGCCGTCGCGACGACCGTCCACACCAGACTGACAGCTACGCCGACGACGAGCGGGCCGGACTGGATCGGGCTGGTGAACAACCCGTTCCAGGAGATGAAGGCGTAGCCCGGCAATGCCATGCGAACGGGAACCGATAGCGGCAGCAGTTGCGCGAGCTGCATCAGTAACGCGAACACCACGGGCAGCAGCAACCCCATCGGTGACCGTCCCAACGCAACCGATCCGAGCAGGCCGATGGCGGCCAGCGACAACGTCGGCCCAAGCGCGCAGACCCAGGCGAGCAGGACCAGTCCTGCCGCCTGGCCACCCGAAAGTACGTGTCCGTCAAGGCCGATGAGTGGACCGTTGCCGGCCCCGACGAGGCCGCCGATCACACTGGATGCCCACAGACCCACGACGAGCAACAGGATGACGGTGAGACTCGCGAGCGTCTTCGCCAGGAAGATCCGGCGCGGCGAGCGGACCGCGACCAGCAGATGGCGCCACGTCCCGAGTCGATCCTCGGCGGCGAACACGTCACCTGCGACGACGGAAGTCAGCAGCGGCAACGCGTACGAGCCCGCGAAACCAAGCACCACCAGGGAACCGGCCCAGCCGGTCGTACCCATCCAGCGGCCGAACAACGTGTCCACCGGCAGTGAGCTCTGCTGACTCACGGCGGCGACGAACACCGCAGGCGCGATCCAGCACGCCAGCACAAGCAGACGGATCCGCCACTGCGCGAACAGTTTGACGAGTTCGAACCGGTAGCCGCGCGCCACCGAAGCGGCAGGCGCGACCGAGCTGGGAGACGCCTCGACGGCGGTCGCGGTCATCGGGCGGCCCGACCTTCCTGCCGCTCGGTAAGGGCGAGGAACGCGGTTTCGAGCGGCGAAACGACGGGGGCGAGCTCGCGAACCGCGATACCGGCGTGCACCAGCCGTGCGACGAGTTCGTCCAGCGCGGGCTCAAGCGTGCGGACAACGACGACTTCCCTGCCGCGGGCGATGTCTTCCGGCTCCTCGACGACGTGGACACCGGTAGTGGCCGCGGCGTGCTCACGGGCGGCCGCGGGATCGGAGGTGACCAACCGGTACTCGAGTTCGCGGTTCTCGGCGGACAGTTTGCCGAGCGGGCCGGTGAACACGACACGACCGGTGGCCACCAGCGTGACCTCCGAGCACAGCGCCTCGACATCGTCCATGCGGTGGCTGGAAAGCACGACCGTCACGCCGTCCGCCGCGAGCCGGTTGAGCACTCGGTGGACGTGCTTCTTTCCCGACGGGTCAAGGCCGTTGGCCGGCTCGTCGAGGATGAGCAGGCGGGGCTTGGCCAGTAGCGCGGCGGCAAGTCCCAGCCGTTGGCGCATGCCCAGCGAAAAGCCGCGTACGCGATCATCCGCGACCTCGGTCAGCCCGACCTGCGCGAGCACGTCGTCGATGCCGGAGGTCGGCGCGTTCCCCCGCAGCGAGGCAAGCGCGGCGAGGTTCCCGCGCGCCGTGAGCGACGGGTAGAGGCCGGGACCGTCGACGAATCCTGTTACACCGTCCGGAGTGGCGAGAGTCCGGCCGACCGGCGAGCCCAGGATTTCCAGGCTCCCCTCGTCGGCGACCGCGAGCCCGAGGAGCAGGCCGAGCAACGTCGTCTTCCCGGCGCCGTTGGGACCGACGAGACCATGGACATGGCCTTCCACTACGTCGAAGTCGATGCCGTCAAGCGCAACGACATCACCGAAGCACTTCGTGATCCCGCGCGCCCGGACGGAAAGGGGCTTGTCCATCGTTTCCCTTCCTCGGTGAGCGGATCGGAACTTACGGAGGCGAAACAACGCCCTGTGGGGGATCAACCAAACGCGAGGGAAACGCCGGGTGTCCGAACCCCCTTCGCCCGCCGCTATGGGCGGTCCGCACCTTTTATCGGGTTCATGCGTTTCGGTCTTTCGGACCGCGTTTGACCTTCGAGCAGGTTGAGCGCCCAGAATCGCCGGTATGGAAGACACGTTGACGATCAGCGCCTTCGCCAGGCGCGTCGGTCTCGCGCCGAGCGCGCTACGGTTCTACGACGACTGTGACGTGCTCAAGCCGGCGCGGGTGGACGACACCACGGGCTACCGCTACTACAGCCCGGCGCAAGAGGACCGCGCCCGCCGGCTGCGGGACCTGCGCACGGCGGGGTTGCCGCTGGCGGAGGTGCAACAGGTGCTCGACGGTTCCGTCGAGCAGGCAACGGAAATCCTCGCCGCGCACCAGCGCCGCATCCGCCGGGACGCGGCTGCCGCGGACGAGGCGGTGGACCGGATGTTGCGTGGGCTCACCGGAACTTCGGTGCAAGTCAACGGGTTCGAGCTGGCCGGGGCGATCCGGCAGGTGGTGCCTTCGGCCGCGGACAGCGTGTCCGTGGAGCTGGCCGAGGGTGAGCTGCGGCTGGTCGCGACCGATCGGTACCGGCTGGCGATCCGGGTGCTGCGCCCGGAAAGCAGCTGTGGCTCGGGCTCGCTGCTGGTGCCGGCGCGGGAACTGCGCGCACTCGCCCCTTTCGTGGCCCGGCTCCCGCTGGTGACGATCGACCTGGCCGGGCGCAGGGTCGACGACCGGGAAGTGACCATTGTGGACGGTGAGTTTCCGGACTACCGGATGATGCTGGCCAACCTCGAACCGCCTCGGCATCGGGTGGTGGCCGACCGCGTGCGACTGCGGGAGGCGCTGACGGCGAACCCCGCGGTGCTGACCATCGGGCGTGACGAGCTGCTCGTCGACGGGCAGCCGATCCCGGCGCTGAGTACGGAGGACGGGTTCACGATCGGCTTCGACCCCGCCGTGCTCGGCCCGGCGCTGGACGAGAGCGTCGGCCCAGATGTGCTGCTCGAAACGGCCGGCGCGTGGGAACCGGCGTTCGTCCGCTCGGCGACGCAGGGCTCGTTCACCACGCTCGTGATGCCGGTGAAGCTGTGAACCCCGGACGCTAACCGAGCCGGGCGCGGACCTCCATCAGCGCGAAACCGAGGAGGTTCAGCCCGTGCCAGGTCTGCGGCCTCGCCGCACGTTCGTCGTCGGCGGCGAGGCCGATGCCCCACACGGTGTCCACCGGCGAAGCCTCGACGAGCACCGCGTCACCGGTGGCGCGCAGATAGTCCCGCAGCTGCGGATGCTGGCCGAACTTCGCGAGGTTGCCCTCGATCACGATCTCGCACCTGTGCCGGGCCCACACCTGCTCGTCGAAACCGCGGATCTGCCTGCCGAGCGCCTTGGCGTCGGCCGGCTCGGGCGCGCGGCGGATCTGGCCCGCGATATCGGCGTCGCCGAACAGCATCGCCTTCTCCGACATCATGAAATGCTCGGCGGTGGCGTACCGCAGCCCGCCCACCACGAACTCGGCAGGCCACCACTGGCTCAGACAACCCGGCCCGACCCCGCCGGGCCCCGGCCGATGTCCCCAGAAGTACAGGTACTCCACCTGCTGCCCGGCGCGGAGCAGCTCATCGACGCTGCGCACGCTCGTCACGGCGCATTCTTATCAGACACGGGACGTGTCGGACACCACAATTCGGAATAGTTAGCATTGATACGGAGTTGGCCGTCCCGGAGACGGGAGACCGATGAGTGCGACTGATACCGCCTTGACCGAAACCACGGCACGAGCCAAGCCACGAACTGTCCGGTACGCCTTGATCCTCGGCGGGCTTTCCGCCTTCGCCCCGTTGTCGATCGACATGTATCTGCCGGCGCTGCCGCAGATGACCGGCGATCTGCACAGCACGAACGGAACGCTGCAGCTCACGCTCACCGCGTTCATCATCGGCCTCGCGCTGGGCCAGTTGATCATCGGCCCGCTGTCGGACTCGTTGGGCCGCCGCCGCCCGCTGTTGGCCGCCCTCGGGCTGTACGCGGTGACCTCGGTGCTGTGCGCGGTGAGCCCATCGGCCGAGCTGCTGATCGCCGGGCGCGTGCTGCAGGCCATCGGCGCCGCCGGCGGCATCGTGATCGCCCGCGCGGTCGTGCGCGACCTGTACTCGGGCACCGCGATGACCAAGTTCTTCTCGATGCTCATGCTGGTCAGCGGCCTCGGGCCGGTTCTCGCGCCGGTGCTGGGCGGGCAGATCCTGCGCCTCACGTCGTGGCGCGGGGTGTTCGTGGTGCTGACCGTCATCGGCGTCCTGCTCCTGCTCGCTACGGCCGTCGGGCTACCCGAACCGCTTCCGCCGGAAGGCCGCCACCCCGCGCGGCTCGGCACGACACTGCGAACCTACGGCAAGCTACTGGCCGACCGGTCGTTCTTCGGTTACGCGTTCGCCGGCGGTTTGATGTTCGCCGCCCTGTTCGCCTACGTCTCGGCTTCGTCCTTTGTGCTGCAAGATGTTTACGGCCTCAGCCCGCAGTCGTTCAGCCTCGTGTTCGGCGCGAACGGCGTCGGCATCGTGCTCGCCGGGCAGATCAACGGCAGGCTCGTCGGCCGCTTCCCGGAACGCCGGCTGCTCGCCGTCGGCCTCGTGCTCTCCGCCCTCGGCGGCGTCGGGGTGCTACTGGCCGCCGCGTTTTCGCTGCCGCTCGCCGCGCTCCTGATCCCGTTGCTGGTGCTGGTTTCCAGCATCGGCCTGGTGATGCCGAACGCCTCCTCGCTGGCGCTGGCCGAGCACCCGCACAACGCCGGTTCGGCCTCGGCCCTCCTGGGCGTGATGCAGTTCGTGGTCGGCGGCTTCGCCACCCCACTGGTCTCCATCGGTGGCGAGTCGAGTGCCGTCCCGATGGGCACCGTCATGGCGTCGTTCGCCGTGGCGGGGCTGATCATCTTCGCGACGTTGACCCGCCCGCGGCGGGTTGTGGTGGGCTGACTTCGGCAGTACTCGGACCTACTCCACGCTGCTCAGATCACCCTCGCGAAGCGTCTGCGGTGAAACGGCCAACCGGCCGTCCACCAGGCGTTTCAGCGCATCGCCGTCATCCCAGACGTTGACGTTCATCGCCGCCGACACGCGGCCGTCGCGGAGCCAGAAGGCGATGAACTCGCGCTTCGCGAGGTCGCCGCGGACCACCAGTTCGTCCGTGTCCGGGTCGGCCAATCCCCGGTATTCACAACCGAGGTCGTATTGGTCGCTGAAGAAATATGGGGAATTCAGGTAAGGCTCGGCCTCGCCGATGAGGTTCCCGGCGACGTGCGTGCCCTGGTTCTTCGCGTTCGCCCAGTGTTCGACGCGGACGCGGCGGCCGAGGCGCGGGTGGAACTGCGACGCGATATCGCCCGCCGCGTAGACGTCCGGGGCCGCTGTGCGCAGGGCCGCATCCACGGCGACGCCCCCGTCGTCGGCGAGTTCGAGACCCGCCGCGTGCGCGAGGTCCACACGCGGAGCCGCGCCGACCGCCATCACCGCCAGCTCGGCGGGCAGCTCCTTGCCATCACCAAGCCGGACCGTGTCGCCCGAGATCTCCGAGATCTCGGCGTTCAACCGCCACTGCACGCCGTTTTCGCTGTGCAGGTTCTGGAAAACTCCGGCGACCTCCGCACCCAGAACCGGCAACAACGGCGCGGCGATCCTGTCGACCACCGTCACTTCCACGCCGTGCCGACGGGCCGCGGCAGCGACTTCGGTGCCGATCCAGCCCGCCCCGATGATCACCGCGCGCTCGATTGAACCGAAACTTTCCCGCAGGGCAAGGGAATCGTCCAAAGTTCGCAGCGTGCGCACGCTGGGGGAATCCGCACCGGCGATCGGCAACCTGCGCGGTTGCGAGCCCGTGGCCAGCAACAACCTGTCGTACCTGTGCTCGGCCCCCTGATCGTCGAGCACCTTCCGCGCACCCAGCTCGACACGAGTTGCGTTGACACCCAGCCGCAGGTCGATGTCGTGCTGCTGATAGAAACCGTCCTCCCGCACCCAGTCCGGCTCCTCGGCGTCACCGAGCAGGAGCGCCTTGGACAAAGCAGGTAGCTCATAGGGCTGGTGCGTTTCGTTGCCCAAAACTATGATTTCACCGGAATAGCCGCGGTCGCGGAGACCGGCCGCGGCTGACGCGCCGGCCAGTCCGGCGCCGATGATCACGATTCGCTGTGGCTGGGACATGGGGGCTCCGATCGCCGGTGACGCACCTCACGCTACCGGCGCCGGATAATTTCCGCGCGCCGCTCCGTCACGAGATCCCACGGACGGCGTCCCACTGGAGACCACAAGGCGATCGAAGAGGGGAAGCCAAGTGGCGACACCGAACGAATGGGCGGTGAGCTGCCGGGATCTCGCCGGCAGGCGCCGTGATCTGACAGTGTTCATCAGTAGCGGCCGGGTCGTTCTGGTGGCCCCGCCGGGTGAAGCGGCGGTGCTGGAACCGCTCGACGTCGGCCGGCTGCGCGCCGCGCTGCGCGACGCCGTCGTGGCGGTGGGAGACCAGGCCTCACGCGAATAGGAACTCCATCTCGTCCGGCTTCTCATACGGCAGCCGGGCCAGGTCGGCCACCGCGCCGGCCACGTCCAGCCGCGGCACCGGCTGCGGTTGCGCGCACACCGTGAACGCGGTGGCGCAGTAGTCGTCGACCCGTTCGAAGATTCCGCTCGCCAGCAACGGTCCACCACGGTCCCGGTTGATCCCGGTCCCGGCGACGCGCCCCTGCGCCTCGGCCTCGGCGAGTCGTTCTTCCTGTCCTGGCAGGAAATGATCGGCGCCGATCTGCTGGATCGTTACCCTCAGCTCGTCGCGGAACATGATCGGGTCGAGCACGTGCCAGCGGTAGAACCCGACGTAGTCCGGCAACTCTCCCAGCTGTGCCCCGGGTTTGCGCACGTCCAGGGGCGCGCCCGCGTACCAGGCGTGGTGCGGGCCCATGCCCCAGGCCGAGCCGACGTAGTCCTCCAGCCCGGTGCCGCAGATCGTCGGCAGCTCGGCGTCGCCGTCCAGATAGACCTTCACCTCGCCCTCGCCATACCAGGTGCCGGGGTCGATCGGGCGCACGCCGACCACGCAACCGAGGAACCGCCCTGGGCCACGCAATCCCTCCGCGATCACGAAATCCTCGCGCAGCACGGTCGGGTTCCGGCGACGGAAGCTGACGTGCAACCGGCCGGAATCGCGCTGCATCCCGAGCGTGTAATCGATCTGGTAGTACACCGGCATGGCGCGACCGGACGCGTTGACCAGCTCGACGCGCACCCGTTCGCCGAAGGCCATCGGCAGGTAGCTGTTGAAACCGCGGCCCTGCTGCATGCTGGTCAGCGCGCTGGCGTAGGCCACCGGCCTGCCGTGCGGAGAGCCGAAGAAATCCAGACAGGGCACGGAAATGCTGGGCTCGTCCAAGCCGTCGTAGGTGACCTCGAAGTACACCGCGCGCATCTGCTCCGGCGGGCCAGGCGGGAAGGTCAGCCAGATGTGCCTGATCGTGCCCGGTCCGGCGAGGTCGGCGAGGACCACCCGTTCGTCCGGCTGGACCAATCTGCTCGGCGCACCCTTGCGGCCTCCGGCCGCGGCGCCGCCCGCGCCGCGTTCGCCGGTCGGGTTCTCGAAGGTCACGGAGCGGGAATCGAGGACAGGGGCGATGCGGGTGAGGTCAGTGACGTCGAACACTCACCCAAGTTAGTACCGTTCGCAAATCGGCTAGGTTAGCCTAACTTCATGACCGCGATCGCCGACACAACGACGTCCAGCAGGCTGCACGGCGAAGGACTCACGCTGGCCTACGACGGCCGTACCGTCGCCGAGGATCTCGGGGTCACCATTCCCGATCAGTCGTTCACGGTGATCGTCGGCCCGAACGCGTGCGGCAAGACCACATTGCTGCGTGCACTGGCCCGGCTGCTCAAGCCGCGTAAGGGCATGGTCTACCTGGACGGCGAGATCATCACGTCGATACCCGCCAAGCAGGTCGCGCGGCGGCTCGGCCTGCTGCCGCAGAGTTCGATCGCGCCGGACGGCATCACCGTGTCCGACCTGGTCTCCCGCGGCCGGTACCCGCACCAGCGCCTGCTGCGCCAGTGGTCGAAGGAGGACGCGGCCGTCGTCGAGCGGTCCATGGCCGCGACCGGTGTTTCGGAACTGGCGGACCGGCTGGTCGACGAGCTTTCCGGCGGCCAGCGTCAGCGGGTCTGGCTGGCGATGGCGCTCGCACAGGAGACTGAGCTGCTCCTGCTGGACGAGCCGACGACCTTCCTCGACATCTCGCATCAGATGGACATCCTCGACCTCTGCGCGGAGCTGCACGCCGAGCAGGGCCGGACGCTGGTGGCGGTGCTGCACGATCTCAACCACGCCGCCCGCTACGGCACGCACCTGATCGCGATGCGCGACGGCGAGGTGATCGCGACCGGGACTCCGGAGGAGGTTGTCACGGCGGAGCGGGTGGAGGAGATCTTCGACCTGCCGTGCCGCGTGATGCCGGATCCGGAAACCGGGACGCCGCTGGTGATTCCGAAGGCTCGGCGCTGAGGGGTTTCCCTTGCGCTGTTTCCCTTGCGTGGCAACGGTTGCGGCTTGCGATAGCGGCCGCGCTCTGTGTACCCCACTCTCGCCCCGACCGCGCAGTGTTCAACGGTCGCCGCACCGTGTCAAGGCGGGAAAGATGCCTTGACACGCCACGTCGACCGCTGAGGGCGCTTAGGATCGGTTCGAGGGTGGGGTGTGGGCGGGGTGGCTCGCTGTCGCGTTGCCGGGTTGCGGTTGGGTGGAGGTTGTTAGCTCAAGAAGGCGCGTAGTAGTGAGGCTGTGCCGTCCAGGTGTTCCGCCATTGTTTGCCTGGCGGCCGTCGGGTCGGCGTCCAGGATTGCGCCTACGACCGCATCGTGCTGGGCGTTGGAGTGGTCGAGGTTCGGTTCCAGCAACGGGATCTCGTCCAGCAGGCGGTTGACCCGCATCCGCACGTCCGCCACCGCCGAGGTGAGCGACGCCGAGCCCGTGACCTC
The DNA here is from genome assembly GCF_035546795.1 of Amycolatopsis sp. Classification (GTDB taxonomy): domain Bacteria; phylum Actinomycetota; class Actinomycetes; order Mycobacteriales; family Pseudonocardiaceae; genus Amycolatopsis_E. Next base: position 46,026 of record NZ_DASZWC010000051.1, read on the forward strand.
CGCGATCGCCAGGTGGAGGCGGGAATCCCGCCGTCGATAGTCACTCAGCGAAGCCGCCGACGCCTCCGCGAGGGTGGCGGCCAAATGCTCCCGCGCGGCCGGTTTCAACGCCTGCCCCGCCGCCAGCTCCGCGGCGCCCGTCTCCAGCACATGCCGCAGGCTGAGGGTGTCCTCCAGCTCAGGCCGCCGATCGCCGGTCTCCCCGGGCTCGGGCAGGGTTTCCATCACGAAAGTCCCGCCATACCGCCCACGCCGCGACTCCACGTAACCGGCGTCGGCCAGGGCTCGGATTGCCTCACGGAGAGTCACGCGGCTGACGCCCAGTCGTTCGGCCAGTTCGCGTTCGGACGGGAGGCGCTCACCGGCCCCGACAACCCCGAGCCGGATCGCCTGCAGGAGCCGCTCGACGGTCTCCTCGAAGGCGTTCCCCGCCCGCACGGGCCGGAACACCGCATCGCCAGCGCCGGTCATTTCAGCATTCGATCACGTTTACGGCGAGCCCGCCGCGCGCGGTCTCCTTGTATTTGACCTTCATGTCCGCACCGGTTTCCCGCATGGTCTTGATCGCCTTGTCCAGCGTGACCACATGGCTGCCATCGCCCCGCATCGCCATCCGCGCGGCGTGGATGGCCTTGGACGCGCCGACGGCGTTGCGTTCGATGCACGGGATCTGCACGAGCCCGCCCACCGGATCGCAGGTCAGCCCGAGATGATGTTCCACCCCGATCTCGGCGGCATTCTCCACCTGCTCGGGGCTGCCGCCCAGCAGCTCCGCCAGCCCGGCCGCCGCCATCGCGCAGGCCGAGCCCACCTCGCCCTGGCAGCCGACCTCCGCGCCGGAGATCGAACCGGTCGTTTTCAGGATCACGCCGATCGCCCCGGCGGTGAGCAGGAAACGCACCACACCGTCGTCATCGGCACCACGAACGAACCGCCGGTAATAATGCAGGACGGCGGGGATGATGCCCGCCGCACCGTTCGTCGGGGCCGTGACGACGCGACCGCCCGAGGCGTTCTCCTCGTTGACCGCGAGCGCGTACAGGCTCACCCAGTCCATCGCGACCAGCGAGTCACCGGCGCTGTCCTCGGCCAACAGCTTGTCGTGCAAGGCTTTCGCCCGCCTCGGCACTTTCAAACCGCCGGGCAGCACGCCGTCGTGCGCACAGCCGTTGCGCACGCATTCGGCCATCACGTGCCAGATCCGCAGCAGGCCGGCACGCACTTCTTCCGCAGTGCGCCAGGACAACTCGTTGCGCAGCATGATTTCGCTGACCGGCAGGCCAGTTCGAGCACAATGCGCAAGCAACTCGGCGCCGGTCGAGAACGGGTACGGCAGCGCCGTGCTGTCCTCGACGATCGCCTGCTCACCGCGCACGAACCCACCGCCGACAGAATAGTAAGTGCGCTCCGCCAACAGCTTTTCGCCGTAAGCGCGGAAGACCATGCCGTTCGGGTGTTCCGGCAAGGACTTCCGGCGATGCATCGTCAGGTCCAGCTCGAACTCGTGCGACGGCTCCGCGTCGAGCGGCACGTCCTCGGGCCGGTAGCCGGACAGTCCTAATCGGACGGCCCGGTCGCTGCCGTGCCCGTGCCCGGTGGCGCCCAGCGAACCGAACAGCTCCGCCTCGACCCGCGTCACCCGCGCGTCACCGAGCGAATCGATGAACATCCGCGCCGCCCGCATCGGGCCGACGGTATGCGAACTCGACGGCCCGATCCCGATCGAGAACAGGTCGAAGACGCTGATGGCCATCTCAGGAGCGTTGGTAGAAGGGCATCGTGACGACCTCGACGGGCTCGATCCGGCCCCGGACGTCCACCGACAGGTTCGTCCCCGGCTCGCTCGATTCCGTTGCCACGTAAGCCATCGCGATCGGGTAGCCGAGCGTCGGCGACAACGCGCCGCTGGTCACTTCGCCGATCTCGGTGGACCCGTCGAGCACCTTGTACCCGTGTCGCGGCGCGCGCCGGCCCTGTCCCTTGAGACCGACCAGCACCTGCGAAGACTCCTGCCGACCCTCCAGCGCGGCCTTGCCGACGAAGTCCCCCGGCTTGTCGAACTTCACGACCCGGCCCAGCCCGGCGTCGAACGGCGCCCGGTCGCTGGACAACTCGTTGCCATACAAGGGCATTCCGGCTTCCAGCCGGAGCGTGTCGCGGCAGGCGAGCCCCGCCGGAAGCAGCCCGTGCGGCTCTCCGGCGGCGGTGAGCAGCCGCCACACCTCGACCGCCTCGGGCGCGGGGACGTACAGCTCGAAGCCGTCCTCACCGGTGTACCCGGTGCGCGCGAGCAGCACGTTGTGGCCCTTCACGGTCGTAGGCACACTCGCGTAGTACTTGAGCGCGGCCAGGTCCGCGTCGGTGACCGAGGCGACGATCTCCGGCGAATTCGGGCCCTGCACGGCGATCAGCGCGGTGTCGGCCGAACGATCGGTGACCTCGACGTCGAACTCCGCGGCCCGCGACGCCAGCTCTTCGGCGACCACCGCGGCGTTTCCGGCGTTGGCCACCACCAGGTACTGCTCGTCGGCAAGGCGATACACGACCAGATCGTCTAGCACGCCACCGTCCGCGGCGCACATCATCGTGTAGCGGGCGCGGCCCGGCTTGACCGCGGACAGCTTGCCGACCAGCGCGTAGTCCAGCGCCTCGCCCGCCTGCGGGCCGGTCAGCTCGATCTCGCCCATATGCGAGAGGTCGAACAGCCCGGCCGTCTCGCGCACCGCGCGATGCTCGGCCAGCTCGCTGGAGTACCGCACCGGCATCTCCCAGCCGGCGAAGTCGGTGAACAGTGCGTTGAGTCCTTTGTGGACGCCATAGAGCGCGGTGTGCATGTCAGCTCCCGTAGGCTTCGATGGGCGGGCACGAGCAGACGAGGTTGCGGTCCCCGTGCGCCCCGTCGATGCGGCGGACCGGCGGCCAGTACTTCGCCTTCGGCACCACCCCGGCCGGGTACACGGCGAGACGGCGATCGTAGGGCAGATCCCATTCGCTGGTAAGGGTTTCCGCCGTGTGTGGCGCGTTGCGCAGCGGGCTCTGGCCGATCGGCCAGCGGCCGTCGGCCACCTCCTCGATCTCCCGGCGGATCGCGATCATCGCGTCGCAGAACCGGTCGATCTCGGCCACGTCCTCGCTCTCGGTCGGCTCCACCATCAGCGTGCCGGCCACCGGGAAGGACATCGTCGGCGCGTGGAAACCGTAGTCCACCAGGCGTTTCGCCACGTCGTCCACGGTGACCCCGGTGCGCTTGGTGAGCGCCCGCAGATCGAGGATGCACTCGTGCGCCACCAGCCCGTCGCGGCCGGTGTAGAGCACCGGGTAGTGCGGGGAAAGACGGGCGGCCACGTAGTTCGCGGCGAGCACGGCGACCTTGGTCGCGCTGGTCAGCCCCGCCGCACCCATCATCCGCACGTACGCCCACGAGATCGGCAGGATCGACGCCGAGCCGAACGGCGCGGCCGAGATCGGGCCGACCCCGCTTTCCGGGCCGGCTTCCGGCGAGAGCGGGTGGTTGGGCAGGTACGGCGCCAGGTGCGCGCGCACCGCGACCGGACCGACGCCAGGGCCGCCACCGCCGTGCGGGATGCAGAACGTCTTGTGCAGATTCAGGTGCGAGACGTCGCCGCCGAACTCGCCCGGCTTGGCCAGGCCCAGCAGCGCGTTGAGATTCGCGCCGTCCACGTACACCTGGCCGCCGCCGTCGTGCACGATCCGGGCGATCTCGCCGATCCCGTTCTCGTACACCCCGTGCGTCGACGGGTACGTGACCATGATCGCGGCCAGGGTCTCCCGGTGTTTGTCCACTTTGGCCTGTAGATCGGCCAGGTCGACGTCACCGTTGTCGTTGCAGGCGACCACGACCACGCGCATCCCCGCCAGCACCGCCGAAGCGGCGTTCGTGCCGTGCGCGGACGAGGGGATCAGGCAGACGTCGCGCTCGGGCTGCCCGTTCGCCTTGTGGTAGGCGCGGATCGCGAGCAGGCCGGCGAACTCGCCCTGGCTGCCGGCGTTCGGCTGCAGGGAAACCTTGTCGTAGCCGGTGACCTCGGCCAGCCAGGTGCACAGCTGCTCGATCAGCTCCCGGTAGCCCACGGCGTCCTCGGCCGGGGCGAACGGGTGCAGGCCGGCGAACTCGGGCCAGCTGATCGGCTCCATTTCGGCGGTCGCGTTGAGCTTCATCGTGCACGAGCCGAGCGGGATCATCCCGCGGTCCAGCGCATAGTCCATATCGGACAGCCGGCGCAGGTAGCGCAGCATCGCCGTCTCGGACCGGTGGCTCGAGAACACCTCGTGCGTCAGGTATTCGCTCTCCCTTGCCAGCCCGTTCGGCAGGGCGGCCGGGCCGGGCTCGGCGTGCGCCTCGGTGTCGAACGCCAGCAGCACCCGGCGCAGCGTGTCGATGTCGGTGACCTCGTCGCAGGCGATCCGCACGTGGTCGGCGTCCACCTCGCCGAGGTTGATGCCGAAGCGGCGCGCGTCGGCGACCACCTGCCGCGCGCGGCCGGGCACCCGGGCGAGCACGGTGTCGAAGAAGCTCTCGTGCACCACCTCGACACCGCCTTCGCGCAACGCCGCCGCCAGCCCGCTGGCCAGCCGGTGCACGCGCTCGGCGATGTCCTTCAACCCGTCCGGCCCGTGGTAGACGGCGTACATCGCGGCGAGGACCGCGGGCAGGACCTGCGCGGTGCAGATGTTGGAGGTGGCCTTCTCACGGCGGATGTGCTGCTCGCGGGTCTGCAGCGCGAGCCGGTACGCGGGGTTGCCGTCCGCGTCCACCGAGACGCCGACGAGGCGGCCGGGGAGGGAGCGTTCGAGGCCCTTGCGCACCGCGAGGTACCCGGCGTGCGGGCCGCCGTAGCCGAGCGGCACGCCGAACCGCTGCGTGGTGCCGGCGGCGATGTCGGCCCCGAACTCTCCGGGCGCGGCGATCATGGTGAGCGCCAGCAGGTCGGCCGCGACGGTGTACAGCGCGCCCGCGTCCTTGGCGACCTTGGCGATCGCCTCGTAGAAACCCTTGCCCCGCAACACTCCGGAAGCGCCCGGATACTGTACGACCACACCGAAGAACTCCTCGGGCAGTCCGGCGCCGAGATCCCGCACGTCCACCTCGACGCCGACAGCCTCGGCGCGCGTGCGCACCACGGCGATGGTCTGCGGCAGGCATTCGGCGTCCAGCACCACGCGGTTCGACTTGGCTTTCGACGCGCGGCGCATGAGCATCACGGCCTCGGCCACGGCGGTCGACTCGTCCAGCAGCGAGGCGTTCGCCAGGTCGAGACCGGTGAGGTCGGAGACCATGGTCTGGAAGTTGAGCAGCGCTTCGAGGCGCCCTTGGGAGATCTCCGGCTGGTAGGGCGTGTACGCCGTGTACCAGGCGGGGCTTTCGAGCACGTTGCGGCGGATCACCGGCGGGGTCACCGTGTCGCTGAAACCGAGGCCGATCATCTGCGTCATCGGCCGGTTCTTCGCCGCCAGCGCCCGCAACTCGGTGGTCGCCTCGTGCTCACTGGCGGGCGGCAGGAGGTCCAGCTCACGGGGGTTGCGGATGGCCGCCGGTACCGCCGCCTCGACGAGCGCGTCCAGACTGCCGTACCCGCATTCGGCCAGCATCTTCGCCTGCTCGTGCTCGGCCGGTCCGATGTGCCGGTCCGCGAACGTGTGCATGGGGAGCTCCTTCTGCGCTGGTGCGGGAACTCCCCCTCTGTCATCGGCACCTGAGAGTTTCACCGCAGTGCGCGGCTTTCACCTTGGGTGAGGCGCGGTTGTGCGCGCCTGCTTTCCAGAGTGGCCTGGCCCGAGCGGTAACTGGTACCTGAGAGATTGGCGGGGAAATTGCTCCTTCGGCGCCCCGTGCGGCACGGGGACTCTCCCGCTCCGGCTCATGTCGGCCGTATTCGGTTTTGGTGGGATCAGTCTATAGGGCGGGTGGCGCGGTGGCACGCACCACGCCAGCCCCGCCGCCGGACCACCGCACCACCCGGCACCCAGCAACCAGCAACGCGATGCGAGCCTCACCCCGCCCAGCGCACGGCCCGTTGCCCTCGCAGCGCAACCGGCACCACCACCACGCCCACGCCCCGCCACCGAACCGGGGTCACAGAGCGCGCTCTGTGCGGCCGTTGCCCTCGCAGCGCAACACCTAAAGCGGCGTCACATACGCCCCGCTGATCCCCCCGTCCACCAGGAACTGCGACGCGGTGATGAAGGACGCGTCGTCGCTGGCGAGGAAAGCCACTGCGCCGGCGATTTCCGTCGCCTCCGCGAAGCGGCCCATCGGCACGTGCACCAGGCGCCGGGCGGCGCGCTCCGGGTCCTTCGCGAACAGCTCCTGCAGCAGCGGGGTGTTCACCGGCCCCGGGCACAGCGCGTTGACGCGGATGCCCTCGCGCGCGAACTGCACGCCGAGCTCCCTGGTCATCGCCAGCACCCCGCCCTTCGACGCGGTGTACGAGATCTGCGAGGTGGCCGCACCCATCACGGCGACGAACGAAGCAGTGTTGACGATCGAGCCCTTGCCCTGGCGCTGCATATGCGGGATGGCGTATTTGCAGCACAGGTACACCGACGTCAGGTTGACCTCCTGCACCTTCTTCCAGGCGTCCAGCCCGGTGGTGAGGATCGAATCGTCCTCGGGCGGGGAAATGCCGGCGTTGTTGAAGGCCACGTCCACCGAGCCGAACCTGTCCACTGTGCTCTGGAACAGGGCCTCGACCTGGGCCTCGTTCGTCACGTCGGTGGCCACGAACTCGCCGTTCACCTCGCCGGCAGCGGCCTTGCCCGCCGCGGCGTCCACGTCGGCGACGACGACCTTCGCGCCCTCCTCGGCGAGCCGGCGGGCGGTGGCCAGGCCGATCCCGCTGCCGCCGCCGGTGATCACCGCGACCCGCCCTGCGAAGCGCTGCATTCATTCCTCCGTACTGATGAAGACGTTCTTGAGCTCGGTGAAGGCCTGCACAGCGTCCGGCCCCAGCTCACGGCCGAGACCGGACTGCTTGAACCCGCCGAACGGAGTCCAGTACCGCACCGAGGAATGCGAGTTCACCGAGAGGTTCCCGGCCTCCACCGCCCGGGACACACGCAGCGCGCGGCCCACGTCGGAAGTCCAGATGGAGCCCGAAAGCCCGTACTCGGTGTCATTGGCCAGGCGCACCGCGTCAGCCTCGTCGGTGAACGGGACCACGGCGACGACCGGACCGAAGATCTCCTCCGTGACCAACGGGTCGGCCGGTGATCCCGGGGTGACCACCGTGGGCGGGAACCAGAACCCGGGCCCCGACGGCGCGCTGCCGCGGAACGCGACCGGCGCGTCGTCCGGCAGGTACGCCGACACACGTGCCTTGTGCTGCGCGGAAATCAGCGGGCCCATCTCGGTGCCCTCCGCCGCCGGATCCCCGACCCGGACCCCCTGCACCGCAGGCTCGAGCAGCTCCATGAACCTGTCGTACACCGACGCCTGCACGAGGATCCGCGAACGCGCGCAACAGTCCTGGCCCGCGTTGTCGAACACGCCGTACGGCGCGGTCGCGGCGGCTTTCTCCAGGTCCGCGTCGGCGAAAACGATGTTCGCGCTCTTGCCGCCCAGCTCCAGGGTGACCCGCTTCACCTGCTCCGCGCAGCCCGCCATGATCTGCTTGCCGACCGCGGTGGACCCGGTGAACACCACCTTCCGCACCGCGGGATGCGTCACGAACCGTTGCCCCACAACGCTTCCCTTGCCCGGCAGCACCTGGAACACGTCCTCGGGCAGCCCGGCTTCCCTGGCCAGCTCCGCCAACCGCAAGGCAGTGAGCGGAGTCAGCTCGGCAGGCTTCAGCACCACCGTGTTCCCCGCCGCGAGCGCGGGCACGAAACCCCAGCCGGCGATCGGCATCGGGAAGTTCCACGGCACGATCACACCCACCACCCCGAGCGGCTCGTGGAACGTGACGTTCACCCCGCCCGGGACCGGGATCTGTTGGCCCAGCAGACGTTCCGGCGCGCCGGCGTAGTAGTCCAGCAGGTCACGGACGTTACCGGCCTCCCAGCGCGCGTTGCCGATCGTGTGGCCGGAGTTGGCCACCTCCAGCGCGGCGAGGTGCTCGATGTCCGTGTCGACCGCCGAGGCGAACCGGCGCAGCAGCCTGGCCCGATCCCCTGGCGCGACGCTTTTCCAGCCCGGCAAGGCTTTGTGCGCACGTTCGATCGCCGCGTCGGTCTCCGCGGGCGACGTCAGCTCCAGCGTCCGGACGACCTCTTCGGTCGCCGGGTTGATCACGTCCATGTGGCCTCCACCAGCGCCGCGAACAGTCTTACGTCGTCGGTGTCCTGCTCCGGGTGCCACTGCACGCCGAGCACGAACCGCTCCCCTGCCAGCTCGACCGCCTCGACGGTGCCGTCCGCGGCCCAGCCGACGGCGCGCAACCCGGCACCCAGCCGGGCCACCGACTGGTGGTGGTAGCACTGCGCTTTTGCTTCGCTGCCAAGGATTTCCGCCGCGCGTCCGGCGAGCGTCACGCGGTTGTGCCCGTAGACGGCGCGCGCCGGCTGGTGCTCCGCGTGCCCGACCGTCTCGGGTAGATGCTGGGTCAGCGTGCCGCCGAGCGCGACGTTCAGCACCTGCATACCGCGGCAGACCCCGAGCACCGGCATACTCCGGCGCAACGCCTCGCGCGCCAGGGCGAACTCGAACCCGTCCCGCTCCGGCCTGCTGACCGTCTTTTCGTGCGCTGCCGCGCCATAGCGCGCCGCATCGACATCCGCGCCGCCGGTGAGCACGAGCGCGTCCACCGCGGACAGCGCTGAAACGTCCTCACCCACCGACGGCAGCAGCACCGGCACCCCGCCCGCCCGCACCACACTGTCCACATAGGACATCGGCAGCAACGCGGCAGGCGTGTCCCACACACCCCAGCGGGCCTGCTCCACGTAGGTGGAGAGGCCGATGAGCGGCCTAGAGCCGTTCGAAACCACGAATACGCTCCCAATCCGTTACGGCAGCGTCGAAAGCGGCGAGCTCGACGCGGGCGGCGTTGAGATAGTGCTCGATGACCTCGGCACCGAACGCCGCCTTCGCCATCTTACTTTCCGCGAGCAGGGCAGCGGCATCCCTCAATGTGCTGGGAACGGTCGGCTTTTCGGAACCGTAGGCATTGCCGTGGAACTCCGGCTCCAGCGGCAGCTCGTGCTCGATCCCATGCAGCCCGGCGGCGACCAGCGCGGCCACCGCGAGGTACGGGTTCACATCCCCGCCCGGCACCCGGTTCTCCACCCGGAGCGACTGCCCGTGCCCGACGACCCGCAGTGCGCAGGTGCGGTTGTCGGTGCCCCAGGCGACCGCGGTCGGCGCGAAGCTGCCGGGCATGAAACGCTTGTAGGAGTTGATGTTCGGCGCGAGGAAGTAAGTCAGCTCACGCAGGCAGGCCAGCTGCCCGGCCAGGAAGTGATCCATCAGCCTGGAGTGCCCGTGCCCGTCCGCGAGCACCGGTTCGCCGCTCGCCGAGCGCAGGCTGATGTGGATATGACAGGAGTTTCCCTCGCGCTCGTTGTACTTCGCCATGAACGTCAGGCTCTTGCCCAGCTGCGCGGCGATCTCCTTCGACCCGGTCTTGTAGATCACGTGATTGTCGCAAGTGGACAGCGCGTCGGTGTAGCGGAACGCGATCTCGTGCTGGCCGGGGTTGCACTCACCCTTGGCCGATTCGACGTACATCCCGGCGCCGCCCATTTCGTTGCGGATACGGCGAAGCAGCGGTTCGAGCCGGGCGGTGCCGAGCATCGAGTAGTCCACATTGTACTGATTGGCCGGGCGCAGATCGTGGTACGCGCGCTGCCACGCCTGTTCGTAGGTGTCCTCGAAGACGATGAACTCCAGCTCGGTGCCGACGAACGCGGCCAGCCCGCGCTCGGCGAGCCGGTCCAGCTGCCGTCGCAGGATCTGCCGCGGCGAAGCAGGCACGTCACCGCCCTGCACCCATTCGACGTCGGCGAGCACCAGCGCAGTGCCCTCCTGCCACGGGACACGGCGCAACGTGGACAGGTCGGGGCGCAGCACGAAATCCCCGTAACCGCGCTCCCAGGAGGACATCTCGTAGCCGTCGACGGTGTTCATGTCCACGTCCACGGCGAGCAGGTAGTTGCACGCCTCGGTGGCCTGCGGGACGACCTCGTTGAGGAAGTATTCGACGGCGCATCGCTTGCCCTGCAAGCGACCCTGCATATCGGTCATCGCCACGAGCACCGTGTCGATCTCGCGGGTTCCGGCGAGCGCGCGCAGCTCGCCGATGGTGAGCATGCCCCGGGCACTGTTCATCCGCACACCTTTCCCCGCACCGCACACCCCGTCAATGGGCCACTATCAGGCCATTGAATCCGCCCTGTCAAGCCGACAAATTAGAGGCTAGTCTCCAATACATGGGCCGGCCGCCGAGACACACCGTGGACGACCTGTTGGACGCTGCCGTCCGGCTGTTCGCCGAAGGCGGGGTGCGGGCGGTGACGATGTCCGCCGTCGCGCGCGAGGCCGGGGCACCGAGCGGGTCGGTCTACCACCGTTTTCCCGACCGGCCCGCGCTTCTGGCGGCGTTGTGGCTGCGCACGGTGGAGCGGTTCCACGCCGAATACCTGGCGATACTTGAAAACGGCACGGCGGCGGAAGCCGCGATCGCCTCCACCGCGCACGTCGTGCGCTGGTGCCGGGCCCACCCCGGCGAGGCGCACGTGCTCAACGCGGGCCGGCGCGCCTTCGACGACCAGGCGTGGTCCCCCGAGCAGCGCGTCGCCGCGAAGCAGACGGACCAGAACCTGGAAACGGCGTGGCGCCGCCTGGTGCGCGAGCTGCGGCCGATGACCGGACAGGGCACCGACGACCTGCTGCTCGTCTTGATCGACCTGCCCTATGCCGCGGTGCGGCGCCACCTGGAGCGAGGCGAGCTCCCGTCGTCGCGCACCGTGGAGGCCGTCGCCCGCGCGGCCAGGACCCTGCTCACCGCCGAAGGAGCCATCGATGGCTGACGAGATCATCGACGTCTGGATGCAGCAGCCCAACCAGCGCTTCATGGCACAGCCGTGGCTGGAAACGCTCGTGCGCTGGACGAACCTGGAACGCGCCGCGCCCAGCACCGCCGCGACACTGGGCGCGATGGACGACGGCGGCGTACGCGTCGGGCTCCTGTCGGCGTGGCAGGGGCCGAACGGAGTCCTGGTCTCCAACGACGAAGTGGCCGAGCTGGTGGCGAAACACCCGGACCGGTTCGCCGGCGTCGCCTCCGTGGACCTGACCGACCCGATCGGCGCGGTGCGCGAAATCCGGCGCTGCGTACGGGATCTCGGGTTCGTCGGAGTGCGCGTGGTGCCCTGGCTGTGGAACCTGCCGCCGAACGACCGCCGCTACTACCCGGTCTACGTGGCTTGCGTGGAGGAGGATGTCCCCTTCTGCACCCAGATCGGGCACACCGGGCCGCTCTGTCCCTCCGAGCCGGGCCGCCCGATCCCGTACCTCGACGAGGTGCTGCTGGACTTCCCGCAGCTGGTCGTCGTGGGCGGGCACGTGGGTTATCCGTGGATCCCGGAGGTGCTTTCGCTCGCGACGAAGTACCCGAACTTCTATGTGGACACCTCGGCCTACGCGGTGCACCGGCTGCCGCCTGAGCTGGTCGAATTCATGCGCGGGCGCGGGCGCGGCCGCGTGCTGTTCGGCAGCAACTACCCGATGGTCACGCCCGCGCGATGCCTGAAACGCCTGCCGGATCTGGGGCTCGGCGCCGAGGCCAAAGAGCTGTTTCTCGGCGGAAACGCGCGGCGCGTGTTCTCACTGCCTGTCTAGCAACTGGCGGATCTCGTGCACCGCGGAGCGCCCGGCGCGGTTCGCGCCGACGGTGCTCGCCGAAGGCCCGTATCCGGCGAGGTGCAGGCGTGGCTCGTCGACCACGCGGGTGCCGTCCATCCGGATGCCGCCGCCGCGCGTGCGCAGGCGCAGCGGCGCGAGGTGGTCGAGCGCGGCGCGGAATCCGGTGGCCCACAGGATGACGTCCGCGCGCTGTTCGGTGCCGTCCGCCCAGACCACGCCGTCCGGCACGATCCGCTCGAACATCGGCTTGCGGTCGAGGATTCCCCGCTCGCGGGCGCGGCGCAGCTCCGGCGTCAGCACCAAACCGGTCACGCTCACGACGCTTTCCGGCGGGAGCCCGGCACGCACCCGGCGATCCACCTTCGCGACCGACTCGCGACCGTGATCCGGTGTGAAGTCACCTTCGAAGAACTCCGGCGGACGGCGCGTGACCCACGTGGTGCCGCTCGCGACCTCGGCGATCTCGACCAGCAGCTGGGTGCCGGACGCACCCCCGCCGACGACGATCACGTGCTTGCCGCGGAACTCCTCGGCGCTCTGGAATTCCGCCGTGTGCAGCTGCCGGCCACGGAAGGTCTCCTGGCCCGGGTAGTGCGGCCAGAACGGCCTGTCCCAGGTGCCGGTCGCATTGATCACCGCACGCGCGGCCCACTCGTCGAGAGTGCTCGCGACGAGGAGCCGGTCACCTTCGCGCGAGACCGACTGGACCTCCACGGGCCGGTGCACGGGCAGGTCAAAGGTCCGCTCGAACCGGCCGAAGTACTCGGAGACCACCGCGGACGCGGGTTTTTCCAGGTCGGGCTGCCCGAACGCGAGACCTGGCAGGTCGTAGATGCCGTGCACCTTGCCAAGGCGCAGTGAGGGCCAGCGATACTGCCATGCGCCGCCGGGGCGTTTGCCGTGGTCGAGCACGACGAAGCCGGTTTCGTTGCGGAACCCGGCTCGGCGCAGGTGGTATGCGGCGGAAAGGCCGGCCTGGCCCGCGCCGATCACGACCACGTCCGTTTCGGTGTGCACGGTGAGTGCAACGTTTTCGGGGCGATGGGTCTTCCTGCGGTGCGGGGTGTGGGGGGCTCGCCGTCGCGTTGCCGGGTGGCGGATGGCTGGGTGGTGGGCCTGCTACTTCCGGCGAATGGCCCTGATGATCGCCAGGATCACCAAGAGCCCCGCGACACCGGCGATGACCGGGCCCAGACGCTTGGCCACCGAGCTGCCCGCGTAGTCGAAGAGGTCGATCGCTTCGGCTTCCTTCGGGGCGGGCTTGACCGACTCCAGCTTCGGCTTCGGCTCACCCGCCGGAGCCTCCGGCTGCTGCGCGGCGGCCGCCGGCTCGGGCTCCTCGCCCGCGCCGAGCTTTTCGGCCAGGTTCTGCGCGAACTGGTCCAGGATCTTGCCGCCCACCTCGGAGATCATCCCTCGGCCGAACTGCGCCGGGCGGCCCGTGACGTTCAGATCCGTCTCGACCTTGCCCTTGGTACCGCTGCCGTCCTCGACGAGCGTCACCGTGACGGTGGCGGCCGCGGTGCCCGCGCCGCGCGAATCCTTGCCGGAGGCCTTGATGACGATCTTCCGCGCGCTCTCGTCCTTCTCCAGGAACTCGCCGGAACCCTTGTACAGCAAGGAGATCGGCCCGAGCTTGACCTTCACGTTGCCGGTGAAGCTGTCACCCTCGACCTTCGTCAGCGTGGCGCCCGGCATACAGGGCGCGACACTTTCCGGGTCGGTGACCGCCCGCCACACCTGGGCGGGCGGCGCCGGAACGGTGAACTCGTGGTCAAGCCGCACGGCTCGACTCCCTTCGTTTTCGTGGAAAAGGCACCTCCCGGCACCTTACGCCGGGTGGGTGCCTTTTCGCGTGGGGCCGGTTACCCGCTCATCGCCGCGGACACGGCCCGGCCGGTCAGCACCCTGGCCAGTTCCTGCCGGTACTCGACGTCCGCGTTGCCGTCAGGCGTGGGGTTGGTTCCTTCGGCGGCGTGGGCCGCGGCCGAACGGATGGCCTCCGCGGTCGCGGCCTGACCGACCAGCGCCTGCTCGACCGACGAAGCCCGCACGGGCACCGACGACATGTTCGTCAGCGCGATGCTGGCCTCGGCGATCGTGTCGCCGTCGGCGCGCACCGTGACTGCCACGGCGACCATCGACCAGGCCTGCGCGACCCGGTTGAACTTCTCGTAGTGCGCCCGCCAGCCGGTGTGCTTGGGCACCCGGACCTCGACCAGGATTTCGTCCGGTGCCAGCGAAGTGGTGAAGAAGTCCTGGAAGAACTCCGCCGCCGCGACGGTCCGGCGGCCGCCCGGCCCGGCGATCACCATCTCCGCGTCCAGCGCCAGTGCCGGGGCCAGCAGGTCACCGGCCGGGTCGGCGTGCGCGATCGCGCCGCCGAACGTGCCGCGGTGGCGTACCTGCGGATCGGCCACCGTGTCCGTCGCCCTGGCCAGCAGCGCGGCGTGCTCGGCGACCAGGTGATCGCGCTGCACGTCGTAGTGCGTGGTCATCGAACCGATCACCAGCGCATTGCCGTCCTCGCGCACGCCGCGCAGCTCGGCGATTTTCCCGAGATCCACGATCGTGGTGGGCGCGGCGAGCCGCATCCGCAGCACCGGCAGCAGGCTCTGCCCGCCGGCCAGCACCTTCGCGTCCTCCCCGGCTTCCGCGAGCGCCCGCACCGCTTCGTCCACTGTGGACGGAGCGGTGTAGTCGAAGGCAGCGGGAATCACTGTGCACCTCCAGAAGCGTCGATGGAACCGAGTCCGCCACCTGCCTCGCCGCCGAGCCCGCCGGCGGCCTGCTCGCCGCGGTGGATCGCGGCCCACACCCGCATCGGCGAGCACGGCATCTCGATGTCGTTGACCCCGAGATGACGGACGGCGTCGATCACCGAGTTGACCACGGCCGGGGTGGAGGCGATGGTGCCGGCCTCGCCGACTCCCTTGACACCCAAGGGATTCGTCGTGGACGGCGTCTCGGTGCGGTCGGTGGTGAAGCTCGGCAGATCCGCGGCCGACGGCAGCAGGTAGTCGGCGAACGTACCGGTGGTCAGCGTGCCGCTCTCGTCGAACACGGCCTCCTCGAACAACGCCTGCGCGATGCCCTGCGCGAGGCCGCCGTGCACCTGACCCTCCACGATCAGCGGGTTGACCACGGCACCGACGTCGTCCACGCAGACGTAGGACCGCAGCTTCACCCGGCCGGTCTCGGTGTCCACTTCGGTCGCACACAGGTGCGTGCCGTGCGGGAAGGAGAAGTTCTCCGGGTCGTACACCGCATCCGAGTCCAGCGAGGGCTCCACCCCGTCGGGCAGGTTGTGCGCCAGGAACGTCGCGAACACGACATCCTGAATCGTTGTCGACTTGTCGGTACCGCGCACGGTGAACTTGCCCTGGGCGAACTCGAGGTCGTCGGGCGAGCATTCCATCAGGTGCGCGGCTATCGTGCGTGCCTTCGCGACCACCTTCTCGGCGGCCTTCACCACCGCGATCCCGCCCACCGCAAGGGATCGCGAGCCGTAGGTGTCCAGGCCCTTCGCCGAGGACTGGGTGTCACCGTGGATCACCTCGACGTCCTCGAACGCCACGCCAAGCTGATCGGCGACGATCTGGCTCCACGCCGTCTCATGCCCCTGGCCGTGCGCCGAAGACCCGGTGATCACCTCGACCTTGCCGGTTGGCAGCATCCGCACGGACGCGGATTCCCAGCCGCCCGCGCCGTAGTCGAGCGAGCCGAGCACCCGCGACGGCGCGAGGCCGCACATCTCGGTGAAGGTGGAGATCCCGATGCCCAGCTGTACCGGGTCACCCGCGTCGCGGCGTTCCTTCTGCTCGCGCCGCAAACCGTCGTAGTCGAACAGCTGCATGGCCTTGTCGGTGGCGGCCTCGTAGTTGCCCGAGTCGTACGTCAGCGTGGAAACCGTGGTGTACGGGAACTCCTCGTGCTTGATCCAGTTCTTCCGCCGCAGCTCCATCGGCTCGATGCCCAGTTCGGCGGCGAGCTCGTCCATGATCCGCTCGATGCCGAACGTGGCCTCCGGCCGCCCCGCGCCACGGTAGGCGTCGGTCAGCGTGGTGTTGGTGAACACGTTGGTGCAGGCGAAGTGGTACGCCGGGATCTTGTAGATCGCGTTGAACATGAACGCGCCGAGGATCGGCACGCCCGGCCCGACCAGGCCGAGATACGCACCCATGTCGGCGAGCAGTTCGACCTTGAGCCCGGTGACGGTGCCGTCCCGTTTCGCGGAGATCGTGATGTCCTGGATCTGGTCCCGGCCGTGGTGCGCGGCGAGCATCGTCTCCGAGCGGGATTCCGTCCACTTCACCGGTTTGCCCAGTTTCCGGGCCACGAGAAGCGACATGGTCTCCTCGGGCAGCACGGCGATCTTGCCGCCGAACCCGCCGCCGACGTCCGGCGCGATCACCCGCAGCTTGTGCTCGGGGATGCCCAGCGTCAGCGCCGCCATGGTCTTGAGAATGTGCGGGACCTGGGTGGCCGACCACATCACGATCTGCGCGCCCGTCGGGTCCACGACGCAGGAACGCGGCTCCATGAACGCCGGGATCAGCCGCTGCTGGCGGAAGCGCCGCTTGACCACGACCTCCGCACCGGAGATGGCTTCCTCGACATTGCCGCCCGAGCCGGCTTCGCCGGAGTCGAACACCCACAGCGCGTTCTTGTTGGTGCCCAGCTCTTCGTGCACCAGCGGAGCGCCTTCGGCGAGCGCGTTCTCCAGCCCGAGGACAACGGGCAGCCCCTCGTAGTCCACTTCGATCGCTTCGAGCGCGTCCTGCGCTTCGGCCTTGCTGCGCGCGGCGACCACCGCCACGCCTTCGCCCGCGAAGTTGACCTGCTTGTCGGCCAGGATCGGGCGGCGCGGCGACTTCATGTCCGGCGTGATCGGCCACGCGCACGGCATACCGATACTGCTGTCGGGGTCGAGATCGGTCGCGGTGAACACCGCCACGACGCCGGGACGCCGCTTCGCTTCCGACACGTCGATGCTGTTGATCCGCGCGTGCGCGAAGGGGCTTCGCAGCACGGCGAGATGCAACAGGCCCGGGAGCGTCATGTTGTCGGTCCAGCGGGTGCGGCCGGTGATCAGCCGCGCGTCTTCCTTGCGGGTACGAGCCTTGCCGACCTCAGGCTCGATTGTCGCGGTCATCTCATTCGCCCCCGCCCGCGATCGCGCTCGGCGCCCGGGTTTCGGACATTCGCTCCGCTTCGGGGCCCGCGCCAGGGCTCATGTGGTCGGCAGCGTCCCGCACCGCGCGCACGATGTTCTGATACCCCGTGCAGCGGCACAGGTTTCCTTCCAGGCCCTCGCGCACGGCCTGTTCGTCCGGGTCCGGGTTGTCGGCGAGCAGGTCGATCGACTGCATGATCATGCCCGGGGTGCAGAAGCCGCACTGAAGGGCGTGGTTGTCGTGGAAGGCCTGCTGCACGGGATGGAGCTGCCCGTCGCGCGCGAGGCCTTCGATGGTGGTGACTTCGCACCCGTCGGCCTGCACCGCGAGCACGGAACACGATTTGACGCTGTGCCCGTCGAGATGCACGGTGCACGCGCCACAGTTGCTGGTGTCGCAACCGACGACAGTGCCGACTTTCCCCAACGTCTCCCGCAGGTAGTGAACAAGCAACGTCCGAGGCTCGACATCGTCGGTGTACTGGGTGCCGTCGACGGTGACGGTGATGCGCATGAGGCCTCCAGTGTGGTGGGAGAGCTGGGTGATCGGCTTCACAACCGAGCCTGCTACTTCTGTCGCGATCGGACAAGTCCTGCTCAGCCGGGCTCTCCGGGCGGTTTCCGCGGCTGCGTGCCCAGTGCTTGGTTTTCCCCGAATCTGCGGACCACGACCGCGGATGGAACCACAGGAATTCCGCGATCGTCACACGAATGTGGAACAAGTTCTGGTGGGCGAGAGTCTGCGGATCGCGCTGGCCACCGGGCAGATCCGGCGCCCGCTGCACGAAACGCTGCGCCCGATGCTGGCGGCGCTGGCCGAAGGCGGGTACGAGCTGAGCGGCCCCGCGCCGCTCTACGACGACCGGCAGCTCGTGGCCAGCCGCGACTGGCCGGATGCCGAAGCCGGCCGGGTCGCCTACTACCGCCGCGGCGTGCGCTCCGGGCTGCGCCCGGTCGCGGTCCTGCTGTGCGGGCCGGATGGGGATCTGGTCCTCGACGGGCACCACAAGATCGTTGCGTACCAGGCGGAACGGCTCGCGCCCGCGGTCATCCGGATCGTGCCGGTCAACCGTGGATGCGACCCGAAAGCTCCGCCAGCCGCCGGCCGCCACCGCCCCACCGCAAGGCGATGATCTCGGCGGCGATCGAGACCGCC
The DNA here is from genome assembly GCF_035546795.1 of Amycolatopsis sp. Taxonomy (GTDB): domain Bacteria; phylum Actinomycetota; class Actinomycetes; order Mycobacteriales; family Pseudonocardiaceae; genus Amycolatopsis_E. Next base: position 64,182 of record NZ_DASZWC010000051.1, read on the forward strand.
GTCTCCTCCGGGGTGCGGGCACCGAGGTCCAGCCCGATCGGTGAGGCCAGCCGGTCCAGTTCCGCTTCGGTCATACCGACCTCGCGCAGCCTGTCCAGCCTGTCGTCGTGGGTGCGCCGTGAACCCATCGCGCCGACGTAGCCGATGTCGAGGCGCAGCGCGACCTCCAGCAGCGGCACGTCGAACTTCGGGTCGTGGGTGAGCACCGCGACCACTGTCCGGCGGTCGATGCGGCCCGCTTCGGCTTCGGCCTTGAGGTAGCGGTGCGGCCAGTCCACGATCACCTCGTCGGCGTCGGGAAACCGGCTGGCGGTGGCGAAAACCGGGCGCGCGTCGCACACCGTGACCTGGAATCCCAGGTATGACCCCATCTTCGCCATCGCGGCCGCGAAGTCGATCGCGCCGAACACCAGCATCCGCGGCGGGGGTTCGAAGGAGTTCACGAACACGGCCATGCCCTCGCCGCGCCGCTCGCCTTCGAGCCCGTAGTGCAGGGTCGCCGTGCGGCCGGTGGCGAGCAGGCCGCGCGCGTCGTCGACCACCGCGTCGTCGACACGGGCGCTGCCGAGCGTGCCCTCGGTGCGGTCCGGCCAGACGATCATGTGCCGCCCGACCCGGGTGGTGTCCTCGTGCTGGATCACCGTCACGACCGCGACCGGCTGTCCTTTGTGGACGGAATCGACGACCTCGGCCAGCTCCGGCATGGTCTGCTGGTCCACGCGCTCGACGTAGATGTCGATGATCCCGCCGCAGGTGAGCCCTACGGCGAAGGCGTCGTCGTCGCTCACGCCGTAGCGCTGCAGCACGGGCTTGCGCTCGGCCACGACCTCCTGCGCCAGCTCGTAGACCGCGCCCTCGACGCAGCCGCCGGACACGCTGCCGACGACCTCCCCGTCTTCGGCGACGAGCATCGCGGCTCCCGGCGCGCGGGGCGCCGAGGAGAACGTGGACACCACCGTGCCCAGTCCGACGGTTTCCCCGTCCGACCAGCGTTTGTAGAGCTCGTCAAGTACGTCATGCATCACGTATCTCCACCAGCAGTCGTTCCAGGGTGGCCAGGCTGTGCCCGGCCAGCAAGCGATCGATGTGCGGAAGGGCCGCCGCGATGCCCGACTGCACCGGAGCGTAACCGTCACGGCCGGCGTGCGGATTCACCCAGAATACGGCGTACGCCAGCCTGCGCAGGCGCGTCAGCTGTTCGGCGAGCAGACCCGGGTCGCCGCGTTCCCAGCCGTCGGAAAAGATCGTGACCACCGCGCGGCGGGCTATTCCGCGCTGGCCCCAGCGGTCGAGGAACACGCGCAGGGTCTCGCCGAGCCGTGTGCCACCGGCGAAGTCCGGTACCGCTTCGCCGGCCGCGAGCATCGCGCGTTCGGGGTCGCGCTGGCGGAGCTGACGGGAAACACGCGTGAGGCGCGTACCGAGGGTGAACACCTCGACACTCGCGGGCGCCTGCCGCACGACGACGTGCGCGAAGCGGAGGAGCGAGTCGGCATAGGGGCTCATCGAACCGGAAACGTCAAGCAGGAGCACGACTTTGCGGGGCCGGGTGGACTTCCGGCGATAAGCGAGGCGGACGGGTTCGCCACCGCCCGCGAGCATCCGGCGGAGCGTGCGGTCCGGGTCGAGCGCGCCCGTCTTGCCGGGGCGCTGCCGGAGGGATTTCCGCGTCGGCGGGACGGGTTTGAGCACCGCGAGCAGCTCACGGAGATGCCGGCGCTCGGCGGCGGTGAGTTCGGCGAGGTCCCGCTGGCGAAGCAACTCGGCGTCCGTCGCGGCGACGCGGAGTTCCTCGGATTCGACCTGGGTATCGCCACCTTGGCGCTCCTCGCCGGACATGGCCGCCATCCGCGCCTGCTTCTCGCGCGGCACCGTCACGGGCTTCGGCGCGGGCGGCTCGGCCGTGAACCACTGGGCGAAGGCGTCGTCGTAGCGCGCCAGATCGTCCGGATCCGCGCAGAGCGTGATGCGGCCCGCCCAGTACAGCTGCCCGACGTCACCCACGTCGACCCGCTGGACCGCGTCGAGGTACGCCTGGACCCGCTGCGGCCCCGCCGGCACCCCGGCCTCACGCAACGCCGTGGCGAAGCCGACCAGGCCGGACAGAGGGTCGTTCATCCTTCCATTGTGACTCGCACCGCAGAGTCTCTGTCGAACTTCCCCCGCACGGCCCCGGCTCCGGTTCGACGTTAACACTGTTAGCCCAGCTCACGGCGGTTGATGTTCGCCGATATCACCCCGCGGCGGCGGAACCGTCCGCTAGGCTCCTGCATCGGAGGGTCACGAGCCGGTAGCGGGGAGGCAACAGTGGTCGAGGCGAGCGACGGTGGGGGCTTCTGGTCGGAGGTCAGCGCCGGGCCGAAGCAGGGGTCGTACAGCACCTATGGCCAGAACGACACGGTCGGCGCCCTCCTCGCGGCAACCGGCGCCGGCGGCGGGTTCGAGTTCCCGAGCGTCGAAGAGATGAACGCGGTGCTGGGGATGTGGAAGGACCGGCAGGCGAGCATCCTGCAGAAGAAGAACGTGATCGATACGGCGCGGCGCAATCTCACGCAACTGGCGGGCGACACTGAAAGTCAGGGTTACCTCCGACAGGCTCGGGATTCCTTGGACCTCCTGGCGTCACAGCATGAATCGATGCTGGCCTACGTACAGAATTACGTCCAAAAACTCACGGATGCCACAAACGCGAAGCAAACAGACGAAGAGACCAATACCGCCGCACTCAAGAGCGGCCAGGAGAGCACCGGCGCATGAAATCCAACCGTCGTCTGACCGCCGCAGCATGCATGTTAGCGCTGTTGGCCGCCTCCGCATCGGCTTGCTCAAACACGACCCAGGGAACACCCAGTGCCGCGACGAGCAGTGACGAGAACCCCTCGTCGGCGGTACCTACGGTCGCCCACCCGCTCGACCCGTCGTCCTACGTCGGCAAGCCCTGCGACCTGGTGCCCCAACAACTGGTCTCACAACTCGGCTACTCGGATCCGACGCCGAGCGATGCGAACAGCGCGCTGGGACCGGGGTGCGGCTGGATCGATGTTCGGACCAGTCAAGGCAAGAACCTCAACGTCAGCGTTCAGATACTCAAGGGCAAACGCAATGGCGGGATCGCAAGCGTCTACAAGACAAAAGACGCAGGTGGTTACGATTTCGTCGATCCTACAGAGGTCTCCGGGTATCCGGCCGTGTTCGCCGATACCCAGGATCGGCGGCCAGAAGGAGACTGCAATCTGTTCGTCGGCATTGCGGATGACCTGACCTTCGGAGTTGCCGCCGACGGATACCAAAACGAACAGGATTCGTGTGGCGCGGCAACGCAGGTCGCTGCTTCCGTGATCACCACTCTGCAGGGGGGCTCCTGAAGATGGACGGAACCGAGATCTACAACAACTTCACGGCCGGCAACTCGGAAACACTACAAGCAGCATCTGAGTCCATCCAGCAGCTCGCCGACGGTTACAACGAGGAATTCAACGCCATCAAAGCCCTTCAGGCACGCATGAACGCCGCCTGGACGGGAAGTTCCGGGGACGCCGCGAACGCGGGCGCGAACCCTCTCGCGCAGGCATTCGACGACTCGCGCGGGCCATTGATCGAAACGCAAGGATCGATGCAGGCCCAGTCCGACGTTTTCGAGGCCTCGAAATCCAAGGTCGTCCCCGTACCGCCGGCGCCGGAGAAGCCGAGCGGCTGGTCGGTGGGGCTCAAGGCGGCGATCCCGATCGTCGGGCCGTCGATGGCGATCGGGGACGTCAAGTCCTATCAGGACGGCGTCGCCAAGACCAACGCGGCCAACGAGAACAACGTCCGGGTGATGGACCAGTACAGTTCGGTAACCGGGGACACCAAGGGCATCATCCCGATGGACTACAAAACCCTGCCCAGCGACGGAGCCACCATCGGCCTCAAATCGCAGTCCGTGGGCACGATCGGCACCAGCACGTCCCGGTACAACGACAACACCAACGCCTCCTCCGCCACCACGCAGCCGACCGGGGGCAGCCTCGGCGGCGGGCCGGTCAGCGCGGCGCCGAACCTCAGCGGGTCCAGCCCGGTGACCTCGTCCAGCCCGGTGACCACGGGCGGCACGAGCGGCAGCGTCAGCCCATTGCCCAACCTGCCCGGCAACACGCCCACCACAAGCAGCCCCACCAGCTCCAGCAGCTTCTTCCCCGGCGCGACTCCCGGCTACGGCGGCACGAGCGACGAGACACAGCGCACCGGCCGGAGTCCGGGCCGGGGGCTCACGAGCAGTGGCGGTAGTGCCGCGAACCGGTTGTACAGCAACGAATCCGAGGGCCGCGGCGGTAGTGCGGCGAAAGAGGGCCGCGGCAGCAGCTCCGCCAAGGAGAGCATCAGCCGTGGCGGAGCGGCCGCCGGGGAGAACGCCCGCGAGCTCGGCGCGGGGAAGAACACCGGCTCCGGCAAGTTCGCCAGCGCGGCGGCGGCCGAGGAAGCGGCCGCGAGCCGCAGTGCGGCCAAGGGCAGCAGCGGGTCGGCGATGGGCGCGGCCGGTCAGCGCGGCAAGGGCGAGGAGGACGAGGAGCACCAGCGTCCCGACTACCTCCTCGAAGCGGACCCGGACTCGGTATTCGGCAGCGACGTGCGCGCGACCCCGCCGGTGATCGGCGAGTAGCGCATGCCCGTCGTCGGAACCGGTTACCTCTCCCTGCCACTCGCGGCGCTCGCGGGCGCCGTCGAGCAGGCGAAGGCGGGCACCCTGCATCTGGTGCTGCGCCCGGAGCCGGTGTGGCTCAGCGACGAGGAGAAGCTCGCCGCCCGCCAGGAACTACAAAAGTCCTTACAGGAAGCCAGTTTGCTGGATCGCAACGGCCGGCTGGACGTCGATTTCCTCGACTGGCTCCCGTTGTTGACCACCGCTTCGATCGAGTACTACGGCTGGGTCAACGACGGCCGGCGCACCTACGGCATCCTCGCCGCCGCCCGCGGGCTGCAGGGCATCGTCGCGATCCGGGTAGGGGACGGGATCGCGCTGAAACCCGTCCACCGCGAGCACCTGGCGGACGCGCTGATGGCGGAACTGCCCGAAATGCGGCCCGGCGGCGGGCGCCCGTTGACGATCCGGGTCGCCGATCTGGAGGCCGTCACCCGCGAGGATCGCATCCCCCGCTGGGACGTCCGCGACCTGGTGAACGTGCTGCAACGCCCGGTCACCGGCACGGGCGAGCTTTATGCCGCCCGCCGCGACGACCTCAACCGCTACCACCGGCTCGAACTCCCCCTGCACTACGCGGACACGGACTGGGGCCGCTACCTCAACTACACCACCGGCACCGGGAGCGACGCGGAAGTCCACCTCGCCCCCGGCAGCCCGGCCGCGCTCGTCGAGCACCTGCTCCGGCTGGAACAGACCCTGCCGGGCTAGCGCCGCCTCGTCATTTCGTGATCATCGCATTACCGAACGCCGCCTGGTAATAGCCGCCGGTTCCGCGCGGGTTGACGAGCGTGCATTTGATCGTCACCTGCACCGCACCGTCCAGGGAAACCGAAAGATCGGCGGGCTTGGACAGGGAAAACTGGAAATCGTCACCGAGCTGTCTGCCGTCTTCGGCGGTCACCCGGATACTGCTGGGGTAATTCGCCTTGGCCGCGCTCCCGGATTCGTTGTTGTCCAATCCCACGCGGGCCTTCAGCCAGTTGTACCCGGCCACCGCATACGTCACCGACGTCCCGCCGGTGCTGCAGCCGAGGGTGAAGCTGTTGGGATAGGACTCGGTCCCGATGGTCACCGCCCGCGGCGAGTTCACGCTGTTCGTGTTCAGTGCCGTCAGATCACTGAGCAGCTCGGACTGCACGCCGGCGGATTCGCCGGTCGGCTGTGCCGACGAGGGGGTCGAAGGAGGCTGCGCGCGCAACGAGCTGTTCTCCGCGGCGAGCTGGTTGTTCTGGTCCTTCAAACGAGCGTTTTCACCCTGGCTCACCGACAGATCCGCGCTCTGGGACTCGGCGGTCGCCTGGGCCTTGTTCTTCTGGACGTTGATTTCCGCGGCGGCCACGCCCAATCCCGCCGTCGCCAGCGAGGTGACAGCGGTCAGCAGAGTGAGCCATTTCTCGAGTGGGGTTCGCGGTCGTTTTCCCGAACGTGTTGTCTGCGCCGTGTTGGGTTTTTCGTCAGTGACCGGGCTGCGCTTCATTCGCCCTCAGTCGTGAAAAGACTGACGGGTGTTACCAGGTCTCGGCATCGGCGACAACGGCTCAGGCCAGTAGCGCGTCCAGCTTCGCGCGAACCCGGTCCATGTCCTCCGTGTACTTGAGCACCGCGCCTAGGGTGCGAGCCGCTGTCTCGGCGTCAAGCTCGTCACGGCCCAGCGCCACCAGCGCCTGCGCCCAGTCCAGCGACTCCGCGACGCCGGGCGGCTTGAGCAGCTCCAGCTCACGCAGCCGCCGCACCGCTACCGAAATCTGGGTGGCGAGCGCTTCCCCGATGCCGGGCAACCGACGCCGCAGGATCGCGATTTCCCTTGCCAGATCGGGATGTTCGAGCCAGTGGTAGAGGCAGCGGCGCTTGAGCGCGTCGTGCACCTCGCGCGTGCGGTTTGAGGTCAGTACGACCAGCGGCGGCTGCTCCGCCCGCACCTCACCGAACTCCGGGATGGTCACCGCGTTCTCGTCGAGCAACTGCAGCAGGAACGCCTCGAACTCGTCGTCCGCGCGGTCGATCTCGTCCACCAGCAGCACGCACGGGGACTCGGTCAGCGCCCGCAGCAACGGCCTGGCGAGCAGGAACCGTTCGGTGTAGAGCGACTGCTCGGCGGCGTCGACGTCGAGCGTCTCGCTGCCCGCCTCCAGCGCGCGCAGGTGCAGCAGCTGACGCGGGAAATCCCATTCGTACAGCGCCTGTGCCGCGTCGATGCCTTCGTGGCACTGGAGCCGGATCAGCGGCAGTTCGAGCGACTCCGAAAGCGCCACCGCGAGCGACGTCTTCCCGGTGCCGGGCTCCCCTTCGCAGAACAACGGCCGCTGCATGCGCAGCGCGAGGAACGCGGCGGTGGCCACACCGTCGTCGGCGAGGTAGCCGGCGCGCTCGAGCGTCGTGGCCAGTTCTTCGGGCGAGTTGACCATCACACACCCACCCTAAGGCCTCAGGTCGGCAGGCGTGTCCACGTCGGTGCCGCTTCCCAGGTCCGAGCAGTCGACCAGGTTCAGGTCCGTCCTGGTCTTGAGCCAGTCGCGGGCGCCACGGTCACCCTGCGCCGACTCCGCGATCGCCGACCACCAGCGGCGGCCGAACAGCACCGGATGACCGGGCTCGCCGTCGTACGAGGCGCGCGCGACGACGTCCGGCGACGAGTGTTCGAGCATCCGCCGGAGCACTTCGGGCGTCACCCCGGGCAGATCCACCAGGTGCACCAGCACGGCATCGGCCTCCGGCAACGCTCGCAGCCCCGCCCGCAACGACGCGCCCATGCCTGTCGCCCAGTCCTCGGCGTACACGGCGATCGACGGGTCCGGCAACAGCGCTCGCGCATCCTCGGCCTGCGCGCCCAGCACCACTCGGATCGGCGCGCAGCCGGCGTCGGTGAGCACGCGCAAAGCGCGCAGCAGCAAGGGTTTCCCCTCGAGTTCGACCAACGCCTTCGGCCGGCCGAACCGGCGGCCCGCGCCCGCGGCGAGGAGCAGGCCCGCTGTGTCAGCCACGACGGGCCTGCGCCGGCGCGACGGCGAGATCGTCCTCGATGCGCTTCGCCGCGGCCAGCAACGGCGGCAGCATCTCGTCCCGCACCGATTCGCGCGTGGTGCGGCTGGCATGTGTGGACACGTTCATCGCGGCCACCACGGCACCGGTGCGGTCGCGGACCGGGGCGGCGACCGAGCGCAGCCCCTCCTCCAGCTCCTGGTCCACCAGCGCCCAGCCCTGTTCACGCACCTTCGCCAGCTCGTCGCGCAGCTGAGCCGGCGAAGTCAGCGTGTGCGCGGTCAGCCTGTCCAGTTCGGCCTGTTCGAGGTACTTCGCGAGCCCGTCGTCGTCGAGTCCGGCGAGCAGCACGTGGCCCATCGACGTGGCGTGCGCCGGAAACCGGGTGCCGACGCTGATGGTCACCGTCATGATCCGCGAGACCGCCACGCGCGCGACGTACACGATGTCCGCGCCCTCCAGGACCGACACCGAACACGATTCGTGCACCTCGGCCGAAAGCCGTTCCAGGTGCGGCTGCGCCACTTCGGGCAGCGTCATCCCGGACAGGAACGCGTAACCCAGCTCCAGCACGCGCGCGGTCAGCGAGAAGTACTTGCCGTCCGTGCGAACGTACCCGAGGTCGACGAGCGTCAGCAGGAACCGCCGGGCGGCGGCCCTGGTCAGCCCGGTCACCCTCGCCACGTCGGACAGCGTCAGCTCCTGCGCACCGGCGCTGAACGCCTTGATCACCGCCAGCCCGCGCTCCAGCGACTGGACGTGGTGTGCGCCGCGCTCGTCCATACGGGGTGATCCTACTGCTCGTCCATTTCGGCCAGGGTCCGCTGCGCCAGCGCGAAGGCCGCGTTCGCCGCCGGCACCCCCGCGTACACGCCGGTGTGCAGCAGCACCTCGCCGATCTCGTCCGGGGTCAGGCCGTTGGTGATCGCGGCCCGCACGTGCATCGGGATCTCGTTCTCGCAGTGCAACGCCGTCAGCACGGCGAGCGTGATACAGCTGCGGGTCTTGCGGTCGAGACCGTCCCGCGTCCACACCGAACCCCAGGCGGCGCGGGTGATGTACTCCTGGAACTTGTTCGTGAACTCGGTGGTGTTGGCGACCGCGTGGTCGACGTGCGCGTCGCCGAGCACCTCCCGCCGGACCTTCATCCCGGCTTCGTAGACCTCGTCGCTCACTGCGGCCTCCTTGTCGGACGGCGTGGTGTTGGCCGGTTCGCTCGCAAGCTCGCTCACGCCGCCCCCTTCAGATGCTCGATGATCAGTTCGTTGAACCGCGCGGGCTGCTCGTAGTTGCCAAGGTGCGCGGCCTGGTCCACCACCTCGAACCGGGCGCCGCGCACCCCGTCGGCGATGACCCGGCCGTGGTCCGGCGGCAGCGCCTTGTCCTGCGCGCCGGAGATCACCAGCGTCGGCGCGGTGACCTTCGGCAGCTGCGGCACCAGGTCGAGGTCGGCGATGGCCTGGCAGCAGGACGCATAACCCTCGGCCGGGGTGCTCGCCGTCATCTTCCGCAGTTCCTTGGCGCGCTCGGGGTTCGCGTCGATCCAGGGCTGGGTGAACCAGCGGCCGATGCTGCCTGCGGCGATGCCGTCCATGCCCTCGGCGCGCACCTGCTTGACGCGGTCGAGCCACATCTGCGTGTTGCCCGGCTGGGCCGAAGTGCAGCACAGCACCAGGGCGCGAATCCGCTCCGGGGTGTTCTCGGCCAGCCACAGGCCGGTCATCCCGCCCAGGGACAGGCCGACGAAATGGGCCGAGGAAACACCGAGGCCGTCCAGCAGGGCCAGCACGTCGCCGCCGAGGTCCTCGACGCCGTACGGACCGGCGGGCACCGGCGACTCGCCATGCCCTCGGGTGTCGTAGCGGAGTACGCGGAAACCGTTGTCCACCAAGGGTTTCACCTGCGGTTCCCACATGTGCAGGTTGCTGCCGATGGAGTTGCTCAGCACGACGACCGGACCGTCGTCCGGGCCGTCGAGCACATGGTGCACAGCGGTGGTCACACCTGTTCCTTTCTCATCGCGTGTGCGGTCAGTGCGCGCTCGACGAACACCGACGCGCTGCCGAGGTACTCCGCGGGATCGAGCAGGGCGGCGATCCGCGCACGGCTGAGTTGCTTGCCCACCAACGGGTCCTCCGCGAGCAGGTCGGCCAGCTCACCCTCGCCGGCGAGCGCCCGTTTGGTGCATTCGGTGACCGCGTCGTGCGCCGCGAGCCGCCCGGTTTCCTTCGCCAGCTCGGTCGTGACACGTTCGGACAGCAACGCACCGCGGGTGACGTCCAGGTTGTGCCGCATCTGGTCCGGATAGACCTGCAGCCGCTCGAAACTGGTGCGCAGCCAGTACGCGGCCGATCCGGTGCTGCGGAACAGTTCCGTGAACGGGCGCCACTCCGCGTGCCAGGAGCCCGCGGCCCGCTGGTGCTCGTGCGCCATGGCGCCGAGCAGCGTACCGACGAGGCCGGGTGCCTGCTGCGCGGCGGCTTGCGCGGCGACGGCGGCGACGGGATTTCGCTTGTGTGGCATGGTGGACGAGCCACCACTGCCTTCGGCGACCTCGGCCAGTTCCGCCACTTCGGTCTGCGCGAGCAGCACGATGGTCCGGCCGATCCCGGCGATCACCCCGGACAGTTCACCCAGCGCCCCGGCGAGCTCGGCGATCCGGCTGCGCTCGGTGTGCCACGGTAGCACCGGCTCGGCCAGCTCCAGGCGGCGGCTGAACGCGGCGAGCACGGCCGGGCCCTGCTCGCCGAGCGACGCCAGCGTGCCGGTGGCCCCGCCCAGCTGCGCGGAAAGGCGTGTCGCACCAAGGCGTTCCGCGGCAGCGTCCAAACCGGACAGCCAGCCTGCGGCGGTGAACCCGAAGGTCACCGGCAGAGCCTGCTGCAACAACGTCCGTCCCGCTTGGACGGTCGAGGCGTGTTCCCGCGCGAAGCGAGCCGCCAGGTCCGCGCACGCTTCGACCTCCTCCAGCAACGGCTCCAGCGCGCGCTTGGCGACCAGCATCGCGGCGCTGTCCATGACGTCCTGGCTGGTGGCGCCGAAATGCACATACCGGGCCGCGTCACCGCCGACCTTCGCGGTCAGCTCACGGACCAGCGGCGCGGCCGGATTGCCGATACCGACGGACTTCGCCCCGATCTCGGCCGCGTCGAAGTAGCCCTCGCGGGCCGCCTCGGCGATGCGGTCGGCGTGCTCGCGCGGGATCAGTCCGGCGTCGGCCTCGGCGCCGGCGAGCGCGGCCTCCACGTCGAGCAGGGCGCGCAGCCACGCCGCGTCGCTCACTTCGCCGCGCACCGCGCCCGCCGCCAGGACGGGATCGAACAACTCAGACATCGAAGAAGACTGTCTCGCCTTCGCCCTGTAAATGCACGTCGAAGCGGTAACCGTCCTCGGTCTTGGTGGCGATCAGTGTGTCGCGGCGCTCCGCCGGTACCGACGAGAGCACCTCGTCGGCCGCGTTCGCCTCGGCGTTCTCCGGGAAGTAGATCCGCGTGACCACGCGGTTCAACATGCCGCGACCGAACACCGAAACGTCGATGTGCGGGGCCTGCTTGCGTCCGTCACGGCCGGGAACCACGCCCGGCAGCAATGTCCGGATGCCGTACGTGCCGTCCGGCTCGGTGGGACACCGGCCGAACCCGCGGAACCCGGGGAACCGGCCGCGCGGGTCGTCGGGGTGGTCGAAGCGTCCCTCCGGGTCCGCCTGCCACGTCTCGATCAGCGCGTCGGGCACCGGCGCGCCCGCGCCGTCGAACACGGTGCCCCGGATCCACACCGCACCGGGCACGCCTTCTTCGACGACGGCGCTGCCGTCCGGCCAGGGCAGGCCGATCGCCAGGTACGGGCCGACTGTCTGCGAGGGGGTGGTCATCAGTCCTCGTCCTCCTCGTCCTCGAACACCGACGCTTCCCGCCCGCGCACCACGATGTCGAACTCGAACGCCAGCGCCCAGTGATCCATCGTGCGGCTCATGTCGAACTTCGAGATCATCCGCTGCCTGGCCTTCTCGTCGGGCACCGAGTTGAAGATCGGGTCCTGGAAGAACAGCGGGTCGTCCGGGAAGTACATCTGGGTGACCAGCCGCTGCGTGAACGCCTGGCCGAACACCGAGAAGTGGATGTGCGCCGGGCGCCAGGCGTTGTCGTGGTTCTTCCACGGGTACGCGCCGGGCTTGATCGTGGTGAACTCGTAGCGGCCCCGCGAGTCGGTGAGCGCACGGCCGAGCCCGGTGAAGTTCGGGTCGAGCGGGCCGGGCCACTGGTCGCCGATATGCCGGTAGCGGCCGGACGCGTTGGCCTGCCAGATCTCGATCAGCGAGTCCGGGATCGGCCGCCCGTCGCCGTCGAGCAGCCTGCCGTGCACGATGATCCGCTGCCCGATCGGCTCGCCCTCGTGCTGCACCGTCAGGTCGTTGTCGTGCTCGCCGAGCCGGCCGGGGCCCAGCAGCGGGCCGGTGACCTCGGTGAGCATCTGGGGCAGCAGGACCAGTCGCTGCTTGGGATGGCGCAGCTCGGTGGACCGGTAGTGCGCCGAGTTCATCGGCGGATGGGTGCCCTCGGGATCCCGCCGGTACTGCGGCAGGATCAGCTTGTCGCTCGTCGGTGCTGCCATAGCACGCCCTTTCTATGCTTCCAGAACCACGGCCAGGCCCTGGCCGACGCCGATGCAGATGGCGGCCAGCCCCCAGCCACCGCCGCGGCGGCGCAGCTCGTGCGCCAGCGTGCCGAGGATGCGGCCGCCGGAAGCGCCCAGCGGGTGCCCGATCGCGATCGCGCCGCCGTGGATGTTCACGATCGAGGTGTCCAGTTTCGGCCAGTCGGCGAAGCAGGCCAGCGACTGCGCGGCGAACGCCTCGTTCAGCTCGACCGCGGCCAGGTCGTCCCAGCCGATCCCGGCGCGCTCCAGCGCGATTTCCGCTGCCTGGACCGGGCCGATGCCGAACACGTCCGGGTCGACGCCCGCCGCGCCGCGTCCGGCGATGCGCGCCAGCGGCGTCTTGCCGAGCCGGTCCGCCGCCGCCTGGTCGCCCAGCAGGACGGCCGACGCGCCGTCGTTGAGCGGCGACGCGTTGCCCGCGGTGACCGTGCCTTCCTTACGGAACGCGGGCTTCAGCTTGGCGAGTTTGTCCAAAGTGGAGTCACCGCGGATGCCTTCGTCGCGGGTCAGCTCCGTACCGGGCACCGGGATCACGTGCGAGTCGTAGAAGCCCTCGTGCCACGCCTTCGCCGCGTTCTGGTGACTGCGCAGGGCGAACTCGTCCTGCGCCTCGCGGGTGATGCCGTAGCGCTCGGCCAGCCGCTCGGTGCTCTCGCCCAGCGAAATCGTCCACTGCCCGGGCATTTCCGGGTTGACCATGCGCCAGCCCAGCGTGCTCGAATGCAGGGTCTGATTGCCTGCGGCGAACGGCTTTTCGGCCTTCTGCAGGATCAGCGGCGCGCGGCTCATCGACTCCACCCCACCGGCGACCACCAGCGACGCGTCTCCGGTGGCGATGGCGCGGCTGGCCTGCATCGCCGCGTCGAGGCCGGAACCACACAGCCGGTTGACGGTGGTGCCGGGCACCGACGTGGGCCAGCCCGCCAGCAACGCGCCCATCCTGGCCACGTTGCGGTTGTCCTCACCGGCCTGGTTCGCGTCGCCGAAGATCACTTCGTCCACAGTGGATGGATCGAGATCGTTGCGGTTGCGCAGTTCCCGCAGTACGTGTGCGGCCAGGTCGTCCGGGCGGACCTTCGCCAGCGCCCCGCCATAACGGCCGAAGGGCGTGCGGATCGCGTCGAGTACGAATGCTTCCGTCACTTGGCTGCCTTCAATTCACGCAGGGTCTGGAGTTCGGCTTCGGTGGGTGCGGGCGTGGTGCCCAGCTCGGGGGAAACCTTGAGGTCCCAGCCCGTGGCCTCGCGCACCTGCTCGACCGTGATGCCCTCGTGGACCTCGGTCAGCTCCAGCTCACCGGTCTCGTCCGGGCGGAACACGCCGAGGTCGGTGATCACCAGCGTCGGCCCGGCGCCACGCAGGCCCAGCTTCTCACGCTCGCCGTTGCCGGTGCCGTGGCCGAAGGAGGTGATGAAATCGACCTTGTCCACGAAACTGCGCTTGCTCTGGCGGACCACGACGTAGACCTCGTGGCAGGACGCGGCGATCTCCGGGGCACCGCCGGCGCCGGGCAGGCGCACCTTCGGGTTGGCGTAGTCGTCGCCGATGACCGTCGTGTTGATGTTGCCGAACTTGTCGAGCTGAGCGGCGCCGAGGAAGCCGACGTCGATCCGGCCGGGCTGCAACCAGTAGTTGAAGACCTCGGGCACGCTGATCACCGCGTCCGCGGTCTCGGCGAGAATGCCGTCGCCGATCGACGCGGGCAGCCGGCCCGGCTTCGAGCCGAGCGTGCCGGATTCGTAGATCAGCACCAGATCCGGCGCGTGCGTGCGGCGCGCGAGGTTCGCCGCCGTGGAGGGCAGGCCGATCCCGACGAAGCATTTCTGCCCGCCGTCGAGCGCCCTTGCCGCGGCGATCGACATCATCTCGTCGGACGTGTAAGTCCGCTCCGCGGTCGCAGTCACTTCGCTCCCTCCTTGGTCGCGCCCGCTCCGTGCGCTGCCCCGGTCCCGAACACCTTCTCGTTCAGCCACTCTTGGAACGAGTCCCGCTTCCGGCCAATGGAATCCCAATACTCGTAGTATTCGTTGTCCCTGTCGTAGTACCCCTGGGCGTACGAGGGATGCGCGCCGTGCGGCGCTTCCGCCACCGCGGTGACCACCCACGACGGCAGAATCACCTGACCTGGCACGGGTTCCAGCTCGTCGACGATCTCCTCGACCGTGACCAGACTGCGCTTGGCGGCGAGCACCGCTTCCTTCTGGACGCCGACCAGCCCCCAGATCTGCACGTTCCCGGCGCGATCGGCGCGCTGCGCGTGGATGATCGAAACGTCCGGGTTGAGCGCAGGCACCGCGGCGAGCTGCTCCCCGGTGAACGGGCAGGTGATCTGCTTGATCGTCTCGGTGTGCTTCGGCAGGTCCGTGCCGGTGTACCCGCGCAACACCGCGAACGGCAGCCCGGAGGCCCCGGCGACGTAGCGGTTGGCCATGCCGGCGTGGCTGTGTTCCTCGATCTCCAGCGGGACCGGCCAGTCGTTCTGCACGGCGTCGCGGAACCGGTGCAGCGAGCCGACTCCCGGGTTGCCACCCCAGGAAAAGATCAGCTTGCGCGCGCAGCCGGCGCCGATGAGCTGGTCGTACACGATGTCCGGGGTCATCCGGACCAGCGTGAGGTCCTTGCGCCCCTGGCGGATGATCTCCTGCCCCGCCGCGTGCGGGATCAGGTGGGTGAAGCCCTCGAGGGCCACAGTGTCGCCGTCCCGCACCAGCCGTGCGACGGCGTCGTGGAGTGACAGTATCTCAGCCATTGAGTCGTCCTGTTCGCATTACGCACACAAGTTCTCCATAAGAACTTACTTGGCGGCGCGGGAGGTGGCAAGACGGCGAAGGTGAGCTCACAACGCGGGCCGGAGAGCGGACGGCGAGGCAGAGAGCGAGCGGCAAGGCGAAGTGCGGCCGCCAACGCACACCGCCCCCGCCCGGTGGGTGGCCATCCCGTCGCCTGCCCATGCCCTCATCACTTCGCCCCGGGTCCGCAACCTGCGCCGGAACCGGCGGCCGAGAACACAAAGCTTGCGGGTCCGGGGTGAAGTGATATCGCTTTCGCAGGCGACGGGATGGCCGCACGCCGGGCTCCTCCCAGCCGCCCTCGGCCCGGCGGCCGAGTTACGGACCAAGGTCATCGTGGAGTCTGCCCCTCCGGCGAGGAGTTCTCTTGATCTTTGAACTCGCGCCGCTCCCGGCGAGCTGCGACAGCAACGGCCGCGCGCAGACCGCGCTCTGGAGCCCGGGGCGGTGGTGCCGTCGCGTTGCTCGGCGACGGTTGGCTGGGTGGCGCCGCCGCGCGGGCAAAAACCGGCTGCATCCCAGACTGGTACGCCAGTACTGTTCCGGGCGTGCGGCATACCGACCAGATTCTGATCTTCGACGCGGACGACACGCTGTGGGAGAACAACGTCGTCTTCGAGCAGGTGGTGCAGGACTTCCTCGGCTGGCTCGACCATCCGACGATGAACCGCACCGAACTGCGCGAAATCCTGGACGACATCGAGCGGGCGAACTCCGCGGCGCACGGGTACGGCAGCAAGGTCTTCCTGCGCAGCCTGCACGACTGCCTGGAGAAGCTACGCGAGCGCCCGGCCACCGTTGCCGAACGACAGCAGATCCTCGAACTGGCCAAGGCACTGATCGACTACGAGGTCGAGTTGATCCCCGGCGTCACCGAGACGCTGGCCGAACTTGGCGCGCGGCATCGGCTTCTGTTGCTCACCAAGGGCGACCCGGAGGAACAGCAGCGCAAGATCGACGCATCCGGGCTCGATCACCATTTTCGCAGTGTGCACATCGTCGCGGAGAAGCACGCGGGCACATACCTGCGGCTGGCCGAGGAGCAGGCGCTGCACCCCGAGCGTGCCTGGATGATCGGCAACTCACCCAAGTCCGACATCAACCCGGCACGTCGCGCGGGGATGAACGCGGTATTCATCCCCAACGCGAACACCTGGGCGTTGGAACATGACGAAGTGGACCCGGCCGACGAGCGCGTGTTGACGCTGGCCCGGTTTCCGGAATTGCTGGACCACTTCTGAAGAAACCACACGGCCGGCCCACCCCGAGACGACGAGGAGGGCCGGCCGCGTTCGGCTTGTGGCGACGTCAGGCAGTCGGCTGGTCCGGCTGGGGCATCACGGCGAAGTTGAGCTGCCCCTGCTCGTCCTGCTGCACGTCGAGCACCTTGTCCTCGAGGAACTGGGCGGCCTCCGGCTGCAGGAAAACCTTGGCGCCCCCATCGGAGCCAAGGACCTGGTCACCCGCCTCCGGCTGCTCGGCGACGGACAGCGCGAGCTGCGCGCCCTGCTCCTGCTGGGCCTGGACCGCGAAGCGCAGCCCACCCGATTCCTGCTTGCCCTCCTGGGCGGTCAGCGCACTGATCGCCTCCGCTGCGGCATCTGTCAAAGCGAGCATCAGGTTCATCCCTTCGGTTAAGTGCGCTCGTACCCCGACCGTAGGGGCCCTCGCTTGATCACGCCGGGTGACGGCTGTCCAGCCCCCGAAAAACGCTGGTTTCAGCAGGTCAGGGGTACCGTGACCAAAGTCACGTACGTTTCGGCGGGCTGGTTCGAACCGGACCGCCGGCCTCGTCCGCGTACTGCTCCTCGGGCGACGGCCGCGGCTCGCCTGCCGTGTCCTGCGGCACCACCGGTTCGACGTCGGCCGGGGCGTCTTCGATCGACTCGTCGAGTTCGTCGGCCGGGGTGACCGCGATCGGGCGGTCGGGAACCTCGTCCGGCTGGACGTCGGGCCGTTCCTGATCGAGCCGGGCGTCCAGCGGTTCGCCTTCGCGCTCCTCCCGCGGGGTGGTACCGAAGCCGTCCGAGTAGGCGTAGTGCTCCGGCGGTTCGACGCCCTTCTCGAGCGGATCCACCCGGAGCCGGTCCTCGTCCAGGTCCTCACTGCTGTTCAGGGCCGCGGGGTCGGTTTCCACGGCGTCGGGCTGGGGATGACCGTGTGCCTCACTCATGCGTTTCGCCTACCCGTGCCGCCACCGGGGCAAACCGGAGATCAAGGTCACTCGGTTGTATCCAGCAAGAAGTTGCTGTCGGCATGTAAATTTTACGTATGACCACCGCGCAGTGGATCCGGCGAGAAGCCGAGCACAGGCCACCGCCTGCGCCCCGGCTGCCGATCGCGCATCCGGTCATCTGGTACGTCGTGGCCGGCGCGGTCACGACCGGCCTGCAGGAACTCGTTTTCCTCGGCGCGCGGCCGGTGCTCGGTTCGGTCGCGGCGAACATCGTCGCGATCGCGCTGACGACTCTCGCCAACACCGAATTCCAACGCAGGGTCACCTTCGCGGGAATGCAGGCTTCGCCGCTCAAGCTTCACCTGCAGTCAGCAGGCACCTTCGCGTTTTACGCCTTTTACGGCTCGATCGTGCTCGTTTCGCTACAGGCGATCGTCGGGACGCCCTCGGCCACGCTCGAAGGCGTGGTACTCGCGATCACGAGCACCATCGGCGGAATTCTACGATTTGTGCTCCTACGCTGGTGGGTCTTCACCACCCGATAGCAGGACACCTGCAACACTTGTTTTCGACGTGTCACTTGTGCGCGGAAACCGCTCGAAACTGCTCGTGGTAACCGCTCCGAACACGTGTGTGAGCAGGTCACTGCTGCAAACGGGGTATCTCTAGTTGAAATCTTTACTGCTGCGTGCTCACCGCATACGATTACGCTCAGTCGCATCGGAAGCGGGTCGGCAGGGACCTTCAGGGAGTGTCCGCTCACCGAGAGTGACAGAACGTGGGGCCCCGACGGCGACCGGTCGTAGGGTCGCCGTTGTCGTTGGGGAGCCGACTATGAGAACACGAGTCCCGCCGAGTGCTTCTGTGCGCGCCGCGCCACCGGAGCCGGGATTCACCACTCCGCAATCGTTTCCGCGAGGCCCTTCCTCGCGGCTGACGAAGGAAGAACTCGACCCTGTGGTCAAGGAGGCGGCAACCGGGGAGCCTGCCGCCGTGGCCAGGCTGATTGCCATGATCACCCCGGTCGCCGTGCGATATTGCCGCGCCCGCTTGGGCGGCCGGGATCTCTCGTACCTCTCTGCTGACGACGTCGCGCAGGAGGTTTGCCTGGCGGTTCTGCACGCGTTGCCGAACTACCAGGACCGCGGCGGTTCGTTCCTGTACCTGGTGCACGCGATCGCGTCCAACAAGGTCGCCGACGCCTACCGCCTGGTCTCGCGCGACCGCTCGGACCCGGTGGCGGAGCTGCCGGAACGGCCGCTGGCCGACAACGGGCCGGAAAAGTTCGTGCTCGACGGGGACCTCGGCCACCGGCTGTCGAAACTGATCAGCACGCTGCCGCCGTTGCAGCAGGAGATCCTGACCCTGCGGCTGATCGTCGGCCTGTCGGCCAACGAAACCGCCGAGGCGCTGGACATCTCCGCCGGCAACGTCCGGGTCACCCAGCACCGGGCGTTGTCCAAGCTGCGCAACATGATCACCCGTGACGGGGACCTCGTCCCCGAAGCCTGACGGGACGGAATCCGGCCCGCACGAAGGATTTCGTGCGGGCCGGATCTTCAGCGCGTCAGTGCGCTGCCGTGACGGCCTCTTCCTTGTCCAGCAAGTGCTTGCGCCGGGAAATCGCCGCACGTCGCTCCGTCTCGTCGAGGCCACCCCAGACCCCGAACGGCTCCTCCGCGGTGAGCGCGTGATGGCGGCACTCCACGATCACCGGGCACGACATGCAGACCCGCTTGGCCCTGGCCACCCTGTCGGCTCGCGCGAAGCCGCGTTCTCCGTCAGGATGGAAGAAGACCGCGCTGTCGAGGTTCCGGCAGTTTCCATTGCGCTGCCATTCCCAGGTCTCCGCGACAGGGGTGGGCAACCGGGATGTGTCCGCCATCTTCTGACTCCTCCGCGACGTGCGTTCGCGGACGGGCTACCCATGTTCCATTCCCGCTACACCTGGCCGGAGAGCAACTTTTCGAAGCAGTGGTCGACGTAGGGGCCTTCGGTGTAATGGTCGGTTTCGCGGTAACCGTGCTTGGCGTAGAGCGCGCGGGCTTCGACCAGGTCAGTACGGGTGTCCAAACGCATCACCGCGGCGCCGAGCGCGCGGGCCTCGTTTTCCGCCGCCCGCAGGAGTTCCTCGCCACAGCCCTGGCCGCGGAAAGCGGGTTTGACGAACAGCCGGGTGAGTTCGGTGGTGCGGTCGTCGACCACCTTCACCCCGACGCAGCCGGCCGCCTTGCCGTCCACGATCGCGAGCAGGAACAAGCCGGTGGGCGGGTTCAGGTGGCCGCTCGGTTCGTCGGCGAGCGCCTGGTCGATCTCCGCGTCCGTGGCCTGGCGGCCGAAATAACGGCTGGCGATGTCGTCGATGTACTCGCGCAGGATCGCGGCGGCGTCGGGATGGCCGACCGGGATCGGCGTGATGGTCACCATGTCGCCATCAGTGTGGGCGCCGCAACAGGAAGTTGAGCGCGATGGCCTGGAAGACGAGCTCGTCGTCCTGGTTGAACACCTCGATCCGGCTGTGCACGAGGCCGCGGTCGGGCTTGGACTTCGAGGGCCGCGCCTGCAGCACGGTGACCCGCAACCGCAGCTCGTCGCCGGGGCGGACCGGCTTGATCCAGCGCAGCTCGTCGATGCCCGGGCTGCCGAGGCTGGCCACCTTCGACAGGTAGTTGTCCGCCAGCAGCCGCATCATCATGGCCGTGGTGTGCCAGCCGCTGGCGATCAAGCCGCCGAAGGGGCCCTCGGCGGCCGCGACCGGATCGGTGTGGAAGGTCTGCGGGTCGTACTTGGTGGCGAACTCGAGTATCTCCGCCTCGGTCACCTTGATGGTGCCGAACTCCTGCGTGGAGCCCGGCACGTAGTCCTCGAAATAGCGGTCAGCCATACCCGAAGCCTGCCATGCGGCGACGTTGCCGGATGAGCGCGCTCGTTCCGCGCGGGATCGGCTCGGGATCTACTGATGAGTAGATACTCCCGGTATGGTGGCCGGCATGGCAGAGCAGCGCGGCTACGACCTGGTTCTGTTCGGCGCGACGGGCTTCACCGGCGGCCTGACGGCCGCGTACCTCGCCCGGCACGCACCCGGATCGTGCCGGTGGGCGCTCGCCGGGCGTGACCCGGCGAAGCTGGAGGCGGTGCGCGTGCGGCTGGCGGCCATCGAGCCGCGTTGCGCCGAGCTCGACCTGTTGCAAGCCGACGCCACGAAGCCGGACACGCTGCGCGAAGTGGCCCAGTCCGCGCGGGTCGTCATCACCACTGTCGGGCCGTACGTGCACTACGGCGAACCGCTCGTCGCCGCGTGCGCCGAAGCGGGCACGGACTACCTGGACCTGTGCGGTGAGCCGGAGTTCTTCGACCGGATGTACGTCCGCTACAACGCGAAGGCCCAGCAGAGCGGTGCCCGGATCATCCACGCCGCCGGGTTCGACTCGATCCCGTACGACCTCGGCGTTTTCTACACGCTCAAGCAGCTGCCCGCCGATGCGCGAGTGCGGGTCAGCGGGCACCTCCGGCTCGGCGGCACCTTCTCCGGCGGCACATATGCCTCCGCGTTGACGGCCGCGTCGCGACTGCTCCCGATGGCCCGGGCAGCGCGTGAGCGGGCGAAGGCCGAGCCGCGGCCTGCCGGCCGCCGGGTGCGCGCGATCGTCGGGAAACCGCACCGTGAAGCCAAAACCGGATACTGGCAGGTGCCGCTGACCACGATCGACCCGCAGATCGTGGCCCGCTCGGCCGCGCTGCTGGACGATTACGGGCCGGACTTCGCCTACAGCCACTACGCCTCGGTCAAGCGACTGCCCACCGTCGTCGGCGCCGCGTTCGGGCTGGCCGCCGTCGTGCTGCTGGCGCAGCTGCCACCGGCCCGCCGTGCCCTGTCGAACCTGCGCAAACCGGGTCAAGGTCCGAGCAAGGAAGAGCGGGAACGCGCCTGGTTCAAGGTCCGCTTCGTCGGCGAAGGCGGCGGAAAGCGCGTGGTCACCGAGGTCGCGGGCGGCGACCCGGGTTACGGCGAGACGGCGAAAATGCTCGGGGAATCCGGGCTGTGCCTGGCCTTCGACGAGCTCAAACCGATCGCCGGGCAGGTGACCACGGCCGCCGCGATGGGCGACGCGCTGCTCGCCCGGCTCGTCGACGCCGGGATGATGTTCCGGGTCGCGCCCGCCTGATCAGCGCGGCGGCAGGCCGTGCAACCGCACCTCGGTCAGCTCGCCCCGGGTGATCTCCGCCGTCAGGTACGTGCATTCCGGCTGGCGTCGGCGATCGGTCGGCGAACCGGGGTTGAGCAGGCGCAAACCGTTGTCCGCCACCGTGTCCCACGGAATGTGGCTGTGCCCGAACACGAGCACGTCGGTCTCCGGGAACTGCTCCGCGCAGCGTTTCTCCCGGCCCTTGGCGCCACCGGTCTCGTGCACCACGGCCAGCCGCAGCCCGTCCAGCTCCACGCGCGCGACCTCGGGCAGGCGGGCGCGCAGCTCCGAACCGTCGTTGTTGCCGTACACGCCGATCAGCCGCTTCGCGCGCGCTTCCAGCTCGTTCAGCAGCGCCGGTTCGACCCAGTCCCCCGCGTGCACGACAACGTCGGCCGCTTCGGCCTGCTGCCAGACCTCGGCGGGCAGCACGCGGGCACGCTTGGGCACGTGGGTGTCGGCGAGGATCAGTAGCCGCATGCCCACAGGTCTACCCGAAGACAGCCGCGCTGTGCCGCGCACGTAACCTTCATCCCTGTTGTCCGTTTCCCGGACCTGGAGGATGAGCCGTGCCCCACGAGCCTGGGTGGCCCACGACCGATCCCGAGCAGACCGAGGTCCTCGAACCCGTCACCGAGGTCCTGCCGAAGGTCGAGCCCGACCCGGCGCCGAAGCGCCCGAACCGCGCGCTGCGCCGCGCGGGCATCATCGCGGGCTGGGTGCTGGGTGTGTTCGTCGCGCTCTACGCGGTGGACCTGTTGGTCAGCCAGGGGAACGTGCCGCGCGGGGTGACCGTGGCCGGCGTGGACGTCGGCGGGCTCAAGCGCGCCGCCGCCGAGGACAGGCTGCGCGACGAGCTCGGGCCGAGGCTGGCGCAGCCGGTGCCGGTGACGGCCGGGGACGTGCAGACCGTCATCGACCCGGCGCGGGCGGGGCTGAGCCTGGACTGGGCGTCCACTTTGGACCAGGCGGGCGCGCAGCCGCTGAACCCGTTCACCCGGGTCTCGTCGCTGTTCACCAGCCGCGAGGTCGGCGTGGTCACCCAGGGCGACCGCGCCCAGCTGACCAACACACTGCAGAACCTGCGCGCCTCCGTGGACCGTGAGCCCGCCGAGGGCGGGATCCGCTTCGAGGGTGCGAAACCCGTTGCGGTGGAACCGAAACAGGGTCAGCGGCTGGATGTGGACAACGCGGCGATCGCAATGCTGGGCAACTGGGCGTCCGGCAGGCCGGTGACGCTGCCGGTCGCCACGACCCCGGTGACGATCACGACCGAGGCCGTGCAGACGGCGTTGCACGAGTTCGCCGAGCCCGCGGTGTCCGGGCCCGTGTTGATCCACGGTGAGGGCGCGGAGGCGAAGGTCGAACCGGCCGCGATCGCCGCCGCGCTGCGGTTCGAGCCCGTCAACGGCGTTCTGGTGCCCAAAGTGGACAATGCCAAGATCGTGGAAACCGTGGGCCCGCAACTGAAATCCAGTGAGAAACAGGGCAAGGACGCGCAGATCGTGTTCTCCGGCGGCAAACCCACCGTCGAGCCCTCGGTGGACGGCAGGGGCGTGGACTGGGACCCGACCCTGCTGCCGCTGCCGGACCTGCTCAAACAGACCGGAAAGCGCGAGCTGACCGCCAAGTACACCAACGCGCCCGCGAAGGTCACCACCGAGCAGGCCAACCAGCTCGGCATCAACGAGGTGATCGGCGAGTTCACCACCGGCGGGTTCGCGGCCGACTCCGGGGTCAACATCCGCACGGTGGCCGCGAAGGTCAACGGGGCGATCGTGAAACCGGGGGAAACGTTCAGCCTCAACACTTTCACCGGTCCGCGCGGCAAGGCGCAGGGGTACGTGGAAGCAGGCGTGATCGAGAACGGGGCGCCGGCGCGCGAGGTCGGCGGCGGCATCTCCCAGTTCGCCACGACGCTGTACAACGCGTCCTACTTCGGCGGGATGAAGGACGCCGGGCACCGGGAGCACAGCTACTACATCAGCCGCTACCCGGCGGCGCGCGAGGCGACGGTGTTCCAGAACCCGGACGGTTCCAGCGTGATCGACCTGAAGTTCACCAACGACTCACCGAGCGGCGTGGCCATCCAGACGATCTGGACCCCGTCCTCGCTCACCGTGAAGCTGTGGGGCACCAAGCGCTATACCGTGGAGTCGGTGCCGGGGCCGCGGGTCGACCCCGTCGATCCGGACACGAAGCCCGGTCCGGCGGAGAACTGCCACGCCTCGAACGGGGCGCCGGGCTTCACCACCAGCGACACCCGGATCCTGCGCGACGCGGCCACCGGGCGGGAAGTGAAACGGGAGACCCGCACGGTGCACTACAACCCGCAGCCGAAGATCACGTGCCCTTGATGGCGGCCAGCCTCGCGGCCACGCCGTCGAGGCCGCGCTCCATCGCGTAGTCGAACTGCTCGTTGAAGTAGTTTTCCCAGCGGTCCGGGTCCGTGCCCAGTGCGTGCACCGACTCGCTCATCGCGGCGAGGCCGGGCAGCTCGGGATCGTCGCGATGCTCGCCCCAGGTGACGCTGTTGCGGGCCAGCATGTCCGACCGGCAGCGCTGGTCGTCCTCGACCGAGACGAACAGGCAGACGAGATTGGCGAGGAAGCGGTAGATCGCGGGGGCCTCGTCGCCGAAGCCGGCGGCCTGCAACGCCCGTACCCCGCGGTCGACCGTCGTGGCGGCGGCGTGCACCGTCGGCCCGTTGACCGACAATCTCCTTGCCACGCCGGGGTATTTGGAGAGCACGACCCGCTGCTCGGTGAACAACATGCGGAACCAGTCCCGCCATGGCAGCTCCGCCGGCGGCAGCGGGTACATCCCGATCACCCGGTCCACCACGGCGTTGACCACCGCGTCGCGATCGCCGACGTGGTGATAGATCACCGCCGGGTAGGCCTCCACTGCCGCGGCCAGCTGGCGCAGCGTCCAGTTGGACAGACCGTGCTGCGCCGTCAGCTCCAGTGCCGCGGCGATGATGCGGTCGGGGGTGACGGCCGGCAGCCCCGCCGCGTCCCGCGAACGCGGGCGGCCGGGCAGAGCAGCAGAGTTCGCCATGGCGGTAACAGTAGCCTTTCCCTGTCCAGTTACTGGCAGCCTGCCAGTTTCTCCTCGGTGTGGCGAAATCGACTCGCCAAGCCGCCGTCGTCGTGCCAGGCTGAACGGGTTGCGCTCACCATGGAGGTTTGGCATGCCTGACACCCCGCCCCCGTCCGGCGATGCCGAGGACGATCTCAAAGCCAAGTTCCGGGCGGCACTGGAACGTAAGCAGGCACACAACCGCGCGGGCAACCCGCACGAGGAAGGCGGCGGCAAGAACCAGCACGCGCACGGGCCCGCCGCCAACAAGCGCACCTTCCGCCGCAAGTCCGGTTAGGACACTCTTCGTTCCGCCAACGCGGGACGAATGGCTTTCCAGCACCGCATTCGCGGCGAACGGCCGCGCGAACCCGATGTGGCACCTGGGTTCGCGCCGCCCTTCCCGGCTAGGGAGTCAGCGTGTTCAAGTGATCCAGCACGACGAACCGGCTCGACGGGCTCGCCTGCGCGACGGCTGTCCGCAATGCGCCCAATCCGCCCCAGTCGCGCGCGGGTTCGGAGAGTGGGTAGTCGAAGTCGTCCCAGTGCGGCGGCAGGACGTAGCGGGGCTGCCCGGTCACGCGCAGCAGACGGCTGACGTAGTCGTGGATCTTGCCGCCGCCGGCGGGCACCATCACCACGTCGGGCCGGAGCCCGGCCAGCTCTGACTCCACGTAGTTGGAGCCGCCGAAGTCCAGGACGCTCACGCCACCACCGCTGACCTGGTAGGCGAGCGTGCCACCCTCGACGAGATCGCGGATCACCGTCGGCTTGGGCAGTTTCGCCTCGCCCAAGCCGGGCCGGGTGCCGGGGAACGGGACCGTAGCGCGAGTGCCGGATTCGGAATGCAGGGACCGCAGCACGCGGATCGTGTAGTCGCCGAAGTCCAGGTACTCGCCGCCCGCGGCCAGCCCGAACTGGTCCTCCGGGGCGCCGAGTGCGCTCAGCAGGTTGAGGTGGGTCTCGGTGCCCAGCACGGTCGCGCCGGTTTTCTTCGCGAGGTAGGGAATGTCGGTCAAATGGTCGTAGTGGCCGTGGGTGACGAGAATGTGGTCGGCGCGTAGTTCGCCGCTGTCGACGTAGTGGTCGATGAGCGCGGTGTCGACCGAAAGCGGGGTCGCCGGATCCGCGCCCGCCGGGGTGTAGGTGCCGGTCTTGAAGCGGGTGAGCCACGGGTCGATCAGCACGGTCCTACCGCCGGGCAGGCGGATTTCCCAGCCGTTGTTGCCCCACCAGCGCAGCGTCACGGCACCCGTGCTCGCCGGCGTGGCGGCGGCAAGGGCAGTGGCGGGCACGGCCGCGCCGGCCAATGCCGCCGCGCCGACACCGAGGAATCCTCGTCGTCTCAACTGAGTCATGGCCGCAAGACAACACAGAACTGGTACGCCTGTCCAAGACCAGCGGCCTGTCCCGGCGATATGCGAACCGATATCGTTGCAGCGTGGACCCACTGCGTCAGCTGCGCTACTTCGTCGTCGTGGCGGAAGAACTTCACTTCGGGCGGGCTGCGGGGCGGCTCGATATCGCACAACCGCCGTTGAGCCAGCGCATCCGGAAACTCGAATCCGACCTCGGCGCGCGGTTGTTCGACCGCGACAGCAGGCACGTGGAGCTGACCGAAGCCGGGCAGATCCTGCTGACCGAGGCGCGGGACCTGCTGGCACGGTGGGACCGGATGCGGGATCTGGTCGGCCGGACCCACCGTGGCGAGGTGGACGCGCTGCGCGTCGGCGTGCCACCGGAGCTGGCCGGGCGGGTGCTGGCGGCGCTGCACAGTTCGTTCGGGCGGACGGATGTGCGGCTGGAACCGCGGGAACTGACCACGACTGAGCAGGTTCGTTTGCTGGCGGACGGTGAACTGGACGCGGGGCTGCTGCCACATCCGGTGGACGCGACCGGCCTGGAGTTCGGCCCAGCTGCCGAGATCCCGCTGGGCGTCGTGCTGCCACGCGATTCACCGTTGGCCGCGCAGGCGCAGGTGACTTTGGCGGAGCTTGCCGGCCTGGGCTTGGTGATCTTCCCGCGCGACAGCGCCCCGGGCCGGTACGACGCGGTGCTGCGCGCCTGCTGGGAACACGGTTTCCGCCCCACGGCGGTGCACCACGCACGCAACCCGGAGTTCGCGCTGGGCATGGTGCTGTCCGGACACGGCGTCGCTTTCGACGACGGAACGGTGGCACAGAAGGAATCCCGCGTGGTGTGGCGCCCGTTGCCCTCCGGGATGCTCAGCAGCCGGATGTCACTGGCCTGGCCCGCGGCGATGCCCCACCCGGCGGTGGCAGAGCTGGCGGGTCTGGTGGTGAAAGTGGTGCGGGGCATGGAAAGCGGCCGCCTCGCCCCCGAGAACAACGACGGGGCAAGGCCATGGAATGTCGTCTTTGGACGGACGTGACCGGTCCGCCAAAGCAGGGGCCGACACACCACGCCGCCACCGAACCGATCCCCAGCGCCCTCAGCGGCCGACGTGCCGTGTCAAGGCATCTTTCCCACCTTGACACGGTGCGGCGACCCTTGAACACTGCGCGATCGGGGCGGGGTCACAAGCGCGCTCTGCGCGGCCGTTGCCCTCGCAGCGCAAGGGAAAAGATTCTCCTCGCCGGAGGGACAGGCTCAAGGATGGCCAGGGGAATGCGGTCACGCGCCACAGAGTGGGTAGTCGAGCGCAAAGCGGGCTATCGCCCGCAGTTTTCCTTGTGTTCCAAGTGTTCCACTGCCCACCGTGCGGCTTCGCCGATGGCGTGGTCTGTGTCTGGCAAGCGTTGCGTGAGGGTGTCGGCGCGGGTGAAAACGCCTACCGCATAACGGGTTCCGTCCGGGTATTCGGTCACGCCGATTTCGTTCCGGATGTTCAGCAGGCTTCCCGTCTTGCCCCACACCGTCACCTCCGGCGGGAAGGCAGCCGTCAACCGGTGCCAGTTCAGCTGCCGGCCCATCAAGCCCCGCAGCCACCGGCATACCTCGGGCGGCCCGGCGAGTTCCTGGCCGATCAGCAGCAACAACCGGGTCATGTCACGGGGAGTGCTTCTCGTGGTGTGGGCGGGGTCGAGGGCGCGCAGGGCGAATACCTGCTCCTCACTCAGCTCCGCGTAGCGCTCGGCGAACTCCGTCGCGTCGCGGGCGCCGACATCGTCCGCCATCGTCTGCACGATGTCGCGCGGTGAGCCGATGATCCGCGTCTGCGCCAGGCCCAGCTCGCGCACCAGCGAGCGGACGTTGTCCCGGCCCACGCGATCGAACAGCAGGTCCGCGGCTGTGTTGTCGCTCAACGACAAGGCGAACAGCGCGGCGTCCCGCAGGCTCAGCTCGACGTCGTCGAAACAGCCCGCCGTTCCACTGCCGCCGAGCCTGTCGGCCGCGGTCACGCGCAGGCGATCGGCCGGGTCCAGTTGCCCGGCCGCCGCCTGCCTGCCGAATTCCAGTACCAGCGGCACCTTCACGGTCGAAGCCAGCACCACGGACTCGTCCGCGCCCAGGCCTGTTTCACCGGTACAGCCGAAACAGCGGGCGTGCACCCAGCCGTGCACGCCCGCCGCCGCGAAGATTTCTTTCACGGCACCAGGATGGACCGTAGCCTCCCGACCTCCGACATCCGCCGCTCGGCGAGCCTGTCGGCGGCCGTGGCCGGAGGTACGCCTTCGGCGTCGCCCAGGTCGAAAACGGCCTTCGTGGTGTCGAAGATGGCCGATGCCTTGCGCTTGGCCCTGGTGAAGTCGAATCCGTGCAGCTCGTCGCTGACCTGGATCACCCCGCCCGAGTTCACCAGGTAGTCCGGCGCGTACAGCACGCCGCGATCGGCCAGCTGCTTCTCGATGCCGGGGTGCGCGAGCTGGTTGTTCGCCGCGCCGCAAACGATTTCGGCAGCCAGCACCGGCACCGTCTCGTCGTTCAGCGCGCCGCCGAGCGCGCACGGGGCGAAGATGTCCAGCGGGGTCCGGACCAGCGTTTCCGCGTCGGCGGCGATCTCGACCCCGGGGTGCGCCGCCTTGACGCGATCGATCGCCGCCGCGGAGACATCGGTGACCACCACCTGCGCGCCGGCCTCGACGAGGTGCCCGGCCAGGATGAACCCGACCTTGCCGACTCCGGAGACGCCGACCCGCCGTCCGGCCAGATCCGTGCTGCCCCACCGGTGCGCGGCCGCGGCGCGCATGCCCTGGAAGACGCCGAACGCGGTGAGCACCGAGGAGTCACCCGCGCCCCCGTCGTCCGGGGAACGCCCGGTGACGAACCTGGTCTCCCGCGCCACCACATCCATATCGGCGACGTAGGTGCCGACGTCACAGGCGGTGATGTAGCGGCCACCGAGCGACTGGACGAAGCGGCCGTAGGCGCGAAGAAGCGCCTCGCTCTTGTCCTTGGCGGGATCGCCGATGATGACGGCCTTGCCACCGCCGAGGTCCAGCCCGGCGAGCGCGTTCTTGTAAGCCATGCCCTTGGACAGCGCCAGCACGTCGGCCAGCGCGTCTTCCTCGCGGGCGTACGGGTAGAACCGGGTTCCGCCGAGCGCGGGGCCCAGCGCCGTGGAATAGATCGCGATGATCGCCTTCAGGCCGGTCACCGGATCCTGGCAGTAGACGACCTGCTCATGGCCGGTTTCCCGGCCGAATACACCTTCGGTCAAGGTGATGACTCCTCGTCTGCGGTGCGGGCAGGTCGCTTGTGGCGCCCGCCCGTGGATTGAGTTGTCGGCGGGCCGCGGGAAGGTCATCCCCACGCCCCACCGGTACTTTCCCACATCTACAGGTTCGCCCGCACCGCCCAGAGTTCGGGGAACACCGGCCGGAAGAGAGTCTCGCGCAGATAGCCCGCGCCGGAGGAACCGCCGGTGCCGGACTTGTCGCCGATCGTGCGCTCCACCATCTTGACGTGCCGATAGCGCCATTCCTGGATGCCTTCGTCGAGGTCCACCAGGTGTTCGGCGATCACCGCGGGCCCGGCGTCGTCGGCGTACATCCGCAGCAACAGCGCACGCCGGTCACCCTCGACGTCGTATCCTTGGCCGGCGAGGTAGCCCAGGAACGAGTCGAACAGCGACGGGCCGGACATGGCTGCCTCGATCCGCGCTCTGGCCTGCGGGTCGGCCGGGTAGTACTCGAAGGACCGCCGCCCGAGCACCGCCTCCAACTCCCGGAACTGCGCCGACTGGAACCCGCTGGCGGCGTCGAGCCTGGTCCGGAAGCTGGTGAACTGGCTGGGCGTCATCGTCTCCAGCACATCGATCTGCGCGACGACCACCTTGAGCACGGTGAGGATCCGGCGCAGCGTGCGGATCGCGTGCGCGGTGTCGCCGTCGGCCAGGCGTTCCTGCAGGTAACGCAGCTCGTGGAGGAGCTGTTTGAACCACAGCTCGTAGACCTGGTGGATGACGATGAACAGCATCTCGTCGTGCTCGGCCGATCGGGGCCGCTGCGCGCCGAGTACCTCGTCCAGCGCGAGATACGACGTGTAAGTGAGAGACGGGTCTGTGTTCATGCGGGACACCCGCACCCGATCGGTCCGCCACGCACTCGTTCCTTCGTCACGCCTGCCGCGTGCGGTGCCTCGATACTCATGGCACCAATACTGCTGCGCCCGTGACCCGACCGGCGGCAAGATCGGCCAACGCGGTGTCGGCGTCTTTCAGCGCGTACCGCTGGGTGGTGATGCGGAGCCGGTGCCGTGCGGCGAAATCGAGGAAGCCGCGGCCGTCGTCCCGCGTGTTCGAGGCGACGCTGCGCAGCTGCCGTTCCTGGAACAGGTGCCGCTGGTAGTCGAGCACCGGCACATCGGAGAGGTGGATGCCTGCCACCGCAAGGGTTCCGCCTCGGTCGAGCGCCGCCAGCGCGGGCGGCACCAGTTCACCGGCCGGGGCGAACAGGATCGCCGAATCCAGCGTGCCCGCCGCGGCCTCCGTCCCCGCCGAGGCGGCGCCGAGCGCCATCGCCAGCTGCCGGGCCTTGGCGCTACGGGTGAACACGTGGACCTCGGCCCCTTCGGCGATCGCGACCTGAGCCGCGAGGTGCGCGCTGGCGCCGAAGCCGTAGATGCCCAGCCGCCCGCCGTCCGGCAGCTCCGCGCGGCGCAGCGCCCGGTACCCGATGATCCCCGCGCACAGCAGTGGCGCCAGCTCGGCATCCGAATAGCCTTCAGGCAGCCGGTAGGCGTAATCCGCCGGAACCACGGCATATTCGGCGTAACCACCGTCGGCGTCCCACCCGGTGTACGTCGACTCCGGGCACAGGTTTTCGGCGCCACGACGGCAGAACCGGCAGACCCCGCAGGTGTGCCGCAGCCACGCGATGCCGATGTGGTCCCCCGCCGCGAACTCCCCGGCGGCCTCGACGACTTCGCCGACCACCTCATGCCCCGGCACGACCCACGGCCGGTGCACCGGCAGATCGCCCGCGGCCACGTGCAAATCCGTCCGGCAGACCCCGCACGCGTGCACCTTCACCAGCAGCTCGCCCTCGCCCGGTTCGGGCACCGGCTCCTCCGCCGAGCGGAGCAGCGCCCCGATCGCGGGCCCGGGGCGGGGCACGCGCCAGGCACGCATCAGGTGGCCGGGACGCTCGCGAGCGCCTCCGCCAGCGCGGACTCCGACAGGTCGTTGTCCACCATCTGCCCCGACAGGTGTGCCGCGTACGCGGGCAGGTCGAGGTGTGCGTGCCCGCAGAGCGCGGTCAATATCACCTTCTCCTCCCCGGTTTCCTTGCAGCGCAACGCTTCCCGGACGCAGACGGCGAGCGCGTGGGTGGGCTCCGGCGCCGGGATGATGCCCTCGCTGCGGGCGAAGCGCACGCCCGCGGCGAAGCATTCCTGCTGCGGGATCGCGACCGCGCTGATCAGCCCCAGCTCGTAGATGTGGGACAGCAGCGGCGACATTCCGTGGTAGCGCAGGCCGCCGGCGTGGATCGGGTCCGGGATGAAGTCGTGCCCGAGCGTGTGCATCTTCAGCAGCGGGGTGAGCCCAGCGGTGTCGCCGAAGTCGTAGGTGTAACGGCCGCGGGTCAGCGACGGGCACGCCGCGGGCTCCACCGCGACGATGTCCGGGTTCATCCGGCCGGCGAGTTTCTCGCGGAGGAACGGGAAGGCCAGCCCGCCGAAGTTCGACCCGCCGCCGGTGCAGCCGATCAGCAGGTCGGGCTTGTCCTGGGCCAGTTCGAACTGCCTGAGCGCTTCCTCGCCGATCACCGTCTGGTGCAGCAGCACGTGGTTGAGCACGCTGCCCAGCGCGTACCGGGCGTTCGGGTCGGCCGCGGCCTGCTCCACCGCCTCGCTGATGGCGATGCCGAGGCTGCCGGTGGAGTCCGGGTGCTCGGCCAGCACGGCGCGGCCCGCCGCGGTCAGCTCCGACGGGCTCGGGTGCACCTTCGCGCCGAAGGTCTCCATCATGATCTTGCGATAGGGCTTCTGGTCGTAGGAGGCGCGGACCTGCCACACCTCGCACTCCAGGCCGAAGGTGGCGCTCGCGAACGCGAGCGCGCTGCCCCACTGGCCGGCGCCGGTCTCCGTGGTCAGCCGCCGTACGCCCTCGGCCGCGTTGTAGAACGCCTGGGGCACGGCGGTGTTCGGCTTGTGCGAACCGACCGGGCTGACACCTTCGTACTTGTAGTAGATCCGTGCCGGGGTGCCTAGCGCCTTCTCGAGCCGCCGCGCGCGATACAGCGGCGACGGTCGCCAGAGGCGGTAGACGTCGAGCACCTCTTCCGGGATATCGACATAGCGATCCGCCGTCACCTCCTGGGCGATAAGCGCCTCGGGGAACAGCGGGGCGAGGTCGGCCGGGCCGACCGGCTCGCCGGTGCCGGGGTGCAGCGGCGGGGGCGGCGGCTCGGGCAGGTCCGCGACCACGTTGTACCAGCGCGTCGGGAGGTCCGCTTCGTCCAGCAGATACTTCGTACGACCGGTCATCGCCTCAAGCTAGGCGCCGAGGACGCCGTCGTCGAGTTCAATGGGGGTATGCAGCGAACCATCGACTGGGCCGAGGGCGCCGTCGTGATCATCGACCAGACCGCGCTGCCCCGGGAGTTCCGGCTGCTGCGGCTGGAAACCGTGGACGAGCTGATCTCCGCGATCCAACGGCTCGCCGTGCGCGGAGCGCCGGCCCTTGGCGCGGCCGGCGCACTGGGCGTGGCCCTGTCGGCCTTGCGGCACAAGGGCAAGACCGGCAACGTGCTGGCCGACGCGGAGCGTCTCGCGCACGCGCGGCCGACGGCGGTCAACCTGAGCTGGGGCGTGCGGCGGGCGCTGGCGAAGCTGCCCGAAGGGCCGGAAGGCGTGCTGGCGGAAGCGAAAGCCATGCTCGACGAGGATGAGCGGGTGAACCGGCAGGCGTCCGGCCGCGCGGCCGAACTGATCCTCGAACGCTGTGAGCGCAGGCCGCTGCGGCTGCTGACGCACTGCAACGCCGGCAGGCTCGCGACCGTCGGCTGGGGCACCGCGCTCGGCGTGGTCTGGCATCTGCACGATGCCGGGCACGTGGAGTACGTGTTCGCCGACGAGACCCGGCCGCTGCTGCAGGGCGCCCGGCTCACGGCGTGGGAGCTGGCCGAGGCGGGCGTGCCGTACCGGGTGCTGCCGGATTCCGCCGCGGCTTCGGCGGTCGCACGCGGACTGGTGGACTGTGTCGTGGTCGGCGCCGACCGGATCGCCGCGAACGGCGATGTGGCCAACAAGGTCGGCACCTACGGGCTGGCGCTCGCCGCCGCGCGGCACGGCGTCCCGTTCGTCGTCGTGGCGCCACAGTCCACTGTGGACCCGGAGCTGCCGGCGGGTGGCGGGATCGTCATCGAGGAGCGCGCCGACGACGAAGTGACCACAGTGGCGGGCACCCGGATCGCCCCCGAGGGCGCGCCGGCGTTCAACCCGGCGTTCGACGTGACCCCGGCGGACCTGATCTTCGCCGTGGTGACCGAGAACGGCGTATTCCCATAGGCCCGCTTTGTCCGATTACCTACTAAGTATGGGAATCCGACTTTTGCGCCCGCGCCCAAGGGAATTCCCCGACTTTCGTCATCTTTTTCTTCCCCTGGCCGAATAACCGGCCTAATCTCTGGCCAGTTCCGCCCTACTTTTGCAGAGGGGAAGCCTCCAGTGCGAAGAGCTCTGACCCTGTTCGTTTCGCTCGCCCTCGCGGGTGGCGTTGCCGCGGCGGCGCCCGCCACGGCGTCCGCGCAGGGACGAGCGGTGATCCCGCTGTCCCACCCGCGTTGGGCCGTCCCGCAGGCGAAGGTCGCCGATTCGGCCCCGTCGTCGAAGCTGAACTTCCGCGTCTACCTGACGATGCGCGACCAGACCGGGGCCGAGGCTGCCGCACAGGCCGCCAGCGACCCGTCGAGCAAGACGTACAAGCAGTATCTCACCCCCGACCAGGTGCGCGACCAGTTCGCCGCCACGGACTCGACCGTCGGCGCGGTGCGGGACTGGCTGGCCGGCAGCGGGTTCGCCATCGGCGCCGTGCCGTCGAACAAGGCGTACGTCGAAGCGACCGGTACCGCCGACCAGGTGGAGAAGGCGTTCAGCGTCGAACTCGGCAAGTACAAGGTCGAGGGCCAGACGCTGCGTGCCGCGGACAAGGAACTGTCGGTGCCCACGGCGCTCGCCAGTGACGTGCTCGGCGTCGTCGGCGTGGACCAGGCCACCAACCTGCTCAAGCCCTCGCACACCGACGGCACGCCGAACGACGTGCCGCCCTCGGACGGCTTCCGCAACGCGCGCCCGTGCAGCGCGTACTACGGCGAGAAGACCGACACCACCGACCCGGCCTACGGCGGCAAGAACCTGCCGTACGCGCCGTGCGGCTACACCCCGGCGCAGCTGCGTTCGGCTTACGGTGTCGACAAGGTCGGCGCGAGCGGTGCCGGCACCACGGTCGCGATCGTGGACGCCTTCGCTTCCCCGACGCTCTACGCCGACGCGGCGGAGTACGCGAAGAAGAACGACCCGTCGAACCCGCTGTCGAAGGGCCAGTTCTCGGAGAAGATCTTCCCGACGAACCCGGCCTTGGAGCCGCCGGACCAGTGTGACGCCGCCGGCTGGTACGGCGAGCAGACGCTCGACGTCGAAGCCGTGCACGCGATGGCGCCGAGCGCGAAGATCCTCTACGTCGGGGCGTCGGACTGCCAGGACGCTTCGCTGGACGAGTCGCTGAACTGGATCGTTTCCGGGCACACCGCCGACATCATCTCCAACTCCTACGGCGACGCGGGTGAGGACATCCCGGCGTCGGAGGTGCGGGTCTGGAACCAGATCGCGCTGCAGGCCGCGATGGAGGGCATCGGCGTGTTCTTCTCGTCCGGTGACAGCGGTGACGAGGCCGCCAACCTCGGCACCCCCTCGGCCGACTTCCCGGCTTCCGACCCGTGGGTGACCGCCGTCGGCGGCACCAGCCTCGCGGTCGGCAAGGACGGCAAGCAGATCTTCGAAACCGGTTGGGAGACCGGCAAAAGCACGCTGACCAACGGCACGTACGTGCCCGGTCCGCCCGGGGCGTTCACCTCCGGTGCCGGTGGTGGCACCAGCGTGATCTTCGACCAGCCCTTCTACCAGAAGGGCGTGGTGCCGGACGCGCTGTCCACGCAGAACCAGCACGGCAAGGCCAAGGGCCGCGTGGTGCCCGACCTGTCCGCGGTCGCCGACCCGAACACCGGGTTCCTGATCGGACAGACGCAGACGTTCCCGGACGGCGTGTACTACGACCAGTACCGCAT
This sequence comes from Amycolatopsis sp., assembly GCF_035546795.1. Classification (GTDB taxonomy): domain Bacteria; phylum Actinomycetota; class Actinomycetes; order Mycobacteriales; family Pseudonocardiaceae; genus Amycolatopsis_E. The sequence continues at coordinate 99,419 of NZ_DASZWC010000051.1, forward strand.
CGGCGGGACGAGCCTCGCGTCGCCGGTGCTCGCCGGGGTCATGGCGGTTTCGGACAGCCTGGCGCACTTCCACCACGGCTTCATCAACCCGCTGGCCTACCAGGCCGCTTCGCACAGCCAGGCGATCAATGACGTCCGGCATGTGGACGGTGCGGTCGAGCGGGTGGACTACGCCAACTCGGTGGACGCCACGAGCGGGCTGATCACCTCCGCCCGGACCTTCGACTACCCGAACCTGACGATCCACACCACGGGCGGGTACGACAACGTCACCGGCCTCGGTTCGCCGAACGGCCTGGCGTTCCTGCTGTTGCCCTAGTTCGAGCCGGAGAAGGCCGGGTCCCCGTGCGCGGGGCCCGGCCTTTTTCGTGCCGGTGAGCGGAACGGCTGGCTTGCGCGGCGGCGTTCGCGCGACGAAGGTCTCGGGTATGGAATCTGCAGCGGTGCGGGAGGCGGCGGAGCGGCTGCTGCTCGCCTACGAAAAGGGCGAGCCGACCGCCCCCGTGATCGAAACCCACCCCGGCGCGACCGTCGAGGACGCCTACCGGATCCAGCAGGAGCAGGTGCGCACCTGGGTGGCGCGGGGGCAGATCGTCAAGGGCCACAAGGTGGGGCTCGCGTCGCGGGCGATGCAGGAGCAGATGGGCGTCGACCAGCCCGACTACGGGCACCTGCTGAGCGAGATGTTCCACCTGGAACACCACGTCATTCCGGCCGGTTCGTACCTGCAGCCGCGGATCGAGCCCGAGATCGCCTTCGTGCTCGGGAAGAAGCTCTCCGGCCCCGGCGTGACCGTCGCCGACGCGATCCGCGCCACCGAGTTCGTCCTGCCCGCGCTGGAGATCGTCGACTCGCGGATCACCGACTGGAAGATCTCGATCGTCGACACCATCGCCGACAACGCCTCCTCCGGCGGGGTCGTGCTGGGCAGCAAGCCGACCGCACTGTCCGATGTGGACCTCCGGCTGACCGGCTGCACATTGCAGCTGGGCGGGGAGCTCGTCGCCACCGGCGCGGGCGCCGCTGTGCTGGGTTCGCCCGTGAACGCACTGGTGTGGCTGGCGAACACCGTCGGCCCGCTCGGTATCGACCTGGAACCGGGCCACGTCATCCTGCCCGGCTCGATGACCCGTGCCTTCCCGGTGCGACCAGGCGACACCGTCGTGGCGAACATGGGTGAGCTGGGCGGGGTCACGGCGGTTTTCGGTAGCTGACCCACACACCGCCGCCCGGCAACGCAACGCGAGCCTCACCCCGCCCCCGAACCGATCCTTAGCGCCCTCAGCGGTTCCCGTTGAGCACGGCGCGGTTCCAGCGCAGGTTGCGGGCCCGGGCTGAAGTGATGAGGGCCAGTGCAGGCGACGGGATGCCCACCAACTCGGTCGGGTTCAAAGCCCTTCCGCTATGCGGGTTCGGGGTGGCCCAGCTTCGTCAACCACAGCCGGAACAGCTTGTGCAGTGCCTCGGCCCCGACCAGCTCGCCCGGCGAATCGAACTCGCGCGGGTAGATCAGGAAACCCCGCTCTTGTGGCCCACCGAAACCGCCATGCGAACCGACGTGCATCTCGAACGGGGAAGCCTGCTCGGTCTCCGGGTCGAAACGGCTGTTGATCATGATGTCGGCGCAGTGCGGGAACGTGTCGACGCGCTTGATCTGCTCCGCCGCGTGCGGGTTCAGGTGGGCGATCGGATCATCCCCGATGACATAGCCCGTCGCCAACCGGTGCAGGCCGTCGCGGCCGAGCACGACCGGGCCGAACTCCTTGCTGCGCACCAGCATGAAGCCGACGCCGGGGTGGTCCACCAACGCGGGCAACAGATCCGGATACTCGCGCTCGATCGTCTCCAGCTCCACCCGGCCTTCGTAATCGGTGAAGGAAACCATCGCTATGTGCCCGGAAACCGTGACCACCACGCCGGGAGCGACGCGTTTGACCTCGCTGGGGCCGGTGCGGTCCAGCCGCGGCTTGTGCTCGATCCGGCCGGCGCGCTGCGAACGGTCCCGCAGGCGCTGGGCGATCGGCCCGCCCGTCTGCGCGACCTGCTCCGACGGGCCACCGCACAGTTTGCCGACGTACTCCTCGATCGTCTCACCGAACCGGTCCGCGAACGCCCATCCCTGCGTCTGCCCGTGGTCGGACAGCACGACGAGGTGGTACCGCCGCGGTGCGAGTTCGCTCGCCCGGTGCAACCGCCCGATCTGCTGGTCGATCGCCCGCAGCACGGCCAGCGAATCGAACCGCTCGATCCCGGAATGGTGCGCCACCTCGTCGTAGCCGAGGAAGTCCGCGTACACCACCGAACGCCCGTCGAGCATGTCCTCCAGCACCGCGGACACCGTGACGTCCCGCGCGATGACCGTGGTTCCCGGACGCGCCAAGGGATAGATCCCACCGCGCTTGACCCGCGGGTGCACCCGGGCCCGCCGCTGCCGCGCCGCCGCGGACAGCTCACGGCCGACGTCCACCAACGCCGACAGCAAAGTGTGCACGGCGTTCACCGGGTTCGCGAAGTACGTGTAGTACCCGGCGCCAACCCGATCCTTGCGACGGCGGCGCAAACCCTTGGGCAGCAACACCGAAACGGCGCTCATCGTCAGGCTGTAGTGCGGGGCGTCGCCGGTGAACAGGTTGCCGTGACTGGCCCCGTCCACCGCCAGCAAACCGCGCCCGTCCGAATGCCGGCGCTCGATCTCGGCCGCGTCCTTCGGGTGCGCGCACGCCATCACGTGGTCGCGATCCTTTTCGTACCAACGGAAACCGAGAATGTCGTAATTGGACCCGTGCAGGATGCCCGCCACGCTGGCGCCGGTCTGCGAGCTCCAGTCCGTCTGCCACTGGGTCAGGTTGTGGCTGTCCTTCGCCAGCCAGTGGGCCAGCGTCGGCATGTCGCCGTCGCGCACCGCGCGGCGCACCACGTCGTACCCGAGGCCGTCCACCTGCAGGAAGATCACGCCGGGCGGCTGGTCTTCGGCCTGCTCGGGGCGGCGCCTGCTGCTGCGCGCGGCGCGGCGGAAGAAGATCTCGTCCTCGTCGATCGCCAGCACGCTGCTGACCACGGCGTTGACCGCCGAAATCCCCACCACGACGAGCACCCCGGTGCGCAGCCCGTCGACCTGCACCCCGGGCACCGCGGCCAGCGCGGCGAGCGCGCCCGCGCCCAGCAACAGGAAACTGCCGATGCCGAGCGTGAACAGCGCCAGCGGCAACGCGACCCGCAGCACCAGCGGCCACACCACACCGGTCAGCAGGCCCAGCAGCAGCGCGCAGACGATCGGCTGCCACCACTGCGGCATCGAGAACCCGTCGAGCCACAAGTCCAGCCCGTGCAAGGAAAGCGCGACCGTGAGCCAAACCAGCACCACTCGGGCAGCCGTCCGCCCACGCCGCAGCAGGCGGCCCCGCTCCGCTTCCGTCATGAACCCACCTTCGTTTCCCCCTGGCGCCCTTTCGCCTTCTCGCGGCGCCGTTTCGCCACCAGGTTCACCACGCCCGTCACCACCAGCACCAGCACCGCGGCCAGCAGGGTCGCGATCAGCGGCGAGTCGAAGATGCCACCACTGACCACCCCCAGCAACGCGTACGCGACCGCCCACAGCACACACGCCGCGAGCGTCGCGGGCACCAGTCTGCGCCATGGGTACGACACAGCGCCCGCCGCGAGCAGCACCGGGATCCGCCCGGCCGGGATCAGCCTGCCGACCACGATGAGCTGCCAGCCCTGCCGTTTGAACCTGTCCCGCGCACCGGCCAGCCTGTCCGGCCGCTGCCCGCGCCCCAGCCAGCGCACCGCGGCGTCACCACCGAGGCGCGCGATCGCGAACGTGATGAGGTCGCCGCTCGCCGCGCCCAGGGTGGCGAGCAGCAGGACCAGCGGCAGGTTCAGGTGCGGGGTGGTCATCGCGACCGCGGCCGCCGCGCCGACGACCGCACCGGTGGGCACGATCGGCACTATGGAACCGATGAGCACGCCGAGGAACAGGGTGGGGTAACCGATCGACGCCGGGTCGGTCCAGCTCACTCGCCCACCTCTGTGTTGTCGCGCAACGCGACCTGCTCCCCCGGCTCCGTCACCAGGACCTCCGTGTCCCCCTCCGCGGCGGTCGCGAATCTGCGCGGCGGCTCGGTCAACAGCCGGCGCATCCGGCCGGTGCGCGCGATTCCCGGCACCGCAAGGGTTCCCCAGTGCACCGGCACCGTCACTCTCGGCCGCAGCAGCCGCACGGCCTCGGCCGCGCGCTCCGGATCGAGGTGCCCTGGCCCCAGGTTCGGGCCCCAGCCCCAAACCGGGAGCAGCGCGACATCGAGCGGACCGAACCCGGCCATCTCCTCGAACAGGTCGGTGTCGCCGGAGTTGTAGACCCGCACCCCGGCGGCCTCGATGAGGTAGCCGATCGCGGGCGCCTGCGGGCCGTGCGTGAACCGCGGGCCCCAGCGATGACCGGAATGCTTCGCGGGCACAGCCGTGATCCTCAGCCCGGACTCGTCGACGGTCTCGCCGACCCCGATCTCGTGCACCGCGGAGAAACCCCGGCGCCGCAACCACTCCCCGGCTCCTCGCGGTACCACGATCAGCACGTCCGGGCCGAGCCGCCGCAGCGAGGGCAGGTGCAGATGGTCTCCGTGCAGATGCGAGATCAGCACGAGATCGACGCCTTGCCAGGTGTGCCGGGGCAGCGGCGCGGCGACGCGGACGAGCCCGCCGATGCTCCGGGTGAGCGCGGGATCGGTGAGCACGACGCGTCCCGCCAGCTCCAGACGGACCGTCGAGTGCCCCAGGAAGCGCATCACCAGTCCGTTCACAACGCCATTATCCGGGCCGGATCACGGTGCAGCATGTTCGCAACACGCGATGGACGAGACATTCCGCACATCTTCCGTGGATCCGAGTGAACCGCGAGTTTTAATCGAGCGAAGAACCACGAGGAGGCGACATGCCACCGGACGCCGCCGAACTGAATCATCGCGAGCTGGCCCTGCTGAAGGCCGTGGCCTCGGGCCGCGCCGAAATCACCTGCAGCAGCGAGCCGGATCTCTTCTTCGACGGGCTGGCCTGTTGCGACCAATCCTGCGCGCGCCGGCTCGCCGGGCTCGGACTGGTCGCCCCGGCACGACAGGGAAGCCCGTGCGAACGCGTTCCCGCGGTGCTGACACCGGCAGGCAGAGCGTGGTTGATCCCCCGGACGGCCGCCGCTTGAGTAACACTCCGGTTACCGCGAACCGTGGCCCCGCTGACCGAGTGAATCGATCACGCTGACCCACCTGACCCCCGTTTGACCTGGTCAACCCCGGTGGTCCGGGGTAGGTACGGACAGCGGTCCGGAGTCAACGCCGACGTGGCATTTCCCACGAGCGGCGTTCGACGTATGTCGATAACAGCTAATTCACACTACTGTCATAAGACCGGCCAACCCGGGAGTAACAACCACGCCGTGGCGGCGCTCCCACCACTTCGAGCGCCAAGCCGGCCGGAAAACCGAAAAAACGCCCAAACGACGTACAGCTCGAACGGCCACCCAGTGACGTGCGGCCGGGCGATGGCAGCTGCCCAATGGCAGCACACCTCGCCACTTTCCTCTCGACTGACCATCGCGGCCCGGGACAACCGTGTTAGCCAGGCTCTCCAAGGCCTGCACGATCGGGTGAACCCTGGCCGCCGAACGCCCAAGGAGGCGGCCAGCCGTGACCCGCCACAGCACGAGCAAGCCGGCAGGCTTGTACGACGCACAATACGAACACGACGCCTGTGGCGTCGCCTTCGTCGCCGATCTCGCCGGGCGGCGAGACCATGAGATCGTGCGTAAGGCACTGGTCGCGCTGCGAAATCTCGAGCATCGGGGTGCGAGAGGAGCCGAGCCGGACACCGGGGACGGCGCCGGCATCCTGATCCAGATCCCGGACGCGTTCTACCGCGAGGTCGTGGATTTCACGCTGCCTGAAGCTGGTTCATACGCCGTGGGCACGGCTTTCCTGCCGACCGACGAAACCGCGCGTGGCCGGGCGATGAGCGCGATCGAGGGCATCGCGGCCGAAGAGGGCATGAAGGTCCTCGGCTGGCGCGAACTGCCCATCGACCCCGAACACGTCGGCCCGACCGCGAAGTCGGTCATGCCGCATTTCACCCAGCTCTTCGTTGCCTCGCGCGAAGAAGGCGTCACCGATCTCGCGCTGGAGCGCGCCGCCTTCTGCGTGCGCAAGCGCGCCGAACACGCGCTGGAGCCGGAAGGCGTGTACTTCCCCAGCCTTTCCGCCCGCACGATCGTCTACAAAGGAATGCTCACCGAGCCGCAGGTGGAGCGCTTCTTCCCGGACCTGACCGACGAGCGGGTGACCAGCGCCATCGGCCTGGTGCACTCCCGGTTCTCCACCAACACCTTCCCGTCCTGGCCGCTGGCGCACCCGTACCGGTACGTGGCGCACAATGGGGAGATCAACACCCTGCGCGGCAACCGGAACTGGATGGACGCGCGCGAGTCGATGCTCGCCACCGACCTGATTCCCGGTGACCTCAAGCGGATCTACCCGGTCATCACGCGCGGGGCGAGCGACTCGGCCACGTTCGACGAAGTGCTGGAGCTGCTGCACCTCGGCGGCCGCAGCCTGCCGCACGCGGTGCTGATGATGATCCCCGAGGCCTGGGAGAACCACGAGGAGATGGACCCGCAGCGGCGGGCCTTCTACGAGTTCCACTCCGCGCTGATGGAGCCGTGGGACGGGCCCGCGCTGGTGTCCTTCACCGACGGCACCCAGATCGGCGCGGTGCTCGACCGCAACGGCCTGCGCCCCGCCCGCTACTGGGTCACCGAGGACGGCCTCGTCGTGCTCGCCAGTGAGGTCGGCGTGCTGGAGCTGGACCCGGCGAGCATCGTGCGCAAGGGCAGGCTGGAGCCGGGCCGGATGTTCCTCGTGGACACCGCCGCCGGGCGGATCATCGACGACGAGGAGATCAAGGGCGGCCTCGCCGCGGAGCACCCGTACGGCGAGTGGACCGCGAACGGCCTGGTGCACCTGGAAGAACTCCCGGAGCGCGACCGCGAGGTGCCGACGCACGCGTCGCTGGTGCGCCGGCAGCAGGCCTTCGGCTACACCCAGGAAGAGCTGGAAACCCTGCTGGAACCGATGGCCCGCAACGGCGCGGAGCCGATCGGTTCGATGGGCAACGACTCGCCGCTGGCGCCGCTGTCGAGCAAGCCGCGGCAGATCTTCGACTACTTCACGCAGCTGTTCGCGCAGGTGACCAACCCGCCACTGGACGCCATCCGCGAGGAACTGGTCACCTCGCTGGGCACCCAGCTCGGCGCCGAGCCGAACCTGCTGGAGGCCGGGCCGGCGCACTGCCGCAAGATCGTGCTGCCGTTCCCGGTGCTGGACAACGACGAGCTGGCCAAGCTCGTGCACATCAACGACGATGGCGACCTGCCCGAGTTCCAGGCGGTCACCGTGCTCGGCCGCTACGACGTGCGTGGCGGCGGCAAGGCGCTGGTGCAGCGCCTCGACGAGATCTGCTCCGAGGTGTCCGAAGCCATCGAGGACGGGGCGCGGCTGATCGTGCTGTCCGACCGCGGGGTGGACGCCAACCACGCGGCGATTCCGTCGCTGCTGCTGACCGGCGCGGTGCACCACCACCTCGTGCGGCAGAAGACCCGCACCCAGGTCGGCCTCATCGTGGAAGCCGGTGACGCCCGCGAGGTGCACCACATCGCGCTGCTGATCGGCTACGGCGTCGCGGCGGTCAACCCGTATCTGGCGATGGCGACCGTCGAGGAAATGGCCCAGCAGGGCCGGATTCCCGGCATCACGCCGAAGCTGGCCACCCGGAACCTGATCAAGGCGCTGGGCAAGGGCGTGCGCAAGACGATGTCGAAGATGGGAGTGTCCACAGTGGCCTCCTACACCGGCGCGCAGATCTTCGAGGCGATCGGGCTCGGCGCGGAAGTCATCGACACCTGCTTCGCGGGCACCACTTCGCGCCTCGGCGGGGTCGGGTTCGAGACGCTGGCCGACGAGGTCGGGCAGCGGCACACGCTCGCGTTCCCGCGCGACGAGATGCGGCCCAGCCACCGCGAGCTGGAGACCGGCGCGGACTACCAGTGGCGGCGCGAAGGCGAGCCGCACCTGTTCAACCCGCAGACCGTGTTCAAGCTGCAGCACTCCACGCGGTCGGGGAAGTACGAGATCTTCAAGGAGTACACCCAGGCGGTCAACGACCAGGCCGAGAAGCTGATGACCCTGCGCGGGCTCTTCGACTTCAAGGAGGGCGAGCGCCAGCCGGTCCCGATCGAGGAGGTCGAACCGGTCTCCGAGATCGTCAAGCGGTTCGCCACCGGCGCCATCTCCTACGGCTCGATCTCGATGGAGATGCACCAGACCCTGGCCATCGCGATGAACCGCCTTGGCGGCAAGTCCAACACCGGCGAGGGTGGCGAGGATCCCGAGCGGCTCTACGACCCCGAGCGCCGCTCCGCGGTGAAGCAGGTCGCGAGCGGCCGGTTCGGCGTGACGAGCGAGTACCTGGTCAACGCCGACGACATCCAGATCAAGATGGCGCAGGGCGCGAAGCCCGGCGAAGGCGGGCAGCTGCCCGGTGCGAAGGTGTATCCGTGGATCGCGAAGACGCGGTTCTCCACGCCGGGCGTCGGGCTGATTTCCCCGCCGCCGCACCACGACATCTACTCGATCGAAGACCTGGCTCAGCTCATTCACGACCTGAAGAACGCCAACCCGGCCGCCCGTATCCACGTGAAGCTGGTGTCCGAGGTCGGCGTCGGCACGGTCGCGGCCGGGGTGTCCAAGGCGCACGCGGACGTCGTGCTCATCTCCGGGCACGACGGCGGCACGGGTGCTTCGCCGCTGTCCTCGATCAAGCACGCCGGTGGCCCGTGGGAGCTGGGCCTGGCCGAGACGCAGCAGACGTTGCTGGCCAACAGGTTGCGGGACCGGATCGTCGTGCAGACAGACGGTCAGCTCAAGACCGGCCGTGACGTGATGATCGCCGCGCTGCTGGGCGCCGAGGAGTTCGGCTTCGCCACCGCGCCGCTGGTGGTGTCGGGCTGCATCATGATGCGGGTCTGTCACCTCGACACCTGCCCGGTGGGCGTGGCGACGCAGAACCCGAAGCTGCGCGAGAAGTTCAGCGGCAAGGCCGAATACGTCGTGAACTTCTTCGAGTTCATCGCCCAAGAGGTGCGGGAGTACTTGGCACAGCTGGGTTTCCGGTCGATCGCCGAGGCGGTCGGGCACGCCGAGCTGCTGGACAAGCGGCGCGCGATCCAGCACTGGAAGGCCGCCGGGCTCGACCTGGCGCCGGTCTTCCACGTGCCCGAACTGGCGCCGCGCGCGGCCCGGCACCAGATCGTGGCGCAGGACCACGGGCTGGACAAGGCGCTCGACAACACGCTCATCCAGCTGGCCGAGGGCGCGCTGTCCTCGGGTGACCGGGTGAAGCTGGAACTGCCGGTGCGCAACGTCAACCGGACCGTCGGCACCATGCTCGGCTCGGAGCTGACCAAGAAGTGGGGCGGCGAGGGCCTGCCCGACGACACGATCGACGTGACCTTCACCGGCACCGCGGGCCAGTCGTTCGGCGCGTTCGTGCCGCGCGGTATCACGTTGCGGCTCATCGGCGACGGCAACGACTACGTCGGCAAGGGCCTCTCCGGCGGGCGGATCATCGTGCGGCCGCCGAAGGAGTCGCAGTTCGCCGCGGAGGAGCACATCATCGCCGGCAACGTGATCGGCTACGGCGCGACCGCGGGCGAGATCTTCTTGCGCGGCAAGGTCGGCGAGCGGTTCTGCGTGCGCAACTCGGGCGCGCTGGCCGTCGTCGAGGGCGTCGGCGACCACGGCTGCGAGTACATGACCGGCGGCCGGGTGGTGGTGCTCGGCGGGATCGGGCGGAACTTCGCCGCGGGCATGTCCGGCGGTGTCGCCTACGTGCTCGACCTGACTCCGCTGCGGGTCAACCGCGAGATGGTCGACCTGGACCCACTCGACGACGAGGACACCGAGTTCCTCCGTGACGCGGTGGAAAGGCATTACGTGGAAACGGAATCCGCTGTCGCACATGCGCTGCTGGCCGACTGGGACGTCGCCGTGGAGCGGTTCGGCAAGGTCATGCCGAAGGACTACAAGCGGGTTCTGCAGGCACAGGCCGCGGCCGAACGCGACGGCCGCGACGTGAACGAGGCGATCATGGAGGCCGCTCATGGCTGACCCCAAGGGCTTTCTGACCACCAGCCGGGAAACGCCGAAGAGCCGCCCGGTCGACATCCGGATCCGGGACTGGCGTGAGGTCTACGAGGACTTCGCCTCCACGAAGCTGGAGAAGCAGGCCGGGCGCTGTATGGACTGCGGCATCCCGTTCTGTCATCAGGGTTGTCCGCTGGGGAACCTGATCCCCGAGTGGAACACACTGGTGTGGAGCCAGGACTGGCAGGACGCGAGCGAGCGGCTGCACGCGACGAACAACTTCCCGGAGTTCACCGGGACGCTGTGCCCCGCCCCGTGTGAAACCGCTTGTGTGCTCGGGATCAACGACGATCCGGTCACCATCAAGCGGGTCGAGATCTCGATCATCGACCGCGCGTGGGAGGAAGGCTGGGTCACCCCGCAGCCGCCGAAGACGAAGACCGGCAAGAAGGTCGCCGTCGTCGGTTCGGGCCCGTCCGGGCTGGCCGCCGCGCAGCAGCTGACCCGCGCCGGGCACGACGTGGTCGTGTTCGAGCGGGCGGACGCGATCGGCGGGCTGCTGCGGTACGGGATTCCGGCGTTCAAAATGGAAAAATGGCGGCTGGACCGCCGGATCGAGCAGATGGAGGCCGAGGGCACCGAGTTCCGCGCCGGGGTGAACGTCGGCGTCGACGTGACCGCGGCCGAGCTGCGTGAGTCCTTTGATGCGGTGGTGCTGGCCGGCGGCGCGACCGCGTGGCGCGACCTGCCGATCGACGGGCGCGAGACCACCGGCGTGTACCAGGCGATGGAGTTCCTGCCGCTGGCCAACCGCGTCGCCGCGGGCACCCTGGACGAGACGCCGATCAGCGCCGAGGGCAAGCACGTCGTGGTCATCGGCGGTGGTGACACCGGCGCGGACTGCGTCGGCACGGCCCACCGCCAGGGCGCCGCTTCGGTGACGCAGCTGGAGATCATGCCGAGGCCGCCGGAGTCCCGTTCGGACGCGCACCCGTGGCCGACTTACCCGATGATCTACCGGGTCTCGTCCGCGCACGAAGAGGGCGGCGAGCGGCTTTACTCGGTGAACACCCAAGAGTTCGTCGCCGACGACGACGGGAACCTGCGCGCGCTGCGGCTGGTCGAGGTGCGCAGTGAGGGCGGGAAATTCGTCCCCGTCGAGGGCACCGAGCAGGAGCTGCCGGCGCAGCTGGTGTTGCTGGCGATGGGTTTCGTCGGCCCGCAGCGCGAGGGCCTGCTCACCGAGCTGGCCGTGGACCTGGACCAGCGCGGGAATGTCGCTCGGGACAAGGACTTCAAGACGAGCGTGGACAACGTGTTCGTGGCCGGAGACATGGGCCGCGGCCAGTCGCTCATCGTCTGGGCGATCGCGGAAGGCCGCTCGGCGGCTGCCGCGGTGGACCGCTTCCTGGTGCCGGACCGCAAACTGCTCCCGGCGCCGATCGCCCCGACCGACCGCCCACTCGCGTAACGCGGGCGCACGAGGACTGGGCGCCCGCACGGCAACGACGCCGTGCGGGCGTCTTTTTTCGTTTTGCACGGTGAGTGGGCGGTCATGCCGTCGCCTGCGGGGCTGGAATCGCTTTGCCCTTGCGTGGCAACGGCAACGGCCGCGCGCAGAGCGCGCTCTGTGACCCCACCCCCGCCCCGATCGCGCAGTGTTCGACGGGGCGCTGGGGATCGGTTCGGTGGCGGGGTGTGTGCGTGGGGGTGTGTCGGGGTGCGTTGCCGGGCGGCGGTTAGGCGGATGGTGATGCGAACCGATCAAGATCAAACACTGACCGTGTGTTGTCCGGTTTGTGCCGGTATGTCGCTGCGACGTTCGGGTGAAAAACGTCTCTGGATGCATTTATCCGCGCGAGGCCGGTCCTTACTTCCGAGGCGCGAGAAGAACAACTGGGGACGCCTCGACGCAGATACGAGGAGGGGCTTGGCATGCCCGTTGACCTGTCCAATCCGCTGAGCTGGCGGACCGCGACCGGCGACGCCGTCGACATGCTCGACCAGCTACAGCCGAACATCCTGAAAGCCCATGTCCGGGACCATCTCCAGGTCCTGTTCCTGGCCTTCGGCGACGCCGGCGAAGCGCGTGTGTTCCTGAAGGCCGTCGCGGGGGTGATGAAATCCGCGAAGGCCCACCTCGAAGAGATCGAGGCATTCAAGACGGCCCGGTCCGGTGGCACACCGTACGTCGGCCTCGGGCTGACCGCGCATGGGTACGCGACGCTCGGGATCGCGAGCGGGCCCGCCGATGGTTCGTTCCTCGGCGGGGCGAAGGGCGCTGTCGAGAACCTTACCGATCCGCCGGTGCCGGAGTGGGAGGAGCCGTACCGGCAGACGATCGACGCGGTCCTGCTGATCGGGGACGCGCACCAGGCGCCGGTACGCGCCAAACGGGCCGAGATCGACGCGTTGCGGCCGGGGTCGGTCACGGTGGTCGGCGAGGAGACCGGGCGCGGGATGACCAACGAAAACGGTGACGGGATCGAGCATTTCGGTTATGTCGACGGTCGCAGTCAGCCGCTGTTCCTCACCGAGGACATCGACAACGAGCGCGACACCACCGACGGTATCAACGAGTGGGATCCGGCCACCCCATTGAGCCAGGTGCTCGTCCCCGATTCCGCGGCCCCGGACCCCGCCGTGCATTTTGGCAGCTATTTCGTTTTCCGGAAACTGGAACAGAACGTTCGCCTTTTCAAACAGGCGGAGAAAGAGCTGGCCCGCGAACTGGAACTGAAAGGCGAGGACCAGGAACGCGCAGGCGCGATGCTGATCGGGCGTTTCGAGGACGGTACCCCGTTGGTTTCACAGCGCGCGGCGGGTTCGCATCACCCGGTGGAGAACGATTTCAGTTACGACAGCGACAAGCTGGCCCAGAAATGCCCGTTCCAGGCCCACATCCGCAAAACGAACCCGCGTGGTTCGGGCGGGGCCGAGCCACCGGAGCGGGAGCGCCTGCACCTGATGGCGCGGCGCGGGCAGACCTACGGCAGGCGCCTGGACGACCCGGGCACCGACCTGCCGCCGATTCTGCGCCCGACCGCCGGCGTCGGCCTGCTTTTCATGGCATTCAACAGCAATCTCGGTAACCAGTTCGAGTTCACCCAGCGCCTGTGGGCCAACAACACCGGCTTCCCGATCACCGCGGACGGCTCGCAGCCTGGGCTGGATCCGGTGATCGGCCAGGGCAGGCGCACGGAGTCGGGTTATGCACCGGAATGGGGCCGCAGCGGCGTAACGGTCGCCGATCCGGTGCCGCAGGCGGTCACGCTGAAGGGCGGCGAATACTTCTTCATGCCGTCGATTGCCTTCCTGCGGGCATTGTGAGCAAAAAGCCAACAGTCCCGCCGAGTGATCCCCGGTGGGCTGTCCGGCCACCGATTTCCTTCTCGCCGGGAAAGCAGGTAGTAGTTAGGCGTGGATCGACATGAACGCCTGAACACGTTGCTCGAAATGGTCGGGCAACGGGCCAGGATCGACGTCGAGGAAACGGCGAAGGAACTGCGGGTTTCCCCCGCGACGATTCGACGCGACCTCGACCACCTTGCCGGCAGGCAATTGCTGACCCGCACCAGAGGTGGTGCGGTCGCCGGAAATGTGGCTTATGACCTCCCGTTGCGGCACAAGGCAGCCTCGCATTCCGCCGAGAAACAAAGAATCGGCGAGGCCGCCGCGAAGCTGGTGCGACGCGGGATGGTCGTCGGGCTCAACGGCGGCACCACCGCCACCGAGGTGAGCCGCGCGATCGCCACCCGGCCCGAGTTCAACAACACCGACAGCGCGCCCGCACTGACCGTGGTCACGAACGCGCTGAACGTGGCGCACGAGCTGACCGTGCGGCAGAGCATCAAGATCGTCACCACCGGCGGCGTCGCGCGCACCCGGTCGTTCGAGCTGACCGGGCCGCTGGCCGAGCTGATCCTGCACGAGGTGAGCCTCGACCTCGCGTTCCTCGGGGTGGACGCGGTGGATCCGTTGCGCGGCCTGTACGCCCACCACGAAGCGGAGGCGAGCGTGAACCGGTTGCTGGCCTCGCGCGCCCGGCAGGTGGTGGTCGTGGCCGACAGTTCGAAGCTCGGCGCCTACGCCTTCGCCCGGATCAGCGCGACGATGGACGTGCACACGCTGGTCACCGACACAGCGGCGAACGAGAGCCTGGTGCAGGCCTTCGAAATGGAAGGGGTCGAGGTCATTCAGGCCTGAGCCAGCCGTAGCAACAGAGCCGTGTCCAGGTGCTCGTCGATCGCGTCGGCCAGTCTGTCCAACATGGACTCCCGCAGGCTCGCGAAGCCCGGCGCCCCGGGGCTGGGCGACCATTCCGCGCCGGCCTGTGCCGCCGCTTCGGCGAGCCAGGCGCGGCGGAACCCGTCGTTGTCGAGCGTGCCGTGCCAGGTGGTGCCCCACACCGAACCCACGCGCCACCCGTCGAGGAACGGCTCCGCGTCGGCGTGCGCCGTGGCCACGCCGTGGTGGATCTCGTACGCCTGCACCTCGTGCCCGCGCCACTGACCGACCGGACGGCCGAGCACCTTTTCCGGCGCGAACGACACAGTGGTCGGCAACAGCCCCAGCCCGTCCGCCGAACCAGCGCCGGATTCCACCTCGTCGTGGATTTCCCTTGCCAGCATTTGATATCCGCCGCAGATCCCGAGCACCGGCCGGCCCGCCGCCGCTCGTTCGGCGAGTGCGCCTGCCAGCCCGCGCGAACGCAGCCAGCCCAGGTCGTCGACGGTGGCGCGGGTGCCAGGCAGCACCACGATGTCGCTGGTGCGCACCACATCCGGCTCCGCGGTCAGGCTCACCGTCACGCCCGGCTCGGCGGCGAGTGCGTCCACGTCCGTCGCGTTGGAGGCGCGGGGAAAGCGCACGACGGCGACCCGCAACGAGCCACGCTGCGGCTCCCGCGCCCAGCCCGCCGCGGCGAGCGCGTCTTCCGAGTCGATCCACACCCCGTCGAGCCACGGCAGCACCCCAAGCACGGGTCGGTCAGTCAGCTCCGCGATCCGGTCCAGCCCCGGCCGCAGCAGCCCGAGGTCGCCGCGGAACTTGTTGACGATCCAGCCCGCCAGCAGCGCCTGATCCTCGGGCTCCAGCAAGGCTTTCGTGCCATACATCGCGGCCAGCACCCCGCCGCGGTCGATGTCGCCGACGACCAGCACCGGCAGGTCGAATCGCCGCGCCAGCCCCATGTTGACGTAGTCCCCGGCCCGCAGGTTGATCTCCGCCGGGCTGCCCGCGCCCTCGCACACCACCACGTCGAACCGGGTGCGGAGTTCGGCGAAGGTGTCGAAAGCCAGTTGCGCCAAGGCTTTCCGGCCGCTCGCGTACTCACCGGCTTCGAGGGTGCCGAACGGTTTGCCGAGTGCGACGATGTGCGAGCGGTGGTCGCTGCCGGGTTTGAGCAACACGGGGTTCATCGCCGCCTCCGGCTCGACCCCGGCCGCGATCGCCTGCAGCCACTGCGCGCGCCCGATCTCGGCGCCGTCGGCGCAGACCATCGAGTTGTTCGACATGTTCTGTGCCTTGAATGGCGCCACGCGGATCCCCTGCCGCGCGAGCCAGCGGCAGATTCCGGCGGTGACAAGGCTTTTGCCCGCGTCCGAAGTGGTCCCGGCGATCAGCAGGCTCATCGCGTCACCGCCACGGCCAGCGCGGCGAGCCCGACGAGCTTCGACAACCGCACCGAACGGCGCAGGTCCGCCGGCTCCGGCGTGCGGCCGTCGCCGAGGGTGCCGCGGTCCTCGGTCACGCCGCCGTAGGTGTTGACGCCGCCGAGTCGGATGTCCAGCGCACCGGCGAACGCGGCTTCCACCGGTCCGGCGTTCGGGCTCGGATGCTTGGCCGCGTCCCGGCGCCACACCCGCCAGGTCCGGCCGGGGTGCCCGCCGAGCAGCGTCGCGGCGAGCGCGGCGAGCCGGGCGGGTACGAGGTTGGCGAGATCGTCCGCGCGCGCGGCGGCCCAGCCGAACCGCTCATACCGGGCCGAGCGATGCCCGACCATCGCGTCGAGCGTGTTGAGCGCGCGGTAGCCGAGCAGCCCCGGTACCCCGGCGATCGCGCCCCACACCAGCGGCGCGACGACGGCGTCGGAGGTGTTCTCGGCGATGGATTCCGTCGCCGCCCTGGCGAGTTCCTTCGTGTCCAGCTTCGTCGCGTCGCGTCCGCACAGATGCGCCAGCCGACGGCGAGCGGCGGGCAGATCGTCCGCTTCGAGGAATTCGGCCATCACCTCCCCTTCTCGGGCGAGACCGCGACCACCGAGCACAGCCCACGTGGCGAGCGCCGTGACCACGAAGCGCGCGAAGGGCTTGCGAGCTGCCGCCTGCGCGACAGCGCCGAGGCCGACAGCAGCCCCAACGCAGGCGGCAGCGTACGCGGCGCCCCGGGGCCGCGAGTCGGCCCACATGCGGCGCTCCAGTGCACCGGCCGCGCGCCCGAAGGCGGCCACCGGATGCCCGCGCCGGGGGTCGCCGAGTGCCGTATCCAGGGCGTAGCCGGCGGCGAGACCCAGCGCGGTCAACGATCTTGCATCCACCACGAACGTGACGGTAGTGCTTGCACGAGAATGCCGGGTATGACCAAGCTGACCCAGCGGCTCGCCACCTCGCTCGAGGCCGCCGCCCGGCTGCTCCGCCGGTTCGGGCGCGACGAGGACAAGGTGCTCATCCTGGGCGGGGTGCGCTCGGGCAAGTCGCGCCACGCCGAGCGGCTGATGACCGCCCACCCCGAGGTCGTGTACGTGGCGCCCGGGTATCCGGCCACCGACGACGATCCGGAATGGGCGGCCCGGATCGCCCAGCACCGCGCCCGCCGCCCGGCGAACTGGCGCACCGTCGAGGCCACGGACCTGGCCGCGACAGTGCGCAAAGCATCCAGACCGCTGCTCATCGACTGTCTCGGGACCTGGGTGAGCCGGGTGCTGGGCGAGGTCGGCGCCTGGGACCAGGCCGAGGGCTGGGAGCTGCGCCTCGACGAGCGCATGGAGGATTTCCTCGACGCGTGGCGCGCCGCGCACGTCCCGATCGTCGCGGTGACCAACGAGGTCGGGATGGGTGTGGTGCCCGCGACGGTGTCCGGACGCGTGTTTCGTGATGTGCTGGGGGCGCTCAACAACCGGGTCGCCGCGGAATCGGACAGCGTCCAGCTCGTGGTGGCCGGGCGCGTACTGCATCTCGGCGAAAGGGCCCTGCTGTGATCGACATTCCGCTTCCCGACTCCCAAGCCCGCGAGGAGGCGCTGACCAGGCTGGACGCGCTGGTCAAACCGCTGGGCGCGCTCGGCAGGCTGGAAGAGCTGGCCGCGTGGCTGAGCGCCGCGCACGGCATGGTCCCGCCGCGCCCGCTGGACGACGTGCGGGTGGTGGTGTTCGCCGGGGACCACGGGGTGTCCGGCGTCTCGGCGTATCCGCGCGAGATCACCGCCGCGATGGTCCGGGTGTTCCTGGCGGGCAAGAGCGGGGTCAACGTGCTGGCCCGGCAGGTCGGCGCCAAGGTGCGCGTGCTGGACATCGCGGTGGACGACGAACTGGCCGACGTGCCCGAGGACGTGCGGACCTACAAGATCCGCCGCGGCTCCGGCTCGATCGACTTCACCGACGCGCTGGAGCCGGGCGAGGCCGAACGCGCCTTCGACGCGGGCCGGCTGGTCGCGAACGCGGAGATCTCCGCCGGGGCCGACCTGCTGATCCCGGGTGACATGGGCATCGGCAACACCACGGTCGCCGCCGCGCTGGTCGCCGCGATCCTCGGCGTGCCTGCCGAGGAGGTCGTCGGCACCGGGACCGGTGTGGACGAGGCCGGCCGGGCGCGCAAGGTCTCGGTGGTCGAGCGCGCTCTCGCGCGGCCGCGCGGCTCCGACCCGTTCGCGGTGCTCACCGCGCTGGGCAGCGCCTGCGCAGCCGCGACGGCCGGGTTCCTGGTGCAGGGCGCGGCGCGCGGTGTGCCGGTGTTGCTGGATGGCGTGTTCTCGGGTGCGGCGGCGTTGGTGGCACGGGAAATCGCGCCGGACGCCGTGCACTGGTGGCTGGCCGGGCACCGCTCGACGGAGCCTTCGCAGGCGTACGCGCTCAAGGCGCTCGGGCTGGAACCGATCCTCGACCTCGGGCTGCGGTTGGGCGAAGGCAGCGGCGCGGTGCAAGCTGTGCCGACGTTGCGGGCGGCGCAGGCGATCATCTCCGACATGGGGCTGCTGGCCGATCTTGCTTGATTCGCTTCGGATGGCCGTCGGCACCCTGACCGCGTTGCCGGTCCCGCCACCGAGCCGGATCGACCGCCGGGTCGCGAGCGGCGCCATGCTGCTCGCACCCGTGGCGGTGGTTCCGCTGGCGGCGCTGGCCGGGTTGGTGGTGTGGGGCGGTCATCTCCTCGGGCTGCCTGGGCTCGCGTCGGCGGGTGTCGCGGTCGGCGTGGTCGCGTTGGGCAGCCGGGGCCTGCACCTCGACGGACTCTCGGACACGGCGGACGGCCTCGGCGCCTCGTACGACCGGGAGCGGGCGCTGGAGATCATGCGCCGCGGCGATTCCGGGCCTACCGGCGTGGCGACGCTCGTCCTGGTCTTGATCGTCCAATGTGGAGCGTTGTCGGCCGGTGGCTGGGGCGCCGCGGTGGCCGGGGTGCTGGCCGGGCGGTGTGTGCTTTCGTTGTGCTGCGCGCGGGGCGTACCGTCCGCGCGGCCGTCGGGTCTCGGGGCGACGGTTGCCGGGTCAGTGCCGATTCCCTTGGCAGTGCTGGTTTTCGCGCTTGCGGCGGGGCTGGCGGCGTTGCTGCCGGGGTTGCCTTGGTGGCGGGGCCCGTTGGCGGTGGGGATCGGGTATCTCGCGGCCGGGGTGCTGTTGTGGCGGTGCACCCGGCGGCTGGGCGGGATCACCGGGGACGTGCTCGGGGCCTGTGTCGAGGTGGCGACCGCGGCGGTGTTTTTGGGGTTGGCTTGAGTTTCGCGTTGCGACCGCAACGGCACAGAGCGCGCTTTGTGCCCCGATCGTGGACGGGGTGGTCGTGGCTGGCGGAGCTTGTTAGTCCGTGCCTGCCTTGTCGACGGCGTGGCGCAGGGCATGTTCCGTGATGCGGAAGTGCTCCCCGGCGATGGTCGCCGCTGTGTCGGGGTCGCTGGTGGTGATCGCCTCGACCAGCGCGCGGTGCTGGGGGATGGCCAGTTCCCGCGAGCGCGGGGTGAACGGCTCGTGGCTGACGCCGAGGCTCACCTGTGCGAGCAACTGCCGGCCAAGGTCGGCCAGCAGCGGGTTGTGCGTCGCGGCCGCGATGGTGCGGTGCAGGTCCACGTCGGCAGAGCGGGCGCTTACACCGTCGTCTGCGCGCTCGTACCGTTTCAGCGCGCCGAGGATGGCCGCGTCGTCTTCCAGGGTGTGGCGTTCGGCCGCGGTGCGTGCGATGAGCGACTCGATCAGGCGCCGCAGGTCGAAAAGGTGTTCCAGTTGTACCCGATCTTTGCCCAGCAGATCGCGCACCGCGCCCCCGGTGCGCTCGCCCCAGTCCTGCCGGACGAACGAGCCGCCCGAGCGTCCGCGCCGGATTTCGACATAACCGGCCTCGCGGAGGTCCGAGAGCGCCGCCCGGACCGTCACCCGGCTCACTTCGAGCATGTCGGCGAGGTCGCGTTCGGCCGGTAGCCGTTCACCCGCGGAGTAGTCGCCGACCGCGATCGCGGCGATCAGCCGGTCGGCCACCGCCTTGGCGGCGGAAAGCGGCTGCACCGGTGTCGACAACTCCCGCTCATCTGTCACACGCCCATCGTAAATTCCAAACTCCGAAGCGGCTGGTCATCGGTCGTCCTACGACACCTGAGGGAGAACGCCGGCCAGCGCGCGAAGAAACCCAGCCGTGACGCCCTCGTCCCGAACCGCGATCCGCAGGTGATCGGAACCAAGCCCGGGAAACGTGTCGCCGCGGCGGACGGCGTAACCGGCCTCGCGCAACCGGAGGCGTAGCCGATCCGCGCCGGGAGTTTCGACGAGCACGAACGGCGCCCGCGGCGAACCGAGCACCTTGAGGCCCAGTTCTGCCAGCCCCGCAACGAGATTCTCCCGATCCTGCTCGGCGGCGACAGCGAGCTGGGCAGCCTCGTCGAGCGCGGCCTGACGGCAGCAGGCGACGACAGCTCGGGCCGAGAGCGTGGAAACCGACCACGGCGGCTGCACGGCCTTGAGCTTTCGTACCACGTCGGGTTCGGCTAGCACATAACCCGCGCGCAGGCCAGCGATACCCCAGGTCTTCGTCAGGCTGCGGATCACCACAACTCCGGGAATCGCTTGCCCGGCAAGGGATTCCGGCTCGCCAGGGACAGCATCGAGGAAGGCCTCGTCCACCACGACCAGCCGCCCGGGGCGCGTCAGTGCGAGCAGCGCGGAAGCCGGGTGCAGGACGGAAGTCGGGTTGGTGGGATTGCCGGCGAATACCAGCTCGGCGTCCTCGGGCACGAGTGCCGGGTCGAGCCGGTAGTCGCCGGAGAGCAGCACGCGCCGCACATCGTGACCCGCGGCCCGCAACGCGGCCTCCGGCTCGGTGAACTGCGGATGCACGACGACCGCGTGCCGACCACGGAAAGCCGTTGCCAGCAAGGTGAACGCTTCCGCCGCGCCGGCCGTGACGAGGACTTCGCCGGATGAACGGCCGTGTCTCTCGGCCACGGCGGCCGTCGCCTCGCTCGCGTCCGGGTAGGCCGCGAGGCCGGTCAGCGCGTCCGCCAGCTCCTGCCGCAGCCACGCCGGCGGTTCGGGCAGCCGCACGTTGACGGCGAGGTCCACCAGCCCGGCACCGACCTCGGTGTCGCCGTGATGATGCAGATCGTATTCAGCCATCCGCGCGCACCGCCGCCGCGAACCGGCGCGCCAACCGGGGGTGCCCGGCCCAGTGGACGTGCAGATATGAGGCGTGCAAGGTCGGCGACGCGAAGCCCTCGGCCGTGCCGTCCCACTCCCAGGCCGGGACTTTCCCTTGCCGGGGAAGGACTTCCGTGCGATGGAACTCGTGCCCGGTGACCTCCTCACCGGGCTGCGCGAGCAGATGCCCGGCGGGCGCCGTCGCGCGCCGGTAGCCGAGCGCGCCACGTTCGGTCATCCGCGCCGTCGCGTCCAGCGCGCCGATCATCGGCATCCCGTCGATCTCCCGGCACAGGTACAGCAACCCCGCGCATTCCGCGACGACCGGAAGTCCATTGTGGATCGCCGAGGCCAGTTCCTCGCGCAGCGGCACGTTCGCCGACAGCTCCTCGGCGTGCACCTCGGGAAAGCCGCCGCCGAAGTAGAGACCGGCGCACTCGTCCGGCAAGGTCTTGTCCCGCAACGGATCCAGCTCGACCACGTCGATCCCGCGCGCGGCAAGGAGTTCGTCTGTTTCGGTGTAGCGGAACGTGAACGCCGGGCCGGCCGCCGCGGCCACCACGCGACGTCTCCCGGTCCAGGAACCTTCGGGCTGCCAAGGCTTTCCGGCCAACGCGGGCGCGCCGCGCGCCACCCGGACCACGGCTTCGAGGTCGACGCCCCGCGTGATCCACTCGGCGAGCATCGGCAGCATCCGCAGCGACTCGGCCGCACGCTCGGCGGCGGGCACCAGCCCCAGGTGCCGGCTCGGCGCGTGGATGTCCTCGCTGCGGCGCAACGCACCCAGCACCGGAATCCCGGTCGGCGCGAGCGCGGCACGGATCTCGTCCTCGTGCCGCTGCGAGCCGAGCTTGTTGAGGATCACGCCCGCCAGCTCGATCCGCGGGTCGTACTTCGCGAAGCCCAGCACCGTCGCGGCGACGCTGCGACTGGCCGCGCTCGCGTCCACCACCAGCACCACCGGCGCGTCCAGAAGCCGGGCAACGTGCGCTGTCGAGGCGTAGCCCTCGGTGCCGAGCCGGCCGTCGAACAGGCCCATCACGCCCTCGATCACCGCCAGCTCCGCGGCGCCGTGCAGGAGCAGCGGCACGAGCAGTTCTTCGCTCTGCAGAAAGGGATCCAGGTTGCGCGGCGGCATCCCGGTGGCCAGCGCGTGGTAGCTCGGGTCGATGAAGTCCGGGCCCACCTTGTGCCCGGACACCTTGACGCCGCGCGCCCGCAACGCCGCCATCAGCCCCGCGGCGATCGTCGTCTTGCCGTGCCCGGACCCTGGGGCCGCGATGACGACCCTGGCTACCACTCGATCCCCCGCTGGCCCTTCTGCCCGGCGTCCATCGGGTGCTTGACCTTCGTCATCTCCACCACCAGATCCGCCGCCTCGACCAGCTCTGCCGGCGCGTCGCGGCCGGTGATCACCACGTGCTGGCGGCCGGGCCGCGACGTGATCGCGCCGACCACGTCGGCCACGTCGATCCAGCCCCATTTCAGCGGGTAGGTGAACTCGTCGAGGACGTAGAAGCCGTGGGTTTCGGCGGCGAGCCGGCGTTTGATCTCCGCCCACCCCTCGCGGGCGTTCGCGGCGTGGTCCTCGTCGCTGCCCGCCTTGCGCGACCAGCTCCAGCCCTCGCCCATCTTGTGCCACTCCACCGGACCGCCTTCGCCGGTGGACTCGTGCAGCCTGCCGAGCGCGCGGAACGCGGACTCCTCGCCCACCCGCCATTTCGCGGATTTGACGAACTGGAACACGCCGACGGACCAGCCCTGGTTCCAGGCCCGCAACGCCATCCCGAACGCGGCCGTCGACTTGCCCTTCATCGGCCCCGTGTGCACGGCGAAGACCGGCCGGTTGCGGCGCTGCCGGGTGGTGAGCCCGTCGTCCGGGACCACGTCGGGTTTGCCCTGCGGCATCAGCCGCCCTCCTTCGGTGTGCTGGCTAGGCTGGTCCGATGAGTTCCGATCTTGCGGCGTGGCTCGGCCCGGAGGACGAACTCGAGCGCTCGCGGTGGTCCAGCGGGGTCACCTACGTCCAGGTGGGTCTCGGCCGGTTCGCCGCGGCGAAGCCCGGGCACCTCGCGCGGGAGCACCGGGACACCGAGCTCGACGTCATCGCGGCTTTCACCGGGTTCGCCTCCGGGAACGACGCCTGGCGACAACGCCACACGTGGACGAACACTGCCCTCCGAGCCCATCACGCGGCCCTGTTCAACCGGGATTTCACCGCTCCGGCAAGGGAATCCGCGGCGACCTCGCCGAGCGGCACGTGCTCCGCGCCGAGGTGCCCGGCCAGCTCCGCGGCCAGGCCGAGGCGCATCCGCCCGGTCTCGCAGTCCATCACCACGGCCGTGACCCCCGCGAGCAGCCCGGCCGCCGCTTGCGCACGGCGGACGGCGTCGGGCCCGCTCGTCGCGCGGCCGTCGGTGACCACCACGAGCAACGGGCGCCGCCGCGGGTCGCGGATCGACTCGACGCGCAGCACCCGCGCGGCCTCGATAAGCCCTTCCGCCAACGGAGTCCGGCCGCCCGTGGGCAGGGCCTCCAAACGGGAAGCGGCGGCCTCGACGCTGATCGTCGGCGGTAGCGCCAACTCCGCCGCGCCGGCCCGGAAAGTGATCAGGCCGACCTTGTCCCGGCGCTGATAGGCATCCAGCAACAGCGACAACACGGCTGCCTTGACCTCACGCATCCGCGAGCGCGCGCCCATCGACCCGGACGCGTCCACGCAGAACAGCACGAGGTTGCCCTCGTTGCCTTCGCGCAGCGCGTACCGCAGATCTCCCTTGCGCAGCACCAATCCCGCGCCACTGCGACCACGCCCACGCTGATGCGGCGCCGCCGCTCGCAGCGTCGCCACCAGATGCGGCTTGCCCTCGCGCGCGCTCGGCGGCTGCACACCGACCGTCCGTCCGCTGTCGGTCACCGCCCGCGAACGTCGCCCGCGCTCTCCCTCGCCGACGCCCGCGACCTTGAACAACCGCGCCCGGTAGGGCTTCCCCGCCGCGGCGTGTTTGCTGCCCCCGCCGCCCTGTTGCCCCGCGCCGTCGGTGTCCTGGCCGTCCGTCGCCTGCCCGTCGGTGCCTTGAGAATCCGGGGCCGAACCCGAGCCGGGGCCGTCGTCGTCCGGGCCAGGGTCTTCGGGCTCGGCGTCCTGCAGCGCCTGCTCCAGCTGCTCCTCGTCGATTCCCGGCGCGTCGAACGGGTTCCGGCGGCGCCGGTGCGGCAACGCCAGCCGTGCCGCGACACGGATGTCCTCTGTGGACACTTCCGGCCGCCCGCTCCATGCCGCATGCGCGACCGCGGTGCGGGCCGTGACGATGTCCGCCCGCATCCCGTCGACCTCGAACGACGCGCACACCTCCGCGATCTGCCGCAGCGCGTCGTCGGTCAACCCGACCGAAGGCAGGAGTTCCTGTGCCGCCTGGATTTCCTTGGCCAGCTCGGCGTCGTCGGCGGCATACCGGCCCGCGAACGCGTCCGGATCCGCCTCATACGCCAGCCTCCGCCGGACGACCTCCGCGCGCTGCCCCGGGTCCCGGCTCGACGCCACCTCGACGGTGAGCCCGAACCGGTCCAGCAGCTGCGGCCGGAGCTCGCCCTCCTCCGGGTTCATCGTGCCGATCAGGACGAACCTCGCCGCGTGCGACACCGACACGCCCTCACGTTCGACCGTCGCGCGGCCCATCGCCGCCGCGTCCAGGAGCGTGTCCACGAGGTGGTCGTGCAACAGGTTGACCTCGTCCACATACAGCAGCCCGCGATGCGCCGCGGCGAGCAGGCCCGGCTGGTAGTCGGTGACCCCCTCGGCGAGCGCGCGCTCCAGGTTCAGCGAGCCGACCACGCGATCCTCCGCCGCGCCGACCGGCAGCTCCACCAGCCGGGCCGGGCGCCGCACGGCCGGACCGGAATGCGGACCGTCCGGGCACGCCGGGTCCGGCGCCGCGGGATCGCAGGAGAACCGGCAGCCGCGCACCACCTCGACCTCGGGCAGCAGCCCGGCGAGCGCACGCACCATCGTGGATTTCGCGGTGCCCTTCTCGCCACGCACGAGCACCCCGCCGATCGCGGGTGAGATGGCCGACAACACCAGCGCCAACCGCAGATCCGGCATCCCGACGACAGCGGTGAACGGGTACGGCCGCATTGCACTCCTCTGGCTCCGAGCGGGTCCGCGCCCGCCTGATCTGGCCCCGTGCCGGGAAAAGCACGCGACGACGCCGAAGTTCTGGCTTCCGGCCGATACCGGCCGGTCACAGTGGCGGGACCGCCCCGGGCTCGCACCGGGTTCCACGACGACCGTCGGCAGGCATCATCGCATACGGTTCGAGATCGTGACGATTGTTGTGACCGGGATCGGGGCCGACGGCTGGGCCGGTCTGCCGGACCACGCGCGGGCCGCCATCGCTGCCTGTGACGTGCTCTTCGGCGGCCCGCGGCAGCTCGCGCTCGTGCCGCTCGACCTGCCGAAAGTCCCGTGGCCGAGCCCGTTGCTGCCCGCGCTGGACGAGCTGTTCGCCGACCACGCCGGCACCCGGATCGGGGTGCTGGCCAGCGGGGATCCGATGCTCTCGGGCATCGGCACGACACTGGTGCGGCGGTTCGGGAACGTCGAGATCGTGCCCGCCGTGTCCTCCGTCACGCTCGCCCGCGCGAGGCTCGGCTGGTCCGCGGAAGAGACCGAAGTCGTCAGCGTCGTCGGGCGGAACGTGCACCGGCTCACCCGGGTGCTTACCGACGGGGCGCGGATACTGGCGCTCAGCTCCGACACGTCGAGCCCGGCGAAGATCGCGGAACTGCTGACGGCACACGGGTTCGGCGAAAGCCGGATGACCGTGCTGGAGCAGCTCGGCGGACCTGCGGAGCGGCGCATCGACGGGCTCGCGCGCACCTGGTCGGCAGAGGTGGATCCGCTCAACATCGTCGCTGTGGACTGTGTCGGCCGCGGCCTGCCCACGTTGCCCGGTCTGCCGGACGACGCCTTCGAGCACGACGGCCAGCTCACCAAACGGGACCTGCGCGCGCTGGCGCTCGCCCGCCTCGCGCCGTCGCCCGGCGAGCTGCTGTGGGACGTCGGCGCGGGCGCCGGAAGTGTGGCCGTCGAATGGGCGCGGGCGCATCCGCGGAACCGGGCGATCGCGCTCGAACGTGTCCAGGCACGGGCCGAGCGGATCACCCGGAACGCGGAAAACCTTGGTGTGCCGGACATCCGCGTTGTCACGGGCTCCGCGCCGGACGCGCTCGTTGACCTGCCGGCGCCCGATGCGGTGTTCCTCGGTGGCGGCCTCACGGCGTGGCCCGCGTGCTGGGAC
This sequence comes from Amycolatopsis sp., assembly GCF_035546795.1. Taxonomy (GTDB): domain Bacteria; phylum Actinomycetota; class Actinomycetes; order Mycobacteriales; family Pseudonocardiaceae; genus Amycolatopsis_E. Next base: position 125,746 of record NZ_DASZWC010000051.1, read on the forward strand.
GCACTCGCGCCCGGCGGCCGGATCGTCGCCCACGCGGTGACGCTGGAGTCCGAACAAGCACTGGCGAACGCCTACGCCGAGCACGGTGGTGAACTCGTCCGGATCGCTGTCGAACACGCCGCGCCGCTCGGCGGGTTCACCGGCTGGAGCCCCGCCCGAACCGTCACCCAATGGAGCCAGCAGAAATGACCGTGCACTTCATCGGCGCCGGCCCCGGCGCCGCCGACCTGATCACCGTGCGGGGCCGCGACCTGCTCGCCCGCTGCCAGGTCTGTCTGTATCCCGGCAGCCTCACGCCGGAGGATCTGCTCGCGCATTGCCCGCCGGGAGCGCGCCGGATCGACACCGCGGACCTGACCCTCGACGAGATCATCGCCGAGCTGGTGGCCGCACACGAGCAGGGGCACGACGTGGCGAGGCTGTGCTCCGGCGACCCGTCGATCTACAGCGCGGTGGCCGAACAGATGCGCCGGCTCGACGCCGTCGGCGTGCCCTACGCGGTGGTGCCCGGCGTGCCCGCTTTCGCTGCCGCGGCAGCGGAACTCGGCCGCGAACTGACCGTGCCGACGGTCGGGCAGAGCCTCGTGCTCACCCGCGTGCAGGCCCGTTCCACCGCGATGCCGTCCACGGAAACGCTTGCGGCGTTCGGCGCGACCGGCGCGACGCTGGCCGTGCACCTGGCGATCACCCGGATCGAGCAGGTGGTGGACCAGCTGTTGCCGCACTACGGCGCCGACTGCCCGGCCGCCGTGGTGGCACGCGCCAGCCAAGCGGAGCAACAGGTGCTGCGCGGAACGTTGTCCGACATCGCCGCCCAGGTCCAGGACGCGGGCATCAACCGGGCGGCGGTGATCTTCGTCGGCCGGGTGCTGGGCGCGGCGGCGTTCCCGGACAGCTTCCTGTACTCCTCGACCCGGTCACGGAAAGTTCGGGAGTAGCAACCGATTCGTGACCGGATGACCGATACGGCCGAGCGACGCTTCGCGACTCACCTGCATGACCACTCCGCGTAAGCGTCGGCACTGGGTCACCGGGCTTGTCGTCGGTGGCATGGTGCTGATCGGTGGCTGCTCCGCCACCGGTGCCCCGGCGCCGACCCGAACCAGCTCGCCGACGTCCGCGACGATGACCATCCCCGGCAGCGCCGTCCCGGTGCCGTCGCAGGCCGTCGACGCGCCGACCACCACGCCGCCCAGTTCCGTCGCGCCGGCACCGGTCACCACGACGCACGCGGTCGCCGCACCACGCACGACCACCACGAAGGCGCCGGTCGCGTGTGGTGACGACTCGTACATCAACAGCTCGGGCCATTGCGTCCCCCGCCCGACACAGGCCGACAGCGCCCCGCCCGGTGCGACCGCCCGCTGCAAGGACGGCACCTACAGCTTCAGCGAGCACCGCCAGGGCACCTGCTCCGGCCACAAGGGCGTCGCCGCCTGGCTGTAGCACGTGGTGCTACATGGGGCTACACTGGGTTCATGGACACCATCACCCAGCGGGAACTGAGGAACAATTCGGCCGCCGTGATGGATGCGGTCGAGGCGGGCGAGACGTACTACATCACGCGCAACGGCGTGGAAGTCGCCGAGCTGCGCCCCCTTTCGCACCGCCGGAAGCTGACAGCGGAGGAGCTGGTGGAACGGCACCGTTCGCTGCCCAAGGTGGATTCCCGGGCCCTAAGGGAGGACATCTCGGTGGAGCTGACCGGCGAGTACCTGGAGGACACCGACGCATGGACGAGGCCCCGTGGCTGACCGGCCAGCGGCGGGGGTGCTGGACACCTGCGCCTATCTCGACCTGACCGTGCTGGATCCTGCGGTATTGCCGCAAGTCCCGGAAATCACCGCGATCACGCTCGCCGAACTGCACCAGGGCGTGGCGATGGCACAGGATCCGGCCCTACGGGCGGCGCGCACGGAGCAGTTGGGCGCCGCGCTGGCGGAGTTCGAGCCACTCCCGTTCGACGGCCGGGCCGCCGCGCGATTCGGCACACTCGTCTCACTGACGCTCGCGGCAGGCCGCCGGCCAAAACCCCGGTTGATGGATCTGCAAATCGCCGCCATCTCCTCGGTACACGGCATGCCGCTCTACACGCGCAACCCGGGAGACTTCAAAGGCCTGGAAAAAGCAGTAGAAGTGATTGCCCTGTAAGGGTTTCACGACTCCACCCGCCACCCGGCAACGCACTCCGACACACCACCCCGCCACCGAACCGATCCCCAGCGCCCTCAGCGGTCGACGTGCCGTGTCAAGGCATCTTCCCGCCTTGACACGGTGCGGCGACCGCTGAACACTGCGCGATCGGGGCGGGGGTGGGGTGCACAGAGCGCGGCCACGCGCGGCCGTTGCTGTCGCAGCGCAAGGGAAATCGCGCAAGTCCAAAGATTCAAAGATCTCCTCGCCGGAGGGGCAGGCTCAAGGATGGCCGGGGAAATGCAGTCACAGTCACCACATGCAGGTGGTTGCGTCGGTGGTCATCCACTCAGTCTGAGTTCAAGACCCTGCGCGGCCGACGATCACCCCCGCGCGGTCGATCACCACGACATCCACCTCGATCGACGCCCCCTCCAGCACCTCCACAGCCACCGCCCGCGCGCGCTCCGCGACACGATCACCGAGCGGCACCCCGGCGGCCTGCGCAAGTTGAAGCGCGTGCAAGGCGGTGTTCGCTTCGGTGATCGACGGCGCCAGCGACTCGGGCACCAGCGACGCCAGCAACCGGAGATCCACCTGGGAACGCTGCGAATGCAGATCAAGATGCCCCGCCGCCAGCTTGGAGAACTTCGCGAATCCACCGGCCAGCGTCAGACGTGGCACGGGATGCCTGCGCAGGTATTTCAGGACCGCCCCGGCGAAATCGCCCATGTCCAGCAACGCCGTCTCGGGCAGCGAGTGCAGCTCGGCGACCACCCGCTCCGACGTACTGCCGGTGGCGCCCGCGACATGCTCGTGCCCCAGCGCCCGCGCGACGTCCACGCCGCGGCGGATGCTGTCGATCCACGCCGAGCACGAGTACGGCACGACGACGCCCGTCGTCCCGAGCACCGACAGCCCGCCGAGGATCCCCAGCCGGGGATTCCACGTCCGGCGCGCCATCTCCTCGCCGTCGGGAATCGATATCTCGACCACGACATCCCCGGACCCACCGTGCGCCGCGGCCACCCGCGCGACCGCTTCGGTCATCAGCCGTCGCGGCACCGGATTGATCGCGGGTTCGCCCACCGCCAGCGGCAATCCGGGCAGGGTGACCGTGCCGACCCCTTGTCCCGCACGGAAAGTCACGCCGCTGCCCGGCTCACCGGCGGACACCGTCGCCACGATCAGCGCACCGTGCGTGACATCCGGATCGTCCCCGGCATCTTTGATCACGCCCGCGCTCGCCGAGCCCGGCGCCAGTGACTCGGTTGCCAGCGCGAACGCCGGGCGGCGGTTCTTCGGCAGCAGCACCTCGACCGGGTCGGGAAACTCACCGGTGAGCAGCGCGGTGTACGCGGCTGTCGTCGCCGCGGTGGCACACGCCCCGGTGGTCCAGCCGTACCGCATGAACAGGGATTATGACTGCCATGATTCTGGTGCTCGGAGGGACCGGGGAGGCACGCGCCCTCGCGGCCGAGTTGGTGGCGCGCGGCGTGCACGTGGTCTCGTCGCTCGCGGGCCGCGTCGCGAACCCGCGTCTGCCTCTCGGCGAAGTACGCGTCGGCGGCTTCGGCGGCCCGGACGGTCTCGCCCGCTGGCTGGCCGAGAACCACGTCGAGGCCGTTGTCGACGCCACGCACCCCTTCGCCGAACGCATCGGCGCTTCGGCCTTCGAGGGCACGCGCGCGGCCGGCGTGCCGCTGCTCCGGCTGCAGCGACCGGGTTGGCAGGCCGGCCCGGGTGACGAATGGCACTGGGTGAACTCCCTGGACGAGGCCGCCGACAAGAGCACCGAACTCGGCGAAAGGATCTTCCTCACCAGCGGGCGCCAGGGTCTGGCCGCGTTCGCCCGGTGCACCCGCGCGTGGTTCCTCGTCCGTTGCGTCGATCCACCGGAACCGCCGCTGCCGCCGAGGATCGAGATCCTGCTCGACCGCGGCCCCTACGACCTCGACGGCGAATCCGCCCTACTGCGCGACCACCGCATCGACGTCCTCGTCACCAAGGACAGCGGCGGCACGATGACGACGGCGAAACTGCGCGCCGCACGGGAACGCGGCATACCGGTCGTCGTCGTCAAACGCCCCGACCGCCCCGAAACCACCACCGTCGAGGATGTGCCCGCCGCGGTGGCCTGGGTGTCAGCGATGCTGAAGGCATGACCAACGCGTTCTACGAAGTGCTCACACGACGGCGTGACGTGCGGGCCGAGTTCACCGGCGAACCGATTCCCGAGGACGTGCTCAGCCGCGTGCTGACCGCCGCGCACGCCGCACCGAGCGTAGGCCTGACGCAACCGTGGGATTTCGTTCTGGTGTCCAGCAAGGAAACCCGCACCGCGTTCCACGAACACGTGCTCGCCGAACGTGAAGTTTTCGACAAGTCGCTGGACGCGGAGCGGGCCGCGACGTTCCGGCGGATCAAGATCGAGGGCATCCTCGAAGCCAGCCTCGGCATCGTCGTCACCTACGACCCCGCCCGCGGCGCGCCCGATGTGCTCGGCAGGCACGCCATCGCCGACGCCGGGCTGTATTCGGTGTGCCTTGCCATCCAGAACCTGTGGCTCGCGGCCACCGCGGAGGGCCTCGGCGTCGGCTGGGTGAGCTTCTACCGCGAGGAGTTTCTGGCCTCCTTGCTGGGAATTCCGGCGGGAATCCGGCCGGTCGCGTGGCTGTGTGTCGGCGGGGTGAGCCGGTTGCACGAAACGCCGGATCTGGAGCGGCACGGCTGGCGCAGCAGGCGACCGCTCGCGGCCGCAACCCATCTCGAACGTTTCGGCCGACGGGCGGGCGTGCATAATCCCTGACCGTAGAACCCGAAGAAATCTTCTGACCGTAGGGCGATAGCGTTCGTTCAATGTGGATGGCCAGCAGGACGCCAACAGTCACCCCCGATGAGGTGACCGATCCGGACCAGGCGACTCCGGAGACCACAGCCTCAGACAGACCGCGCAAGCTGCTGTGGCGATGGCTGGCGATCGTGCTCGGCCTGTTCGCGGCCGTCAGCGCGATCGCGTTCCCGTTCCTGCCCGTCGTCCAGGACACGGCCCGCATCACGTGGCCGGTGGGCAGCGACACGCGCCCGGTGAACGCGCCGCTGACCGCGTACTGGGCGCAGCAGATGACGGTCCAGCTCCCGTGCGCCACGATCCAGTCGGTGAACAACCGGGCCCCCGGCGGGGCGCTGCTGTTCTCCACCGTCCCCGGTGCGCGCACCGGCGAGGGCGCGGGCGTGTTCATGCGCGTGGAGAAGGGCACGCTGACGGCGTTCAACCGTGGTCAGCAGGTCGCCCGCCAGGAGCTGCCCGCCACGGGCTGTGACGTCACCTACACCTCCGATGCCACGCACACCACACTGAAGATCGCCGGCACGCCGGTGTTCGACTCCGACGGTGACGTGCGCGGCCGGGTGGTCGGCATCTACACCGACATCACCTCGGCCAAGGACCCGATCGCCGGGATGAGTGTGTCCATCACCCCGGACACCCGCTACCAGTCGTCGCCGACCGGGTTGAAGGTCGGGATCGGCGTGTTCGGGGTGCTGTCCCTGATCGGCTGCCTGATCGCGGTGAACAAGGTGGACCGCGGCGGTGCCCGCCGGGCGCCACGCTGGGCGCCGATCGGCTGGTGGAAGCTCACGCCACGGGACTTCACCGTGATCGGGGTGCTGGGCGCGTGGGTGTTCATCGGCCCGGTGACCTCCGACGACGGCTACATCCTGACCATGGCCAGAGTCGCCGACCAGGTCGGCTATCTGACCAACTACCACCGGTGGTTCGGGGTCGCCGAAGCCCCGTTCGGCTGGAACGACCACATCTACGAGCTGATGTCCACGGTGTCCACGGTGCCGCCCTGGATCAGGCTGCCGTCGTTCCTGATCGCCGTGATCAGCTGGCTGCTGATCAGCCGCGAAGTGATGCCACGGCTGGGCAACCAGGTCCGCACCAGCCGGGCCGCGAGCTGGGCCGCCGCCATGGTGTTCCTGGTGTGGTGGCTGCCGTTCAACAACGGCGTGCGCCCCGAGCCGTGGGCCGCGCTGGGCTCCCTGCTCGCGCTGTGCGCGGTCGAGCGGACGCTGGTCACCCGGCGGCTGCTGCCGCTGTGCCTCGGCCTGCTGGCCGCGGCCTTCGCGCTCGCCGCGACACCGACGGCGCTCATCGCCGTAGCGCCCTTCCTGGTCGCGGCGAGGCCGTTGTTCCAGATGCTGCGAGCCCGCGCGAAGCAGGGCGGCTGGCTGCCGGTGCTGGCGCCGATCGCCGCCGCGGGGTTCATGGTGCTCGTAGTGGTCTTCGCCGACCAGACGTTCGCCACGGTCAGCGAGGCCACCCGGCTGCGCGGCAACGTCGGCCCGAACCTGCCATGGTACGACGAGCTTTCGCGGTATGAACTGCTGTTCGCCGACAGCGCCGACGGCTCCATGACACGCCGGTTCCCGGTGCTGTTGCTGATGTTGTGCACCGGCGCGTGCCTGGTCGTGCTGCTGCGTCGCGGGCGTATCCAGGGCGCGGCCCTCGGCCCGGCCCGGCGCCTGATCGGTACCACCGCGCTGTTCTTCCTGCTGCTGGCGCTGACCCCGACGAAGTGGACCCACCACTTCGGCGCGTTCGCCGCCGTCGGTTCGGCGATGGCCGCGCTCACGGCACTGGCCACGAGCTCGACAGTGCTGCGCTCGAAACGCAACCGGGCGGCGTTCCTGGCCGGCTTGCTGGTGGTCGCCGCACTCGCCGCGACAGGGCCGAACGCGTACTGGTTCGTGTCCAGCCTCGGCGTGCCGTGGTTCGACAAGGCGCCGTCCATCCACGGTTTCCGCCTGTCCACGCTGCTGCTGGCGGCGGCCGCGGTGGCGGCGGTGTTCGCGTTCGTGGAGAACGTGCGGATGCAGAAACCCGGGCTGCCACCACCCGTCACCGCCCGGCAACGGGGCCGCGCGCTGAAACTCGGCTCGCTGTCGCTGGTCGTGGTCTGTGGCGCGGTCGTGGCGTTCGAGTTCGCCAGCATGGGCAAGGCGATCCAGAAACAGTGGGACAGCTACAGCCTCGGCGCCGCGAACGTGGCGCACGTCTTCGGCAAGAGCTGCAACCTGTCCGACCATGTGATGGTGGAGCAGGACCCGGTTTCGAGCGTGCTCAAGCCAGTGTCGGCGCAGACCGTGCCGGTGAAGAAGGAGACCACGCCCGGCCTGCCGCCCACCGACGAGGACAACGGCAAGACCGAATCCGGGTTCCACACCAGCCCCGAGGGCGACAGCGACCCGCTGAGCGGGCCGCCGCACGGGTTCACCACGAGCACCGTGCCGATGTGGAGCAGCTACCACGAGGACCCGGGCACGTCGACGGGCAGGCTGCGTACCGACTGGTACGCGCTGCCGGCGAACAAGGCGAACGCCCAGGTCGCGGTCGCCATCGCCGCCCCGGCGGGCAAGGCGACGAACGTCGCGCTGGAGTTCGGCGCGCAGACCCCGCAGGGTGTCGAGGTGGTCAAGAGCGACACCGTGCTGGCGAACGGAGCCGGGACGGCGTCGGGCAACGGCACGGACAACGACAAGGGCAAATGGGCCGACCAGCGCGTACAACTGGGTGACACCCCGGCCAACGCGACTTTGGTGCGCGTCGTCGCCCAGGACAACGACGTGACCGACGACGGCTGGGTCGCCGTGAGCGCGCCCCGCGTACCGACGTTCACGACGCTGACTCAGCGCGTCGGCAGCGCGCCGGTGTACATGGACTGGCCTGCCGCGTTCGTCTACCCGTGCCTGAACCCGGTCACCTCGCACGACGGCATCTCGACCGTGCCCGCGTACCGGATCACGGCGGGCACGCTGGCGCCGGAAGCGGGCATCGCCGACAACATCGGTGGCGGTCCGCTCGGGTGGCTGGAAGAGGTCGCGTCCGAGCCGGAGGTGCCGAGCTACCTCGAGGGCGATCCCGGGCAGTCCTGGGGCCAGCTGATGCAGGTCGAGCCGTATACCGAGGGCGTCGCGCCGCATGTGGAGCACGGGGAGAAGACCGTGTGGGGCTGGTATTCCCCCGGCCCCGGCCCACAACAGCCGAACGGGTCCACGGAGACTCGATAAGGGAGAGGCCCCCCGCACCAACGGTGCGGGGGCCTTTTCTTTGCGCTCAACCGAGTCGAGTGGTCATCCCGTCGCCTGCGACCCCGAAATCACTTTGAGTCGGGCCCGCACCTCCGGCATGCCCGGCGGCCGACGACGCAAGATTGCGGGTCTGGCTCAAAGTGATACTCCTGGAAGTAGGCGACGGGATGACCACCCACGCAACCACTTCCTCGACGTGAGCTGACTGCGTTTCCCTGGCCATCCTTGAGCCTGCCCCTCCGGCGAGGAGATCCTTCAATCTTTGGACTTGCGCGATTTCCCTTGCGTGGCAACAGCAACGTCCGCGCGCAGAGCGCGCTCTGGGACCCCACCCCCGCCCCAATCCGCGCAGTGTTCAGCGGTCGCCGCACCACGTCAAGGCGGGAAAAGATGCCTTGACACGGCACGACGACCGCTGAGGGCGCTGGGGATCGGTTCGAGGGTGGGGTGTGGGCGGGGGTAGTCGTGGCGGTTGCGCTGCCGGGCGGCGGCTGGGCGGTTTCAGTAGCTGCGTGGGGTCCAGACTTGGCCGTTCGTCACCTGTGTCCGTGACGAGCCCACGATGAGCAGGCAGCGCATGTCGACCGTCGCGGGGTCCAGGTCGCCGAGGGTGGTCACGTGCACCGACTCCTCCGGGCCGCCGACATCGCGCGCCACTACGACCGGGGTGCCCGGGTCCCGGTGCCGGAGCAGGATTTCCCGCGCCTGCGCCAGTTGCGTGGTCCGCGTGCGTGAAGCCGGGTTGTAGATCGCCAGCGCCAAGTCGGCCGCGCCGGCCGCGTCGAGGCGTTTTTCGATGATCTCCCAAGGCTTCAAGCGATCCGACAGCGAAAGCACACAGTAGTCGTGCCCGAGCGGCGCGCCGACCCGGGAAGCCGCCGCTTGCGCGGCCGTCACGCCCGGGATGACGCGCACCGACATCGGTTTCTCCAGCACCGCAGCCTGTTCCAGCACCGCCGAAGCCATCGCGAAAACCCCGGGATCGCCGGACGAGACCACCGCGACCCTGGCCCCACCCCGCGCGAGTTCCAGGGCATCGCGGGCGCGTCCGGCCTCGACGCGGTTGCCCGAAGCGTGCCGTTGCTGCCCTGCACGCTGGGGAACCTTCGCGACATACGGGCCGTAGCCGACGATGTGCTCGGCTTCCTCCAGCGCTGCCGCGGCCTCCGGCGTCAGCCATTCCGGACCCGCCGGACCCAGCCCGACGACCACGACCTCACCTACGGCCAACGGCTCGCGCGGTTCCTCGACGATACCGGACTTCCTTGCCGCATAAGCAGGACTGGGCACCAGCGCGAGCGAGAAGTACGGCACCGACTCCGGATCGACATCGGCGAACGGCTCCACCCGTTGGGCCTGCCAGGTTGCCCGCTCGATGTAGAAAGCATCGTCGAGTTTGCCCGCCTCGGCCAGCGCCTCCCGCACAGAACCGAAGGTGCGGCCCAGTTTCAGCACCGCAGCCGCCTGGGTGTCGGCCAAGCGGCGCGCCAGCTCCGGCGCGGGCAACGTGCCCGGCAGCACCGTCAGCACCTCGTCCCGCTGCACCAAAGGACGGCCCAGCACCGACGAAGCCGCGCTCACCGAGGTCACGCCCGGCACGGCCTCGGCATCGTACCGGTCGCACAGGCGTTCGTGCATGTACATATAGGACCCATAAAAGAACGGATCCCCTTCGCACAGCACGACAACGTCGCGTCCCGCGTCCAAGTGCTCGGCCAGCCGCTTCGCGCTCAGCTCGTAGAACTCCGCGATCGCGCCCTCGTAACCTCCGGGGTGCTCGGTGGTCTCGGTGGTGACCGGGTAGACCAGCGCCTCCTCGATCTGCCCCGCCCGAAGATACGGCTCCGCCACCGAACGCGCGATGCTGCGGCCGTGCCGGGCGCTGTGGTAGGCGATCACCTGCGCCTCGTTGATCAGCCGCGCCGCCTTGACGGTCATCAGCTCCGGATCACCGGGACCGAGCCCGACGCCCCACAGTTTACCGGTGCTCATTCGACCTCACTCGCCAACGCGTTCACCGCGGACACGGCCATCGCACTGCCGCCACGCCGCCCGTGCACCACCAGATAGGGCGCGGGTGCCCGCTTCGCGAGCTCCACTTTGGACTCCGCCGCACCGACGAAACCCACTGGCACACCGATGATCGCGGCCGGCACCCCGGCGCCTTCGGCCAGCATCTCCAGCAGGCGGAACAACGCGGTCGGGGCGTTCCCGATCGCCACCACCGAGCCGGCGAGCTTGTCCCGCCACAGTTCCAGCGCCGCCGCCGACCGGGTGGTGCCCATCCGTTCGGCGAGCCCGGGGACCTGCGGTTCGGACAGGGTGCACAGCACCTCGTTGTCCGCGGGCAGCCGGCGCCTGGTGATGCCGCTGGCGATCATCTGCGCGTCGCACAGCACGGGCGCGCCGGCTTTCAGGGCCGCGCGGGCGGAGTCCACGAGTTCCAGCGAGTAGGCCAGGTCGTCGACCAGATCGACCATCCCGCAGGAGTGGATCATGCGGACCGCCACCGGCTCCAGGTCCTCGGGCAGGATCGCGAGGTCGGCCTCCTCGCGGATGGTGGCGAACGAGTGGCGATAGATCTCCGCCCCGTCCCTGATGTAGTCGATCACGGATTTCCCTTCTGTACCAACAACTCCGCGACCCGCTCGACCGGCACCCAGGTGCCTTCGACGCGGTAGCCGCCATTCTCGGCGACCACGTCGGCCGCGTCGCGGGGCTTCCCGCACCGCCGCTCGCAGCCGGAGAAGTGTGCGTGCGCGGACACCCGCCGCGCGTCGCCTCGCACGTCGGCTCGCGACTTCGCGCAACCGGGCGTGCCGATGCACGCGCTCACCTGGCTGTCTGACGACAGCTCCGCCAGTTCCGCGCGGAACTCGGGCACGATCACGGTCCGCCACGGCGTCACGACCACCTCCGGCGACTCCGCAAGCAGTCGGAGCGAGGCGGCGGACAGCTCGCCGAACAGGGGCGCGAGGCACAAACCCCGACCGCCGTCGGCACGCCTGAACTCCCCCACTGGCACTGGACGGGCCGGGCGTTTCGGCGCGTCCGCGAACTGCGGCAGCTCCCTCATCCGCCACGCGTCACCGCGAATCTCCATGAACCGCAAGGCTTCCCGCACCAGCGCCCGCACCGGATCCGGCTCCGGGCCCACCGGCTGCCCGGCGCGCAACAGTGTGCCGGCACCATCGGCTGTCGCCTGCCAGCACACATCCGCGTCCTCGGCCGCGACGTCGCCACGCCCGTCGTCGAGTGCGAAGAGGAACCGTCCGGGCAACCCGGCCAGCTCCGGCCGAGCACACACCGCCGCGTCCAGTTCGGCGACCAGCGGCCGCACGTCCACGAACCCGCCGGCGAGACCGCTCAACGGCGAAGCAAGGAAGTTCCGCACGCGCTCGTGCGAAGGCGCGGGCAACAGGCCCGCGTCGGACAAGCGCGCCACCAGTTCGCCGGTGTCCCGCGAGAGCCCGCGCAGCTGCACGTTCCCTCGCGAGGTCAGGTGCACCGCCCCGTCGCCCAACTGCTCGGCGCAATCGGCCAACACCCACAGTTGCGTGGCAGTCACGCGACCGCCCGGCAACCGGACCCTGGCCAGCGCACCGTCCGCGGCGTCGTGGGTGGCGAATACACCCGGGCACGCATCGGGTCGAGCGCGCGCCGGAAGAGACATGTCCTCACTGTAAACGGCCGTTCCATGCGCACCCCAGAGCAGGACTTGGAAGATATGTAGCACACCTGCTACATTCCATCGCAGGATCTCGACAATGGGGAGAAGTCCTATGACAGTCCTGGGAGGGACCGCGACGGTGGCGCACCCGGTTGGCGCAACGGGCACCGAGCTCGTGCTCGACGTGCGTGACCTGCGCATGCGGTACGGCAACAACGATGTGCTCAACGGCGTGAACTTCAACGCACGCAAGGGGGAGGTGGTGGCCTTGCTCGGGCCGAACGGCGCGGGCAAGACCACCACCGTGGAAATCCTCGAGGGGTTCCGGCTGCGCTCGGCCGGGGAGGTCCGGGTGCTCGGGATCGATCCGGCACGCGGCGACGAGGCCTGGCGCGCGCGGCTAGGCGTCGTGCTGCAGTCCTGGCGTGACCACTCGAAATGGCGGGTCCGCGAGCTGCTGAAGAACATCGGCTCGTTCTACGCCGACTACTCGACGCCGCAGGTCAGCCGCCCGTGGGACGTGGACGAACTGGTCGACACCGTCGGCCTGACCCCGCACGCGGGCAAGCGGGTGCTGAGCCTCTCCGGCGGCCAGCGGCGGCGGCTCGACGTGGCGATCGGCATCGTCGGGCGCCCCGAGCTGCTGTTCCTCGACGAGCCCACGGCGGGCTTCGACCCGGAGGCGCGCCGCGAGTTCCACGACCTGGTGCACCGGCTTTCCGACGACGAAGAGACGACCATCCTGCTCACCACGCACGACCTGGACGAGGCGGAGAAGCTGGCCGACCGGATCCTGATCCTGGCCGGCGGCTCGATCATCGCCGACGGTTCGGCCGACGAGCTGTCCCGCCGGATGACCACCGGCGCCGAGATCAAGTGGACCAGGGACGGCCGGCGTTTCGTGCACACCAGCGACCAGGCGACGAAGTTCGTGCACGAGCTGTTCCTGCAGTACGGCGAAGCGATCGAGGACCTGGAAGTCCGCCGGGCCAGCCTGGAGGACACGTACATGGCTTTGACCCGCCGGTTCGAAGAGGGTGCGGCATGAGCGCCATCACGACCGCGGGCCGGTCCGGGATCGCCCGTGGCCGCATCGAGCTGCGGCACACCCTGACCACCCCGCAGGACCTGTGGGCCTACCTGTTCCCGGCCGTGGCGCTGATCGTGGTGATGATCTTCATGCGCGGGTCGGGCGTGCCCGGGATGAACTTCTCGCTCAGCTCGCTGACCCTGCCCGGCGTGATCGGCATGAACGTGGCGCTCGGCGGGCTGATCAACCTCGCCACCCAGCTGACCACCGAACGCGAGGACGGCACGCTGCTGCGGGCGAAGGCCGTGCCGAACGGGATGTTCGGCTACCTCGTCGGCAAGATCGTGCAGGTCAGCGGCATGACCCTGATCGGGATCGCGCTCGTGCTGATCCCCGGCGTGTTCCTGTTCGACGGGCTGGAGCTGACCGTCGGCTCGTGGCTGACCCTGCTGTGGGTGCTGGTGCTGGGCCTGATCGCGACCATGCCGATCGGGGCGGTGCTGGGCTCGCTGCTGAGCAGCCCGCGGAGCATGGGCATGATCATGCTGCCGACGATGGGGATCGTCGCGGTTTCCGGGGTCTTCTACCCGATCACCGCCCTGCCGACGTGGTTGCAGGGGGTCGGTCAGATCTTCCCGATCTACTGGCTGGGCCTCGGCACTCGCTCGGCGCTGCTGCCGAACAGCCTCTCGGCCGTGGAGCTGACGCATTCCTGGCGGCCCTTGGAAACCGTGGGGGTGCTCGCGATGTGGGCGATCGTGGGGCTCGTGGCCGCGCCGATCATCCTGCGTAGGATGGCCCGTCGTGAGTCCGGTTCGAGTGTGGCCGCCCGCCGCGAGAAGGCGATGCTGCGAGCACCACGATGAGTACTAGCGAGACGATCCACAACCGCATCGCCATGCTGCGTGCGGAGCGCGGGATCTCGCGGCGGCAGCTCGCCGACGCGCTCGGGGTGCACTACCAGACCATCGGCTACCTGGAGCGCGGCGAGTACAGCCCGTCGCTCTACCTGGCGCTGAAGATCGCGCAGTACTTCGAGGTCGGCGTGGAAGTGATTTTCTCCACTGAGCCCTTCCCGCGGCTGGGCGAGCGGTCTGCTTGACGCGGGGCCTCCCGCCCCCGGAGAGTGAGGGGCGAGAAAGAGGAGGCCCCGCGTGATCCTGCTGTTGTCCACTTCGGACACCGACCTGCTGAGTGCCCGTGCCGCCGGCTACCGGCTGGCCAACCCGGCCCGGCTCGATCTGGCCGAGCTGCCGGGGTTGCTGGACGGGGCGGACATCGTGGTGGTCCGCATCCTGGGGTCGGCCCGCACCTGGCAGCAGGGCCTGGACATCGTGCGGGCCAGCGGGAAGCATGTCGTGGTGCTCGGTGGCGAGCAGACGCCGGACGCGGAGCTGATGGGGCTGTCCACGGTGCCGGCCGGGATCGCCACCGAGGCCCACGCGTACCTGGCGCAGGGTGGCCCGGCAAATCTCGAACAGCTGCACCGGTTCCTGTCGGACACGCTGCTGCTGACCGGGGACGGGTTCGAGCCGCCGGCGCCGCAGCCGGTGTGGGGCGTGCTGGAGCGGGAGCAGCGCCGCGCCGAGGGCCCTGTCGTCGCGGTCTTGTACTACCGGGCGCACCACCTGTCCGGGAACACGGCGTTCGTCGAGGCGATCTCGCAGGCGATCGAGGACGCGGGCGGGCAGGCGCTGCCGATCTACTGCTCGTCGCTGCGTTCCCGTGAGCCGGAGATGATGGCGGAGCTGCGCAAAGCGGACGCGTTGCTGGTCACCGTGCTCGCCGCGGGCGGCACCCGCCCGTCGGAGGTCGGCGCCGGCGGTGACGACGAGGCATGGGACGTCGCCGAGATGGCGGCGCTCGACATTCCGATCCTGCAGGCGATGTGCCTCACCAGTGACCGGGAAACGTGGGCGGCCAACGACGAGGGACTGTCCCCTTTGGACGCCGGGAACCAGATGGCGGTGCCCGAGTTCGACGGCAGGCTGATCACGGTTCCGTTCTCCTTCAAGGAGATCGACGACGACGGCCTGCCGCACTACGTGCCCGACGCGGAGCGTGCGAGCCGCGTGGCGAAGATCGCACTGGCGCACGCGCGGCTGCGGCACACCCCGCCGCCGGAGCGGAAGATCGCCCTGATGCTTTCTGCCTATCCCACAAAGCATTCTCGTGTCGGTAACGCTGTCGGGCTGGACACCCCGGCCTCGGCGATCAAACTGTTGCGCCGGATGATCGAGCAGGGCTACGAGCTCGGGCCGGAGCCGTTCCCCGGTATCGAGTCCGGCGACGGGGACGAGCTGATCCACGCGCTGATCGCCGCGGGCGGGCAGGATCCGGAGTGGCTCACCGAGGAACAGCTGGCAGGCAACCCGATCCGGGTGCCGGCCGCGCGCTACCGCGAATGGTTCGCGGAACTGCCCGAGGAGCTGCGCTCCGCGATGGAGGAGCACTGGGGCCCGGCGCCCGGCGAGCTGTATGTCGACAACGGCGACATCGTGCTGGCTTCGTTGCAGGCGGGCAATGTCGTGCTGATGATCCAGCCGCCACGCGGGTTCGGGGAGAACCCGGTGGCCATCTACCACAACCCGGACCTGCCGCCGAGCCACCACTATCTTGCCGCGTACCGCTGGCTGGAAGAGGAGTTCGGCGCGCACGCGGTGGTGCACCTCGGCAAGCACGGTTCGCTGGAATGGCTGCCGGGCAAGACAGCCGGGTTGTCCGCGTCCTGCGCGCCCGATGCCGTACTGGGCAACCTGCCGCTCATCTATCCCTTTCTGATCAACGATCCCGGCGAAGGCGCGCAGGCGAAACGGCGCGCGCACGCCACGATCGTCGATCACCTCATCCCGCCGATGGCCCGCGCGGAAAGCTATGGTGATCTCGCCCGGCTCGAACAGCTGATGGACGAGCACGCGAACATCGCGGCGATGGACCCGGCGAAACTGCCCGCGATCCGGGCCCAGATCTGGACGCTCATCCAGGCCGCGAAGCTGGACCACGACCTTGGCGTGAGCGAGCGCCCGCATGACGCGGAGTTCGACGACTTCCTGCTGCACATCGACGGTTGGCTGTGCGAGATCAAGGACGCGCAGATCCGGGACGGGTTGCACATCCTCGGTGAAGCGCCGACCGGTGAGGCGCGGGTGAACCTCGTCCTGGCGATGCTGCGCGCGCAGCAGATGTGGGGCGGGAAGGCAGGAGCCGTACCCGGCTTGCGTTCCGCGCTGGGGTTGAAAGAAGACGCGCCATTGTCCGAAGTGGACGCCGTAGAGCAGACCGCGCGCGCACTGGTCGAGCAGTTGGAAGCGGCGAACTGGTCGGTCGACGCCATCACGGCCGAGGAGCCGGTGGCCGGTGTGCTGCGCTTCGCCGCGACGGAGATCGTGCCGCGCCTGGCCGGCACCACGGCCGAGATCGACGCGGTGCTGCACGCACTCGACGGCGGCTACATCGCGGCGGGCCCTAGCGGATCTCCCTTGCGGGGCTTGGTGAACGTGCTGCCGACGGGCCGAAACTTCTACACCGTCGACCCGAAGGCGATCCCGAGCCGCTTGGCGTGGGAAACGGGCCAGGCGCTGGCCGACTCGCTGCTGCGGCGCTACCGGGAGGACACCGGCGAGTGGCCGCGCTCGGTCGGCCTGTCGGTCTGGGGCACCTCGGCCATGCGCACGTCCGGCGACGACGCGGCGGAAGTCCTTGCGCTGCTTGGTGTCCAGCCGGTCTGGGACGAGGCTTCACGACGGGTCACCGGCCTGGAGCCGATCCCGCTCGCGGAGCTGGGACGCCCGCGCGTCGACGTCACGGTGCGGATCAGCGGTTTCTTCCGGGACGCCTTCCCGCACGTGATCGACCTGATGGACGACGCCGTCCGCCTCGTCGCCGCATTGGACGAGCCGGAGTCGGAGAACTTCGTCCGAGCCCACACCCGCGCCGACCTGGCCGCGCATGGGGACGAACGCCGTGCCACCACAAGGATCTTCGGCTCGAAGCCCGGTGCTTATGGTGCCGGATTGTTGCCGCTGATGGACTCCGGCAACTGGCGCGACGACGCCGATCTCGCCGAGGTCTATGCCACCTGGGGTGGTTACGCCTACGGTCGGGACCTGGACGGAAAATCGGCGCGCGCGGATATGGAAAGCTCGTACCGGCGGATCGTCGTGGCGGCGAAGAACACGGACACCCGCGAACACGACATCGCCGACTCGGACGACTATTTCCAGTACCACGGGGGCATGATCGCCTTCACCCGCTCGCTCACCGGCGAGGCCCCCGCTTCCTACATCGGTGACTCCACGAGCCCCGACGCCGTCCGCACCCGGTCCCTCTCGGAGGAGACGGCGCGCGTATTCCGGGCACGGGTGGTGAACCCGCGCTGGCTCGCGGCCATGCGGAAACACGGCTACAAGGGCGCCTTCGAACTCGCCGCGACGGTCGACTATTTGTTCGGCTTCGACGCCACCGCCGGCGTCGTGGACGATTGGATGTACGAGAAACTGTCCGAGTCGTATGTGCTGGACCAGCAGAACCAGGATTTTCTGTCGCAGTCGAACCCGTGGGCCCTGCGCGGCATCATCGAGCGCCTGACCGAGGCCGCCGACCGTGGCCTGTGGGAAGAGCCCGACCCGGAGCTGCTGGCGCAACTGCGCGAGGTCTACCTACGGACCGAGGGCGACCTGGAGGATTAACACCACAAACCCACAAACCGCCGCCCGGCAACGCAAGCCAACGCACCACCCCGCCCACACCCCTCCCCCGAGCCGATCCCGACCGTTGAACACTGCGCGTTCGGGGCGGAGGTGGGGGCACAGAGCGCGCCCCGCGCGCGGCCGTTGCTATCCCAAGCCGCAACAAGTCGGGTGATCAACCCCTCACCGCACCACAAACCCCACCGAAAACGCCGCCCCACCCTCCGCCGCGGGCCCGGCCGAAATCACCCCGCCCATCCGCGTCACCAGCCCGTGCGCCAGGGCCAGGCCGACCCCCGACCCCACCGCCCGGCTCCCCCGGTACTTCGCGTTCAGCGCGCCCCGCTCGAAGGCCACCGCGTAATCCTCCGGCGCAAGCCCGGGCCCACCATCCCGCACCTGGATCACGCCGCGACTATCCAAAGACAACACGATCGGTGCACCGGCAGGCGTGGCACGCAAGGCGTTCTCGGCCAGAATGTCCAGCACCTGACGCAACCGCCGAGGGTCAGCGACAACGCGAACCGGCCCTGGCGGAAGCTCCGTCGAGAACACCACCCCAGCCTGCTCACACCGCACCCGCCAGACGTCCGCGCAGGAACGCACCGTCTCCGCAAGGTCGATCTCCGCCAGGTCCAGCCGGAACTCGTCCGCGCCGAGACGCGCCAAGTCCAGCAGGTCGTTCACCAGGCGCTCCAGTCGCTGCGACTCGCGCTGGATCGTCTCGCCCGCCTCGGCCGGGGAAACCACACCGTCCACAAGCGACTCCGCGAACCCGCGCACAGCGGTCAACGGCGTGCGCAGCTCGTGGGAAACCGACAGCAGGAACTCCCGCTGCCGTGATTCGCTGTGCTGCAACGCCGCCGACAACTCGTTCACCGCGCTCGCCACCTCCGCCACCTCCGCGGGCCCCTCCTCCGGAGCACGCAGGTCGCGACGGCCCTGGCGCATCGTCGCGGCAACGTTCGCCGTGCGGCGCAAGGGCCTCGCGAGCAAGCGGCCGAACGCAAGACCGGCGACGGCGGCGACCAGCAGCCCCGCACCAAGCGCCAGCAACAGGTTGCGCACGAACACCCGTTGCGTGTTCCGGGCCATCTGCACCGGCTCCACCAAGGCGAACGCCGCGCCCGACACGCCACGGATCTCGACGAGGTACTCCTGCCCCGCCACCGTCCGCTTCACCGAGACCGACTGTCCCGCCCCGACCCGCTGCAAACCGGCCTCGGTGGCAGCGCGCGTCGTACTCGCGTCCGCGCTCGCCAAGGCCGGAAAACGCGAGGTGACGACCGAGATCCCTTGCCCATGAAGGACATCCGCAACCTTGGCCAGACCGACTCGCGATCCGACGCCGGTGGCATCCACCTGGCTCGCGACCACATCCGCCTGCGCCGAAAGCGAACGCTGCAGCACGTCCTCGCCGGTGCGCCGGACCAGCGACGCGGCGACGAGACCCGCCACCAGCACCGCGATCCCCGCCACCGCAAGGCAAACCGCGGTGACCCTCGCGGCGAGCGAGCTACGACGCCGCATAACCGACGCCACGGACTGTCCTGATCGGACTCGAATCACCGAGTTTCGCCCGCAACTGCGCGATGTGCACGTCCACGGTCCGGGTGCCGGCCGAAGCCTCGTACCCCCACACCGCGCTGAGCAACTGTCCACGCTCGAACACCCGGCCCGGCTGCCGCAGCAACTCGGCCAGGAGGTCGAACTCCGTCGAGGTCAGCGAAACCTCTTGCTCCCCGGCCCAAACCTTGCGCTGAGCCACGTCCGCCCGCACCCCGCCCACCGCGAGCACCTCGGCAGGCGGGCCCGCGCTGCGCCGCAACACCGTACGCACACGTGCGGCAAGCTCGCGCGGGCTGAACGGCTTTGTGACGTAGTCGTCCGCGCCGAGCTCCAGGCCCAGCAGGCGGTCCACCTCGTCGTCCCTGGCCGTCACGAACAGCACCGGCGTCCAGTCTCCGCCCGCCCGCATCGTGCGGCAGACCTGCACACCGTCCATTCCGGACAGTCCGATGTCGAGGATCACCGCCACCGGACGCAACCGCCGCACGGCGGCGAGCGCACCCTCCCCACTGGACTCGACGTGCGTGCCGAACCCGTCCCGCCGCAGGTAGCGCACGATGAGGTCGGCTATCGCGGCCTCGTCCTCCACCACGAGCACGAGTCCACGGCCTGCGGGTGCGGTCATCGGCGCTCCGGGCTGGCTCACGGCGAGCCGTCGCCCGCCACCTCCGAATCGATCGCGTCCAGCGTAGTCTGCACCTGGCTCAGCTCGTTCGCTCCCTGCGAAGCGCCGCCGCCCGCCTGGTCGTCGCAGGCGGCGCAGCCCAGCGTGAGAGCCGTCGCGGTCAGACAGGCCGCCACTACCCGCCGCGCGTTCATTTCGCCACACAGTGGGCGTTCTTGAAGTCGGTGAGGCGCTGGTCCACCGACTTGAGATCGTCCACCCGACCGGCCCGCCGCGTCGCCCGCTGGTCCAGTTTGTCCGCGAGTTCCGGATGTCCCTTGGCTCGCTGGTTCTGCGCGCGCTGCTTGAGCCACGCGACCGAACCCCGCACGTCGGCACCCCCGTTGATCTTGTCGACCAGCTTGTTCTTCCGGTCGATCAGATGAGGCAGCACGTCGGCGCACAGGTGCTGGGACTCCTCCGGGCTCAGCGTGATCGGCGCGTAGCTGGTGGTGTCGGCCGAAGCCGCCGGGGCACCCACGGCGATCATGGCCACGGCGCCGCAGGCCGCGAGCGCGGCGCGTGCTGGGATGCGCATCGGATCACTCCTCGTCTCCTGAAGTCCCGGCACCTTGCCGGGACGTGTGGGACTGTGCTGTACGAGGATTCGAGGAGCGTCGGCGCTTTGTTCGGGTTCGGTAAAGAGTTTGGGGAGCACGTTGATCGATTTGAACAGTGACCTCGGCGAGGGCTTCGGCATCTGGCCGCTCACCCACGACGACGCCCTGCTGGGCATCGTGACCAGTGCGAACGTGGCCTGTGGGTTCCACGCCGGTGATCCCAGCGTGCTGCGCAAGGTGACCGAGCGGGCCGCGTCGGCCGGGGTCGCGGTCGGGGCGCAGGTCGGCTACCGCGACCTTGCCGGGTTCGGCCGCCGGTTCATCGACGTGGATCCCGCGGAGCTGGTGAACGACGTGATCTACCAGATCGCCGCCCTGGACGGGTTCGCCAGGATCGCCGGGACCCGCGTCACCTACGTGAAGCCGCATGGCGCGCTGTACAACGCGATCGTGCATCACGCCGAGCAGGCCGCCGCGGTGGTCGAAGCGGTGAAGGCGTACGACGCGAGTCTGCCCGTGCTGGGGCTGCCTGGTTCGGAATGGTTGCGCCAGGCGGAATCCGCGGGCCTGCGCCCGGTTCGGGAAGCCTTCGCCGACCGCGCCTACACCCCGGAGGGCACGCTGGTTTCGCGGCGGCAGCCCGGTTCGGTGATCCACGAGCCGGAGGAGGTGCTGCGGCGGGTCGTGCGGATGGCCACCGAGGGCACCGTGGTGGCCATCGACGGCAGCGTGGTCAAGGTCGAGCCGGAGTCGGTGTGCGTGCACGGCGACACCCCGGGCGCGGTCGAGATCGCCCGTGGCGTGCGCGACGCCCTGGCGGGCGCGGGTGTGGAACTGCGTGCCTTCACCAATGCAGCGGGAGATGCGTGATTCCGTTGATGAAGTTCGACGTCAGGTGCCGGACCTCGCCGTCGAGCCGCACTTCGGGCAGCCGGAGGAACTCGCGGAAGAACGTGCGCAGCTGAAGGCGTCCGAAATGGGCGCCGAGGCACAGATGCGGTCCCTGCCCGAAAGCCAGGTGGTCATTGGGTTCCCGGGCGAGATCGAAGCGGTACGGGTCGGGGAAGGCGCGCTCGTCGAAATGCGCCGACGCGAAGTAGACGACGACCTTGTCCCCGGCCCGGATCCGCTGCCCGGACAGTTCGGTGTCCCGGCTCGCGGTGCGGCGGAACGTGAGCACCGGCGGATGCCAGCGCAGCATCTCCTCCACCGCACTGGGCAGCAGCTCCGGGTTTTCCCGCAGGCGCCGGTACTCATCGGGATGTTCGAGCAGCGCCAGGACTCCGCCGGGTAGCGCGCTGCGCACGGTGTCGTTGCCGGCGATCACCACCAGGAAGAAGAACATCTCCAGCTCGGCGGCATCCAGCGCGCGCCCGTCCACCTCGGCCCGCACGAGCGCCGTCATCAGGTCGTCGCCCGGGTTTTGGCGTTTCTGCTCCGCGAGTTGCTGGGCGTAGCCGAACATGTCGGCGAGCATCGCCGGGGAGCGCGGGTTGATCGGCCTGCCCTGCTCGTCGCGCACGATCTCCGCGTGTTCCGGGTCCTGGTAGCCGATCACCCGGTTCGTCCACTTGAGCAGCAGCCCGCGATCGGCGGGCGGCACGCCGAGCAGGTCGGCGAGGTTGAGCAACGGGAAGTCGTCGGTGACCTGCACCGGCAGATCACACCGGCCGTCGACGGCGCCGAGCAGGCCGCGCACCCGCTCCGCGATCTGCTCGGCCGAACGCTCCAGGCGACGGCGTGTGAACACCGCGGACACGATGCGCCGCAACCGGTTGTGCTCGGGGGCGTCCATGTTGAGGATCATCCGGCGGATGAACGCGAGATCGTCCGGCTCCGGGTCACGGATCTGGGTGGCGCCGAGCCAGGACGAGTAGATCTCCGGCGTGCGCAGCACGTGCCGGACGTCGGCGTACCGGGTCACCGCCCAGAAACCGGGGCCGGCGGGCCAGCCGAGCACCTCGTGTTCGTCCTGCCACGAAACGGGTTCCGTGTCGCGCAGCCGGCGGAACTCCTCGTGCGGCAGGCCACGGGCGAAAACCCGCGGATCGAACACGTCCGCGGCAGGCATCAGTGCTCGTCCAGGAACACTTCGATCGTGTTGGCGAGCGTCACCGGCACCTCGTCGGCGGCGTAGTGCCCGGCGTCGGGCATCACCTCGAGGTCGAGTTTCGGGTACCACTGGGCGAAAGTGGCCAGCATCGCCTGCTCGCCGAGCGCCGGGTCGTGCTCACCGACGATCACCTTGACCGGCACCTCGGCACCCTCGATGCGCTCGTGGAAGTCGGTCTTCGCCCACGCCTGCAGGTACGCGGCGAACGCTGTCCGGTCGGAGTTTTCCTCGGAGTGCAGGACCATGCCGTCGAGCCAGGCGTCGGGGTGGCGGTTGCCGGTGGTGAAATCGATGATCGCCTTACGGTTGGCCGAATCCTCGGCCGCGCCGGCGAACAGCTCCCAGGTCTGCTCGTCGAACGGGACCCCACTCGCCGGCACCGGCGACACGCCGACGAGCGCGCGCACCCTCTCCGGCGCGTCGGCGTAGACCCACTGCATCACGCTGCCGCCCATGGAATGCCCGACCAGCGAGAAGCGCTCGGCCTGCAGCTCGTCGGCCAGCGCCAGCACATCCCCTGCCGCCTCCGCGATCGTGTACTCGCCCGGCACTTCCTTGCGGGCACCGTAGCCGCGAAAATCCGGGAAGACGTAGCTGAAGTGTTCGGCGTCGAGATGCGGGATCAGGTTCTCCCACGCGTTCGCCGATCCGAACCAGCCGTGCAGGGCGAGGACGAGATGCCCACCCGTGCCGACGCGTACGTAGTCGTCCACAGCGCCTCCTCATCGAGCCGGTCCGAGCTTGGCACACTCCGCTGGGTTCCGCACCGTCGCCGAGCCTGCTCCCCGTGCCCGCCGCGCGCGGCGACAACAACGGACGCGCGTGGCCGGTGCCGATTCTCCATGCAGGGCAAGCATTTCCACTCACTGCTGGCCGGTGTGGCAGCCCGAACCGCTTGGCCGCTCCTGCCAGACCAGGGCCTCGTGCAGTGCCTCGACCAAGCGCTCGTCGTCCTCCTCGGTCGGCTCCGCGCCGAACGGAACCCAACGCTCGAATACCTGGTTCCCGTCCTCGAAACCGGTCAGCAGAATTCCCGGATACGACAACGAAACCCGCCTGCCGTCCCCCGTCTCCACCCGTACCTGCCTGCAGTGCACGCTCACCTGCACACACCGGCCACCCGTTTCACAGCCTTGCATACGCACCTACCGGGACGGGTGACCGTTGTCGATACTCACGAGTCGCAGCCAGACGGCATTTGGTTACTGGACCCACGCCACGGTTTGGCAACCCTGTCCGCACCGGCGGGCATGCCGAAGGCAGAATGCAACGGACCGGCCTCGACAAGGGAGTGGATCAGGAACGTGACAGGCGTCGTGCAGTCGATCGAGCACAGGATCGCCGAGGAGCTCGGCGTGCGCGAGGGACAGGTCAAGGCCGCCGTGGAGCTCCTCGACGGCGGGTCGACCGTGCCGTTCATCGCGCGGTACCGCAAGGAAGTCACCGGCACGCTCGATGACACCCAGCTGCGCACGCTCGAGGAGCGGCTCCGCTACCTGCGGGAACTCGACGAGCGCCGGGGCGCGATCCTGGACTCGATCCAGTCCCAGGGCAAGCTGACCGAGGAGCTGGCCGACCGGATCCGCGCGGCCGACACCAAGGCCAGGCTCGAGGACATCTACCTCCCCTACAAACCCAAGCGCCGCACGAAGGCCCAGATCGCCCGTGAAGCAGGCCTGGAGCCGCTGGCCGAGGGCCTCCTGAACGACCCGTCGAAGGACCCGCAGGCAGCGGCCGCGGTGTTCGTGGACGCCGAGAAGGGCGTGGCGGACGCGCAGGCGGCGCTCGACGGGGCCAGGGCGATCCTGGTGGAGCGCTTCGGCGAGGACGCGGACCTGATCGGCGAGCTGCGCGAGAAGATGTGGGCGCAGGGCCGCCTCTCGTCGAAGGTGCGCGCGGGCAAGGAGACCGAGGGCGCCAAGTTCTCGGACTACTTCGACTTCGCCGAGCCCTTCACGAAAATGCCGTCACACCGCGTGCTCGCGATGTTCCGCGGCGAGAAGGAAGAGGTCCTCGACCTCACGATCGAGCCGGAAGAGCCCTCCGACGAGCCCGGCCCGAGCAGCTACGAGCAGCGCATCGCGCAGCGGTTCGGCATCTCGGGCGACGGCCGTCCCGCCGACAAGTGGCTGGCCGACACCGTGCGCTGGGCGTGGCGCACCAAGATCCTGCTGCACCTTGGCATCGACCTGCGGCTGCGGCTGCGCCAGGCGGCCGAGGACGACGCGGTGCGCGTGTTCGCCGCGAACCTGCGTGACCTGCTGCTGGCCGCGCCGGCCGGCACCCGCGCCACGATGGGTCTCGACCCGGGCTTCCGCACCGGCGTGAAGGTCGCGGTCGTCGACGCCACCGGCAAGGTCGTCGCCACCGACACGATCTACCCGCACCAGCCGGCCAACCGCTGGGACGAGTCGATCGCGAAGCTGGCCGAACTGGCCGGTGAGCACAAGGTCGACCTGATCGCCATCGGCAACGGCACGGCCTCCCGCGAGACCGACAAGCTGGCCATCGAACTGATCAAGAAGCACCCGGACCTGAAGCTGACGAAGGCCGTGGTCTCCGAGGCAGGCGCCTCCGTGTACTCGGCTTCCGCGTTCGCGGCGCAGGAGCTGCCGGGGATGGACGTGTCGCTGCGCGGCGCGGTGTCCATCGCCCGCCGCCTGCAGGATCCGCTGGCGGAGCTGGTGAAGATCGACCCGAAATCCATCGGGGTCGGGCAGTACCAGCACGACATCTCCGAGGTCTCGCTGTCGCGTTCGCTGGACGCGGTGGTCGAAGACTGCGTGAACGCGGTCGGCGTGGACGTGAACACCGCGTCCGCCCCGCTGCTGACCAGGGTTTCCGGCATCACCGCGAGCCTGGCCGAGAACATCGTCAGCCACCGTGACTCCAACGGCCCGTTCCGTTCCCGCGAAGTGCTCAAGTCGGTGCCGCGCCTCGGCCCGAAGGCGTTCGAGCAGTGCGCGGGCTTCCTGTGCATCCGCGACGGTGAGGACCCGCTGGACTGCACCAGCGTGCACCCGGAGTCCTATCCGGTGGTACGCCGGATTCTGACCACCACGGGCAAGCAGCTGCCGGAGCTGATCGGCAACGAGCGGGCGCTCAAGGCCGTCCGGCCCGAGCAGTTCGTCGACGAGACCGTCGGGCTGCCCACGGTCACCGACATTCTGTCCGAACTGGAAAAGCCGGGCCGCGACCCGCGTCCGGCGTTCAAAACGGCCACGTTCGCCGAAGGCGTCGAGAAAATCGCGGACCTCAAGCCGGGAATGCGGCTGGAGGGCACCGTGACCAACGTGGCCGCGTTCGGCGCTTTCGTCGACATCGGGGTGCATCAGGACGGTCTGGTGCACGTGTCGGCGATGTCGAAGAACTTCGTCAAGGACCCGCGCGACGTCGTCAAATCCGGCGACATCGTCAAGGTCAAGGTGCTCGACGTGGACATTCCCCGCAAGCGCATTTCGCTGACGCTGCGACTGGACGACGAGGTCGGCGGCGGCAAACCGGCGCGGCAGCCGAATGAGCGTGGTGGCGAGCGGCAGGGCCAGCAGCGCAAGGGCGGCGGCCAGTCGCGCAATCGCCGCGATTCCGGTAACGCCGCCGGCGGTGCTCTCGCGGACGCATTACGCCGAGCTGGTTACGGCCGCTGAATTCATTGGCAGAAAAGTGACAATCCGTCGCGGGCGAAACGCGCATCCGGCGGAATAATGTCCCCCCGGGTGGCGCAGCGCCGGGGATCGGCCCATCATCACTGTATGGGCTGGGCCGATTTCCTGGCGGATCGTTCCGCCAGGCGCTGGCTGTCCGGGATGGCCGGGCGGCTGGAGCCGGGCTGGCTCGCCCTCGCCGCCGAGCCCCAGCTATGGCCCCCGTTCGAGGGTCATCTCAGCGCGGTCGCCGACGCGATCCGCTGCGAGGTCGATCTGGTGCCGCGCGCGGAGCCGGTCACCGATCTGGTGCTCATCGCCGGGCACGCGCACGACGTGTGGCACGCCGCGCAGGCCGAGGGCTGGACGCCGCCGATCACGGCCCTGAGCTGGACGGCGAACGAGTGGACGGGGCTGCGCCTGCTGGCCTGCTACCGGCTGGCGTCGGCGGAGCCGCACGGGCCGCGGCTGAGCCGGACGGCGGCCGAGCTCCGGCCCATCTCGGCGGGGGCGCCGCGCCGCGTGCGGTGACCGTTCGCCGATCCCCCGGCAGGATTTACCGAGTGGACACGAGCCGGTGTTGGCTTCGCCCCCACCGTGACCATACGATTCGCCCTGGTGATCACCTTCCGCGCGCTCGGCCCGTTCGAAGTCGCCGTGGCAGGCAGGCCCCTGCCACTGGGCGGCGCCAAACCGCGCCTGCTGCTGGCCACGCTGCTGCTGCAGGCCAACAGGGTGGTGTCGGCGGACGCGCTGGCCGAGGTGCTCTGGCCCAGGTCAGCGCCCCGTTCGGCGGCGGCCAACATCCGCACGTACGTCCATTCGCTGCGCAAACGTCTCGGCGACGCCGGGGTCGGCGAGCGGATCCAGGGCCGCGCCGGGGGCTATGTGGTGCAGGTCGAGCCTGGTGAGTTCGACGTGGCCGAGTTCGAGGCAAGGCTGAGCGAGGCCGAGGGTGCCGAGCCGCAGGCCGCGCTGGCCGCGCTGGACAAGGCGATGGGTTGCTGGCGCGGCGAAGTCCTGGCCGATCTCGCGCACAGCCACTTGTGGAGCGCCGAAGTCGCGCGCCTCACCGAACAGCGGTTTGCCGCGCAGGAGCGACGCGTGCGGCTCCGTGTCGAACTGGGCGAGCAGGCGCGGGCAGTCCGGGAAATCCGGGAGCTGCTGGCGGAAAACCCGTTGCGTGAGGAGCTTTGGCGACAGCTGGTGCTGGCGCTGGACGCCGACGGACGCCGCGCCGAAGCGCTCGAGGCGTACACACAGGCCGAGCGCGTGCTGCGTGACGAACTGGACGCCGAGCCAGGCCCCGCGCTGAGCCGGACGCACGCCGAGTTGAGCGCCGATACCGCGTTACCCGTACATCAACTTCCCTTGGACCTCCCCGATTTCACCGGCCGCGAGGAGCTGATGGCCGAGGTGACCGGGCTGCTGAGGTCGAACACGCAGCCGGTGGCCGTGATCCTGTCCGGCGCGCCCGGCGTGGGGAAATCCTCGATCGCGGTGCGGGTCGCCCATCGCCTGCGCGACGAATTCCCGGATGGACAGTTGCATGTGGACCTCCGTGGCACCGCGGACTCGCCGCGCCGTCCGCAGGACGTACTGGCGGAACTGTTGCGCGCCTTGGGAGTTCTGGATCCGGCGATGCCGCGCGGGCTGGCCGAACGCTCGGCGCTGCTGCGCTCGAAGCTTGCCTCGCGCAGGCTGTGCATCGTGCTCGACGACGCGGCCGACTCGGCTCAGGTCCGCCCGCTACTGCCCGGCACCGGCTCCTGCGCGGTGCTGATCACCAGTCGCGTGCTGCTACCCGGGCTGCCCGCGGCACGCACGATCAACGTCGAGGTCCTGACCGGCGAGGAGGCGGCCGAGCTACTGGCCGGCATCGTCGGACACGAGCGAATGTCCGCGGAACCCGAAGGGGCACAAGAGATTCTGCGTTGTTGCGGTCGCCTTCCACTGGCCATCAGGGTGGCCGGGGCCAAGCTCGCCCACCGTCCTAACTGGACGCTTACCGTCCTTGCCGACCGCTTGTCCGATGAGCGCAAGCGACTCGACGAGCTGCGGCTCGGGGATCTCGCGGTGCGCTCAAGCGTCAGCCTGAGCTACGAGCAGCTGCCCGGTAGCACCGCGCGGGCCTTCCGCGGGCTCGGGCAGCTCGGGCCCGTTCAGTTCCCGGCCTGGGTGGTCGCGGCGGTCCTCGACCGGCCGGAAGCCGACGACGTACTGGATGTGCTGGTGGACGCGCATCTGGTCGAGATGGTGGCTTCCACGGGCGAGCCGCGCTACCGCCTGCACGACCTGTTGCGCTGCTACGCCGTCGAACAGGCCGCGCCGGAGGAGGCCGACTCCCGGCGCGCACGCGTCCGCCGGGTCATCGAGGGGTATCTCGCGCTGGCGGTGGACGCCACGGAACGGATGCCGATCCATTTCTTCGGCATGGTGCCCGAGCTGTCCGGTTCCTGGCGGGCCGTGCGCGGCGCCGGCGAACCGAACGCCTGGTTCGAGGCCGAATCGCAGACGCTCGTCGCGCTGGTCGAGCTGGCCGTGGACTGGCAGCTGGACGATCTCGCGTGGCGCCTGACCGCCGCCTGCACCCCGTATTTCGATGTGCGCGCGCTGCACGACGATTGGCAGCGCACGCATGAGATCGCGCTGGTCGCCGCGCGCCGCTGCGGCGATCTGTGCGGGCAGGCGATCGTGCTGCGCAACCTCGGTCAGGTCGCCCTGTACCAGGACGATTACCGCGCCGCGGCGGACTCGTTCCGGGAGTCGCTGCGGCTGTTCGAGGAGGCCGGGGACGATCGCGGAGCGGCGATCGCGCTGGCCGGGCTCAGCACCGTGTCCCGGGTGACCGATGACGACGAGCTCGCGCTGGCGCAGTGCCTGCGGGCGCTGGAGACCTTCGAGCGGGTCGGCGATCAGCACAGTGAGGCCGTCGTCCGGATCGCGGTCGGCAGCCTGTGGCTGCTGCGCGACTGTTACGCGACGGCCGAACGGTGGTACACCGACGCTTACGAGCTCTCCGCCGCGATCGGGGATCGTCACCGGGAAGCCCGCGCGCTGCAGCAGATCGCGGTGCTGCACCAGATGCGCGGCAACCTCGGCGCGGCCCGCTCGGAGCTGAACCGGGCGATCGCGATCTTCGAGGAGCTGGGCGATGATCACTGTGTCGGCTACGCGCACCAATGCCTCGGGGAGCTCTTCCTGCGCAGCGGCGACCTCGCGCACGCCAGGCTGCTTCTGGTCAACTCCCTTTCCGTGCACCGCAGAACCGGCGACCGGCGCTCGGTGGCCGAGGTCAGCGAACTGCTCGGCGAACTACACCGGCGCCAGGGCCAGCCGGCGAAGGCGCGCGAATGGTACGAGCAGGCCCTGGCGGTGTGGCGCGAACTGGCCGCCGAGCCGCAGGCCGAAGCGATACTCGAGCGGTTGCGCACCGACCCGCTCACCGGAGGCGGCAGGGTGGCGGGGCGCGGATATTGACCCGGGGTCGGCCGCGCGGCCATGCTGTTCCCCACCAGCCAACGGGGAGGCATCATGGGCAGCACCTTCGTCGTCGTGGGCGGTTCGGGCCGGACCGGCCGCGCGGTCTCCGAACGGCTCGCGTCCGGTGGCCACCGGGTGATCGCCGCCAGCCGCGAGCCGGGCGAGGTCGCGGACGGGGTGGAGACGGCGACACTGGACCTGGCCGCACTGGACCGCTCGGTGTTCGCCGGCGCCGAGGGCGTGGTGATCACCGTCGAACCACCGAAGACGGCGGACGAGGCGGAAACCGTTATGCACCAAGGCATCGCGGGTATCGCGGAGATCGCCGCCAAAGAGGACATCCCGGTGGTGCTGATCTCGCAGATCTACCTGACCCGCGCGTCCGAGCACCCCGAGATGGCGGAGCGGATCGAGGCCAGGGCCCGCGGCGAGCAAGCGCTGCGGGCCAGCGGGGCGCAGTACACGATCGTCCGCCCGAGCTGGCTGCACGACCTGCGCTCCGACGGCGTCCGCATCGAGCAGGGCGACACCGGCGAGGGCCGCATCAGCAGGCAAGCAGTCGCGGACGCTGTTGTGGCGGCGCTGTTCGACCCTTCGGCTTCGGGGAAGACGTTCGAACTGTACGACGATCCGGAGTCCCCGGTCCCCGACTGGCCCACCGTCTTCGCCGCGCTGAAACCGGACCCGGCGGTGTAGCCGAATCGCCGCCCCGATCCACACACGTCCTCAAGCCTCTGGCAACTCCTCCAAAACCACCTTCCGCAAATGCTGGTAGATGATCGAAGTCCGGAATCCCACGATCTCCCGGCGGCTGGTGAAGCGGTCCAGTAGGAAGGCGTGCAGGTGGTCGATGTCCTGCGCGGTCACGTGCACGAGGAAGTCATCGCTGCCCGCCATCGTGAACACCGAGAGCACCTCCGGCAGGTCCGACACCGAGCGCTCGAAGCGTTCGACGACCGTGCGGCTGAGCGGCCGCACCTGCACGGCCACGATCGCCTGCACGCCGCGGTGCAGCGACGGCAGGTCGATTTCCGCGTGGTAGCCCCGGATCACGCCACGCTGCCGCAGCAGGCGGGTGCGCTCCAGGCAGGTGGACGGCGCGATCCCGAGCTTCCGGGCGATGTCGCGGTTCGACTGCCGCGCATCCTTCTGCAAACATCGGATGATCGCCGAATCAAGTTCGTCCATGTTCGCCTCCCGCGCGCTGACACCGAACATCGTTCGGGCATTGGATCACAACGTTGCTCATCGGGCTAGCTTTCAGGCATGGAACATGAAGAAGTGGTCGTCCGGCGCGGAAGCCGCAGCCGGGTGCCGATGATCATCGCCTTGCACTCCCGGGCGTTGGGGCCCGCTGTCGGAGGTGTCCGGTTGCGTCGTTACCCCGATTGGCGGGACGGGCTCGAGGACGCGCTGCGCCTGTCCACGGCGATGACGTACAAATGCGCCGCCGCCGATTTGCCTTTCGGGGGCGGGAAAACCGTGCTCGCGCTCGACCCGTCGACACCGCTGACGGCCGAGTTCCGCCAGGCTGTCCTCGACGATCTCGGGGAGTTCATCGCCTCCTTCGACGGGGCCTACATCGCCGGTCCGGACGTGGGCACCGGTCCCGCCGACATGGCCGCGCTGCGCGAGCACACCCCGAACGTCTTCTGCCTGCCCGAAAACCAGGGCGGCACGGGTTCCTCCAGCGGCCCGACCGCCGTCGGGGTGCTGGCCGCGCTGCGCGCCGGGATGCGGCACGTGTTCGGCTCCGACCAGGTCGCCGGGAAGACCGTGGTGATCAGTGGGCTCGGCTCGGTCGGCGCCCTGATCGCCAAGGGACTGCCGGGCACAAGGATCATCGCGTCCGATGTGGACGAATCGAAACGGGAACTGGGCTATGAGTGGATCGAGCCGGACCAGGTGCTCACCACTTCGGCCGACGTGCTGATTCCCGCCGCTGTGGGCGGCCTGCTCGACCCGGCCGCCATCGAACGACTGCGGGTTCCGCTGGTCGTCGGCCCGGCCAACAACCAGCTGACCGACGACACCCTGGCCGAAGCGTTGGCAGCGAAGGGAGTCGTGTGGATCCCGGACTTCGTCGCCAGCGCCGGCGGCGTGATCTACACCCTCGGCCGGGAGATCGAGGGCCTCGACGACCAGGACGCCGGCGCGCGGGTCGACGCGATCGAGTCCACAGTGGACAAGATACTCGCCGGGCCAGGAACACCGCTCGCCGCGGCGATGTCCCTGGCCACCGGACGAATCGGCCGAAGCTGACCCCACACGAACGAGGCCGATCAAACGCGCGGGCGCGACCCTGGTCCGACCTCAGCGCGGATCGAGCTCGGTGCCCGGCTTTTCGTTGCCGCCGTTGAGCCCCTTCTTCACCGAGTCCAGAATGGACAGTCCCTGACCGACGAGCCCGGCCGCGAGCTCGCCGAGGCCGTCCGAACCGTTGAGGATGTTCACGTTCGCGCCGGCCAGTCCGGCCGCCGCTTCCTTGACGATCATCGGCAGCTGGTCGATCAGCATCCGGTCCAGCGCGACGCGGTCGTAGGAAGCGGCGGCTTCGGCCTGGATGCGCATCTTTTCCGCTTCGGCCTGTGCCAGGATCCGCACCCGCTCGGCCTCGGCGTCGGCCGGCTTGACGACCTCCGCGACCAGTTGCTGTTGGCGCAGTTCCGCTTCGCGCTGCGCCAGTTCCGTCTGCATCGCGATGACCTCGCGCTGCGCCTGTGCCTGCGCGAGCGGCCCGGCCTGCGCGGCTTCGGCCTGCGCACGGTCCACTTCGGCCTTGTACTGCGCCTGCACGACCGCGGTCTTCCGGGCGTATTCCGCCTGCTGCCGCTGGGATTCCTGCTCCGCCTCGGCCGCGGCCTGGTTCGCCTGCGCCTGCGCGATCTGCGCCTGCCGCTGGATCGCGGCGTTGTGCGGCGCGGCCATCGCCGCGATGTAGCCGAGCTTCATGTCGTCAATGGACTGGATCTGCAGCGAGTCGACGGTCAGCCCGATCTTGGCCATCTCCGCCTTCGACCCGTCGAGCACCTCGGTGGCCAGTTTCTGGCGCTCCGTAACGATTTCCTCCACCGTCATCGAGCCGACGATGGAACGAAGGTGCCCAGCGAAGATCCGGCCGGTGAGGACCGACATCTGGTCCTGATCGGACAGAAAGCGCTGTCCGGCGTTGACGATGCTCTCCTCGTCGTTGCCCACCTTGAACGCGATCACCGCGCGCACGTTGAGCGCGATGCCCTGCTTGGTGACGCAGGCTTCGCCGACTTCGGCCTCACACATGGCAAGCGTGAGAAAGCGGACCTTCCGGAAGAACGGGAGGACGAAGCTGCCATGGCCGGTCACGACGCGGAACGGGCTCTCCCCGCTGCCGCCCTTACCGCCCGAGATCAGCATCGCCTCGTCCGGCGCGGGCACGTGATAACCGAACATCGTGTTCTCCTCAGTGAGTGCCGGGCAGATCCGTCCACGGCACGACGTCGACGGCCCGCGCTCCGCGCCATTCCACGACCAGTACGCGGGTACCGGCGGAGAGGGGTTCGCGGGAGTGGGCCAGATAGATTTCCGTGCCACCGCGAATGCTGAGCCGTACCTCGCCCGGCCCGTTCTCACCCCGCGTGGGATGGATCAGTTCACCGATCCTGCCCACGACGGATGCACCGCTCGTCACCCCCTCAAGCTAGTCCAAACCATCGCGCCCGCGCAGCGGTTTCGGCTCACCGCGCGAGGTTGACCGCACAGGTGGCGAGCATCGCGCTCAGCCGATGCCGGTCGCCGGGGGTGAACCCGGCGAGCATGCGCCCTTGCACGGCCGCGACGGCGTGCTCACCGGCGCGCAGCCGGGCCCGGCCGTCGATGGTGAGCTGCACCGGACGGGTGCGCCCCAGCGAACCACGGCCGCCGACCAGCACCAGGCCCGCGCCGCGCAACCCGCCCAGCACGTCGCGCAGCGCGTGCCGGTCGAGCACGACCAGCGGGGCGAGTTCGGTCGTGGATACCTCGGGCCTGCCCGCGAGCGCGCTCAGCACGTTGAGCTGGGCCAGGGTCAGTCCCAGTGGGCGGAGCTCGTCATCACAGGCCTGTTGCCATAGCTGTTGAAGACGCTCGACCAGATCACCAGGCCGGGCCTCGGTCGAGGCTTGACTCACGCCGAGAAGACTATCGAGAACCGCCATCGCGAGAAATCTGACAAATGGCCCACTGCATTGAACCATTGGCGCGGCGCGACTGCTTTCAGTGATCTTCCGCCCACGGACAGCCGCCAAGATCAGTCCGGAATGGACTGACTTGACCTCGACCTTACTCGAACTTTCATCATGGGCGCATGACAGCTCCACTGCAGCTCGCCGTGATCATCGGCAGCACCCGTGAAGGCCGGTTCGGACCAACTGTCGGGCGATGGTTCGCACGCCAGGCCGAGCAGCACGAGGACATGGCGGTCGACGTGATCGACCTCGCCGAAGCCCGGCTGCCCGGCGAGCTCGCCGGGCGGGCCCCGGCGGAGGTCGCCGCGGTGACGGAACGACTGGCCAAGGCGGACGCGTTCACGGTGGTGACCCCCGAGTACAACCACAGCTACCCGGCCTCGCTGAAGACGCTCATCGACTGGCATTACACCCAGTGGCAGGCGAAACCGGTCGGTTTCGTCTCGTACGGCGGGGTCGCCGGCGGGCTCCGCGCGGTTGAGCACCTCCGGCCGGTCTTCGCCGAACTGCACAGTGTCACGGTGCGGGACACGGTCAGCTTCCACGGCGCGTGGGGCCGCTTCGACGATTCGGGCGAACCACTCGAACCTGACGGCTGCAACACCGCCGCCAAGACGATGCTCGACCAACTCGCCTGGTGGGGCTTCGCCCTCCGCGAGGCGCGGGCGAAGCACCCCTACGGCGGCTGACTCAGTCCACTGTGGACTCAACCTTGAGCCTCAGCTCGTCGAGCCCGTCCGCGAAGGCCGTGCCGATCTGCCGCAACTGCTCTGGCTGAACCGTCAGCGGTGGGGACACCGCGAGCGCCGTGCCCAGCGGGCGCAGCAGCACACCCTGCCGGCGCGCCAGTAGCTGCAGCTCGGTGACGGCCGAAGGCAACGCCGCCAACGTCTCCGGCGTCAGCTCGACCGCGGCGAGCAAACCGAGCCCCGCACGCACCTCGGCGACGAGCGGGTGCGCGGCCAGCGGTTCGAGCGCGCTCGCCAGCTCGCCCTCCAGCGCCTGCCCGCGACCCACGAGACCTTCGCCTTCCAGCACATCGAGATTCGCCAGCCCGGCGGCGCAACAAGTGGGGTGCCCGGAGTACGTCGCACCGTGCCGCAGGGAATTGCCCGGCCGCGCGAAGAACGGCTCCGCGACCCGCCCGTGCGCGATCACCCCGCCCAGCGGCAGATACCCGCTGGTGACCCCCTTCGCGAACGTGATCAGGTCCGGCTCCACGCCCCAGCGTTCGACACCGAACCACGTGCCCAGCCTGCCGAACCCGCAGATCACCGAGTCCGCGATGGCCAGCACGCCGAACTCGCGGCACACCCGCACCACGCCTTCGACATAACCCTCCGGCGGCAGCAGCACGCCGCCCGCACCGATCACCGGCTCGAACAGGAAAGCGGCCACCCGCTCCGGCCCGACGCGCAGGATTTCCTCGCGCAGCGCCTCGACCGAGTCGTACCGCACTCGCGACGCGGACGGCAGCAGTTCACCGAACCCGGCGCGGTTGCCCTCGATGCCCGCGACTCCGGTGCCGATGCCGTTGGTCCCGTGGTACGACTGCGCCCGGCTGATCACGTGCACGCGGCCCGGCTCGCCCTGCGCCACGTGGTAGCGGCGGGCGATCTTGACCGCGGTGTCGATCGACTCGCCGCCGCCTGTGGTCAGGAAGACCTTCGCGTCCGGCATCGGCGCCAGCCCCGACAACCGCTCCGCGAGCGCGCGGGCGGGTTCGTTGGCGAAGTCGCCGAAGATCGAATAACCGGCCAGTTTCCGCATCTGGGCCGCGACCGCATCGGCTATCGCGGCACGCCCGTGGCCCGCATTCGCGTACCAAAGGCCGGCCGTCCCGTCGAGGTACCGGTTGCCGTCGGTGTCGTAGACCCAGACGTCCTCACCACGATCGATGACGAACTCGTGCTCCGAAACCGTCGCCATGTCCGAGAACGGGTGCCACAAAGCTGTCTCCATGCCGCCAGCATGGCAAGCTCACCGGCGGCGCACCACCTTCCCCGGGTTGAGGATCCCGCGCGGGTCGAAGGCCTGTTTGACGGACTGGTGCACGGCGACGCCGACCTCGCCGAGTTCGGTTTCCAGCCAGTCCCGCTTGAGCATCCCGACGCCGTGCTCGCCCGTGATGGTGCCGCCGAGCCGCAGCCCCAGCGCCATGATCGCGTCGAACGCCGCCTGCCCGCGCCGCACCGAATCCTCGTCCGCGCTGTCGAACACGACGTTGGGATGCATGTTCCCGTCGCCGGCGTGCCCGCAGCACGGCACCGCGACCTCGTGCTCCCGGGAGATCGCGGCGACCCCTTCGACGAACTCCGCGAGCCGCGATCTCGGCACGCACACGTCGTCGACCAGCCGGTCGCCGAGCCGCTCCATCGCCACCCCGGCGAGCCTGCGGCCTTCGACGAGCAACTCGGCCTCGGCTTCGTCCGACGCCACGAGCACATCGGTCGCGCCGCCCGCGCGGGCCACCTCGGCGAACGCCGCCAAATCCTCCGGGGCCGCGGCACCGCGGTCGGACTGCGCGATGAGCACACCCTCGATGTCGTCCGGGAAGCCGAGATCCCGGTACGCCGACACCGCGTCCACCGTGGGTTTGTCCATGAACTCCAGCAGCGACGGCCGCCTGCCGGTGCTCAGGTACTCGCTGACCACCGCACAGGCCGCGCCCGCGGTGGCGAAGAACGCGACCGCGGTCAACGGTTTCTCCGCGGCCGGCCGCAGCGCGACGGTGATCTCGGTGATCACGCCGAGGGTGCCCTCCGAGCCGGTGAACAGCCGGACCAGGTCGTACCCGGCGACGCCCTTGGCTGTCCGGCGGCCGGTCCGCAGCACCCGGCCGTCGGCCAGCACCACCTCCAGCTCGCGGACGAAATCGCTGGTCACGCCGTACTTCACGCAACAGAGGCCACCCGCGTTGGTGGCCACGTTCCCGCCGATCGTGGAGATCTCCCACGAGCCGGGGTCCGGCGGGTAGCACAAGCCCTTGTCGGCGACGGCCCGGGAGAGCACGGAGTTGATCACGCCCGGCTGCACGGTCGCCGTGTGGTTGACCTCGTCGATCTCCAGGATCTCGGTCATCCGCTCCAGCGAGAGCAGCACGCAGCCGTCGATGGCGTTCGCCCCGCCGGAAAGCCCCGTGCGCGCGCCCTGTGGCACCACCGGGATCCGCTCGTCGTTCGCCTGCCGCAGCACCTGCACCACTTCGGCGGTGGAGCCGGGCCGCGCGAGCGCGCGCGGCGTCCCGGCACTACAGAAGCCGGCCTGGTCGAATCGGTATCCAGCGAGGACGTCCGGGTCCGTGCTGACGAAACCGAGCTGCTCCACTGTGGACCTCACACCCGGACCGGGTCTTCCGGGTCGTAGGCGTTCATCACCGGCACGTTCCGGTGCATCCGGCGCAGGAACGACAGCAGCAGCCGCTTCTCCTCCTCGCTGAACCCGGCCAGCAGCAGCTCCTCGCGTTTGAGCGAGATGGCCATCAGCTGGTCGTGCAGCTCGTGGCCGCGCGCCGTCAGTCGCAGCCCGCGCCTGCCATCGGAGGTCTCGATGGCGACCAGATCGCGCGTCTGCATCAGCTGGATGCTCCGGCTGATCACCGACTTGTTCAGCCCGAGCTCCTCGCCCAGCCGGGTGGCCGTGCTGCCGGGAGCGTTCACGATCGCGGACAGCACCCGCCATTCGTTGATGCCGACCCCGTGCAAACGCAGGAACAACCGCGAACCGCCCCAGGACAACGCGTTCGAGATGAGGCTCAGATAGGCGGGCACGTAGTCGTCCCGCCCGACGCTGCGCACCCGGAAGCTTGGCTGGCTGTTCATCTCCTCGACATTAGCCTCCTCCCAGCTCAGCCCAAAGGAGTTACTCGACCACTAACAATCCTTACTTGTACGAGGTACTCTTTACTCATGCAGGTAAGCGAGCGGAGTTTCACCGCCAACGCCCGCCGTGCCCAGATCGTGGCGGCGGCGATCGAGATCATCGCCGAGGTGGGGTATCCGCAGGCCTCGTTCGCGAAGATCGCGGAGCGGGCCGGGCTGAGCAGCACGCGGCTGATCTCGTACCACTTCAAGGGCAAAAAAGAGCTGATCGAGCAGGTCGTCGCCGAGGTCTACCAGCAGATCGGCGGGCACATGACCGAGCGTGTCGGCAGCCAGGAGACGTGCACCGGCGCGCTGCACGCGTACATCGAGGGCTACATCGAATTCGTCGCCGAGCACCGCACCCCGATGAAGGCGCTCTTGAGCATCTTCCTCAACGGCGGCCTGGACTACGACCCGCGGGAAACCGAGCGCGAGGTGCTCTCGCCGATGGAACAGATCCTGGCCGACGGGCAACGGGCGGGCGAGTTCCGGGAGTTCGATGTGCGGGTGGTCGCGTCGTCGGTGCAGCGCAGCCTGGACGGGATCCCGATGATGCTGGAGGCGCACCCGGACCTCGACCTGGCCAGCGCCGCGCGCGAACTCGTCGTCCTCTACGACCTCGGGATCAAGAGATGATCCGCTTCCTGCCCCGGCTGCTGGACATCGCGGCGCCGATCGCCCTGTACTACCTGCTGCACGGGATCGGCTTCAGCATGTACCACGCGCTGCTGCTGAGCTCGGTGCCGTCCGTGCTGACCACCGGTTTCCAGCTGCTGCGCAACCGGAAACTCAACGCGCTGGCCGGTTTCATGGCGGCGATGACCCTGCTGTCCGCGGCCGTCGCCGTGGTCAGCGGGAATGAGCGGTTCCTGCTGGCCAAGGAGGGTTTCCTCACCGCGGCGACCGGCTTCTGGATGCTGGTGACCACCCGCGCCGACAAGCCGGTGGTCTACCACTTCGCGCAGTTCCTGCTCGAAGGGCGGATCGGCGGCGGCGAACCGTGGGAGTCACTTTGGGTCCGCTCGCCGGGCTTCCGGCGTGTCTGGCGCACGGCGAACGTCATCTGGGGCACCGCGACACTGCTGGACGCGGGCGTGCGCTTCCTGATCGCCTACACGCTGCCGGTGAACCTGGTGCCGGCGCTCAACGGCGCGCAGTACGCGGTGCTGTTCCTCTTCCTGCAGGTGGTCACCAACATCTACTACTTCCGCGCCGGCCTGTTCAACCCGCACTCGGCGCTGTACGCGAAGCCTTGGGAACCGGCTACCCGGCGGCCTTGACCGGTTCCTTCACCGGTTTCGGCTTCGCCGCAGCGATTTCCTTCGCCGCGGGTTCCTTCCCGAGGGGCTTCTTCGCCGCAGCGGGTTCCTTCGCGGCGGGTTCCTTCCCGACGGGCTTCTTCGCCGCAGCGGGTTTCTCGGCCGGCCGTGGCATCGGCGAAGGCTGCACGATCACCACCTCCGCCGCGGGTGACTCCGCGGCCGCGGACTCGTCCTCCTTGCGGGGCTTCGGTAACGCCGGGTCCGCGGGCTCGACCTGCAACAACGGCGTGGCCTCT
Organism: Amycolatopsis sp.; assembly: GCF_035546795.1. Taxonomy (GTDB): domain Bacteria; phylum Actinomycetota; class Actinomycetes; order Mycobacteriales; family Pseudonocardiaceae; genus Amycolatopsis_E. Next base: position 165,019 of record NZ_DASZWC010000051.1, read on the forward strand.
GCCAGCAGGCGCTGGGTCTCCCGCAGCTGTTCGGTCATCCGGCCGCGCAGCGCATCAACCACCCCGGCCTTGCGCTGCGCCTCCGCCACGATGCGCTCGGCCTTCTCGGTGGCTTCCCGTTCCTGCTCGGCGATGGCCCGCATCGCCTCCGCGCGGCGGACCGCCATCGCCTCCTCGAAATCGGCCTCGACCTGCTCGCGCCGCCGGGCCGCCTGCTCGTCCAGGCGATGCCGGGTGCGCGCGGCCTCTGCGGTCATCTCCTCGACCTGCTCGGCCGTGCGGCGCATCAACTCTTCGTGCTGCTGCGCGGCTTCCCTTCGCCGCGCGTCCACGTCCGCGACCAGGCGTTCATGCCTTTCCCGCAGGCGCTGACCGGCGTGCTCGGCCGCCGCCCAGCTTCGCTCGGCCGCGGCACGGGCGCGCTCGGTGATCTCGGCGGCCTCGTCCTCGGCAAGCTGCACCATCCGGAACAGCCGCTCGGACAACCCGTCCGCCTCGATGGGGCTGCGGCTGATCCGGTCGATCCTCGCCTGCAGCTTGTCGTTCTTGGTGCGCAACTCCTCCAGCTGCCTGGCCAGTTCCTCGGCGCTGGCGGCCGCCGCGTTGCGGTCACTGATCAGCAACCGGAGGTCCGCCTCCACGCGTTGCACGAACTCCCGGACCTGACGGGCGTCGTACCCGCGCCAGGACCGGTCGAAATCCGTACGTAGCGGAGCCAGATCCTCGCGAGTGTCCGCGCCCGTCATCAGCACCTCCCGAAAGCGACAGTCCTTTATGGACTATTCAGCGAAAACCCGTTGTTATCAAGCATCCTCTTCTCACCGCACTTCGTCCACCGTCTGTGCCGCAATAGCGTACTTTTCGAGTGTGACGCTTTCGGCCTTGCTGCCCATGTCGCCGGTGAGGAGCCGCCGCCACGGCCCGGCGAGCATCAGCCGGGTCAGTTGATCACCCAGCCAGACGGTGCGCGCGCTGCGCGGCAGGAACAGGTTTACCCCACCAGGCATAGGTTTCTGGTTAGCCGAGACGTAACCTCCGAGCTTCCGCCGGTACCGCGCGAAGGCTCGTTCGTGCTCACCGCCGGCGGCCGCGAGTTCGCCCGCGAGCACGTACGCGGCGACGATCGCCATGCTCGTGCCCATGCCGGCGGAACCACCGGAAACAGCGTCACCCACGAGCACCGCCCGCCCGCGCGACCATTCCGGGACACACACCATGCTTTCGCGGTCGAAGTAGAAATCACTCGTTTTCCACATGGACTCGACCATTCGCGGGATTTCCCAGCCACAATCCGCGAACGCGTCGGCGACGATCGCTTTCTGCCCGTCGAGGTCACGCCGGTCGTAGCCGACCGGAGGCGCGGCGAAGAAGAACATGCCGCGCGTCTGCCCGGTCGAGGTCGGGTAGAGCCCGGCCCGGCGTCTGCCGGGCAGGGCGCACATGACCTGCCAATTACCGAGGTCAAGGCTGGTTTCGGCAGCGAAGATCACCTTGTAGTAGCCCTGGTCGGTGACGAACTCCGGCTCCGGCCCGAAGGCCAGCCGCCGCACGGCGGAGTGCAGCCCGTCCGCGCCGACCACCACGTCGAACCGGCGCACGGAGCCGCTTTCGAAGGTGACTTCCACGCCTTCACGATGCTGTTCCAGCCCGGTGATGGAATCCCCGAAAACGTATTCCACGTCCGGCTCCGTCGCCGCGTGCAAAATGCGCGCGAGATCGGTGCGCAAAATTTCCAGATCCGCGATGATTCCGCCGGAATGCCCGGTCAGTTCGACACCCCAGCGCCAACGTTCCCGGTTCACCCCGTCGACCATGCGCAGACCGACCACACCGGTGTGCCGCGCGCGCACGTCCGCCATCAGCCCCATCCGCTCGATCACCTCGCGAGCGGAGCCGCGGATGTCCACCGCCTGGCCACCCGTGCGCAACTCGGGAGCGCGCTCCACGACGGTGACCTCGAAGCCGTAACGGTGCAACCAGTAAGCCAGCGTGGGCCCGGCGATGCTCGCGCCGGAGATCAGGATTCGTTTCATGCGTACACCGTACAAACACTTGCGGTACAGTGTAAAGTTTCCTAGTGCACTGCCATTGAACAGTGGATATGGCACGTAGAGCACTAGTACACCGAAAGGCCGTCCAGTGGAGCACCCGTACCTCAGGATCGTCGCCGAGCTACGCCGTCGCATCGCCGAAGGCGAGCTGAAACCGGGCGACCGGGTGCCCTCGACGAGGCAGCTCACGCAGGACTGGGGAGTAGCGATGGCGACCGCCACGAAGGCGCTGACCACCCTTCGCCAGGAGGGCCTGGTGCGCGCGGTGCAAGGCGTGGGAACGGTCGTCGCCGACGCCATGCAAACGCCGCGGCGCACGTCCGACGCAGAGCTGAGCCGCGAGCGGATCGTGCGCGTGGCCATCGAAATCGCCGACAGCGAAGGGCTGGCTTCGGTGTCGATGCGCCGCGTCGCCACCGAACTCGGCACCGCCACGATGTCGCTGTACCGGCATATCCCCGGCAAGGACGAGCTGGTGCTGATGATGACCGACGAGGTCTTCACCGACGAACCGCTGCCCGCGGAGCCGCCGGCCGGAATGCGCGAGCAGCTCGAATACCTGTGCCGGCTGCAGTGGCGCATCTTCCGCCGCCACCCGTGGCTGGCCAGGAGCCTCTCGCTCACCAGGCCGCAGCTGCTGCGCAACGGGTTGCCGCACACGGAATGGTCGCTGCGAGCGCTTCGCGGCCTGGCGCCCAAGGCCAAGCTCTACGCCTATCTCACCCTGCTGAACTTCGTCCGCGGCATCGCGGTGAACCTCGAAGGCGAGGCCGAGGCGGAGCGCGACACCGGGCTGACGCCGGACGAATGGATGCAGACACAGGAGCCGCTGCTGGGGCTGTTCCTCGACGGCGGGCAGTATCCGGAGTTCGCCGAACTGCTGCGGCACGACATCGATTTCGAGCTGGACGAGGTGTTCGAGTTCGGCCTGCAACGTCTCCTCGATGGGCTGACGGACCTGCTCGTACCGCCGAAGCGGTGACACAGGCGGTAGCTTGATGATCGAAACAATGGGGACGCCGTAGCCTGACCGGGTGACCGGGACGGAAAGACACGATGACGGACGACTGATTGCCGGCCGCTATCGGCTGCAACGCCGGATCGGCGGTGGCGCGATGGGCATCGTCTGGCTGGCCAAGGACGAGCTACTCGACCGAACCGTTGCGGTGAAACAACTTCTGCTGACGCCCGGGCTGAGCGCGGCGGAGGCGGAGCAGGCCCGCAAACGCTCGGCGCGGGAGGCGCGGCTCGCTGCGCGGTTGCAGCACCGGCACGCGATCACCGTGTTCGACGTCGCGGACGACGACGGCATGCCGGTGCTCGTCATGGAGTACCTGCCCTCGCGCAGCCTCGCCGAAGTCCTGACCGCGGAAGGACCGCTGCCACCCAGCGAGGTCGCGCGCATCGGCGCGCACGCCGCGTCCGCGCTGGCCGCCGCGCATTCGGCCGGGATCGTGCACCGCGACGTCAAGCCGGGCAACATCCTGCTCGGCGACGACGGCACCGCCAAGATCACCGACTTCGGCATCTCGAAGGCCGCCGACGACGGCACGTTGACCGGCAGCGGGAGATTCGCCGGCACCCCGGCATTCCTGTCCCCCGAGGCCGCGCGTGGCGAGAAGCCCGACGCGGCCTCGGACGTTTTCTCCCTCGGCGCCACCCTCTACGCGATCGTCGAAGGCCGTTTTCCCTACGGCGACACCGAGAACCAGATGGCCTTGCTGTACGCGGCCGCTGCCGGGCGCGTCAGCCCTCCGCGACAGGCCGGGCCGCTGACCGGCGTACTGGCCAAGATGATGCACCTCGAGCCGGCGGCACGGCCGACGATGGCCGAGCTCGCGGCCGAACTGGGCACGCTCACCGACGCGCCGAAGGACAAGCGCAACCGCAAACCGCTCTACGCCGGGCTGGCCCTGCTGGTCGTGGCCGCGGCCGTGGTCACGACCGTGCTGCTGACGAAGGACTCCGGCCAGAACCCGAATGCCGCGCCGCCACCCGCGACCGCGACAGCCACGGTGACGGCGTCCGCGACCGGCTCCGCTCCCGCGTCCAGCACTGCCGCGTCGACCAGCACCCAGGCCAGTTCTTCTCCCGCCAACGCGCCTGCCTCGATGGTGCAGGCGGTGAGCGACTACTACGCGATCATGCCCGGGCAGCCCGACGTGGGCTGGACCAAGCTCGGGCCGGGTCTGCAGGCGCAGGGCCTGGCCAGCTACAAGGAATGGTGGTCCAAGGTCAGCTCGCTCCGGGTGACCGATGGCCCGCGCCAGACCGGCGCCGACACCGTCCAGGTCACCATCGACTACACCTACAACGGCAGGCAGTACCACGAAACGCACCACCTGGGCATGATCACCAGGAACGGTCAGACGCTGATCAACAGCGACAACGGGCTCGGCGCCTGAGTCGCACGGTCAGGGCAGGTAGTACATCGGGTTCGGCAGCTTCACCCCGTGCTCGGCATATCCGCCTTCCAGGTCGCTGTACTGGTCACCGATGTTCAGCACGATGTCCGCGCCGGTCGACTCGATGTGCGCCCGCGTGCCGGACTTGTACTGCACGGTCGTACAGGTGAGCCCGCAGGCGAGGTAGTCGGGCGCGGTGCCCTCGGGCTTGAAGTACGCCTCCGCCGGGGCGGGGTAGCCCTCGTTGGCGAGGTTCTTCAGCGAGGCCGGGCCCTGGTGCTGCGAGCGCCCGGTCAGGAAGTACACCTGCACGCCGCGCTGGGCGGCCCAGTTCGCCAGCGCCAGCGTCGGCTTGATCGCGGTGAACGTGCCGTGGTCGATCGCCTGCTGTTGTTTGACCGGATCGAAGCCGAAGTCGTTGTCCGCCTCCCAGCCGTAGGTGATCTCGGAGGTGTCGTCGACGTCGAGCACGATCGCCGGGTTGGCGACGCCCTGCGCGAGCCGCCGCCCCAGGTACTGCTGCGCCTGGTCGATCTGGCGCTGCGTGTCACGCGCCCACTGGCTGGTCTCGGAGTAGTGGTGGTGACCCGCCGCATCGACGGAGTCTCCGTAGTACGCCTTCACGTCGAGCTTGCCCTGCCCGATGTTGGCCGGTTCGTGCGACCCACCCTGTGTGGCCAGCGCCGTCGCACCCCCGGCGACGGTCGCCCCGATCGCCGCGGCGGCGGCGAGCTTCAGCAGTCCGGACATTCTGCGCAACACAATGCCTCCCAAACGTCGCATGAACGTTTGGCAAACTACGCCGTCAGCCCGGAATCCGGGACGCTTCACACAAAAAAGCCACCGGAGACCGGCCGATCCGCGTCAGCACCACCGTCACTTCGGCGGGGCCACGCGGTTTGAGCCGTTTACGCAAGGCATCGGGATCCACATCCACACCGCGGACGAGGATTTCCAGCCGGCCCACTTCTCGCCGTTTCAGCGCCGCACGCAGGGATTTCTCGCTGTACGGCCCGTGTTCGAGGATGCGGAACGCGCGCACGCCGGGCGGCGGCTCGTCGCCGGTCAGGTAGGCGATGCGCTCGTCGAGCTGCCACAGCCCGTGCCGGGCGCCGTAGTGCTTGACCAGGCCCGCCCGCACCACCGCGCCGTCCGGGTCCACGATCCACTCGCCCGGTTCGGCCGCGCCGACGTCGTCGGGGTCCCGGTCCGTGACTGTCCACTGTGTACCGTCGCTGCGCAGCACGGTCGCGCGCCGGCCCGCGGTGGCCAGGCCCGCCGACCACAGGCAGGCCTCGCGCACCATGCCGTCGAGCGAGACCAGCTCGACCTCCGCGGCCCATGGCATCCCGGACCAGTCCAGCCCCGGCGCGCATTTCACCGCGAGATCCCGCCCCGCATACGCTTCCACCAGGCGATCCAATGGCGGGGCGAAGTCCTCGGGGCGCCAGCGGCGGCCACGCGAATCCCGGCGCGCGGGGTCGGCGACGATCACCGTCTCCCGGCTCACCGGATGCAGCGCGTCGGCCCGCACCAGCGGCACGCCGGGGCAGTTGACCTGCGCCATCGCCAGCCGGACACTGTCCACATCGGACCCAAGGCAGCGCCGCGCGGCCTTCGCGAGCTCCGCGAGGTCGGCCCCGATGGAACAGGTCACGTCGTGCACGTCGCGCCCGGCCAGCCGCGAAGCGCGATGCCTGGCCACCGCCGACGCGCTCGCCTGCTGCAGGGCATCGGAGGTGAGCAGCCAGTCGGTGCGGTCGAGTTTGATGGCCGCCTTCCGGCGCAGCACCACCGTCTCCAGCACCGCCGAGGCGTGCTCGCCGAACAGCTTGCGAGCGGCCGCCACGTCGGCGATCCGGGTTTTGTCGGTCAGCGGCAGCTCGGCGCAGGCCGCCAACGCGCGCTCGCCCCCGGCCGAGCGCAGGAACGCGACGTCCGAGGGCGAGAACGAGTACGGCAACTACAGCTCGACGGGAGCGCCGGGCTTGATACCGGTGATCATGACGTTGTAGAACAGCCCGCGCGGAAGCACCTTCGCCAGCAGCTTCTTGTCCAAAGCGGACAGCCGGAGCCACAGGTGGTACGCGAACAACCGCCAGCGCACGGTCAGCTTCTCCTGCGGCACCGCCGCCTCGAACGTGCGGATCGGCCAGCCGGCCAGCGCGGCCGCGAACTCCTCGGTAACCGCCTTGACGTCCACCGCGCCCGCGCCCAGCGCCATCCGCTCCAGCTCGCCCGGGTCGAACGTGTGGATGTCGACGACCGCTTCCAGCGCGGCGGCGCGGGACGACTCGTCCAGCTCCTCCTGCGGGCGGCGCCAGCCGGTGAGCGGGCCGAACCTGGTCACGTTCGTGGTCAGCCACCAGGTGAACTGGCCGAGCTTGCGTGCGTAGAAGTCGCCGATCTTGGTCGGCTCACCCGCGAACACGAACCGTCCGCCCGGTTTGAGCACCCGCAGCACCTCACCGAACGCGGCCCGCACGTCCGGGATGTGGTGCAGCACCGCGTGCCCGACGACCAGGTCGAAGGTGTTGTCCTCGTACGGGATGTTCTCGCCGTCGGCCACCCGGCCGTCCACGTCGAGGCCCAGGTTCTCCGCGTTGCGCAGCGCCACCTGCACCATGCCCGGCGAGAGATCGGTGACCGAGCCCTTCTTGATCAAGCCGCCCTGCATCAGGTTCAGCAGGAAGAAACCGGTGCCGCTGCCCAGCTCCATCGCCGTGGAGTACGGCTGGTCCGCCTCGCCCGCGACCGCGGTGAACACGTCGGTGGCGTAGCTGATGCAGCGCTCGTCGTAGGAGATCGACCACTTCTCGTCGTAGGTGCCGGCCTCCCAGTCGTGGTAGAGGACGTTCGCGAGCTTCGGGTCCTGATACGCGGCCTGCACCTGCTCGGCCGTGGCGTGCGGGTTCGGCGCTGGGTCGGTCATGTCACTTCCCTTCGAAGGTGGCCTTGCCCGGCCCGTTCTCGATGAAGGACTGCATGCCGTTCGTCTGGTCCTCGGTCGCCCAGAGCGCGGTGAACAGGTACGTCTCCAGCTTCAGCCCGCTGGCCAGGTCACCGTCGAGCCCGCCGTCGATCGCCGCCTTCGCGTTCGCCAGCGCGACCGCGGGGCCGTTCGCGAACTGCCCGGCCCACTTCTTCGCCGCCTCGTAGACGTCGTCCGGCGCGACCAGCTCGTCCACGATGCCCAGGCTCAGCGCCTCGTCGGCCTTGGCGAAGCGGCCGGTGAACACCAGGTCCTTCGCCGCGCTCACGCCCGCGAGCCTGGCGAGCCGCTGCGTGCCGCCGGCGCCGGGGATGATGCCCAGCAGGATCTCCGGCTGGCCGACCTTCACGTTGTCCCCGGCGATCCGCCTGTCCGCGGCCATCGCCAGTTCGAGCCCGCCGCCGAGGGCGTACCCGGTGACCGCGGCGACGACCGGCTTCGGAATCGCGGCCACGGCTGCCACCGTGTTCTGCAGCGCCGTGCCGAAGGCGCGCATGTCGGCGTACGAACGGCTCGCCATCTCCTTCACGTCGGCGCCACCGCAGAAGGTCTTCTCGCCGCCGTAGAGGATCACGGCACGCACGTCCGCGCGCTCGCTCGCCTCCTTCGCCGCCTGCCCCAGCTCGGTCTGCACCTGGTTGCTGATCGCGTTCACCGGCGGCCGATCCAGCCGGATCGTGCCGATGCCACCCTCAACCTCGAGCCGTACGAACTCGCCCACGCTCAGTCCTCCTTAACTGCCTTAACTGCTCAGGCTACCGACCGGTAGGCGAACCCTACCGGCGTCGCGCGAAGAAGCGATCACCCGAGCGCTCCAGCAGCAGATCCTGGTCGAACGTCTTCGACAGGTTCTCCGCCGTCAGCACATCGTCGAGCAGTCCCGCCACGACCGCACGGCCTTCGCGCAGCAGCAGCGCGTGCGTGAAACCCGGCGGGATTTCCTCGACGTGGTGGGTCACCAGGACCATGGCCGGCGCGTCGGGATCCACCGCCAGCTCGGACAGCCGGGCCACCAGGTCTTCGCGGCCACCGAGGTCCAGGCCCGCCGCCGGCTCGTCCAGCAACAGCAGCTCGGGGTCGGTCATCAGCGCACGGGCGATCAACGTCCGCTTGCGCTCGCCCTCGGAGAGGGTGCCGAAGGTGCGCTCGGCGAGATGTGTGATTCCCATCGCACCGAGCAGCTGGTTCGCGCGGGCGTAGTCGAGGTTGTCGTATTCCTCACGCCAGCGGCCGATCACCGCGTAACCGGCACTCACCACCACGTCACGGACCAGCTCGTCACCCGGCACCCTGGCGGCGATCGCGGCGGAGGTGAAACCGATGCGGGGCCGCAGGTCGAAGATCGCGACCCTGCCCATCCGCTCGCCGAGCAGGTCGACCGTGCCGGTGCTGGGATGCGTCTCCGCGGCGGCCAGCCGCAGCAGCGTGGTCTTGCCCGCGCCGTTCGGGCCGAGCACCACCCAGCGCTCGTCCAGCTCCACCGACCAGTCCAGATCGGCCAGGAGTTCGTTCCGGCCGCGGCGGACCCCCACGCCCGACATCCGCACCACGAGGTCGTCAAGGTTGTTCGGCTCGCTCACGGCTTCATTGTGGCCGCCGGGGCCGGTCGGACCGGCGGCGGCCCCGTACCAGAACGTGGGACGTCACATGGTGTAGCGAGAAGTCGTGGCAGGATGCATTGTGTGACCACCTTCTGGCGTGATCGCACCGTCGACCTCCTCCTGGTCGCGTCGAGCTGCTGTACGCGCACGCGACGCGACTGATTCCGCACGCGTCGCGTAGCCGTGTCCACACCAGCCGCGACCTTCACGGAGCACCCGTTGACCCAGTCGATCGTCGATGTCGAAATCCACCCCCGCCTCACCGAGCGGCTCTCGGCGGACCTGCTGCACCCCGAACGTCTACTTTGGACACCGCGGGAGCTGGCCGGCCTGACCCGCCGGGTCACCGCGGAACTGTCCGCGCCGCTGGGCGAGCTGCTGCACTTCGACGCCGACCAGCGCTGGTGGGCCCGGCTCGCGCTGACCGACGGGGTCGAGCTGTGGCTGCTGTCCTGGCTGCCCGGCCAGCACACCGCGCCGCACGACCACGGCGGCGCCGCCGGCTCCTTCACCGTGCTGCAGGGCGAGCTGAACGAGGAGTATCGCTACCCCGGCGGTCCGATCCGCCGCCGCACCCATCTCGCCGGCGAGGGCATCGGCTTCGGCGCCGGGCGGGCGCATCAGGTCACCGGCGCGGGCTTCACCCCGGCCGCGAGCGTGCACGCCTACTCGCCGCCGCTGGTCGCGACGCGTGAGTACGCCACCCTCGACGACGTGCCCGGCGAAATCCCCCCGCTGCCGGTCATACTCGATCGATGACGGTCGAGGAGATGCTGGCCGCCGCCCGGTCCACCCTGAACAGGGTGGGCCCGGCCGCGGCGCGCGAGCTGCAGGACGACGGCGCACTCATCGTGGACATCCGCCCGGAGGCCAACCGCGCCGCCGAGGGCGAGATCCCCGGCTCGGTGCAGATCGAGCGCATCCACCTGGAATGGCGGCTCGACCCGGCGGGCTCACATCGGCTGCCCGAAGCCGACGGCTCGCGGACCGTGGTGGTCGTGTGCAACGAGGGATACGCGTCGAGTCTCGCGGCCGCCGACTTGCGGCGGCTGGGCGTGCCGGCGACGGACCTCGACGGCGGGTTCCGGGCTTGGCAGGCGGCCGGGCTGCCGGTCCGGGAGGGGCCGACCCCGGCCGTTCCGTGATGACACCTCGCCCCGATCGCGTTTGCCGACCGGGGCGAGGCGGATGTGTCAGGCGAGCGCGACCTTTCCCAGTTCCGCTGGTGTCGCCAGGAGTGGGTGCTTCGGCAGTACGCGCACCGTGTAGCCGAGCGAACCTGCTTGCGGGAGGCGGACGACCGCGACGTACTCGCCGATTCCGCCCGGTGACAT
>NZ_DASZWC010000052.1:0-142017 GCF_035546795.1 Amycolatopsis sp.
AAGTGCCGCCCCCCGGCACTTCGGCGCGACGGGTGCACCCCGACGATGTGGAGGTACCGCGGTGAACGAGCCGATCCTCGAACTGCGCGGTGTGAACAAGAGTTTCGGCCCGGTGCACGTCCTGCACGACGTGGACCTGCAGGTGCGCGCGGGGGAGGTGACCGCGCTCGTCGGCGACAACGGCGCGGGCAAGTCCACGCTCGTCAAGTGCATCGCCGGCATCCACGGCTCGGACAGCGGCGAAGTGCTGTTCAACGGCGAACCCGTGCACATCCACAACCCGCGTGAAGCGGCCGCGCTGGGCATCGAGGTCGTCTACCAGGACCTCGCGCTGGCCGACAACCTGGACATCGTGCAGAACATGTTCCTCGGCCGCGAGCGGACCAGTTCCGGACTGCTCGACGAGGCCTCGATGGAACTCGCGGCGCGCAAGACGCTCGCGTCCCTGTCCGTGCGCACCGTGAAATCCGTGCGCACCCCCGTCGCCGCGCTTTCGGGCGGGCAGCGGCAGACCGTGGCCATCGCGAAGGCGGTGCTGTGGGAGAGCAAGGTCGTGCTCCTCGACGAGCCGACCGCGGCGCTGGGCGTCGCGCAGACCCGCCAGGTGCTCGACCTGGTGCGCCGGCTCGCCGAGCAGGGCCTCGGCGTCGTGCTGATCAGCCACAACATGAACGACGTGTTCGAAGTCGCGGACCGGATCGCGGTGCTCTACCTCGGCCGGATGGCCGCCGACGTCGCGGCCAAGGACGTCACCAACAGCCAGGTGGTCGAGCTGATCACCGCGGGCCGCTCCGGCGATCTCGGACTGGCCCGCCCCGAAGTCGCGGCCGTTTAGGCGAGGAAGAGAAATGACTGAGACTCCCATCAAGCCTTCCGATCCGGACGCGGCGATCACCGACTTCGGCATCGACACCACGTCCCGGAGCTCGTCCGAGGCGATCGGCGACTACTTCCGGCGGCTGCGCGGCGGCGAGCTGGGCGCGGTGCCCGCGCTGCTCGGCCTGCTGGTGCTGGTGCTCGTGTTCACCGGGCTGTCGGACTCCTTCCTGACGCTGAACAACATCGCCAACCTGTTCGCGCAGGGCGGCGGCCAGACGATCATCGCGATGGGCATCGTGCCGGTGCTCCTGCTCGGCGAGATCGACCTGTCGGCCGGCACCGCCTCGGGCGTGTGCGCCTCGGTGATGGCACTGCACTTCACCCAGAACGGAAACCTGCTCGGTCAGCTGGGCAGCCCGCTGTTCTACGGGTTCGTCATCGGCGCGGCCGTCGCGGTGGCGCTGTGCGTGTGGATGCGGATCTGGATCGGCGCCGCGCTCTCGGCGGGCATGATCCTGATCTTCCTGCTCGGCATCCCGGCCAACCCGTGGATCGAGATGCTGCTGGCGGTCTGCATCGGCGCGGTCATCGGCAGCCTGACCGGCGCGCTGGTGGCCAAGATCGGCATCCCGGCCTTCGTCGTGACGCTGGCGTTGTTCATCGCGTGGTACGGGGTGGTGCTGGCGCTGGTCGGCCAGGGCGGCACGATCCCGATCCGGGACAGCCAGGTGCTTTTCGATGTCGCCAACGGCAACCTCAACATCGTGGGCAGCTGGATCATGTTCGTCCTCGCCGGCGGCGGTTACGCCGGGGTGGTGCTGTTCCGGCACTTCTCGCGGCTGCGGCACGGGCTCGTGGCCCAGCCGACCACACTCATCACGGTCAAGGTCGCCGCGGTGGTCGTACTCGGCGCCGTGGCGACGTATCTGCTGTGCGTCAACCGTTCGCCCAACCCGAACCTGACGACCATCGAGGGCATCCCGTACGTCATCCCGATCATCCTGGTGCTGCTCGTCGTGGGCACCTTCGTGCTCGACCGCACCCGCTACGGCAGGCACGTCTACGCGGTCGGCGGCAACAAGGAGGCCGCGCGGCGGGCCGGGGTCAAGGTCGACAAGATCCGGATGAGCGTGTTCGTCATCTGCTCCTCGGTCGCGGCGATCGGCGCCATCGTCTACAGCTCGAAGGTCGGGTCGGTGGACGGCAACGCGGGCAACGGCAACACCCTGCTGTTCGCGGTCGGTGCCGCCGTCATCGGTGGTACTTCGCTGTTCGGCGGCCGGGGCCGGCTGCGCGACGCCGTCATCGGCGGGCTCGTGCTGGCGACCGTCCAGAATGGTCTCGGACTGCTCGGATACCAGGCCGATACAGTGAACATCACCACCGGACTGGTCCTGCTGGTAGCGGCTGCCGTCGACGCCCTGTCCCGCAGGCGCGCCGCGGCGGCACGCTGACGGGCGTGCGCACCACCGGAGGCCACGCCGGTACAGCAGCAGGGAAGACGAGGTGACGAGCACACCCACCGCCGGGACACGCCCGGACGACGTCCGTCGCCACAACCGTGCGGCACTGCTGCGCAGGCTGCACATCGACGGTCCCTCCACGAGGGCCAGCCTGGCCACCGCGCTCGGCCTCAACCGCAGCACCATCAAGGCGCTGGTGGACGGGCTGGCCGAGGACGGGGTGGTCGAGGAACGGGTGCCCGCGCAGCGCAGCGGCGCGGGCCGCCCGTCCCTGCTGGTGCTGCCGCAGCCGCAGGCGGCGGTGGTGCTGGCGATCGACATCCGGGTCGAGCGGGCCTCCATGGCGCTGGTCGGGATCGGCGGCCAGATCCTGGCCCGCGACAGCTGGAAGGTCCGCGACGGGAACCGGGAACCGGTCGAGGTGTTCACCAAGATCGCGGACTACTTCGGGCCGCTGATCGCCGAGCAGGAGGCCGCGCCGGTCGCCATCGGTGTCTCGGTGCCCGGCGTGGTGCGGCATTCCGACGGTTTCGTGCACGAAGCGCCGAACCTGCACTGGGCCGACGTGCCACTGGGCGCGTGGCTCTCACGCACCCTGAAGCTGCCGGTGCACATGGGCAACGACGCCGAACTCGGCGCGGTGGCCGAACATCTGCGCGGCGCCGCTCGTCGCGCGGAGGACGTCGTCTACATCAGCGCGGACGTGGGCGTCGGTGGTGGCGTCATCTCCAACGGGCTGTCGCTGCGCGGCGCGGGCGGGCACCACATCGGCGAAGTCGGCCACATGGTGGTGCGGCCCGGCGGGAAGCGCTGCTACTGCGGGGCGCAGGGCTGCTGGGAGACCGAGGTCGGGGAGCGGGCGCTGTGTCGCGCGCTCGGTATCGACGAGGACTCGCCGGTCGGCGCCATAGTCGCGGAGCTGCGGGCGCTGAGCGCGAAAGGCCCGGAAGCGTTGTCGCGCTTGGACGAGTTCACCGAGTGGCTGACGCTCGGGCTGGGCAACGTGGTGAACCTGCTGTGCCCGCAGCTGGTGGTGCTCGGCGACCTGTTCACCGCGCTGCCCGCCCCGCTGGTCGCGCGGGTGGAGCAGGTGGTGCGGGAACGCAGCCTGGTCAGCCGCGCGCTCGGCGGCACCAGGGTGGTGACGTCCGCGCTGGGTTCGGACGCCAAACTGCTCGGCGCCGCCGAGCTCGCCTTCGAGACGGTGCTTTCCGACTGGTGAGCGTTACTTCACTTCGTTGAGCCGCCCGGTCGCCACGTCGAACACGAAGCCCCGCACGGAATCCTTGCGCGGCACGAACGGGCTGGCCTTGATCCGCGCGATCGACTGCCGCACATCGGCTTCCGGCTCGGTGAAGGCCTCGGCCGCCCACGCGGGCCGGATGCCGACCTCGTCTTCGATGGATTTCTTGAACCCGTCGTCGGTGAAGGTCAGCATGCCGCAGTCGGTGTGGTGGATCAGGATGATCTCCTCGGTGCCGAGCAGGCGCTGGCTGATCGCGAGCGACCGGATCTCGTCCTCGGTGATCACCCCGCCGGCGTTGCGGATCACGTGGGCTTCGCCCTCGTGCAGGCCGAGCGCGCCGTACACGTTGATCCGCGCGTCCATGCAGGCGACGACGGCCACGTGCTTGGCGGGCGGCAGCGGCAGCGGGCCGGTGAAGCTCTCGGCGTAGCGGGCGTTGTTCTCGAGCAGTTCGTCGGTGACGGACATTGTCATCCCTCGTTTCGGTTGAGCTGTCCGGACGCGAGTGGACCGCCGTCGGCAGGTATGCGCAACCAGGTCCAGATGCTGAACCGGCTCAGCCGAGCGCGGCGACGGCGCCGAGCACCCGGCGGATCGCCGCCTCGTGGCCGGTGGCCTTCTGTCCATTGAGGACTTTCCGGATCGAGGCCAGGTGCACTGTGCGGTACGCGGCCAGCGCCAGCGCGGCGGTCAGCTCTGCGTCGCGCACGCCGGTGCGTTTCATCGCGGCGGCGACCTCGGCCTCGGCGGCTTCGAAGAGCTCGCGCACGTAGGCCAGCAGCGGTCGTGAACCGGCGACCAGCCGCCAGAACGGCACGAACTCCGGGCGTATCGCCGCGAGCGGATGCCCCTGCCTGCTGAGCCCCACCAGCAGATCGCGCAACGCCAGCACCGCCGACGTGCCTTCGGTGCGGTTTTCGATCGCGCCGGTCAGCAGGCCGATCGCCTGCGGGTAGCGGTCGAAGAGCAGGTCCTCTTTCCGCGGGAAGTGCGCGAACACGGTCGGCCGCGCGACCTCCGCGGCCTCGGCCACCTGCGTGACGGTCACGGCGTCGAAACCGCGCTCCAGGAACAGTTCGGTGGCCACGTCGGAGATGCGGTCACGCAGCTCCGCCTTCTTGTCCTCGCGCCGGCCCATAAAAAAAACATACTCGGTATGTTTTTGCTAAGGTGGCCGGCATGTGTAATCTCGGCGTCAACTACGACACCGGTCTGGTCTTCGAAGGTCGCAGCACCCGGCGGTCGTTCGACGAGGACGTGGCCCGGCGCGAACTGGAGATCATCGCCCGCGACCTGGGGGCCACGGCGGTGCGGATCTCGGGCAGCGATCTGGACCGGCTCAGTGCCGCCGCCCGGCTCGCCGCCGGCCTGGAGGTGTGGTTCGCCCCGGTGGTGCACGGGCTCGAACCGGACGAGCTGGTCGCGTTCCTGACCGAGGCCGCCCGTCGCGCGGCGGCGCTGCCGGGCGACCCGGTGCTGGTGCTGGGGTGCGAGATCTCCTTGTTCTGCAACGGTTTCGTGCCTGGCGACGGGCTCGCGGGCCGGGTGGCGACGATGTCCGGCCCGGCGGCGTGGTCCGATCCCGCCACCTTCGCCGAGCTGGCCGCGGGCCTGGCGAAGTTCAAGGCCACGCAGCGGGAAATCGCCGAAGCCGCGCGGAAGGTGTTCCCCGGCCGGATCACGTACGCGGCCGGGATGTGGGAGGACGTGGACTGGGAGCTGTTCGACCTCGTCTCCATCGACGCCTACCGCGATGCGGCGAACGCCGGGAACTTCGCCGAGCAGGTCCGTGCGTACCGCCGGTTCGGCAAGCCGGTCGCCGTCACCGAGTTCGGCTGCTGCACCTACCGTGGCGCGGCCGAGCGCGGCGGCTCGGGCTGGCTGATCGTGGACGAGCGGCGCACCCGCGTGACGGGGGAGTACCAGCGGGACGAGCAGGAGCAGGTCACCTATCTGCGGGAGCTGCTCGACGTGTTCGAGGCCGAGGGCGTCGATTCCGCGTTCTGGTTCAGCTTCGCCGGTTTCGAGCTGCCCCGCCGCGAAGACCCCGAACGGGATCTCGACCTGTCCGCGTACGGCCTGGTCGCTGTGCTGGAAAACGCTTACGGCACAACGTATCCGGACATGCGCTGGGAGCCGAAGGCGGTGTTCGCGGAGTTCGCTCGGCGCACCAGCCGGAAGAACGAACGCACCTCGTCCACGTAGTGAACCCGCCCTCCGTTCCTACCCGACGGCCCAGGAAACGTCGAGCGAATCGAGCAGGTCCCGCGGCTCCACGGCCTGCCACGGAGTCAAAACCCCTGCGGGGGCGCCGTTTCCGGCCACCCGGATGGCGACCTCGGCGGCCACCTGAGCGGTCGTGCCGTAGGTGTCGGTGCCGGTGATCGTGCCGCGGCGGCCGTCGGCGTCCACGGTCAGTCCGAAGTGGACCGACCGGCGCGCCTCCTCGGAACGGGTTTCGGGCAGGGTCTCCACGATCTCCGGGGTCACGGCGGTGAACCGTCGCAGCAGCGCGCTTTTCCCGAACGCCTCGACGCGCCGGGCTCGCACATGGCGCGGCACGGTGATGATCTCGGGCATCGCGAACCGGGTCAGCCCGGGCGGATCCTCCCGCGGCACATCCCTCCGCCACGTGCCGTCGACGTAGACGAGGCCGCCGCCGGTGAAGCTGTCGAGGTTCGCCAGCGCCGTGCGGCCGCTGCCCCGGGACAGGGCGGAGCCGGTGGTCTCGTGCACCAGGCGGAGTTCGTCCACCGGCCCGTCCGCGGTGAGGCCGGCGAGCAGGTCGGCGAGGAAACCACCGTCGTTGACCATCGGCACGATCGTCGTGGGGGCTTCGCCGTAGCCGGCGAAAATCCTTGCGAGATAATCCTGTTCACCGTTGGTGTCGAGGTAGGTCGCGCCGGCCGAGATCGCCCCTCGCAGTACCCGCTCGCCCCAGACGGTGAACGGCGCGACACAGTTGATCACCACGTCGAGGCCCCGGAACGCGGCGGCGAGCGCGTGTGGTTCGTCGAGGCCGGCGACGCGGATCTCGGCGCCGGGTGGGGCGGACTCGGTCAGCCGCGCCCTGTCACGGCCGATCAGGATCGGGGAAAGGCCCCTTCGGTGGAGTTCGGCGGTCACCAGGCCCCCGGTGAAACCGCTCGCGCCGTACACGGCGATCTTGCTGCTCATGAAAATTGACGCTACGGCCGGGCGCGGGCCCCGCACATGGCCGAAAATCTCGCGCACATGTCCGGACGTCCCGCGCCGGCACGGTCCTTTGCGGACGCCTGATCAGAGTTCGAGCGCGGCCTCGGCGGCGCACGCGGCCCGGCATGGCCACGGCTGGCCACATGCCTGACAGCGGGTGCCTGTACGCAGATGCTGGGTGAGGACTTCGACCGCGCTGTGCCGGTACTGCGCCAGCAACGTGTCCCAGGTCTGCGGGGCCTGTTCCGAGATGTTCTCCGTCATGAAGATCACGACCTTTCGGCGTCCTGACATCGGTGTCGGGGTAGAGACGCCGCATCGACATCCAACTTACGCCAGATCCGCCGGCAGGCGGACCGGACGAGCCAACACTACGTTTTCCGCGTGAGGGCCGCGTCGGTTCCGGCCCCGGCGTGTCGGCGGCAGCCGTAGCGTGATGCGCCTCCCGAGGCCGCTGCCCTGGTCAGCCGCCCGCCATCGCCCCGATCACCAGGAACGGTTCCTTGCCGAGGACGACTTCCGCCGGCAGTGGCGTATCCGGAGCGTCGTGCGAAAGGTCCTCCTCACAGGCGAAGAACCGCACGAACGGGCGGCGGCGCAGGGTGTTCTGGTCACGGATCGTGCCGCGCAGCACCGGGAACCGGGCCTCGAGCGAGTCCAGGACGGCGCGCTGCGTGACCACGCCCGTCAGCTCCAGTTCCACCTCACCGTGCACCCCGGCCAGCTTGCGCAGATGTGCCGGCAGCACCACCCGGATCATGACAAGGTCTGGACCTCGACCGACAGCACCGTCGGCAGGTCCCGCACGATCGGATCCCAGCTGTCCCCGGCGTCGCGGGAGGCGTAGACCTGCCCGCCCGTCGTGCCGAAGTACACCCCGCACGAGTCGAGCGAGTCCACGGCCATCGCGTCCCGCAGCACGTTGACGTAGCAGTGTTCCTGCGGGAGGCCACGGGTCAGCGCCTCCCATTCGCCCCCGCCGCTGCGGCTTCGGTACACGCGCAGCCTGCCTTCGGGCGGGAAGTGCTCGGAGTCGCTCTTGATCGGCACCACGTACACCGTGTCCGGCTCGTGCGCGTGCACGTCGATGGCGAACCCGAAGTCCGTCGGCAGGTCGCCACTGATCTCGTGCCAGTTGTCCCCGGCGTCGTCGCTGCGCATGACGTCCCAGTGTTTCTGCATGAACAGCACGTCCGGCCGGGCGGGGTGCTGGGCGAGCCGGTGCACGCAGTGCCCGACCTCCGCGTCCGGGTCCGGGATGCCCTCGGACCTCAGCCCGTGGTTGATCGGCCGCCAGCTCTCGCCCTTGTCTTCGCTGCGGAAGACCCCGGCCGCGGAGATCGCCGCGTACATCCGGGACTCGTCGCGCGGATCCAGCTTGATGGTGTGCAGGCACATCCCGCCCGCGCCCGGTTGCCACGACGGGCCCGACCGGTGGGTGCGGAGACCGGGCAGCTCCTGCCAGCTCAGCCCGCCGTCGGCCGAGCGGAACAGCGCCGCGTCCTCGACCCCGGCGTAGACCAGGTCGGGGTCGGTGGGGGAGGGCTCGAGATGCCACACCCTGGCGAACTCCCACGGGTGCGGGGTCCCGTCGTACCACTGGTGGGTACCCGGGGTGCCCTCGTACTCGAACTTGTTGCCCACCGGTTCCCACGTCCGGCCGCCGTCGTCGGAACGCTGGATGAGCTGGCCGAACCAGGCGGTGGACTGCGCGGCGAACAACCTGTCCTCCTGCGCGGGGGAGCCGGCCAGGTGGTAGACCTCCCAGCCGGCGAAATGCGGGCCGCTGACGTCCCATTGCCGTCGAGTTCCATCGGCTGTCAGCACGAAAGCGCCTTTGCGCGTGCCGACCAGCACCCGTACACCGGTCATGGCTTGCTCCTCGGTTCGATGCCCCGGGCCGCAAGCCTTGCTCCCGCCGCGCGTCCGCGCAAGAGCGGCCGGGCCTCAGCCCACCGGGCCTTCGGCGAGCGTCACCGAGGCGCTCTGCTGCTGTCCGGTCCGGTCGACCCAGGTCAGGGTGACCTTGTCGTTCGGGTGCAGGGAGTCCATCACCGTGGTCAGCCCGGTCGCCGAGTCCACGGTCTTGCCGTTGACGCCGATCAGGGTGTCGCCCGCCGCGAGCCCCGCCTGGTCCGCCGGGCCGCCGCTGACCGTCTGCTGGATCAGCGCGCCGCCGCTACCTTGGGTGTCGCCGCTGTCCGGGCCGGCTTCCTGCGCGTCGGCGACCGACACCCCGAGGAACGCCGACGATCCGATGTGGACGGTGTCGGAACCGGTCCCGGCCGCGATCTGCTTGGCGATGGTCAGCGCCTGGTTGATCGGGATCGCGAACCCGGTCCCGCCGGTGCCGCTCTGCCCGCCGCGGCGGCCGAACTGGTAGCCGGTGGACGCGGCGGTGTTCATCCCGATGACCTGGCCATTGCGGTCGGCCAGCGCGCCGCCCGAGTCACCGGACTGGATGTTGGCGTTGACCTGGATGAGCCCTTCGAGCTGTTCGGAGCTGCCGCTGGATTCGTCGCTGGCGGTGATCGACTGGTTCAGCGCGGTCACCGTGCCCGCCGCGACACTGGGCGTGCCGCCCGTGCCCCCGGCGTTGCCGATGCCGACGATCGCGTCCCCGGTGGCCACCTTCGACGAGTCGCCAGTGGTGATCGTGGCCAGGCCGGACGCGTTCTGCAGCTGCAGCACCGCGACGTCCTCGGACCGGTCGTAGCCCACGACCGACGCCTGGTAGGTCTTGCCGTTGCCGATGTCGGTCACCGAGATGGAGGTGGCCCCTTCGACGACGTGGTTGTTGGTGAGCACCTCGCCGGTCGAGGTGAGCACCATGCCGGTGCCCGCCGCCTGCGCCTGCTGGTAGCCGAGCGTGGTGTTGATGTCCACCAGCCCCGGATCGACCTTCTGCGCGACCGCGCCGGCGTCCAGGGACTGGGTCTGCCCCTGGTTGGAGGTCTGGGATGAGGAGGAGGAGCCGCCGGGGGACAGGCTCAGCGAGTTCGAGTTCGACTGGCCGACCCCGGCGACCAGGAAACCGACACCGATCAGCGCGGCGAGGGCGACCGCGCCCAGCGCCAAGCCCAGGCTCCGCAACGGGCCTGGTTGCCTGCGCTGCGGCGGTCGCGGAGGCAGGGGCGGGTAGTAGCTCATGACACCAGTGAACGCGCGCCTGCTGAGAACTGCCTGCGCCGTATCCGTGAAACAGCTGAGAAACCGGGCCGGGCCCACCTCGGCTCCCGGACGACGGCGTGACCACAATGGACGGATGACCCTGCTACGTTCGGCCGGTTTGTTCCTGCTCGCCGCCCTGCTGGAGATCGGCGGCGCGTGGCTGGTGTGGCAGGGGGTGCGAGAACACCGCGGCTGGGTGTGGATCGGCGGCGGGCTCATCGCACTCGGGTTGTACGGTTTCGTCGCCACCCTGCAACCGGACGCACAGTTCGGCCGGATCCTGGCCGCCTATGGCGGCGTGTTCGTCGCCGGATCGCTCGCGTGGGGCATGGTGGCCGACGGCTACCGCCCGGACCGCTTCGACGTCATCGGTGCGCTGATCTGCCTGGCCGGTGTAGCGGTGATCATGTATGCCCCGCGCTGACGCATACACCACGTGCACACCAGCACCCGCGCAACCGCCACCGAGCAACGCGACGGCAACCACCCGCGCAACCGTCACCGAGCAAACGCGACGGCAACCACCCGCCCGGGCCACAGAGCGCGCTCTGCGCGCGGCCGTTGCTGTCGCAGGGTGAGGGGAAAAGATCAAGAGATTGCCCTCGCCGGGCGGGCTGGCTCCAGGATGAAGGGGGGTCCGTAGCTCGGCCGACGGTTCCAGCGTGGCTGGGTGGGGAGCCGGGTTTCATCCCGTCGCCTGCTTCCAGGAGTATCACTTTTCCCTGGGCCCGCACGCTTTGGTCTTTCGGGCGGCGGTTCCGGCGCAGGGTGCGGGCCCAGGGCAAAGTGATTTCGGGGTCGCAGGCGACGGGATGAAACCCAACTCTGGGGCGGCCCGCCCCTGCGCTACGAGACGCTGGCCAGATAAGCCTCGGTCTTCTCCGGCTCGAAGAACCATTCCGCCATGTCCGGCGGGTTGTTGAAGCCGCCGGCGAAGCGGTTGGCCACCTTCTCGTTGGTCTGCGCCACCCCGAGGATCTGCTGGATGTTCTCCGGCGGCGGCAGCAGCATCGTGTTGGTCAGCTTCACGACGTGCTGCGCGTACTCCCAGTACTTGTCGAACGCGCCCTGCATCCACTCGCGGTCGAACGGCTTGTCCCCGTGCGCCAGAATCGAGTCCAAATAGGACTCCGCGCACTTGGCCGCGTTGTTGGCGCCCTGGCCCGTCACCGGGTCGTTGGCCACCACCACGTCGGCCATGCCGAGTACGAACATGCCCGAAGGCAGCTCTCCGACCGGATGCCGCACCACCGGCGGGTAGCCACCGGTGAGCACGCCGCGCCGGTCGGTCAGCTGGGCGTCGTGGAAGCGTTCGTACTCCCACGGCGCGAACTTGCGGAACAGTTCCTTGTGCCGCGCCAGCTGTTCCTCCGGCTGCGGGCGGTCGCGGAACTGGTCCAGCGGGCCACCGGGAACCGCCGAAAGGTACAGGATGTCGCTCGGGCCGGTCAGCGTGTAGCCGGGCATGTGGATGAGCTCGCCGATCCCGGGCAGCACGTCGAGCCACACGTTCACCGAGCCGGGGAACTCCGAGCGCGGCACGAGCCCGTCGACGTAACACACCGCGAGATGCCGCTGCGGCTTGGTGAACGGCGAGCGCGACGGGTCGCGGTCGAACAGCTGCACCAGTTCGCCCTTGCCCGCGGCGACGATCACCAGGTCGTACATGCTCGCCAGCGAGTTCAGGTCGGCCGTGGTCACCCCGTGGATGATCACCTTGCCGCCGCGCTCCTCCAGCAGTTCCAGCCAGGCCGACATCTTCACCCGCTGGTCCACCGACTGCGCCGGCCCGAGCTCCCACAGCCCGCGCCAGTTCAGCAGCCGGTTGCCGTTCTCGTCACCGAGGCTCAGGCCCTGGTGCGTGATCGCGGGCGCGACGTCGTCCCACAGGTTCAGCCCGTGCTTGCGCTCGATGGTCAGCGCGTCGTGGAACATGCACTGTGTCGAGGTGACATACCCGGCGCGAAGCTCGTCCGGGGTGCGCGCCGACATCAGCGTGACGTCGTAGTCGTGTTCCCGCAAAGTCAGGGCGAGCTGGAGGCCGGACTGGCCCGCACCGACGATCAGGATCTTACGCATGCGCGCGAACCTTCCCCGATTCCGAAACTTCAGCCAAGGACAGGGTGTAGGAGACCAGTTCCTGCAGCGCTGCACTGGTCGAGGCGCCGTCGCGGGCGTCCACGGTGATCAGCGGGACGTCCGCGCGCAGCGCGAGCGCCTCGCGGACCTCCTCCAGATCGTGGGCCAGCTCCCCGTCGAACAGGTTGACCGCCACGATGAACGGCAGGTCCGAGTCGTTCTCGAAATAGTTGATCGCCGCGAAGGACTGGTCCAGCCGTCGCGTGTCGACCAGCACGATCGCGCCCAGCGCCCCGCGCGAGAGGTCGTCCCACAGGAACCAGAACCGCGCCTGCCCCGGCGTGCCGAACAGGTACAGCATGAGATCCGGGTACAGCGAGATGCGGCCGAAGTCCATCGCGACCGTGGTGGTGGTCTTGGTGCCGTCCGGCGGCAGGTCGTCGGTCCCGACACTGGCCTCGGTCATCCAGGCCTCGGTGTTGAGCGGGGGAACCTCCGATACCGACCCGACCAGCGTCGTCTTGCCGACCCCGAAGCCACCCGCCACCACGATCTTGGCCGAGATCGTGAGCAGGCCGGGATCAGACGGGGAGCTGCTTGAGTCCATTGAGGATCCTCTCGAGCACGTTCCGGTCGTGGTGATAAGCGTGCGCCGTGGGGTGGATGAACACCGCGCCCTGCGCGGCCAGGTCGCTGACGAGGACACGCACGACGCCCAGCGGGATGGACAGCATCGACGACAGCTCGGCGAGCGAGACCTGCGAGCGAGCGCGTTCGTAGAGCGCCCTGGACTCCGGCATGAGCTTGTCCGACAGCGCCGGGTCGTAGCGCGGCACCGAGATCAGGGTTTCCACCAGCAGCTGGTGGCGTCCCCTGGTGCGGCCGCCGGTGAGGGTGTACGGCCGGATTCTCCTGCTGCGCGGCTTTTTCACCGGTTGTCCCCGCCCCGGATCCTCAGACATCGTGATCACTTCCTTGTCCGGCTAGCCGAGCGGGCGGCGGGCGGTGAGCACGCGGCGCAGGTCCGCGCGGGTCTCGGGGGTCAGCGCGTGCCCGGCGTGGGTGACGAACTGCGTCATCTCGTAGGCGACGACCTTCATGTCGCATTCCGGACCGGTCAGCACCGCCAGCCCGGCGCCGCTGTCGATGCCCATGAACAGGAAGTATCCGTGCGAGAGCCGGATGATGATCTGCTCACAGCTGCCCTTGTCGAACAGGCTCGCGCTGTTGCCGGCGAGGCTGAGCAGGCCGCTGGCGATCGCGGCGAGCTGTTCGGCTTCGGTGGTGCTCATGGCGTCCGACGCGGTCAGCGGAAACCCGTCGGAGGACATGATCAGCGCATGGCTCACACCGTGCACTTTGCGGACGAAGTCGTTGATCAGCCAGGTGAAATCCTGTGCCGGATTGCCGTTGTTCTCGTCCGTCACTGCTTTCCTTCGGTGGAATCCGTGTCCTGCTGGTCATCTCTGGCGGCACGCTCCCCGTCGGCGAACGCGTCGAGGTCGGCGAGCAGCTTGTCGTGGCCCGCTTTCCGGTCCGGCGCCGGCGGCGGCGGCACGGGCTTGCCGTTGGGGTTCTTGAAACTCTGCGACACCCGGCGCGGCAGGCCGCTGGCGGTGGTGCCGCCGACGGCCGGCGGGGACGGCGTCGGACGGGGCCGCGGCGCGGGCGGGGCCTCCGCCGTCGCGGTGCGGCGGGGCAGCCCGCCGGCACCGGCCCGTCCGGCGGGCACCTCGGGCACGAACCCCGGGGCGGGTTCGGGCTTCTGCTGCGGGAAAACCACGGTCTGCGCGCCGGACCAGTTCGCCTCCGGCAGTTCGCTCACCAGCGAGGCCGGCAGCAGCACCGAAGCGGTGGTGCCGTGGGGGACACGGCGGTCCAGCCAGGTGCGCATCTCGTGCCGCGCGGCGAGGCGGCGCACGACGGCGAGGCCCATGTGCCGCACGGCGTCGTCGTCGAGCACCGGGGCGTCGGCGAGCCGGTGGTTGAGCTCGGCCAGCCTCTCCGGCGGCAGCCCGATGCCCTCGTCCTCGATGCGCACCAGCACGCTGCCCTGCTCGGTCAGATGCGCGCTGACGCGGACAGGAGCGTTGGGGGGAGAGGATTTCGTCGCGTTGTCGAGCAGTTCGGCCAGCAGCCGGGAAAGGTCCTCGGCGGCGAACCCGACGACCCCGAGTGAGACGACCCGGCCGATGGTGACGCGCGAATAGTGGTCGATCGAGGACATCCCGGCGCGCACCACGTCCACGAGCGACGAGGTGTCCGCGGCCGCCTCGCTCGCGTCACGCCCGGCGAGCACGCGGAGGTTCTCGGCGTTCCGCCGGAGCCGGGTGACCAGGTGGTCCAGGCTGTACAGCTCCGCGAGACGGTCGGTGTCCTCCTCCTTCGACTCCATGTCTTCCAGTTGGGAGAGCAGGGAATCGACCAGGTTGAGGTCACGCAGCGCCACGTTCGCGCAGATCGCCGCCAGCGTTTCGTCCGAGGACTTCTCATGGCTGTCCGGGGCCGCGGGCGCCGATTCGAGCACCAGGGGCGGCCGGATCTGCGCCGGAGGTGCGTTGAGGAACTGCGCGGCCGCTTCGCGGGAGCGGTCCAGCAGTGCTCGTGACCGGTTGAGCAGTTCTCGAGCCCGCGTTGCCATCTACTCCACAGCTTTCTCGTCGCAAACGGGCGAAGGAGCCGGCCCCCGAATTCCCCGGCCGCCCGTGTCGGCCGCATCATGCAATCAGAGAGCAGCCATTGTGTCCAGCCCGTGACCTGATCTTGACTCCGCGTGCCACCGGAGTTCACCGATAGCACACGGAAAGCGCTTTCTCACTGGGCGTGCCGGAGTGTACGCCCAGTGAGAGTAAGCGCTTACGCCAGTTGGACGTCGTGCCGCGTGGGCACCCCGTCCGCGATGCGCACCACCTGTCGCGACGGGGAGTAGCTCGTCGCCACTACGGTGTAAGTGCCGGGGTCGAGATCGTGGAAGACATACCGCCCGTTCTCATCCGCGCGGGTGGTCCGCACGAGCTGGCCCGAATCGTCCAGCAGGGTCACCGTGACCGCGGGCCGCGGCTCGTCCGGGACGGCGATCGAACCGTGGATCACGGCCCCGTCGGCCAGTTCCACGTCCTGTTGCGCGGTGCCGGATTCGCCCGCCGTCACGGTGAGCGCGGTGGGCCGGTAGCCCGTCGCGTTCACGGCGAGCGTGTACATCCCCGGCGGCAGCGAGGTGAACGCGTACTCGCCGCTGGTGCCGGAAAGCCGGGAGCCGACCACGTCGCCGTTGACGTCGGTGATCGTGACCGCCGCGTCCATGATCGGCACGCCGGTGGTGGCCGCGCGGACCACGCCGCGAAGCCCGCCCGCGCCGGTCAGGGCGACGTCCATCCGCACCGGGCCGTCCAGCACGTTCACCGTGACGGCCTCGGGCTGGTACGTCGCGGCCGAGGTGATCAGCACGTAGCCGCCGCGGCCGGGCGCCAGCAAGGTGAAGGCACCGCTGGAATCCGTGGCGCCACGGCCGATCTGGCGGCCGGTGGCGTCCACGAGGGTCACCGCCGCGCCGGCGACGGGACCGCCGTCCGGGTCGTGCACCCGGCCGGCGATCTCGATGGCACGGTGGTCCTGTTGTGGGATACCGGTGGTCATGACGCCGCGTCCGCCCGCGCGCCGGTGGTCATGTCGACGTCCACGCCCGCGGACTCGCCGGAGGTGAGGTCCACCTGCCGCACCGCGGGTTCGTACAGGCTCGTCACCACGGTGTACTCGCCCGGCGCCAGATCGCGCAGTTCGTAGTGCCCCGCCGCGTCGGTGAGGGTGGTGGCGACCTGCTGTCCCAGCGAGTCGCTGACGGTCACCGTCGCGTTGACCAGCGCCTGGCCGTCCGGGCCGGTGACCGTGCCGTGCAGCACGCCCATCGCCGCCACGACCAGTTCCACCACCGCGGGCTCGGCCGCGCCGGCGAGCACGGTGACCGCGTGCGGCTGGTGGTTGTCCACGTGCGCGGTGATGGTCACCTCGCCCGCGGGCAGCCCGGAGAGCAGGAACTTCCCGTCGTGCGCGCTGCTGGTCTGCCCGACAACCTGGCCGGTGGAGTCGGTGGCCAGCACCGCGGTGCCTTCCACCGGGACACCATCGGCCCGGCGCACGATGCCCGCGACGACCCCGCCGCCTTCGACGACGAAGTCGTGGACCGCGCCGAGCCCGTTCACGGTGACCGAAGCCGCCGCCGGCTGGAAGCCGGGCGCGGTCACGATCAGCGTGTAGGTGCCGGGCGCGACACCGTCCAATGTGTACGTTCCGTCCTGGCCGGCCCTGGCGCGGCCGACCTGCATCCCGTCGGCACCGGTCACGGTGATCACCGCGCCCGCGACGCCGGAACCGCCCGGGGTGCGCAGGGTGCCGCTGATCTCGCCGGGACGCCCCGGCGCGACCGCCGCCCGCCGCACGGTGGGCGCGTCGATGGCACTGGAGGTCGTGATGTCGACCAGCTCACCGGATTCGGCGGCCAGTTCGGAGCCGACCGTCTCGTGCGGGACGGTCGCGGCGAGCGGTTTGGGCTTGCCGACGAACCACGAGCAGACCGCGCCGACCACGCACGCGATGATCGCGAACCAGAAGGCCGCGGTCAGCCCGTCGGAGAACGGCTGCGAGATCAGGTTCGGGAAGAAGCTGCGGCCGGTCAGGAACGAGGCCTGGTCGGGGGGCAGCTGGTTGAGCACCCCACCCAGCAGTTGCTGGATCGGGTTGTAGCCGAGGAACGCCGCGAACAGCACGCCGACCGGCGGCAGCTGGGCGATTCCGGCGGCCGCGCCGGCAGGCACGCCGTGCGCGGTCAGGCCGTGGTTCAGCGCGTCGGGCAGGCTGCCGGACAGGCCCGCGATCATCAGGCTGAAGAAGAACCCGATGGACAGCACCATCGCCGAGTTCTGGAACGTCGCGGTCATGCCCGCGCCGGCGCCGCGTGCGTTGGCGGGCAGGCTGTTCATCACGTCCGCCCGGTTCGGCGAGGCGAACAGGCCCATCCCGACGCCGTTGAGCAGGAGTATCGCCGCGAACGCCCAGTAGTTGAAGTTGACCGGCAGGATCTCCAGCAACAGGAAGCTGACCGCGGTCGCGATCATGCCGAAGGTGGCCAGCGCACGGCCGCCGATCCGGTCGGTGACCACGCCGGAGATCGGTGCCGCGATGAGGAAGCCGACCGTCATGGGCAACATGTAGATGCCGGCCCACAACGGTGTCTGTTCGAAGCTGTAGCCGTGCTGTGGCAGCCAGATGCCCTGCAGCCAGATGATCAGCATGAACTGCAGCCCACCGCGGCCGAGTGAGGCGAGCAGGTTGGCCGCGTTGCCGAAGCTGTAGGCGCGGATCTTGAACAGCGACAGGTTGAACAGCGGGTTCGCGACCTTGGTCTCGATGATCCCGAAGATCAGCAGCACGATCACCCCGCCGATGAGGCAGGACAGCACCATCGGGCTGGTCCAGCCCATGGTGTGGCCGCCGTAGGGCTGGATGCCGTAGGTGATGCCGACCAGTACCGCGATGAGGCCCACGGCGAAGGTGATGTTGCCCCACCAGTCCATCTTGGCGTGGTGCCGCTCGCTGGTGTCGTGCAGCTTCAGGTAGGCCCAGATGGTGCCGAACACGCCGAAGGGCACCGAGACGAGGAAGACCAGGCGCCATTCGACGGGGCCGAGCAGACCACCGATGACAAGCCCGAGGAACGAGCCCGCGATCGCCGCGACACCGTTGATGCCCAGTGCGAGGCCACGCTGTTTGGCGGGGAAGGCGTCGGTCAGGATCGCGCTGGAGTTGGCCATCAGGAACGCGCCGCCGATGCCCTGGATGACCCGCCAGCCGATCAGCCAGATCGCGGCGCCGCTCCCGTCCATCCAGGTGATCGCGAGCAGTACCGAGGAGAACGCGAAGACGGCGAAGCCGAGGTTGTACATCCGTACCCGGCCGAACATGTCGCCGAGCCGCCCGAAGCCGACGACGAGCACCGCGGTGACGACGAGGAAGCCCATCATCATCCACAGCAGGTAGCTGGTGTTGCTCGACTCGAGCGGGTTGATGTGGATGCCCCGGAAGATGTCCGGCAGCGCGATGAGCACGATCGAGGAGTTGATCGTGGCCATCAGCATGCCGAGCGTGGTGTTCGACAGGGCTATCCACTTGTAGCGGGGCCCGAGTTCCTCGATCGACCAGGTTCGCTTGTGCCGGGAATGCTGAACCTTCGGATCGACCGTCTGCTGCAGAGCAGACTGCACTTCCATCACTCCAACCAGGGAAAGCTCACGTCACCATTGACTACAAGCGGCAAAATTAGTTGACCTATGCTAACTGATTTGCACTCGACGGGGCGACTTGGCTCACTGAATGGACTTACGTGATTCGCATCGCATCTTCACGGTGCGTGACAATTGTCCGGATTCTACCGGCGCGGGCCCCCGGGCGGCGCCGCTGGAAGCCCCGAGGAGCTGACGGCCTTCGTCGCCGGGCGGGTCGGTCCGGGCAAAAGGTGCGTATGGTGGGATTCGCCGATCGCGCAGACTGCCCGGGGGCGCCTGAAATGCCGGTATTCACGCCCGGCGGTGCGGCCCGTGAGCGTTCCGATACCGGCTGCTGATCTCGCAGCCACGAGTTCGTCCCTTGATCCGGTTCGAATGGTCCGAACGGCCTACACGAGGATCAAATACCGGGAGGACGAAACCGTGCCTATCGCAGTATCCGCAGCACTCGACGAACAGGCGGGGGTGGCCGCCGGGAAGATCGGGGAACTCCGCAGCCCCGGCCGTTACCTGGTCAGCTCCATGCTGGCGGGCGCCTTCATCGGTGTCGCCGTGGTGCTGCTGCTGGCCACCACCGGACCGTTGAACGCCGCGAACTCACCGTGGACGAAACTGGTGCAGGGGTTGGTGTTCGGGGTCGCGCTGACCCTGGTGGTGTTCGCCGGGGCGGAGCTGTCCACCGGCAACATGATGACGATGATCCAGGGCATGATCGCGCGCCGCAAGGGCGTCGGGGCCGGGATCGGGGTCATCGTCTTTTCCTTCGTGGGCAACCTGATCGGCGCCATCGTGTTCGCGTGGCTGGTGCACGCGGGCGGCGTCATGGGCATCGGCGGCACGCCGGGGCACGCGGCCCCGGGTGCGGCGCTGCTCGCGAGCCTGGTCAAGACGAAGGCGGCCGAATCCGCCGGGACGCTGTTCTTCCGCGGCGTGCTGTGCAACTTCCTGGTCTGCCTCGCCGTGTGGATGGCCGCCCGCACCAAGTCCGACGGGGCGAAGCTGGCGGTGATCTTCTGGTGCCTGCTGGCGTTCATCGCCTCCGGGTTCGAGCACGTCGTCGCCAACATGACCACGTTCTCGCTCGGCATGATGGAGGGCGTGCCCGGGGCGACGATCGGCGCGTTCGCCAAGAACCTGCTCTACGTCGGGCTCGGCAACCTGGTCGGTGGCGGGCTGCTGGTCGGTGCCGCCTACGGCTTCCTCGGCCGCAAGCCCCAGCCGGTCAACCCCGCCACCGTGGACGAGGGTGAGCTCGCGAAGGTCTGAGCCCACTCGCACGGAAAACCCTGGCCTCTCCCGCGCCGAGGCCGGGGTTTTCCGCTTTCAGCCAGTGAAAACGTCGGTAGTCCCACGGCCCGTCCGGCGGTGATGGTGTGCGGCAGGCACATCTACACGCAAAGGAGCGGCGGATGACTTCGTTCGCGCGGGACCAGTGGTACGTGGCCGCCTACGGCCGGGAGATCGGCCGGGAGCTGTTCGCGAGAACCATTCTGGGCGAGCCCCTTGTCTTCTACCGGACCGTCGCGGGCGAGGTGGTGGCCCTGGCCGACCGCTGCGTGCACCGGCGTTTCCCGCTCTCGGAAAGCAGGCTCGACGGGGACCGGATCGTCTGCGGCTACCACGGTTTCACCTACGACCAGGCAGGCAGCTGCGTATCCGTGCCAGGGCAGAGCCGGATCCCGCGGACGGCGCGGGTGCCTTCGTATCCCGTGGTGGAGCAGGACTCCTTCGTCTGGGTGTGGATCGGGGACCGTGACCTAGCCGCAGAAACACCGGTCCCGCGCGCGCCGTGGCTCGCCGATCCCGGCTACACCACGGTGTCCGGGATGGAGCCGCTGAAGGCGCGATACGAGCTGCTGGTGGACAACCTGCTGGACCTGTCACACGAGACCTACCTGCACGGCGGCTACATCGGCACGCCGGAGGTGGCCGAAACGCCGATCACCACCGAGGTGGACGAGGAACGCGGGATCATCTACGTCAGCAGGCACATGGACGACGCGGCCTGCCCGCCGTTCTACGCCAAGTCCACCGGTATCGACGGGCGGATCACGAGGTGGCAGGACATCGAGTACCGGCCGCCGTGCCTGTACCTGCTGCACAGCCGCATCGCGCCGGCCGGTGTGCTGCCCCGCGCGGACGGCACCGACCCGGACGCCTGCCACGTCGAGGTGGTCTACGCGATCACTCCGGAGACCGAGCACAGCACGCACGACTTCTGGGCCGTGGCAAGGGATTTCGCCCTCGACGACGAGGAGGTCTCGGCGTTCCTGGCGGAGAACAACCGCACCGTGGTGCTGCAGGACGTGGTGGCGCTGGACCTGCTGGAGCAGGTGATCCAGCAGGAGCCGGAGGGCTACCAGGAGCTGTCGGTCAACATCGACACCGGTGGCCTCGCCGCGCGCCGGATCCTGAAGAAGCTGGCCGCGGCGCGATGACCGCCATGCTGAACGGCGAAACGGTGTACCGCATCCACTGGAAACTGGGCACCGACCTGCTCATCGGCGTGTGCCACTGCGGCGCACGGCACGAGTCGGAGGATCCGGTGGAGCTGTGGGAGTGGCTGCTGGCCCATCCCGACGGGCACGGTGTGGCATGACCGAGCTCGATCTTCTGGTGGCACGCAAGGAGATTCTCGCCGAGGGTGTCGTGCGGCTGACGCTGCGGGATCCCTCCGGCGCACCGTTGCCGGCGTGGGAGCCGGGGGCGCACGTGGATCTCGTGCCGCGGCCGGACCTCGTGCGCCAGTACTCGCTCTGCGGCGATCCGGCGGACCGCTCGGCGTTGACGGTGGCTGTGCTCCGGGAGCAGCACGGCCGTGGCGGTTCACGGTACGTGCACGACGAGCTTTCCGAGGGCGACCGGCTGCGGATTCGCGGGCCCCGTAACCATTTCGCGCTCGCCGAGGCGCGGCGGTACCTGTTCATCGCGGGCGGCATCGGGATCACCCCGATCGTGCCGATGCTCGCCGCGGCCGAGGCGCGCGGCGCGGACTGGCGACTGGTGTACGGCGGGCGCACCCGGGCGTCGATGGCGTTCCGCGAAGAGCTGTGCACGGCGTACGGCGATCGCGTGAGCGTGTGGCCGCAGGACGAGATGGGGTTGCTGGATCTGGACGGCCTGCTCGCCGAGCCACGCACGGACACCGCGGTCTACTGCTGCGGGCCGGAACCGTTGCTGGCCGCCGTCGAGGAGCGGTGCGGCGCGTGGCCGCCGGGCGCGCTGCACGTGGAACGGTTCTCGCCCAAGGAGTCCGCCGCACCGAACGGGTCGTTCGAAGTGGAGCTGGCGCAGTCCGGGCGAGTGGTGAAAGTGCCGGAGAACATGTCGATCCTCCAGGCGATCGAGGACGCCGGGGTCACGGTGCTCTCGTCATGCCGGGAGGGCACGTGCGGCACCTGCGAGACATCGGTGCTCGAAGGCGTGCCGGAGCACCGCGACTCGCTGCTCACCGACGAGGAACGCGCGGCGAACGATACGATGATGATCTGTGTCTCCCGCTGCGCCGCGGGCCGTCTCGTGCTCGATCTCTAGCACCGAGTGGCACCATGAAGGTGGAGGTCGCAGTGCACGTCGACGACGACCGCGCGGTCCAGGGCCGGTCGGTCACCAGCAAGGTGCTGGCGCTGCTCGACGCCTTCAGCCCGGCCTGTCCCGAACTGACCCTCTCCGAGCTGGCGCGCCGGGCCGGGATCTCGCTGTCCACCGCGCACCGCCGGGCCGCCGAGCTCGCCGAATGGGGTGCGCTGGAGCGTGGCCAGGACGGCCGGTACCGGATCGGCCTGCGGCTGTGGGAGGTCGCCTCGCTCGCTCCCCGCGGGCTGGTCCTGCGCGAGGCGGCCATGCCGTTCCTCGAGGACCTGTACGAGGTGACCCACGAGAACGTGCAGCTCGCCGTGCGCGAAGGGCTCGAGCTGGTGTTCGTCGAGCGGATCACCGGCAGGCGGGCGATCCCGGTGCTGACCCGGGTCGGCGGCCGCTTCGCGTTGCACGCCACCGGCGTTGGCCTCGTGCTGCTCGCGCATGCGCCGGCCGAGGTACAGGAGGAGATCCTCGGTTCGCCGTTGCGCGCCTACACCGACCGGACCATCACCGACCCGGTCCGGCTGCGCGAGGTGCTCGCCTCGGTGCGCCGCACCGGGTACGCGGTCAGCGACGGGCAGGTCACCGTCGGCAGTGTCTCCGTCGCCGCGCCGATCACCGGCCCCGACGGCACCGTGCTCGCCGCGCTTTCCCTTGTCGCGCACGCGGATGGCGCGCAACCGGCGGCGCTGGCGCAGCTGGTGCGGACAGCCGCCCGCGGCATCGCCCGCGCACTGACACCGGTGCACGGTTGACTGACCAGTCGCTCATTTACCTAGGCTGATGGCGCTCATCGCGCGCGCAGCCGGCATCTCGAACGGCTCGCTCTTCACCTACTTCGCGACGACGGCCGAACTCTTCGACCAGCTGTACCTCGAGTTGAAAACAGGGATGGTCACCGCCTCGCTGGCCGGGATTTCGGCGGAGCGTCTCCGATGACATCACTCAGGAGACCCGCGCCGCGACTCATGGGGCGATGGCCACGGTCGCGGGCCTTTTTCTGACCCGATAAGTCAGTGACCAGACAGACAATCAAGGAGATGACCGAGTCGGGATCGCACCACGCAGGGCGTACGTCATCACCGGCCCGGCCTCGGGTATCGGCCGCCGCGCGGGCACGCGGTGCCCGTTGTGTGCGACCCCGGTGCGACGGTGTCTACTGCGACGAGCGGGGCCGGCCGATGCTCGGCTCGAAGCTGGTCGGCGGCCCCGCGTTCCAGGACCGCGTCGTCGTGGAAACGCGCGCGCTGCTCGCGACAGTCCCGGGCTGATCTCCTGTCAGGATGCGTCGGTCGCGGCCGACATGTCACGGATCTAGCCTGAGGACATGACTTCCACGCACCGGCAACGTCGTCGCCTCGTCGGTTCGGTGAACGAGTTCACGGCTCTGCACCACGCCGGGCGTCCGCTACTGCTGCCCAACGCCTGGGACCACGCGTCGGGCGCGGCCCTTGTCGCACAAGGGTTTCCGGCGCTGGGCACGACCAGCCTCGGTGTGGCTGCGGCGGCGGGACTGCCGGACGGCGTCGGGGTAACCCGGGAAGAGACCGTCGCGCTCGCCCGGCGGTTGGTCACGCTGCCCTGTCTGCTCACCGTCGACATCGAGACCGGGTTCGGCGACGAGCCGGGCGAAGTCGCCGTGCTCACGGGTGAACTCGCCGGGATGGGCGTGACCGGGGTGAACCTCGAAGACGCGTTGGGCGACGTCGGCCGTCAGTGCGAGCTGATCGCGGCGGCCAAGACCAGCGGCCTGTTCGTCAACGCGCGCACCGATACGCACTGGCTCAAGCCGGACGGGGTCGACCTCGACGCCGAAGCGCTCCGGCGCGCACAGTCCTATGTGGACGCCGGGGCGGATGGCATCTTCATCCCCGGGATGACCGGCGAGTCCTCGATCGCGCTTGCGGTGCGGGAAATCCCGGTGCCGCTGAACATCCTGTACTCACCGGCGGGCCCGGGCTTCGCCCGCCTGGCCGAGCTCGGCGTCGGCCGGGTCAGCTGTGGCTCGCTGCTGTTCCGCGCCGCACTCGACGCGGCCGTGCGGGTAGCCGCCGCGGTGGCCGCGGGCGAGCCCGTCGCGGCGGACATCATCAGCTACGCGGAGGTGGCAGGCTTTTCGACGAGGTGGGACAACGCTGTTTCCAAATCCTCACCCGCGTCCTTCGGCAGCCGCCGGTAGACCTCGGCGGCCGCGTGGCCGAACCCGTCCGGCAGGCCGGCGGCGGCGAACGTGCGCCCGATTTCGTCCAGCTCGTACGACCAGCGCCAGCCCCGCTCCAGGCCGACGCGGGCCGCCTGCTCGGAACGGGCGGGCAGCTCCGGCTGGCTCTGCCGCCATTCCCTCACCAGTTCTTCTTCCACACCAAGGGATCGCGCCGCCGCGCGAACGGCGAGCAGGATCGCGTTGGTGCCCTTGGTCCACGCCGCGTAGACCATCTTCAACGCCGACGCGTCACCGATCTCGCCGTCGAGGACCCGGGCTTCGAGCACCGAACCCGCGAACAACTCCGCGACCGCCGGCGCCTCGGCACCGGCCAGGTACAGCCGGGTGGTGCCGGCCTCGCGGGGCGGCGGGCCGACGATCCCGCCGTCGACGAACCGGGGGACCAGCCCGGCGATCCGCGCGAGCGTGGCCGGGCTGACGGCGTTGAGATCCGCGTAAAGCCCTTGGTAGCCCTGGAATTCCGTGGCCACGTCCACCGCCGCGTGCGGCGGGCAGACCGACAGCACGATCTCGCATTCGTCCTTGATCCGGGCGATACCGCCCAGATCGGTCAGCCCCGCCGCGCGCCGCCGGGTGTCTTCGCTCCGGCCGCCGGACGCCCACGCCGCGCCGGGCACCAAGGCGGCGACGGCGGCGCCCATGTCTCCGGGATGCACTATGCCGATCATGCTCCCGAAGCTACCTGCTCTCTCGCCGCCAGCAGTTGCGCGGCGGCGAAAGTCAACCCTTCCAGCTGGCCCAGCTCCACGTCTTCATGCTCGATATTGATCGCGATGTCCGGATCCACTTTCGCCAGCGCGGCCAGGAAATCCGCCCAGTACGCCACGTCGTGCCCTTTTCCGACCGACACGAACTCCCACGGCGGGGTCTCCGGGAACCGGTTGAGCACATACCGCCCGCCGATGCCCACGGAAGGCTCGCCGGGGCCCGGGGTGCGGAACCGGTCGTCGAGCACCCCGTTGAGCCGGCAGTGTTCCTCGTTGATCCGCACGTCCTTCGCGGCCGCGTGGAAGACCCTGTCGCCGAGATGCCCGATCACCGTGATCGGCTCCATGCCCTGCCAGAACAGGTGGCTCGGGTCCATCTCGGCACCGATCTGCGTCGAGCCGGTCCGCTCGATGAGCCGGGTCAGCGTGGCCGGGTTGTAGACCACGTTGTGCGGATGCATCTCGATGCACACCCGCACGTCCGCCCGCCGCGCCCGCTGCTCGATGTCCTGCCAGAACGGCACGGCCACCTCGCTCCACTGGTACTCCAGCACTTCGCTCGCCGCGGAGTTCCACGGCTCGACGATCCACGCCGGGGCGAGCGCGCCCGGGTGCGCGCCGGGCTGGCCGGACATCGCCACCACGTTCCGCACGCCGAGCAGCCCGGCCAGTTCGATCGCCGAGCGCAGGTCACCCGCGTGCTTGGCCGAAACGGCCACGTCGGGGTGCAGCGGGTTGCCGTTGACGTTCAGCGCGGTCAGCGTGATCCCGGCGCCGGCGATGCGGGCCAGGTACTCGCGTCGCGCGCGTCCGCTCGCCAGCAGGGCGTCGACGTGAATGTGCGGGGCCGGGATGAACCCGCCCGCGTTCACCTCCAGGCTGTCCAGACCCATCCCGGGCAGTAGCTCCAGGATCTCGTCGAGGGTCCGGTCGTGCAGGCAGGCGGTGTAGGCGCCGAACTTCATCCGTTTCTCCCGATCGTGACCGCGGCCCCGCCGTTGTGCGCGGACGTGACCACCGCTTCGAGCACCGCCAGCCCGTGCGCGCCTTCGTCGAGCGTCGCACAGGGTGGCAGTTCCTTGATCCCGGCGATCTGGTCGAGGAACGACCGCGCCTGGTAGGTGAACAGGTCCGCGGTGCCGTGCCCGGCGCCGGGCGAGTCCATCGGGAGTCCATTGTGGATATACGGATGCGCGGGCCCGACGTACACGGTCCGGTGTCCGTTGAGCTCAGCGCGCGGCGCTTCGTCGGAGATGGTGAACTCGCCGGGGCGGTGCAGGTTGAACGCCGCGGATCCCTTGCCGCAGAACAGTTCGAGGGCCAGCCCGTCCGGCATCCCGTGCGCCACCCGCGAAGCGGAGAAGGTGCCCAGCGCCCCGTTCGCGAACTTCGCCGTGAACGTGACCACGTCCTCGTTCTCCACCGCCGCATACTCGCCGGTCAGCTCCGCGCGGGCGTGCCCGACGGTCGGCCCGGCCGGGATGGGCCGCCGCGGGATCACGGTTTCCAGTCTGCCGCCGCTGATCTCGGTCACCGGGCCGCACAGGTACTCCGCCAGGTCCAGCAGGTGGCTGCCGGTGTCGGCGAGGATGCCCGACCCAGGCCCGCCGCGGTAGCGCCAGGTCAACGGGGTGAGCGGGTCGAAGGCGTAGTCGTACCAGGCGTGCCCGTTGAAGTGGACGGGATCGCCGAGCCTGCCCCCGGTGAGCGCTTCCCGGATCGCGCTGACCGCGGGGGAGCGGCGGTAGGTGTACCCGACCACGGCCACCCGGTCCGTGCGCCGGGCGGCCTCGGCCATCGCGCGGCCGTCGGCGGCGGTGGGTGCCAGCGGCTTCTCGCACAGCACGTGTTTTCCGGCCGCCAGCAGGGTTTCCAGCATTTCGCGATGCAGCTGGTTGGCCACCACGACACTCACCGCGTCGATGTCCGGCGCTTCCGCGATCGCGTGCCAGTCCTGTTCGACGCGCTCGAAACCGTAGCGGCGCCGGGCATCCTCGGCGAGCGCGGTGTTGAGGTCGGAGATCGCGACCAGCCGCACCGGACTCCGGTCGAGGTCGAACACCGTGCCCGCCGAGCGGTAACCGGCCGCGTGGGCGCGCCCCGCCATCCCGGCGCCGATCACCGCGACACCGGTCATTTCGCCGCCTCGTGGAGTTCGATCGCGTTACTGATCCGACCGAAGGTAGGCGGACACCAACCGCAGCGGACTTGCTCGGAGAAACCCATTTCCGCCGTGGCTGTAGTCGGATCAGTAACGATCGGCACAGTACCGGACGGGTCGGCGAGGAAACACTGCCGGGCCTTGCCGATCGGCACCGGATCGCTCACCTGCACCCCCTCCGCCCGCAGCTGTCCGACGGTGGCGTCGAGATCGTCGACGAGCAGTGCGAAATGCTGTCCCTGCGCGGCGGGCGGGGTGCCGGCCACGAGGTGGACCTGTTGCCCGCCGACGTCGAGCCAGGTGCCCGGTGCCAGCTCACCGGGCCGGTCGGTGCGCTCGGTCAGGCCGAGCACCCGGGTGTAGAACTCCCGGGCCCCGGCCAGATCGGCGACCGTGATGGCCACGTGGTGGATCGCTTTCATGTACTGCTCCCCATCTCGTGCAGGGCACCCATTTCGGGCGCCTGGATCCGGTCGATCTCGTGGCGCAGCGCGTCCAGTTCGGAGCCGCCCGCCATGTGGTGCGTGAGCTGTTCCAGGGTGAGCTCGGCGCGGCGGGCGTTCAGCTCCACTTCTCCCTGGCGCAGCACGACGAAATGGTCGCCGACCATGAACGCGTGCGGTGGGTTGTGGGTGATGAAGATGACGCCGAGCCCCGCGTCGCGCGCCGAGGCGATGTACTTGAGCACGACCCCGGACTGCTTCACGCCGAGCGCGGCGGTCGGTTCGTCGAGGATCAGCACCCTGGCGCCGAAGTAGATCGCCCGCGCGATCGCCACGCACTGGCGCTGCCCGCCGGACAGGCTCGCGATGGGCTGGTCCACGTCGGGCAGTTCGATGCCGAGTTTCCTCAGTTCGGTGCCGGTGGTCTCGCGCATCTTCTTCACGTCGAGCCTGCGCACCGGCCAGACCCCGGTCGTCGGTTCCGAGCCGAGGAAGAAGTTGCGCCACACCGGCATCAGCGGGACCACGGCCAGATCCTGGTACACCGTGGCGATCCCGCGGTCCAGTGCTTCCCTCGGGGAACCGAAACGCACCGGCTGTCCGTCCACTTTGTACTCACCGGCGTCGTGCGCGTGCAGCCCGGAGACGATCTTGATCAGCGTGGACTTGCCCGCGCCGTTGTCACCGAGCACGCAGGTGACCTCGGCTTCGCGCACCGCGAGATCGACCCCGCTCAGCGCGGTGATGTTGCCGTAGTTCTTGCCGACCCCGGTCAGCTCGACGATCGGCCCGGTTTCCTCCGCCATGGCCGGTCACCTCCTCGCGGTGCGCAGCCGCACCCACATGTTGAGCAGTGTCGCGATGAGCAGCACCGCGCCGACGAAGAACTTGACCCAGTCGGGATTCCAGCCCGCGTAGACGATTCCCTGGGTGGTGGCGCCGAAGATGAGCGCCCCGATCGCACCACCGATCGCCGAGCCGTACCCGCCGGTGAGCAGGCAGCCGCCGACCACCGCCGCCGCGATGAAGTACAGCTCGTTGCCCACGCCCTGGCCGGACTGCTGCACGTCGAACGCGAACAGCTGGTGCATCCCGACGAACCAGGTGCAGAACCCGACCGTCATGAACAGCCCGATCTTGGTCCATTTCACCGGCACCCCGACCGCGCGGGCCGAATCGGCCTGCCCGCCGACCGCGTAGATCCAGTTGCCCACCTTGGTGCGCAGCAGCACCCAGGTGGCGATGGCCAGCAGCAGGATCCACCAGAAGACGGTGATCTTCACCGCGACGCCGCCGATGTGCACGTCGGAGGCGAACACCGCCTTGGCCGAGTCGAACCCGTCCATGTCGGCGATCGAATCGGTGGCCACGTTCCCGGTGACCAGTTTGGTGATCGCGAGGTTGAGCCCTTGCAGCATCAGGAAACTGGCCAGCGTGATGAGGAAGCTGGGCAGTCTGGTGCGCATCACCAGCCAGCCGTTGAAGAACCCGATGCCCAGCGAGAGCACCAGCGCCAGCAGCACCCCGACCCACACGTTGACCGTCAGCTGGAACGCCAGCATCGACCCGGCCAGCGAGGACGTGGTGACGCCGACGCCCGCGGAAAGGTCGAACTCGCCGCCGATCATCAGCAGCGAGACACCGACCGTGGCGATGCCGAGCGTCGAGCTGGCATAGAGCACAGTGGACAGTGAAGCCGCTTCGCGGAAGGGCGGCGCCACGGCGAGGAACAGCACGAACACCGCGACGGCGCCGAGCAGCGAGCTCAGTTCCGGCCGGGCGAGGATCCGCCGCCCGAGCGAACGCGGTTTCACCTGCGCGTGCGGGACGGCCGGGGTGGGCGCGATTGCCTGTGTCATGGGAATCCTCGCTACCGCGTGCCGCGATCGGCGAAGGCCGACACGGCGTCGACGTTGCTCTTGTCGATGAACGCGGGCCCGGTGAGCACCGGCGCGATGCCACCGCCACTGATGTCGCCGTTGTACTTGTACAGCCACAGCGCGTCGATGGCCAGGTAGCCCTGCAGGAACGGCTGCTGGTCGATCGCCCACAGCACGGAACCGTCCTTGATCGCGGCCACCAGCGCCTTGTTGAGGTCGAACGTCGTCACCTTCGCCGAACTGCCGGCGCCGGACACGGACTTCACCGCCAGCAGCGCGATCGGCGCGCCGAGGGTCACGACGTAGTCGATGCTCTTGTCCTGCTGCAGTTTCGCCTGGATCGTGGACTGGGTCGCGGTGGCGTCCTCCCCGTTGACGTTGAGCACCTCGGTCTGGCCCTTGAACGTCTGCTTGACCCCGTTGCAGCGGGCTTCCAGCTGCGTCTGGCCCTGGGTCTGGATCACGCACAGCGCGTGCTTGGCGCCGGCGTCGTCGAGCTTGTTCCCGAACGCCTGGCCGGCGATCGACTCGTCCTGCCCGAAGTACTCCAGCAGGCCCAGTTTCTGCCAGCTGTCCACGCCCGCGTTCAGTCCCACGACGGGAATGCCGGCCGCCTTGGCCTTGGCGATGCCGTCGGCGAGCGCGTCCGGATTGGGCATGGTGAGCGCGATACCGTCGGGTTTCTGATCGATCGCGTTCTGCAGCAGCGCGGCCTGCTTGGGCGCGTCCGGGTCGGAGGTGTAGGTCAGGTCCACGTTGTCCTTGGCCGCCGCGGCCTGGGCGCCTTTCTGGATGATGTCCCAGAAGGTGTCCCCGGCCGGGGCGTGGGTGACCATGATGATCTTCATCCGGGGGGTGTCGGCCTGGCCGGCGGCCACCCCGCCACTCTGGGTTTCGGCGCCTTTGCCGCCGGAGCCGCTGCACGCCGCGAGCGTGAGCACCGCCGCCGTGGTCACCGCGGTGAGGGCGAACTTGCGAGTTCTGCGCATCATGCACCTCTTTGTGCAGGGTGAGAACGAGCCTGTCGCGCGCTACTAGCGCGCTCTAGTGACGCGTACTATGCTGCGGATCACATCGGCATGTCAAGACCCTCCGCGCAACGGTTTCGGATGCGGAAGGCAGGATCGGGGAATGGTCAGTGAACGGGGTGCCCGCGACCGCCGTCCCACCATGTCCGACGTCGCCGCGCGCGTCGGAGTCTCCCGCGCGCTGGTGTCGCTGGTGTTCCGCAACGAGCCGGGTGCCAGTGACGAGACGCGGGAAAAGGTGTTCGCCGCGGCGCGCGAGCTCGGCTACCGGCCCGACAGCGCCGCGCAGATGCTGGCGCGCAGCCGGAGCAAGGTGCTCGGCGTGATGCTGACGGTGCGCAACCTCTTCCACGCCGATCTGGTGGAAGGCATCTACCCGGTGGCCGAACGGCTCGGCTACGAGATCCTGCTTTCCGGCGCCGCGCCGCCCGCGCGAGACGAGCGCAAGGCGGTGGACGCGCTGCTCGGGCACCGGTGCGAGGGCTTGATCCTGCTGGGCGGGCATCTCGATACGGACTACGTCACCGAGCTGGGCAAGCGCATCCCGGCGGTGGTCGTGGGGCGGCGGTTCCCCGGCGCGGAGGTCGATTCGGTGCACGTCGCCGAGGGCAAAGGGGTTCGCCAGATCATCGACTACCTCGTCGATCTCGGGCACACCTCGATCGTCCACATCGACGGCGGCGACGAGGCCGGCTCCGCCGAACGGCGCCGCGCGTACCTCAGCGGTATGCGCCGGCACGGGCTCGCCGAGCACATCCG
The DNA here is from genome assembly GCF_035546795.1 of Amycolatopsis sp. Classification (GTDB taxonomy): domain Bacteria; phylum Actinomycetota; class Actinomycetes; order Mycobacteriales; family Pseudonocardiaceae; genus Amycolatopsis_E. The sequence goes on from NZ_DASZWC010000052.1 coordinate 31,036, forward strand.
CGTGCTGCCGGGCGGCCACACCGAGGAGTCCGGCGCGAACGCGGCCCAGGCCCTGCTCGCCGACCGGGACAGGTTGCCCACCGCGGTGTTCGCCAGCAACGACCGTTCCGCGGTCGGCTTCCTGGACACGGTCTGGCGCGCCGGGCTCGACGTGCCGGGTGACGTGTCGGTGGTCGGCTACGACGACAACCACCTGGCGCGGCTTTCGCACATCGACCTCACGACCGTGCGGCAGGATCCGGAGCGGCAGGCGGAACTGGCGGTGCGGGCGGTGGTCGAACGGCTGGACGAGCCGCGGATGCGGCCGCGCGAGCTGGTGCTGCAGCCGAGCCTGGTGATCCGGGGGAGTACCGGCGTGCCGAAGCACTGAGAGTTGATGTGGTCTAGACCTATTGCTAACCTGGGCGGTACTTCCCTCACAGCAAGGAGATCGTCATGCCGGAACGCCGCGTCGTCGTCGGGTCGTCGGTGGGTCTGCACGCCCGGCCCGCCGCGTTGTTCGTCAAGGCCGCCGCCGCGCAGCCGGTGCCGGTGACGATCGGCCTCGGTGACGGTGAGCCGGTGGACGCGCGCAGCCTGCTGTCGGTGATGGGGCTGGCCGCCAAGCACGGCGACGAGGTTGTCCTGCGTGCCGAGGGCCCCGAGGCCGACGCCGCGCTGGCCGAGCTGGCCACCGTGGTCGCCACCGATCACGACTGACGCGGCGGACGTCGGTCCTGCCGGCTTCTGTCGTGCGGGATGATCCAGGCGGCGTATGCTTCCGGTTGAAGTTTCAATGACCGGAGGCGTCGGGGTGGAGATCAAGGAGCTGGGGCACGTCGTGCTCTACGTCCGGGACATCGAACGATCGGCCGCGTTCTACCGGGACGTGCTGGGCTGGCGTCAGATCCTGCCCGCGCCCGGCCGGGACGCCGAGCTGGGCAAGCTGCCGGTCGCGGCCTTCAACGCGCCCGGCGGGCGTACGCACCACGAGCTGCTGCTGATCGAGGTCGGGCCGGAGGCGGCGAGCCAGCCGGAGGGGCGGCGCGTGGGGCTCTACCACTTCGGGCTCAAGGTCGGTGACAGCGACGACGAACTGCGTGAGGCGCTGGCCAGGGTCTCCGAGACCGGCACCCCGTTGCTCGGCATGAGCGACCACTTCGCCACCCACAGCCTGTACATCGCGGACCCGGATGGCAACGAGGTCGAGCTGTACGTCGACGTGCCCGGCGTGGACTGGGATTCCCCGGAGGCGATGGCCTCCGCCCCGAGGCCGCTCGCGCTCTAGCGAGCAGCACGCTCCGCCCACCGGTGCCCGGCAACGCAAGCGGAGCCTCGCCACGCCCACACCCCGCCACCGAACCGATCCCCAGCGCCCTCAGCGGCCGACGTGCCGCGTCCAGGCATCTTTCCCGCCTTGACGCGGTGCGGCGACCGTTGAACACTGCGCGATCGGGGCGGGGGTGGGTGCCATAGCGCGCTCCGCGCGCGGCCGTTGCTGCCGCAACCGTTGCGGCGCAAGGGAAAAAGATTCTCCTCGCCGGAGGGGCTGGCTCCAGGATGAACGGGGCCCGTAGCTCGGCCGCCGGTCCCGGCGCGGCTGGGAGAGAGAGTTGGGTGTTCATCCCGTCGCCTACTCCCAGGGGTATCACTTTGCCCCGGACCCGCAATCTCGCGTTGTCGGGCCGCGGATCTGCGGGGGGGGGGGGCGGGGCAAAGCGATTTCGGGGTCGCAGGCGACGGGATGAACACCCAACTCCGGGGCCGTGCTCCGCCCGCACCCGCGATCACCCGCGCACGAGCCGCTCCAACACGTCCACCCCGATCGGCAGCGCCGCCTCGTCCACGTCGAAGTACGGGTTGTGGTGCGGCGCCGGATTTCCCCCGCCCACCACGGTGTAGGTCGCCCGGCCCCCGGCCCGCTGGACGACTTCGGCGAACAGGCTCGCGTCGTCGCTGCCGCCCATTTCGTGCAGCCGCACCGTCTCGTGCCCGCCCGCCTTGGCCGCGACGAGCACGGCGTCGAGCAGTTCGTCGTCGCAGTCCAGAGAGGTCGAGCCGCCCGTTTCCTCGATCTCGACGGTCACCTCCTGCGCTTCCGCCGCGCCTCGCAGCACCTGCTTCACCCGCTCGGTCAGATCGACGTTCACCGCGCCGTCCCGCGAGCGCGCTTCGCACGTCAGCTCCGCGAGCGCCGGCACGATGTTGACGTTGCCGGGAGCGTGCAGCGTGCCGACGTTCACCCGGGTGTCGGCGGTGGAAAACCTTGGCAAACCGTGGATTCCCAGCACCGCCGTCGCGGCCGCGAGCAGTGCGTTCCGGCCGTCCTGCGGCGCCGCCGCGGCGTGCGAGGCGACGCCGGTGAACCGGGCCCGCATCTTGGTGGTCGCGAAGATCCCGGTGATGCCCGCCGCGACCGTTCCCGCCGCGAGGTCGAGGCCGAGGTGCATGGCCACGAACCTGTCGACCCCGTCCACCGCGCCCGCGCCGAGCATCGCGCGGGCGCCGCGCCCGCCCTCTTCCGCCGGCTGGAACAGGAACCGCACCGTGCCGGGGAAATCCCGGTCGGCAAGGCGTTCGGCCAGCGTCAGGCCGATGGCGACGTGCCCGTCGTGCCCGCAGGCGTGCATGAATCCCGGGTAGTCCGAGCGGAAACCGGCCGCGGCCGGGACGTGCCCGCCGTCCTCGGCCTCGGCGACCGGGAGGGCGTCCATGTCGAAGCGCAGCGCCCACGTCGGCCCGGGACGGGTGCCTTCGAGGTCCGCGATGACCGCGGTGCCCTGGGCGGCGAGTGTCTCGACATCGGTCGCGTCCGCGCCGTTGGCGACCGCCAGCCCGGCGAAACGCTCCAGCGCCTGCTCATCCGGGTAAGCCGGGATACCCTCCAGGCGCATCGCCTCCGGCCCCATGCGCAGGCGCACGGGCAGCTTTCGCAAGCGGGACAACACAAGCGCGGCGGTGCGCAGCTCGCAGAAGGCCGGCTCGGGGTGGGCATGCACGTCGCGGCGCAGCGAGACCAGGTCCACGGTTTTCCTTTCGTCGCCTCACCGCAGTAGATCACCCGGCACTACCGCCGCGCCAGCAGCGGGATCCGCCCGCCCGCGAGCACCGCTTCCACCTGCCGTGGCGAAAGCCGGTGACAGAGCAGGTAGTCCTCGTCCTTCGTGACATTGTGGACGGTCAGCTTGTCGTCCCCGGGAAGGTTTTCCCGCAGCTTCTGCACGCGCAGCACGTCGTCGCGGCCGATCCGGTCGTAGTCGGCCGGATCGGTGAACTCCAGCGCGAGGATGCCGAAGTTGGCCAGGTTCTGCCAGTGGATCCGCGCGAACGACTTCGCCAGCACCGCGCGCAGGCCTAGGTAGCGGGGCGTGATCGCGGCGTGCTCCCGCGACGAGCCCTGCCCGTAGTTGTCCCCGCCGACGATGAAATGACCGTGCTCCTCCTCGTGCGCCCGCCGGGTGTAGTCCTCGTCCACCTGGCTGAAGGTGAACTCCGCGAGCTTCGGTACGTTCGACCGGAACGGCAGCGAGCGCGCGCCGGCGGGGGAGATCTCGTCGGTGGAGATGTTGTCACCGAGCTTCAGCAGCACCGGCCCCGCCATCTCGTCCGGCAGTTCCGGGAAGTCCGGCAGCGACGAGATGTTCGGCCCCTTGACCAGCTCCTCGCGGGCCGCCTCGTCCGGCGGCAGCGGTGGCACCAGCATGTGGGTGTTCACCGAGGCATGCCCGGGCAGCGACAGCTCCGGGTACGGCACACCCAGCTCACGCGGATCCGTGATCACCCCGGTCAGCGCCGCGGCGGCCGCCGTCTCCGGTGAGCACAGCCACACCGAATCCTCCTTCGTGCCGGACCGTCCGGGGAAGTTCCGGGGGAAGGTGCGCAGCGAGTTGTGCCCGGCGGCGGGTGCCTGGCCCATCCCGATACAACCCATGCACCCCGCCTGGTGGATCCGTGCCCCGGCCGAGATCAGGTCGAAGGTGGCACCCATCTTCGTCAGGTCCGCGAAGATCTCCCGCGAGGACGGGTTCACGTCGAAGCTCACCGAATCCACGGTCTGCCGCCCGCGCACCATCGCCGCGGCCATCGCGAAGTCCCGCAGGCCGGGATTGGCCGACGAACCGATCACCACCTGGCCCACCTCCGTCCCGGCGACTTCGCGGACCGGGACGACGTTGCCCGGCGAGGACGGTTTCGCGATCAAAGGCTCCAAAGTGGACAGATCGATCTCGTCCTCGAGGTCGTAACCGCCTCCGGGCAGCAGCTCGGTGAAGTCCTCCTCCCGGTCCTCGGCGCGCAGGAACTCGCGCACGGCGCCGTCGGCGGGGAACACCGTCGTGGTCGCGCCCAGCTCCGCGCCCATGTTCGCGATGACGTGCCGGTCCATCGCGGTCAGCGTGTCCAGACCGGGGCCGTGATACTCGATGATCCGGTTCAGCCCGCCCTTCACCCCGTGCCGCCGCAGCATCTCCAGCACGACGTCCTTGGCCGACACCCAGTCCGGCAGCCTGCCGGTCAGCCGCACCCCCCAGATCTCCGGCATCCGCAGGTAGAGCGGCTCACCGGCGATGGCCTGTGCCACCTCCAGCCCGCCGACCCCGATCGCGAGCATGCCCAGCGACCCGGCCGCGCAGGTGTGCGAGTCCGAGCCCGCCATCGTCCGGCCGGGCCTGCCGAAGCGCTGCATATGCGTCGGGTGGGAGACGCCGTTGCCCGGTTTGGAGAACCACAGCCCGTACCGGCGGCAGGCCGAGCGCAGGAACGCGTGGTCCTCGGCGTTCTTCTCGTCGGCCTGCAGCAGGTTGTGGTCGACGTACTGGACGCTCACCTCGGTGCGGGCTCGTTCCAGGCCGAGTGACTCCAGCTCCTGCATCACCAGGGTGCCGGTGGCGTCCTGGGTCAGTGTCTGGTCCACCCGCAGCGCGATCTCGTTGCCCGGCGCAGGCTCGCCGGAGAGCAGGTGGCTCTCGATCAACGCGCGTGCGACCGACATCCGGGCACCTCCTCAGCGGGGTTCGTCCTCGTCGTACACCACGACTCGCCGCTGGTCCGCCACATCGGCCGGGTCCGCTTCGGTGGACGCCTCGGAATCCGGCTCCACCGGCGGGTCCGGGGAGATTTCGCGGCGCTGCTCCAGCACGTCCTCCACCGGTGCCAGCACGTCCTCGTCCACGATGTCCGCGGGTTCGGTCACGGGGTCACTTCCTTTCCGGGTTCAGCCGAGTCCGGCCACGAACTTGCTGACTGCGGTCGCCACGTCGGGGTGGCCCAGCGGCAACGGTGCGGGCACACGGTCCCGTTTGCCGCCTTCGCTGTGCGCGATCGTGTGCACTTCGACGCCGGATCTCGTCAGCGCCCAGCGACGCGTCTCCGTCTCGTTTTCCCAATCCTCGTCGGCCTCCGGGCCATCACCCGGCTCGACGAAACCGCGCGCGCCCGGGTCGACCAGCAGGACCGAGCGCACCGACTCGCTGTAGCGCTCGGCCAGGCGCAACGCCGTGTCCGCGTAGGGGCCGCTGGCCACCAGATGCACAAGCTTGCCCGGCCGGTCGCCGAGGATGTCGTCCGCTTCGGAAAGGCCTCCGTCGGCGGGCAGCCGGCACCACACGATGCGCCACTGTTCGCCCAGCTCACGCCAGGTCGCGGGCAAATCCTCGTGCGGGGCAGCCCCGGCGGGGTCGAGCACCAGCACGATCGGGCCGTCAGGGGTACCTTCGGTGACGGCGGAGGGGCCCCGGGCTCGTACCGGGTCGGAAAAGCTGTTCACAGCCGCTCCTTTCGTCCGGTGTCCGGCTACCCCGGGTACCGGCCCGCTACACGGACTTCCGGTCGGAGGAGGGGAACGTTATGGGAGACAACGGTTTTCCGGTCGACATACTCGAGGACAGCGAGGCTGTGCTCGACCAGAGACGGCGCGCGGTGCGTGCGGTCGCGTCCGCGGCGGCGGACGCGGACGACTGCGCGCTGCTGCTGGAGGCACTGGGCCTGAGGCCCACCGAGGGGGTCACCACGGTGCCGGAGCCGCGGCCGGGCCACTGAGTGTGGTCCCCCTCACAGGGGAACGGGCTGCGCCGGTTTTCGTGATGATCTGGAGGTGCACCCGATGACACCCCTCGTGAAGGACGGATTCGATGACTCTCGGCGAAATTCCGCTGCGCACGCTTTCCGGTGACGCGGCGAGCCTGAACGACCTCGGCGCCAAGGCGCTGCTCGTGGTGAACGTGGCGTCCAAATGCGGGCTCACCCCGCAGTACGAAGGCCTGGAGCGACTCCAGGAACGCTACGGCGACAAGGGTTTCTCCGTGGTGGGCTTTCCCTGCAACCAGTTCGCCGGGCAGGAGCCGGGCACCGCGGGGGAAATCGCGGAGTTCTGCTCGACGACTTACGGCGTCACCTTCCCCCTGTTCGAGAAGATCGACGTGAACGGCCCCGACCGGCACCCGGTCTACCGCGAGCTGGTGGAGACCGCGGACGCCGACGGTGAAGCGGGCGACATCCAGTGGAACTTCGAGAAGTTCCTGGTCGGCGCCGACGGCAAGGTGATCGCGAGGTTCCGTCCCCGCACCGAGCCGGAAGCGCCCGAGGTCGTCGCGGCCATCGAAGCCGCGCTGCCGTAGCGCTTCCGGCAAGGAGACGTCCGGGAACACCCCGCCTGTGGTGTGGGGTGTTCCCTCAGCTCAGCTCCACCAGAACATCAAATCCTTGGTCACTCAGAACCGCCGCTTGGCCTCGTTCGCCGCGGCGCCGGTCGTGAGTTTCTCCAGCAATCCGATCAGGATCGTCTGCTCGGGCTTGCTCAGTGAATTCGCCCAGGCCTGCTCGCGCTCGTTGTGCGCCTCGTACGCGCTCGTGATCGCCTCGTGCCCGGCGCCGGTGAGGTTCAGCAGTACCGCCCGGCGGTCGTGCTCGGCCTGCTTGCGGGACACGAGCCCGTCCCGTTCGAGCGTGTTCACCAAGGCCGAAACCGCGGCCCGGCTCATCCCCGAAAGCTGGGCCACCCGCTTCGCCTCCAGTGGCCCGGCGAGCCACAGCACGAACAACACCCGGAACCCGCCCCAGCTCCACCCGCGCGGCCGGTGCACCGTCGACTCCCAGTCGTAGACCAGCGCGCTGGTCAGCCGGTGCAGGGTGAGCCCGAGCCGCATCGCGGCCGGGTCGACCGCCGGCAGCTCGGCCGTCGTCTTGGCGATCGCGTAATCCACGAAAGTCAGGTAGTCGAGTTCCTCGGGTGACGGGGCGGGCTCGGTGCTCATGCGGGACACCCGCACCCGGTCGGTCCTCCGCGCCGTCGCTCCTGCGTCACGCCGGCTGCGTGCGGTGCCTCGGTGCTCATGCGGGACACCCGCACCCGGTCGGTCCTCCGCGCCGTCGCTCCTGCGTCACGCCGGCTGCGTGCGGTGCCTCGGTGCTCATGCGGGACAGGCTAGGCCCCTCGCGATGAATCCAGTGAAACGGCTGTCCCGCTCGCCGGCCGGGCTCTAGGCTTCCCCTCAAGCGTGACCCGGGTTACACTCGCACGGGAAAGTTAGTCAAAGCTTTCATCAATGAGAGGTGGGCGCCGTGGCCCAGAAGGCTTTCGCGTCGTCGGGGGATCTGGCCCAGAAGGAGCAGACGCTGGAGGTGCTCGACGACGGTGTCTACGCCCTGACGGCCGAAGGCGATCCGAACGTCGGTGCCATCGAGGGCGAGGATTTCCTGGTCTGCTTCGAAGCGCTCGCCACCCCCGCCGCCGCAAGCGACTGGCTGGCGAAACTGCGCGAGCACACCGGCAAACCGGTGCGGTACCTGGTGCTTTCCCACTACCACGCGGTCCGGGTGCTCGGCGCCTCCGCGTTCAACGCCGAGGTGATCGTCGCCCACGAAAACACCCGCGCGCTGGTGGCCGAGCGTGGCAAGGAGGACTGGGAGAGCGAGTTCGCCCGGATGCCCCGGCTGGCCAAGGACGCCGACACCGTGCCCGGGCTGACCTGGCCCACCCTGACGTTCTCCGACCGGCTCACCATCGACCTCGGCGGCGACCGCGGCGACCTCGTCCTCCAGTACTGCGGGCGCGGGCACACCGAGGGTGACATCGTCGCCTGGCTGCCCCGGCAGAAGATCCTCTACGCCGGTGACCTCGTCGAGGCCGAGGCCGCGCTGTACACCGGGGACGCGTTCCACCGCGACTGGTCATCGTCCACTTTGGACAACGTGCGGAGGTTCGGCGCCGAGGCGCTGATCGGCGGCCGTGGCGCGGTCAGCCGTGGCCGGGACGCCGTGGACGCGGCCGTCGAGCAGACCCGGGACTTCCTGCGGGTGATGATCCGCGAGGTCAGCGCGGTGCAGGAGGCCGGCGGAGCGCTCAAGGAAGCCTTCGAGCGCACGCACGCGGCACTGGCGCCGAAGTACGGCCGCTGGCCGATTTTCGAGCACTGCCTGCCCTTCGACGTCTCCCGGTTGTGGGACGAGCTGTCCGGAGTCGAGCGGCCGGTGATCTGGACGGCCGAGCGCGACCGCGAGGTCTGGGACCAGCTGCAGGGATGAGCACCGACCGCGCGGTCGCGGTGCTGGGCAACGGGCCGGTCGGGCAGACCACCGCGTTGCTGCTGGCCCGCTGGGGAGTGCCGGTGGTGCTGCTGGACGGCCGGGCGCAACGGGACCTCGTCGGGTCCAAGGCGATCTGCCAGCAGCGCGATGTCCTGGACGTGTGGGAGTCCGTCGGCGTGGGGCGGCGGATCGCCGGGGAAGGGGTCACCTGGACCACCGCTCGTACCTTCTACCGCGACGAGGAGCTGTTCGCCTACTCGCTGCCCGACGCCGGCCGGTCCGCGTTCCCGCCGTTCGTCAACATCTCCCAGGCCCGCACGGAGGAGCTCCTCGACGAGCGCATCGCCGCCACGCCGCTGATCGACGTGCGCTGGGGCCATCAGGTGACCGGCCTCGCGCAGGACACCGGGGGAGTCACCCTGACCTGCGCGAACGGGCAGGAGATCCGCGCGGACTACGTGGTCGCGTGCGCGGGCGCGCGCGCCGACGGCATCCGGGCAGCCCTGGGTGTGCGCTTCGACGGGCATTCCTTCGACGACCGGTTCCTGATCTGCGACATCCGCGCCGAGCTGCCGGGATGGGCCGCCGAGCGGCGGTTCTACTTCGACCCGTCGTGGAACCCGGGGCGGCAGGTGCTGATCCATCCGTGCCCCGGCTCGACGTTCCGCATCGACTGGCAGGTGCCGGGCGGGTACGACCTCGGCGAGGAGGAACGCACCGGCGCGCTGGACCGGCGGATCCGGGCGATCATCGGGGAAACCCCGTACGAGATCGTGTGGAAATCGGTGTACCGCTTCCATTCGCGGGTGGTGGACCGGATGCGGGCCGGCCGGGTGCTGCTGGCCGGTGACTGCGCGCATCTGGTGTCGCCGTTCGGTGCGCGGGGGCTGAACTCCGGGGTCGGCGACGCGGAGAACGCGGCTTGGAAGCTGGCGTATGTGCTGCATGGCTGGGCGGGGGAGGAACTCCTCGAGACCTACCACGAAGAACGCCACGCCGCGGCGCAGGAGAACATCGAGGTGACCACCGCGACGATGGATTTCCTGGTGCCACAGAACGAAGAACAGCACCGGACGCGCCGCACGGTGCTGGCGGGCGCGGCGGCGGATCCGGCGTTGCGGGCGCGGGTGGATTCCGGCCGGCTGTCCGAGCCGTTCTGGTATGCGGAGTCACGACTGACCACTTCGGACAGTTCGCGGCCCTTCCGCGGGCGGCCGGCACGCGGGTGTGTTCCCGCTGCGGGGCCGGGGATCCTGGTGCCGGATGCGCCGGTGTCGGCGGCAGGCAGGACCCGGTTCCGTGAGCTGGCGAGGGACGGTTTCCTCGTGCTGGCAACGGAAGGCGCGGAATGTGCGGAGCTGCCGACGTCCCCGGGCCCCGTGCGGCTGGTGAAACTGGCCGGCATCGATGCTTCCGGCGCCCTCGCCGAGGCGCTGGCCGTGCGCCCGGGGGAGCTGTGGCTGATCCGTCCGGACGCTTACGTGGCCGCAGTGGTCACCAGCTGGGCCGATCTGGCACCCGCACTGCACCGTGCCCTGGGCCGGGCGGCCGTTACCCTGGAGGAATGTCGAAAGTGGACAAGATCGCCGTCACCGGGGTGACCGGGCAGCTGGGCTCCCGGGTGGCCAGGCTGCTCGCCGAACGTGAACTGCCGCAACGGCTCATCGTGCGGGACGCCGGGCGCGCGCCGTCGCTGCCCGGCGCCGAAGTCGCCCAAGCCTCCTACGAGAACGGTTTTCGGGAAGCGCTTTCCGGTGTCTCGACGCTGTTCCTGGTGTCGGGGCACGAGGGCCTGCACCGGATGGCCGAGCACCGGGCCGCGGTGCAGGCGGCGGCCGAGGCCGGGGTGGACAGGGTCGTGTACACGTCGTTCATGGGCGCGGCCCCGCTGGCGTCGTTCACGTTCGCCAGGGAACACGCGGAGACCGAACGGCTGATCGCCGGCGCAGGCCTGCGGCTGACTGCGCTGCGTAACACGCTGTATGCCGACGTGGCCCCGCATTTCGTCGGAGCCGACGGCGTGCTGCGCGGGCCGGCCGGGCGAGGCCGGATCGCCTGGGTCTCCCGCACGGACATCGCCCGGCTCGCGGTGGAGGTGCTGCTCGACCCCTCGCACGCAGGCCAGGTATATGACGTGTCCGGCCCGGAGGCCATCGACCTCGACGAGACGGCGCGGCTGCTTTCGGCGGCCACCGGCCGGAAGATCGGCTACCACGCGGAAACCGAGGCGGAGGCCCGGGAATCCCGTGCGGGCGCCGAGGAATGGGAGATCGACGGCTGGGTCGGCTCGTACCTCGGGATCGCGACCGGCGAGATGTCGGTGACGAGCCACACCATCGAACACGTCACCGGCCGCCGCCCGTGGACCTTCGCGGAGTTCCTCGACGCCGAGCCCGCCGCGTGGCGGCATCTGACCTAGCCAGGATTTCCCAGCGCCACCAGCAAGTTCGTGAGCAACGCGGTGCGCTGGGAAAGATGATCGAGCAGCACGTGCTCGTGGCGCGAGTGGGCGCCGCCGCCCAGCGCGCCGAGCCCGTCGAGCACCGGGCGGCCCAGCGCCGAAACGAAGTTCGCGTCGCTGGCGCCGCCCACGGAGACCTCGGCCAGCGCGATGCCCAGCTCCGCCGCCACCTGGTGGGCCAGTTTGAACAACCGCTGCGACGGCGGGTTCGGCACCATCGGCGGCCGGTTCCACTCGCCGCGCACGCTCACCCGTGCCCGCGGGTCCGCAGGCCGCAGCTCCGCGAAAGCCGCGTCCAGCCGCGCCATCTCCGCGGGCTCGGCCACCCGGATGTCCAGCGCGCACCACGCCTGGCCCGCTATCACGTTCCGCGCGGTGCCGCCGCTGATCAGCCCGACATTGACCGTGGTGCCCAGCGCCCGGTCGGCCAGCGCCGCGAGCCGCGGGACGAGCAGGGCGAGCTGGTGGATCGCGCTGACTCCCGCGTCCGGCTCCAGCCCCGCGTGCGCCTCCACGCCGGTGACCACGACGTCGAACAGCCCGACACCCTTGCGCCCCGTCTTGACCGCGCCGTTGAGCGAAGCCTCCAGCACGAGCGTGGCCAGCGCGCCCTCGCTCAGCCGCTCGATGTGCGCGCGCCCGGCCGGGCTGCCGATCTCTTCGTCTCCGGTCAGCAGGAACCGGACCGATGGCAGCGGCAGCCCCAGCTCGCGCGCGCAGCGCACCGCCCACACCGCCTGCACGATCCCGGACTTCATGTCGAACGTGCCCGGCCCGCTCGCGCGGCCGTCGACCACCTCGAACGGCCAGTCCGCCAGTGTGGCCGCAGGCCACACAGTGTCGTAGTGGCACAGAATGAGTACTTCGCCCGGCATCGCGCCCGGGTACGCCGCTTCGAGGACGTCACCGTGCGCGCCGCCGTCGTGGCGGTGCAGCTGCGCCGGTTCACCGAGGCGGGTGGCAAGCCAGCGGTGGATCTCCGAAAGGCCCGCGTCCAGCAGTTCCTTGTGCTCGCTGGGCGTTTCCAGTTCAACGAGCGCGCGCAGGTCGGCCGCCATCGGGCGCACTGCCCTTGCGGTCCATACCTCGACCTCGGATGGTGGCACTTCGGCTCCCCGGCGCTCGGCCTACCGATATCATGGGACTTCCACCAGCGGCGAGCCAAAGGCGATCATGGCAGCGGACACGGAGGCCTTTTCCTCCCCGGCACCCTTCACGCACGGCTGATGCTGGTAGCCACCGAAATCCTCAGTCTCGTCCTGGTGGTCCTCCTTGTCACCGGGGCCGCCCGGCGGCTGGACTGGTCCCCGCCGCTGTGCCTCGTCGTGGTCGGCGTGGCGGCCTCGTTCATCCCCGGCGTGCCCTCCTACCAGCTCGATCCGGAGTTCGTGCTGGTCGGGCTGCTGCCGCCGCTGCTGTTCTCCACCGCGGTCCGCACCTCGCTGGTGGAGATCCGGGTCAACAAGGCGCCCATCGCGCTGCTGTCGGTCGGGCTGGTCGCGTTCACCACGATCGCCGTCGGGCTCGTCACCTGGGCGGTGATCCCGGGCCTGCCGCTGGCCGCGGGGATCGCGCTGGGCGCGGTCGTCGCGCCGCCGGACGCGGTGGCCGCCACCGCGGTCGCGCGCCGCGTCGGGATGCCGCGCCGGGTGGTGCGCATCCTCGAAGGGGAAAGCCTGCTCAACGACGCGGCCGCGCTGGTCGCGCTGCGCACGGCGATCGCCGCCATCGCCGGTTCGGTGACGCTGTGGGAGGTGGGGCTCGACTTCGTGCTCGCCGCTGTCGGCGGGGTCGTGGTGGGCGCGCTCATCGGCTGGGGCGCCTTCCAGCTGCGCCGGCGCCTGACCGACCCGGTGATGGACACGGCTTGGTCGTTCGCGGTGCCGTTCCTGGCGTATCTGCCCGCCGAGGCGGTGCACGGTTCCGGGGTGCTGGCGGTGGTGGTGGCCGCGCTGATCCTCGGCCAGCAGACCCCGCGGATGTCGTCGGGGCCGTCCCGGCTGGCGAGCAGGCTGAACTGGCGGACCATCCAGTTCCTCCTGGAGAACGTCGTCTTCCTGCTGATCGGCCTGCAGCTGCGGCGGATACTGGCCGAGGTCGCCGACAGCGAACTGAGCGGGCTCGCGATCGCCGGGATCTGCGCATGCGTGCTGGTCGCGACGATCCTGGCGCGGCTTGCGTGGCTGTTCGGCTCCGGGCTGGTGCGCAAGCTGCTGCCCGGCTGGAACCTGTCCTGGTCCGAGACCACCGCGATCTCGTGGGCCGGGATGCGCGGCGTGGTCACGCTGGCGGCGGCGTTCGTGCTGCCCACCGACACCCCGGAACGCGGGGTGCTGGTGCTTTCGGCGTTCGTGGTGGTGGCGGGCACGCTGCTGCTGCAGGGCACCACCTTGCCGAAACTGGTGCGGCGGCTGGATCTTCCGGCGCCCGACCCGGGTGAAGACGCGCTGCAGGAAGCCGCTCTGCTGCACGACATGACCACGGCGGGGCTGGCGCGGCTGGAGGAGATCCGCGGCCCGGACGACCCGGCCGACGTGATCGACCGATTGCGTGACAAACAGGCCTACCGCTCGGATTCCGCGTGGGAACGGCTCGGTGCCCGCAGTAGTCTCGAGGAGACACCGAGTGCCGCCTACCGGCGGTTGCGCGCGGCGATGCTCGAAGCCGAGCGCGAGGTGCTGCTGACCGCCCGCGACCGCGCCACGGCCGACGACGAGGTGCTGCGGCACGTGCTCGAAACCCTGGACATCGAGGAGTCGATGCTGGAACCGCCCGAGGAGAACCCCCGCAACCCCGGCCGCGAACTCGACACCCCCGCGGCCACCGCCGGTTCCTGCGAGCACCTCGAAAACGCCGGCACGGCCACTTCGGACGAAACGGGCTGCGTGGACTGCCTGCGCGAGGGCACCACGTGGGTGCACCTGCGGCTGTGCCTGGAATGCGGGCACGTCGGCTGCTGCGACTCCTCGCCGCGGCGGCACGCCAGCAAGCATTTCCACGACACCCGCCACCCGGTGATGCGCAGCTATGAGCCGGGGGAGAACTGGCGCTGGTGTTTCGTGGACCGCGTCGTCGGCTGAGGTCCGCCCGATCTCGTTCACCGGAACGATCTCGTTGCCTCGCGCCCGCACGCGTGGCCATGCTGTCCCCTTGGCGAGAGCGGAGGACACGACGTGGCGGCCGAGGAGCCTGAGCAGAATTCCGAGCTGGTGGTGCGCCGCCGGATAGCGTTCATCGGCGGGCTGGTGGCGCTGGTGCTGTTTCTGGCCGTGCCGGTGCTGACGGCGTTCACCACGCTGTTCGACGGCAAGGCCGGGCCGGTCGGGGCCGGCTATCCGGCGGCCGCGTTCGCCATCCTCTTCCCGCTGGCCGGGGCGCATTTGTATACCCGGTGGGCGAACCGCTGGGAGGATCGCCGATGAACGTGCTCGCCGTCGTCGTGGTGGCGGCCATCGTCGCGGTCACCCTGGGCATCACCAGTTACGCCGCCCGCCGCAACCGCAGCACCGACGACCACTACGTCGCCGGCGGCCGGGTTTCCGGCTGGCAGAACGGTCTCGCGCTGGCCGGGGACCAGCTCTCGGCCGCGTCGTTCCTCGGTATCACCGGTGCCGTGGCGCTCACCGGGTTCAACGGGATCTACCTCGCGCTGGGCATCCCGATCGCGTACCTGCTGGTGCTGCTCGTGATCGCCGAACCGCTGCGCAACCTCGGCCGCTTCACCCTGGCCGACGCGGTGGCCGCCCGGTTCGACGGCAGGCTGCTGCGCGGCGTGCTGGCGATCGCGTCGCTCGTACTGTCCATTGTGTACATGGTGATCCAGTTCGTCGGCGCGGGTGTGCTCGCGCAACTGTTGCTGGGCGTGAGTTTTCCGGTCGCGGTGATCGTGATCGGCGTGCTGATGACCGTCTACACCTCGATCGGCGGGATGGTCGGCACCACCTACATCCAGGTGTTCAAGGCGATTCTGTTGCTGGCGACCGTGCTGGTGCTGCTGGTGATCGTGATGGCCCGCACCGGCTGGAACCCACTCGGCGCGATGGCCGAAGCCGAGCGCACGCACGGCGCGGGCGTGGTCACCCCTTCGCATTCGAGCGTCGTCACCGGGCTGAACAACGTGTCGCTCAACCTCGGCCTCGCGCTGGGCATTATGGGTCTGCCGCACGTCATGGTGCGCTTCCTGACCGTCCGCGACGCCAAGGCGGCGCGCAGTTCGGCGCAGATCGCGATGTGGATTTTCGCCGTGTTCTTCCTGCTGCTGCCGATCTTCGGCTATGCCGCGCTCAACGAGGTGGGCCGCGACCAGATCCTCCGCGACAACAAGGCAGGCAACCTCGCCGCGGCCCGGCTCGCCGAGGTGGTCGGCGGGAACCTGTTGTTCGCGATCGTGGTCGGCGTGGTGATGGCGACGATCCTGGCTGTGCTGGCGGGTCTGTCCATCGCGTCCTCCGGGGCCGTGGCGCACGACCTGTACAACACGGCGCTGCACCGGGGGCAGATGAGCCAGCGCAAGCAGCTGGTGGTCAGCCGGATCTCCGGGCTCGGCATCTCGGTGGTCGCGATCCTGCTCGCGCTCGGCCTGCAATCCTGGAACATCGCGTTCCTCGCCAACGTCGCCTTCGCGATCGCGGCCAGCACCACGATGCCGGTACTGTTGCTGACGATCTACTGGCGCGGCTTCAACCGCGTCGGCGCCACAGCCGGGCTGATCGGCGGGCTCGTCGTGTCGGTGGGGCTCGTGCTCATCGGTCCGGACGTGCTCGGTGCCGGTCATCTGTTCCCGCTGTCGATCCCCGCGCTGGTCTCCGTGCCCGCGGGTTTCCTGTGCTGCTGGCTGGGAAGTCTCGCCGGCCGGAACCGTCAAGGCGCCCGGGGCGTGCCCTACGACGAACTCGCCGCGCGCGCCTTTCCAGGCAGGGCAAGGGAAGCCGCCGCCACCGCGCGGTGACTACCGGCCGGCCGGGAACGCAAGCCGTGTCACACCCCGCCCCGCGCGCGGCCGTTGCTGTTGCAGCGCAAGGGAAAAGACCAAAGAACTCCTCGCCCGAGGGGCTGGCTCCATGATGAAGGGGGCCCGTACCTCGGCTGCCGGTTGGGAGCGTGGCTGGGTAGGGGAGTTGGGGTTCATCCCGTCGCCTGCTTCCAGGAGTATCACTTTCCCCTGAGCCGGCACGCTTTGGTCTTTCGGGTAACGGATCCGAGGGAGGGTGCGGGCCCAGGGCAAAGTGATTTCGGGTCGCGGGCGATGAGATGAAACCTACTCGGGGGGTGTTGACGGGGGCGGACCGCTGGCGCGGCCCGCCCCCGTCAACCGTCAGAACGGATACCCGGCCACATCCCCGCGCGCGGTGACCCACCGGGTTTCCGTGAACGCCTCGATGTTCGCGCTCGCGCCACCGAACCGCGACCCGGTGCCCGAAGCGGCAACCCCGCCGAACGGCGCCAGGGCCTCGTCGTTCACCGTCTGGTCGTTGATGTGCGCGATGCCCGTCGGAATCCGGTCGGCGAGCGCGAGGCCGCGGTTGACGTCGGCGGTGATGATGCCCAGCGAAAGGCCGTACTCGCTGTCCGCCGCCAAGCGCACCGCTTCGTCCACAGTGGAGAACTTCGCGACGGGTGCGACCGGGCCGAACACCTCGTTGTCATAGGCGGGCACCGAAGGGCCGGCGTCGGCGAGCACGGTGGCCTTGTAGAACAGGTCCTCGTAGGTGCCGCCGGCGACGAGTTTGGCGCCCGCGTCGACGCTGCCGGTGACCAGGCCGTGGATCTTGTCGCGCTGTGCGGCGTCGATGATCGGGCCGAGGGCGACCTGGTCGGTGGCCGGGTTGCCGACCGGCAGGTGTTCGGCCTTGTCCGCCAGGCGTTCCACGTACTCGTCGTAAATCGAGGCGTGTACCAGGTGCCTGCCGGTGGTCATGCAGATCTGGCCCTGGTGGAAGAACGAACCCCACGCGGCCGCGCTCATCGCCGCGTCGAGGTCGGCGTCCTCCAGCACCACCAGTGCGGAGTTGCCGCCCAGTTCCAGGTGCGCCCGCTTGAGGTGCCGTCCGGCCAGCTCGCCGACCGCGCGCCCGGCGGCCGTCGACCCGGTGAACGAGATGACCCGGACGTGCGGGTCCTCGACCAGCGCGGCACCGGTGTCCGCGCCGCCGGGCAGCACGTGCAGGACCCCGGCGGGCAGGCCGGCCTCCTCGAAGACCCGGGCGAGGGCGAAGCCCCCACAGACCGCGGTGCGCGGGTCGGGCTTGAGCAGCACGCAGTTCCCCAGCGCCAGAGCGGGCGCGACCGAACGGATCGCCAGGATCAGCGGGGCGTTGAACGGTGAGATCACGCCGACGAGCCCGGCGGGCACCCGGCGGACCATGCTCAGCCGCGGCGCCTCGCTCGGCAGCAGCTCACCGACGGAGTGCGACGGCAGCGCGGCGGCCTCGTAGCACTCCTGCGCGGCCACGTGCAGTTCGAAGTCCGCCTTGCCGGGGATGCTCCCGGCCTCCCGGACCAGCCAGCCCCTGAGCTCTTCGGCGTGCTCCTGCCACAGGTCGCCCGCGCGCCGCAGGATCGCGGCTCGTTCCTGGAAAGGCGTTGCCGCCCAAGCACTTTGCGCCTCCGCGGCCATGGCGGCCGAGGTGGTCACGTCCGCCGGTGCGGCCCGCCCGGCACGGCCGAGTTCGGCACCGGTCGCGGGCTCGACGACGGGCGCGTCCCCGCCGGCTCCCTGTACCCAGTCGCCGGTGAAGATCCGGCCGGTCCACTTCTCCTCGTCGAGAAAGGTCACGTTCACTCCCGCAGTCGCGTCTTCCGGTCCCACCATCCAAATCTCCGCACGGCGGGCACGCAGCATGTCTTTCACCCAGCGGGAGAGTCGGTGGGCCAGGGCATCACCTCGTATCGGCCGGGGCGCGCGCCCTCGATGAGCCCGCCGACGCGGTCGCGAGTGGCCGCGATGACCGGGTCTTCCTTGGTGGCGCGTGTAAAGGCGTCCTCGCCGGCCCAGAGCATGTGGTTGATCACCTGGGTGCCGTCCGGACTGCGCAGCAGGTGCATCGACAGCAGCCCCGGGATGTCGCGCGGGTCGCCCGCCTGCTGGATGACGTCGATCAGTGCCTGCTGGTTTTCCGGCCGCACGGCGAAGACGTTGATGCCAGTACGCCGCTTCCAGTGGGAAGAGTGTTCATCCTCGAAACGCTAGGCGCTGATCTGTGCCGCAGGTGTAACACTTAGCGGTGTGCCGGAAACCCGTCGCCGTGCGGATGCCCAGCGCAACGACCGGCGCATCCTCGAAGCCGCCGCACGGCTGCTCGCGGCCGATCCGCAAGCAACGATCCAGGCCATCGCCGACGAGGCGGGCGTCGTGCGGCTCACCGTGTATCGCCCCTATCCCAACCGCGAAGCGCTTCGCCGCGCGATCTTCGAGGCCGCGGCAGCGGAGGCTCATCGCATCGTCACGGGCACGTTCGCGCGTGATCTCGGTGTGGTGGAAGCGTTGCGGGACCTGATCATCGAGATGGCCGCCATCGCGCAGCGCTATCCGCTGCTGTCGGTCGGCACGGATCTGCAGCCGCTGCCGGGAGCGGTCCGCCGTTCCCTCTCGCCGCCGATGAGCCGGGCTATGCAGCGCGCGGTGCCCGACCTCGTCCGGCGCGGGCAAAAGGAAGGCAGCCTCCGCGCGGATCTTCCCGCGGAGCTGCTGCCGCAAGCGATCGTCGGCACCCTCCGGACCACGATTCGCTTCGCTCGCAGCCTTCGCTTCGACGCGGAGCACATCGGTGAGCAGGTAGCGGACCTGCTGCTCGGCGGCTTCGCCGCGAACACACGTTCGACTTGACAGCGAATAGAACGGATGTTCGACTGAGGTCATGAGGTGGGACAGTCAGCGCGCGGGCACCGATCCGCAACAGGCTCTGCTCGGGCTCGACGGTTTGGTGCGCACGGTGCGTTCCCCGGATTTCCACGGCATCACCTTCCACGAGGTGCGGGCCCGTTCGGTGCTGAACCGGGTGCCGGGGCAGTCGGCCGTGCCGTTCAGCTGGACGGTGAACCCGTACCGGGGCTGCTCGCATTCGTGCGTGTATTGCTTCGCCCGCAACACTCACACGTACCTCGAGTTCGACGCCGGCGCGGATTTCGACTCGCAGGTGGTGGTGAAGATCAATGCGGCCGAGGTACTGGCCGCCCAGCTGCGCCGCCCGTCGTGGACGGGGGAGCACGTGGCGATGGGCACCAACACCGACCCGTACCAGCGGGCGGAGGGGCGCTACCAGCTGATGCCCGGCATCATCCGGGCCTTCGCCACGTACGGCACGCCGTTTTCGATCCTCACCAAAGGCACCACGCTCAACCGGGACATCGCGCTCCTGCAAAGCGTTTCGAACGAGGTCGACGTGGGGCTGGGCGTGTCGATAGCGCTGCTGGACCGGGAACTCCACCGCAGCGTCGAACCCGGCACGCCCAGCCCGCAGGCCCGGCTCGAACTCGTCCGGCGGCTGCGCGACGCGGGGTTGCCGTGCGGGGTGATGATCGCGCCGGTCCTGCCGGGGCTGACCGACTCCACCGAACAGCTCGACGCGTTGCTGGCGGCGGTCGCCGACGCCGGGGCGACGAGTGCCACCGTGCTCGCCTTGCATCTGCGTCCGGGCGCCCGCGAGTGGTATGCGCAATGGCTGGCCCGCGAGCACCCCGCGCTCGGGCCCCGGTATCGCGAGATCTACGGCCGCGGCAGCTACGCGCACGCGAGCTACCGGCGCACGCTCGCCGCGCGCGTCGGGCCGTTGTTGCGGCGCCACGGTTTCGGCCGTGAACAGGAGCCGGAGCACCGGCTTCCGCAGCCGCGCGAGGGCGAGCCCGCCCCGCGGCCGGAGCAGATGCGGCTGCTCTGAGAAACCTGGTGGCGCCGCCCCCGGGGGCGTTCGTTAGCCTTGACGGGCAGCAAATCCCCTGCTAGCCACCTGCCTTCGAGGAGAGCAACCGCAGTGCTACGCACCCACGAAGCCGGCACCCTGCGTGCCGGGCACGCCGGACAGATCGTCACGCTCACCGGGTGGGTCGCCCGGCGGCGCGATCACGGCGGGGTGATCTTCATCGATCTGCGCGACGCCAGCGGGGTCGCCCAGGTCGTCTTCCGCGAGGGCGAGATGGCCGAGCGCGCCCACCAGCTGCGCTCGGAGTTCTGCGTGCGGGTCACCGGCGAGGTGAGCAAGCGCCCCGAGGGCAACGAGAACGCCGAGATCCCCACGGGCGAGATCGAGGTGCTGGCCACGGAGCTGGAGGTGCTGTCCGAGGCCGCCGTGCTGCCCTTCCCGATCGACGACCGGGTCGACGTCGGCGAGGAGACCCGGCTCAAGTACCGCTACCTCGACCTGCGTCGCAGCGGCCCGGCGTTCAACATGCGGCTGCGCAGCGAGACCAACCGGGTGGCCCGCGAAGTGCTGCACGCGCAGAACTTCGTCGAGGTCGAGACCCCGACGATGACCCGCTCCACGCCCGAAGGCGCCCGTGACTTCCTGGTCCCGGCGCGGCTGCGGCCCGGCTCCTGGTACGCGCTGCCGCAGTCGCCGCAGCTGTTCAAGCAGCTGCTGATGGTCGGCGGCCTGGAGCGCTACTACCAGATCGCGCGCTGCTACCGGGACGAGGACTTCCGCGCCGACCGGCAGCCTGAGTTCACCCAGCTCGACATCGAGATGAGCTTCGTCGAGCAGGACGACGTGATCGCGGTCGGCGAGGACATCGTGGCCGCGCTGTGGAAGCTGATCGGGCACGAGGTGCCGCGCCCGATCTCGCGGATCACCTTCGCCGACGCGATGGCCAAGTACGGCACGGACAAGCCGGACCTGCGCTTCGGCCTGGAGCTCACCGAGCTGACCGACTACTTCGCCGACACCCCGTTCCGCGTTTTCCAGGCCCCGTACGTCGGCGCCGTGGTGATGCCCGGCGGCGGCAGCCAGCCCCGGCGCACCCTCGACGCCTGGCAGGAATGGGCGAAGCAGCGCGGGGCCAAGGGGCTCGCGTACGTGCTGATCGGCGAGGACGGCACGCTGTCCGGCCCGGTCGCCAAGAACATCTCCGACACCGAGCGCGAGGGCCTCGCCGCGAAGGTCGGTGCGAAGCCCGGTGACTGCGTGTTCTTCGCCGCGGGTGCCCCGAGCGGGGCGCGTGCCCTGCTCGGCGCGGCGCGCGTGGAGATCGGGCACCGGCTGGGCCTGATCGACGAGAACGAGTGGTCGTTCGTGTGGGTCGTGGACGCGCCGCTGTTCGCCCCGGTCGACGAGATCGGTGACGATGTCGCGGTCGGTTCCGGCAAGTGGACGGCGGTGCACCACGCCTTCACCTCGCCCACCCCGGAGTGGATCGACAAGTTCGAGCAGGACCCGGGCAACGCGCTCGCCTACGCCTACGACATCGTCTGCAACGGCAACGAGATCGGCGGTGGCTCGATCCGTATCCACCGCGCCGACGTGCAGAAGCGGGTCTTCGAGGTGATGGGTCTCTCGGAGGCCGAAGCCCAGGAGAAGTTCGGCTTCCTGCTCGACGCGTTCCAGTTCGGCGCGCCGCCGCACGGCGGGATCGCGTTCGGCTGGGACCGCATCTCGATGCTGCTGGCCGGTGCCGAGTCGCTGCGTGACGTGATCGCGTTCCCGAAGACCGGCAACGGGTTCGACCCGCTGACCGCGGCGCCCGCGCCGATCACCGCGCAGCAGCGCAAGGAAGCCGGTATCGACGCCAAGCCGCCGGTCAAGCCGGCCTGATCGATGCTGCACCTGCGGGCCATCAGCCCGCCGGAGCGGACCGAGGACACGCTGGCCCGGCTGCGGGAGCATCCGGGCACGGCGCATCTCGTGCTGCACCGGGGCGCCGCGCTCGCCCCGGCCGGTGACCTGATCGAGGCCGACGTCGCCAGGGAGGCGGCCGACGAGATCATCGACCTGCTGTGCGCGGCCGGACTGGAGAAAGAGGGCGGTGTCACGCTCGAAGCGATCGACACCGTGCTCTCCGACGCCGCCGACAGGGCCGAGGAGCGGGCGCCGGGCGACGGGGCCGATGCGGTGGTCTGGCGCGAGCTCGTGGCGCGCACCGGCGAGGAATCCCGGCTCAACGGCACGTTCCAGGCGTTCCTGGCCATCGCCTGCCTGCTCGCGTCGGTCGGGGTGATCACCGACTCCCCGGTGACGATCGTCGGCGCGATGGTGGTGGGCCCCGAGTTCGGCCCGCTGGCCGGTATCGCGGTCGGCCTGGTGCTCCGCCAGTGGGGGCTGGTGCGCCGGGCTTCGCTGGCACTGGCGGTCGGGTTCCCGGTGGCGATGGTGGTGACCGCGCTCGCCACATTGGCGAGCGAGGCGATCGGGCTGCTGGACGTGGCCTCGTTTCGGCAGGGGCGGCCCGACGTCGACTTCGTCTACCAGGTCGGCTGGTATTCGCTGATCGTGGCCGTGCTCGCCGGTGCTGCCGGGATGCTCGCGATGACTTCGGCGAAATCGGCGGCGCTGGTGGGTGTATTCATCTCGGTCACCACCGTGCCCGCCGCCGGCTACGCGATCGTGGCGGCCGTCACCGGCGAATGGGCGCGGGCGGGGGAGTCCGCGGCGCAGCTGGTGGTCAACCTGACCGGCATCGTCGCCGCCGCCGGGGCGGTGCTCGCTGTGCGCAGACGTGGTCAACTTGACCGTTCTTGGGGCAAATGATTGTGGTGAGGCAGGCAGGCCCGCTAGTAGGGTCGAAGGCGATGACCGTGGACACTTCAGAAGAAGGCACTGCCGCCGAAGGCGCAGCCGGGTTGACTGCGAGCACCTTGGCGGCACAAGCGGTCGAAGCCGGTGAAGCGGTGCTCTCGCACCGGTTCGGCAGCTCCATCGCACTCGTCGAGCCCGAGGTCCTGCCGGGATCCGGGCCGGCGACGGTGGTCCGGGCGCGGATCGCCACCTCGCCCTTCGGGCTGCCCCGCACCCTGGTGATCAAGCACTACCCGGAGCCGGCGCCCAAGGGCGCGCCCGACCCGTTCGCCCAGGAGGCCGTCAGCTACCAGCTGTTCACCGCGCTGCCGCCGGAGGACAGGATGTGCCCGGAACTGCTGGCGCACGACGGGGCGCGGCGGGTGCTGGTGATCGACGATCTCGGCCGCGCGCCCACCCTGCAGGACAAACTGCGCGGCTCGGACGCCCGCGCGGCCGAGCGTTCGCTGCTGTCGTGGGCGCGGTCGCTGGGCCGGATGCACGCGACGACGGCCGGCCGTGAGGCCGATTTCGATGCGCTGCTGCGCCGGCTCGGCGGGCCGGTCAAACACGAGGACAGCACCCCGGCCGTGGCGTACGCGCAACTGCCCGGCCTGCTGGCGGAGCAGCTCGGGGTGGAAACCCCGGAGCCGGTCCGCGCATTCGCCGCCGAGGTGCTGCGCCGGGCCAAGTCCATCGCCTACCGTGCCTTCAGCCCGGTCGACCTCAGCCCGGACAACAACCTGGTCACCAGCGGCGGGGTCCGGTTCCTGGACTTCGAGCGCGGCCGGGTGCGCAACGCGCTGATCGACGCCGCGCACCTGCGGGTGCCGTTCGTTTCCTGCGTCGAACCGAGGGCGCTGCCCGCGGGCATGAGCGAGGCGATGGTGGCCGCCTGGAGCGCCGAGGTCACGCAGGTCTGGCCGGGGCTGGCGGACAACGAGGTGCTCTCGGCCCATCTGCTGGACCACCAGCTGCTGCTCGTGTGGGGCAACAGCTGGCACGCGCTGTCCGGAACGGGGGACAAGCCGTCCGCGCTGGTGACGTGGTGGCGCAACCTCGAGGCGTACGCGGGCCGCCAGGGCGAGGGCGAGCTGGCGGAGCACGCCGGCGCGGTCGCGGCGGCGCTCGACGCGCGGTTCGGGCCGGGCCTGGCGCTGCCGCTGTATCCGGCGTTCCGGTAATTTCCCCTCGCGGTCCCGGGCTCGTTACCCGGTGCTCACCGCTGGTGAGTCTGCGTGCCCGATGGTCTGTAGACGTGACCGCGGTGAGCGAGCAGATCCCCCTGACCACCCTTCCCCGCCGGGCCGAGCGGCTGGCAGTACTCGGTGATTCCACGGCCGTCGGACTCGGTGATCCCGTGCCCGGCCGCGGCTGGCGCGGCGTCGGCCCGTTCGTGGCGGCCGCGCTCGGCATCCCGCCGGGCGGCTACCTCAACACCGCGTTCACCGGCGCCAGGATGAAATGCGTGCGCACCGATCAGCTGCCCGCGGCGGCCGCGCACCGGCCGGACGTGGCGCTGGTGATCGTCGGGATGAACGACACCCTGCGCTCGGATTTCGACGCGGCGGCCATCGCGGCCGACCTCGACCACGTGGTGACCACGCTGGCCCCGCACGGCACCACCGTGGTGCCAGTGCGTTTTCACGACCACGGCCGGGTTTTCCGGCTGCCCCGCCCGCTCTACCGGGCGCTCAAGGCTCGGATCGACGAGCTGAACACGGCCATCGACAGCGTGGTGCGCCGGCACGAACTGCCGTGCCTGGACCTCGACGCGCTGCCCGGCGCGTATGACCTGTCGTCGTGGAGCGTGGACCGGCTGCATCCCTCCGAACTCGGCCACCGGATGCTGGCCGACGGGCTGACCGTGGTGCTGGCGCGGCACGGGATCCTGGTGCCAGAGCCGGTGAGCCTGGTGTGCTCGGGCGGTATCCGGCCGCGCACCATCGACCACGTCGGATGGCTTGTGCTGAAAGGGATTCCGTGGCTGTGGCGGCGGGGCCGCGACCTGCTGCCGTATGCCGCCGGGATCATGGCGAGCGCGGCGATGGCGGCGTGGCGGGCCGATCAGCCCGCGGCGGTCGAGGCCGCGCCGGCGCCCGTCCAGCGGGCTTCGTAGCCGGGAAGTCTCTTTGTCGGACCCCACGATTACCGTGGAGATGTGCAGCAGGACGAACTCTTCACCGTCAACCCCCACGTGCGCCCGCCGGATCCGGTCGGCGCGCCTGTCGAGCCCGTGGTGCCCCCGGGCTCCCCGCTGGCCGTGCGGATGCGGCCGCGCTCGCTCGACGAGGTGGTCGGCCAGCAGCATCTGCTGCGGGAAGGGGCGCCGCTGCGCCGGCTCGTCGAGGGTGCCGCGCCCGCGTCGGTGCTGCTCTACGGTCCGCCCGGCACCGGAAAGACCACGCTGGCGAACCTGGTCTCCACCGCCACCGGCCGCCGGTTCGTCGCGCTGTCCGCGCTCTCGGCCGGGGTGAAGGAGGTGCGCGGGGTCATCCAAGAAGCACAGCGGAGGCTCCTCTACAACTCGGAGAACACCGTGCTGTTCATCGACGAGGTGCACCGGTTCTCCAAGACCCAGCAGGACGCGTTGCTGGGCGCGGTCGAGGACCGGACGGTGCTCCTCGTGGCGGCCACGACGGAGAATCCGTCCTTCTCGGTCGTTTCGCCGCTGCTTTCGCGTTCGCTCGTGCTGCAGCTTCGCCCGCTGACCGACGAGGACGTGCGCGGGCTGATCCAGCGAGCGCTGGCCGACGAACGCGGCCTCGGCGGCGAGCTGGAGCTGACCGGGGAGGCGGAGGATCACCTCGTCCGGCTCGCGTCCGGGGACGCGCGCCGCGCGCTGACGGCGCTGGAGGCGGCGGCGGACGCGGCGGCGGCCACCGAGCACCGCACGATCGATCTCGCCACCGTCGAGTCCACTGTGGACAAAGCGGCGGTGCGCTACGACCGCGACGGCGACCAGCACTACGACGTGATCAGCGCGTTCATCAAGTCCATCCGCGGTTCGGACGTGGACGCGGCGCTGCACTACCTGGCGCGGATGATCGAGGCGGGGGAGGACCCGCGGTTCCTCGCGCGGCGGCTGGTCGTGCACGCCAGCGAGGACATCGGGCTCGCCGACCCCACGGCGTTGCAGGCGGCGGTGGCCGCCGCGCACGCCGTGCAGTTCATCGGTATGCCGGAGGGGCGGCTCGCGCTCGCGCAGGCCACGATCCACCTCGCGACGGCACCGAAGTCGAACGCCGTGGTCACGGCGATCGACAGCGCGCTGGCCGACGTCCGCGCGGGCCGGATCGGCACGGTCCCGCCGCACTTGCGCGACGGGCACTACGCGGGTGCGGCGAAGCTCGGCAACGCGCAGGGCTACCGCTACCCGCACGACGTCCCCGAAGGCGTGCTGCGCCAGCAGTATCCGCCCGACGAGCTGGCGGGCCGGGACTACTACGAGCCCACCCAGCGCGGTGGCGAACGCACCCTCGCCGACCGCGTCCCCAAGCTCCGCCGCACCATCCGCGGCGAGTAAAGAATCCTTTGCCATAGCTTGACCATCCGCTGGGGAACTGTATGCCGGCTGTTCAGCGCGAATCCGGGCAAAAGGCATGCGGACCGGCGAATATCCCGGCATGGAAATCCCGAGAGTAGGTCTCCCCGACAAGCTCGCGTCCCGGCTGTCGATCGCCGAACAGCACGAGTACCTCAGCCGCCGGTCCCTGCTGAAAGGCGCGGCCGCCGGCGGGGCGTTGCTCGCCGCCGGGCCGATGCTGCTGCCGCAGGCCGCGTACGCGGCCGGTGACCAGGTCGTCCCCACCGGCCGCCACCTCGCCTTCGGGCGCAACCCGCGCACGTCCGTCCGCGTCGGCTGGCAGGTCCCCACCGCCGTGCGCAACCCGTTCGTCCGCATCGCCGAGCAACACGGGCAGTGGAGCCACAAGATCCCCGCCGAGCTGCGGGTGCTGCACTCCGAAGTGGCCGGCGTGATCGCCCCGCGCGACCAGTTCTACGTGCACGCCGAAGCCGACCGGCTGCGCCCCGGCGGCCGTTACCGCTATATCGTCGGCCACGACGGCTACGACCCGACCGGCACACCCGGGGTGCCGTTCAGTACCGCGCCCGCGCGTGGATTTCCCAGTGAGGGCTTCACTTTCACCGCCTTCGGCGATCAGGGCGTGAGCGCGCACGCGCTGGCCCAGGACGGCACGATCGCCAAGCAGAACCCCGCTTTCCACCTGCTGGCCGGGGACATCGCCTACGCCGACCCGTCCGGGCAGGGCCTGCCGATCGGCTCGGTCGCCGACCCGGCACACGACGTCTTCGACCCGTCGGTGTGGGACGCCTACCTGACGCAGATCGAGCCGGTCGCCGCGTCCGTGCCGTGGATGGTCGCGACCGGCAACCACGATATGGAGGCGCTGTACTCGCCGGACGGCTACGGCGGCCAGATCGCCCGCTGGGACTTCCCCGGCTCCGGCCCGTCGGACTGCCCGAGCGTGTACTCGTTCATCTACGGCAATGTCGGCGTGATCTCGCTCGACGCCAACGACGTGTCCAACGAGATCAGGGCCAACCGCGGCTACTCCTCCGGCGGGCAGACGGCGTGGCTCAAGCGCCGCCTGAAGTTCCTCCGGCTGCAGTCCGATGTGGACTTCATCGTGGTGTTCTTCCACCACTGTGCCTACTCCACCACCAACCAGCACGCCTCCGAAGGCGGGGTGCGCGCCGACTGGGTGCCGCTGTTCGACCAGTACCACGTGGACCTGGTGATCAACGGGCACAACCACGTGTACGAGCGCAGCGATGCCTTGCGCGGCAACCAGGTCACGCGGCAGGTGCCGATCGGCGCCACGGTGGACCCGGACCGTGATGGCACGGTGTACGCGACCTGCGGTGGCGGCGGCCGGAGTCTGTACAGCTTCCCGGCGCCGGACAGCTACCTCGGCAACGAGCAGCCGCACACCGCGGTGCCGTCGTACTACTGGAGCCCCGACGGGACGAAGGTGACCGAGACGATCACCTGGTCCCGGGTGCGCTACACCGGGTACTCGTTCGTCGCGATCGACGTCAAGCCCGGTTTCCGCGGCCGCAAGACGACGCTGACCCTGCGGGCGCTGAAGGAGGACGGCACCGAGATCGACCGGTTCACCGTCGAGCGCACGGCCGGGCTGCAGCACGGGTTCGGCCACACCGGAGTCGGCGCCGACTCCGGTGACGAGTAGCTCAGGGCAGGAACAGCGTCGAATCGCCGAACTCGTGCCAGAGGTAGCGGCGGTCGACGGCGGCGTCGTAGGCGGCCTCCACGAGTCCGCGGCCGGCCACCGCTTCCAGCAGGAGGAGGTGGCTGGCCTCGGGCGCGTGCAGTCCCGTGACGAGGCCGCTGACCACCCTGGCCGGGCGCTGCGGGCCGAGCACGAGCCCGGTCCACCCGCCCGCGGCGCGCACCGTGCCGTCCGGCTCGGCCGCGCTTTCCAGCGCGCGCACGGCCGTCGTGCCCACCGCGACGATCCGCCCGCCCGCGGCACGGACCAAGTTCACCAGCCGCGCGGTGGACTCCGGCACCGAAAACCGTTCCCTCGTCGGCGGTTCGTGCAGTTCCGGGCTGGACACCCCGGCGTGCAGCACGATCGGCGCGACGATCACCCCGCGGGCCATCAGCCGCACCAGCAGCGGTTCGGTGAACGGGCGGCCCGCGCTGGCCATCTCCGCGCTGCCGGGTTCGGTCGCGTAGACCGTCTGGTAGTCGCCGAGCGGGTAGCGCCCGGCGAGGTAGCCGTAGCCGATCGGACGACCGTGCCGCGGCAGGTAGTCGGCGGCCGCGAGCGCCGGGTCCGTGGCCGCCCGCCAGAGCCGCGAAATCTGCGCTTTCGGCTCCGGGTAAGGGTTTCGCAGGGTCAGCCGGACGCCGCCGGGCAGGGTGAGGACGTCGCCGGGCGCGGCGGTGAGGTCGGGCCCGCTGCTGTCCAGCAGCCGGATCTCGACCACCCAGCTGCCGTCGTCCAGCGGTGTCGAAACGTGCACCGGAGCGAGGCTGCCGTCCGCGCGGTGGGCGTCCACCGCGGCGGGCAGCGTCGCCGAGGTGTTCACGACGACGAGGTCTCCCGGCGCCAGGAACGACGGCAGGTCACGGAAATGCCGGTGTTCGATCCCGTCCGGCCGCGCGACGAGCAGGCGCACTCCGTCGCGGCGCAGCCCGCGGCGTTCCGGCGGGCTGCCCGCTTCGCTGTCCGGTGGCAGCGAGAAGTCGATGGTCATGCGGGCACCCCGAGTCCGGCGGCCTGGTACCGGCCGCTGGGCAGATCCCCGTCGATCAGCCGGAACAGCGCCGGGACCACGGTTTCCGGCAGTGGGCGGTCGGAGATGTCCTCGCCGGGGAAGGCGAGCTGGTGCATGTCGGTGCGCATGTCGCCCGGGTCGCACGAGTAGATCCGCATGCCGGACTCTTCCGTGGCGAGCACGGCGGTCAACTGATCCAGTGCCGCCTTGGACGAGCCGTAGCCGCCCCAGCCCGCATAGGCTTCGACCGCCGCGTCGGAGCTGATGTCGATGATCCGGCCGTGGGCGGCGCGCAAACCGGGCAGCAGCAACTGGATCAGCGCCAATGGCGCGAACGTGTTGACCGCGTAGACGTGTTCGAGTTCGGCGAGCGGGTATCCGGAAAGGCGTGGCATCGGACTCGGGCCGAGCGCGCTCGCGTTGTTCACGAGCAGGTTCAAGCCATGGTGTGCCGTTTCGGCGAGCTTCCGCCGGTGCCCGGGATCGGTCACGTCGCCGGGCACGAAGGTCACGCCGGCGACGGCCGGGCCCGGGGCGCGCGCGTCGGCGATGACGTGCCATCCGCGCCGGGCGAGCTCCCTGGTCAGGGCGAGGCCGAGGCCACGTGAGGCACCGGTGACGATCGCGGTGGGCTGAGGGTTGGTCATGCAGCCAGCATGAAACCTCAAGTTAACTGGAGGTCAAGAAGACTTCGCCGCGCGGTGTCATCATCGGGAGCAGGACCCATCTCGCAGAGGAGGATCGATGACCACGGTGGCAGTGCTCGGAACGGGGATCATGGGGCGGCCGATGGCGGCCAACCTGCTCGCGGCCGGGCTGGCCGTGCGGGCGTGGAACCGCACCCGCGAGAAGGCCGAGCCGCTTGCCGACCAGGGCGCGCGGATCTGCGGCACGCCCGAGGAAGCGGTGCAGGGCGCGGACTTCGTGCTCACGATGCTCGCCGACGGGCCCGCCGTGCACGAAGTCGTGGCGGGCGCGCTCGACGCGGTGCCTGCCGGCGCGGTGTGGCTGCAGACGAGCACCGTGGGCGCGGAGTGGACGGGCAAACTCGCCGCACTCGCGGACAAAGCCGGGCTCGCGTTCGTGGACGCGCCGGTGCTCGGCACGAAACAGCCGGCCGAGCAAGGAAAACTCGTGGTGCTCGCGGCCGGCCAGGAGGAACTGCGCGAGCGCTGCGCCCCGGTGTTCGACGCCATCGGCTCGCGCACCATGTGGATCGGCGAGGCCGGTGCCGCCAGCAGGCTCAAGCTCGTCGCCAACGCGTGGGTGCTCGCGCTGACCAATGCGACCGCCGAAAGCGTCGCGCTGGCCGAAAGCCTTGGCGTGGAACCGAAACTGTTCCTCGAAGCGATCAGCGGCGGCGCGCTGGACGTGCCCTACGCGCACCTGAAGGGCGGCGCGATGATCGACCGCGAGTTCCCGCTCGCCTTCCCCGCCAAGCACGCCGCGAAGGACGCCCGGCTGGCGCTGGAGGTCGCGAAGGACGGCCATCCCGACCTCGGTTCCGCGCGGGCGGCGCTGGCGCACCTGGAACGCGCGATCGAACTGGGCCACGGGGACGAGGACATGGCTGTCCTGTACTTCGGCACGCGTTAGCGATCCGACCGGAAGCAGGCGGATACGCGGCCGCGGCCGATCTGCTCGCACAGACCTGTTTCCGACGTGGCTGCAGCCGGATTGGCCATGAGCGGCACAGTAGCCGCGACGCGCGGTGGCCCCGACCGGCCGTGAACCGCGACGCACGGTAGCCTGACCGGCATTCGAGCCGCCGTCCTTACGAGGAGGAACCCGTGTCGGCAGGGCAGATCGCCGCGCTGATCGCCGCAGGTGCATTCGTGCTGCTGGTGGTGCTGCTGGCGATCCCGTTGATCAAGCTCGGCCGCACGCTGGACGAGGCGACGATCGCGATCCGCAAGGCGCACGAGAACACCGACCCGCTGCTGATCGGGGCCAACGACACCATCACGCACGTCAACACCCAGCTGGAGCGGGTGGACGGGATCACGGCCAACGCGCAGGCCGTCAGCGGGAACGTCTCGGCGCTGACGTCGGTGTTCACCGCCACCCTGGGCAGCCCGCTGGTCAAGACCGCGGCGTTCTCCTACGGCGTGAGCAAGGCGGTGCGGGCCCGGCGCAAGGCCAAGGCCGCCGGTGCCGAGGGCAGGCACACGCGCCGCGGCAAGAAGGGCGCCACCTCATGAAGCGGTTATTCTGGGTGGGGGTGGGCGTCGCGACCGGTGTCGCGCTGTCCCGCAAAGCCAACAGGACCGCTCGTCAGGCCACCCCGGCCGGGCTGGCCTCGAACCTGGGTGACGCCGTGTCGGAGCTGGCAGGCGCCATCGGGTCGTTCGGCGCGGACATCCGCGCCGGGATGAGCGAACGCGAGCAGGAGTTGCACGAGATGGTGGAGCAGCGGTCCGGGATGCCGGCCCCGCGCCCGGCCCCCGAGGGCAGGCACGCGGCGCGTCCCCGCCCGGCGCGAGCGCGCCGGGCGGAGAGCTGACCGACCGCGCTCTCCGCCGTCGCCGCACCCGTAGACCAAGGCGCGGCGCTCGCGCGCCCTGCCGCCAGGCCCAAGGAAAAGACCAGTGGAAACACACGAGATCAACAAACGCTTCCTCGAACATTTCGAGTCGGCAGGCCATACCCGCGTGCCCAGTGCGTCGCTCATCCTCGACGACCCGACGCTGTTGTTCGTCAACGCCGGCATGGTGCAGTTCAAGCCCTACTTCCTCGGTGAGGTCCCGCCGCCGTACCCGCGCGCGACGAGTATCCAGAAGTGCGTTCGCACCGGGGACATCGACGAGGTGGGCAAGACCACCCGGCACAACACCTTCTTCCAGATGGCGGGCAACTTCTCCTTCGGCGACTACTTCAAGGAAGGCGCCATCTCCTTCGCCTGGGAGCTGATCACCAAGTCCGTCGACGAGGGCGGTTTCGGCCTCGACCCGAACCGGCTGTGGGCCACGGTGTGGGAGCACGACGCGGAGACGACCGCGCTGTGGCGCAAGGCGACCGGCATCCCGGAGGAGCGCATCCAGCTGCGCGGCGCCGACGACAACTACTGGGACATGGGCGTGCCCGGCCCCGGCGGCCCCTGCTCGGAGATCTACTACGACCGCGGCCCCAAGCACGGCCGCGAGGGCGGCCCGGCGATGGACGAGGACCGCTACCTCGAGATCTGGAACCTGGTGTTCATGCAGGACATCCGGGGTGACGTGAGCCCGAAGAAGGGCGCACCGGTGCTCGGCGAGCTGCCGAAGAAGAACATCGACACCGGGATGGGCGTCGAGCGGGTCGCGTACCTCCTGCAGGGCGTGGACAACGTCTACGAGACCGACCTCGTGCGCCCGGTGATCGCCAAGGCCGAGGAGTTCTCCGGCCGCCGCTACGGCGCCGACCACACCGACGACGTCCGTTTCCGCGTGATCGCCGACCACGCCCGTTCCGGCGTGATGCTGATCGGTGACGGCGTGACCCCGGGCAACGAGGCGCGCGGTTACGTGCTGCGCCGCCTGCTGCGCCGCATCGTGCGGTCGATCCGCCTGCTCGGCGTGCACGAGCCGGTGCTGCCCGAGTTCGCCGCGATCGTGCGCGACGCGATGGCCCCGTCGTACCCGGAGATCGCCCGCGACTTCGACCGGATCAGCGACGTGATGCGGGTCGAGGAGGAGACGTTCCTCTCGACGCTCACCAGCGGTTCGCGCATCTTCGACCTCGCCGCGGAGCAGACCAAGTCCGCCGGCGGCAACGTGCTGGCCGGGGACAAGGCGTTCCAGCTGCACGACACCTACGGCTTCCCGATCGACCTGACCCTGGAGATGGCCTCCGAGCAGGGCCTGGAGGTCGACGAGGACGGCTTCCGCGCCCTCATGAACGAGCAGCGGCAGCGCGCCAAGGCCGACGCCGCCGCCCGCAAGAAGGGCCACGGTGACCTGTCGGTCTACCGCGAGCTGCTGGAGCGGCACGGCGAGACGGACTTCCTCGGCTACACCGATCTGCAGTCGACCTCGCGGGTCGTCGGCCTGCTCAAGGACGGCCAGGGGGTGCGCAGCGTCCGCGCCGGCGACAAGGCGGAGCTGATCCTGGACCGCACCCCGTTCTACGCCGAGAGCGGTGGCCAGGTCGCCGACACTGGCGTGCTGGTCGGGGACGGCGGCGAGGCCAAGGTCCTCGACGTGCAGAAGATCGTGCCGGGGCTGTGGGTGCACCGGGTCGAGGTGACCGAGGGCGAGATCGGGCTGGACACCGAGGTGACCGGTTCGGTCGACGCCGGGCGCCGCGGCTCCATCGAGCGGTCCCACTCGGCCACGCACCTCGTGCACGCGGCCGTCCGCGGCGCGTACGGCCGCCGCGCGGCGCAGGCCGGTTCGCTGAACTCGCCGGGCCGGATGCGGTTCGACTTCACCACCCCGGGCCCGGTGTCGGCGGACATCCTCACCGAGGTCGAGCAGGAGGTCAACGACTACCTCCAGACCGACGTCGAGGTGCAGTCCTACACCACCACCAAGGACAAGGCGCTCGAACTGGGCGCGATAGCGCTGTTCGGCGAGAAGTACGGCAACGACGTCCGGGTGGTCGACATGGGCGACTACTCGCGTGAGCTGTGCGGTGGTACGCACGTGGGCCGGATCGGTGAGCTGGGCCTGGTGAAACTGGTCAGCGACGCCTCGATCGGCTCCGGCGTGCACCGGGTGGAGGCACTGGTCGGGCAGGACGCGCTCAAGCACGTCCGCAAGGAGCAGCTGCTGGTCTCCCAGCTGGCGAGCACCCTCAAGGTGCCCACCGCCGAGCTGCCGGCCCGGATCGACGACGTGCTGACCCGGCTGCGCAACGCGGAGAAGGAGATCGAGCAGCTGCGCACCCAGCAGGTGCTCGGCTCGGCGGGTTCGCTGGCGGACAAGGCTTCCGACGTGGGCGGCGTGGCGCTGGTCGCCGAGAAGGTCGGCGGCGAGATCGACGCGAACGGCCTGCGGGCGCTGGCGATGGAGGTCCGCAACCGGCTCGGCTCGCGGCCCGGCGTGGTGGCGCTTTTCGCGCCACAGGGCGAAAAGCTCAGCTTCGTGGTCGCCACCACCGCGGCCGCGCGGGACAAGGGGCTCGCGGCGGGCAAGCTGGTGCCCGCGTTCGCCCCGGCCGTCGGCGGCCGCGGCGGCGGCAAGCCGGACATGGCGCAGGGTGGCGGCACGAACCCCGGGGGAGTGGAGCAGGCGATCACGGCGCTGCGTACGGCGGTCGCCGGCGGGTGAGCGCACCGAAGGCCGACCGGCCCGGGGAGACCGATCCCGGGGCCGGTCGAAGGCTTGCCGTGGACGTGGGCTCGGTCCGGGTCGGGCTCGCACTCAGTGATCCCTCACCCGTTCTGGCTAGCCCACTCGTTACCCTGGCGCGTGACGAAGGGGCCGACAGCGATCTGGACCAGCTCGCCCGGCTCGTTGCCGAACACGAAGTGGTGGAGGTGATCGTGGGGTTGCCGAGGACCCTCGCGGACCGCCACGGCAGCGCGGCGGAGCTCGCCGTTGCCTACGCGGACCGGATCGCCGACCGGGTTTCTCCTGTTCCGGTACGGTTGGCCGACGAACGCTTGACCACGGTCAGCGCCGCCCGCATGCTTTCCCAGCGCGGGGTGAAGGGGCGCAAGCAGCGTGCTGTGGTCGATCAGGCCGCCGCCGTCGAAATCCTGCAGGGCTGGCTGGACGGCCGGGCCGCCTACCTGGCTCGGGAGGGCCGACAGTGAGCCGAGAGCAGCCGCCGCCTTCGCCGGGTGGTCGTCGCCGGCCGCCGGCTGTGCCGCCGCGTGCCGGTGCGCCGAGGCACGCGCGTCCGGTCCCGCAGCAGCCGCCGCCGGCCCGGCGCCCGCCGGTGCGCCGCCCGCCGGCGCCCGATCACGGCATGGATCTGTTCGAGGACAGGCAGGCCCCGCCGCCGCGCCGCCAGGCCCCGCCGCCGAACCAGCTGCCGCCGCGTCCCCCGCGCCGGGCGGAGGACCCGCCGACGGACGTCATCCCGGTCCAGGACGGCTACTACTACGACGGCGAGGACGACTACGCCGACGAGGAGTACGCCGAGGGCGAGGACGGGTTCTTCGCCGAGGAGGACTACGAGGACGACTATCCGGACGACGACGAACGCGCCGAGCCCGAGTACATCGAGCCACCCGGCGCCGACGACGAGGAACCGCCGCGGCGCAAGGTCAAACGCGGCCGCAAGGTCTTCCGGTGGGTCGCCGCGCTCGCGGTGATCGTGCTCATCGGCGGCGGCGCCTGGTACGGGATCGACTCGATCTTCGGCTACGACGACTACGACGGCCAGGGCGACTCCGACGTCGTGATCGAGATCGGCCAGGGCGACTCGACCAACGCGATCGGCACCGAACTGTTCAACTCCGGCGTGGTGGCCAGCGCGAAGGCGTTCGTCAAGGCCAGCGAGGACAACTCGAAGGTGCTGGGCCTGCAGCCCGGCTACTACGTGGTGAAGACGAAGATGTCCGGCGCCGCCGCGGTCACGCAGCTGACGTCGGCCGCCGCCCGCGTCGGCGTGCTCCAGGTGCGCGCCGGGACGCAGCTCGACGACATCACCCAGCCCGACGGCTCGGTGACCCCGGGCGTGTTCTCGTTGCTGGCCAAGGCTTCCTGCGCGACCTTGAACGGGCACAGCACCTGTGTCTCCGCCGACGACCTGCGCAAGCAGGCGCAGACGGCGGACCTGTCGGCGCTCGGTGTACCGGGCTGGGCGGCGGGCATCGCGGGCAAGGGCACCGACAGCCGCCGCATCGAGGGCCTGGTCGCGCCCGGCGTCTACGACGTCAAACCCGGCTGGAACGCGTCGGAACTGCTCGGGTTCGTGCTGAAGAACTCGGCGACGAAGATCCAGTCCGCCGGGCTGGCGTCTTCCTCGCAGGTGCAGAACATGACGCCGTACCAGATCCTGATCATCGCGTCGCTGATCGAGCGCGAGGGCGTGAACGCCGACTTCGCCAAGATCTCCCGGGTGATCTACAACCGGATCGGCGACAACATGCGGCTGCAGCTGGATTCCACGGTGAACTACCTGCTGGACAAGCCCGTCGTGACCACGACGGACGCCGACCGCCAGCGGCCCGGGGTGTACAACACGTACACGTTCGCCGGGCTGCCGCCGACGCCGATCGGCTCGCCGAGCGCGAACGCGATCCAGACCGCGCTGCAGCCGGCGCAGGGTGACTGGCTGTACTTCGTCAAATGCGACAAGAACGGGTTGTCCTGC
Organism: Amycolatopsis sp.; assembly: GCF_035546795.1. Lineage (GTDB taxonomy): Bacteria > Actinomycetota > Actinomycetes > Mycobacteriales > Pseudonocardiaceae > Amycolatopsis_E. Next base: position 67,216 of record NZ_DASZWC010000052.1, read on the forward strand.
TTCGCGTCGACGATCGAGGAGCACCAGCACAACAAGGACATCGCGAGGCAGAACGGTGCCTACTAGGGCCGCCGTGCTCGGGAAACCGGTGGAGCACTCCCTTTCGCCGGTACTGCACGAAGCCGCGTACGCCGCGCTGGGCCTGACGGGCTGGAGCTACGAGCGCGTCGAGATGGACGCCGACGGCCTGCCGGCGTTCGTCGCGGGCCTTGGCCCGGAGTGGGCCGGGCTGTCGGTGACCATGCCGGGGAAGCGTGCCGCGCTCGAGTTCGCCACCGCGGCGGCGCCCCGCGCGCTCGCCGCCGGGGCCGCGAACACGCTGGTGCGCAAGGACTCCGGCTGGTTCGCCGACTGCACCGATGTCGACGGCGTGACGGGCGCGCTGCGAGCGGCGGGCGGCTTCCACGCCGCGCCGGGCTCGACGGGCGTGATCCTGGGCGCGGGGGGCACGGCGTCGGCGACAGTCGTGGCGTTCGCGGAGCTCGGGGTGTCGCGGGCCCGGCTCGTGGTGCGGGATCCCGTCCGTGCGGGGGAGACCCTGGCCGCGGCCGATCGGGCCGGGGTCGAGACCGAGGTCCTGACCTGGGCCGAGGTCGATTTCGGCAAGATCGTCTCGGACGCCTCGGTGCTCGTCTCCACCGTTCCCCCGGCCGCGGTCGCCGATCAGGCGCGGGAACTCGCGGGCGCCGAATGCGTGCTCGACGTGATCTACCACCCGTGGCCGACCCCGCTGGCCGAAGCGGTGGCGGCCACCGGCGGCCGGATCGCCACGGGGCTGGACATGTTGCTGCACCAGGCTTTCGGCCAGGTCGAGCAGTTCACCGGCAGGCCGGCGCCCCGCGAGCCGATGCGGGACGCGCTGCGCGCGGCCACCGGTCACGTCCTGCCACTGCCACTGGCCTGAGCGGGTACGGTCTTGCGTTGTGAAGATCGCGATTCTCGACGACTACCAGAACATCGCGCTCGGCCTGGCCGACTGGGCTTCCCTCGGTGCCGAGATCGAGGTGTTCACCGGCCATATCGGCGACCAGGACGAGCTCGTGGCGCGGCTGGCGGGCGCGGAGGTCGTCGTCGCGATGCGCGAGCGCACCCGGTTTCCCGCCGAGCTGCTCGCCCGTCTCGGTGACCTGAAGCTGCTGGTCAGCACGGGGCAGCGCAACGCGGCGATCGACCTGAAGGCGGCCGGGGAGTACGGAATCCTCGTCTGCGGCACCGGATATCTCTCGCACCCCACGGCCGAGCACACGTGGGCGCTGATCCTGGCCGCGGCGCGCAACCTCGCGGTGGAGCTCCCCGCGATGCGCGAAGGACGTTGGCAGAGCACCGTGGGCACGCCGCTGCACGGCCGGACGCTCGGCCTGCTCGGGCTGGGCAGGCTCGGGTCCCGGGTGGCGCGCGTCGGGCAGGCGTTCGGCATGGAAACCATTGCGTGGAGCCAGAATCTCACCCCGGAGCGGGCGGCCGAGGTCGACGTGACGGCCGTGCCGAAGGAGGAGCTGTTCCGCCGTGCGGACGTGCTGTCGGTGCACCTGGTGCTCAGCCGCCGCACCCGTGGCCTCGTCGGAGCCGCCGAGCTCGCGCTGATGAAGCCGGGCGCGTTGCTGGTGAACACGTCGCGTGGTCCGATCATCGACGAGGCCGCGCTGCTGGATGCCCTGCGGCGCAACGAGATCGGCGGCGCGGCCCTGGATGTCTACGATGTCGAGCCGTTGCCGGCGGACCATCCGCTGCGGAGCCTGCCGAACGCGACGCTCACCCCGCATATCGGCTACGTGTCCAAGGACGTGTACGAGGTCTTCTTCCGTGACGCGGTCGAGGACATCGCCGCGTACGTGGCGGGCGAGCCCGTCCGCGTGATGAGCCTGGACTAGCCGGCCAGCTCCGCCAGCACCCCGTCGGTGAAAGGCGGCCACGCCTCGGCCGCCCACGGCCCGAACGCGCGGTCGGCCAGCGCGATGCAGGCCGCGCCCGCGTCCGGGTCCACCCACATGAACGTGCCGGATTGCCCGAAATGGCCGAAAGTGCGGGGTGAGCTGCGTGCTCCTGTCCAATGTGGACGCTTGTGGTCGCGGATCTCGAAGCCCAGCCCCCAGTCGTTGGGCTTCTGGTGACCGAATCCCGGCAGCACCCCGTTCAGGCCGGGGAACGCGATCTCGGTGGCGGCGGCGAACGTGCCAGGGTCGAGCAGCGTGGGCCGCTGCAGCTCGGCGGCGAACGGGATCAGATCGCGCAGGCAGGACACGATGCCCGCGGCGGGGGAGCCTTCGAGCTTGGTCGCCCCCATGCCCAGCGGCTCGAACAGGGCCTCCGCCTGGTATTCGGCGAACGGGATCCCGGACTGCTCCGCCAGCGCGTCGGCCAGCTCCTCGAACCCGGCGTTCGAGTACAGCCGGCGGGTGCCCGCCGCGGCCATCTGCCGGTGCTCGTTGAACGCCAGCCCCGAAGTGTGCGCGAGCAGGTGCCGGATCGTCGACCCCGCCGGCCCGGCCGGGGTGTCCAGCTCCACGACGCCTTCTTCGATCGCGATCAGCGCGGTGTACGCCGTCAGCAGCTTGCTCACCGACGCGAGCGGGTACTGCCGCTGCTCGTCCCCGGCCTTGCCGGCCAGTTCACCGTTCGCCAGCACGACCGCGGCCGCCGCGTTGTCCACCGGCCACCGTCCGATCACTCCCAGACTTTCCACGCCGCCACCCTACGACGCCGGCCCGACATCTCCCGATGTCGGGCCGGGGCCGGTGCGGCTGCTCAGACGGCGGTGTTGTCGGTGATTTCGGTGCCTTCCTCCTCGCGCCCCGGCGTCCGCAGGTTCCACTTCCTGATCACCCAGCTGAACACGAAGTAGTAGATCGCCGCGAACACCAGCCCGATCGGGATCAACAGCCACGCCTTCGACGCCGCGGGCGCGCCCGCGTTGAGCGCGAAGTCGATCGCGCCCGCCGAGAACGAGAACCCGAGGTGGATGCCCAGCGCGTTGCACACCGCCAGCGACACCCCGGTCAGCACGGCGTGCATCACGTACAGCGGCCACGCCACGAACATGAACGCGAACTCGATCGGCTCGGTGACCCCGGTCAGGAACGAGGTGAACGCCGCCGCGATCATGATCCCGCCGACCACCTTCTTCTGCTCCGGCCGGGCGGTGCGCCAGATCGCCAGCGCCGCGGCGGGCAGGGCGAACATGAAGATCGGGAAGAAGCCCGTGGTGAACGCGCCCGCGTTCGGGTCGCCGGCGAAGAAGTTGTTGATGTCGCCGCCCTTGAAGATGAACCACACCGGCACGTTGATCAGCTGGTGCAGGCCGATCGGCAGCAGCGCGCGGTTGAGCACGCCGTAGAGCCCGCCACCGATCACCGCGTCGCTGGTGACCCCGTTGCCGATGTGCTGGATGAGGCTGTCCACGGCGGGGAAGATCAGGCCGAAGATCACGCCGAGGATGAGCAGGGCGAACGAGTTGATGATCGGCACGAACCGGCGGCCGCCGAAGAACGCCAGGTACGGCGGGAGCTTGATGCGGTGGAACCGCTGCCACAGCACCGCCGTGACGAGGCCGACGATCACGCCGCCCAGCACGCTGTAGGGCCATTTGATCGGCTGCAGATACCAGCCTTCCTTGAACCCTTCCAGGTCGCTGATCGGCGCGAACACCTGCACGACCTTGTTGAACACGACGAAGCCGACGACGGCGGCGACGCCGGTGGAACCGTCGCCCTTGCGGGCGAAGCCGACCGCGATGCCCACCGCGAACAGCAGCGGGAGCCAGTCGAACAGCCCGCCTCCCGCGGCGGCGAACACGGCGGCGACCTTCTTCGTCGCATCCCAGCGGCCCAGCATGTCGTCCTGCCCGAGCCTGTTGAGCAGGCCGGCGGCGGGCAGGGTGGCGATGGGCAGCATCAGGCTGCGGCCGAAGCGCTGCAGCCCGGCGACACCCCTGCCCTTGCCCTTTGTCGATTCCGCGGTGGTGGTACTCACGGCAAACCTCCGTCTTCGGCGGGGACTGTCGGATCCAGTTGCATGCTCACCTGGTACCGGTCGCCCCGGTACCAGGAGGTGATGTCCTCGGCCGGTTCCCCCCTGGTGGTGGAGATCCGGCGGAAGACCAGGAGCGGGTCCCCGGCGCGGATGCCCAGCAGCCGTGCGGTTTCCCGGTCCGCCGCTTCGGCCCAGACGGTCTGCCTGGCGTGGTCGAAGCGGAGGTCGTGGTGGCGTGCGATCTGCTCGTACAGCGACTGCGTGAGGTCGAAGTCGAGCAGCCCGGGCACGTGACCGGGGTGGTACCAGCCGCGTTCGACGGCGAGCGGGACACCGTCGGCGCGGCGCAGCCGGGCCAGCCGGTACGCGGGCTGTCCCGCGCCGAGGCCGAGCGCCTGCGCGTTGGGCGGTGGCGGGATCCGCACGTCCTTCTCCAGCAGCTCGGTGGTGGGCACGAGCCCCCGGCGGCGCATGTCACCGGTGAAGGACATCAGGTACAGCTGCAGTTCCATCCGGCGGGCGGCGGTGAAGGTGCCCTTGCCGCGAGCCCGGGTCAGCAGGCCTTCCTCGACGAGTTTCCCGATGGCCGAGCGGACGGTCAGCCGCGATACGCCGTAGCGTTCGGCGAGCTCGCGTTCGGACGGGATGGGCGAGCCGGGCGGCAGTTCGCGTTCGATCGCGCGGCGCAGGATTTCCCGTAGCTGGGCGTGTTTCGGCGTCGGTCCGTTCACCACCCGGTCCGGGGTGACGTTCGGAGCAGCCATGTCGCCAACCTGTTTTCTTCGAGTTCCGGCGCCGCGGGTCTCGCCCCCGGCGCCGAAGATTGGTACGTTCCGGTCTAGACCATTTCTTGATGGGGCAGAATGCTCCGCGGACCGTTGAGGTGTCAACCACCGTTACGGGTTCGTGTTCGGACCAGAGAGAAGGAGGCCGCCGTGGCGGACGAAAGGCCGGAAAAGATCCTCGCCGCGCTCGGGGGCGCCGGGAACATCATCGACATCGAAGGCTGCATCACGCGCCTGCGGTGCGAGCTTCAGGACGGCTCGGTGGTGGACGAGGCGGCGCTGAAGAAGGCGGGCGCGATGGGAGTCATGAAGATGGGCTCGGTGGTCCAGGTGGTAGTGGGCCCGGAGGCCGACACCATCGCCGAGGACATCCAGGACCTGATGTGAGCCTGGCGGTGACGAGCCCGGTGACGGGCAAGGCACTGCCGATGACCGGGGTGCCGGACCCGGTGTTCGCGCAGGCGATGGTCGGGCCCGGCGTCGCGGTCGAGCCGGCGGGCGGGCGGCAGGACGCGCTCGCGCCGATCGAGGGCACGGTGCTCACCCTGCATCCGCACGCGTTCGTGATCGCCGGCGGCGACGGCAAGGGCGTGCTGGTGCACCTGGGCATCGACACGGTGAAGCAGAAGGGCGAGGGCTTCACCCTGCACGTGGTCAAGGGTGAGTCCGTGCGCGCGGGCCAGCCGTTGATCAGCTGGGATCCCGATGCCGTCCGCGCGGCGGGCTACTCGCCGGTGGTGCCGGTGGTGGCGCTCGACGCGGCGGCGGAGGCGTTGTCCGGGCTGCTCACCGACGGCGAGGTCACCGCCGGCGAGCAGCTGTTCGTCTGGGATTAACGCGGCTTCATCGCCGCCCGGACCGGTGCGTCCCCTCGAGATGCGCCGGCCCGGGGCCGGTGGTCAGGCGGTCACGACATTGGTCCCGTCGACCTTCACCGGAATCGAAGGCAGCGCCGTGGACGCCGGCCCCTTCTCGACCGCGCCGGTGAGCGCGTTGAACACCGAACCGTGGCACGGGCATTTGAGCTCGGCCCCGTCCGGTTTGACGGTGCAGCCCTGGTGGGTGCAGATGGCGCTGAAACAGGCGGCCGTGGTCTCGGTGGGGCGGGAGACAACGGCCTCCTGACCGTTCACCGTGACGGATTTGGCCTGTCCGACCGTGATGTCGGACAACGCCGCGACAGCCGTGCCGGCAGGCACGTTGGCGGCTGAATTTCCGGAACCCCCGGTCGAGTTCGAGGACGAACCCGAGTCGGTGCCGCAGGCCGCGAGGGCGACGGTGCCGGCGGCTGCGCCGGCCACGGCGACTCCGGTGGTCAGGACGGTACGACGGGTGGGTGATTCAGCAGTCATGTGGTTAGACACGATCCGGCAACGCCACCGGTTCAAGGTCCTTGAGGATTGAACCGAAGCGGGTGGCGTCTCGTGGGGACGGTTGTACTGTTTCCAGCGGACGGAGGGTGGACCAATGGTCGCTTGGGTACTTCGGATACTCGTCGTCCTGGGGTTGCTGGGCTCGGCCTGGGTGCACTACGACCTGTGGGCCAACCAGGGGTTCTCCGACATCGACATGATCGGGCCGTTGTTCCTGGTCAACGTGATCGCCGGGGTCGTGCTGGCGCTGGTCGTGCTGGCCTGGCACCACTGGCTGCCGGTGCTCGGCGCGATCGGCTTCGGCGCGGTCACCCTGGGGGCGTACCTGATCTCCCTGACCCCCGGCGGGTTGTTCGGGGTGCAGGAGGAGTTCCGGATGGCGTCGGAGGTATGGGGCGTGATCACCGAAGCGGGCTGCGTGGTGTTCGGCATCGCGCTGCTGGCCGTGCAGGTGCGCGGCCGCAGCCGGGGCAGGCAGGCCGTCCGGGCGTGAAGGAGGCCGCGGAGGACCAGTTGATGCGCGCGCTGCACGATGATCATGCGGCGGCGCTGTGGTCCTACGCGCTCAAACTCACCAGCGGCGACCGGGCGCGCGCCGAGGATCTGGTGCAGGAGACCCTGTTGCGAGCGTGGAAGCATCCACGGGTCCTGGACCAGTCGCAGGGTTCCGCGCGAGCCTGGTTGTTCACCGTGGCGCGGCGGATCGCGATCGATGGGTGGCGTTCCGCCGCGGCACGGTCGGAAGTGACCACCGACGCGCCACCGGAGCTTGCCTTGCCGGACGGGACGGAACGTGCCCTGCAGGGCTGGCTGGTGGCCGAAGCGCTGGGGGAGCTGTCGGCCGCGCACCGCGAAGTGCTCGGGTTGTGCTTCTTCCAGGGGTACTCGGTCGCGGATGCGGCCAAGCGCCTGGGAATTGCGCCCGGCACGGTGAAATCGCGGACACACTACGCGTTGCGGGCATTGCGGCTCGCGTTGGAGGAGAGGGGGGTGACCCAGTGAGCAGGCCGGCTGACCCGTTCGAAACCTACGACGCCGCGTACGTCCTCGGTGCCCTGTCCCCCGAAGACCGGGCTACCTTCGAGGCGCATCTCAAGGTGTGCCCGGAATGCGCCGAAGCTGTGCAGCAACTGGCCGGGCTGCCGGGTCTGCTGGCCCAGGTGACGCCCGAGATGGTGGAGGCCGAAGAGCCGCCGGGCGGGCTGTTGCCGTCGATGCTGCGCTCGGTGAGCCGGGTCCGGCGCCGGCGCACCCTGACCACCATCGGTGTCGCGGTGGCCGCCGCGGCAGCCGTGATCGCGGCGGTTCTGTTGCCACCGAACGAAAGCGGCGTCCCAGGCTCGGCGATGACCCCGCTGGGCGCGTTCCCGGTACAGGCGACGGCCGCCGTCGCCGCCGTTTCCGGTGGCTCCCGCGTGGACATGTCGTGCGAATACCAGGGTGCGCAGTACGGGGCGGACTATCTGCTGGTGGCCGTCCGCCGGGACGGCTCGGAGACGCAGCTGGCCACGTGGTGGGCGGATCCCAACCGGACGGCCAAGATCTCCCTGGACACCGACCTCGCCCCGGCCGACATCCAGTCACTCGAGGTCCGGACGGTCTCCGGGATGGCCCTGTTGCGGTGGCAGCCCTGAGGTTTTGCGGTGCGTCCGGCCTTCTCGGATTTGCTGCGCGTCCACCGAGGGTGCAGTCGTTGTTCGCCGAATTGCCCTGCTGTCAACGGTTTTCGGCGTTCGTCCGTACCGGCTGCTCGTCCCTGTCCTGTGTGGACGCCGGCCCTGAATCTCATCCCAGACCGTCCCGTTCCGCTCATCCCATCGCGCCTGTCCATTTCACCTGCCACCCGCCCAGTCCCATTCCGCCCAGCGCGGCGCGGATTTCTTGTTCCGCTCCCGGCCCTCCCGGGGCAGTCCGCGTCCTACGTAGCCGCCCTGGTCTTCGCGGCCGTTCTCGCACTCGATGCCCTCGGATGCCTGCTCGCCTGACGTTCGCATCTCTGGCTCTAGGTCGGCCGCGCCAGCCCAAAATCCCAGCTTTTGTGGGCCCTGCTTGCCGCTGCCTGGCTTCCCCGTCTGCGCGTCTTTCGCTCTCGGTCGGCCGTCCGGGTCTCAAAGTCCGGCCCGCGCGACTCTCGCGTCTCTCGCACCCCCCGCTCCCCAGGCCCTCGTCTCCTGCTCTCGGTCCGCCGCGCCAGCCCAAAACTCCCCACCCTGCGAGCCCAGCGTCTTCCGCCCTCACCCCGCCCCAACCCCAAGAAAATCGCCCGCCACAAGCACCCACAAGAATGAGAAACACCGTTTAAGCGCACGAGTGGACCAACCGTGCAAATTAGTTCTTGCGGCAAACCGCACGCGGTGGCCAGGCTGAATACATGTCCTCGAGATACCTCTTGCCAGCCGCCCAAGCCGCCGCGCGAGGCTGCGACGTGGCAGCGCCGGGCCATGCCACCGGCCTCGCAACTCCTTGCGCCCTAACCGTTCCGGCAGTGCTGGGCATCCTCGCGGCCTTCGTCCTCGCCGCAATAGGCACCGGGTTCCTGTTGTCCTCGATTCTGGCCAGAGCCCGTTCGCCCGCCCCGGTTCCGGGGTGGCCGGTCGCGTCGGCCACCGCCGTGCTGTGGGGGGTCACGGCCTGGCGATGGCTCGCCGGTGCCATCCCGCCCTGGTGGCTGCCGGTCCCGCTAGTGGTGAGCGCGCTCGCGATTCCTTTGATTGCAACGGATTTGCGTTACCAGCGAGTGCCGAATGTCCTCACGCTGCCCGCGTATCCGTTGCTGGGCGGGGTTCTCGCGCTCGCGGCGGTGGCAGGCCCAAGCCCGCAGATCGGACTTCGCGCCCTGAATGCGGCGATCGTGTTCGGCGGTCTGCATCTGTTGATCTACGCGCTCGCCCGGCGATCCCTCGGAGCCGGTGACGTCAAACTGGCCGGCTCCCTGGGCGCGGTCCTCGGCGCCGTGCACTGGGCCGCGCTCGTGGTCGCATCCGTCCTGGCGGCCGTGGTGACCTTGCTGCTCGCCCTGACGCGCCGATGGGCCGACGGCGTCCCTCATGGTCCAGGCCTACTCGGCGCGACATGGCTGGTTTCCCTGTTTCCGGCCACAGGCACGGCCTCCACCTGACCGACCCACGTGAACCGCCGCGCCGCGAGCATCCTGACTGCCGCCCTCACCCCCTGGCCCAAGCCTCGCGTACTTCGGGCAGTCCAAGCCAGCACTGGAGAAAGGAGCCCCAACCGCGAGCGGATCGCGCCTGCACCTCACAGCCTTCCCATCCGCTGCCCGCCGCGCCCGTCCCGGTGAACGACCACCCTCGGTCACCGCCCGCCGGAACCACCGCCCAAATCCACCCCGGGGCAACACCCGGGAGAACATCCGAAACCAGGAGGCAGGACCAAAACCCATGACGAACCCCGGCACCCCGAACCGTCCACGGCCCCCGCCGGGCCCGTGACCTGGCTGGGCGGATCCGGCCGAACTGGGCGGGTAGTTGCAGCGCAAGACCGGCGACGTGACAGGATCGTCGGGTGTTGCGCTGGATTACCGCTGGTGAATCGCATGGGCCCGCGCTGGCGGCCGTGCTGGAAGGAATGGTGGCCGGCGTAGAGGTCACCACCGCTGAGCTGGGCGAGCAGCTCGCCCGGCGGCGGCTCGGGTTCGGGCGGAGCCCCCGCATGGGCTTCGAGACCGACCACATCGAGTTTCTCGGCGGCGTCCGGCACGGCGTCACCCAGGGCGGCCCGATCGCGGTCCACATCGACAACGCGGAATGGCCCAAGTGGGAGAAGGTCATGGCCGCGGACCCGGTCGACCCGGCGGAGCTGGCCGGCCTGGCCCGCAACGAACCGCTGACCCGGCCCCGCCCCGGCCACGCCGACCTGCCCGGCATGCAGAAGTACGGCTTCGACGAGGCGCGCCCCGTCCTGGAGCGGGCGAGCGCGCGGGAGACGGCGTCGCGCACGGCGCTCGGCACGGTCGCGCGGGCGTTCCTGCGGCAGCTGCTCGGTGCGGAGATCATCAGTCACGTGGTGTCGATCGGCGGTGCGGAGGCGCCCGAAGGGCCGCTGCCGGGGCCTCAGGATCTCGCGGCGATCGACGAGAGCCCGGTGCGCGCGTTCGGCCAGGAAGGCACCGACGCGATGGTCGCCGAGGTGGACGCGGTCCGGAAGGCCGGGGACACGGTCGGTGGCGTCATCGAGGTGATCGTCTACGGGCTCCCGCCAGGCCTCGGTTCGCACGTCCACTGGGACCGGCGCCTGGACGCCAGGCTGGCGGGCGCGCTGATGGGCGTGCAGGCTATGAAGGGCGTCGAGGTCGGTGACGGTTTCACCACGGCCCGCCGCTGGGGCAGCCAGGCGCACGACGAGATCGACCGCGGCAGCGGGCCGGTCGGCGTCACCCGGAGGTCGAACCGTGCCGGTGGGCTGGAGGGCGGCATCACCAACGGCGAGCCGTTGCGGGTGCGGGTCGCCATGAAGCCGATCTCCACCGTGCCGAAGGCACTGTCCACAGTGGACGTCGCGACGGGTGAGCCCGCGGTGGCTATCCACCAGCGTTCGGACGTCTGCGCCGTGCCGCGGGCCGGGGTCGTCCTCGAGTCCGTGGTCGCGCTGATCGTCGCCGACGCCGCGCTGGAGAAGTTCGGCGGCGACTCGCTGGCCGAGACCAAGCGCAACGCCGACGCATACCTGAAGGCGCTGGAGGAACGGTGGTGAAGCCGTGCATCGTGGTCGCGGGGCCGCCGGGGTCCGGTAAGAGCACCATCGGGCCGCTGCTGGCCAAGCACCTGGGCATGGAATTCCGGGATTCCGACGACATCATCGTCGCCAGGGCCGGGCGTGCCATCGCCGACATCTTCACCGAGGACGGCGAGCCGGCCTTCCGCGCGCTCGAAGAGGAGATCATCGCCGAGACGCTGGCCGAGTACGACGGTGTGCTCTCCGTCGGCGGCGGCGCGGTGCTGGCCGAGGGCACCCGGGCGCGGCTGAAGGCGCACCTGGTGGTGTTCCTCAACGTCGGCTTCGCCGCCGGGGTGCAGCGCGTCGGCCTCTCCACGGCGCGTCCGCTGCTGGCCGGGGTGAACCCGCGCGCCACCTACCGCACCCTGCTCGAAGCCCGGTTGCCCGTGTACCGCGAGGTCGCCACGGTCGAGGTCGATACCGACCACCGCACGCCCGAAGAGGTCGTGGCCGCCATCGCGGTCGCGCTGAACAAGAAACTGGAGAAGACGCAGTGACCGACCCGGTACGGATCCCGGTCAGGACCGGCAACCCGTACGAGGTGGTGATCGGCCGCGGCCTGCTGGGCGAGCTCACCGAGACCGTCCGGGACGCGTCGAAGATCGCCCTGATCCACCCGCCGACGCTCACCACCACGGCCGACGCCATCCGCGACGAGCTGAACGCGGCCGGGCTGGACGCGCATCGGGTCGAGATCCCCGACGCCGAGGACGGCAAGGCGCTCACCGTCGCCGCCTTCTGCTGGGAGGTCCTCGGGCGCATCGGGCTCGACCGCCGTGGCGTGGTGGTCGGGCTCGGCGGCGGCGCGGTCACCGATCTGGCCGGGTTCGTCGCGGCCACCTGGATGCGCGGGGTGCGGCTGGTCAACGTGCCCACCACGCTGCTGGGCATGGTGGACGCCGCGGTCGGCGGCAAGACCGGGATCAACACCGACGCGGGCAAGAACCTCGTCGGCGTCTTCCACGAGCCCTCGGCGGTCCTCGCCGACCTGGCCACGCTGGAAACCCTGCCGCCCAACGAGCTGGTCGCGGGCATGGCCGAGGTGGTCAAGGCCGGGTTCATCGCCGACCCGGCCATTCTCGACCTCGTCGAGGCCGACCCGGCCGCGGCGGTCGACGCGACCGGTGACGTCCTCGGCGAGCTGGTCCGGCGGTCGATCCAGGTCAAGGCCGACGTCGTCGCGGCAGACCTGCGCGAGTCGGATCTGCGGGAGATTCTCAACTACGGGCACACGCTCGGGCACGCCATCGAACGCCGCGAGCGCTACCGCTGGCGGCACGGCGCGGCCGTCAGCGTCGGCCTCGTCTTCGCCGCCGAGCTGGCCCGTCTGGCGGGCAGGCTCGACGACGCGACGGCCGATCGCCACGCCGCGGTGCTGACCCGGCTCGGCCTGCCCGTCAGCTACGACGCCGACGCGCTGCCGCAGCTTCTCGAGAACATGCGCGGGGACAAGAAAACCCGCTCCGGGGTGCTCCGCTTCGTCGTGCTCGACGGGCTCGGCAAACCGGGCAGGATGGAAGGCCCCGACCCGTCCCTGCTGGCCGCCGCGTACTCGGCGGTCGCCGCGGACAACCCGGGCCAGAGCGGGAGCGTGCTGCTGTGAAGGTCTTCGTCTTCAACGGCCCCAACCTGGGCAGGCTGGGCAAGCGGGAGCCGGCGGTCTACGGCTCGACGACGCACGCCGACCTCGCCGAGCTGTGCGTGAAAACCGGCACCGAGCTGGGCCTCGACGTCGAGGTACGGCAGACCGATCACGAAGGTGAAATGGTCGGCTGGCTGCACGAAGCCGCCGACGGCGGGCACCCGGTGGTGCTCAACGCCGGCGCGTGGACGCACTACTCGATCGCGGTGCGGGACGCGGCCGCCCAGCTCACGGCGCCGCTGATCGAACTGCACATCTCCAACGTGCACAAACGCGAGGAATTCCGGCACCACAGCGTGCTTTCCGACATCGCGACCGCGGTCATCGCCGGGTTCGGTGTGCCCGGGTACCCGCTGGCCCTGCGGTGGCTGGCGGAAAACGCCGGATGAGCGTTCCCACGCTGACCACGAGCCGGCTCGTGCTGCGTGGTCTGCGGGCCGAAGACACCGGCGCCGTGCTGCGGGTCTTCGCCGATCCGGAAACGAGCCGGTACTTCGCGGCGGACTTCAGCGACCCCGGGCAATGCCGCGCGATGATCGGCAGGCGGCTCGCCTACGAAGGCCCCGAAGGCCAGGGCCACTGGGTGCTGGAACACGAAGGCGAGGTCGTCGGCCTCGCCCACCTGCGGCCGTCGGCCGAGCTGCCCGGAAAGGCCGCCGAGATCGGCTACTTCCTCGACCCCGCCCACGGCGGCAAGGGACTGGCCACCGAAGCGGCGCAAGCGTTGCTGAGCCACGGATTCGCCACCCTGGGCCTGCCCGCGATCTGGGCGGTCGTCCACGAGTCCAATGTGGCCAGTCGGAAACTGGCCGCGCGCTTGGGTTTTCTCGACATGGGCGAAGGCGAGCACTACGGCGCCACGCACCGGATCCTCGTCGCGCTGCCCGCCGTGCACGGCAGGCTGCACCACGTCGAGCTGTGGGTGCCGAACGTGGCGCGCATCGAGGCGAGCCTCGGCTGGCTGCTCACCGAACTCGGCTGGGGCGAGTTCCAGCGGTGGCGCGACGGTGTCAGCTGGAAACACGGCGCCACGTACGTTGTCGCGGAGAAATCGCCCGCTCTGAGCTCGGCCCGGCACGACCGGTTGGCGCCGGGGCTCAACCATCTCGCGCTGCACGCCGGCAGCGAAAGCCGGGTCGACGAACTGTCCGCCGCCGCGCTCGAGCACGGCTGGCGCCCGCTGTTCCCCGAGAAGTACCCGCACGCCGGAGGGCCGCAGCACTACGCCGCGTACCTGGAAAACGAGGATGGCTTCGAGGTCGAACTCGTCGCGGTAGCGCACAACGCGGGCACCGGCCGGTAGCGGCTCTCTAAACTGACCGGACCGACGCGGCAGGAAAGTGGGTCACCGAGTTGATGCGCGGAGTTCGCCGGCGGCCGGGAGCGATGCTGCTGGCCGTGCTACTCGGCGTCGCCGGGTTGACGGGCTGCACGGCCGGAAACGCGCAGACCCAGGCCGAAGGCGACGGCGGCCTCGGCGGCGCGAAGCCGACCGCCACCAGGCCCAGTGACGTCGCGCTCGCCACCGGGAACGCGCGCCAGAGCCCGGGCACGGTCGCCGCCGGTGGGCCTGGTGCGCCGTACAACTATGGCCCGAGCGCGATGCTCGACGGCGGCAAGGCCCGCGTGTGGTGGTGCAGCCAGTACCCCGGCGCGCTGCCGCCGGGCGACGACATCCTCTACGGCGAGTCCACCTCGCTCGACGGCCCGTTCACCGGACCCGGTGGGGGAGTGCCTCCCGCGGTGCTGTCCGGGGATCCCGGCCATTTCGACGGGGCGCACACGTGTGACCCGTCGGTCATCCGGGTCAACGGGATCTACTACTTGTACTACACGGGCGCGGCGGGCGATCACACCCTCGGCAACTCGATCGGCCTGGCCACCAGCACCGACGGCGTCACCTGGAACCGCGCCGCCGGCCCCGTCGTGAGCCCTTCGCACGACGTCCATCGCGACAACCTGTACGGCGCCGGGCAGCCGTCGGCGGTGTACGTGGACGGCTGGTTCTACCTGATGTTCACCGACACCACCGGCCGCGCCGCGGGCTGGAACGGCGCCGGGCAGTTCGTGTTGCGCGCCAAGGACCCGTCCTTCACCACGGACGTGGAATCGTTGGGCGACAAGGGTTTCAGCTCGGCAACGGGCACCGGGGTGCCGCGCACCAAATCGGTGGCCGACGCCTTCAGCGCCGACATCGAGTGGGTGGACGCGCTCGACGCCTTCGCCATCGCGCACGAAACCCGGGACGGCACCACGATTTCGTTCTGGAACAGCGACTTCACCGCCAGCCCCTACCAGCCCATCGTGCTGCCGGGCGCCTGGCAGGAGGGGCCCGGGCTGGTGCGCAGCCCGGCCGGTCACGCGCCGGTCGCGGCCGACGACCCCTGCGGCCGGGTGCCGGTCGACGTCCTGCGCGCCACCGCGATCGGCGAAGCGGGCGCGCCCACCGACCTCCGCCATTTCGGGCTCGACATCACCGGCGCCACGGGCTGTGCCGAACCCGCCAGGGCGCTCGCCGTCCTCGACGGGTTCGCGATGCCCTCGCCGGCGCGCACGATGGACCTGGTGGTGGGCGGCAAGGTGGTCCGCATCGACCGCCGGTCGGTCGCCCAGCAGCTGGCCACGCACGTGCTGGACAAGCGGATCGCCGCTATCGACCAGGTGCCGGTCTCGGCGCACCTGGCCTCCGGGGTGCGTGCGGTGCAAGCCGCCGGGATCGGGCTCGGGCTGCTGCTCGACGACGGGAACCTGTGGCCGGTGCGCCCGGAAGACATCGCAGCGCTCAACGGCTCGTCCGTCCAGCCGGTGACGGCCGCGCAGTGGCGGGCCTACCCGAAAGCACCCGAACTGGGTAAGTGAACGCTACTTGCTGTGCCGAGGCGCCGGTGAGGGCCGCCGCCTCGGCGAAGGCTTGCGCGCGGGGCGCTCGGCGGCCTCAACGGGCTCCGGCCGAGCGGGCCGCAGCCGCGGGCCCACGATCATGCCCAGCCCGGCGGGCACCAGCACCAGCAGCGCGGTGAACGCGGCCCCGCCGGTGAGCGCGGGCCACAGTTCGCTCGTCCCGCTCTGGTCGACGAAGATCGCCCGCCCGATCACGTACAGGATCCCCGACACGGGGCCGGAGACGATGGCCGCGATGAGCCAGGTGCGGCCGAGATCCTCTCGGTGCAGCAGGCCGTCGATCGCGCTCCACAATGCCGCCGCGCCGACCAGCAGCGCGATCACGACGATCTTGGTGGTGAGCAGGCCGGTCGGTTCGTAGACCGACGCCTTCGCCAGGGCGGTGTCGGCCGCGGCGTGCAACAGTGCCATGCCGAGACCACGCGTCAACCAGGGCCGCATTGCCCTACTGTAAGGCAACTCGCCAGTAGGCTGAGCGTGTGCCCGAGATCCACGCCACCCGCCGTGAGTCCCTGCGCGCCCTCGTGCGCGCCGCCGAGCTGGACGCGCTGCTGGTCACCGACCTGCTCAACATCCGCTACCTGACCGGGTTCACCGGCTCGAACGCCGCGCTGCTGCTGCATTCCGGTGGCGACAGTGGCACCGTCTTCTGCACCGACGGGCGGTACACCACGCAGTCCGAGGGCGAGGTCCCCGACCTGGAGCGCGTGATCGACAGGCAGAGCGCTGCCGCGCTGCTGCGGCGCGGCAGCGAGCACAGCCGGGAGTACGGGCGCACGGGCTTCGAGAGCCAGTACGTCAGCGTCGAGCAATACGACGCGTTCGCCAAGCTCGCCGAGGGGTTCGAGCTGCGGCGCGCGCCTGGTCTGATCGAGGGGCTGCGGCTGGTGAAGGACGAAACCGAGATCGAAGCACTGCGCCAGGCGTGTGCGGCGGCCGACCGGGCGCTGGCGGATCTGCTGGCGCGCGGCGGGATCGGTCCCGGCCGCACGGAACGCGAGGTCGCCCGCGAGCTGGAGAACCTGATGCTCGATCACGGTTCGTCGGCGCGCTCGTTCGAGTCGATCGTGGCCGCGGGCGCGAACTCCGCCATCCCGCACCACCGGCCGGACGACACCGTGCTGACGGCCGGCGACTTCGTCAAGCTCGATTTCGGTGCCACCGTCGACGGCTACCATTCCGACATGACGCGCACCCTGGTGCTGGGGGAGCCGGCGGACTGGCAGCGCGAGCTCTACGACCTGGTGCGACGCGCCCAGGCCGAAGGCAGCGTGGCTGTCCGGCCCGGCGCGGTCGCCGCCGACGTGGACAAGGCGGCACGCCAGGTGATCGAGGACGCCGGGCACGGCGACGAGTTCTCACACGGCCTCGGGCACGGCGTGGGACTGGAGATACACGAGGCACCCAGCCTGGCCAAGACCGGCGACGCTACACTGTCCGCTGGTATGACGGTCACTGTCGAGCCTGGTGTCTACCTCGCCGGCCGTGGTGGCGTGCGCATAGAGGACACGCTGGTCGTGCGGGACGCCGCTCCCGAACTCCTCACCCTGAGCAGCAAGGAACTCGTGGTCGTCTAGCGGCCGCGCAACGAAGACAAACAGGAGAACTGGACTACCCGTGGCCACCACCAACGACCTGAAGAACGGCCTGGTGCTCAACCTCGACGGACAGCTCTGGTCCGTCGTGAACTTCCAGCACGTCAAGCCGGGCAAGGGCGGTGCCTTCGTGCGCACCACCCTCAAGCACGTGCTCTCCGGCAAGGTGGTGGACAAGACGTTCAACGCCGGCACCAAGGTGGAGACCGCCACCGTCGATCGCCGGAACATGACCTACCTGTACAACGACGGCACCGACTTCGTCTTCATGGACGGCGAGACGTTCGAGCAGATCAACGTCCCGAGCGAGACGGTGGGTGACGCGGCGGGCTACCTGCTGGAGAACACCGAGGCCCAGGTCGCGGTGCACGAAGGCACCCCGCTCTACGTCGAGCTGCCCACCTCGGTCGAGCTGGTCATCCAGCACACCGACCCCGGCCTGCAGGGCGACCGTTCCACCGGTGGCACCAAGCCGGCCACCCTGGAGACCGGCGCCGAGATCCAGGTGCCGCTGTTCGTCACCACCGGTGAGAAGGTCAAGGTGGACACCCGCGACGGGCGTTACCTGGGCAGGATCTCGTCTTGAGTCCTGCCGGTTCCTCACAGCGCGGCGGCTCTCCGGGCCGCCGCGCTTTGCGCAGGCGTGCCGTGGAGATGCTCTACGAGGCCGCGCAGCGCTCACTCGATCCGGTGACCATGCTGGCGGACCGGGTCGGTTCCACCGAGGTCGATCCGATCGGCGACTACACGATCTCGCTCGTCGAGGGCGTGACCACGAACCGCGAGCGCATCGACGAACTGCTGTCCGAGCACGCGCAGGGCTGGACGCTGGACCGGATGCCCCCGGTCGATCTCGCCGTGCTGCGCGTCGGGGTCTACGAACTGCTGTGGGCCACGGACGTGCCCGACCCGGTGGCGATCGACGAAGCGGTCGGGCTGGCCAAGGAGCTGTCCACGGACGACTCGCCCCGCTTCGTCAACGGCGTACTCGGCCGGATCGGCAACATCGCCGACCGGCTGCGCGCCGTTCTCTAGCCGTCCGGAACTCGCGCGCCGGGAGACGAGTACCGCACCGCACGTACGGGCTCCCGGATCGCGCGGGGTTCAGTCCTCTTTCGCCGGCCGCGCCTCCGGCGGCAGGACGCCCCAGTCGATGAGCTGCTCGGTCAGCTCGCCGGGGGTCATGTCGTAGATGATCGCCAGCGACCGCAGGTCCTCGGTGCGGATGGAGAGCACCTTGCCGTTGTAGTCGCCGCGCTGGCTCTGGATGGTCGCCGCGTAGCGGGCCAGCGGGCCGACCTTCTCCGCGGGCAGCTGCTGCAGCCGTTCGAGGTTGATGACGATCTTGGTAGCGGGTTCGGCGCCCGAGGGAACGCGGCCTTCCGGGAGCAGCTCGACCACCGGGACGCCGTAGAAATCGGCCAGCTCGGCCAGCTTCTGGACGGTTACCGCACGGTCACCCCGCTCGTAGGAACCGACCACGACCGCCTTCCAGCGGCCGCCGGACTTCTGCTCGACCCCGTGCAGGGAGAGCCCCTGCTGCTGGCGGATCCCGCGGAGCTTGGCCCCAAGCGCCTTGGCGTAATCGCCCATCTGGTGGTTCTCCGTTTCCTCGCCCAGTCGGTCAAGGCGACCGCCGGGGAAATAGCCTGAGCTGAATACTCAGAGTAATGGTTACGCATTGTCGTCACCAGGTCAAGCAAATGTCCGGCCGGGAAGAGGGCATACCACTCGCCGAGCGGCCCAAACCCCCTGGTATCGTGCCCGGAGATTCCCTGGCCAAACAGGGTGTCGACATCCTTTAAGGACCCGTCCCGTGAGGCGGGGAAGGAGTCTGCCTTGGCGTCACGCCCTCGTGGCGCGACGGAGCCGGCCGGTGAGCGTGAACTGCTCTCCGCTGGTGATGTCGCGCGCACCATCGCCCGGATGGCCCATCAGGTCATCGAGAAGACCGCGCTCGGTGCGGATTCGGCCGAGCCGCCGGTGCTGCTCGGTATTCCGACCCGGGGCACCTCGCTCGCCGGAAGACTGGCCGAGCGGATAGCCGAGTTCGCCGGGGTCACCCCGCCGACCGGCGATCTGGACATCACCCTCTACCGCGACGATCTGCGCCGCAGGCCCACCCGGCCGCTCGCGTCCACCCGGCTGCCCGAAGCCGGTCTCGACGATCGCGTCGTGATCCTGGTCGACGACGTGCTCTTCTCCGGCCGCACCGTCCGCGCGGCGCTCGACGCCCTGCGCGATCACGGCCGCCCCCGCTCGGTGCAGCTGGCCGTGCTGGTGGACCGCGGCCACCGCGAGTTCCCGATCCGGGCCGACTACGTGGGCAAGAACGTGCCGACCTCACGGTCCGAGGAAGTGCACGTGCTGCTGTCCGAAGTGGACGGACGTGACGCCGTCCTGCTGCGCGGCAAGGGGGAGGAGAGCGAATGAAGCACCTGCTGGCCACCGACGGGCTGGACCCGGACCTGGCCACGGCCGTGCTGGACACCGCCGACGGGCTGAAGAAGACCCTGCTCGGGCGCGAGGTGCGCAAGCTGCCCACGTTGCGCGGCCGCACTGTGATCACCTTGTTCTACGAGAACTCCACCCGCACCAGGGTCTCCTTCGAGATCGCCGGCAAGTGGATGAGCGCGGACGTGATCAACGTGTCCTCCGGTGGCTCGTCGGTCGGCAAGGGGGAGTCGCTGCGCGACACGGCGCTGACGCTCGCCGCCGCGGGCGCGGACTGCGTGATCATCCGGCACCCGGCTTCCGGTGCGGCGCAACGGCTGGCGGGCTGGCTCGCGGAGGCGGGCACAGCCGTGGTCAACGCCGGGGACGGGATGCACGAGCACCCGACGCAGGCGCTGCTCGACGCCGCGACGTTGCGGGAGCGCCTCGGCACGATCAAGGACCGGCGCATCGCGATTGTCGGGGACGTCCTGCACAGCCGGGTCGCCCGCTCGAACATCCACCTGCTGGCCGCGCTCGGCGCCGAGGTGGTGCTGGTCGCGCCGCCGACGCTGCTGCCGGCCGGGATCGAGTCCCTGCCCGTGACGGTTTCGCATGAGCTGGACGCCGAACTGCCCGCGGTGGACGCGGTGATGATGTTGCGCGTACAGGCAGAGCGGATGCACGGCGCGTTCTTCCCGTCGGCCCGCGAGTACTCGATCACCTACGGGCTCAACGAAAAACGACTGCAGATGCTGCCCGAGCACGCCGTCGTGCTGCACCCGGGGCCGATGCTGCGCGGCATGGAGATCGCGTCCTCGGTGGCCGATTCCGGGGCCTCGGCGATCACCGAACAGGTCCGCAACGGGGTGCACGTGCGGATGGCGGTTCTGTACCACTTGCTGGCCGGAGAGGACGAGAAGGCGTGAGCGACCAGGTACTGATCAAGGGAGCCCGGCGCTACGGCGAAGGCGACCCGGTGGACGTCCTGGTCTCGAACGGGATCATCGCCGGGATCGGTTCGCTCGAAGCGGCCGGGGACACCGAGGTGATCGAAGCCAACGGCCAGGTGCTGCTGCCCGGCTTCGTCGACCTGCACACCCACCTGCGTGAGCCCGGCCGCGAAGACGCGGAGACCGTCGAAAGTGGTTCGGCCGCCGCGGCCCTCGGCGGCTATACGGCGGTGTTCGCGATGGCCAACACCAGCCCGGTCGCCGACAACTCGGTGGTGGTCGAGCACGTGTGGCGGCGCGGCCGGGAGACAGGGCTGGTCGACGTGCATCCGGTCGGCGCGGTCACCGTCGGGCTCAAGGGCGAGCAGCTCGCGGAGCTGGGCACGATGGCGAAATCGGCCGCGAACGTGCGGATCTTCTCCGACGACGGGCACTGCGTCGCCGACCCGCTGATCATGCGGCGGGCGCTGGAGTACTCGACCGCGCTGGGCGTGGTCATCGCGCAGCACGCCGAAGAGCCCCGGCTCACGGTCGGCGCGCAGGCGAACGAAGGCGAGCGCGCGTCCCGGCTGGGTTACGCGGGCTGGCCCGCTTCGGCCGAGGAGTCGATCGTCGCCCGTGACTGCCTGCTCGCCCGGCACGCCGGGGCGCGGCTGCACGTATGCCACGTGTCCACGGCCGGAACCGCGGACGTGCTCCGCTGGGCCAAGGACCGCGGCACCCGGGTCTCGGCCGAGGTCACGCCACACCATCTGCTGCTCACCGACGAACGGCTCGAGACCTACGACCCGGTGAACAAGGTCAACCCGCCGTTGCGCACGAGCGGGGACGCCGCCCGGCTGCGGGCCGCGCTGGCCGAGGGCGTGATCGACTGCGTCGCCACCGACCACGCCCCGCATCCGGTGCAGGACAAGGACTGCGAGTGGATGGCGGCCAAGCCGGGCATGCTCGGCCTGCAGACGGCGCTGTCGGTGGTCGTCGAGACAATGGTGCGCACCGGGCTGCTGGACTGGCGCGGCGTGGCCAGGGTGCTGAGCGAGCGGCCCGCGGAGATCGCCGGGCTGCCCGACCACGGCCGCCCGCTGGAGACCGGGGAGCCGGCCAACCTGGTGCTGGTCGACCCCGACGCGGAGTGGACGGTGCGCGGCGCCGAGCTGGCGAGTATCGCGGCGAACACGCCGTACGAGGGCATGCGCCTGCCGGGCGTGGTCACCCTCACGCTGCTGCGTGGGCGAATCACCGCGCGCGAAGGGAAGATTGGGTAATGGAGCGCTTCATTCTCGTCCTGGTGGTTCTCGCCTTTTTCCTGCTGGCGGTGTGGGGCATGCGCCTGGGCTGGCGACGAAAGGCGCGGTCGCAGAGCGCCAGGGTGGCTCCGTTCCCGGAGGTTCCCGAGGAGCCCGGCGAGCCCCTGCTGGAGGCGCCCGGCCTGTACGTGAGCACCACCACGGCCGGCGACTGGCAGGACCGGATCGTCACCCGCGGCATGGGCCTGCGCGGGCGCGCTGTGCTGCGCCGCTACCCCCGTGGCGTCGAGGTCGACCGGGCGGGCGCGCCCGGGTACTGGATCCCCGAGGAGTCCATTGTGGACATCAAACGGGGCAGTGCGATCGCGGGCAAGGTGATGGGCTCGGACAGTCTGCTGATCATCACCTGGCGTCTCGGCGAGGTGGAACTGGACACCGGGTTCCGGGGAGACGACCACGGCGTCTATCCACAGTGGATCGAAAGCTTGGCACACAAGAGCAAGGGAGGGGCCCAGTGAGCACGCGTACACCCGCGGCGCTGGTGCTGGAGGACGGCCGTGTGTTCCGCGGCTCGGCGTACGGCGCGCAGGGGCGCACGCTCGGCGAGGCGGTGTTCTGCACCGGCATGACCGGCTACCAGGAGACGCTGACCGATCCGTCGTACCACCGCCAGATCGTGGTGCAGACGGCGCCGCAGATCGGCAACACCGGCTGGAACGACGAGGACGACGAGTCGGCCCGCATCTGGGTCTCCGGCTATGTGGTGCGCGACCCCGCCCGCACCCCGTCGAACTGGCGCTCGCGCCGGACCCTGGACGAGGAACTCGTGCGTCAGGGCGTGGTCGGCATCGCCGGCGTGGACACCCGCACGCTCACCCGGCACCTGCGCGAGCAGGGCGCGATGCGCTCCGGGGTGTTCTCCGGTGACGCGCTGGCCGCCGAGGACGCGATGGTGGCCGAGGTGCTGGCCATCCCGCCGATGAAGGGCGCGAACCTGGCCGGCGAGGTCACCACGGCGAAGCCGTACATGGTCGCGGCGGAGGGGCAGCGGCGCTTCCGCGTCGCGGCGCTCGACCTGGGCATCAAGTCCAACACCCCGCGGCAGATGGCCCGCCGGGGTATCGAGCTGCACGTGCTGCCGGCTTCCAGCACCATCGAGGACCTGCTGGCGGTGGAACCGGACGGGGTGTTCCTGTCCAACGGCCCCGGCGACCCGGAGACCCAGGCCCACGCGATCGCGCTCACCGAGGAGACGCTGCGCCGGGAGATCCCGCTGTTCGGCATCTGCTTCGGCAACCAGATCCTCGGCCGCGCGCTGGGGCTTGGCACCTACAAGATGCGCTACGGCCACCGCGGCATCAACATCCCGGTGATCGACACCGACACCGGCCGGGTCGCGATCACGGCGCAGAACCACGGGTTCGCACTGGAGGGCGAGCCGGGCCAGACCTTCGCCTCGCCGTTCGGCACCGCGAAGGTCAGCCACTACTGCCCGAACGACGGCACTGTCGAGGGCGTGCGCTGCGCCGACGTGCCCGCGTTCTCGGTGCAGTACCACCCGGAGGCGGCCGCCGGCCCGCACGACGCCGCGCCGCTGTTCGACGAATTCGTGACCTTGATGGAGGACCGCAGGAGCAGGCGCGACACGGCAGTGCCGTCGACGAGGACCGATCGGGTGCGGGTCGTCCCGCAAGACACGGAGAAGAAGAGCAACTGATGCCGAAGCGGACAGACATCGAGCACGTTCTCGTCATCGGGTCCGGCCCGATCGTCATCGGGCAGGCCGCCGAGTTCGACTACTCCGGCACCCAGGCCTGCCGCGTGCTGCGCGAAGAGGGCCTGCGGGTCAGCCTGGTGAACTCGAACCCGGCCACGATCATGACCGACCCGGAGTTCGCCGACGCCACCTACATCGAGCCGGTCACCGCCGACTTCGTGGAGAAGGTCATCGCGGCCGAGCGCCCGGACGCGATCCTGGCCACCCTCGGCGGGCAGACGGCGCTGAACACCGCCGTCGCCCTGCATGACCGTGGCGTGCTGGAGAAGTACCAGGTCGAGCTGATCGGTGCCGACATCGACGCCATCCAGCGCGGTGAGGACCGGCAGAAGTTCAAGGACATCGTGCGCAGCATCGGCGCCGAGGTGCCGCGCAGCAAGGTCTGCCACTCGATGGACGAGGTGCGCGAGACGGTCGCCGGCCTCGGCCTGCCGGTGGTCATCCGGCCGTCGTTCACCATGGGCGGGCTCGGCTCGGGCATGGCGCACACCGACGAGGAGCTGGAGCGGCTGGCTTCGGTGGGGCTGAGCGAGTCCCCGGTCACCGAGGTGCTGATCGAGGAGAGTGTGCTCGGCTGGAAGGAGTACGAGCTCGAGCTGATGCGCGACCGCCACGACAACGTGGTGGTGATCTGCTCCATCGAGAACATCGACGCGATGGGCGTGCACACCGGCGACTCGGTCACCGTCGCCCCGGCGATGACGCTGACCGACCGCGAGTACCAGCACATGCGTGACGTCGGCATCGCCGTGCTGCGTGAGGTCGGGGTGGACACCGGCGGCTGCAACATCCAGTTCGCGATCAACCCCGACGACGGCCGGATGGTCGTCATCGAGATGAACCCGCGGGTGTCGCGGTCGAGCGCGCTGGCCTCGAAGGCCACCGGTTTCCCGATCGCCAAGATCGCCGCGAAGCTGGCCATCGGCTACACCCTCGACGAGATCCGCAACGACATCACCGGCGAGACCCCGGCGTCCTTCGAGCCGACGCTGGACTACGTCGTGGTGAAGGTGCCGCGGTTCGCCTTCGAGAAGTTCCCCGGCGCCGACCCGACACTGACCACCACGATGAAGTCGGTCGGCGAGGCGATGGCACTGGGCCGCAGCTTCCCCGAGGCGCTGGGCAAGGCGATGCGCTCCATCGACACCAAGGCGGCCGGGTTCTGGACGAGGCCCGACCCCGAAGGCGCCACGCTGGAGAACACTCTCGAGTCCCTGCGCACCCCGCACGACGGCCGCCTGTACGCCGTCGAGCGGGCGCTGCGCCTCGGTGCCTCCGTCGAGCAGGTGCACGACGCGAGCGGGCTGGACCCGTGGTTCATCGACCAGATCGCGCTGATCGGCGAGGTCGGCGCGCAGGTGCGGGACGCGCCGGTGCTCGACGCGGAGCTGCTGCGCGAAGCCAAGCGAACCGGGCTGTCCGACCAGCAGATCGCCGCGCTGCGGCCGGAGCTGGCCGGTGAGGACGGGGTGCGCACGCTGCGGCACCGGCTGGCGGTGCGGCCGGTGTTCAAGACCGTGGACACCTGTGCCGCCGAGTTCGCCGCGAAGACGCCGTACCACTACTCGGCCTACGAGTCCGATCCCGCCGCCGAGTCCGAGGTCGCCGCGCAGCCGGACAAGCCGAAGGTGCTCATCCTCGGTTCCGGGCCGAACCGGATCGGGCAGGGCATCGAGTTCGACTACTCCTGCGTGCACGCGGCGATCGCGCTGCGCGAGGCCGGGTTCGAGGCCGTCATGGTCAACTGCAACCCCGAGACGGTGTCCACCGACTACGACACCTCCGACCGGCTGTACTTCGAGCCGCTGACGTTCGAGGACGTGCTGGAGGTCGTCTACGCCGAGCAGAACTCGGGCACCGTGGCCGGCGTGATCGTGCAGCTGGGCGGGCAGACCCCGCTGGGGCTGGCCAAGCGGCTCGCCGACGCCGGCGTGCCGATCGTGGGCACGTCACCGGACGCGATCAACCTGGCCGAGGACCGCGGCGCGTTCGGCGAGGTGCTCGGTGACGCCGGGCTGCCGGCGCCGAAGTACGGCACCGCCACGTCGTTCGAGGGCGCCAAGCGGATCGCCGACGAGATCGGTTACCCGGTGCTGGTCCGGCCGTCGTACGTGCTGGGCGGCCGGGGTATGGAGATCGTCTACGACGAGCCGACGCTGGAGGGCTACATCCAGCGCGCCACCGAGGTCACCCCCGAGCACCCGGTGCTCGTGGACCGCTTCCTCGACGACGCGATCGAGATCGACGTGGACGCGCTGTTCGACGGCGAGGAGCTGTACCTGGGCGGCGTGATGGAGCACATCGAGGAGGCCGGGATCCACTCCGGTGACTCCTCGTGCGCGCTGCCGCCGATCACGCTGGGGCGCCAGGACGTGGAGACCGTGCGCGCCTCAACGGAGGCGATCGCGCGGGGTGTCGGCGTGCGCGGGCTGCTCAATGTCCAGTACGCGCTCAAGGACGACGTGCTCTACGTCCTGGAAGCCAACCCGCGCGCCTCGCGCACGGTGCCGTTCGTCTCGAAGGCGACCGGGGTGCAGCTGGCCAAGGCCGCTTCGCTGGTGATGACCGGTTCCAGCATCAAGGACCTGCGCACCCGCGGCGTGCTGCCCGCCGAGGGCGACGGCGGGCACCTGCCCGCGGACTCCCCGGTGGCGGTGAAGGAGGCCGTGCTGCCCTTCCACCGGTTCCGCACGCCGGAGGGCAAGGGCGTGGACTCGCTGCTCGGGCCGGAAATGAAGTCGACCGGTGAGGTGATGGGCGTGGACACCTCGTTCGGCGAGGCGTTCGCGAAGTCGCAGGCCGGTGCCTACGGTTCGCTGCCCACCTCGGGCCGGGTGTTCGTGTCGGTGGCCAACCGGGACAAGCGGGCGCTGGTGTTCCCGGTGAAGCGGCTGGCCGACCTCGGGTTCGAGATCCTGGCGACCGCGGGCACCGCGGAAGTGCTGCGCCGCAACGGGGTCGCCTGCACCGAAGTGCGCAAGCACAGCGAGGACGCGGCAGGTTCTTCGATTCCCGGCCCGAACATCGTGGAGGTCATCCTCGACGGCGGGGTCAACATGGTGATCAACACCCCGTACGGCAACAGCGGGCCCCGGATCGACGGCTACGAGATCCGCACCGCCGCGGTCTCGCGGGACATCCCGTGCATCACGACGGTGCAGGGGGCCGCGGCCGCGGTGCACGGAATCGAGGCGCTGATCCGCGGGGACATCCGGGTGCGCTCACTGCAGGACCTCCAGGCGGCGTTGCGGGCGCACTCGTGACTGCGCCATTCGGGCTAAGGCTGTGCGAGAAGATTTCCGAACGCGGCAATCTCTGCGCCGGGATCGACCCGCATCCGGGGTTACTCGACGCATGGGGCCTCGAACGCACGGTGTCGGGGCTGGAGAAATTCGCCCTCTCCGCCACCGAGGTGCTGGCCGCGGAGGCGGCTGTGATCAAGCCGCAGTCGGCTTTTTTCGAGGCCTACGGCGCCCCTGGGATCGCCGTCCTGGAGCGGGTGATCGCAGGGGCCAAGGCCGCCGGCGCGCTCGTCCTGCTGGACGTCAAGCGCGGCGACATCGGCTCGACGATGGGCGCGTATACCGCCGCGTATCTGAGTGGTGACACAGCGCTCGCGGCGGACGCCGTGACGGTCTCCCCGTACCTCGGTTTCGGTTCGCTGGCGCCCGCCATCGAAACCGCCCGGGCCGGGGGACGAGGTGTGTTCGTGCTGGCCCGCACCTCCAACCCGGAGGCGGCAGAACTGCAGAAAGCCTTGCTGGTCAACGGAAAAACCGTCGCTCAATCCATTGTGGACGAAGTGGCGAAGGTCAACGCCGGCGCCGGGCCGCTGGGCGACATCGGGGTGGTCGTCGGGGCCACCGTGCCGCCGGGGGAGCTCGACCTCGGCGCGCTCAACGGACCGGTGCTGGCGCCCGGTTTCGGGGCCCAGGGGGCCACGGTGAGCGATCTTCGCGCGGTGTTCGGCACGGAACTGCGGGGCGTGCTCCCGGCGTCGTCCAGGGACCTGCTGCGGCACGGGCCGGACCCGCGCGCGCTGCGCGAGCAGGTGCGCCGGGTGCGGTCCGAGTTGGCGAAATGAAGGCTAATATCAGGCCCCGCCCAGGGAACTGACCGGCCACCCCCGCATTGTGGCCGGTGGCCAGGGGTGGGTACCGTCGCGTCACCCACCCGGAATTTTGAGTACTACGGAGGAAAACGTGGCACTTCCCCAGCTGACCGAGGAACAGCGCAAGGCGGCGCTGGAGAAGGCCGCTGCCGCTCGACGTGCCCGTGCCGAGCTCAAGGAACGCCTCAAGCGGGGCGGCACCACCCTGACCGACGTTCTCAAGCAGGCCGACGAGGACGAGGTCCTCGGCAAGATGAAGGTTTCGGCTCTGCTCGAAGCTCTCCCCGGCGTCGGCAAGGTGCGCGCTCAGCAGACGATGGAGCGCCTGGAGATCGCGCCGAGCCGCCGGCTCCGCGGCCTTGGCGACCGGCAGCGCAAGGCGCTGCTGGCCGAGTTCAGCGGCGAGTGAGCGAGACGGGCAACGACCACGCGGCGGCGGCCGGGAACACCGGCCGGGCGCAGCACGGTGAGCCGGTGCCGGGGCGCGAGTCCCGGCGTCGGCTCACCGTCGTCTCGGGGCCTTCCGGGGTCGGCAAGTCCAGCGTGGTCTCGGAACTGCGGAAGCTGGACCCGAGCATCTACTTCAGCGTCTCGGTGACCACGCGGGCTCCCCGGCCCGGCGAGGTCGACGGGGAGCACTACCACTTCATCGACAAGGCCGTATTCGACAAGATGGCCGCCGCGGGCGAGCTCCTCGAATACGCCGAGTTCGCGGGCAACTGCTACGGCACCCCGCGTGAGCCGGTCGAGCGGGCGCTGGCCGAAGGCCGCCCCGCGGTGCTGGAGATCGAACTGCAGGGCGCGCGGCAGGTCCGCCGGGCCATGCCCGGCGCGCGGCTGGTGATGCTGATGCCGCCGTCCTGGGAGGAACTGGTCGGCAGGCTGACCGGCCGCGGCACCGAGGAGGAGGCCGCGGTCAAGGCGCGGCTGGCCGAAGCGGAGCGCGAACTGGCCGCGGCGGGGGAGTTCGACGCACGCGTTGTCAACGCCGACGTGCGGGAAGCGGCCGAGCAGTTGTTAAGCTTGATGAACACGGACTTCGAATTGATTCGGGAGCAGAACGAGTGACCGCAGCGCTGGGTGTCCACGGTGAAGAGCTCGAGGGCATCACCAACCCGCCGATCGACGACCTGCTGGCCAAGGTCAGCTCCAAGTACGCGCTGGTGATCTACGCCGCCAAGCGCGCACGCCAGATCAACGACTACTACGCCCAGCTCGGCGAGGGCCTGCTGGAGTACGTCGGCCCGCTCGTCGAGCCGGGCCCGCGCGAGAAGCCGCTGTCCATCGCCCTGCGCGAGATCCACGGCGGCCTGCTCGAGCACACCGAAGGTGAGTGAAAAACCCCGCGTCGTCCTCGGCGTGGGTGGCGGGATCGCCGCCTACAAGGCGTGCGAGGTGCTGCGCGGGCTGACCGAGTCCGGTCACGACGTCCGCGTGGTGCCCACCGAGGCCGCGCTGAACTTCGTCGGCGCGGCCACTTTCGAAGCGCTGTCCGGGCATCCGGTGCACACCGGCGTGTTCACCGAGGTGCCCGAGGTCCAGCACGTCCGCGTCGGCAAGGAGGCGGACCTGGTGCTGGTCGTGCCCGCCACGGCCGACCTGCTGGCCCGTGCCGCGCACGGCCGCGCGGACGACCTGTTGACCAGCACGCTGCTGACGGCGCGCTGCCCGGTCGCGTTCTTCCCGGCGATGCACACCGAGATGTGGGAGCACCCGGCCACGCGCGACAACGTGGCGCTGCTGCGCTCGCGCGGGATCGTGGTCGCCGAACCGGCCGCGGGCCGCCTCACCGGCGCGGACACCGGCAAGGGCAGGCTCGCCGATCCCGCCGAGATCGTGGATTTGGCCCGGCTGCTGCTCGCCGCGCGCGACGCGCTCCCGCGTGACCTGGAGGGCCTGCGGGTGGTGGTGTCCGCCGGTGGCACGAGGGAGCCGCTGGACCCGGTGCGCTACCTGGGGAACAGGTCCTCGGGCAAGCAGGGCTACGCGATAGCGCGGGTGGCCGCGCAGCGCGGCGCCGACGTCACGCTCGTCGCGGCGCATACGGTCGACCTGCCCCAGCCCGCCGGAGTCGATCTTCGTCACGTGTCCACGGCCGCTCAGCTGCGCGACGCGGTGCACGAACGCGCGCAGGACGCCGACGTGGTGGTGATGGCCGCCGCGGTGGCGGATTTCCGGCCCGAGAACAGCGCCGAGTACAAGATCAAGAAGTCCGACGACCAGCCCGATCCCGTGGTCACTCTGGCCAGGAACCCGGACATCCTCGCCGAACTGGTGCTCAAGCGGCGCGGCGGCCAGACGATCGTCGGGTTCGCCGCCGAGACCGGCGACGAGCACGGATCGGTGCTCGACCACGCCCGCGCCAAGCTCGCCCGCAAGGGCTGTGACCTGCTGGTCGTCAACGCGGTCGGGGACGGGCGCGCGTTCGAGGTCGAGGACAACGCCGGCTGGCTGCTGGCCGCCGACGGTGCCGAACGTCCCATTCCGCTCGGTTCGAAATCCCAGCTGGCGGCCACATTGTGGGATGCGGTGGCCGAGTTCATCCGCCGTTGACCGTCCGCCTAGGTTTAACTCGGTAGGCTGGCAAGGCCCACCGAGTTGAGGGGATGTGAGGTGCGTCGTGACCGAGACCCGCAGGCTGTTCACGTCGGAGTCGGTGACGGAAGGTCATCCGGACAAGATCTGCGACGCGATCAGCGACTCGATCCTGGACGCGCTGCTGTCCAAGGATCCGCGTAGCCGGGTCGCCGTCGAAACGATGATCACCACCGGTCAGGTGCACGTCGCCGGCGAGGTCACCACCGAGGCCTACGCCGACATCCCGACCATCGTGCGGGAGCGGATCCTGGAGATCGGATACGACTCCTCCGCGAAGGGGTTCGACGGGAACTCCTGCGGTGTGAACGTGGCCATCGGCTCCCAGTCCCCAGACATCGCGCAGGGCGTGAACACCGCGTACGAGTCGCGCCTGGAGAACGCGCTCGACGAGATCGACCGCCAGGGCGCGGGCGACCAGGGCCTGATGTTCGGTTACGCGTGCAGTGACACCCCCGAGCTGATGC
Source organism: Amycolatopsis sp. (assembly GCF_035546795.1). Taxonomy (GTDB): domain Bacteria; phylum Actinomycetota; class Actinomycetes; order Mycobacteriales; family Pseudonocardiaceae; genus Amycolatopsis_E. The sequence goes on from NZ_DASZWC010000052.1 coordinate 97,798, forward strand.
CGCTGCCGATCGCGCTGGCGCACCGGCTTTCCCAGCGCCTGACCCGGGTCCGCAAGGAGGGCGTGCTGCCGTACCTGCGCCCGGACGGCAAGACCCAGGTGACCATCGAGTACGCCGGTGAGCAGGCCGTGCGGCTGGACACCGTGGTGGTCTCCACCCAGCACGCCGAGGGCATCGACCTGGACTCGATGCTGGGTGTGGACATCCGCGAGCAGGTGGTGGCCCCCGAGCTGGCGGGCCTGGAGCTGGACGCGACGGACGTGCGGCTGCTGGTGAACCCGACCGGCCGGTTCGTCATCGGCGGTCCGATGGGTGACGCCGGGCTGACCGGCCGCAAGATCATCGTCGACACCTACGGCGGGATGGCCCGCCACGGCGGTGGCGCGTTCTCGGGCAAGGACCCGTCGAAGGTGGACCGCTCGGCCGCGTACGCGATGCGCTGGGTGGCCAAGAACGTGGTCTCCGCCGGGCTCGCGAGCCGGGTGGAGGTGCAGGTGGCCTACGCGATCGGCAAGGCTTCCCCGGTCGGGCTGTTCGTGGAGACCTTCGGCACCGAGACCGTGGACCCGACGAAGATCCAGGGCGCCATCACCGAGGTGTTCGACCTGCGCCCGGCCGCGATCATCCGCGACCTGGACCTGCTCCGCCCGATCTACGCGCCCACTTCGGCGTACGGTCACTTCGGCCGTCCTGAGCTGAACCTGCCGTGGGAGAACACCGATCGAGCCGAAGCCCTCCGCTCCGCCGCCGGTGCCTGACGGAGCACAGACCACCCCGCTCTGGGACCTCCCCAAGCCGAAACCGGCGGCCAGGAAACCCCAGGCGCGCAAGGGACAGCAGAAGGCGGCGGCCGTCGACCCGATCGCGAGGATCGTGGTCGACGTGCCGCTGGCGCATCTGGACCGCACGTTCGACTACCAGGTCCCGGACAAGCTCGACGCCGACGCGGTCCCCGGCGCCAGGGTGCGCGTGCGGTTCGCCGGGCAGCTCGTCGACGGGTTCCTGATCGAGCGGGCCGCGACCACCGAACACACCGGGCGGCTCGCGTTCCTGGAGCGGGTCACGTCCAGCGAGCGGGTGCTCGATCCGCGGCTGGCGGCGCTGGCGAGGACGGTCGCCGAACGCTACGGCGGCACCATGATCGACGTGCTGCGGCTGGCGATCCCGCCGCGGCACGCGAAGACGGAGGCCGAGCCCGCGCGTCCGCGCGCGGAGGTGAAGGCCGTCCCGTCGGAGAGCGGCTGGGCGCGCTATCAGCGAGGTGCGGCGTTCCTCGAAGCGCTGCGCGGGAACAGACAGGCGCACGCCGTGTGGCAGGCATTGCCGGGCGAGGACTGGCCGCGGCGGCTGGCCGAAGCGGCCGCCGTCGTGGCGGCCGGTGGGCGCGGTGCCGTGCTTGTGGTGCCGGATCAGCGGGATCTGGCACGGGTGCATGCCGCGTGTGCCGAGCTGGCCGGGGAGGACGCCGTGGTCGGGCTGTCCGCGGATCTCGGCCCGGCGGAACGGTACCGGCGGTGGCTGGCGGTCGCGCGCGGTTCGGCGCCGATCGTGGTCGGCACCCGGGCGACGATGTTCGCGCCGGTGCACGATCCCGGGCTGTTCGTGGTCTGGGACGACGGGGACGATCTGCACGTCGACCCGCATATGCCGTATCCGCAGGTGCGGGACGTGCTGATCCTGCGCGCGCACGCGGAGAAGGCGTCGATGCTGGTGGCCGGATTCGCGCGCACGGCCGAGGCGCAGCTGCTGGTCGAATCGGGCTGGGCGCATCCGGTGCTCGCGTCCCGCGAGGAGCTGCGGCGGGCGGTCCCCAGGGTCACGCCGGTCGGCGAGGATTTCGATGTCGCGCGGGATGAAGCGGCCCGCGTCGCACGGCTGCCGTCGGTGGCGTTCGAGGCGGCGAGGCAGGCGCTGAGCGGTGGGGCGCCGGTGCTCGTGCAGGTGCCGCGGCGCGGTTACGTGCCGGCGCTGGCGTGTGCGCAATGCCGCGCTCCGGCGCACTGCCGCCGTTGCGCGGGACCGTTGGCGCTGACCGGTTCCGGGGCGCCGAGCTGCCGCTGGTGCGGGGCGCCCGAGGGTGGTTTCCGGTGCAACTCCTGTGGTTCGCAGCGGATGCGGGCGATGGTGGTCGGCTCGAAGCGGACGGCGGAAGAGCTGGGCCGCGCGTTTCCCGGCTTCGCCGTGCGGACTTCGGGCGCGCAGGAAGTGCTGGCCACGGTGCCGGGCAAACCGGCGCTGGTGGTGTGCACGCCGGGCGCGGAGCCGGTGGCCGAAGGCGGCTACGGTGCCGCGCTGCTGCTGGACGGGTGGGCGTTGCTGGGCAGGCAGGACCTCCGCGCGGCAGAGGAGACGCTGCGCCGCTGGATGGCCGCGGCGGCGCTGGTGCGCCCGGGCGCGGCGGGTGGCCGGATCGTGGTGGGTGCCGAGGCGGGGCTGACGCCGGTGCAGGCGCTCGTCCGGTGGGACCCGGCGTGGCATGCCGAACGCGAGCTGGCCGAGCGGCGCGAACTGGGCTTCCCGCCCGCGGTGCGGATGGCGAGCCTGGAGGGCACTCCGGAGGCGGTCGGCGCGCTGCTGGACGAGCTCTCGCTGCCCGAGTCGGGCGAGGTGCTGGGCCCGGTGCCGCTGGGCGAGATGGACGACGAGGGCCGCACGGAACGCGAGCGCGCCCTGGTTCGCGTGCCCCGCGCGGACGGCAGGGCGCTTGCGGCCACCCTGGCGACGGCGCAGGCGCGCCGCGTGGCGCGCAAGGAGGCCGAGCCGGTGCGCATCCAGCTGGACCCGCAGGCGCTCATTTAGGCGCGATCTGGTCAGGGCGCCGCAGGACGGCCACGAACAGGATGCTGGTCGCGAGGAACGGGCCTGCGGACATCCCGGCCAGCCGGCGGTTGCCTCCGCACGTTCCAGCGCGCCCGCCGGGATCGACGACGATGCTGTCCCAGTCCGGTTCGGCTACACACGCCACCCGCCCGGGCCGCGGTACCCGGTGGAACTCGGCGAACACCGCGGCCGGGTCGGTGACGTGCTGGACAATCCGGTCGGCGCGGGCCCGCTCGACGCTGCGGTCCGGCACCGGCAGCGCATGGGCGTCACCGGCGCGGGCCGCTCCCGCATGTTGGCGGAATGGTGCCGGCCATAGACTGAGCGACGATGTTCTCCCAGCCTGAAATCGCCGAGGTGCCTTGATGCGCCTGGTGTTCGCCGGTACCCCCGAACCCGCGGTACCCGCTCTCCGTGCCCTGCTCGACTCGCCCCGGCACGAGGTGGTCGCGGTGGTCACGCGACCTGACGCGCCGGCCGGCCGCGGCCGCAAGGTCGTGCGCTCGCCTGTCGGAGCGGTGGCCGACGAGCACGGGATCGAGGTGCTGACCCCGGCGAAGGCGGGGGAGCCCGAATTCCTCGATCGCCTGCGTGAGCTGGCCCCGGACGCCTGCCCGGTGGTCGCGTACGGCGCCCTGCTGCCGCAGCGCACCCTCGACATCCCGGCCCGCGGCTGGGTGAACCTGCACTTCTCGCTGCTGCCCGCGTGGCGGGGCGCCGCCCCGGTGCAGGCCGCGATCCGGGCCGGGGACGAGATCACCGGCGCGTCCACGTTCCGGATCGTCAAGGAACTGGACGCGGGCCCGGTCTTCGGCGTGGTCACCGAGAAGATCCAGCCCACGGACACCGCGGGCGCGCTGCTGGAGCGGCTCGCGGAGTCCGGTGCCCGGCTGCTGGTGTCCACAATAGACGGTATCGAGGACGGCACGATCCAGGCCGTACCGCAGCCCGCCGACGGGGTCACCTACGCGCCCAAGGTCACGGTGGAGGACGCCAAGGTGTCGTTCGCCGATCCGGCGCACGCGGTGGACCGGCTGATCCGGGCGGTGACGCCGGATCCGGGCGCCTGGACCGAATTCCGTGGCGAACGGTTCAAGCTCGGGCCGGTGACGGTGCTCGACGAGCCGGCGCTGCCGCCGGGCGAGCTGCGGGTGGAACGCAAGCGGGTGCTCGCGGGCACCGCCACGCAGCCGGTGCGGCTCGGCGAGGTGCAGGCGCAGGGCAAGAAACGGATGGCGGCCACCGACTGGGCGCGTGGCACGAGGATCGACCAGGGAGAGCGCCTTTCATGAGTGGTGAACGTCAGCAACGGCCGTCACGGCCGCAGCGGAACAGGCCTGCCCCGCGTAAACAGGGGCCCCGCCGCCCGCCGCCGTACGAGGACCCGGCGCGCAGGGTGGCCTTCGAGGTGCTGCGCGCGGTCCGCGAACGCGACGCGTACGCGAACCTCGTGCTGCCCGACCTGCTCCGGCAGCGCAAGCTCGGCGGCCGGGACGCCGCGCTGGCCACGGAGCTGGCCTACGGGACGTCCCGCGCGCAGGGCCTGCTGGACGAGGTCATCGGCGCCAACCTCGACCGTCCGGTGTCCAAAGTGGACGGTGTGGTGCTGGACTGCCTGCGCCTCGGCGCCTACCAGTTGCTGCGCACCCGGATCCCGGAGCACGCCGCGGTCGACTCGATGGTCAACATGGCCAGGGTCGAGGGCGGTTCGCACGTCGCCGGGTTCGTCAACGCGGTGCTGCGGAAAGTGTCCGAAAAGGACGAAGCGGCCTGGCTGGACGAGCTCGCGCCGGATCCGGTGAAGGATCCGATCGGCAACCTCGCGCTGCGCACCGCGCACCCGCGCTGGGTCGCCCGTTCGTTCGCGGAAGCGCTGGGGGACAAGGGAACCGAGCTGCAGGCCGCGCTGGAGGCCGATGACCAGCGGCCCGAGGTGCACCTGGTCGCGCGGCCCGGCGAGATCAGCGCGGACGAGCTGGCCGCGATCACCGGCGGGGACGTCGCGCCCTACTCGCCCTACGGAGTCCACCTGCCGGCCGGGTCGGGCGACCCGGCGGATTCCGAGCCCATTCGCGAAAAGCTCGCGGCGGTCCAGGACGAGGGCAGTCAGCTGTGCGCGGTCGCGCTGACCAGGGCGCCCCTCGATGGCGCCGACGAACGCTGGCTCGACCTGTGTGCCGGTCCGGGCGGGAAGGCCGCGCTGCTGGGCGCCCTCGCCGCGCTTTCCGGCGCGACGCTGGACGCCGTCGAGCAGGCGCCGCATCGTGCCCGTCTGGTGGAGCACGCCGTCGCGGGCCTGCCGGTGAAGGTGCACGTGGCCGACGGCCGCGAGTCCGGGCTCGAACCGGGCTACGACCGGATCCTCGTGGACGCCCCGTGCAGCGGCCTTGGTTCATTGCGCCGCCGGCCGGAGTCGCGCTGGCGCCGCAAGCCCTCCGACGTCGCGGATCTGACCAAGCTGCAAGGACAACTGCTCGGCGCGGCGCTCGAACTGGTGCGCCCGGGCGGCGTCGTCGCGTACGTCGTCTGCTCGCCGCACCTGGCCGAGACGGAGGGCGTGGTCAGCGACGTGGCCCGCCGCAGCAAGGCCGAAATGCTCGACGCGCGGGAGTTCTTCCCCGAAATGCCGTTGCTCGGGGACGGTCCGTACGTGCAGCTGTGGCCGCACCGGCACGGCACGGACGCGATGTTCTGCGCCGTACTGCGGAAATGAGACTGCTCGGCCTCGTCGCCAGTTCGTGCGGCGGCGTCGAGTCGCGCCTGCGCACCGAAATAGCCGAACCCGCCGTGGCGCGAGGCTGGCGGCTGGCGATCACGCTGACCCCGAACACGGCGGCCTGGCTGGCGCACACCGGCGAGCTCGCCCGGCTCCAGGAGCTCACCGACCTGGAGGTGCGCAGCGGCTCGCGCCTGCCGGGCGAGCCGCGGCCGCATCCGGATCCCGAGGTGTTCCTGTTCGCCCCGGCGAGCGCGAACTCGGTGGTGAAGCTGGCGCTGGGCATCGCCGACAACCAGGCGCTGACCGTGCTCGGCGATGTACTCGGCGACCCGGCCGTCTCCGTGGCGGTGGCGTATCAGGTCAGCCCGGCGCGCGCCGGGCATCCCGCGTGGCGCGGGCATCTGGACTCGCTCGCCTCGGCGGGGGCGCAGGTGTCCCAGCTGGCGGGACCGTGGACGACGGCGCTGGAACTCCTGCCGGTCTGACCTTCTACACTGCGTAACCGTGAGCCACCGACCCCTGATCGCCCCGAGTATTCTGTCCGCCGATTTCGCCCGGCTTGGCGAAGAGATCAACGCCGTCGCGGGGGCCGGGGAGACGCGCGCCGACTGGGTGCACGTCGACGTGATGGACGCGCATTTCGTGCCGAACCTGACGCTGGGCCTGCCGGTGGTGCAGTCGCTGCTCAAGTCCACCGACCTGCCGCTGGACTGCCACCTGATGATCGAGGACCCGGACCGCTGGGCCGTCGGGTACGCCGAGGCCGGCGCCTACAACGTCACCGTGCACGTCGAGGCCGCCGAAGACCCGGTCATGCTGGCCAAGAACCTGCGCGCGGCGGGTGCGAAGGCCGGGTTGTCGGTCAAGCCCGGCACCCCGCTGGAGGACCACCTCGACACGCTCAAGCACTACGACACGCTGCTGGTGATGTCGGTCGAGCCCGGCTTCGGCGGCCAGTCCTTCATCCCGGACGTGCTGGAGAAGGTCCGTACCGCGCGCCGCCTTGTCGACACCGGGCATCTGAACGTGATCGTCGAGATCGACGGCGGGATCAACGCCGATACGATCGAACAGGCCGCCGAAGCGGGAGTCGACTGCTTCGTCGCGGGCTCCGCCGTCTACGGCGCCGAAGACCCGGGCAAGGCCGTCGCCGCACTGCGCGCACGCGCCGCCGCACACCAGTAAAGGGAGGCGCCAGTGTTCACCGGCATTGTCGAGGAGCTCGGCGAGATCACCGCGGTGGAGCAGCTGCCCAACGCGGCCAGGCTGACCGTGGGCGGGCCCGTCGTCAGTTCCGACGCCCGCCATGGCGACTCGATCGCGGTCAGCGGGGTCTGCCTGACCGTGGTCGAGGTGCGCGGCGAGGAGTTCACCCTCGACGTGGTGAACGAGACCCTGCGGCGCTCGCGGCTGGCCAAGATCGCCACCGGCGACCGGGTCAACCTGGAGCGGGCCACCGCGGTCGGCGCCCGCCTCGGCGGGCACATCATGCAGGGCCACGTCGACGGCACCGGGGTCTTCCGGTCCAGGGACGAAAACGGGCTGACCCGGTTCGCGCTGCCCGCCGGCTTGTCGCGCTATGTTGTCGAAAAGGGTTCGATCGCGGTGGACGGGATTTCGCTCACCGTGGCGAGTGTGACGAACGACGAGTTCACGGTGGCGCTCATCCCGACCACACTGGAGCTGACGACGCTGGGCCGAGCAGAGCCGGGCGATCTGGTCAACCTCGAGGTGGACGTGCTCGCCAAGTACGTCGAGAAGCTGGCCACACCGCATCTGGCCGGTCTGGCGGAGCACAATGGAGCTTGAGGTTTCGACCCGGGAGGCAACGTGACAGCAGGGACGCCGTGCGGCGCTGGAGTGCCGGTGGACACCGCCGGGATCGAGCGGGCCATCGCCGCCGTAGCGGACGGCCGCCCGGTGATCGTGGTCGACGACGAGGACCGCGAGAACGAGGGCGACCTGATCTTCGCCGCCGAGAAGGCCACGCCTGAGCTGCTGGCCTTCATGGTGCGCTACACCTCCGGGTACGTGTGTGTATCGCTGACCGAGGACAACTGCGAGCGGCTGGACCTGCCGCCGATGTACCACACGAACCAGGACGCGCGGGGCACCGCGTACACGGTGACGGTGGACGCGTCCGAAGGCATCACCACCGGGATCTCGGCCGCCGATCGTGCGCGCACGATCCGGCTGCTGGCCGACCCGGATTCGAAGGCCACCGACTTCAAGCGTCCCGGGCACGTCGTGCCGCTGCGCGCGAAGGAAGGCGGCGTGCTGCGCCGCCCCGGGCACACCGAGGCGTCGGCGGACCTCGCCAGGCTCGCCGGGTTACAGCCGGCGGGGGTGCTGTGCGAGATAGTCTCCCAGAAGGACGAGGGGGACATGGCGCGCCGCGACGAGCTGCAGGTGTTCGCCGCCGACCACGATCTGGAGATCATCACGATCGCCGATCTGATCGCCTACCGCCGCCGCACCGAGAAGCAGGTCGAGCGGGTCGCCGAAGCCCGGATCCCGCTGGCCGCGGGCACCTTCCGCGCAGTCGGGTACGACAGCCTGCTCGACGGCATCGAGCACGTCGCGTTCGTCTACGGCGATGTCGGCGACGGCGAGGACATCCTGGTCCGGGTGCACTCGGAATGCCTGACCGGCGACGTGTTCGGCTCGCTGCGCTGCGACTGCGGCCCGCAGCTGGACGCGGCTCTGCAGGCGGTCGCCGACGAGGGCCGCGGCGTGGTGCTCTACATCCGCGGGCACGAGGGCCGGGGCATCGGCCTGCTGCACAAGCTCCAGGCCTACCAGCTGCAGGACCTCGGCGCGGACACGGTGGACGCGAACCTGGCGCTCGGCGTGCCCGCCGACGCGCGGGACTACGGCACCGGCGCGCAGATCCTGTGCGACCTCGGCGTGCGCTCGATGCGCCTGCTCACCAACAACCCGGCCAAGCGCGTCGGCCTGGAAGGCTACGGCCTCAAGGTCACCGGCCGGGTGGCGCTGCCGATCTCGCCCAACCCGGAGAACGTGCGGTACCTGCGCACCAAACGGGACCGGATGGGGCACGACCTGTCCAACCTCGAGGAGTTCGACCAGGTCGGAGCCGACTTCGACCGGGCGCCGAACGGAAATGGCGCGGCACAGTGAGCGGTGCGGGACGTCCGGAAACGGACCTCGACCTGAGCGAGTGCGAGAACCTCAAGCTGGCCATCGTCGCCACGCGGTGGCACGCGAACATCACCGACACGCTGCTGGAGCGGGCGCTGGCCACGGCCAAGGAGGCCAAGCTCGCCGAGGAGCCCACGGTGGTGCGGGTGGCCGGCGCGGTGGAGCTGCCGGTCGTGGTGCAGTCGCTGGCCCGCAGCCACGACGCGGTCGTGGCGCTCGGCGTCGTGATCCGTGGTGGCACGCCGCATTTCGAGTACGTCTGTGACGCGGTGACGGCCGGGCTGACGAGGGTCGCGCTCGACGAGGGCACCCCGGTCGGCAACGGCGTGCTGACGGTCGAAACGGAAGCACAGGCGCTGGACCGCGCCGGGCTGCCGGAGTCGGCGGAGGACAAGGGGCGCGAAGCCACCCAGGCGGCGCTGGACACCGCGCACGTGCTGCGGACGCTGCGCCAGCCGTGGACCGAACGAGGGTTCATATGAGCGAGCCTGCGGGCGAATCATGCGGCACGGCAACTGTTCGTGAACGCGATACCGAGCGTCAGCGAGGCGGTGCATGAACGGGACGATGACCAAGCAGGACGAAACCGTCGTGATCCGCCCCTTCCGGGCTGCCTGGATGTCGGTCATCCTCGCGGTCATCTTGGTGGTGGCCTTCGCGGTGGTCGCGATCCTGCTGCGCAGCTCGAACACGGGCGCGATCTTCGAGGTGTCCGACCAGATCGCGATGATGGGCGTGGGGATCCTGCTCGCGGCCGGTGCGCTGCTGTTCGCCACGCCGCGCGTGCGGGCCGACGCCGAAGGCATCGAGGTGCGCAATGTTTTGTTGCTGCAGAAGCGATTCAGCTGGCTGGAGGTGCTGTCGGTGAGCTTCCCCGACGGCGCGTCCTTCGCCCGGCTCGAACTGCCCGAGGACGAGTACCACGGCGTGCTGGCGATCCAGGCCGTGGACCGGGACAGGGCGGTCGAGGCGGTACGCGCGCTGCGGCGCCTGCACAAGCAGGCGTGGTCGAACCAGCCGTGACGTCGTTTCCCGCCCGGCGGACGGCCATCGTGACCGGCGGCGCGTCCCCGCGCGGGATAGGGCGGGTGACGGCCGGCAGGCTGGCCGGGGCGGGCTGGGACGTCGCGGTGGTGGACATCGACGGCGCGGGTGCCGAGGAGGTCGCGTCGGATCTGGCGCGGCGGCACGGAGTCCGTGCGCTCGGTGTGGGCGTGGACCTCGCGCGGCCGGAGGAGATCGAGCCTGCCGTCGCGCGGGTCGAGGCCGAGCTGTCGCAGGTGGTGGGGCTGGCGAACATCGCCGGGGTGGCCTCGCCGGTCCCGTTCTTCGAACTCGATCTTGCCGAGTGGGACAGGGTTTTCGCGATCAACATGCGTGGCCTGTTCGTGCTGACCCAGCGGGTCGCGCGGACCATGGTTTCCCATGGCGTGGGCCGGATCGTGAGCGTTTCCTCGGTGTCCGCGCAGCGCGGCGGCGGCACGTACAGCCGCGTTTCCTACTCCGCGGCGAAGGCCGCCGTGCTGGGCTTCACCCGTGCCCTGGCAAGGGAAATCGGCGGCCAGGGGGTCACGGTCAACGCCGTCTCGCCGGGCCCCATCGACACCGACATCATGGGCGGCACTCTCAGCGACGAACGCAAGGGCGAGCTGGTGCGGGACCTGCCCGTCGGCCGCGTGGGCACCCCGGCCGACGTGGCGGCCACGATCGCCTTCCTGCTGGGGGAGGACGCCGGGTTCATCACCGGCGTCACCTACAACGTCGACGGCGGCCTGCACATCTTCTAGACCGTGAGGTCCACGACCACCGGGGCGTGGTCGGACGCGCCCTTGCCCTTGCGCGCCTCACGGTCCACGTAGGCGTCGGTGACCGCGCCGGAGAACTTCGCGTCCCCGTAGACGAGGTCGATGCGCATCCCGTTGTTCTTGGGGAAGGCCAGCTGGCGGTAATCCCAGTAGGTGTAAGGCTTTTCGTACTTGAGCGCGCGTGGCAGCACATCCGTGAGGCCGGCTTCGCGGAGCACAGCCAGCGCTTTGCGCTCGGCGTCGGTCACGTGGGTGGATTCGGTGAACAGGCTGATGTCCCACACGTCGTCGTCGGTGGGTGCGATGTTGAAATCACCCAGCACCGCCAACGGCCGCGCGCCGTCGGTCTCCGCGATCACCGTGCCACGTAAGGCTTCCAGCCACCGGAGCTTGTACTCGTAGTGCGGGTGCCCCGGCTCGCGGCCGTTGGGTACGTAGACCGACCAGACCCGCACCCCGCCACACGTCGCGCCGATCGCCCTCGGCTCGGCGGTGTCCTCGTACCGCGGCTCGTCGAGCAGCCCGCGCTTGACGTCTTCGAGGCCTGCGCGGGACAGGACCGCCACGCCGTTCCAGCGCCCGGTGCCGTACGCGGCGGTTTCGTAGCCGAGCTCTGCCACCTGCGCGGCGGGGAAGCCGTCGGTGGCGCATTTGAGTTCCTGCAGGCACACCACGTCGGGCTGGGCGGTTTCGAGCCAGGCGAGCAGCCGTTCCAGCCGGGCCGTGACCGAGTTGACGTTCCACGTGGCGATGCGCATGCCCCCGAGAATCGCACACCCGCCGCACACGCCTGTCCACCACCGCCGCGCAACGCGACGGCCCGCGCGCGTCCGTTGCCACCCCAACGCGACAAGGCTTTCCGAAATGCGCTTTCCACCCCGCGCCCATAGGGTTTCGATGCCGCGTCGCCGAGGGGACAGGGAGTCCGATGCGCAAGATCGCGATCGCCGTGGTGCTGGCGGTACTGGCGAGCCTGTTCCTGCCCTCGACCGCGGCCACCGCGGAAGGCTGCCGTGGCGGCGCGCCGGTCGTCCTGCTGCACGGGCTCGGCGCGAACGGGCCGGACAACTTCTCCTTCCTCGACCCGTATCTCCGCCAGGCCGGGTACTGCACGTTCACCCTCACCTACGGCCAGGCCGCGCCCGGCTCCCCGGTCGGAGGCACTACCGCGATCGAGAACTCCTCGCGCGAAATCGCGGCCTTCATCGATCGCGTGCGGCAGGTGACGGGGGCGGCGAAAGTCGCTCTGGTGGGCCATTCCGAGGGCGCTTTCCAGTCCCTGTACGTCCCGAAAGTGCTGGGGTACGCCGGCAAAGTGAGCCGGGTGGTCGCGCTCGCGCCGCCGACGCACGGGACGGACGTGTCCGGGCTCGTGACCCTGGCCGACCTGCTCGGGCTGCGGCCCGCGGTCGATGCGGTGCTGAATTCCGCCGGCTGCCAGTCCTGTCCCGAGATGCTGCCCGGCGGCTCCGCCGTCGAGGCCCTGACCAGCGGCCCGGTCGCCCAGCCCGGCGTGGATTACACCATCATCGCCTCGCGCACGGACGTCGTCGTCACGCCGCCGGCGACGTCGTTCGTGCCGGAATCCGGTGTGCACAACGCCTTCGTCCAGGACACCTGCCCGGCCGACCCGGTGGGCCACGGCGGGCTCGCCTTCGACGGCGGGGTCGCGGACATGATCGGCAACGCGCTCGACCCCGCCGGCGCCGGGCCGGTGCACTGCACAGCCGGTCCGCCGCTGTGATGGTGGGGGTGCGCGAGGCTGTCGCACCGGAGCCATAGGCTTGGTGCGTGGCTGATCCGTCCACCTACCGTCCAGCACCGGGGAGCATCCCGGACCAGCCCGGCGTGTACAAGTTCCGCGACGCGACGAAGCGGGTCATCTACGTCGGCAAGGCCAAGAGCCTGCGCAGCAGGCTCAACTCCTACTTCGCCGACCTCGCCGGGCTCCATCCGCGCACCCGCCAGATGGTCACCACCGCGGCGAGCGTGGAGTGGACCGTGGTGGCCACCGAGGTCGAGGCCCTCCAGCTCGAGTACAACTGGATCAAGGAGTTCGACCCGCGGTTCAACGTCCGCTACCGCGACGACAAGACGTATCCGGTGCTCGCGGTGACGATGCACGAGGAGTACCCGCGCCTGCACGTCTACCGCGGGCCGCGCAAGAAGGGCGTGCGGTACTTCGGCCCGTACGCGCACGCGTGGGCGATCCGCGAGACGCTCGACCTGCTGCTGCGCGTGTTCCCGGCGCGCACCTGTTCCAACGGGGTTTTCCGCCGGCACACCCAGATCGGCCGTCCCTGTCTGCTCGGCTACATCGACAAGTGTTCCGCCCCCTGTGTCGGCAAGGTGACAGCGGAGCAGCACCGTTCGATCGTCGAGGATTTCTGCGATTTTCTGGCCGGCCGCACCGACGCGATGGTGCGCCGCCTGGAAAAGGAGATGGCCGAGGCCTCCGAGACGCTCGAGTTCGAGCGGGCCGCCCGGCTCCGGGACGATCTCGGGGCGCTGCGCCGCGCGATGGAGAAGCAGGCCGTGGTGTTCGGTGACGGCACGGACGCGGACGTGGTGGCCTTCGCGCACGACGAACTCGAAGCGGCGGTGCAGGTTTTCCACGTGCGCGGCGGCCGGGTGCGCGGCCAGCGCGGCTGGGTGATCGACAAGGCCGAGGAGATGGACGTCGCGGATCTCGTCGACCACTTCCTGGCCCAGTTCTACGGCGAGCAGGCGGAGCTGGCCGAGCAGACGGCGGACAACGCCACGCCGGTGCCGCGCGAGGTGCTGGTGCCCGAGCTGCCCGCCGACGCCGAGGCGCTCATCGAGTGGCTGTCCACGCTGCGTGGTTCCCGGGTGCAGCTGCGGGTGCCGCAGCGCGGGGACAAGCGCGCGCTGGCCGAAACCGTGCAGCGCAACGCGCAAGAGGCGTTCCAGCAACACAAACTGCGCCGCGCCGGCGATCTCACCGCGCGGTCGGCGGCGCTGTCGGAGCTGCAGGAGCAGCTCGGCCTGGACAGCGCGCCGCTGCGGATCGAATGCGTGGACATCAGCCACATCCAGGGCAGTGACGTGGTCGCGTCCCTGGTGGTCTTCGAGGACGGGCTGCCACGCAAGTCCGAGTACAAGCGCTTCGCGTTGCGCGAGGCGGCGGAGGAGGGTGACGTCGCCTCGATCGCGGAGGTCGTGCGGCGCCGGTTCCAGCGCTACCTCAAGGAAACCGCCGTCGACGAGAGCAAGCCCGGCATCGACCCGGAGACGGGGCGCCCGCGCAAGTTCGCGTACCCGCCGAACCTGCTCGTCGTCGACGGCGCCGGCCCGCAGGCGACGGCGGCCGCGGACGTGCTGGCCGAGCTGGGCATCACCGACGTCGCCGTGGTCGGGCTGGCCAAGCGCTTGGAGGAGGTCTGGCTGCCCGCCGATCCCGACCCGGTGATCCTGCCGCGTACGGCCGAATCGCTGTATCTGTTGCAGCGGGTCCGGGACGAGGCGCACCGCTTCGCCATCCGCTACCACCGGGAGAAGCGCGCCAAGCGCGTGCAAGTGTCCGTTTTGGACGGTGTGCCGGGGCTCGGCCAGACCAGGAAGGCCGCGCTGATCAAGCATTTCGGCTCGGTGAAGAAACTCCGTGCCGCCGGGGTGGAGCAGATCGCGGAAGTGCCGGGAGTGGGGAAACGCACCGCGGAGGCGGTGCACGCGGCACTCAACACAGGGGAGAGGGAGTCATGAGCGACAACGAAGACGGGCACCATTCGGGAATGGAGGTCGCGGTCGTCACCGGGCTGTCCGGCGCGGGCCGCAGCACCGCCGCGAAATGCCTGGAGGACCTCGGCTGGTTCGTGGTGGACAACCTGCCGCCCGAGCTGATCGCCACGATGGTCGAGCTGGGGGCGCAGGCCCGCGGCGCGATCACGAAGGTCGCCGTGGTGATGGACGTCCGTTCGCGGGCGTTCACCGACGACCTCGCCTCGGTGATCAAGGACCTGGACGCGCGCGGCTACAAGCCGCGGGTGCTGTTCCTGGAGGCCACCGACGCGGTGCTGGTGCGCCGCTTCGAGTCGGTCCGGCGTGGCCACCCGATGCAGGGCGACGGCAGGCTGGCCGACGGCATCACGGCCGAGCGCGCGCTGCTGGAGCCGTTGCGCGAGGAAGCCGACCTGGTGCTGGAGACCTCCGCGCTGTCGGTGCACGACCTGCGCGCCAAGATCGAGGACGCGTTCGGCTCCGAATCGGCCACCCGCACCAGGGTCACGGTGCTCTCGTTCGGCTACAAGTACGGCCTGCCGATGGATGCCGACCTGGTGATGGACGTGCGGTTCCTGCCGAACCCGTTCTGGATCCCGGAGCTGCGCGACCACACCGGCCTGGACTCCGAGGTGCGCAACTACGTGCTGTCCCAGGAAGGGGCGGAGGAGTTCCTCGACCGCTACCATCAGCTGCTGCGGCTGATCGGGGCCGGCTACAAGCGCGAGGGCAAGCGTTACCTGACTCTCGCCGTGGGCTGCACGGGCGGAAAACACCGCAGCGTGGCCCTTTCCGAGGAGCTGGCCCGGCTGCTGTCCAATGAGGACGGTATGGCGGTCAAGGTGATCCACCGGGACCTGGGCCGCGAGTGACCCCGGAGCGCCCCCTGCGTGCGGTCGCCCTCGGTGGCGGCCACGGGCTGCACGCGACGCTGATGGCGGCGCGGCGCCTGACCTCCGACGTCACCGCGGTGGTGACGGTCGCCGACGACGGCGGTTCCTCCGGCAGGCTGCGCCGCGAGCTCGGCCTGCTCCCGCCGGGGGATCTGCGCCAGGCGCTCGCCACACTGGCGGAGGCCGAGCTGGGGGAAACGTTGTGGGGCGAGGTGTTCCAGCATCGCTTCGGTGGCAACGGAGCGCTGGCCGGGCACGCGGTGGGGAACCTGCTGCTGGCCGGGTTGTTCGAGGTGCTGGGTGATCCGGTGGCCGCGCTGGACGAGGCGTGCCGGCTGCTCGGGGTGAGCGGGCGGGTACTGCCGATGGCCACCGGGCCGCTGGAGATCGAGGGCGAGGTGACCGGCCTCAGCAACGACGGCGAGGTCCGCACGATCCGGGGGCAGGTGGCCGTGGCCAGCACGCCCGGCCGGGTCCGGCGGATCGAGCTGCGCACGCCGGGCAGCCCGGGTGCCACCCCGGTCGCCTGCCCGCAGGCCGTGGACGCGGTGCTGGGCGCTGACGTGGTGTTTCTCGGCCCCGGCTCGTGGTTCACCAGCGTGCTGCCGCACGTGCTGGTGCCCGGTCTGCACGACGCGCTGGTGCGGACGGAGGCGACGAAGGTGGTCATCCTCAACCTGGTCCCGCAGCCGGGTGAGACGGCGGGCTTCTCACCCGAACGGCATCTGCACGTACTCTTCCAGCACGCGCCCGGACTGCGGGTAGACACGGTGATCGCGGACCGGGCGTCGGTGCCGACGCCGCAGCGCCTGAGTGACGCTGCGGCCGAATTGGGGGCGCGGGCGCTGCTCGCGGACGTGGCGGACCCGAACGTGGCGGGTTTGCACGATCCGGATGCGCTCGCGGGCTGTGTGCGGGAAGCTCTCGGTCGCCGCCCCGGTGCGGGTGACCGGGACGGTGGAGAAAGCAGGGAGGGGACATGGCGATGACCGCGGCGGTGAAGGACGAGCTGAGCAGGCTGCAGATCACCAAGATCGGGCCGCGCCGCGCCGAGGTGGCGTCGATGCTGCGGTTCGCGGGCGGTCTGCACATCGTGGGCGGCCGGGTGGTGGTGGAGGCCGAGCTGGACACCGGCTCGGTCGCGCGGCGGCTGCGCAAGGAGATCCAGGAGCTCTACGGCCACCATTCCGACGTGCACGTGCTTTCCGCCGGGGGGCTGCGGAAGACGACGCGTTACCTGGTGCGGGTGGTCAAGGACGGCGAGGGCCTGGCCCGGCAGACCGGGCTGATCGACAACCGCGGCCGCCCCGTGCGCGGGCTGCCGGCGGCGGTGGTGTCCGGCGGCATCGCCGACGCGGAAGCCGCCTGGCGTGGCGCTTTCCTCGCGCACGGTTCGCTGACCGAGCCCGGCCGGTCCTCGTCGCTGGAGGTCACGTGCCCGGGGCCGGAGGCCGCGCTCGCGCTCGTGGGCGCCGCGCGCAGGCTGGGCATCCAGGCCAAGTCGCGGGAGGTGCGCGGCGCGGACCGCGTGGTGGTCCGCGACGGTGACGCGATCGGCGCGCTGCTGACCAGGCTGGGCGCGCACGCGAGCGTGCTGCAGTGGGAGGAACGCCGGATGCGCCGCGAGGTGCGGGCGACGGCGAACAGGCTGGCCAACTTCGACGACGCGAACCTCCGCCGTTCCGCGCGTGCCGCGGTCGCGGCCGCGGCGAGGGTGGAGCGGGCGATGGAGATCCTCGGCGACACCGCCCCGGATCACCTGCTGGCGGCCGGGAAGCTGCGGCTGTCGAACAGGCAGGCGTCGCTGGAGGAGCTGGGCCAGCTGTCCGATCCGCCGATGACGAAGGACGCGGTGGCGGGCCGGATCCGCCGCCTGCTGGCAATGGCCGACAAGCGCGCCAAGGACCTCGAGATCCCGGACACGGAGTCGGCCGTCACAGCCGAAATGCTGGAGGAAGAGGCTTAGGGGCCTCCGGCCCGGCGAGTACCAGGCCCACGAAACCCGCCGTCGAGGCGGACGCTGGTGACCCACCCGCCCGAACCGCCGCTGCCGACCGACGGCTCCCGGTTCACCGCAGCAGCGGGGCCAAGGCCGCCGTCGTGGCGGTCAGCTGCCGGGTGGCGTCGGCGAGCGCGGTGCCTTCGGGATGGTGCGTGAGCACCACGACGATGTACCGGTCGCCGGTGCCGACGAGGCCGCTGGTGTGCGCGTCCACCCCGCCGCGCCCGGCGGCCCAGCCCTGCTTGATCGCCCAGCGCTGCCCCGGCAGCCCGCTGGGGATGCCGAAGTACTGATCGGTCCCGTCGGCGGCGATCTCCGCGGCGTCGCGCAGCGGGTCCAGCACCAGGGAGCGCTTGCTCGCCGGCAGCGTGTACAGGAAGCGGTAGATGGCCACCACGTCGTCGGCGCTGATCAGCGTGTCGCCCCACCGGTGTGCCACCGCGGGCGGCGTCGCGTGCAGCCCGAGCGAACGGGCGGTGCGCGTGACGATCTCCGGCCCGCCGCCGGAGGTCCACAGCTGCTGGGCGAGCGCGTCGTCGCTGAAGGAGAGCATGCGTGTCATCCGCGGGCTGGGGTTCGCGGGCGTGACGATGCCGCGCTGCACCAGGTCGATGCCGATGAGCAGCTTCACCAGCGACGCCGAGCGGAACCGGGCGTCCGCGTTCTGCTGACGCAGGTAGTCGCCGCCGCTGCGGTCGAAGACCACGCTGGCGGTCGCCGTGCCGGCGGCCTCGACCGGGCCGGATTCGTTGTCGCGCAAGGAGAACGCGACGAACAGGGCGGCGGCGGTGACCGCCGCGGCGAGCACCGCGACCAGGCGGGCCCGCCGGGTGCGCCGGGGCCGTGGCCGGGTGTGCAGTGGCTGGGTGCGCTGTTCGAGCATGATCCACAGCGTCGGCCCGCGATGTCCGGATTGGACCGTGGCGATGTCATGGTTTTGCTACAGATGAGGTGCTTGTGGTGAATCACCGCCATAATCGGCCGGTGCCGAATGTGTTGCTGATCGAGGACGACCCCGCCGTGCGCGAGGGTCTCGGCCTTGGCCTGCGCCGTCACGGGCACCGGGTCGAACCGGCGCCCGACGGTGAGGCCGGGCTGCGGCTGCTGGCCGGCAGCCCGCCCGACATCGTGCTGCTCGACGTGATGCTGCCGGGGATCGACGGGTTCGAGGTCTGCCGCCGCATCCGCGCCGCGGGCAGCGTGCCGATCATCATGCTGACCGCGCGCGGCGACGACATCGACGTGGTCGGCGGGTTGGAGGCCGGGGCCGACGACTACGTGGTCAAACCGGCGCAGGCGAGGGTACTGGACGCGCGGATCAAGGCGGTGCTGCGCCGGGGTACCGCGGTGGACCAGGCGCGGGAACGGCACGGCGGGCTGGTGATCGACCGGTCCGCGCTGGAGGTGTCCAAAGAGGACACAACGGTCGCGCTGACGCCCACGGAGCTGCGGCTGCTGCTGGAGCTGTCCCGGGTGCCCGGCCGCGTGTTCAGCCGGCAGCAGCTGCTGGAACTGGTGTGGGAACACGATTATCTCGGTGACTCCCGGCTGGTGGACGCGTGCGTGCAACGGCTGCGGGCGAAGATCGAGGACGTGCCGGCCTCGCCGGTGTACGTGCGCACCGTGCGCGGGTTCGGTTACCGGTTCGGTCCACTTTGATCAGACGGCTGCTGGGAAAGCTGCGCGGGATCCGCGTCCGGATGCTGCTGATCGTCACGCTCGTCGCGCTGCTGGCCACGGTCGGCGCCACGGGAGCGAACTACGTGCTGGCCCGCCGGACGGTGCTGGCCGCCGCGCAGGACCAGGCGATGCGGACACTGCGCGACGACGTGAACACGATCGCCGCGAACGTGCGGATGCCACCGGACAAATCCTCCCTCGACGACATCGCGCGCAAGCTCGGCTCGAACACCGTCGCGGTCTACGAGGGCGCGTCCTCCGGCGTGGGAATGGCCGTGGAGGGCGTCCCGGATTCCCTGCGCTCGGTGGTGCACGACAGCGACACGATGCAGTTCCAGCGCGTCACCGGCAGCGGGCTGCCCCAGCTCGTCGTCGGGATGCCGGTGCTCACCGTCGACGACCAGCTGACGCTGCACCCCTCGGGCCTGGAGATCTACGCCTGGTACTCGCTGTACACCCAGGAAGCCCAGATTTCGCAGTTCGCGGTGAACGGCTGGCGCACCGCCGCGGTCGCGGTACCGATCGCGGTGTTCGTCGCCTGGCTCGTCGCCGGGGCGCTGCTACGGCCTGTGCGCAGGGTCCGGGACGCGGCCAGAAGGCTCGCGCGCGGCGACCTGTCCGTGCGATTGCCGGTGCGAGGCGGTGACGAACTCGCCGAACTGGCGCGGACGTTCAACGACACGGCGGCCAGCCTGGAGGCGTCGGTGGGGCAGTTGCGGCGCATGGAGGCCGACGCCCGCCGTTTCGTCGCCGACGTCTCGCACGAGCTGCGCACCCCGCTCGCCGCGATGACGGCGGTCAACGAGGTGCTCGACGACGCGAGCCTGCCCGGCGACACCGGCACCGCGGCGCGGCTCGTCAGCAGCGAGACGCGCCAGCTCGCCCGGCTGGTCGACGACCTCATCGAGATCTCCCGGTTCGACTCCGGCACCGCCCGGCTGGACCGCCGTCCGGTCGATCTCGCCGACCTGGTCACCTCGGCCCTGCGCGCCCGCGCCTGGACCGGGCAGGTGGAGACGGATCTGCCGGCCGGGATCGTGGCGCGGGTCGACCCGAGGCGGATCGACGTGATCGTGGCCAACCTCGTCGGTAACGCGCTGCGCCACGGCGCGCCGCCGGTGGAAGTCCGGCTGCGCCGGGAAAACGGCCAGGTCGCGCTGAGCGTCACCGACCGCGGCCGTGGGCTGTCCGGGGAGGTGCTGCCGCAGGTGTTCGGCCGGTTCTACAAGGCCGACAGCGCCCGTACCCGCTCCGACGGCAGCGGGCTGGGCCTGTCCATCGCACTGAACAACGCTCGCCTGCACGGCGGCGACATCGAAGCGGGCAACGGCCCGGGCGGCGGTGCCCGCTTCGTGTTCCGGCTTCCGGAGGAGGCATGAGGTACGTCGTCATCGCGCTCGTCCTGCTGCTGTCGGCGTGCGGGGTGCGCCCGACCGGCGTCGTCCCGGCCGGCGATCCGCCGATGGGCGTCGCCAGGGGACCGCTGCTGTACTTTCTCGCCGACGGCAAGCTGCGCCCGGTGACCAGGGACACCGGGCATCTCGGTTCACTCGCCGAGGCGCTGAGCCTGCTCGCCGCCGGACCGACGCTGGCGGAACGGGCGGCGGGCCTGACCAGCGAAGTGCCCGCGGCCCCGCTTTCGGAAAGCGGCCCGGCGCAGGGCGTGGTGACGTTGCAGTTCGCGGGTGTCGGGCGGCTCTCCGCGCCGGCCATGGACCAGCTGGTCTGCACCGTGATCGGGACCAGTGCGCGGGGGAGCGTGAACGGGCGCAACGTTCTCGTGCAGTTCGTCGGCCCGGTCAGCGTTCCGGCGCGCGGCTGCCCCGTCTCGTCCTGACCCGGGCATGTACAGGTGGTGTTACCTGCGGCACGAACCGGCGCCCAACTCGTAACGTAGCGGTTTCATGGCTGGGAGGTGCGCGAAACCCGGCGCGCCGACGCTGGATCTTGGCCAGTCCGGTTCGGGGAAGGGGATGATCGTGCGTTCCGACAGGGCGAACGAGAAGGCGGAGCTCAAGGTCTCCGCCGATGTCGGCAGCTGGCTCCCCCGGCGCAGCAGCCATGGCGCCGACTGGCGGGCGGAGGATCTCGCGGCGGCGAAGCGCGGCACCACGGTGAGCGTCGTGATCCCGGCGCGGAACGAGGAGGCGACGGTCGGCGACATCGTCCGCACGATCCGCCGCGACCTCGTCGAGGGGGTGCCGCTGGTGGACGAGCTGCTGGTGGTGGACTCGCGCTCGCAGGACGCCACGGCGCGGGTCGCCGCGGAGGCAGGCGCCACCGTCGTGGCACAGGACGCGGTGCTGCCGATGCTGGAAGGCATGGCGGGTAAGGGGGAAGCCCTGTGGAAGGGCCTCGCCGCGACCACCGGTGACCTGGTCGTCTTCGTCGACGGCGACCTCTACGACTTCACCAGCGACTACGTGACGGGCCTGCTCGGCCCGCTGCTGACCGACGAGTCCGTGGCCTACGTCAAGGGCTTCTACCACCGGCCGCTGGTCGGCACGGCCAGTACGGACGCCGACGGCGGTGGCCGGGTGACCGAGCTGGTGGCGCGGCCGCTGCTGAACATGTACTGGCCGGAGCTGGCCGGGTTCGTGCAGCCGCTGGCCGGTGAGTACGCCGGGCGCCGCGAGGTGCTGGAGAGCATCCCGTTCGTGGTCAACTACGGGGTCGAGGTCGGGCACCTGATCGACATACTGGCCGAGTACGGGCTGGACGCGCTCGCGCAGGTGGACCTGGGCAAACGCACCCACCGGCATCAGAGCACGCAGGCGCTCGGGCAGATGTCGGGGCAGATCATGCTGACCCTGTTCGACCGGCTGGAGCGCTACGGGCGGCTGGTGTCCGCCCAGCCGCCCGCGACGCTGCTCGCCCAGTTCCGCCGTGGCGATTCCGAGCACGGGGTTGAACGCGAGATGGTGCTGACGGAGCTGTCCTGTGAGCAGCGGCCACCACTGGCCGGGCTGCGGGCGGCCGACCGGATGCGCGACATCGCCTAAGCCGCGTCGTGGAACACCAGGCCCAGGGTGTGGCGGACGCCGGTCCGCACGGCGCTCACGCCGTGCCGGACCGGTGACGCCGACCAGCCCCGCGCCGAGCGGACGGGGCGGTCGCGCGTGGTGAAGATCAGCGCGTCGCCCTGGCCCAGCGTGGTCACCGTGCCGCGGGACTGCGCGCGCGGCCGTTGTTCGACGAGCAGGAACTCGCCGCCGGTGTGGTCGACGCCGGGTTCGTCGAGCCCGAACACGACCTGCAGCGGGAAGACGAGGTCGCCGTAGAGGTCACGGTGCAGGGCGTTCCAGTCGCCCGCCTGGTACCGCAGGAGGATCGGGGTGGGCCGGGGCTGCCCTTCGGCGTGACAGCGGGCGAGCCAGGTCTCCAGATCGTCCGGCCACGGCGCCGGCCGGCGCAGTTTCGCGGCCCAGTCGCGGGCGATCGGCAGCAGGTGTGGGTAGAAGGCCTCGCGTAGCTCGCGCACGGGGTCCGGCAGCGGGTAGTCGAAGTAGCGGTACTGCCCGGAACCGAAGCGGTAGCGCGCCATGTCGATGGTGGAGCGGAACCGGGCGATGTCGTCGTAGAGCGCTGACAGCACGCGGCATTCCGCCGGTTCGAGCAGCGCGGGGATGCGAGCGCAGCCGTAGTCGTCCAGTTCCGCCGCGAGGGCTTTCCAGTCCAGTCCGGCTGTTCGTGCGAGGTGGTTCACGCGGCCAGTCTCGTGCCGCGCCGCCACGCTCGCTGGCGGCTTTCCGCCGTTTCGCTCAGCGGGCGCCGAGCCCGTCCGTAGCCGATCACCGCCGGAGCGGCATGCGAAGATGAACGCATGGGCCCGGACGTGGACGAAGGCGTGCGGACCATGCTGTTGCTGATGCCGCGGCTGGTCGGCCGCGCGAAGAAGATCCCGATCCCGGAGAGCCTGCGCTCGTTCTCGCTCGCGCCACGGCACCTGTCGCTGCTGTCGTACCTGCTGTTCGACGGGCCGCTGCACGTCAACGAACTCGCCACCCGGCTCGAGGTCGCGCCCACCACGGTGAGCCTCATGGTCGGCGACCTCGCCCGCAGCGGCATCCTCGAGCGCACCGAGGACGCGGCCGACCGGCGGCGCACGATCGTGAGCATCGCCGTGCGGTACCGGGCCGATGTCGAGGGCTGGCTGGCCAGCGGCGGCCGCGCCTGGCGGAAGGTGCTCGCACCGCTCACACCCGAGCAACGCGGCCTGTTCATCGAGACGCTGCAGGCCTACGAGCGCGAAGTCGAGCGCGCGAGCCCGGAGGACGACCTATAGCCTGGTGCGCTGTGCGAGATGCGGACCTGATCAGCGGCGGACTGGTCGACGAGGGCCTGGCCCGGCGGCTCAAGGCGCTCGCCTGCACCGCGCCGCTGCACGACCTCGACGCCCGCAAGGCCAAACTCGACTGGGCCGACGCCACCGTCTACCAGATGGCCGAGATCGCGCTGCACACGATCGATCAGGTCACCATCGCGATGGACTTCGACACCGGCGCCGGCCACGACGACGTGATCCGCCGCCTGCAGCCGTTCATCGCCGCGCAGGCCCCGGCCCGCACCGGCGAAGAACACCAGCGCGTCGCCCGCTGGGTGCTGGACAACCTGATCAACGTCGGCACCGCCGACCGCGGGTTCCGGCGGGTCTACGGCAGCGTCGACGCCTCCGGCGCGTACCGCCGCCGCGCGTTCGACTTCAAGCTGCTCATCGAACTGGCGGCGCCCGACGGCGAGGTGTACCTGCGGGCCAGCGACGAGGCGATCAACGTGCTCGTCGGCGCGCTGGACACCGACGTCGAGTCCGCGCAGATCGCGGCCGAGGTCAAGCTGGAGAACCTGATCAGCCGCGGCCGGCTCGCGGACGCGAAGCTCGCCGCGGAGCAGGCCCGCTACCGCACCGTGCAGTACGGCGAAACCCTGCGCGCCAAGCTCGACGCCACCCGCCGCGACGTGCGCGCGGTGGACTGGGCGGAGGAGATGCCCGAGCTGCTCGACTCCGCGCTCACCCACATCGAGTCCCGGTTCCGCGCGGAGAACGCGATCCTGCGCAACATCACCCGCGCCCGTGACGAGGCCGAGGACGTCGACCACAAACGCCGCGCCGCCGAGCTGGTCGACATCGTCGGCGACTGCATCTCGCGGCACACCCAGCTGCAGTCGAGGCTGCAGGCGGCGGGCGCGATCTTCCGTGCGGAGCAGGACAGGCAGCAGTTCTCCGGCCCGCCGCAGCGCGCCACCCTCGATCTGTTCGGCCAGCTTCTCGTGCCCAGCCTGGAGCTGCCGATCGCGGACGCGGTCACCCCGGTGGAGGATTTCTTCCACGCCGTCGCCGGGCTGAACGTGCCCGCCGTGCCCGCGTTGCCGTCGCTGGTTTCGCTGCTGCTGCGCCCGGTGCCGGAACGGGACAAGGTGATCGGCGAGATCCCGGAGCCGGAGCTCGTCCCTGCGGAGACCACCGACTACTACAGTGACGAGCAGTGGCGGCAGGCCGACGAGCTGCTCGACCTGCCCGAGGTGCCGAGGCGGCTGTCCGGTCTGCTCGCCGAAGCGCGCGAAGCCGATCCGCAGCTGGCGCGCCTGGTCGCGCTGCGGGCGCTGCACTCCTACAGTCCTGGGGTCGGCGCGGCCGTGCGGCAGGGGGACGATCGCGCGTTGGTGGCCGTGGACGACGGGACACTGCTGGAGGACGCGGAGTTCGGCGGCGCGGACCTGCTGCTGGGCACCGCGCGGATCGAGCGCGGAGACGAGGGGGAGGTGGCGTGAACGCCGAGGCACCGCACGCAGTGGGCGTGACGAAGGATCGCCGGCGGGGAGGACCGACCGGGTGCGGGTGTCCCGCATGAACGCCGCCGATGTCGAGTCCGCGGCCCGGCTGATCTCGTTCGGGATGAAGCCGAAGCAGCTGCCGGGCCGGGACGTGGTCTACGGCGATCTGGTGCGCCGCTACGGTGAAGACAGCGCTTTCAAACAGCTCACCAACTCCGTGGCGGCCGGGCTCGGGCTGATGGTGCTCGACGTCAGCGCGCAGGCCGGCGCGGTGCTCGCGGCCACCGACGAGTCCGTGTTCGAGATCAAGATGGACTCCTACGCCCGGCAGAGCAAGATCCGCGAGCGGCGCGAGACCGAAAAGGTCCTGCACGGCCTGGTGCACCTGGCCACCGCCGCGCTCGGCTACCCGCGTCCGGACGATCTGGCCAACGACACCTACATCGGCCGGGTCAGCGTCGAACAGGTCGACGGCGTGGTGCGCGAGGCCTGCCGCATCCTCGACGAGCGCGCCGCGAAGGCGGAGCGGAACAACGACCCGCTGTCCGACGCTCCCGAGCTGGAGCAGGCCTGGCGCGCGTACGCCCGGCGGCCCGCTGCGGCGGCGACCAAGGACGGCAGGCTCGCGTCCGACACCACCCGCGGCATGGTGTCCCGCGCGCTGCGTTTCCTTGCCGATCAAGGGTTTCTGGTGCAGGTCAACACCGAGCAGGGCGGGACGTACCGGACCACGCCGCGGTATCAGATCCAGGTGCGGGAACTGGCCGCCGACAGCGCGTTCGAGGAACTGCTCGAACTGGGCGTGGTCGCGGTCGGGGATGCCGCCGGCACGCTTCGTCCGTCCATTTCGGACACTCTCTAGGGGTCGCTTTGTGCGAGCTTGTGGATGGGTGGAGCCGGTTGCGTTCGGTTGGTTGTGAGGGGGGCCTGATGTGCGAGCTTGTGGATGGGTGGAGCCGGTTGCGTTCGGTTGGTTCTGAGGGAGCCTGATGTACGAGCTTTCGCGGGTGCGGTTGCATTCGGTCGGACCGGCCGGTGCCCGGTACCAGGACGTGGTGCTGGACTTCAGCGGCGTCGGGCAGGTGGTCAAGGCGCCGACGCAGGACGCGTTGTTCACCGCCGGGATCCATTCCGCGGACGGGGGCCTGCCGCGCCGCCCGTCCCCGGCGAGCGTGCTGTTCCTGGAGAACGGCGGCGGCAAGTCGGTGCTGATCAAGCTGATCTTCTCGGTGATGCTGCCCGGCCGCCGCCAGGTCGTGGGCACCACCAACACCCGGGTGCTGGAGAAGTTCGTCGCCGCCAAGGATGTTTCGCAGGTGGCGCTGGAATGGCAGCACACCGAGACCGGGCAGCGGGTGATCACGGGCAAGGTGTCGGAGTGGCGCGGGCACGTGGTGTCCAGCGATCCGGCGAACCTCGTCGACTCGTGGTACTGCTTCCGCCCGAGCGCGAACACCGGGTTGGAGACGCTGCCGTTCACCGCCGATGGCAGGCTGCTGACCATGTCCGGCTTCCAGGAGAAGCTGGACGAGGCGCACCGCGCCGAACCGGAGCTGGAGCTGTCGTGGACGCGGCGCCACCACGAGTGGACCGAGCGCCTCGACCTGCTGGGCCTGGACACGGAGCTGTTCCGGTACCAGCGCGCGATGAACGCGGGCGAGGGCGAGGCGGCCGACGCCTTCGCGTTCACTTCGGACGAGGCGTTCGTCGACTTCCTGCTCAAGGCCGTGATCTCGGAGGACGATCCGCGCGATCTCGCCGATGTGGTGCAGACTTACGCGCACAACCTCGGGCAGCGCGGCGACCTGATGGCGGAACGGGATTTCGTCGCGGGGGCGCTGGATCTGCTGGGCCCGCTCGCGGAGGAAGAGTCGCTGGCCGCCGCGTCGCGGAAGCTCGCCGCCGCGGCCCGGGCGGACGCGCAGGCGTTCGCGGGCTCCGTCGTCGCGCGGCACAAGCTGGAGTCCGACAGGCTGGCCGGGCTCGCCGCCTTCGTCGATGAGACGCGGGACGCCGAGAAGCTCGCCGAGGGCGACCATCGCCGGTTGTCCGCGGTGGTGACGGAGCTGCGCCGGGTGGTCGCCGAACTACGCCTGGCCGACGCGACGGCGGACAAGAAGCGGGTGGACGGCGAACTGGCCGAGGCGCGTGCCGCGGCCGAGGCCTGGCGCGAGACCGGCACGGTGCTGGCGCACGCGAACGCGGTGCGCAAGGCCGCGGACATCCGCGAACTCGTAGGGGAGCGGGAGCAGACGGCGAAACCCGCGCTGGAGGCCAAGAACGCGGCGGCCAACGCGCTCGCCCGCGGCCTCCTGGCACTGGCGCGCGAAGCCGGTGAACAGGCGAAGGCGGCGGAGGAGCGCGCCGCCAACGCGCGCGCCGAAGCGGCCGCGGCGCAGGAGCAACGGGACGAGGCGACCGGTACGGCGGCACGGCATCGCGCGGAGGAGGCCCAGCTTTCCCGCCGTATCGAGGAAGTCCGCGGCGAGGTGCAGCAGGCTGTCCGTGACGGGCTGCTCGCCGACGGCACCCAGGTGGCCGCGGCGGCGCAGGAAGCCCGTGACCGCGGGGAAAAGGCGTCGAACGAGCTGATGGCACGCGAGGCAGAACTGGAGCGGGTCGCCGAGGAACACGGTGAGGCCCAGGCCGCCGTGCACGCCGCGCAGCAGCGGATGTCGTCCGCGCAGGCCCGTGCCGACCGTGCGGCGAGTGAACTCGCGAAGGCCCATCGCCGCACGGACAGTCTCGCGGCGAATCCCCGGCTGCTGGAGCTGATCGGTGGCGAGAGCGTCCAGCTGGAGACGGACACCCCCGCGCTGGTGAAGCGCCTGCGGGAGGCCCGGGCCACCGCCGAGCGCGAGCAGACGTCGCTGCGCATGGAGGAGTCCGTGGACGAGCGTGCCCTCGCCGCGCTCGGCAACGGCGGTCTGCTGCCCGCGCCGCAGGAGGTGCAGGCGGCGCTGGACGTGCTGGAGGAAGCCGGGATCACCGCGTGGTCCGGCTGGCGTTATCTGTCCACAATGGACGCTGAGGCGCGGGAACGGGTGCTCGCCGAGCTGCCGCATCTCGTGGGTGGCGTCCTGGTGAACGACCCCGCGCAGCTTGCGCGGGCGCGCGGGGCGCTGGCGGACGCGAAGCTCCTGCCGAGCGTCGTGCTGCCGGTCGGCACCACGGAGTCGTTGCGCGGCAAGGGTTCCGCGCCGGGCGTCGAGTTCCTGGTGCCGCCGAACCCGGCGATGTACGACGAAGAGGCCGCCGACACCGAACGCCAGGCGATCCTTGCCCGGCATTCCCGGCGGCAGAAGCAGCTCGAAGCGCTGGCCGCGGCGATCGGTGACGATGCGGCGCTGGAGTGGAAGCTCACCACGTGGCGTGAGGACTACCCGGCCGGAGCGCTGGGCACGCTCGCCGAGGAGTCCGAAACGGCGGCGAGCGAGTTCGCCGAATCGCAGACGGCGGTCGCGACGGCCGAGCGTGAGCTGGCGGAGCTGACCGCTCGGCGCGGGCGGCTGCGTGAGGCGATTCCCTTGCTGCGCACGGAAGCCCGCACCGGCGAGGAGCGTTCCCGCAAGCTCGGGGAGCTCGCCGAACGGGTCGCGAAGATTCCACAGTGGACGGAAGAGGTGGAGCGGGCGCGCGAGATCCTCGCCAGGGCTGAGACCGAGGCCGAGCAGGCTTCGGTGCGGGCGGCACGAGCCCGCGAAGAGGCCGCCGAGGAGCAGCGCACCGCCGACGGGCACCGTCGCACGGTCAGCAGCGCCCGTGCCGAACTCGCCGAAGTTCCCGGTGGTGGCGCGGTTTCCGAGGACGAGCCCGCGCCGAAGGATGCCGTGGACACCCTGCGCCGTGCGTTCGCTTCGGCCAGTGACGCCTACGCGAAGGTGGAGGTCGGCAGCGACCTGCGCGCCGAGCTGGAGCACGCCGAGAGCGCGGAATCCACCGCCAGGGCCGCGCTGGAAGTGCTCGACCCGGTCGTCCGCGAACAGGCCGCGAAGCTGTTGGAGACCCCGGACGGTTCCGACGCGGCGACCAGGGCGGCGGCGCAGGCGCGGGCCGGTCGCGTGGTCGCGGCGCTGGAGGCCGAGCACAGCGAGGCGATCGGCGCGGTGGCCACCTGCAAGGCCGAGCTCGACCAGCTGCCGAAGCAGAACGCGTCGCTGGACACCCGGCCGCGCGACGTCGAACACGGCCGCGAGCTGATCGGCGCGGCAGCCGAGGAGGCGAGCGCCGCGGCCCGTGCGTGGGAGGAGGCGCAAGCCCGCCGGGCCGAGGCCGAACACGCGTCGGAAACCGCGAACGCCCAGAGTTCCGCATTCCGGCTGCTGGCCGAGTCGATGGAACGGCTGGCGCCCGACGGCGAGCCGGAAACGGTCTTCGACGGCGACGTCGAGGCGGCGCAGAACCGTTATCGCAACCTGAATTCCGCGCTCGCGGACGCCGAGTCCGCTGTGGACAGTGCGGAGAAGCGGGTGCGGGCGGCGTCCGACGCGCTCGCCCAGTACGCCACCGAGAAGCGGTTCGAAAAGCTGTCCAGCCCGGTGCGCCAGCAGATCATCTCGGTGCGCCGGGACAGCCTGCCCGCCAGCGCGGCGGAATGGGCCAACGCGCTGCGGCCGCGCCTGCGCACGCTCACCGACGACCTGGCCCAGATCGACCGGCACCGCTCGGGCATCGTCGCGCGGTTGCAGGGCATGGTCGAGGGCGCGCTGCGGATGCTGCGCTCGGCGCAACGGCTTTCGCGGCTGCCCGAGGGGCTCGGCGGCTGGTCCGGGCAGGAGTTCCTGCGCATCCGCTTCGGCGAACCCGAGGAAGCCGAGCTCGCCGAGGCGCTCGGGCAGGTCGTCGACGAGGCCGCGGCCGGCAAGACCAGCGACGGCCGAGACGTCAAACGGGACGGGATGAGCCTCGTGCTGCGCGGAGTGCGGGCCGCGGTGCCGAAGGGGTTCCGGGTGGACATGCTCAAGCCGGACTCCGTGCTGCGCACGGAACGGCAGCGGGTGTCGGAGATCCGGGACGTGTTCTCCGGCGGGCAGCAGCTGACCGCGGCGATCATCCTGTACTGCACGCTCGCGGCGCTGCGCGCGAACAATCGCGGCAAGCTGCGCAACCGGCATTCCGGCGTGCTGTTCCTGGACAACCCGATCGGCCGCGCGTCGGCGGGCTACCTCCTGGAGTTGCAGCGGGTGGTCGCCGAGGCGCTGGGCGTCCAGCTGATCTACACGACCGGCCTGTTCGACGCCGGCGCGCTCTCGGAGTTCCCGCTGATCGTGCGGCTGCGCAACGACGCGGACCTGCGCGCGGGCCGGAAGTACCTGTCGGTCGACGCGACCATCCGCAA
The DNA here is from genome assembly GCF_035546795.1 of Amycolatopsis sp. Taxonomy (GTDB): domain Bacteria; phylum Actinomycetota; class Actinomycetes; order Mycobacteriales; family Pseudonocardiaceae; genus Amycolatopsis_E. The sequence continues at coordinate 127,727 of NZ_DASZWC010000052.1, forward strand.
CCACCTCGACGAGCTCGCGCCGCCGGACGGCAGCTCGCATCTGTCGGCCACCAGGCTGTTCAGCAAGCCCGCCGCCGAGGCCTCGTGAAGCTCGGGCCGCCGACGCTGCCCGGGTAGCGTGTTCGATGGAGGTCGACCGGATGAGTGTACGACAACAATCGAACACTGCGCGGGCGCGTGGGCTGACCCACGTGCACCCGCGCGACGTCGCGTTGCAGGACGCGCTCACCGCGGTCGCCGACCCGGTGCGCCGGATGATCCTGCGTGAGCTGGCCGCCGGCCCCGACTGGTCCCGCGCCTGCGGCACGTTCGACCTCCCGGTCACCAAGGCCACCCGCAGCCACCATTTCGCCGTGCTGCGGGCGGCCGGGCTCATCGAGCAGCGCGACGAAGGCGCCCGCCGGCTCAACCGGTTGCGCCGCCCGGAATTCGACGAAACGTTTCCCGGCCTGCTCGATCTGGTGCTGACCGAAACGTGACCGGAGTTCGTCCCTCGGGCCGCACGAACGGGCGATCTTCACTCACGCGGCTGGATGGCCGGTCACCGCCGGGGTGGCCCGGTTCCAGTCGCCCGGACGGGAGTTCCGGGATCACCGCCGGTGATCGAAAACGCCCGAGTTTGCCGAGCCCGGACCGGATTTTCACGCGCCGGTGCAGCGCGGCCGAGAGGGCCGGTTCCGAGGGGTGAGAACGCGGAAAGCACGGCGCGTTCGCTCCTTGGGGTAAGCGGCCGGGCGCCGGTGCGCCCGATTGGGGTAGGGATGCTGCGAGCAGTTCCCGCCCCGACGAACAGGAGCCCGATGTCGCGCCCCGGCCTCGCGCTGTGCACCGCAATCACTCTCGCCGCGGCCTTGGCGGCACCGGCCGCCGCGAACGCGTCGGCCGGGGACACGAGACTGGACCCGGTGTGCGCGGGGAAGTACGAACGCCTCGCATGCCAGGTGGAGCGCGTGATCAGCCCGTACGACGACGGGACGGCGCCGGTCGGCTGGAGCGCGCAGGATCTGCAGAAGGCTTACGACCTGCCGAAGTCGGCGGAGCGCACGGGCACGGTCGCGGTCATCGACGTCGGCGCATACCCGGACCTGGAAGGTGACCTGGCGAAGTACCGCACGCGGTACGGCCTGCCGCCGTGCGCCGCGTCCACCGGCTGTTTCCGGCAGACCGGCTACCGCGGGGGCCCGCCGCTGGCGCCGGGCAGCGGACCGGACGGGCCGTCGATCGACGAGCAGATCGCCGTGGAGACCGCGCTCGACGTGGACATGGCCTCGGCCGCGTGCCCCGGCTGCCGCATCCTGGAAGTGCAGATCCCGCAGTCCGCGGTACCCACCTCCGGCGACTCGGACAAGCCGCTGAACTACGACGGTTACGCCGACGCGTTCGGCGCGGCGGTGCAGACCGCGATCGCGCAGGGGGCGAACGCGATCAGCATCAGCTACGGCCTGCCCGGCGACGACCACATGCTCCACGGGCCGGTCGCCGCGCAGCTCGCGCACCGGGGTACCGCGATCGTCGCGGCCAGCGGCGACTCGGGCTTCGAGGCGAACAAATTCCTTTGGCCGCAAGCACTTCCGACTGTGACGGCGGTCGGCGGGACGGAGCTGGTGGAGGAGTCCGGCCGGTTCAGCGAGGGGGCCTGGAGCGGCGGCGGATCGAGCTGCGCCCCCGGCGCCGCGCCGCCGGAAGGGCAGCCGGCGGCGATCAGCACTTCCTGCGCCGGCGCCCGCACCGGCGTGGACATCTCGGCCGCGGCCAGCAATCTCGCCGTCTACGACAGCTACGCCCCGGAAAGCCATCAGCCGCCGGGCTGGACGGTGGTCGCCGGGACGAGCGCGGCGTCGCCGATCATCGCCGGGATCTACGCCGCCAGCGGCGGGCTCGAACACGTGCTCGGGCCGAACACCTTGTACGACAGCAAAATCGTGAACTTCCACGACATCACCTCGGGCACCAACGGCACGATCGGCAACGGGCGCTGCCTGATCCCCGGCGAGGCGGACCCGGCCAAACCGCCGGCCTCCTTCGACGGGCGGCTCTGCGCGGCAGGCAAGGGCTGGGACGGGCCCACCGGTCTCGGCAGCCCGCGCGGCCTGTTCCACTTCTAGCCGCCGCGCGTCAGTGGCCGGTGCAGCGCTCTTCCGGGAGGTTGAGCACCGACCATTTCGTGAGCTGCGCGAAGACCGGCAACAGGCTGGTTCCCGCGTCGGTCAGCTGGTAGCGCACGCCCGGCGGCCGCGCGTCGGACACCGAGCGGTCCACCAGGCCGGCCAGCGAGAGCTCGGTCAACCGGTCCGACAGCACCGAATCGGTGATCGCGCCGACGCTGCGCCGCAGCTCGGCGAAGCCCATCGGGCCCTGGCCGAGCACGGCGAGGATGACCCCGTTCCACCGTTTTCCCAGGAACTGGAACGCCCGCCGGAGCGCGGCGTCGCAGGCCTCATGGCCGGTTTCCTCGGGCGGGGCAAGGCCTTCCGCCCGGGGGTCCACGGATGTCACGCCGTTCATACTACCGGCCGCGGGCAAGCTGCTAGCATTTTACTAGTAGCTACTACTGGGCTATCAACTCGTGAACTCGGAGGCATTGGTGTCTTTGTTCCGTCTTGACGCGAGCATCAGGGTCGAGGGCTCGCGCAGCCGCGAGATCGCCGACATCGTCGAGCAGGAGTGGCGGGAGGTGCACCCGCAGGCGTCCGTGGTGAGCCGGCACGTCGGCGTCGAGCCGATTCCGGCGACAGCCTGGGCGACGGCACTCGGCGCGGCCGCGGTGGCCGAGGACCAGCGCTCGCCGGAGCAGCGCGCGGCGGTGGCCCTTGCGGCCGAGGCCGCCGATGAGCTCATTGCGGCCGACGCCCTGCTGTTCGCCACGCCGCTGTACAACTTCGGCGTCTCCCAGCACTTCAAGGCATGGGTGGATCTGGTGATCACCGACCCGCGGATGGCGGCGGGCGTCGAGCCGGCGATCGCGGGCAAGCCCGCCGTGCTGGTCGTCGTACGCGGCGGCAGCTACGCGCCGGGCACGCCGCGGGACGGCTGGGACCACGCCACCGGCTGGACGCGCCGGATCCTCGAAGACGTGTGGCAGCTGGACCTCAAGGTCGTGGAAGCGGAGTTCACGCTGGTCGGCGTCAACCCGGCGCTGGACCAGTTCAAGGACCTCGCCGCCCAGCTGCGCGCCACCGCCGAGGAGGACGCCCGGAAACACGGGCGGAGCCTCGCCGGAGCGGTGGCGGCAGCCTGAGCCGACGGCCTCAGCGGAGCCAGGCGAGGGTGATCGCGTCGGCCATCGCGCGGTACCCGGCGTCGTTCGGGTGGAGGTGGTCCCCGCTGTCATAGGCGGGATCCAGCTGGTCACCGCCGAAGGCGAGTGCGGCGTCGAAATCGGCCACGGCGTCGTACTCGCCGCTGGTGCGGATCCAGGTGTTCACCGCTTCGCGCTTGGCTTCGCTTTCGGGCGTGTAGTAGTACGAGCGATCTCCTTCGTCGACAGGCGTGCCACACCCGACTCGGCGAGGATCGCCTCGGTCGCGGCGAGCACCGCGTCCCGCGCCCCGGTGCTGGGTCGTCCCCGCCCGCGTCCGCCACTCATGCCGCCCATCCTGCAACACCGGGACAGGGCCGGCCGTGCACCGCCCGGGTATCAGTCCGCGCGGCCGTTCAGGGCGATACCGGCGCCGAGCCCGATCATCACGAGCCCGCCGGTGCCCCCGACGAGCTCGAGCCGCCGGGGCGAACTCGCGAACCAGTCGCGGGCGGCGCCGGCGACCAGCGCCCACACGCTGTCCGAAGCGATCGCGATCACCGGCAGGCAGAGCCCGAGCAGCATCATCTGGACCGGCACCGGGCCCGCCGCCGGGCTTACGAACGGCGGCAGGAACGCCGCCAGGAACACGATGGACTTCGGATTGGCGAGGCCGACCACGAACCCGTCCCGCAGCACCCGCGGAGCGGAGCCGGGGACGGTCCGCACGGCCGAGCCGAACGCCTCGCTGAGCTTGCGGCGATGCCGGATCGCTTGCACGCCAAGGTAGATCAGGTACGCCGCGCCGACGAGCTTGATCACCGTGAACACCGCGGCCGAGCCCTCGACGATCGCCCCGAGCCCGAACGCCACGGCGACCACCTGCAGGTACACCCCGGCCGCGTTGCCGATTACGGTCAGCAGCGCGTCCCGCCTGCCGACGGTGAGCGCGCGGCTGATGGTGAACAGCACGCTCGGGCCCGGCACGACGACCATCAGGAAAACCAGTGCGGCGAAGGCGGCGAAGTGGCTGGGGGAGACCATTTCCGTAGCCTAGCCAGCGTCGCCCGGCCGGCGAACCGAATTTCTGCGGTGCCGGAACTGTCGGTGCCCGGTGGTAGGACTGCGGACGTGACGAGAAGAATCGGCGCCGTGGAGCGGCGCGCCCGCCTTGCGCTCCGCCACCACCTGGCCGCGCCCGCGAACCGCGTGGCGGAGGTGGCCGAGAGCCTGATCGCCTTGCACGCCACGGACCCCGCCACCGTGCACTTGTCCGCGGCGGTGCGCGTGGCCGAACCGGAAACCGTGGAGCGCGCGCTGTACGAGGAGCGCAGCCTGGTCCGGATGCTCGGGATGCGGCGCACCATGTTCGTGCTGCCCGCCGCGCTGGTGCCGGTCGTGCAGGCCGCCTGTACGGGCGAAATCGCCCGCAAACAACGGAAACTGCTCATCCAGCACCTGGGCACCTCGAAGCTGGACACCGATCTCGGCGCCTGGCTCGCCGAGGTCGAGGAGGGCACGTTCGCGGCGCTGAAAGCCCGCGGCCCGGCGTACGCGCAGCAGATCGCCGAGGACGAGCCGCGGTTGCGCACCGAGATCACGATGGCGGCCGGAAAGCCTTACGAGGCAACGGGTTACATCACCAACAGGGTGCTGCTCCTGCTCGCCGCCGAGGGCCGCATCGTGCGCGGCCGCCCGCGCGGGTCGTGGCTGTCCACCCAGTACGCCTGGGCCACGGCGGAGTCCTGGCTGGGCGGCGGGATACCCGCGATACCGGCCGACGAGGCGCGCACCGAACTCGCCCGGCGCTGGCTGCGGGCGTTCGGCCCGGCCACGGCCGAGGACCTCAAATGGTGGACCGGCTGGACGGCGGCGCAGGTCAAGAGGGCGCTCGCGGAGATCGGCCCGGTCGAGGTGGACCTCGACGGGGCCGCAGGGCTGGTGCTGCCCGAGGATCTCGAACCGGTGCCCGAGCCGGAGCCGCGCGCGGTGCTGCTGCCCGCGCTCGACCCCACGCCGATGGGCTGGGTGCGGCGGGAGTTCTACCTCGGCGAGCACCAGGCCCCGCTGTTCGACCGCACCGGCAACATCGGCCCGACGGTCTGGTGGGGCGGCCGGGTCGTCGGCGGCTGGGCGCAGCGCGCGGACGGCGAGATCGTGGTCCGGACACTGGAGGACGTAGGCGCTTCGGCGAGGGCCGCGATCCAGTCCGAATCCGCCCGGTTGGCGCAGTGGCTGGGGCCGGTCCGGGTAACCCCCAAGTTCCGGACGCCGCTGGAGAAGGAGCTGGCTTCTTGATCGATTCGCCCGCATGGTGGACGGTGGCGGAGATCTCGCCGGTGCATGTCGGTCCGCGCAGGTCGGCACGCTAGGGTGGCCGGGAGCCCGAAGATGTGTGACCCGGTCGGGACCGGGTCGGACCCGAGGAGAGAAGAGCAGTGACGGTTCGCGTAGGTGTCAACGGCTTCGGCCGGATCGGCCGCAACTTCTTCCGCGCCGTGCAGGCCGCCGGCCACGACATCGAGGTGGTCGCGTTCAACGACCTTGGCGACGTCAACACGATGGCGCAGCTGCTCAAGTACGACAGCGTCCTTGGCCGGTACCCGGAGGAGGTCAGCGTCAGCGGCGAGGGCATCGTCGTCGGCGGCAAGACCATCAAGGCCCTCGCCGAGCGTGACCCGGCCAACCTGCCGTGGGGCGAGCTGGGGGTGGACGTGGTCATCGAGTCCACCGGTTTCTTCACCAACGCCGACGCCGCCAAGGCGCACATCGCCGGCGGCGCCAAGAAGGTGATCATCTCGGCCCCCGCCAAGGGCGAGGACCTGACCGTGGTGCTCGGGGTCAACGACAACCTCTACGACGGTTCGCAGACGATCATCTCCAACGCGTCCTGCACCACCAACTGCCTCGGCCCGCTCGCGAAGGTGCTGCACGAGAACTTCGGCATCGAAAAGGGCCTGATGACGACGATCCACGCCTACACCCAGGATCAGAACCTGCAGGACGGCCCGCACAAGGACCCGCGCCGCGCCCGCGCCGCCGCGCTGAACGTGGTGCCCACCTCCACCGGTGCGGCGAAGGCGATCGGCCTGGTGCTGCCGGACCTGAACGGCAAGCTCGACGGCTACTCGCTGCGTGTCCCGGTGCCCACCGGCTCGATCACCGACCTGACGGTCGACCTGGCCAAGAAGGCCACCGTCGAGGAGATCAACGCCGCGTACAAGGCCGCCGCGGACGGCCCGCTGAAGGGCATCCTGCGCTACAGCGAGGACCCGATCGTCTCCTCCGACATCGTCAACGACCCGGCGTCCTGCATCTTCGACGCCCCGCTGACCAAGGTGATCGACAACCAGGTCAAGGTCTTCGGCTGGTACGACAACGAGTGGGGCTACTCCAACCGCCTCGCCGACCTGGTCAAGCTCGTCGGTTCGAAGATCGCCTGAGGCCAGACGACCACAGATGGCAGTCAAAACTCTCGAAGACCTGCTCACCGAGGGCGTCGCCGGGCGGCGCGTGCTGGTCCGCTCGGACCTGAACGTGCCGCTCGATGGCAACACGATCACCGACGACGGCCGGGTGCGCGCGGCGCTGCCGAGCATCAAGCGCCTTGCCGACGCCGGCGCGAAGGTGATCGTCGCGGCGCACCTCGGCCGCCCGAAGGGCGCGCCCGAAGCCAAGTACTCGCTGAGCCCGGTCGCCGGCCGGCTCGGTGAGCTGCTGGGCGCCGAGGTCTGTCTCGCCGGTGACGTCGTGGGCGAACAGGCCAAGTCGGTCACCGGCGCGCTGGCCGACGGCTCGGTGGCGCTGCTGGAAAACGTGCGGTTCGACCCGCGCGAGACCAGCAAGTCCGACACCGAGCGCGCCGAACTGGCCGCCGAGCTCGCCGCGCTGACGGGGCAGGGCGGCGCGTTCGTCTCCGACGGTTTCGGCGTGGTGCACCGCAAACAGGCCTCGGTCTACGACGTGGCCCGCGCACTGCCCGCGTACGCGGGCGGCCTGGTGCTGGCCGAGCTCGACGTGCTGAGCAAGCTGACCGGTGACCCCGAGCGGCCGTACGTGGTCGTGCTCGGCGGCTCCAAGGTGTCGGACAAGCTCGCGGTGATCGAAGCCCTGCTGCCGAAGGTGGACAAGCTGCTGATCGGCGGCGGCATGGCGTTCACGTTCCTCGCGGCACAGGGCCATGGCGTCGGTTCCTCCTTGCTGGAACAGGACTTCGTCGAGACCGCACGCAAGCTGCTCGACGCCAACGGCGACAAGATCGTGGTCCCGGTCGACATCGTGGTGGCGGACAAGTTCGCCGCCGACGCCGCCACTGAAACGGTCGGCGCCGATGCCATCCCGGACGGCTGGATGGGACTGGACATCGGCCCCCGCACGACGGACGCGTTCGCCGCCGAGGTCGCCGCGGCCAGGACGGTGTTCTGGAACGGCCCGGCCGGCGTATTCGAGCTGGCGCCGTTCGCGGCGGGCACCCGCGGCGTGGCACAGGCGATCGCGGACTCGGCCGCGTTCAGCGTGGTCGGCGGGGGAGACTCGGCCGCCGCAGTCCGGCTGCTCGGCCTGCCCGAGGACGGGTTCTCGCACATCTCCACCGGCGGCGGCGCGTCGCTGGAATTCCTCGAGGGCAAGGAACTGCCCGGGGTCGCGGTACTGGGAGAGGGTGCCTGATGGCGCGCAAGCCGTTCATCGCCGGCAACTGGAAGATGAACCTCAACCACCTCGAGGCCATCGCGCTGGTGCAGAAGATCGCCTTCTCGCTGCCGGAGAAGTACTTCGCCAAGGTGGACGTGGCGGTGCTCCCGCCGTTCACCGACATCCGCAGCGTGCAGACGCTGATCGACGGGGACAAGCTGCTGCTGACGCACGGCGCGCAGGACCTGTCCCAGCACGATTCCGGCGCCTACACCGGGGACGTGTCGGGGGCGATGCTGGCCAAGCTCGGCTGCCGCTACGTGACGGTCGGCCACTCCGAGCGGCGTGAGTACCACGGCGAGGACGACGAGCTGGTCAACAAGAAGGTGCGCGCCGCGATCAAGCACGGGATCAGCCCGATCCTGTGTGTCGGCGAGCAGCTCGAGGTGCGGGAGGCGGGCGGCCACGTCGAGCACTGCACCAGCCAGCTGGTCGCCGGGCTCAAGGGGCTCAAGGCCGAGCAGGTCAAGGAAAAGGTGGTCATCGCGTACGAGCCGGTGTGGGCCATCGGCACCGGCCGCGTCGCCACCCAGGCCGACGCCGAAGAGGTGTGCAAGGCGCTGCGCGCGGCGCTGGCGGAGAAGTACGGCGCCGACGTGGCCGAAGAGGTGCGGGTGCTCTACGGCGGTTCGGTGAAGTCGGGCAACATCGCCGAGCTGGTCGCCTCCGACAACATCGACGGCGCGCTGGTCGGCGGGGCCAGCCTCCAGGCCGAGGAGTTCACGAAACTGTGCGCGCTCGCGGCCGGGGGTCCGCTGCCGTAGGCCCCTGTGCTGCCGAGTAGTCTGTCAACCTCAGACCGTCACACGACCAGGGAACAACGTTCGCGGTCGCGTACGATCGGGCCCATCCCGCCCGGCAGGTCGTAGGCGACCCGAAGACCACAGAGGATGAAATGAAGCTGTTCCTGCAAATTCTGTTGATCGCGTCCAGCGCGCTGCTGGTGATCGCGGTATTGCTGCACCGCGGGCGCGGTGGCGGGTTGTCCTCGTTGTTCGGCGGCGGCATGCAGTCGAGTCTCGCCGGGTCGAGCGTGGCCGAGAAGAACCTCGACCGCATCACCCTCTTGCTCGGTGCCGTCTGGTTGATCAGCATCGTGGGCCTCGGCCTGCTGCTGAAGGTCTGAGAGCACGGGCGTGCCTATGGGGGGTGCGCCGCCGATAACACTGTGAGGATTCATGGTTGGCGGTAACGCGATTCGAGGCACCAGGGTCGGTGCCGGTCCGTCCGGCGAGTCGGAACGCGGCGAGTCCGCACCGCGCCGCCGGATTTCCTACTGGTGTGCGAACGGGCATGAATCCCGTCCCTCGTTCTCGATGGACGCGGAGGTCCCGGAAGAGTGGGACTGCCCCCGTTGTGGCCTGCCCGGCGGGCAGGACGAGAAGAACCCGCCCGCCGCGCCGCGGACCGAGCCGTACAAGACCCACCTGGCGTACGTGAAGGAGCGTCGCAGCGACGCCGACGGGGAGGCCATCCTCGCCGAAGCGCTCGAGCGGCTCCGCCAGCGCCGCCAGATCTGACCGCGGCGGCACGGATCGCGTTCACGGTCTGCGTGCACGGATCCGCTGCCGTGTCCCGGGAACCGCCCCCGCAGATCCCGGGCAGTGACGGGCCGTTCCGGCGGCTCCGACACTCGTTGCCGGCTTCGGAAAAAAGGGGTCGGGCAAGTACTCGCCCGGCCCCTTCGGCATGTCTACCCCCGCACCGGATAGCTGGCCCGCACACGGAAGCCGCCGTCGTCGGTCGGCGCGGTCTCGAAGCTGCCGCCGAGCAGCCGGGCGCGTTCGGCGAGCCCGGCGAGGCCGTGCCCGCCCGAGGGCAGCGGGGTCACCGGCGCGTTCGGGCTGTCGTTGCGCACCTCGATGTTCAGCGCGTCCCCGTCGCCGAGGATGAGCACGGTGGCGGCCGCCCCCGGGGCGTGTTTCCGCACGTTCGTCAGGCACTCCTGGACGGTCCGGTACGCCGCCGCGGAAACCTTCACCGGCAGCTGCTCCGGCACGCTGTCCACGGTCAGCTGGACAGGCACCTCGCAGCCCCGCACGAGCTGGGTCAGCTCACCGATTCCCGGCTGCGGCCCGTCGTCCGCGGCGCCGGAACGCAGCACGCCCACCAGCGAGCGCAGCTCCTCCAGCGTGCGGGTGGACAGCTGGCGGATCACTTTTGCCGTCTCCTGCGCGCTTTCCGAGCCCGAGGTGGTGGCGAGGACGCCCGCCTGCATCGCGATCAGGGTGATGTCGTGGGAGACGACGTCGTGCATCTCCCTGGCCAGCCGGGCGCGTTCCTCGGCCCGGACGGCGTCGTCGTGGAGCTTGCGTTCGCGGTCCCGGCTCGCGGCGAGCTCGACGAGTTTCTGCGAAAGCTGGGCCCTGGCACCGATCAGCAGCCCGATCGCGATCGGCATGCCCGCCACGAGCACCCCGTAGATCGCGTCCAGGACGTGCTCGCGCCAGCTCAGCGTCGCGAAGTCGGACAGCGGCCACTGGATGAACCGGCAGGCCCAGACCAGCGCCGCGCCGACCCACACCTGCCAGTGCGTCTGCTTGCGGGTGGCCAGCATGCCCAGCGCGATCATCGCGGCCAGTTGTGACCAGCCGGTCAGGAACCCGGGCACGGTGCCCAGCACGACGGTGAACGGCAGCCAGCGCCGGCCCACCAGCGCGAGGCAGGCGAACGCGGACAGGTAGATCGAGTACGGCGGCGCCTTGTCCGGGATCACCAGCCACACGTCCAGCGCGGCCAGTAGCACGGCCGCGAAATCCACGGCCAGCGGTGCCCAGACTTCCCGTCTCAGCAGCACCCGCCACCGGGAACCGGTGTGCCCGCGTGTCCGGTCGGTGGTGCCTGCCTGGCCACCGACCGGGATCCCGATCGAAAGTCCCTCTGTGCTCATGCGATCGGCCCTCACTCGTCTTGTGGACTTGACAGTGAGATGCGCGAGAGACCCGATCGGGACGCGTGCGACCGGTTAAATGTGCGGATGCTAACGGGGAATCGGCGGATGACGGTGAATTTCGCGCACGGGCGACAAGGTGCTGCGCAAAGTGGCCGGTTTTCCGCCCCTCAGGACGAAGAACCGGCCACTCGACGGTGACAACTCAGGCAGTCGGTGGCTGGTAGACGCGCGACAGCTTCGACGCCGCCGTCTTGTCCAGCAGCCACAGGGTGCGGCGCCGGCCACGGGCACCCGCGACCGGCAACTGCACCTCACCGGCGCCCGAAAGCGCCATCGCCACCGCGTCCGCCTTCGCCTCGCCGGTGGTCAGCAGCCACACGTCGTGCGACCGGCGGATCGCCGGCAGCGTCAGTGAGACGCGCGTGGGCGGCGGCTTCGGGCAGTTCCGCACCGCCACCACCGACCGCTCGGTCTCGTACACCGCCGGAGACTCCGGGAACACCGACGCGGTGTGCCCTTCACCGCCGAGGCCCAGCAACGTGATGTCGAACGACGGCACGTCGCCGTGATCCTCCGGCAACGCGTTGTCCGCCAGCACCCGCGCGTACGCCGCCGCTGCCGCGTCGACGTCGTCGCCGAACTCGCCGTCCGAGGCCGCCATCGCGTGCACCCGCTTCGGATCGACGGGCACGTGGTCGAGCAGGGCCGCGCGTGCCTGCTTCTCGTTGCGCTCGTCGTCGTCCGCGGGCACGAACCGCTCGTCGCCCCAGTACAGGTCGAGCCGCGACCAGTCGACCGCGTCCCTCGCCGGGGCGGCCCGCAACTCCTCCAGCACCGCGATGCCCGTGCTGCCGCCGGTGAGCACCAGCGAGGCCGAACCCTTGGCCGCCTGCAGGTCCACCAGCCGCGTCACCAGCCGGGCCGCGACGGCCGCGGCCAGCAGCTTCGGGTTGGCGTAAACCACGACCTCGGCATTGCTCATGACGCGCTCGCCTTGGCCGTCTTCCTGGCCTTCGCGGCGGGTTTGCCGCTGCCCGCGCTGAGCTTGTCCAGCCCGTGCAGCGCGGCCTCGAAGACCTCGTCCGGGTCGAGCCGGCGGAGCTCCTCGATGAGGCAGTCCTTCGTGCTGCGGCGGTGCAGCGCTATCCGGCGGGTGGGCTGGCCCGGCTGGGTCAGCGTGCCCACCTTGCCGTCCGGCCGGTGCAGTTCGATCACCCCGGAGCGCCGCTCCAGCTGGACCGACACGATGCCCTGCGCGGCCGCCGTCTTGATCCGCTTCACGGGGACTTTGAGGTACTCGGCGAGCCAGCCCGCGAGCAGCTCGGTGGACGGGGAGTCCGCCTCGCCGGTGACCACTGCCGACGTGATCGCCTCGTACGGCGGCAGGTCGAGCGCCGCGACCAGCTGGGCGCGCCAGTTCGTCAGCCTGGTCCAGGCCAGGTCGGTGTCACCGGGCGTGTAGTTCTTCCGCCGCGTCTGCAGCGCGCGGACCGGGTTGCGCTCCGCCGCGGAGTCGGTGATCCGACGCTGGGCCAGCTCGCCGATCGGGTCCCGCTCCGGGTCCTTCGGCCCGGCGCTCGGCCACCACGTGACGATCGGCGCGTCCGGCAGCAGCAACGGCACCACGGCACTTTGTCCTTGCGTGGCAAGGGGTCCGTAGAGCCGGAGGATGATCACCTCGCTGGCGCCGGCGTCCCCGCCGATCCGGATCTGGCCGTCGATGCGGGCCGCCGCGGTGCGTGAACCGCGGGCGATCACGATCACCCGGCACGGGTGCTCGCGGCTGGCCTCGTTCGCCGCGTCGATGTGCTCCTCCAGGTGCTCGCCGTCGTCGTCGACGATCACCAGCGTGAGCACCCGGCCAAGCGCGACCGCGCCACCGCGCTCGCGCAGTTCCACCAGCTTCCGGTTGACCTGGGAAGTGGTGGTCGAGGGCAGGTCGATGATCACGGGCGCCTCCAGTTCCGGCCCGAACGCTGCAGCAGTTCATCCGCCGAGGCGGGGCCCCAGCTGCCCGGCGGATACGGCTCCGGGGCGCCGTGCTTGGCCCAGTGCTCCAGGATCGGGTCCAGGATCTCCCAGGACAGCTCGACCTCCTCGTTGACCGGGAACAGCGACGGCTCGCCCAGCAGTACGTCCAGGATCAGCCGCTCGTAGGCCTCGGGGGAGGACTCGGTGAATGCGTGCCCGTACCCGAAGTCCATCGTGACGTCGCGGACCTCCATCGTGGTGCCGGGCACCTTGGAGCCGAACCGCATCGTGACGCCCTCGTCCGGCTGCACCCGGATGACGAACGCGTTCTGCCCCAGCTCCTCGGTGGAGGTGTAGTCGAAGGGCAGATGCGGCGCCCGCTTGAACATCACCGCGATCTCGGTGACCCGGCGGCCCAACCGCTTGCCGGTGCGCAGGTAGAACGGCACCCCCGCCCAGCGGCGGTTCTGCACCTCCAGCGACACCGCCGCGTAAGTCTCGGTGGTCGAGTCCTTGGCGAACCCGGCCTCCTGCAACAGCCCCGGCACCTTCTTGCCGCCCTGCCAGCCGCCGCTGTACTGCCCGCGCGCGGTGGTCTCGTCGAACGGCTGCGCGGGCTTGATCGCCCGCAGGACCTTGATCTTCTCGGCCCGCAGCGCGTTCGGCGAGAACGACAGCGGCTCCTCCATCGCGGTGAAGGCGAGCAGCTGCAGCAGGTGGTTCTGGATCACGTCCCGCGCCGCGCCGATGCCGTCGTAGTACCCGGCCCGGCCGCCGAGGCCGATGTCCTCGGCCATCGTGATCTGCACGTGGTCGACGTAGTTGGAGTTCCAGATCGGCTCGAACATCGCGTTCGCGAAGCGGGTGGCCAGGATGTTCTGGACCGTCTCCTTGCCGAGGTAGTGGTCGATCCGGAAGATCGAGCCGCTCGGGAAGACCTCGGCCAACGTCGCGTTGAGCTCGCGGGCCGACTCCTCGTCGTGCCCGAACGGCTTCTCGACGACGACCCGGCGCCACGACCCGGGCGCGGGCTCCGCGAGGCCGTGCTCCTTGAGCTGCCCCACCACGTCGCCGAAGAAGCCGGGCGGGATCGCGAGGTAGAAGGCGTGGTTGCCGCCGGTGCCGCGCACCTCGTCGAGCTCCTCGATCGTCCGCCGCAAGGTGCTGAACGCGTGGTCGTCGCTGAAGTCGCCGGGGACGAACCGGAAGCCCTCCGCGAGCTGGTTCCACACCTCGGCCCGGTAGGGCGTGCGGGCGTGGTCCTTGACCGCCTGGTGCACGACCTCGCCGAAGTCCTCGTTGGCCCAGTCCCGCCGGGCGAACCCGGTCAGCGCGAAGCCCGGCGGCAGCAGCCCCCGGTTGGCCAGGTCGTAGATGGCCGGCATCAGCTTCTTGCGGGACAGGTCGCCGGTCACCCCGAAGATCACCAGACCGCACGGCCCGGCGATCCTGGGCAGCCGCTTGTCGCGCTCGTCCCGCAGCGGATTGCGCCACGTG
>NZ_DASZWC010000053.1:0-59125 GCF_035546795.1 Amycolatopsis sp.
GTCGTTGCGCGACCGGATCACCAGTTGCGACAACGGTTTCCCGGTCCGGATCGCGCGCACGCGCAGCTCGTCGAGGTTCAGCCGCTTGTCCTCGGCGAGTGCGAGCAGCGCGTCGGAGAGCACGTCCCGTCGCCGGGCCCCGTCCAGCGGCCACACCTGGCCGTCACCGAGGATCCGGTAGCGGTTGACGAAGCCGTCGTCCTCGACTTCGCTCAGCTGCACCTCGACCGCGGTGGCCTCGGCGCCGGACAGTTCCGCGGCCAGACCGCGGGCCAGCTCCGTCCGGTCCAGGAACAGCGCCCCGGGATAGAGGTCCACGTCGAGGTCGGCCAGCAACGGCCGGGCAGCGTCGAACGCGGCCACCCAGTCGACCCGCGCCGCGGCCAGCTGCCGTAGCGCCGCAAGGAGATCGGCTCCGGCGTCCAGGGCGCTTTCCTCGTCCGCGGCAAGGTACTCCGCCTCGGCTCGGGCAGCTGCGGCCCGCGCGGCAAGCACCGCGCGAGCGGCTTCGGCGAGCTCCTCCACAGCCGTCCTCAGGTCACCGGCCGCCACACCCCGCTCGTCGAGGAAGGCCAGCAGCCGCTCGGCCACCCGGACGTGGTGCTCGGCGAGCGCGCGCATCGGGTCGGAGGTAACGTGCAGCAGCCCGCCAGGCCTGGTCTGCTCCGGGCGCAGCGCGCGGACGGCCCTGGCCAGTGCCCGGTGCGGCGCCTGCGGGTCGAAGCCGGGCTGCTGCGCCACGGCCGCCATCACGGCGTCGAGGTCGACCGGTTCCGCTTCGGCGCGCTGGCGCCGCTTCGCGAGCTCGGCGCGTACCTTGTCCGCCAGTTCCGTCGAGTCGTTGACCAGTTCCCAGGCACGCCGCTCCGCGATCAGCTTCTCCAGCTGCGGAATCTCGTGCTCGTGCATTTCCAGCACGACATCGATCAATTCGGTGCTCGCGAGGGCCTTTCCGTCGCGCAGCGTGGCGCGAACCGAGAGGCCCAGCCGGACCCGGACTTCCACCTGCGGGCTGACGTAGTCCTCGCTGAGGTTGTGCCGGGCACCGACGCGCGATACCGCCGTCTTGCCGTCCTGCCTGCTGACGGTGGCACCGGCTTCGCCGACGGCCACGCCCCCGCTCCAGCCGTGGTACGTCTCGCGTTCGGTGGTGTGCGTCTTCTCGTACCGGTCGGACTGGAATGGCCCGTACTCACCCTCGCCATAGGGCCGGACGACCTCGTACCGCGGCTCGCCCTCCAGCCGCACCTCCAGGGTCAGCAGGTCGTCCGC
This sequence comes from Amycolatopsis sp., assembly GCF_035546795.1. Classification (GTDB taxonomy): domain Bacteria; phylum Actinomycetota; class Actinomycetes; order Mycobacteriales; family Pseudonocardiaceae; genus Amycolatopsis_E. The sequence continues at coordinate 1,273 of NZ_DASZWC010000053.1, forward strand.
GTCGTCGGCGATACGCCCGAACTCCAGCCACTGTCCGACAGCCAGGTCCAGCCACTTCGTCATCCCCTGCCCGGCGGTGAACAGATGGTCCACCGTCGCGTCCACGTCGCCCCGGTGCCTGCCCAGCAGTTCGGTGACGACCCGACTGGCCGCCGGCTGGACCTTGTCGAGCGCTTTTTCGAGCGCCGTGCTGCTCAGCGAGGCCGGGAACCGGGGCAGCCGCCGGTATTCCGGTGCCTGCGCCGGGCCGAGCGGCCGCTTGGCCGCCTTCGGAGCCGGGAACCGGGGCAGCCGCCGGTATTCCGGTGCCTGCGCCGGGCCGAGCGGCCGCTTGGCGGCCTTCGGCGCCGGGTACCGGATCCGCAGGGTTCCGGTCGAGGACTCGCTCTGCTCGCCGGTGACCACCGGACCGGACAGCCTGCCGCGCACCCGGCTCGTCACGAAGGGATCGACCGGCTCCGACGACCAACTGAACTCGGCGCGGTAGCGCTGGCGGAAACGGACCGAACCGGCCACGTCCAGCGTGCCCTGTTCGCGCATCCACAGCACGGTGGTGGTCTGGCTGATACTGCCGCCACCGAGCCCGCCGGCCTCGGCCACCGCCTCCAGCGTGCCGGTGTACTCCTTGTGCTTGGTGACCGTCCGGCTCCACGTCGGCCATTCCCGGGTGCCGACCATCGTGGCGATCCCCGGCTCGGACAGCTCCGGCACGGCTTCCTCGACCGGAACCAACGTGTACCGGCCCGACAGCCGCAGCAAACGGTTGCCCTGCTGGAAAACACCGCCGTAGAACTCGTAGCCGCCTTCGGCCATCGCGGCGCGCTGGGTGTTGCTCAGCGCGGCACCCGGCGCGAACTGCACACCCATGCTTTCTTCCAGGCCCGGGATTTCCCGGTAGTCGGGCACGAGCCTGCCGAGCACGCGCAGCGCCCGGCGGTACGGCGTCACGCCTTCGCCGCGATCCTGCTTCCAGCCGGAGATGTAACCCGCGCCCAGACCGCTGCCGATCGGCTCCACGCCAGGGCGGCGCGCGTAGTCGGGCGCCTCGTACCGCGCACGCAGCAGGGCTTCGCGGTTCACGACGTCGAGCACCCGGCGCAGCTCGGCGAGCCCATCGGCGGCGTTCGCGTCCGCGGCCGCGTACAGCGCCAGCGCGGGGGCGGCGAATTCCGGATCTCCGTGCCGCAGCACGGCTTTCGCGGCGATCTGCTCGTCCAGCCCGAACTCGCCGTTGGCCCACGACCGCAGCAGGAAGCCGATCGTCTCGACCGGAACCGCGGCGAGCACGACCGGGTCGCCGTCGGCGTAGTACTCCAGCACCTTCGGCGCGGGCACCAGCCACTCGTAGCTCGCGGGGACGGCCCGCACCGACTCCGGGCCGGCGACCGTCACGTCGAACGCCGCCTTGAAGTTCAGCGCGGGCATCGGCACCGACGTCGCCAGATCCTCGGGGCCGCCCGGCCTCGACTGCCGTTGGACCGTCCCGCCGCCCTTCGCGCGGGCCCCGGCGGCCGGGCCGACCGAGACCGTGTGCGTGGTGGTACCCGCACGGCTCTTGCGGACCGCGGACTCCTGCCCGTCCTGGTTCAGCGCGAACGGGCCGGTCATCACCATCGGCGTCACCTCGGTGACCTGCACCGACTTGACGTCCGCGGTGAGGGTGGTGCGCGCGGTCTTGCTGTCCGGATGCCGGAGTACGACGCCGTCGGTGAGCAGCTGCGTGATCTCCCCGCGCAGGGTGGCGTTGCTGACGTCGGGCGCCGGCTCGCCCTTGGGCCAGTCTTCGGCCACGGCGTCGGTCAGGCCACGGGCGTCGACGTGCACCGCCGCCGTCGCGTCGGTGAGCAGCTGTGCCGATAAACCGTCCGGGGTGGACACCACCGGGCCGTGCACCGGAATCGTGGCGGGCACCTGGATCTCGGCGAACTGGCCGTCGATGGTCCTGGTGACCGCCTTGCCGTTCGCGAAGCGGACGGTCACGGTCCAGCGCAGCGGCAACCGGAGCTGATCGGCCGGGCCGCGGTACTCCACTCTGGTGCCCGCGTAGAGCTGCCAGAGCAGCGAGTCGCCGGTGGAGTAGGTCTGGGTGCGGTCACGGTCGAACAACGCCTTCAGGAAGTTCCAGCCACGGGTGTCGGTGCGGGTGAACGACCTCGACGTCGCCGACTCCGCGATCCCGGCGTTGATCACCACGACGTGCGCGTGCGGCATCCGTCCGATGTGGACGGACTGCGCCGGGTCCCATTCGGCGCGCACCTCGATCTCGGCCTCTTCGGCAAAGCCGAACCGGTTGCCGCCGAGCTGCCCGACCCGGTGACCGTCCTGCAGGGCTTCGGTAACCCACAGCATGGTGTTCTCATCGGACAGGTGCTCTAGGGCGTTCTCCAACTCCGCGAAGCCGCCGTCCGCGAGCGCGCCACGGATGAACTCACGTACCTCGTGCAACCCGGTCAGGCGCAGCACTTCGTCGGCGGCGCTGGTGCCGCTCTTCCTTACCGGGCCAGGAGTTCCGGCCGGGGGCTCCAGCCCGTCGGCCAGCACCGGCACCTCCCTGGAGACGGTGCGCAGCACGCCGCTCTCGTCGTTCTGGGCGACTCCGTTCTCGTCGACGACGGGCTCGTACACGGTGCGGGTGACGACGGCACCGTGCTCGTGGTAGCTCAGCTCGTCCGCCCCGACCGGCAGCCCGTTCGCGGCGGCGTCCTGCGAAGCCAGTTCGAAATACGCCTCGCCCGGCACGGTCGAGGCGAGCGCCGCCTTGCCGGCGGGCTGGACCGAAACGTCGGTGACCGTCTCCACCTGGTAGGTGTGCTTGGGCCGGGTGTCGAAGACCTCCGGGAACGCGACACTGCCGATGCCCTGGTCCACGCCGACCGTCACGGCCTTGCTGTCCAGCCGCCGCCGGGTGAACAGCGCCTTCAGCCCGAGCAGCGAACCGCCCTGCAGCCGCCGGGTGATCTCGAAATGCCTGCTGCTGTCGCGGTGCGCCATGGAACCGCCGCCGTGGAAAAGCTCCTTCGAAGCCGCGTGCGTCGGCTCGGCCGAATCCCAGTCGATTCGCGTCCGCAGGGTCACCACGTGCGTGACCCTGCCCCATTCGTCCTTGAGCTCGAAGCGGAAACCCTTGCCGCGCAAGGCTTCCCGGCCACGCTCCTGGTTCTCCAGCTGGATCAGGACCTGCTCGCGCAGTTCGGCGGGCACGGTCGCCATGATCACCGTGGCCAGATCGGCGGTGTCCTGCAGCCTGGTGAGCCTGCCGCGGCGCAGCAACTGGGCCTCGTCGCGCTTCGCGTCCGGATAGACGGCGGTCTCGCCAACCGGCTGCTGGTAGGCCGCGTTGAGCCAGACCCGCAGCGGGGCACTGTCCGAACCGGACAGTTCGGTCCATTCCTTGCCATCGAACACCCAGGGCTTGGCATCGAGGTCGAAGGCCTGGAACTCGCCGCGGTGCTCGTCCGCGGAACCGAGCCTTGCCATCTGTTCCTGCTCGATGGTGCGCACGCGCTCGGTGCTCCATTTGCCCTGCGCGCCGAGCCCGAAGACGAACTTCCAGCCCCCTTCGCGGGCACGGGTGAAGCTCACGCCGGTGCCGATCGTCGGCAGGCCCATCAGCATGCTGCCGCGCCGGTCCAGCCGGGTCGGCGTGTGCAGCCGCGAGGGATCGCCGATCCGGAAACCGATGGTGCGCACGACCCCGCCGTGCATCAGCGTGTACCCGGTCTCGGTGAGCAGTTCCGGCAGTACGGCGAGCAGCTTGCTGTTCAGCTCGGCCAGCCCGATGGGCGGATCGGCGTGTTCGCCTTCGGGATCTTCGGGGTCGCCGTTGAACGACGCCGCCAGTTCCTCGAGGAACGGCAGCCGCTGATCGACCGGCGAAACGTTCGCGAGCGCGATCGGCGTCGGCGTGGTGGCGGGCGGCGGCTTCGGCCGTCCCGGTCGCACAGGACGGCCGGCCGCGACTTGCGACCGGCCGGTTTCCGTTGCCGCGGCACGGCTTTCTTCGGCCGTACTGGTCTGCTCCGGCGTGCCGGGTCCCGGCACCGCGCCACCGTCGGGGCCGGGTGGTTGCGGCGGCGCGGCACCGTTGCCGCCGTCCGGGCCAGGGTCTTCGTCGTCACGCAGGAACCGGTCCGGATCCGCCCGCACCGCGTCCACGGCTGCCTTGACCGTCAGGCCCATCTGCAGGTTCCGGACCGTCCTGGCTTCGACCACCGGCGGCACGGCGAGCACCAGCCGCCCGGCGTAGACCACCAGCTGCGGCGCGGACAGCGCGGGGTCGACCTCGATCGCGAACCGGGCTTCCCGGCCGTCGTCGAGCGTCAACACCCCTTCTTCGCGGTCGTCGTCCCATTGCGCGTACCGGCCGAAGGGTTCCCGCGCGGCAAGACGGGCCACCCCGGGATCGGTGACTTCGCCCGCGCGTTTCCACGGCTGCAACGGATACCGCTCGATCGGTGCACCCGTCGGTTCCGCCGCCGCCGGCCCCGGCCGCGCGGGCAGCATCGCTCCGGGGGCGCGGTGGCGGTGGCCGAGGTGGATCACATAGTCCGAATCGAACGCCAGGTCCGGGTCACCGGCATACGGCGCGAGCGCGAGCGCGAACTCGGACCCCTGCAGCAGAGCGTCGGCGGCCGCTTGGTGGAAGACCTCCTCGCGCGGCGAGCCGGGATCCGAGTACGTCACCGACACCGCGTTGGCCACCTGCTCGCCCGTGAGCACGAGCAACCGGGTGTCCGGCTGGTCGAGCACCGCGGAAACGTCGGCCACCGTCGGCACGAGGTGGATGCCCGCCTGTTCGATCAGGTCGGCGATCGGCAGGTCCGCCGGCACCAGCGCATGCGTGATACCACCCTCGGCAAGGGAGAGCAGCTGCTCGGCCGGAATCCAGGGCGCGGTCAGGATTCGTTGTGCACCAAGGATTTCCGCATAGTCGACCGGACTCATCGCCGAGCGTTCCAGCTCGGGGGCGAGGGTGGCGGCCGAACCCCACACATGCGGCGGTCCCTGGTTGAAACCCTGCCGCTGCAACGGATCCCCGCCAGGACGCGAGTGCCCGGGCCCTTCGCCCGGCCCGCCACGGCGTGGTCCGCTGCCCGGGCGCCGCTCACGGACGATCCGCTGCGCCTCGGTGCGCACGCTCTCGTTCTGCTCCTGCTGCCCCTCAAGCGCTTCGAGTTCCCGCGCGACACGAAGCTGGTCCGCCTGCGCCTGGATGATCGAGTTCAGCAAGGCGAGTTCGCTGCGCAGCGAACGAGGCTCGCCCGCAACCGGCAGCTCCGGTGCCGCGGCCGGCCGCTGCTGTCGGGCGGCGGCAGCAGCGGTGATCGCACGGCGGACGTCCTCCGACAGTTCCTGTGCCGCGGTTTCACCCGTCCCAGCCCACACGAGATTCTCGGCCGGAGCCTTCCGGCTCGCCTCGACCGCGAGCAGCTCGGCCATCTCCGTCTTCGCCTTGGCACCCGGGCTGAGCTTCCAGCTGCGCCGCGGGAGGAACGCGGCCGCGGCCGGTGTCAGCCCTTCGCGCTGCGCGGAATACGACGGAGCCTGGGGCGCGCGCATCGCGAGTCGCTTGTGCACGCTCTGCCAGGCGCGGCGAACCCCCCAGATCGCCGGCCCGGACAACGCGATCGCCGCGCCGACCGTGGTCGGGACGGCCCCACTCTGACCGGTGACCGTCGCGAGCCCGGTGATGCTGAAGTAGGCGAGCGCGCTGTTGGCGATGTAGCTGGCGACCGGCCCCTTACGGGAACTGTCGCGCCCCATCTTGAGCTCGATCTGTACGCCCAGCTTGGAAATGAAGGCACCGGCGGAGGTCAGCGAGGCACCGACCACGGCCTGTGTCCAGTCACCGGTCATCGCCGCGTAGGTGGTCAGCAAGCCGGACGCGACCGTCATCGACGGGAAGGCCAGCAGGTTCTGCAGCCGGCGCCAGCGCGGCAGCAGGGTGTTGTCGTAGCCAGCCCAGCCGCCGATGGTGTTGGACAGCGTCGAGGACAGGAACAGGCCGGAAGTCACCGCGAACGCGCCCTGGGACACCGCATACAGCAACGGATGCGAAGACACGATGTCGCCGGCGTTCATCGCGGAGTACACCTGCCACGCCAGGTTCCCGATCCAGCTGGCCGACAGCGCGGCCGAGCCCCACTTGCCGAGCTTGCCTGCGTGCGGGTTGAGCTTGCCGATCGAATCGGTGGTGCCGCCGACAGAGCGGTTGACCTTGTCCCGCCAGCGCGAGAACTCCTCGATCGCCAGCTGCTGGCGATCGAACTGAGTCTCGCCTTCGGCCAGCGGGACGCCGACGATCGCCTGGAAGTCGAGCAGGAACTGCCTGGTTTCGGGCTGTACCTCCGCCCGCACCTCGTTGAGGATCTCCTCGAACTCGTTGCCGGGGTTGATGTCGTAGTGCATGAAGTCGTTGATCATCTTCGCCAGGCGTTCGGCCAGCTTTGCGTCCGGCCTGCCGCGTTCGACCAGTGCCTCGGCACTGACCCGGTTGTCCTGTGAATGCGCCACCTTGGCGTTGTTGATCAGTGACCGGATGCCGAACGAGGCGGCGCTGACGCCCTGCAGGATCAGCGCCCCCGCGGGAATCGCGGCGAACGCGGCCGACCCGCCCAGCAGCGCGGCACCCGCACCAACGCCGACCACCCCGCCGACGGCGGCCCAGCCGAGCAGCGCCTTCCGCTTGAAACTCCCCTTCAGCCGGTCGATCGTCGGCCTGCCGTCCTGCGCGGAACGGGCGGCGATCTGGTCCCGCTCGGCATCGTCCACACCGGACAGTACATCGTCCACAAAGGACTCTTGCTCGGCTGCGGTCATCGGCTCGCTGGCGAGGCGGAACGGCCGCTGCCCGTTCCGCGCCGCGGCCCGGATACCGCGGTTGATCCGCAGCCGCGACTCCTCACCGGCCGCGACCGCCGCGCGCATCCGCTCGCCGGCGACCAGCGCCTCGATGGTCGCCCCGCCGTGCAGCAGCCCGTCGACGGTCTCCGCGGCCTTCAGCCCGCCGCGGGCGCGCCAGCGCTCGACGGTGACATTGCGCAGCACGCCGAGCTCTTCCCGGAACTCCCCGGAAGCCGCGGTGGCCGCCGCCCGGAACAGCTTCACCGGGTTCTTGCCGCCGGCGACCTTGCCGTCCGCCGCGTCGTACCAGCGTTTGCCCGCCATGATCTGCGGGTTGTGCTGCCACACCACCGGATCGGCCCGCTGTTCCGGGGTGAGCCGCTCCTCGATGCCGAAGCCGGGGCCCTGCGGTTTGTAACCCGGCTTGGGCTGCCAGCCTTCGCTGATCTTCTCGTCGACCCAGTCGAAGATCCGGTCCTGCCGCTGCTTCGAGAGCGAGTCGATGAAGTTGTCCCAGGCGCCCGAGGTGATCTCGTTGAAGGCGAACTCGGCGGTGCGCCTGCCCGCTTCCTCGTGCAACCGTGCGAAGTTGCCGTGCCGGATCGCGTCGGCCACGTGCTGGCCCGCGCGCTCGGCGATCTCGTGCAGCAACGGGGCCATGTCGTTGTGGTGGCGCAGGTAGTGCCCGCTGGGCTGCGGGTTGACCGAGTCGGTGCCGAACAGCAGGCGCCGGTAGTTGCGGATGGCGAACTGGATGAACGCCTCCCGCACCTCCGGATCGGCGTTGATGTGCTGCTCCAGCACGTTCCACGAGATGTCGAGCTTGACGTTCGTGGTGTCCAGCAGCCACTGCAAGCGCTTGAAGTGCTCGACGGTCAGCGTGGTCCAGCTGCCGACGCCCAGATGTGCCCAGACGACGTTGGCGTCCTTGAACTCCTCCTGCTGCAACAGGTAGGCCATCGGGCCGAGGTTGCGCTCGTCCGGCGGGGCGGCCTTGAACAGGCCGTTGGGCCGCAGCAGCGCCTGCCCCATGTCGTTGTGCAGGATCAGCACCTGGCCGGTCAGCGAGATCGTCCTCAGCAACTCCAGCAGATGCGGGTTGTAGACGCCGGGCAGGCTCTCCGGCAGGCTTTCCAGCTCACGGGTGCGGCCCGCCGCTTCCAGCAGCTGCCGGATCTGGGGCAGCGCCTTGGTGAGCTTGTCGGAGAACTCCAGCTGCTCCAGCTCGGAAAGGCCACCGTCGGCGGGGAACAGGTCCCGCAGGTCCGGATGGTTCTCGGCCAGCTCCTCGAACACGTGCCGCTTCAGCCGCCGCGTCGCGAGATCCTCCTTGACCAGCAACGCGGCCGAGGTGAGCTTGCCGACGAACGGGAGCCATTCCGGGTTGAGCACCTCGCTGGCTTCCCGGTGCAGCAGCGGTTTGACGGCCTCCTTGGCGAAGGTGGTCTCGGCGAGGTAGCGCGCGGCCTCGCCGTGCATGATCAGCTTCGACATCAGGTACCCGCCGACGCCGGGGATGTCGACCCGTGAGCCCGAGATACCCGGGTACCAGCGCGCCTTCTCCTCGTCCGACATGCGTTCCCGCGCGTCGAAGAAACGGACGTCGGAAAGCTTGCCGTGCATGTTCAGCATCGGCACGCGGAAGACGAAACCGATCCGCAGCACGTTGATCAGGCCGTAGTACCAGGATCCGGTCGACCCGGCGACGAGCCCGACACCGCGCTGCGGGATCGGCGAAGCGACCACGATGTTGGGCATGCCCTGCCTGCGTTCCCAGCGCAGCAGGTTCTCGTAGGTGATGTAGCGGCCGGCGTCGTAGCCCTCGGGGTGCATATGCACGTCGTGGAAGAACGCGGGAACGCGCGGCTGCCCGATCCGGTCGGCCACCCGCTGGGAGACGCCGAGTGCCTGCAGGTCCTCGGAAAGCGTGCCGGAACCGCCCTGCACGCCGCGGAAGACCTGAAGCAGGTCGGGCACGTCGTCGAGCCCGGCGGACGGCCGGTCGCGGGACAGGGCCAGGCTCAGATCGAGCGCGGCGTCCACGACCGGCAACCGCGGCGCGTCCGGCAGCATCTCCGGATTACGGGTGATGCTGCTGACCGCGTCGAAGGTCAGTCCGGTGCGCTTCGCGATGTCGATATTCTCCAGGCCCGCCCGGCCCGCCTCGGCGACCACGGCCTGGAGCGAATCCACGTACAGCTTGTGCTTCTCCCGGCGATCGGCCTCGGCCCTGCGCAGTTCCTCGACCGCGTCGTGCAGCTGGGCCTGGTTCGCGATGCCCCTGGCCGCCAGGTCCCGCAACACCTCGACCGCGGGCCGCTCGTCGGCGACCGCGTTGGTCATCCGCTGTGAAGCGACGTATTGCACCGGCAGCCCGAGGATATCGGCCGTCCGCTCGACGTCACCGCCGGTGATCCGCAGCAGGATCGGCACGTGGATGCGCTCGCCCAGCACGGCGGCCCTGGCCTTGCGCAACTCGTCGAGCGCGTTGAAGTACCGGACTTCCGCTGCGTAGCGCTCAGGCTCGGCCGCCGCGCGGACAGCGGCCAGCCTGCCCCGGATCCCCCGCCTGCCGAGCAGTCTCGGCCGTCCCGGCCGGGCCAGATCGGGCATCTCGGCCGGCGGCACCTCGGTGAGCAACGGCCTGGTGGTCACCTCCAGCAGCCCGGCACGCGCGACATCGAGCACGGCGTCGCGCGCCCTGGCACCGACGCCCCTTGCGGCGGCTTCTTCGCCCGCCCGGTCGATCGCGGCCAGCGCGGTCTCCCTGGTCCGGATCCAGGCCGCCTCCTGGCTTTCCAGCCGGTCGGCCGCCAGTTCCAGGGTGCGGCGCAACCGCTTGAAGTGCTGGTCTACCAGCAGCAGGGTGTCGGTCCAGTTGTCGACTTCGAGAATCCGCGCGTGCAGGGCGGGCGGCGGGTCGACCGGGGTGCCCGGATCCGTCGCCAGCGACGCGACGACGTCCTCGGACAGCTCGTAGACCCGCGCGATGTCCGCGATGATCTCCGGGTCGTCCATGGCGATCGGCGGACCACCGGCCGCGGCCTGCTTGAACCGGACGCCGGCGCGCACGAGCCAGCGGACGTCGGCGATCCGCTGGTCGTACAGGCGCGAAGCCTTGTTGTGCCGCGCCATCGCACGAGCCAGGTCCCGCTGCCGCGGCGCCGTGCGCTTCAGGTGGCCGTTGACCTCGTCGATCAGCCACAGCCGGGTCCGCGCGTGCAGGCCCCACGCCTTGACCGCACCCTTCGCGAACAGCTTCGAGAAGCCGTACTTCCGGCCGTCGTCGGTGATCCCGGCGGGCGCGTCCGGCGTGTTCGTCGTGGCGGGCAATGCCGCCGCGGACACCTCGAACTCCCGGTCCGCGTGTCCGACGGTGACCGTGGCACCGGGCAGCTGGGCGATGAACCACGAGGTGTAGTTCAGCCCGTAGGCGTAGTTGATCTCCTTGACGCGCTCGAGCATTTCCGGCCGGACCGGTTTGGCGGCACCGGATTCCCGCAACAGCTGCTGCGCGATCCGGTCGCGCCGTTCCCGCTGCTGGCGGCCGAGCTGCTGCGGGCGCGCCAGCATGCCGAACGTGGGCGAACCCGGCACGAAGGTCAGCGGCGGCAGGCCCGGGGGGCGCACCCGGATCGCGTCGCCGAGCCAGCCCTCGTGTTCGTCAAGGAACTGCCGGCGCGCGGCCGGGGTGAGCACGTCGTGCAGCACGGTCAGATCGACCGCGACATCACGCAACTGCACCAGCTGCGCCGTTCCCGGTTCGCTGGGCAGGCCCTCCCGGACCAGGAACTCCCGGAAGGCGTCCGGTTCCCCGGCGAAACCGAACCAGCGGGCCGCGTCGGCCAGCGACCGCGGTTCGGCCACCGGCGCGGCGGTGTTCAGCTGGCTGCGCAACGCCGTTTCGAGGTCGTTGTCCAGTACGAACCGCTCGTGCCCGGTAAGCGCCGGATCCGTCCAGCTCGCCCCGGCGTACTGCTCGTACAACGCGCGCAGCCGGTCCATCCCGAACGCCGCGGCGACCCGCACCGCCGCCGGCAGGTTGTCCCCGAACCGGTCGTACATCTCGCTGAGCGGCAGCACCACGGGCCGGTCGAGCAGGCGCCGCACCGTGTCCGGGTCGGCGAAGGCGTGGTGCAGCGCGCGCCCGGCGTCCTGGGGGTCCTGGCTCCCCTGGAACAGCGCCAGCAACATGTCCCGGCTGTCGCCCTGGAAATCGTCCGGCCGCGGGGCGCCGACCTGCTCCGCCGGCAGCTCGACCCGGTAGGCGTAGTACTCGCGCAGCGAGTACCGCACCCGTGGTTGGGCCAGATCCGCGTGCCAGCTCACCCAGAGCGAATAGGTGCGGCCGTCGTGGTCGGTGACCAGGATCGTGCGCTGCTGGTTGAGCCGCCCGCTCACGATGGAACGCACGTCGCGGACCGTGTCGCCGAGCAGGTTCCGGATACCGGCCGCCGCGTTGTCCCATGCCTCGTCACTGTTCGCGCGATCGCTGGAGCGGGCGGGCCGCAGTTCTTCCTTCCGCGCCCGGAACGCGTCGCCGAGGTTGACCCCGGTGGTTTCGTGGTCGTGCTTCGCCAGCCGCAACGCGATGAGGTCGGTGGTGTACGGGCGAAGCCGGATCCGTTCGCGCTCGCGGAGCCGGGTGAACGCGTCCCGGTCCGCCTGGTTGTTCGGGTCGTAGCCGAACATCCTGGCGGCCACGGCACGAGTCTTGTTGCGCGCCCACTCCACTTCCGTACGGGGCAGCTCGCCGTAGCCGTGCACGACGTAGCGGTACATCAGCGCGTTGCGCAGTCCGGCGAGAATCGCGAGCCGCTGGTCGTCCTCGCTCATCCCGGCGGGCAGATCGAGCCGGTACCGGTTCGCCTCCTTCCCGGTCAGCACCATGCGCGGGCTTTCGAGGTCGACAAGGGTGGCGACGGTCAGCTCGAACGGTTCCCGGCCGCGGTCCCGGAACTGGATGCGCAGCTCGCCGTCGACCTGCGTGACCCGCCCGGTGTCCGGCAGGTCGAGATACAGCCCGTGCGCGATCTCCAGCGCGTGCTGGGCAGCCCGCGCGCTGGCCGCTTCGCCGGCCAGCAGCGGGTGCAGCTCACGTGGGTTGTTGGCCTGCCGGTCGGCCATGATCAGCCGGACCTGGTCGGCGATCAGCTGCGGCGCGAGTGGGCCGAGGGTGGTCACCGGGCTCACCACCCGGTAGGCCCCGCGCTCCTGCACGAACGCCTCCGGCCCGAGCGGCACTCCGTCCCGGAGCTGCTGGTACAACGGCCAGAGTCCGGCGCCGGCCCCGGTGCCGGTCAGCGACTGCCAGCGCGACCCGACCTCACCGTCGCGGACCAGGATCACCGCCGTACCGCCCAGCCGGCGCACCCGGATCAGGATCTGGTCGGGGTTGCTCGGCGAGAGCTCGACACTGACCGTGGCGCCGTATTCCTGGATCGACGTCTCCACCGCGTGCCGGATGGCCTCCAGCATCGAGTTGTTCGCGATCGCCGGAGCCGATGCGGGCACATTCGCCGTCGCCGGCCAGGCTTCCGACGCCCGTTCCGCCTCGGCGGCGGCACGTAGCTCGGCGAAGCGGGCACCGAGATCCCGGATGTCGTAGCGGTCGCCGACCAGCCGCACGGCCTCGGCAAGCAACCGGAGGTCTTCGGAAAGCGGTGCCAGCTGAATGTGTGCGGCCCGCAGCCTGCCGCGCACGTCGTCGAGGTTCTGCTGCGGTTCGGTGACCCCCAGCAGCCTGCCCGCCGCGATCAACGCGGGCTCGTTGGCCCAGTCGGGCCGTACCGGCGGCAGCTGCCCCCGCCCGTCTACCCACACGCGGTGCGCGAGCACATTGCGGAGCGCGATCAGGATTTCGCGGTGGTAGTCGGCGGCGCTCATCGTGGCGGGCAGTTCCAGCCGGTGCACGTCGTGTTCGGCGGTGGTCAGCACGAGGCGCGGGGTGCGCAGGTCCTGCACCGTAAGAACCTGCAGGCGGAAGTCGGTGCGCCCGTCGTCGAACGCGATGCCCGGCACGCCCCGGCTCTCCTCCACTTCCGCGGTGAGCCGGGGGAAGAGCAGGTGCGCCACCTCGGCGGCCGAGCCCAGCACCGACTCGGCGACCGGCGGTCCGGCCAGCGGTGCGGTCTCGGCGCGCATCGACCGGTTCCGCAGCCGGGACAACGTGATCAGCCGGACCTGGTCACCGGCGACGGCGAAGGCCGCGTCGTCGAGCAGCGACCAGGGCGTGGTTATCTCGTACTCGGCGCTGCGCAGTCCGGCCGCGTCCACGGGCAGCACCGGCAGCCCCGAATGGTTTTCCTGGTGCTCCCGTACGTCGCGGAAGTACTGCCACGCGGTGGCGGAGTCACGGAGCAGGACGGTGAAGGTCTGCCCCTGCGGATCGGTCAGGCTCAGCAGGAGGTCGCCATCGTTGTTCTGCTGCGCCGACACCGAGACACCCAGTTCGCGGACCCGGTTCGCGACCACCTTCATGGCCCGCTCGACCTGGTGGGCGCTGAGCCGGGCGGCACGCGGCTCGGCAGGCTCCGCCTCCGGTCCTGCTTGGCGCGGCGGATGGGTCGCCAGCCAGTCCGGGTCCACCCTGATGGCGAGCCCGTCGGCGAGTTCGAAAGCACGGACGAAGTTCTCCGCGATGGCCCGGTCCGGCAGCTCCACATCGCCGAACGCCAGGTGCCGCAACGCCAGCAGGTCCCGGAAACCCTGGACGACCGCGATCAGCTGGTCGTTCCCGGCGAGGTTGCCCGGCAGTTCGAGCGTCGAGACCCCGGCCGTGTTCAGCCGCAGCCGCGGCGCGTCCAGCCCGGGCCGGGTGGTGACGGCCAGCCGCACGGTGGTGCCGGACCGGCTTGCCTGTGGCTGCGACCGCTCGTGCGGGTTGGGCACCTGGATCATCAGCACCAGGCGGCGGCTCTCCGCGTCGAGCCTGCCGTAGTTCTCGCCGAAGGTGGCGCCGGCGATCCGCGCCACGCGGGTGGCGTGCTCCGGGGACATCGCCAGATCGTGCGAGCGGCTCAGCCGGGTCAGGCTCCGCGACAGCAGACCCGCGTGCAAACGCGCCTCGGTGATCAACAGGATCTGGTCGGCCAGCAGCGCGGGCGCCATCTCGCCGAGGCGGGTCAGCGGCAGTGGCACCGTGTACTCGTTGTCGTTGCGCACGGCGAAGCTCGCCTCGCGCGCACGGACCCGGCCGTCGCGGAGATCCTGGTACACCTGCCACAGCTGGTTGCTGTCCTCGACCACGACGCTGAACTCGTGCCTGCCGCCACGCACCCTCGTGACGTTGAGGATCAGCCTGCCGTCTTCGGTGCGCTCGGCCGTGGCGCGCAAACCGTGTTCCAGCAGGGTTCGCGTGACCACCTCGGACACCGTGCCGACCGGGTCCTGGACCGTCGGCATTTCGGGAGCCCGGTGCGTCGGCCGCAGGTCGGCCAGCGCGGGCATCAGCTCGTCGAGCCGCTGCCGTTCGGCCTGGTACTCGGTCGCCAGCCAGCCGGACCGGCGCAGCGCGATCCGGCGGCGCATCCTGGCGAGCCGGGAGTCCTCGTCCAGCCTGGCCATCCGGACCACTTCCCGCAGGGCCAGCAGGCCCCCGGCGTAGGGATCGAGCGTCCCCGGAATACCCGCCCGCGCCAGCAGGTCCGCGAACCGGCGGCGTTCGGCGGCATCGCCGACATCCACCCCGAACCACCCGGCGGCGATCCCGAACGCCCGCTGCTGCGCCCAGTTCACCGACATCGGCGGCAGTTCGCCTTGGCCGGCAAGGGAAACCTGGTAGGTGGTGATCGTCCGCAGTGCTTCGACGATCTCCTCTCGCTGCCGCTCCTCGGACAGCCCGGCCGGCAGTTCCAGCCGGAAGCTCCGCTCTTCGGACCGGCTCAGCACGAGTCGCGGCACACGCGGGCTGCCGACGTCGGCCCGGTCGATGATGCGCAACCGGGCCGAGCGGCCTTCGGCGTCCCGGTAGGAGATCTGCGCGGTGTGGTTCTCCCGGTCGGTGACGGGCTCGACCCGGGTCATCCACGGCTGGAGCAGTTCGGCGGCGGTGGTGGCAGCAGTGGCCAGCACCTGCGTGGACAGCAGCTCGCCATTCGGCTCCGGTTCCACGAAGTCCAGCCGTTCGGCCGCGACCAGCGCGATCTTGTCCGCGGCGATCCGGGCCGCGACCCTGGGATCGAGCCCGGCGAACCCGCTGAGCACCTGGTACGTGTCCTCGTGCTCACCGAAGGCGGCGTGCGAAGGCGGCCGGTTCCCCTCGCGGAGTTCGCCGTAGACGGGCCACTCGTAGTCGCTGTCCCGGAGCAGGATCCGGAACTCGTCGCCGTTGGGGCCGTGCATCTCCAGGCGCACGGTGCCGGGCTCCCGGCTGCCGAGGCGCGGCAGGTGCGGGACCAGCGAAACCGGGATCTTGGCGAACCGTGAGTACAGCTCGGTGATGAGCGCGGTGTGGAAGGCGTCCTCGGTCAGTGGCAGCCGGACCGGCACGGGGTTGCCCTGCGGGAGGGGCCCGCCGAGCAGATCCCGGTACGCGAGCACCTGCTCGGCGAAGGCGGCGACGGTCGGCAGATCCAGGTGTGCTTCCGCCGGGATCCGCAGCCGGTGCGTACCCGGCGTGCCCAGCAGCTGCGCGCTCGGTACGTCGATGCCTTCCTGCCGGTTGAGGTAGAGCCGGAACTGCTCGCCGTGGCCGTCGGTGAGGAAGATCCAGACGTCCCCGTTGCTGGAGTGCACGATCGGCCGGGAATCCGGGCGCAGGCCGCGGATCAGCGACTCGAGTTGCCCGCGCGACGGCTCCCCGATTTCGACCGGGCGGTCGGGCCGTTGCGCGGCGGCGCGGCGCAGGTTGTGCACGCCGAGCCTGGTCGCGGTGATGGCGAGGGCCTGTTCGGCGACGAGCAGCGGGGCGAGCTCGTCCGACTCGGACACCGTCGCCTCGAAGAACCGGCCCACCCGGTGTGGCGAGGCCCAGCTGCGGTGCTCGGTGCGCAGTTCGGGCCGGCGCCTGCGCCTGGTGAGCAGGGAAAGCCGGTACGGCCCGGTCTGGCCCTCGTCGTCGATCTCCAGCCAGACGTTGCCCTGGCGGTCCATCCGCGCCACCACGGTCGCGTCGAACATCGCCAGCCGCGCCCGCACCGCGGCGACGCTGTCGGCGATCCACGGCTCCGCGATGGGATCGCCCAGCTCCAGTGCTTGCTGGACCATCCGGGCGACGACGGCGGGACGCCGGGCCTCGGTGGTACGGGCGGTCAACCGCCGGTAGATCACGAAGTGGTCAGTGCCGGGGGTGTCGTGCGAGACCGTGTACGAGACGTCGCCGAACGACAGTTCGGTGGCGCCCGGCCCGACGATCAGCGCCTGCGACGCGGGATCGCCCTCACGGGCCGGGGCCAAGCGGACGAAGATCGTGTGCTCGGTACCGGCCGACGTCGTGATGTGCACTCGCAGAGCCGATGGCTCGGGGGTGAGCTCCACCGTCGCATCGGCGAGCGCCGGCAACGCGCGCAACGCCGTCTCCGTCTCCGCGATCCACCTGCCGGAGACGACCGGCTGTGCTTCCGACTGCGGCGATTGTGCTTGCGGGGCCGGGGTTTCCTCCTCCGCCGTGCGCTCGACCGGCTCGACCAGCGCGCCGATCACCCCGGCCACGAACGCGATCCGCCCGGCGTCGCTGAAATCCGCGCGCATCGTCCGGTAGCCGACGTAGTGCCACGGGCCGGATTCGTCCTGCGACACCGAGAACACACCGTCGGACAGCGCGAACTCCGCGGTGCCCGCACCGATCAACAGCAACGTGTCCGAATCCGGGTCGTCGTCGGTCGGGCGGTCGCGGAAGAACACCGTGTAGTGCTCGCCGTCGGCCGTCTCGACGTGCACCCGCAACGCGCCCGGAACCTCGGCGATCGCGACCGTCGCACCGGACAGGTTCGGCAACTCCCGCAGCGCGGTCTCCGCGTCGCGAACCCAGGGCTCCGACGTCGCGGGGACACCCGCCATGGGTTCGACCAGGCCCTCGACCACACCGACGACGAACTCCGCACGCTCGTTGTCGGTGAATCCGGCGACCAGCGTCCGGTAGCCGACGTAGTGCCACGGCCCGGATTCCCCCTGCGTCACCGAGAACACGCCATCGGACAGCGCGAACTCCGCGGTGCCCGCACCGATCAACAGCTTCGTCGCCGAATCCGGGTCGTCCTCGGTTTCCTGTGCCCGTACGAAAACCGTGTGGTGCTCGCCGTCGGCCGTCTCGAGGTGGACGCGCAGCGCGCCCGGCACCTCGGTGAGCTCGAAGCTGCCGCCTGCCAGGCCCGGCAACGCCATGATCTCCGCCTCGGCGGCGCGGGCCCAAGCCGCCGCGTCAGCCGGCAGCGACGACAGCTTGCGCGACGGTTGTGCCTGGGGTTGCGGGACGTGCGGCGCCACCAGTTCCCGGACGCCGCCGATCACCGCCTCGACCCGCTCTTCGTCGGTGAAGACGTCCACCAGCGTCCGATGCGCGACGTAATGCCGTACTCCCGGCCCGGTCTCCTCGACCGAATACCGCGTGCCGTCGCTGAAGGGGATCTCGACGACTCCCACCGGGCCGGACATCCCGGTCATGGACGAGATCGGATCCCCGGCCGTGGGTTCGGTGCGGACGAAGATCGTGTATTGCACGCCGCCGGCCATGCCGATCCGCAGCTGCAGCGCGCCCCGGACGGGTCGGACATCGATGCTCGCGCCGTCCAGCAATGGCAACGCGCGCAAGGCGGCTTCCGCTTCCCCGATCCACTCGCCCGCCGGATCCGGTGCGACGTGGACCGTCGGCTCGGCCGCGGCTTCGGGTGCCGACGGCGGCAGCTGGGCCGGCGCGGCACGGCCGGCTCCGAACTCCGGGCGGGTGGCCAGAACCTGTTCGGCGATGGCCGAAATCCGTTGTGCCACTTCGGTTCGCGTGCCGTCGAGCGCGTCGTAGCGGTAGAAGATCCCTTCGGGCACGCTCACGGGCCGCGGCGTTCCCGGGCGTTGCAAGTCCAGCAGCACCCGCTCGGTGCCCAGTTGAAGATCCACGATCAGCCGGCCGTAAGAGCCGAGGTGGGTGACGCCCACCCGGGTCGCCTCCGGCGCCAGCGCCGCGACGGCGTCGCGCACGGCCAGGTTCGTCAGCAACCGGTCGACGGCGGCGGCGATCCCGGCCAGACCGTGTTCGCTGGATTCGGTGTCGACCGTGTCCCCGAGGGACACCCGGTAGGAACCGGCGACGCCGAAGGCCCGGCCTTCGATGTAGATGTCGTGCTCGGTCCCGTCGTCGAGGGTCAGGTGCGCGTCCGCGCCGGTTTCCGCATCGCCTCGGTCCACCCGCGCCGCCGCCACACCCGGCACTCGGGCGAGCGCGTTCCGCAGCGCCGCCAGCTCGTCCCGGCCGAGGCTCGGCTCGACCGGCTCACTGCCGCGCTCCATCGAGGAGACGTATGCGTTCGCGTGCTCGGGCGCGGTCAGATACCGGTGCACCAGCACCCCGGCCAGCTCCTCGTCGGACCAGCCTGCGACCTCGGCCAGCTCCTCGGACAGCAGCTCCGGCGGCATCGTGCGCAGCCACGCCAGCACGGCCTTGTGGTCGGCGATCTCGCGGCCGAGCATGAACTGGATCAGGTCTTCGCCCTCGCGCACGGCGTTCAACGGCGAAGGCCGCAGGGAGGTGACGACCTCCTTCAGCGCCGTGGCGACGACCACGTTCAACTCTTCGCCGACAGCGAGCCCGAGCCGCCCGCTGCTCCAGTCGAACACTCCGGGCGCGCCGAGGTAGTGCAGCAGGTCGGTGCGCACGGGCATGGCCGCCCGGACGCCGTCTTCGCTCAGCTCGAACGCTCCGTCGAGCAGTTCGTGCAGCCGCCGCCGGACCTCGTCCCGGTTGGTGCGCAGCCCGGTCTGGCTCGCCGCATCGGCGATTTCGCCCGCCGCGTCCCAGGCCATCGCCTCGATGCGCTCCTTCGCCGCCGCGTCCAGGCGCGTGATCACGAAGTGCGGGTCGACCGGCGCGTAGCGGGCCTCGACCGTACCCAGCGCTTCCAGCACGCGCTCCCGCACGGAGCCGGCGCGGGTGTCCATCGAGACCCGGGCCGGGGTCGTCGACCGGCCGACTCCGGTCAGGCGACGCGACATCGCGGAAAACTCGATCCGCGCAGGCACGGACGGGGTGAAGTGCACCTCGGTCTCGAACCCGAAGGCGAACGCCACCTTCACCACCACCCGGCCGAACCCGTCCCGGCCGACAATGTCCAAACGCGACACTGAGGCAGGCGGGTCCGCGGCGATCTCGTGCAGCGCCCCGGTTATCGCGGCCACACCGGCGTTCCAGTCCAGCGGACCTTCCGCGCGGCGACGCGCATCGCCGGTGAAGGACCAGGTGGTCGGCGGCGGGAAGTCCGGCGTGGTCGCGTCCGGCTGCACCACCCAGCCCGTCGCGCCATCGCCGAACAGCACGGACGCGGGCAACGCGACATCCTGGTAGGTCCATTGCTGGACTTGAAGCACGTTGGCGAACACGGCCCCTTCCGGGGTGGCACGGGCGAACTGGACGGTCACCGGATCGCCGAAGGGAAGGTCGTCCGCCGAACCGGCCGGCACGGCGATCCGTGCCGAGTCCGATTCGGCCAGCACCGCTTCGAGGTAGTCGGGATCGGCGGGCACCACGGTGAAACCGGCAGCCGTCAGGTCCTCCACAAGTGAATCCGGCCCGTCCACCGCGATGTGGGTGATCCCGGCGCGCCGCAGCTGCTCGACCGATGCGGTGAGATACCAGTGCAAGGCCTTGCTGCCCGGGTCACCGACGAACGCCAGCACCCGGTTGTCGCCGAGCAGCTCCCGGTAATCCAGTGCGACGGCGGTCCCGTCGTCGACCGCGTCTTCGATGCGGTCGCGCAGGCCCTGCCGCGTGGTGTTCCCGGCGGGAGCCGTGTCCGTGCGCAACGCCGGCAGGTAGTGGTCGCCCTGCTTGAGGAGGACGATCCCGTCGCCGTCCGGGCCGAGGTGCGTGGTCGTGCCATCGGCGTCGACGATGGTGATGGCGGGGCTTTCCCGGGCGGAAAACGCGGACAGCGCGCGGTCGAACGAGTCCGGCCCGGCACCGATCCACTGTGGACGGAGGCCGTGCTCGTCGAGGAACCGTTGCTGCGCGGCGGTGATCGTGCCGGGCTCGGTGAACTCGCCGACCCGGCCGTGCGTGCCGGCCGCACCGGCGAGCGAAGCGGCCAGCCAGAGACCGTAGGACGCGCCGTACTGATCGATGGCGACTCGCACCCGGTCCCACATCGCGTCACCGGCGCCGGCCCGTTCGAGCACCGCCCTGGTGAGCCGGTCGAGCTGGTCGTGCCCGGGGATCCGCGGCTGCTGCGCCAGCGGGCTCAGCCGCGCCGGCCGGTACCGCAGGCCGTCCAGGAACCAGCCCAGGTCGTACTCGAGGATCTGACGGCGTTGCCACGGCTGGAAAAGGTTGTGCATGACGGCCAGTTCCCCGGCCAGGTTCAGCACTGCCCAACGGTCGCGCTCGGTCGGTTCGGTGATCCCGGCTTCCGCCAGCAGCGCGCTGAACTCGGCCGGATCGTAGTCGAACAGCTCCGCCGCCTTGGCGATCGTCGGGGGTACCTCGGGCAACCCGGCCGACTCGTCGGCCACGGCTTCGAGCACCATTGCCAGCTCCGGGTCCGCGAGGTTGACCGGCGCCAGCAGGAACGCATGCAACCCGTTGTCCGGCAAGGCATTCCGCAGTTGCGCACGCACATCCGGCACCGGCGGTACCGCGTCGACGCGGCGCGCCAGCTGTTCGGCCGGAATCCGGACGAGCCGCACCCCGGCCCACACGGCACGCCTGATCTCGGCGAACGACAGCTGCGGGTCGCCGAAGGTGCGCACGATCTCGGGCTGTTCCGCTTCAGTGCGGTCGTCCAGCGGCTTGTAGAGACTCAGCCCGCTGACCCGGCCGAGCAGGTCGAGACCGACCTCGCTGCGCGCCAGTTCGGGTGCCGTGACGTGCTCACCCAGCGCCAGCAGTCGCTCGGCTTCCGCCCGCCGTTCCGGTGTCTCCGCCGAATCCTGGGTCAGTGCTTGCAGCAGCGTCCTGAGCCGCGCGCGGTGCGCACGACCGCCCTGGCTCGGGGCGAAGTCGTAACCGAGGCGCGGCCATGCCTTCAGCCCGTCCCAGGCGGCGCTCACCAGCACCCCGGCGGCGCCCGACTCGCGGGCCCACTGTTCGAGGTAGCCGAAGAAGGCTCTCGCGAACCCAGTCTTCGTCCGGTCCAGCTGGATGTCGTCGATTCGCAGCACCAGCGACCCGTCGGGCTCGAGCAGGAAGGTCAGGTCCATCCAGCCCGCGTCTTCGTCCTGATACCGCACGGTGAACTCACCGCCGGTCGGCTCGAACACGTCCGCCTTGGAGTGCACGGTCATGCCGCCGAAGTTCAGCCCGGCGAACTGCAGGTTGAGCGCCCGGACCAGCGTCTCCGGCTGCCCGTCGGCCAGCGCGTCGCGCAGCGAGATCGGCAACGGCGCCTGATATCCCTGTTCCCGCAAGGAAAGTACGCCGTTCATGAGTTCCGGCAACGGCGCGGTGCGCCACTGTTCAACGAGCTGCCCGGCCGTTATCTCCGTCGGCGTGGCGCTTTCGGCGACCACATCGGCGATCACGATCGAGCGGCCGGTCAGCCGGACGGCGTGGGCGGTGCGCACAACGAACGCGGGTTCGGGCAGCACCAGCACCTGCCCCGCGAAGGGCGTCGGCAGGGCACGGCGGGTCCGGACCCGGGTGATCAACGTCTGCTGCGCGCTGTGCGCCGACTGCTTGGCATACGCGGCTTCCCAGCTGGCCAGTCCGACGATCGGCGCCGTCAGCACGCTGCCCTGTGCGAGATAACCGCTCGCGAGCGTGGTCAGCTGATCGCCGCTCAGCCACTCGGTCAGCGGACCGAGCCAGGCCACTTCGGACAGTGCCGTCCCGTGCGCGAACACCATCGGCTCGTCGAGCGGGTTCTCGTCGGCGATCCGGTTGATCTCGGCGATGATCTCGTCGTAGCCGGCGTCGCGCATCGGCGGTTCGCCGCCCCACAGCCCGACATAGGCGAGGTACCGGCTCAGCTCGCCCTGGTTGTCGATGAACCGGCGGACCCACGCCTGGTCGGCCGCGGAAAGCGCTTCCCAGCGCCCGCCCAGCGCCTCGGCCGGCGTGTCGAGCTGCCAGCCGATGGTTTCGGCGAGCGCGTCTTCGTCCGGCACGACGCGGGTGCCCGCCGTCTCGGCAAGGTGCCCGAGCACGCCGAGTGCCTTCCGGCGGTCGTAGACGTCACGCAGGCTGACCTCGAAATAGGTCTGCTCGCCGATGACCTCCCACAGCGATTCGCTCCCGGCAGCCAGCGTGCGGAACCGCTCGAACGACGCGGAGGGCTGGAAGTGCCGGAACACGAAGTAGCCGAACGCGGCCGAAGCCGGATCGTCGCCGACCGGGATGCGCCGCAGCACCTCCGGGCTCAACAGGCCTTGCGGCGACTGCCCTGCCACCAGCAACGGCACCGCCCGCGGGCGCCCGTCGAGCGGGACGGCGCGGCGCAGCGCCAGCTCGTTGACCGTGCCCACCAGGTCATGCAGCAGGTTGACCACATACGTGCCGTGTACCGCGTGCGAGGCTGTGGCCGGGAAGTCCCGCAGGGTTGCTTCCAGGTCGGCGAGCAGCTCGTCGAACCGGTCGACCGTCCAGCCGAGCGCGGCCGCCCGGTCCGCTCCGGCCACCGCCTCGCGCAGCCCCGCCGCCTGCTCGCGCAGCAAGCGCACCGGCGCCGGGATGTCGTTGAACAGCAAGGTGTTCTCGTCGAAACGGCCTTCGGGAAGCGCGTCCTGGCCGGTTTCCAGGAACAGCCGTACCTCCGCCTGCAACTGATCCCACGCCGCCCGCAGTTCACCCGGGTCGGTGGCATCCTCCAGGCGAGTCAGCGCCGGCGGCACCGGCAGCTTGCCGAACGCCTGCCGGACCCGCTCCGCCACGGTGGCGCCGGTGACCGGCCCGGCGAGCCGTTCCCGCAACCCGGCCCGCTCGCCGGCCTCCGGCGCAAGCGCCCGCAAGGAGTCCACATAGGACTGCCGGAAATGGTTCAGCAGCCCGCCGGACAACGCGTCGAGCTGGTGTGCGGCGAGCGTGCTGGTGATCATCTCGGCGAAGTCGCCGACCGGCGGGCCGCCGATCAGTACCCGCCCGTCCGAGGTGCGGAACAGGTCGCGGCCCGCCGGGGCACCGGTGAGATCGCTGCGTACCTGCGAAGCCCAGTCGTCCAGCAGCGCTGCCAGCCCGGGGTGGCTTTCGCGCAGCGACTCCGCGGCGTACAGACCTTCGAGGGTCCGCTGGTCGTACTGCGCGAAGTTCCGCTCGGCCAGCGCGGCGGCCGTCGCGGCGACGAACTCGCGCAGCTCGGCCACCCGGTTGATCCACTCGTCGCCCTCGGCGGCGGCGACCCTGGCCGCATGCTCGGCGAAGCTGTTCTCCCGTAAAGATTCCACCGAAACTGCCCGCAGTTCCCCAGCGGTGCGCACCAGCGCGGCGGCTTGCACCTCCGGGGTCGGGAGCCCGGTATCGGAGTCCACAATAGACAGCCAGCGGCGCAGCTCGTCAAGCGAATCGTGCAGCCGCAGGAAAGCGATCGGCGCACCGCCGCGGCGCTGGAGGCGGTAGCCGCCGTCGGCCCGGACCGCAACCGCTTCACCGGGCGCGAGCCCGAGCCGCACGGACGCGAACCGGCCCAGCGCATCGACCAGCAGCCTCGCCGCCAGGTCGGGATCACTGTCGTCGATCCCGGTGATCAGCGGCAGATCGTCCGCATCGACGGGCGCCGCGGGAACCGGCCGCGGCGTCTGGGCCGGTGTCGCCGCCGCCAGCAGCTGTGCCAGCTGCGCGGCGATCGCGTCCTGCTTCTCGAAGTCACCCGCACGAATCGCGGCAACCGCGTCCGCCTGCAGCCGCGCGACCAGTTCGGGATCGGCGACGGCGGCCGCGATCGGATCGTGGCTGCCGCGGATCAACCACCACCGGGATTCGCGCAGCGCCGTCCGCCACTCGACCGCGGTGGCGAACGAGGCGGCGCTCTCGTGCCGCGTGGCCACCACGTTCCAGGTGCGCAGGAAACGATCCACGAACGTCGCGTAGGCGTGTGCGCTCAACAGGTTGTCCGCGACTTCGACGACGTTCGCGGTCCCATCCAGGCGGCCGAGCAGGCCGACCCAAAGACTGTGCGCCTGTTCCACGCCTTCGCGTGGCAGGTAACCCCAGGCCCGGTCGCGGACTTCCGGCCTCGCCAGCCACGACAGCAACCGCGCGAGCGGGTGCCGCGTGCGTCCGGCGCGCCGATGCCAGTCGGCCACGGCGGCAGGGCCGGCGGGCAACGGCAGGAGGACCCCGGCGAAGAACGCGCGCAGCCGCTCCTGCACGTCCGCCCCGGAAAGCCCTTCCTCGGTGCGGTTTCCGCGCCCGGTGCTCAGCACCCGGCCCGGTTCGACGAGCACCTGTGCGGCTCCGTCGGGCGACGCGACCATCGTCTGGCCGGTGCCGATCGTGAGCAGTGGCCACACCGATCCGAAGTCGCCGCGCGAGCCCAGCACCGGATGCACGGTGCCGTCCGCCTCGGCGGTGGTCAGCTCGCCGGATTCGGTCCGGATCGCGACCTGACCGGTCGCGGAGACCTCGATGCTCCGGCCGTCGCTCGTGCGGACCACGACCCGGTCGTCCACGACGCGCACCGTGGTGCCCTCCGCGCCGTGATCCGCGAGCACCACGGTGTGCCCGTCGGCGCGGACGTCGGCACCAGGAACCTCGTCGGTCACCGCGAATTCCGTACCGCCGGCGAGCAGTGTGATCGTGCGGTCCTCGTGCACCCGGACGGTGATCCCGGTCGCCGCACCGTCCATTGCGGACACTTCGACCGCGGTGCCGCGCACCTCGACCCGCGGCGGGAACGCCGGGGTTCCGGCGTCGAGCAGATCGGCCAGCGCGGCGCCACCGTCGCCGGCCAGCTCCAGCACCCACGCGGCGAGCATCGTGCGCACCAGCTCCGCCGGATCGGGCGGCCGCCGTGCGCCGGGGAGCTGGTGCAGCAGATCTTCGATCCGCGACCAGTCGGGGTGCCCTTCGAGGTCACCGGCCAGCTCGTCCAGCAGCCGGCCCAGCGAACCGGCGAGCACGGCCACGACGTCGTCGGTCCGGCCGCGCACCGTTTCGCCGTCGAGCACCGGGCCGTCGTCGGCCTGGATCGCCAGGCCTGCCAACGGTAGCCCGCGCAGATGTTCGAAGCCGGCGTGCAGCGCGGCGAAGCGGTCCGCGACCTCGTCCCCGAGCAGGCTCACCCCACCGGAACCGATGATCAGCCTGCCGCCGGTGAGCGCCAGATGCTCGGCGATCCTCGCCTGCAACCATTCCGGCAACGCCTTGAGGACCTCGGCGTGGAAGCGGATGTCCGCGTTGTCTCCGTCGATCGCCACCACGTCGCCGTAGATCTCGCGCAACTGGCGAGCCAGTTCCGCGGGCTCCTCGCCCGCCGGCCGGGCGAGCGCGCTGAACAGGTCGTCGCCGAGCAGTTCCAGCATCGTGCCGTACCCGGGGAACGCCCGCGTGTTCTGCACGAACTCGGCGTACTGCTCGACTTCCCGTGCCGTGGCGCCGGTGCGTTCCCCGATCGCGCGGTAGATCGCGATCAGCATCGAGGTGGTCTCCGTCGGGAAGAACGTTTCGTCCCGTTGAACCGGCACCAGCCCGGCGTAGCTGGGGCCGAAGGGGTCGTGGAACAACGGGCCCTCGGGGTTGCGCAACGCCAGCGAGTGCCCGTACTCGGGGACGACACGACTGTCGTCGGCGAGGCGCACGACCGGCTGGGTGCCGCCCGCCGGGGTCGTCCGCTCCACCGGCTGATCCGGGAGCGAGCGCTCGAGTACTTCACCGAACTGTTCCTGGCCTTCGCGCACGGCCGCGTTGTACTCGAGGATCGCGTTTCGCACGGCGTTCAGCTCACGCGCCGCGCCCATGGCGTCATGCTCTTCGAGCGCGGCCACGTAAGCACGCACGGTGGGCATCAGCGCGCGCAGCTGCGCCAGTCGCTGTTCCGCGAAAGCCACCGGCCGGCCGGATACCTTGGTGACCCGCAAGGCGTGCAGGGTGCGCAGCCAGGTCACCTCGAGGCTCTGTGCCGCATGCCAGGCGTGCCAGGCGGTGCTGCGGTGATTCTCGGGTTCGTTCCCGGCGAGCTGGTCGATCCGCGTCCGCTTCACGTCCCACCCGGCGCTGAGGCTGCTGATGAGCCTCGCCCGCAACGCTTCCGACGTCTCCGCGGCCGCCGCGGCCGCGTCGGCCTGCGTGACTTCGGCATTGCGCACGGCTTCCGCGTACGCGACACGCGCCCGGTTGACCTCTTCGACCGCGGCGGGCACGTCCTCCGGCTCTGCCGCGCGCAGCCTCGCCTCCGCCGCGGTGACGCGGTTCGCAACCTCCCGGAGGAAGCCGTTTTCCGGCTCGGGCTGGGGGTTTTCCCGCGCGCGCGCACGCTCGGCGGGCGAGACCCAGTCCCGCTTCGCGCGCGGCGTGCCTTCGGCCGGGGCTTCCGTCTCGACGCCCCAGGGGTTGTCCGGCGCGAGCACATCGATACCGGCTTCGTTCAGCTCCGCCAGGTGTTCCCGGACCGCGTGCAGTGCCGCCGCGATCGCGTCCAGCTCGCCCGACCGCGCCGCCGCTTCCAGCTGATCGACGAGTTCCTGTTCCGGTGCCGTGAATTCGGCGCGCAGCCGGTCCACAAGCGACTCACCAGCCAGCCCCGGCACGACCAGCCGCAGGATGTGTCCCACGGAAACGCCGTCCCGCGCCAGTTCCTCGGGATCGGTCTCCAGCGCTTCGGCGAACCGGATCAGTTCCTCGTACCGCGACTCGTCCGCCTCGCCGTACTTGACGATCGCCGCGGCCAGCTGAGCGTGTGCGCGGTAGTCGCCACCGAACTGCTGCCGGTCGAGCAGGTGCGGCCCGAGCGGGCCACCATCGGCGTTGACGTCGGCCCAGACTTCATCCGCCGAAGCCAGCCGGTTCCGCGCGGTGAGCCGCTCACCGGCAGGCACATTGTCGATCAGGGCGCCGAACTCGGCCAGGAAGTCGTCGACCCGCGCGACGATCCGGTCCAGCTCCAGCAGTTCGGGCAGCAATGCGATGGCGGTGTCCGCGACGTCCGCCGCCTCGGTGACCGTCTCCCATTCGGCCGCGAACGCCTCCGCGGCCTCGGCGTCGAAACCTTGCCCGACAGCCGAATCCGGGCCCAGTACCGCGGAGTATTCGAGGGCGCCCTGCAGCAGCTCCCACGGCGTCTGCTCCTCTCCGAGCAGCGTCGCCTTGTGCACCCATTGCGCCACCACCCCGCGACGGGCGTGCTCCGGCCCGAGGGTGCGGCCGAAGAAGGCCACCAGATCCCCGAGCAATTGTGCCGCTGTGTCCCTGGACTCGCCGGCCGGCGTGCGCACCACGATCCGGCCGCCGGCGTCGACGGTGATGACGACCCGGCCGTTCGCGGAGTTCGCGGTGACCACACCTGTCTGCTCGTCCTGGGACAGCGACATCCGCGAGAAGCCGAAGATGTCCACCGGCACGACCGGTGGGTGCACGATCCCGTCCGGGTCGACCTCGCCGATCGTCCCTTCTTCGTCGCTCACCCGGACCGATCCGTCGGCCCGGAGTTCGGTCACGACACCGTCCACCGCTTCGACCGTCACGGCGCCCCGGCCGTCGAACCGGATGACGGTGCCGCCCGTCGCCGGACTGCCGAACCCGCGCCGGTCACGCAGCCGGACCTCGCCGTCGCCGACCAGCACCCCCGGCACCGGTTCGCCCGGCCCGAGCACCCGGTGGCTCTCGCCATGGAGCAACCGCACCTGCCCGTCAACGAACCTCAGCCGGATGCCGGCGGCCTCGCCGTCCCGCACCGAGACGATGACCGCCCGGCCGTCGACCGCGACCTCGGGCGGCGCCTCCGGCACCTCGATGCCGAGCAGTTGGGCGAGGTTGTCCCAGGTCGGTGCCTGCGTACCGGCGGCGACCACATCGGCAAGGAACGCACCGGCAAAGCCGGCGAAGGTTTCCCCCGGCGCTCGCCGGTCCATGAGGTAACCGGTGAGCCGGTGTCCCGGCAGCGCCAGGATCCGGTCTCGCAGATCGAACCACGCCTCGCCGTCGGAGTGCGCCCACGCGAACTGCGTCGGGTCAACCGTCTCGAAGCGGCCGGTGTCCTGGCTCTCCGATGGCCGGGCCGTCCACTTGTCGAGCGGATGGGCGACCTCGTGGTAAGTGACCAGGAAGGCCGGGTCCGCCCCGTACCGGACGGTGTTCCGCTCCGGATCGAAGGCGAAGGTCTCCACGTCGGGCGTGCCCGTCTCGGTCAGCGCCTGCACGGACCCGGAGCCGAGCACGATCGAATCCTGACCGGCGACGGTGAAGCCCGCCGTGTCTTCCGTGAAGGCCTCTTCCTGGTCGCCGTGCAGGCCGTCGAAGACCCTGCCCGCCCAGTGCGCCAGGTACGACGGATTCCCTGCGCCCAGGACGATCGTGCCGTTGGTGGCGTTCAGCCGGCGCACCGTCCGCGCGTGGTGCCAGTCCGGCAGCGCCGCCAGCTCGCTGGCGTACCGGATCACCGGGAGGGTGCGCGAGTGGAACACGATCCGGTCGCCGTAGATCTCGCGCAGCCGCGCCCAGTCGGCTTCGAACCCGGCGGACGAGGGCACGGTTTCCCTTGCCAGGCGCAAGGTTTCGAAGAACTCGACGTTCAGCGCGTCGAGCAGGCTGCGGCCGGTCATCGCGAAGCTCAGCGAGGTGGTCCGCACGATCCTGGCGTATCCGGCGACCAGCTCGTCGACCTCGGTACCGGTGAGCTCCCTGGTTTCCTGCAGCGCACGGAAGGAAGCGACCAGGAACACCGCGCTCTCCGGAGCCGCGAGATCGGCGTCGTCGGTCGTCAGCACGACCGAGCCCGCGTGGACGGCGGCGAGCGGGTCGAGCAGGACGGGCTGCGCCGGGTTGCGCAGCAGCAAGGGATTGTCGCGGTTCGCGGCCCATCGCGTGCCATCCGCCAGGATGGCCCCGACCAAGCGGTCGTCGTCGGTACGTTCGACGAGCTGACCGGGGAGCAGATCCAGCAGCACTTCATGCTCGTCCAGCCCGGCGAAGGCCTGCTCGTTGAACGCGCGGATCTCCGCGCTGATCCGGGTCAGGATCGCCGCTGCCCGCTGCAAACCCTCCTCGGTCTCGACACCGGCGGCCACGGCTTCGGCGTATTCGCGCACGGACGCGCCCACCACCCGCAGCGGCCCGTCTTCGGCCAGCAACGTCCGCGCGAACTCGGCGGCCCCCAGCTCCGGTCCGGTCTCCGCGGCCTCGACGACCCGCAGCCAAGTGTCCTCAATGGACGAAAGCGAATGCCAGAGCTGCCAAGCCGATTCGTGCGCCGCCGAGGGCTTCGGGCCGAGCCATTCCTTCGGCACGTCGACCGGCTCGCTGCGCGCCTCGGCCGCCCTCGCTCGCTCGACCGCCGCCAGTTCCCGCCTGGCCGCAACGTGGCGGGCCGCGTCCTCGGCGGCAGCCTGCTGTTGCTCGGCCCGCCGGATCACTTCTTCCTGGATCTCCGCGCGACTGCGCCGGGCACCGGCCGCCGGTGCCGCGGGCCGGGTCTGCCACGGGTCTTCCGGCCCGAGCACATCGGTACCGGCGAAATGCAGCGCCGTCACGCGTTCCCGGACCGCCCGCAATGCCTCGGCGAGCAGATCCAGGTCGCCGGACCGCGACGCCGTGTCGAGCCGCTCGGCCAGATCCGGCTCCGCGGCAAGCCCGGCACGGAGGCGGTCCACAAGCGACTCACCGGCCAGCCCCGGCACGACCAACCGGAGGATGTGCCCGACGGACACGCCGTCGGTGGCCTGCCCTTCGGACAGTTCGATCGCCTCGGCGAACCGGACCAGCTCCGCGATGCGCGCTTCGTCGGCTGTGCCGCCGTGCGCGTGCTTGACGATGGCCGCGACGAGCTGCGCCCTGGCGCGGTGGTCACCACCGAACTGCTGGACGTCGAACATTTCCCCGCCCAGCGGTCCGCCGTAGCGGCTCAACTTGGCCCAGGAGTCGTGCGCCTTGCCGAGCAGGACCTCGGCGCTGAGCCGCTCCCGCGGATCGGCCCGCGCGATCAGCCCGCGCCAGTCGCCGAGTGCCTCGTTCGTGCGGGCGACCAGCTTGTCGAGCGAAATCAGGTCCAGCACCAGATCCGCGGTGGTACTCCCGGACTGCGCCTGCAGAACCTTGGAGCGCCACAGGAGTTGCACGAAGTTCAGTTCGCCGTTCGCGATCGCGGTGCGCAACGGCGAATCATCGGCCAGCGCGGGGAGGTAAGCCAGCGATTCCGGCAGGAACCGCCATGGCAGGAAGATCTCCTCGGCTTCCTGCGCGGCGGCCAGCCACTGCCCGAGGACGCCACGGCGCGGCCCTTCCGGGCCCAGCTGTTCGCTGAAATAGCGAACCAGCCGGTCGAGGACCTGGAACGCGGTCGGCCCACCGTCACCGGTCCGGGAGTTGACCGAAATCCGGCCTCGCTCGTCGAGCGTGACCTCGACCTGTTCGCCTGGCGACTTGGCGGTCATCAGGCCGGTCTTTTCGTCCCGTTGCACGCTCGGCGCCGT
The DNA here is from genome assembly GCF_035546795.1 of Amycolatopsis sp. Classification (GTDB taxonomy): domain Bacteria; phylum Actinomycetota; class Actinomycetes; order Mycobacteriales; family Pseudonocardiaceae; genus Amycolatopsis_E. Next base: position 31,813 of record NZ_DASZWC010000053.1, read on the forward strand.
GAAGCCGAACACGCTCCACGGTTCGTCCGGCACCAGCATCGTGCGGTCGGCGCCGATTTCGGTGACCGGCTCCCCTTCGTTGCTCACCAGCACGCGCCCGTCCGCGGCCAGTTCGGTGACGGTGCCGTCGGCGGCCTCCACGGTCACCGCACCATCGGCACCGAACCGGACCGTGGTGCCACGCGTGAGCGGACTGTCGACCGAATCCAGACCATCGCCACGATCCAGCAACCGGACCTCGCCGTCCGCGACCAGCACCCCGGGCGGGGCGTTCTCGGCGGTGAGCGGCACCTCGTCCTCGCCGGACAAGAAGGTGACCCGCCCGGCGGCGAACCGCAGCCGCACACCGGCGGCTCCGCCGGCCGTGGCGGTGACGAAGATTTCCCGGCCCTGGATCCAGACCTCGGGCGGGAAGGCAGGCACGTCGACGCCGAGCAGCTCGCCGAGGTGCCCCCAGGTGGGCCTGCCGTCGGGCTGTTGCCGTCCTTCGTCGACGTCGAGCTGGAACGCGCCTGCCAGGTGGGCGAACAACTCCTCGGGCGCGTCCGACCTGGTGAAATAACCGCCCAGCCGGTGCGCGGGCAGGGCCGCCACCGCGTCGCGGATCTCCCTCCAGTCCTGCCGTTCGGACTGCCTGCCGAACCCGGTGATCGGGTCGCCGGCACGCCGGGGATCGGCGGGTCGGGTGTCCTGCGTGTGGCCCAGCTCGTGGTGCAGCACCAGTACCGAGTACGCGGTGGTGTCGCTGATATTGATGCCATCGAGCAGGACATAGCCACCGGTGTCCGGCTCGCCCGACTCGGTGAACGCATCCGTCGGGTTCGAACCCGCGAGGACGCTCGCCGAGCTTTCGAAGGTCAGGCCGGCCGCGCTGTCACCGACACTGTGGTCGGTTTCCGGGTATCCCAGGTGAATTCCGGCGAAGTTGGCGTTCAGCCGCGCGCCGAGATACCGCACCGGCCCGGTCCCGAGGGTGATCGTGCCGCCGGCCGCGTTCAGCCTCCGGACCTGCTGGGCGTGGTACCAGTCCGGGAGCGCGGACAGCCGTCGCGCCGCGTGGATCATCGACCAGGTCGGCGCGTCGAACACGATCCGGTCGCCGTAGATGTCGCGCAGCCGCGCGCGCGTCTGCGCGAAGTCCGCCGGCTCCGCCACCGATTCGCGCGCGATGGCCAGAGCCTGGAAGAACTCCGGGTGCAGCACGGTGAGCAGGTTCTTGCCCACCTTGCCGTCGTGCACCGCGGCGGTGGACACGATCCGCGCGTACCCGGCGACGGCATCCTCATATCCGCGGCCGCCGCGGGCCCTTGCCTCGTGCAGTGCCTGGAAGGCCGCGACGAGCAGCACCCGGCTTTCCGCCGTGGCCAGATCGTCGTCGCCGGTTTCCAGCCGTGCCACGGAAGCGTGCAGCGCACCGAGCACATCCAGGAGCAGCGGGGCGTGCGGGTTCCGCAGCGCCAACGGGTTGTCCGCGGTAAGGCTCCACTCCGAGCCGTCCGCGAGGCGGGCCGCGACCAGTACCGCGTCCGCCGGTTTCGGTTCCGTGGTTTCCGAGCCCGGAACCGGCCCCTCAGTCCGCTCGACCAGCTGGTCGGGGATCAGGTCGAGCAGCACATCGTGCTCGTTCAGCAGGTTCCGCGCGGCCTCGTTGAACCGGCGGGTCCGATCACTGATCCGGACCAGCAGTTTCGCGGCGGCCAGCACCTGCTGCTCGGTCTCGATGCCCGCCGCGGCGAGTTCGGCGTACTCCCGCACGGATTCACCGAGCCGCCGCAACCAGCCGTCCTCGTCCAGCAACGCCCGCGCGGCCTCGACGGCGCTGAGTTCCGCTTCGGTCTCCGCCGCCGACACGGCTCGCAGCCAACTGTCCTCAATGGACGAAACTGCGTGCCAAAGCCTTGCCGCGACCGCGTTTTCCTGCGCAGGCTCGGGGCCGAGCCAGTCCTTGGGCGCGTGCACCGGTTCGCTCCGCAGTGCCGCCGCGCGGGCACGGTCGACGGCCGCGCGCGCACGCCTCTCCGCGGCCTGCCTGGCCGCGGCCTCCGCGTCGAGGCGCCGCCGCTCGGCCTGCTGGATCCTGGCCTGGTGGATCTGGCCTGCCGTGCGCCGCCGGCTTCCCCGCCCCGAGTTTCCGCCCTGGGACGCCGGCATCGCGACCGGGCGGTCACCCTGGGCGTCGTCGCCGGCGGGATGCCCGGTCACGCGGGTGTCCGAAGGACTTTCCGGTGCGAGCACGTCGGTACCGGCCACGTTCAGCATCGCCACGTAGGCCAGCACTTCCCGCAGCGCGGCGGCGATCGCCTCCAGCTCACCGGAGCGCGCGGCCTCTTCGAGCCGGTCGGCAAGGCCCTGTTCCGCGCCGAGCCTGGCCCGCAGGAGGTCGACGAGCGATTCGCCGGCCAGGTCCGGCACGACCAGCCGCAGGACGTGGCCGACGGAAACGCCCTGCGCGATCTGGTCCGGGCCAAGTTCCAGCGCCTCGGCGAAGCTCATCAACTCCGCCAGCCGTGGCTCGTCGGCCTGCCCACCGTCGCCGTACTTGACGATCGCCGCGACCAGCTGCGCCCGCGCTTCGAGCTCGCCGCCGAACTGCTGGATGTCGAGGAGATCCCGGCCCAGCGCACCGCCGCGGACGTTGATCTGCGCCCAGTCCCAGTGCATGGCGCTCAGCAGCACCTCGCCGGTGAACCGGTACTGCGGTTCGGCCTCGGCGGTCCGTGCCGCCCAATCCTCGAGGAACCGGTTCGTGTCGGCCATCATGCCGTCGAGTGCCAGCAGGTGCGGCACGAGCGTCGCCACGTCCCGCGCCTGTTCCGCACCGGAAATGGCCGGACGCCACTTCGTCCGCAGGCGGGCGGGCATGGTGTCGATGACCGGCGCCCATACGTCGGAACTCTTCGCCAGTGCGGGCAGGAACTTCATCATGCGCCGAAGTAGCCGCCAGGGCAGAAGCGAATCGGCCAGGTCGTCCGCCTCGTCGAGCCAGTGCCGCACCGCGCCCTGGCGCGGCCGCTCCGGGCCGAACCGTTCGCTGAAGTACGCGATCAGCTCGTCCAGGACCTGCAACGCGGTCTGCCTGTCGCTGTTGGCCCGGGAGAGCACTCGGATCCGGCCCAGGTTGCTCAGCTTGACGACCACCTGCCCGCCGGGCGCGGTGGCGGTGATGTCCCCGTCGCCGGCCCGCTCCACGACGGGCCCGGCGATGCCGAACGGGTCCGGCGCTTCGTCCGGGAGCGACATGGTGCCGTCGCCGTCGATTTCGGCGACGCTCTCGCCGTCGTTCGTCACCAGCACGTGGCCGTCCGCGGCCAGTTCGGTGACCGTGCCGTCGGCGACCGCCACGGTCACCGCGCCGTCGGCGCCGAACCGGACCGTCGTGCCACGGGCGAGCGGACTGTCGACGGAATCCAGTCCATCTCCACGATCCAGCAGCCGGATCTCGCCGTCCCCGACCAGTACGCCGGCCGGGGCGCTTTCGGCGGTCAGCGGCACCTCGACGCCGGCGCGGAGCAGGATCGCCCGCCCCGCCGTGAAGCGGAGCTGGACGCCCTCGGCCTCGCCACCGGTGGCCTTGACCAGAACGGTCCGGCCCTCGATCTCGATCTCGGGCGGGAACGCGGGCAGGTCGACGCCGAGCGCCTCGCCGAGGTGCTGCCAGGTCGGCCTGCCGCCGCGTGCTTCTTCGATGTCGAGCTGGAACAGCCCGCCGAGTTCGGCGCGGGTTTCGCCCGGCTCGTCCGGGTTCGAGGTGTAGGCGGTCAGGCGGTGCCCTGGCAGGGCCAGCAACTTGTCCCGCAGGTCCAGCCAGTCCTCCTGCTGGGCCTGGCCGTCGGTGTCGGTGATCGGGTCGAAGTCCGGACCCGGCGTGGCCGGAGCGCGATCGAGCGGATGGCTCAGCTCGTGGTTCAGCGTGCCGACGGTGTCCGCCGTCGTGTCTTCGACGCCGGTCCGGTCGCCGGACAGGCGGTAACCACCCCCGTCCGGGCTGCCGTCCTCGGTGAAGGCCGCGGTGTCCCACGCGCCCACCGTGAAACCGGCGTAGAACTCGCTGGAACTCCCCACGGTTTCGACGGTTTCGAACCAGCCGGGGAAATCACCGTGCAGTGCCGCGAAGTTCAGCTTCGCCCGCTCGCCGAGGTAGTTGACGAGCCCAGCGCCGAGGGTGATGGTTCCTCCGGTCGCGCCGAGCCTGCGCGCGAGCTGGGCGTGCTGCCAGTCCGGCTGCGCCGCGAGCCGCCGCGCCGCCGCGATCATCGCACCGGTCATCGCGTCGAACACGATCCGATCGCCGTAGATGGCCTGCAGTTTCGCCCGCACCGCCGCGAAGTCGGGCGGCTCCGGCACGGTTTCGCGGGCAAGGTCCAGGGTCCGGTAGAACTCGGTGCCAAGGACGGTGAGCAGGCGTTCATCCGCCTTCCCCGCCAGCAGCGGCGTCGTGCGGGTGATCCACGCGTATCCGCGAAGCTGATCATCGAGTTCGGCGCCGCGGTAGCCCTTGGTCTCCTGCAACGCCCGGAAGGATGCGACGAGCATCGCCTGGCCTTCGCCGGTGGCCAAGCTCTGTCCATCGGTGCCGACCCGCGCCACGGCCGCGTGCGCGGCACCCAGCACGTCCAGCAGCATCGGGGCGTGCGGATTGCGCAGCGCCAAGGGATTTTCCGCGGTCAAGCCCCATTCCGCGCCGTCGGCGAGAGTCGCCGACGCCAGGACCGGCTCCGCTCCCTGCGAGTCGTCGTTCAACAGCCGCCAGACCGGCAGGTCCTTGCGCTGCACCAACTGGTCCGGGATCAGGTCGAGCAGCGCCTCGTGCTCATCGAGCCCGGCCCGCACGAGCTCGTTGAAGGCGCGGGTTTCCGCGCTGATCCTGGTCAGCTGCGCGGCGGCCGCCAGCAGGGCCTGCTCGGTTTCGAGCCCGGCGGCGATCATCCGGCCGTACTGCCACACGGCCTCACCGAGCTGCCGCAGCGGGCCGCCCTCGGCCAGCAGGGTCTTCACGAACTCGGCGGCACGCAGTTCCGGTTCGGTCTCCGCGGCCTGGATCACCCGCGTCCAACTGTCCTCAATGGACGAAAGCGCGTGCCAGAGCTGCCAGGAAGTCGCGTTGTCCGGCGACGGTTCCTCGCCGAGCCATGCCTTCGTCAGTGCGACGGGTTCGCTCCGCCGCGCCGCGGTCCGCGCACGCTCGATGGCGGCCACCTCGCGGAGCAGGTTTTCACGTCGGGCTTCGACCTGGGCCCTGGCCCGCCGCCGCGCGGCGTGACGCAGGCGTGCATCGTGCACCAGGTCGCGAGCCCGCGGCCCGTCCAGCATCTGTTGCACCGCTTCGAACCTGGCCAGCGGACGGGCGGTTTCCAGCTCGACGTTCCCGTGCGGCGGCCGCAGCACGCCGACGCCGAGCCGGACCAGCCGGGCGAGATAGGAACGCACTTTGCCCAGCGCGGTGAGATCGCCGGCCGCCAGGCTGTCAACGCCGTCGGGGGGCGGGATTTCGCCCAGCCCGGCGCGGATCCGGGCGGGCAGCGTGCTTTGCAGATCCGGCAACGCGAGCCGCACGAGGTCGCCTACGGAGACGCCGTCTTCGTAGGCCGTCACGGTGTCGGCGAAGTCCTGCCACTCCGCGGCACGCGCGGGATCCATTTCGGTGAGCGCCGCGATCAGGAGCGCGCGCGTCCGCCAGTCGTCGTTGTGCTGCTGACTGTCCAGGAACGCCCACCGCAACGGGCCGTTCCCGGGATCGGCATGGTGCGCGGCCCGCAACACCGCCACGAGCTCTTCGGGAGTCTCGGCCGTGACGGCGTTTTCGTCGAGCCAGCGCGGCAGGACATCGTCCCGGGCGTAAGCGGCGCGGGTCAGCTCGCGGAGCACCTCGCCGGTCCAGCTCACCATGTCGTCGAGGTCCAGCCCGAAGGTGTTGCCCGTGGCCACCCCGTTGACGACGAAATCGCCCCCGGCGTCGACCAGGACCGACACGTCGCCGGACACGGCATTGACGTTCCTGGTTTCGGCGTCCTGCGTCACCACGGCGTCCGAGTCGAGGCTCGGCCGCACCAGCCCGTCCACGTCGACAGTGAGCATCACCGGCGCGCCGGCAGCCGGCCGGACGGTTGTCGTGCCGTCCGGTTCGAGCGCGGTGAGGGCGCCGTTGCCGGTCCGCACGGTGACCGCGCCCGTGTTCTCGTCCACGGTGACCGCGGTACCCGGACGGTCGCCGTAGTCGGCGATCTCGACCGACCGGCCACCAGCGGAAACGGTCAGCCCCGGTAGCGGCCTGGCCGATTCCGCCCTGACGAACCCGTCCGGTCCCGGGTTGATCAACAGATTCGACTGCTGGTCCACGATGACCGTCATGCCGGCGTGCGGCCCGCTCCGGATCGAGACGATCAGGCCGATCGGGGTGTCCGCGACCTGCGCCGGTTCCCCGGTGTGGAAGGCGACGAACTCCCGCAGGCCGCGGTCGAGCAGCTGTGCCTCCAGCGCCCGGCTCAGCGCGATCGCCGGATCGGCCGGAACAGTGCTGCCCGGCAGGGACCGCAGCAGGGTGTGCAGGGCGCGCCACCGCTCGTTGACCGCGTGCACGCGCAGCAGTCCGGCACCCGACTGCGGCGCGCGAACAGGGTGCCCTTCGTGCAGCCCGAGCAGCACCGCGGCCGGACCGGCGGGCGGGTCCATTTCGTCCAGCCGCGCGGCGATCTGCCGGTGCCGCTCGTCGGGCAGCGCGGCCAGTGCGCGCAACTGCTCGTCGCTCGCGTCCGGTGCCAGCCGGTCGCCATAGAAGGCACGCAGCCTGGCCGCGTCGGCGGACCGGCGACCCGGTGACTCGGCGAAGAAATCGCTACCCAGCAAGGAAAGCAGCGACTGCCCGACTGCCTCGGACCGGACCGGCGTCGTCGAGAGCACCTGCACGTATCCCGCGAGCTGCTCCGTGCTCAACGTGCGCGCGGCCAGCCCCGCCAGGACTGCCTGCACGTCCACGGTGAAGGTGCCGTTCCTGACCTCCGTGGCGAAGGTTCTCGCGAACTCGGTGCCGAACGGACGCGTCAGCTGCGGCGTGCCCGGCAGTACATCGTTCAGCTCGTCGTGCGCTTCGAGCGTGCGCCGGACCAAGTCGGTGTACCGACCGGCGGCGGCGTCGACGGCGACGAGCGCCTGCCCCGCCCGGGCGACCTGCTCCGCTGAGTCCAAACCGGACCGGAGGATCTCGCTGTAGTCGCGCACCGCGGCGCCGGCTTCGTACAGCGCGGCCAACACCTCGTCGATGACCGGATCGTCATCCGCGGCCTGCTTTGCCCGCAGCCAAAGGTCTTCCTGCGCGGTGACGGCCTCCCACAGCCGCAACGCGGACTGGTTGCGGCGCGCCGGCCTCGGCCCGGCCCACCGCTTCGACACGTCCACCGGCGCGCTGCGTTGGCTCGCTGCACGCGCCCGCGCCGTCTCGCGAGCAGCGGCTTCGGCGTCCCGCAGGGCCCGCGTCGCGCGTGCGTGTTCGATCCGCGCCGCGTTGACTTCGTTGCCCCAGTGCGCGTCCCAGGCCTTCTCCTGGTTCACCTTCAACTGGTACTCGACGCGATCGACCCGTTCGGCGGTGGCACGGACGACGGCCCGCCACGCCTCCACCCGCGCAAGCGGCTCGTCGAGCCCCACGGCGTTCGCGAGGCGGTCGACGGCTTCGCGGACGGCCAGGCCATGGCCCGGGATGCTTTCCTTGGCCCGGACCGCGTCCTCGTAGGCATCAAGGAAGAACTGCCGGAACTCCGCGGCACGGGACGCGATGTTCTCTCGTCGCTCGAAGAGGTCACCGATGGCCTCGGCGTAGCTGTAGGCGTCGCGGATCCCGGACTGCCCCAGCGGGTTGCCGAACACGTCGATCGAATGCCGCAGCCCGTCCAGGCTGACCAGTGCCGCCGTGCCGTCGTGGCTGAAGACGATGCTCTTGGCGTCGGGCCCGATCGTCGGCACCGCCGAGTCGAACCGTTCCCGGCCGGCCCATTCGGCGTGCCGCGCCAACGCCATGGCCAGCGCCCGCCCGGGTTCACCCAGGGCGACGGCGGCGTCCGCCGCGGCCTGCCACTCCGATGCCCTGGCCGGCCTCCCGTGCACCACGCCCAGTTCGACCAGCATCCGGGCCGCCGCAGTCAGCTTCTCCTGCAACGCGGCGGCGTCTTCGGGGCGGCTGCTGAAATTGGCGACCGCCATCGCCAGATCGGTGCCCACCGGCGCCCGCTCCACGAGCACGACCGCCGGTTCGGCACCGGCGGGCCGGGCCAGCCCGGCGCCGAGCACCGCCGGCCCCGGCACGCTGCCGCGGAGCAGTTCCGAGCGGTTGGCCGACCAGATCCGCCAGACCGCGTCCGCCGGCGACAGCACCCGGATCATGGCAACGAAGGACGGCGCCGAGTCCTTCGGCTTGTGCAGCACGGAGAACCCGTCGGTGATGGCCTCGAAGTCCACTTCGGACACCGGGAAGCCCAGCTGCCCGGCGACGAACGCCCGCAGGATCGCCAGCTCGGCCGGGCTCGTCGTTTCGCCGAGCCGCAGGTCCGCCGAGCCTTCGATCACCGGAAGTGTGGCGAGGAATCCGTCGAGCCCGTCGGCGGACACCCGGGCCGGCTGGTACGCCTCCCCGACCACGGCCCGGTCGGCCGCGGCCAGCACCTGCTCGACCTGCGCCTCCAGATCGGCCGTGCCCTTCGGCACAGCCGACCGCACCAACGGCGTGTGGCCCGCTTCGCGGAGCGCGGGCAGATCGCGTTCGCGCAGCTGCGACAGTGCCATCAGTACCGCCCGCGGGTTACCGCCGCGCAGTCGTTCGAGCGTGCCGACCGTCTGCGGGAGCTCCGCCTCGGGGACGCTCGCGCGAAGCCGCTCGATCAGCGCGGGGCCCAGCCCGATGACCGGACCGGGAAGGATCAGGCCGAGGACGTCGCCCAGCGTCACGCCGTCGCCGTCGGTGCGGGTCTCCGGTTCGTATTCGCGCAGCAGTTCCGCGGCTTCGCGTACCCCGTATGACTCCAGCGCGACCGTGAGCAACGCCCTCGACGAACTGCGTGCCGTCCACGCGACACCGGACAGGTACGCGGGGTGGAAGGGGTTGCGGGCGCCGGTCATGGCACCCCAGTTCGACAACGCGGCGTCGAAGGCCACCTCACCGGCGAACCGGACGGCCTCCGGCATCCCCCGGAGCGCCGCGCGCCACCAGTCGAGGATCTGCTCGGTGCGCTCGCCCAGATCGTGGATCTGGCGCAGCGTTTCGAGGAGCACTGCACCGTCGGCCTCGCTCGCGGAGCGCGCGAGCACGGTCCAGCGGCCGTGCAGTTCCCGGAGCGCGGCCACGTCGCCGAAACCATTCGACGCCAGCGACTCGATCAGGTAGTCGGGCAGATCGAGCTGGGCGTCCAGCCAATCGGCGAAGGCCGCCAGCGGGCTCACCACCGTGGGCAGGTTTTCCAGCCAGGCCGGGAAAGCCCGGCTGTCGGGGGCCCGGTTGCCGAGACCGTCGTCCAGGTAACGCCACAGCTCACCGGCGAACTCGCTCGCGGGCACCCCGTCGGCCGTGCGGTTCGGCTTCGCCGAAACGCGGAGCACCCCGTCGGTCACCGCGGCTGTCACCGCCGCGCTTTCCGCGATCACCTGCCCGGACCGGAGGCCCACCGGGCTGTCGGCGTTCACCGCGAAACTCTCGTCGAGCGCCAGCAACAGCCCGTCCTCGGTTTCGACGCGCACGGCACCACCGGCGTCCCTCGTGGTGATCACCCCGTCCGTGCCGTGAACCCACACCGCCGGGCCGTCCACCGTGATCCGGGTTCCGGGCAGCACCGGCCCCAGGTCGGCCAGCTCGATCGTGCCGTCCGCGTCGACCACCACACCGGGCACCGACGCGCCCGGCACGAGCTCGGTGTCCGGACTGCCGGAGACCGAAAGAACCGGGGTGCCGCCGAAAATGCGCACCTCGGCACCGGCGAGCTGCCCGCCACCGATGCGGACCTTGATGCCCTCCGGTGTCACCTCGACCGAAGCCGGGTTCACCGGCTTGTCCAGGCCGAGGATCGCCGCGAACCGGCTCGGGTCCCCGGCGCTCAGTACGTGGGCGCCCGCGACGAGGTCGAAGGCGGCGCCCGCCGTGGCGCCGGAGTCCAGGCCGCTCCACGGCAAACTCGCCAGCGCCGATGCGAACTCGCGCATTTCTTCGCCGGCCCGCAGGGTGGTGGCCCGCCCTGCGCTACGGGTCTCATCGAGCTTGCGGCCGATGGTGCGGCCGAGCAGCCTGGCGATGGCCTGGTCGATCGCGCGTTCCGCGGTACCCACCGGGATCAGCTCACTGTCGTCCGCGGTGAGCGCCTCGAATCCCCGGCGCAGGGCAGCGAACGCCCGCCTGTTCGCGGCGCCCACGTACCGGATTTCGCCTGCGCTGAAGGAAAGCCGGGCACCGTCGGCGCTGAGATGCGCCCGCAGCTGCTCGTGGATCTCATCCGGCAGGTTCTCGAACCGCTGGACGAGCGCGCTCGGCGTGCCCGCGTCGAACTCCAGCTGATCCGGGTAGTACAGCCCGGCCAGGCGCGGGCTGACGGGCCCGGCCGCCGGCCGGTTCGCCCGGTCGATCGCCGCGAACAGGTTCGGGCTGAACGCTTCGGTGAACTTCCTGCCTTCGGTCCCTTCCGCGGCCCGGGCCTCCTGGACGAACCGCGCGTACCCGGCGAGCTGCGCGGCCGCGTCCTCGTCCGGCCTGACAGTGAGCGCGGCCCGGTAGAGGGCGGCCAGCAGCACCTTGGTGTCCCAGCTGAACCGGGAACCGAGATGCGCCAGGGTCCGTGCGCCGAGGTAGCGCGCGCCGAGCGGCCTGAGCAGCCTCGGCTGTCCGGGCAGCAACCGGTCGTTGTAGCTCCGGATCATCGAGTCGAGTTCGATCAGCCGCTCGGCGGCGCGGGCGAGATCGGTCTCCCGCGCCAAGCGGGCCACCGCGGGCCCGATCCGGTCCCGCAGCTCGATCGCCCGGGGGTCGTCGAGGGTTCGCTCCGGCGCCGTCCAGAACGCCTGCGCCGCAGTGACGTCCTGCCACAGCTCAAGCGCGGTTCGCACGGCGGGCGGCGGTTCCTGCCCCGCCCAGCTGCCGCCGGAAACCGGTCCCCACGGCAATGGCGCCGGGCGAGTGGCGAGGTATTCGTCCACTGTGGACCGCATTGTCGCGAGCGCGCGGCGCGCTTCCGCTTGCACCGCAAGGGCTTCGTTCAGCTGGGCCGGTGTGGCATCGCCTTCCGTCAGCCGCCGCACGAGCTCGTTCGCCGCGCGAAGCCTGGCGTGGTTGCCCGGCATCAGCTGGATCGCCGCCGGTTCGTCCAGCGGGGCGGGCGCGTGTGCGCGCGGCGACTGGACGCGCATGTCGAACTGCGCAAGGAGGTCCCGCGCCGCGCGGAGCAGACGGACCAACCCTTGCGGGGCGGCCGCCTCGGCGAGGTTGTCGAGCGCCTGCCGCTGCTCGCCGGTGAGCGCGTCCAGTGTGCGGCCGATCCGGGCCGGCAGTCTCTCGCCGGGCAGGCCGGGGACGGCCAGCCGGAGGATGTCGCCGAGCGTCACCCCGTCCTGAGCGTCGGCCCGGTACACCTGTTTCGTGAACCACAGCGCGTTCCCGCGATACCCGTGGTGCTCCAGCGCGGCGATCAGGATGACCTCGTTGATCAGGTCGCCGGTGTGCTGCGCCCGGTCGAGGAACTCCAGCGAAAGCGGATCGCCCATCTCGGCGAGCCGGCGCCAGCCCGACTCCTGCCAGGCTTGCGCCACCGCGAGCCGGGCCGCGAACCGGTCAGCGGGCATCGCCTGCCCGGCGGCCTCGGCCCACCGGTTCATCATGAAGACCGTGTCCGCCACCAGGTTCCGCCGGAGTGCGAGCGCCTCCAGCCAGTCGTCCCGCTCCCGGCTTCCCGCGATCCGCGCCTGGATCTCCCGCCACGCCTGGTGCAGCCAGCGGATCTCGGCGCGATCGAACGTCGACCACACAGCCCCGGCCGGGGCGCTTTCCAGCCAGCGCGCCAGCGCGGCCATCGGCGATTCGAGCGTGTCGGCGAGGTTCGACCAGTCGGCGAGCCACTCGGTGTCGGGTTCGATCCGCCGGCCGTGGGTCCGGAGGAAGCCCACGACCTCCTCGTACACGTCCTCGACGGAACGACCGTCCGGGGTGCGGGTGTCGACGCGGCTCACCCGGACGACCCCGTTGAACGCGGTGCCGACCCGCACCTCGCCGGCGGCGACGGTGAACTCGCCGTCGCCGACCTGCACGGGGGCGCCCGCCGAGCGCAGAGTGCGGTCGGCCTCGATCGCGGTCAGCAGTTCATCGCCACGGTGGATCTCCACCCCGCCGCGACGGTCGAGCAGGATCCGGACGCCGTCCGGCGACTCGACGGTGATCGCACGCCGGGTCCGGGCGATGGTCACGCCATTGACCTGGATCCGGGATCCGTCGAGCGCCGTGCCGCCGGGCAGTTCCGTGGTGCCCTCGACCACGGCCGGGCCGGTCCGGCCGACAGTGACCGCGATGCCCCCGCCGAGGTGCACGGTGACCGAGTCGGCGTTGACGCTGATGTCCGGAACCACCAGATCCATGCCCAGCATCGCCCGCAGCCCGAGGCCGTCCCGCGGCCCGTCCGTGGCCGCCTGGTCCACGTGCAACCCGACGGTCAGCTGGGCCAGCAACGCGACCGGGTTGTCGTGCAGCGCGACCGGGATCCGGTGCCCCGGCAGGGAAAGCACGGTCCGGTGGAGCAGTTCCAGCTCCAGCCCCGCACCCGAGTCGAGCAGGTTCGCCATCGCCGGTGTCCCCGGGGCGAACCGGATCTCCCGCGAGTCCGGTGCCGGATACGACTCGAACAGCGCGCTCAGCGACAGGCCCCGGCGCGCGCCGACGAACACCGGCAGGCCACCGGCGGCCGCCCGCGCCGCGAGGCGTCGGTGCACTTTTTCCGGCAGCGCGGCGAAAGCGGGCAGCAGCGCGGGATCGTCGACCACGAGACTTTCGCCGTAGAACTCGCGAAGCCCGGCACTGTCCGCGACGCGGGGGGCTGGGCCTGCCAGCACGTCGGCCGCGGTGAGCCCGGACAGTTCCGCTCGCACCGGCGTCTCGGCGAGGTACTTCGCGAAGCCTTCGAGTTCGCTGAACAACTCGGTACCGACCAGACCGGCCGCTTCGAGCTCCAGGCGGTGGCGCGCGACGAGCACCACCTGCGACTCGACCGTGAGGAACCGTTGTCCATCCACTGTGGACACTTCGAGTTCCTTGCCGGACAGCGTTTCCAGCGGATCGGCCAGCATCGGATCACCGTCGACGAGCGCACGCACCAAGTCGACGGCGATGGCGTCGGCGACGGTTTCGTTGTGCTCCCGGATACCCGACCGGATCATGTTGAGCCGCCGCACGGCCTCGATCACGTCACCGGCTTCGACGGCCCGCTCGTAGCTTCGCGCGAGCGGAAGCAGCGGCGGCAGTGTCCGGACCACATCGCCGGTCGATTCCCAGGCGACCACGGCCTGTTCCCCGTGCGCTGTCTGGAGGTCCGGTTCGTTGAGGTCGGCGAGCACGCGGGTCCAGCGCAGTGCCGCCTTGTTCAGCGTCGTGGTGACCGGTTCGATGGGCGCCGCGACCGTCATCGCCGCGGCCCGCGCCATTTCCGCGCGCAGCAGGCGCGTCGCGTTCACCGCGTCGCGCGCCGCCGTCTGGTCGGCGCCTTCGGCAATCGCATCGCGCAGCTGGTGTTCGGCGCTGAGCAAGCGGTCGTCGGCGACCTCGATGGCACGCGCCCACACCTCGGCCTTCCGCTCCGCGAGCCCTTCCCCGCTCTCTCGGGCGGCTCGCCACGCTTCGACCGCGTCGTACAGCCGGAGACTCTTGGCCTCGGTGTTGGCGACTCCGTCCCGGACCTCATCGGTGTAGGTGGTCCGGAACTGGTCCACCAGCGCCTCGGTGAGACCGGGAACGCGCGCGTCGATCTCCAGCCTCGACGACAGGCGCACCAGCTCGTCGATCAGCCCGGCCGGGTCGGCGGGGATCGGCGACCCGTCGAACCGGCCGACCCCGGTGAGTTCGGCCGTGCCACCGACCCCGGCCAGCGGCTTGCCATCCGCATCGGCCAGGAAGCGCAGCAGCTCCGGGTCGACCACGCTCAGCTGCCCCTGACCGGTCGCGGAATCGCGGTGGTACCGGAAAATCGAGCTGTCGCCGAACGAAAGCGCACGCCAGGCTTCCGGGGCCGAACCGACCAGCTCCTGCAGTCGCTGCAGCGCATCCAGCAGTGCCGGCTCCTGCTCCGCGGCACCGGGTTCGTCCTGGACGGTCTCCACCACGGCATTCGTCCAGCCCGCACCCGCGGACCAGTCGGGTCCGCCGGTGTCACGGGTTCGGGTGTGCAACTCCGCGTAGGCCTGGGCGATCGTCTCGACCATGTCCCGCAGCACGCCGACCGCGCGCGTGCGGGCCGGATCCGTCTTGGCGCTCAGGACCGCGACCAGCGCGCCCTCCAGCGTCACCCCCGGCACCACGGAGGTCAGCAGCACCGCCTTCGTCCGCTCACCGGGAATACGTCCCGCCGCAAGCACCTCGGGCAGTTCGAACTTCTCGAGTCCGTACTGCGCCAGCCGGTCGTAACCCCAGATCGTCGCCGCGAGCCTGCCGATCCGGTCCTGCGGGCGAACGCCGGCGCGGACGGCTGGGCGGTCGAAGACGGTGAGCACCGCACGCGGCCCATCGCTGTCGGACAACAGCAGCGCGTCGCCCCCGTGAGGCGAAAACTCCAAGCCGTCCACCGGAATGCCGAGCTGTCCGGCGGCGAACGCGATCAGCGCCGCGTGTTGCGCGGCGACCGGCCTCGACTGGTCGATCCCGGCCACCTCCGGAAGCGCCGCGACGAAATCGCGCCTTCCGATGGCGTGCACCATCGGACGGCGGCCCGGTGCACCGGTGAAGAACTTCCGTGCGGCTTCGACGATGCGCCGGACGGTCGTTTTGCGAGAGTCGGGCAGCAGGTCGACACCGAAGCGTCGCAGCGCGTTCAGCTCCTTCCGCAGCGCTTCCCGCGCCTGCGCGATTTCCGTCGCGTCCGTGGCGGTTTCGAAGATGCGCAGCGCGGCCGGTTCGGGGCGCCAGCCAAGGTTCTCCCGGATTCGAGTGGCGATTTCCGCCACCGGGATGCCGTCGAGCGTCTCCAGGGCGGCGACCGGCTCGCCGACGCCGAGTTCCTTGGTGATCCGGTCGATCAGCCCGGCCGCGACCTCCACGTCCTGCGCGGCGGGCACACTGTCTTCCTCCACCACCCGGTAGAACGCCAGACTGCCGCCGGAATCCGGGCCGGCAAACCTCAGTGCGTTCCGGAGCTCGGCGTCGAAGAGGCCGAGCAGCTCGGCGATCTGCTCCGGATGACCGGCGAAGGCCGCCGTGATCTCCTCGATCATGGTGTTGCCGGACGCCACCCTGGCATCCGCTCCGGGCGCCAGAATCCGGCCCAGCGCGGCGAAACCGCCGGGGACGATCCGTTCCGCCCCGGTCTCCGGGTCGAGGCCCAGCCTGCCGAGGTCGCCGCTTTCGTACCGGACCGCGAGCGCCGGCGGCGTCGCGCGCGACCACTCGGTGAACTGTCCGATCGCGCCCAGTACCCGGCCGAGCCGGTCGGCCAGCACACCGGCCCGTTCCGGTTCGGCCAGATCCGGGTCCAGGCTCGACGCCCGGAGCGCGGTCTCGAGCCGTTGCAGTTGCAGTGCGGCGCTGTTGAACCAGTAACCGGATTCGATGGCCCGCGCCCAGTGCTGCCCGGCCGCACGCACCGCCCGCGCCTCGGTCGCCGCCGCGGCCAGGACCAGCTTCCTTGCCTGCTCGAACAGTGTGGGGTCCTCGGTTCCGGACCATTCGAACGCCAGATCGCGCAGGGACCGCCCGGTGGGCGCCTCGATCAGGAGCCCGACGTCACCCTCGGCCGTCCGGGCCAGCGCGGCGCCGAACACGTCCGGCACGTCGAGGTCCAGCTCGCGCGCGGCCCCCTCGATACCCGCCAGCCGGCGCGCCATCACCTCCAGCGAGAGGTGCACGGTCACGTCCGCGACGTACAGACCGTCGACGAGCACCCGGTAGCCGGAACCGTCCGGACGCAACTCCAGTTCCGCCGTCCCCGGCTCGATACCGAGCCGGACCTCGGCGAGCTCGCGGATCGACGACATGTTCAGCTGCCGCAGGTTCGTGCCCGGTGCCTCGCGCCCCGGCACGACGTCCAGCCCGCGAACGAAGACGGCCATCGCGTCGGCGCCACCGCCGACGGCCGCATTGGCGTCCGCCAGCAGCCGCGAGCGCCAGGCTCTCCGGGACCGCTCCACCGCGGTCGCACGGCCCTGTTCGGCGCCGAGCACGTCGATCCCCGCCCTGGCCAGTTTCGCGAGCTCGCGGCGAACGGCGTCGAGCCAGGCGACGACCTGGCCGAGATCACGCTCGCGCACGGCGTCGCGCAGGCGGCGCAGTTCGAGCGCGAGGTCCGAGGGCAGCCCGCGTGCGCCGAACGCCGTCCGGATCCGTCCGGCCAGCGACTCGGCCACCGGCTGCGGGGGCAGCGGGTTCCGCTCCGACACCCGGCCGACGAGATGAAGGATGTCGGCGACGGAGACACCGTCAGTACCGGAGCCCTGCTGCGGCTCCAGCTTTTCCACCAGCTCTTCCCAGGTGCGCACCTGCATGGCGCGGGCGAGCCTGGCCGGCAGATCCGCACCGAACCGCACCCGGCAAGCGGTCAGCAGCAGGGCCCGGGCGAACGTGTCCCCGCCGTGCCGGACACGCGCGAGGAAGCGGGTCGTCATGAGGTTGTCGATGCCCTGCACGGCAGGCCACCGCGATGAGGTCACCGCCCGTTCGAACGCGACCCCGGCGGCGAACTGCTGGTCGGCGGGCAGTGCGCGCACCGCATCGGCGAAGGCACGCAACACCTGCTGGGTTTCCTGGATCGCCAGGTACGCCCTGTCGAACAGCTCCGCGAGTTCCGCGACGGAACCGGTGGCCGGATCCCGGCGGAAGTCGGACCGCACCAGCCGCCAGTCGAGATCCGGCCGTGGCTCCAGTGCCGCCCGCAACGCGGCGTTGTTCCGCAGCGCGGGCTGCTGGTCCAGCCAGTCCCGGAGCGCCGCGAGCGGACTGTCCACTTCGGACGCCTGAAGCAGCCAGTTGCCCACGGTCCACTCGTCCGCGGCGGGCCGGCGCACCTGGCTGTCGAAGAAATGCCGCACCAGCCCGGTGTTTTCGGCCGGGGTGAAGCCCTGCGCCGAGCGGTTCGACGCACCGCCGATCCGGATCCGGCCGTCCGCGGTCAGCCGGACGTTCACGCTCAGGTCGGTGGAGTAGGCGAGCACCTCCGCACCGGCAGCCAGCTGCTGTCCCGGCCCTGGCACCAGGGTCCGGTCGTCGTCGGACTCGAAGACCACGGCGCCGTCCCGCTCGACCCGCACGGCCCCGTCGGCACCGATCAGGATCGTGACGCCGTCGGCCCGCCGGATCTCCACACCGTCGGTCCCGGTGCGCCTGAGCCGGGTGCCGACGAGCCCATCCTCCAGTTCCAGCCAGCCGTCCCGCAGTGTCGCGCCCGGCGCGTCGAAGACGTCGTACGGTCGCCCGGACACGCTGACGACGAATTCGCGGTCCGGGCCGATCAGCACGGTGACGCCGGCCGCTGGGCCGGCCAGCGCGTGCACTGCCACCGTGTCGTCTTCGATGACCACCAGCGGCGGGTCCGCGGCCCGGCGGGCCTTGAACAGGTCGTCCAGCGCCCAGCCGTCGTCGTTGAAGCTCGACAAGTAGGCGCCCGCGAGCTCCCACAGCTCCGGCACGGACCCGCCGCGAGGCGCGATCGCCTGCAGCAGATCGGTTACGGCTGTTTCGTCGGCGCCTTCGGCAAGCAGCCTGCCGAGCGGGCGCAGGAACGCCGGCCCGCTCCGGCCCAACGGGATGGTCTGCCCGGCGGACTCGCTCGCCTGATACCCGTCGTGCAATTGCGCGAAAGTGGCGAGCGGAGTCGCGCCGACGTACGGAGCGGCACCGAGGTGCAGCACCCTGCCGGTGAGGGCCAGCTGGTGCGCCAGGAACCGGTGCACCTCGACCGGGATCTCCGCGAGTGCCCACACCTGGGCGAAAACGGGGGCACCCAGCCCGTCGACGACGAGCCTGCCGCCGTAAACGGAGTCCAGGAACTCCCAGCGATCGGCGTAGCCGCGCGGGATCCGCACCGCGCTGCCGAAGAACTGGTCCTGGACGGACCCGTACGGATACCCGGGCAGCACCTCGGCGACCGACCGTCCCGCAAGGGCGGGATCGGCCGGAGTGCCGCGCAGGAACGAGAGGTAGCCGACGATTTGCCTTTCGAGCGCCCGGCCTTCGAAGCCCCTCAGCACGAGCAGCGCCCGGAAATGCGCCGCCAGGTGGATCTGGGTCTCCGCGTCGAAGTACCCGTTCGCCACGCGGACCCGGAACGCACCACCCAGCTGCGCACTGACCGGCCCGTACCGCGGGTGGTCCCGGTCGACCTCCCTGGAGTACCAGTTCAGCCCACGCGTCATGTCGAAGAGCAGGCTCGCTGCCGCGAACACGTTCGCCGCGGTCGGCTCCTGGCCCAGCAGCGCGGAATACTCCGCCAGTTCCTGTTCCAGGGTCTCCCGTTCGATGCCCTCCTCGAGGGATTCGATGGTGCGGCGCAGGGCATCCGTGAAGTCACCGACCGGTTCCGCCACCGCGGGGATTTCCGCTGGAGCTTCGGCGGTGACCGGTTCGGCTGGCGCAAGTGCTTGCTGCGCCTGGAAATGCTCGTACCGGGCGATGTTGACCGCAGCCCGTGCCGCGGCGAGTTCCGCGGGATCGTAGGAGTTCCGCACGGCGGCCAACCGCGCCTCGGCCTCGTCGAGCCTCGCCTTCGCGGCCTCGGCCCTGGCGCGTGCGGCCGGGGGCGCGCCTTCCTCCTGCTCGCCACCGGACGCCATCACCACCGACTGCCCGGGAACCCCGCGCGGCACATACACCGGCGCCCAGCCGGGGCCGTCTCCTTGCCGCACCGGTGTTTCGGCGGGCGGCAGCAGCTGCCGGAAGGCCTCGCCGACGGTCAGGCCCACCGTCACCGCGCCGACAGCCGGCATTTCCCGGCCCCGCGTCGCAAAGGTGAGGGCCGCCATCAGGAGTGCTTCGGCGGGCGTCCCGTCTTCGAAGCGAACGAGGTCCAGGAAGGGTGCGCCCAGCGGGCCGCCGTCGGCCGCGATCTCGGCCCAGGCCGCACGAGCGGCGGATTCCTCCGGCGGCAGCCCGCGGAGCAGGGCTTCGGTCTCCAGCACAGCCTCGTGCGCGGCGGTGAGCGCGCTCGCGAGCTGGCCGATGGTCTCGGCTGTGCCGAGTGATCGCCGGGCGGCGTCCCAGCGCGCCACGGCCGCCTCGGCCTCCGCTGCTGGAATCGCCACGGTTTCCAGCCCTGCCAACGGGTTCTCGGTCCGCTGGGCCAGCTCGGTCCACCAGTCCAGCTGTCCGGTCACCGGCCGGTACAGCATCAGCCCGTCCTGTCCCCGGCGGATCTCGGACTGCACGTACAGCCCGATCCTGGTGCCGAACACCTCGGCCACGCTCGGGAAGTCCTCGTCGTCGAAGTCGAGGCGCAACCTCTCGCGCATAGCCGTGGCTTCGGCCAGCTGCGCTTCGACTTCCGCGAGCAGCCTGCCGTCGCCAGGGTCCAGCCGGAGCTGCGCTGCCTGCTCCTCCAGCGCGGCGGCCCGCTGCTCGAACAGTTCCGCCACACGGGCCTGCCCCTCCTCGTCGTGCCAGTCGAAACCGCGGCCGGGCCAGATCGCCGATCCGTCGCCGACGGCGCGCATCACGATGCCGGTGACCCCGGGTGAACGCCGGAACAACACGTCGAGGAAGGAGTTGAACTCGGCGGAGAACCCCTTGCCGCGCAAGGTCTGGGGCAGGAAATTGTCCACGTCGTACACCAGGATGGTGCCGTCGTCGTCCCGTTCGAAGGCCCGCTGGGCGAACCCGGTCGAACCGGGGAAGTCCGGATGCCCCACCTCGAACAAGATCTTGGGGACGCCGTCGCTGGTCCACACGGTCGCACCGCGGACGACCCGGACGGTCAGGCCACCGAACGTCCGGCCGGCCAGGTGCAGCGCGAACAGTTCCTCGACGGCGCCGGCCGGGATACGCGCCGGCCTGCCCCGGTCCGGGAGGAAATCGCCGACGGGCACGTTCAACGGGCCCGAGTCGCCCGCGGCCCGCATTTGCCGCGCGTGTTCGCGGAGTGCAGCCACTGCACGCTCGGTCTCGGCCTGGCGCGGAGCCGCCGTGGCCGTCAACAGCGAGTCGTCCCCTGCTTCGCGCAGGCTTCGCAGGTCGGCACGCAGCGCGTGCAGCGCATCGATGATGTCCCGGCGGTCGCCACCGCGGACCGCCGTTTCCAGTGCGTCCACAGTGGACGGTGGTTCGCCGAACGCGGCCCGCACCCGGTCGGTCAGCGCGGAGCCCGGCAGCCGGCCCGCGAACAACCGAGCGACATCGCCGACCGAGACACCGTCCGGCTTCGGCGCACCGTCGAGCTCCACCGCGTCGGCGATCTCGGCCGCGCCGTCGACCCCGTATTCCTCCAGCGCCGCGATCAGCAGCGACCGCACGGTGGGAAGCACACCGTGCTGGACCTGGTCCAGGAAGCCCGGCGCCAGCGGGCCACCCTGCGCCGACATCCTCGACCGGACCGAACCGATCGACGCCGCAAGCTGCGCCCGTTCTTCTTGGGACACCTGGACTTCCCACGCGGTCAGCCTCGCTGTCGCCTCGGTGACTGCCTGGTGCGCCGCGCGCAGGGCGGCGACCAGTCCGCCGTCCGCACCGCGCACGGCGGCAGACGCACGGACCCGGGCCCAGAGCGCATCGAGCTCGGCCACTGCCTCCTGATCGAAGGTGGCTGTGCCGGCGAGCGCGTTCAGCAGCACCGGCAACGGATGCCGGCCGGTGGCGACGAGTTCGAGCCAGTCGTCCAGTGTCGTGAAGCTGACGGCGGGGCCCGGAGCCGGGTCGCGGGGATCCTCGTGCAGCCGGTCGAAGGCACCGTCCGAGCCGCTCCGGTCGTAGAACTCCTGGCCCAGCGCTTGCACGAACGACTGCCCGGACAGCCCCGCCTTCGCCGGGGTCCCCGCGAGGCGGGCGGCGTAGGCGGCCACGGCCTGCGCGAGGGCGGGGCCAGTGAGCCCGTCGGCCGCCCGCGTTGCCTGGTACAGCGTCGTAAGCAGCGTCTGCGCATCGAAGCTGTAGTACGGGTTGCCGTCAACGCTCTGATACGTGGTCAACGTGACCGCCGAGCCGTAGAGCGCACCCAGTGGGTCGAGCAACGTCGGTATGGCCGGATTCCGCAGCAGATCGGGATTGTCCGCCCGAGCGGTCCAGTACCGCCCATCCGCCGTCAGCACGACGCCCGGCCCGAACTCCTCCTGCAGCGGCTGGTTCGGCAGCACGTCGTGGAAGATCCCGTCGGTGTCCTCGGCGAGCACCAGCTGGACGAGTTCGTTGTAGGCCCGGATCGCCGAGGCGACATCCGCGAGCGCCACGCGCGCCGGCTCCACCTGGAGCATGACCGCGGCGTCGCTGTAGCGCTGCACCGCCGGGCGGACTTCCTGGCGGAGCTTGTCCAGTGCGAGCCGGGCTGTCGCCGCCGTCTGCCGGAAGGCGACGCTGCCCTCCGCTTCCGCGATTCCCTCGGCGACCGCGATCGCGCGCGCCCAGGTGTCTTCCATACCCGCCGCGGCGTTCTGCAAGTGCCAGGCGATCGTGCCGGCCTGCGCCGGGGGCCCGGACCAGCCGGCCGCGGGCATGACCGCGACAGCTTGAGCGCGCTGCGCCGCCGCCCGCGCGCGGACATCGTGGGCCGTGGGCCGGCGAGCTTCGGTGTAGACGGACGGCTCCGGTGCGTACGCCGTCGTCGCCCCCGGCGGCAACACCGGCGGCAAGGGGCCGTTCTTCAGCACCACCGCGCGGTAGAACACCACCGCCACAACGCTTTCCGTGACAGCCGCGAGGTCCAGCTCGCCGGACCGCGGCAGCCTGGCCCGGTGCAGGTCCAGCTCCGCCGGGTCCAGCAGGGAAAGGCTCGGGAGTTCCAGCCCTTCTTGGTAGGTCACCGGAATCCGGTACTCACCGCCGCTGTAGTCGGTGATGAGCACGGTCAGGCCGGCCGGCCCGGCCGACACCCGCACGCCGCGAACCGTCGCGTTCAGCCGCAGCCGGATGGCGCGTTCGAGCTGCGCCCGCTGCTGCTCGCTCACCTGCGGGACCCACTCGGGCAGCCGCTCGCCGACGTCCCCGACCTCCCCGGTGGCGATCAGCGTCTGCACCGCCGCGTACAGGCTGTCCGCGATGATCGGCGCCGACAGCCGGTCGATCCGCTGCACCCCGGGCACCCGCAACTGGAAGGCGCCGCGCTCGTCGCGCTCCAGCAGATCGGTCGGCAGGATCGCCCGGTGTTCCCTGGCAGCTTTGAAGAAGCCCCATTCCGGCAAGGTGTCGCCGGTATCGGCGAAGAGCAGGATGTCCCCGTCCGCACCGGGGTGGCTCAGCCGGACGCCGAGCTGCCCCGCCGGGGTCCGGTAGACGTGCACAGCGACCCGCGTGCCGGCGAAGGCGGCGCGAATCGTGGCCTCGATGATGGCCAGTTCCGCCCGGTCCGCCGGGTCCTGCACGGAAGCGGACGGCGTGGGCAGCAGTGCTCGCAGCTCCTCCGGCACGGCGCGGCCGACCGCGGTCAGCAGTCTGTCGAGGTAGGCGGCGCGCGCCTCGCCTGCGGGCGGGAGACCGGGCAGCGCGAGCACGACCGGTCCATCGGCGATCCACCGGCCCTGCACGAGCCGGAAGCCCGGCAGCCGGACGACCGGTCCGGACAACGTCGCGTCCACGCTGACGGCGAACCGCCACCGGGTGGTGCCGGGCACGCCGGTGTCCCAGCCGAGCTCGTCCCCGCCGTCTTCGACGAAGCCCTCGATACCCAGCTGCCGGACCCGCGCCCGCACATCCGACATCAGCTCCGCCGGGGTGACTTCGGCACTCATGCCGTCCGGCGCCGGCCCGGACAGTACGAGTTGGCCCGGCTGCACGACCGTACGGTCGGCGCCGGGTTCGGCGGCCGCCATCGGCTCGGCGTCCCGCATGCTGACGATCCGCACCGGAAGGGTGCCCCAGTCCGAGTCCACGGCCGGCGCCGTGCGAGCCGGTGCTCCGGCGCGTGGCACAACCGCCGGGAGGTCCGCGGGGGCGAGCGGAATCCCGCGTGCGGTCAGGATCTGCCGCAGCGCATCGCCCTGGGTATACGCGTCGCGCACCGGTTCCAGCACGGTCCCCGGATCGGCATCGGCCATACCCCGCGCCCGCAGGGCCGCGCTCAGCAGGATCCGGGAGACGATCGTCCCGTCATACGGCTGCTGGTCCAGTGACGCCGTGGACAGCGGCGGCGTCATCGTGCTCCACCAGCTGGCGTCCCTGGCCTCGTACAACGCCAGTTCGGCGGCGAACCGGTCCGCGGGCTCGGACCTCGCCGCCTGCGCCCACTGCTCCAGCACGCCGTTGATCTGCTCGATCAGGCCGTGCGCTTCGACCAGCAACTCGGCGTACTCGGGATAGCTGCTGCCACGGGCGATCCGTTCGACGACATCGGCCCAGCGCCACCTCAGCTCGTCACTGCGCGCGCGATCGAAACCCGCTCGCTCCGCGAACCCGGGCGGCGCTTCCGGACCGTCCAGCCAGACTTGCAGGTGACTCAACGGTGTCTGGTTGCCGGTGCGGGCCGCGTAATCGTGCCACCGCTGCCGGCCGTTCGAGGCGAGTGGCGGCTCGGCCAGCCGGGTCGCGAAGAATTCGATGACGCGATCGCGCACCTCGGCCGCGCCGGTGCCGTCCGGGGTGCGATTCGCGACCGGGCCGACCCGGATGGTGCGGCCGTCGGTGCCGACCATGACCAAGCCGTCCGCGGAAGTAGCGCTGACGACACCGCCCGGCTCCGCGGTGATCTTCGTCGCGGGCAGCCTGAACGGCGTCGCGGGATCGAGCGGAGGAAGCACCGTCCGGTCCGCGGCGATCCCGACCACCCACTGGCCGTGCTGATAAACCGTCACCCGGCCGTCCGGGGCGACGACCGTGGTGATGCCGTCCGGCCCCTCGACGATCCGGTCTCCGGTGGCCGGGTCACGGCGGATCGACGTCACGCGGCCGGCTTCATCGGTGAAGCGGGCTTCAAGACCCTCGATGACGACCGTGGTCCCGTCGTCAGGCCCGCCCGCGTCCGTGTTCAGGACCGGTGCCCCGGCGGCGCCGAGTACCACCGCCGGTCCGGTCCGGTCCGGGCGTTGCAGCCGCACTGTCAGCACGTCGTCGTGAAGTTCGACCGCGGGTGGCACCGCGGGTAGGTCCACCCCGAGCGACTCGTTGAGGGCCGGCCAGTCCCGCTGCCCGGTCAGCTGCTGGTACACCAGGTCCGACAGGTAGTCGGCGAGCAGGTCGGCACCGATTTCGGCGAGGGAGGACAGGCGCGCCCGGCCCCCATCGGGGTTGGACCCGAGGCTGAGCTGCTGACCGGGCAACGCCGCCACCAGGTCGTGGATTTCGGCCCACCCGGCGGTGGTGTCGATGAAAGACCCGCCGGCCGGATTCGTGAGCCCGATGATCAGGTGCGCCAGTTCGTGCGTCGGGACCCGCCGCAGATTGTCGGCCGCGCTGGTGAGCGTGCGCCCGCCGTCCAGCAGCATCGAGCGGCCGTCCGGCTCCCCGTCCTCGGAAAGCGCGACGAACTCGGAACTGCCGATGGTGAGCCGTCTGATGGGGTATTCGGCGAGTCCGTGGGTCTGGTCCACGCCCTTGATGCGGTGTTTCGGGTGCAGCCCGGCGAACATCTGCTTGGCCCAGCCGCCGATGTACCCGGCGTAGCCCGTGCCGAGGTGGATCGAACCGCCGCCTTCCGCCAGCCCCACCGCGACCAGCCGGTGCACGTCGTCAGGCAGCGCCGCCAGCACGCGCAGCTGCATCCCTACCATCGGCCCGTCGTCCTCGACCTGCACCCGGTCGCCGTAGAAATCGCGCAGCCGCGCCAGGTTCCGCGCGAAGTCCGCCGGTCGCGGGACGCCGGCCGCGCTGCGGTTCAGGTCGATCTTGACGTACAGCTCGGTACCGAACACCTTGACCGGATGGGCGTTGACGAGTTCGGGATCGGGGGTCGCGTCCGCCAGGAAACGGGCGTAACCGGAGACCTCGCCGTCCAGCTCCGCACCGCGCAGGCCGTTCGTCTCCAAGAGTGTCCGGTACAGGGCGGCCACCAGCACCTGGCTGTCGAACGAGTACAGCTCCCGGCCGGAGCGCCGGCTCGTGGTCAGCCGGAAGACGCCGCCGTAGTTCACCCCCAGCGGGTCGTGCAGCAGCGGGCCCGCCGGGTTCCGCAGCGCTTCGGGGTTCGACGGCTCGGGCAGCCAGACTCGCCCGTCGACCATGGTCGCCGTCGGTGCGACCGCGTCTTCGCCGTGGTGGATGGCCAGCATCTGGTCCGGCAGCAGGTCCTTGAACACACCCTCCTGATCCGCGTCGAGGACGGACCGGACGAACTCGTTGTAGGCGCGGATCCGTTCGCTCACGTGCAGCAGTGCGGCCGCGGACGCGGAGACGTCCTGCGCCGCTGTCCCGTCGGTGTACTGCTGCACCGCAGGACGGACTTGGCCGCGCAGGAACTCCAGCGCCCGGCGCGCGCCTTCCTCCGCCGTCGCGGACACCGACCCGGACGCGGCGAGGATCGTCCGCATCCACATCTCGTCCTGCTGCAACACCGCGAACTGCAGATGCGCGGTCAGGGAAGCGGCCGCCGGAACCGGCCCTCCGAAGGGCTCGGCCGCCGGAACCGCGAACTGCGCGCCGCGCGCGGCGGCAGCCCGCATACGCAGGTCCTGCACGGCGATCCGGCGTGTCCGATCGGCTTCCGCGCGGATCGTATGCTGCTGGTGTAGCTGCTCGGCGTACTGGATCCGCGCGTCGTTCAGCTGATCGCGGACTTCGCTCAGGTCGTGGCCGGATCCCAGCCGCAGCGCTTCTTCCAGCACAGCGATGCGGGCGGCCGTTTGCCGGATTTCGGTGCCGATCCGGGCCGCCGGGCCGACGCCGCCCGGGAGCATGTCGTCGAGGCCGTATGCGACTTCCCGGTAGCGATACACAGCCGCGAGACTGTCCACAATGGCCGACGAGTCCGCCCCGTTCGGCACCACCAGCCGGTGCGTACCCGGTTCTCCCTGCCGCATCAGGAAAGCGACCGGCCGGGCCAGGCCCTGCCGCAGCAGTACCGGCACCTGGTACTCGCCGTGGCCGTCACGGCCCCGGAGCAGGATTCCGTTCGCACCGGCCTCCACCCGGACCGATACTCCGTACCGGGCCTGGATCTGCCGTTCGAGGTCGAGCCGCGCCGGTTCGGCCATCCGCAGCGGCCAGCCCGCGGCGGGCACGTCGGCCCCGTACAGGTTCTCGGCCAGCGCGTACAGCTGGTCGGCGATGATCAGCTCGCCGTGCCGGTCCAACGAGGGCACCCGCAGCCGGAGGAACCCGTCGCCACGCGGGTCGGCCAGTTCACCGGGGGCGATCGGCCTGCCTTCCCGCAATGCCGTGAACAGCGGCCAATCCGCCGGCGACGGCTGGTTGCCGGCGATCAGCCACAGATCAGGCAGGTCCGGCCGGTAGGTGAGCCGGACGGCGACCTCACCGTTCGGGATTTCGTACGCCGCGACCTCGACCTGCTGCCCGCCGAACCGGGCCAGGACCGCATCCTGGATTCCGGTCAACACGGCGGGATCCACGATCTGGCCCGCGACGTTCCATCCGGCGGGCCACGCCTGCGGGCGCGGCGCCGCGCCGCCCGGAACCGAAGCCATCGACACGACCGCACCGGAGGTTCCACCGGGCGAGATCCCCGTCCCGAGGCGCCTGCCGAGTTCGGCTTCGAACTCGCCCCGCTGCGCCAGGGACCACTCGCTGTCGGCGGCCCACAGCAAGCGCACGGGGTCGCCCGTCCACGACTCCGCACCGTCGAGCATCCGGTCGGCGACCCTGGCCGCGGCCTCGGCCGGCAGGCCAGGGTTCCCGCCGACGGTGCTGGTGAACCGGCCCTGTGCCGGCAGCTCGGGTGCGCCGATGGCGAGGCCACCCTCGAACGCGGTCATCGTGACGGCCGAGACCCGGCCGGAGAGCAGTGCCGAAGGCCCGGCCGGGGCAGGCACGTCCAGCCCCGCCGCGTCGATCGCCGCGACCAGCGAACCCCTCAGCCCGGTG
>NZ_DASZWC010000054.1:0-32955 GCF_035546795.1 Amycolatopsis sp.
AGGCCCGGCCGCACATCGCGTAGTTGCCGGCGCCGAACGACCCGCCGATGACGACGGTCAGCTTCGGCACCCGCGTCGACGCGACGGCGGTGACCATTTTCGCGCCGTTCTTGGCGATGCCGCCCGCCTCGTACTCGCGCCCCACCATGAAGCCGGAGATGTTCTGCAGGAACACCAGCGGGACGCCGCGCTGGTCGCAAAGCTCGACGAAGTGCGCACCCTTCACCGCGGACTCGCTGAAGAGGATGCCGTTGTTGGCGACGATCCCGACCGGATGGCCGTGGATGCGCGCGAAGCCGGTGACGAGCGTCGTGCCGTAGCCGGCCTTGAACTCGTGGAACCGCGACCCGTCGACGATCCGCGCGACGACCTCGCGCACGTCGTAGGGGGTGCGGGTGTCGGTCGGCACCATCCCGTAGAGCTCGGCGGGGTCCACCACCGGCTCCTCGGTGGGCAGGACGTCCCACGGCCGCGCAGCGCGTGGCCCCAGGGTGGCGACGATCGAGCGGACGATCGCGAGGGCGTGCGGGTCGTCGTCGGCGAGATGGTCGGTGACGCCGGAGACGGTGGAGTGCAGCTCGCCGCCGCCCAGCTCCTCGGCGGTGACGACCTCGCCCGTCGCGGCCTTCACCAGCGGCGGACCGCCCAGGAAGATCGTGCCCTGGTTGCGGACGATGACGGCCTCGTCGCTCATCGCCGGGACGTACGCCCCGCCCGCCGTGCAGGACCCCATGACCGCGGCGATCTGCGGGATGCCGAGGCCCGACATCGTGGCCTGGTTGTAGAAGATGCGCCCGAAGTGCTCGCGGTCGGGGAAGACGTCGTCCTGCTGCGGGAGGAACGCGCCGCCGGAGTCGACGAGGTAGATGCAGGGCAGCCGGTTGTCGGCGGCCACCTGCTGCGCCCGCAGGTGCTTCTTGACGGTGATCGGGTAGTAGGTGCCGCCCTTGACCGTGGCGTCGTTGGCGACGACCACGCACTCGCGGCCGGAGACGCGGCCGATGCCGGTGATGATCCCGGCGGCGGGCGCTTCGTCCCCGTACAGCCCGTTCGCGGCGAGCGGGGACAGCTCCAGGAACGGCGAGCCCTCGTCCAGCAGCGCGTCCACCCGGTCACGCGGGAGGAGCTTGCCGCGTTCCACATGCCGGACGCGGGACTT
The DNA here is from genome assembly GCF_035546795.1 of Amycolatopsis sp. Taxonomy (GTDB): domain Bacteria; phylum Actinomycetota; class Actinomycetes; order Mycobacteriales; family Pseudonocardiaceae; genus Amycolatopsis_E. The sequence goes on from NZ_DASZWC010000054.1 coordinate 1,160, forward strand.
CTCCGGACCGCCGAGCCGGGCGGCCGCCAGACGTTTGCGCAGGTCCTCCACCAGCTCTGCATGCGCGGTGACGTTGCGCGCGTAGCCCTCGCTGCGCGGATCCGCGGTGCTGGTGAGCGTTGGTGTATCCATACCGCCCCACGTTAGTCGTCGTTAACCTCAGGCTCGATGTTAACGCTGACTAACGCGGGGTGTCCAGCGGTCCCGGTTCAGATGGCGGACTTGAACGTGGCGTAGTAGCCGGAGGACTGCCCGGTCGCCGTCGGGTGGTACGACTCGTCGATCGGGTAGGTCACGCTGTGCAGCCACGCCGAACCCGAGCAGATCTCGTGCCCGGTGAACACGGGGCGGACGTCGGCGAAGGTGAACCCTGCTTCCTTCGCTTCCTGCTGGATCACGGTGTCCAGCGCGTCCGCCCCACCGTTGATGTAGCCGCGCGAGGTGTCCGACAGCCCGACCGAGCAAGAGCCACCGATCTTGTAGAAGTGCGGGTACCCCAGCACCACCACCTCAGCATTGGGCGCCTTGCTCGCGATCGTCGAGTACACGTTGTCCAACAGGCCCGGCAGCGTGGTGTTGACGTAGTTCTCCGCGTTGGTCACGGCCGTTTTGCAGCCGGAGTCCCCGCCGAGGATGCAGTCCTCCATCACGCTGGAGAAGCCCGCGTCGTTCCCGCCCACGCTGATCGAGACCAGCGTCGTGCTCGAACTCAGCGCGCTGACCTGGCTGTTCAGCACATCGGACGTCTTCGCGCCCGAACAGGCCTGGAAGCTCAGCGAAGCCCCCGACGCCTTCGTGTACAGCTCCGGGTAGGCGTTGGCGCTGCGCTTGCAACTGCTCGAATCCAGATAGGACCCGGCGCCGACCCCCGAGGAGTAGGAGTCGCCGAGTGCGACGTAGTTGACGGTCGCCGCGTCGGCGACCCCGGCCAGGCCGAGCGCCGCGAGCGAGGCGACAGCGGCGACGGTCATCGTTTTCCACACTGCGGGGACGGACATGGCAGGGACCCCTTCTGTCAGTGATCAACCACATAAAGACATACCAGGGTTTTTTGCCACGCGGACCCCCGATTAGTAGGCGGTTCGGCGAAGAAAGCCGCAACGTTAGCGGTCGCTAACCTGACTCGATAGCATGGTTTCGTGTCGAGCCCTACCCCACTGGTCAACGGAACCAAGGCGAGCCGCCGCGAGCAGATCCTCGCCGCCGCGGCCGAACTGTTCGCCCGCCACGGGTTCCACGGCGTCGGGATCGACGACATCGGCGCCGCCGTCGGCATCTCCGGGCCCGCGCTGTACCGGCATTTCCGCAGCAAGGACGCCATGCTCGGGGAGATGCTCAGCTCGATCAGCCACTACCTGCTCGACGGCGGCTCGGCGCGCGCGGACGCCACCGAGGACCCCGAGCTGGTGCTGGACGAGCTGGTCGACTTCCACGTGAACTTCGCGCTCACCCAGCCCTCGCTGATCACGGTGCAGGAGCGCAATCTGGGCAACCTGACCGACGCCGACCGCAAACAGGTGCGCGCGCTGCAGCGCCGTTACGTCGAGGTCTGGGTCCGCGCGATTCGTGACGCCGTGCCGGGGGTGACCGAGCGGCGCGCCCGCTCGGCGGCACACGCCGTGTTCGGTCTGATCAACTCCACGCCGTACAACCGCTATCTGGATGACAGGGACCTGGCCGCTCTGTTGCGGCAGCTGGCGCTCGGTGCACTCCACGCGCTGGGCTGACTCACCCGTTGTTCGTACTAGCCCAAACCACGGGTCCCTGGTGTTTGATGGGTGGGTGAGCGACGAGCAGCGGGACCTCGTGACCAAGGCGCAGCGCGCCCTGGTCGCGATGCGGCTCGGCCGGGACGACGAAGCACTCGACCAGGTGTCGCCCTCGGCAACGGCCGAACCGGACCGGACAGCGGAGATGCGCGAGCTGATGATGCTGTTGTTCGGCGAATGCAGTTCGATGGTGTCGGTACTCGGCGATGGGGGCAGCGCGCCGGTGAAGGTCCAGGTCTTCGACGAAGCGGGCGAAGAGGTCCCCATCGACGAGGCCGACCCGCCGGTGCGCACGGCTGTGCGCACGCTGCTGGCCGAAGTGCACGGGAACACCGAAGCCGCCGAGGAACAGGTGGAGATCGCGCTCACCAGCGCCGCCCCGGACGAAGTGGACAGCCTGCTGCTGCAAGCGCTCCGTTGGACGATCCGCCTCTCCGCCGAATGCCTGGACCGCGATTTGCCCGTCACGGCCTGGGTCTACGACGCGCTGGCGGACTAGCTCAGCAGCCCCTTGATCAGCGCGGCCACCTGGGCGGTTTCGATCAGGAACGAGTCGTGGCCGTACGGCGACGTGAGCACGGCCGCGTCGCCGGCGCCCGGGATGGCCGCGGCCATGTCCTGCGACTGATACAGCGGGTACAGCCGGTCGCTGTCGACTCCGGCCACCACCGTGCGCGCCTTCACCCGGGACAACGCAGCGGCGATGCCGCCCCTGTCCCGGCCCACGTCGTGGTTGTTCATCGACTCGGTCAGCACCAGGTAGCTGTTGGCGTCGAAGCGGCGCACCAGCTTGTCGGCGTGATGGTCCAAATAGGACTCGACCGCATACCGCCCGTCCCCCTGCGGGCGGCGGCCGAAGCGTTGCGACAGCTCGGGCTCGCTGCGGTACGTCGCGTGCGCGATCCGCCTGGCCACGCCCAGCCCGCGGTGCGGTCCCTCGCCGGGCCCGGCGTCGTAGTAGTCGCCACCGCGCCAACCCGCGTCCCCCCGGATCGCGTGCAGCTGCGGGGAAGCCCACGCGATCTGGTCCGCCGAAGACGCCGCGGGCGCCGCGAGCACCAGCAACGATTCCACCCGATCGGGCAGGGTGACACCCCACTCCAGCGCACGCATCCCACCCATCGAACCCCCGAGCACGAGCGCCCAGCTGCCGATGCCCAGCGCGTCCGCGAGCACCGCCTCGGACACCACCTGATCGCGCACCGTCACGGCGGGAAACCTGCTGCCCCAAGGGTTTCCGTCCGGATCGGGCGAGGACGGGCCCGTCGATCCCTGGCAGCCACCGAGCACGTTGGGCACCACGACGAACAGCTCGTCGGTGTCCAGCGGGCGGCCGGGCCCGATCAGCCCGTCCCACCAGCCCGCCGTCGGATGGCCCGGCCCGGCCTCGCCGGCCGCGTGACTGTCGCCGGTCAGCGCGTGCTCGATCAGCACCGCATTGCTGCCGTCGGAGTTCAGCCTGCCCCAGCTCTCGTAAGCCAGCGCGAACCCGGGCAGCGTGCCGCCGGCCTCCAGCCGCAGAGACCCGTCGTGGCGGACCCATTGGCGCCGGCCAGGTGGGTCTCCCGCCCGCCACGCACCGGTGGCGGGCGGGAGATCCGATACTGCTGTCACAGAGCCGCCTTGGCGGCGCGGAACCCGGCCTCCAGGTCGGCTTTCAGATCCTCGATCCCTTCCAGCCCGACAGCGAGGCGCACCAGACCCGGCGTGACGCCGCTGGCGAGCTGCTCCTCGGCGGTCAGCTGGCTGTGGGTGGTGCTCGCGGGGTGGACGATCAGGCTGCGCACATCACCGATGTTAACCAGCTGGCTGTGCAGCTCGGTCCCGTCGACGAACTTCCGGCCCGCTTCGACGCCACCACGCAGGTCGAACGACAGCACCGCGCCGGCGCCGCCGGGCAGGTACTTCTGCGCCGCCGCGTAGTGCGGGCTCGACGGCAGGCTCGCGTAGTAGACCTTCTCGACCTCGTCGCGTCCCTCGAGCCATTCGGCCAGCGCCTTGGCATTGGACACGTGTCGTTCCACCCGCAGCGACAGCGTTTCGATGCCCTGCAGGATGAGGAAACTGTTCAACGGCGCGATCGCGGCACCGGTGTCGCGCAGCAGCTGCACGCGCGCCTTCGCGGCGTACGCACCGGGGCCGAGCGCCTCCCAGTACTTGAGACCGTGGTAGCTCGGGTCGGCCTCGTTGAAGCCAGGGAACCGCTCCGGGTACTTGCCGAAGTCGAACGTGCCGCCGTCCACGAGCAGACCGGCGATCGTGGTGCCGTGGCCGCCGAGGTACTTGGTCGCGGAGTGGATCACCACGTCGGCGCCGTGCTCGATGGGGCGCAACAGGTACGGCGTGGGCACGGTGTTGTCGACGACGAGCGGGACACCGGCCTCGTGCGCGACATCGGCGACGCCACGGATGTCGAGCACGTTGCTGCCCGGGTTCGCCAGTGTCTCGCCGAACAGCAGCTTGGTGTTCGGGCGGATCGCGGCGCGCCACTGCTCGAGGTCGTCCTGGTCCTCGACGAACGTGACCTCGATGCCGAGCTTGGGCAGCGTGTAGTGGAAGAGATTGTAGGTGCCGCCGTAGAGCTTCGGGCTGGACACGAAGTGGTCGCCGGAGTTGGCGAGGTTGAGGATCGCGGCGTTGGTGGCGGCAGTGCCCGAGGCGAAGGCAAGCGCGGCGACCCCGCCTTCGAGCGCGGCGACGCGCTGTTCGAGCACGTCCTGGGTCGGGTTGTTGATGCGGGTGTAGATGTTCCCGGCCTCGGCGAGGCTGAACAAGTCGGCCCCGTGCTGGCTGTCGCGGAACACATAGGACGTCGTCTGGTAGATCGGCGTCGCGCGGGCACCCGTGGCCGGGTCGGGTGCCGCGCCGGAGTGGATCTGTTTGGTCTCGAAGGACCACGCCTCGTTGCTCGTCATGGCGTCCGACGCTAGTCAGGCCGCAGGGCCACCCCAACATTTCCCAAGACGTGATACCCCTTGCCTGCCAAATCTCTTAGTAGCTAAGATTCCTAGACAGGGAGATTCACAGGGAAGGGGTAGATCATGCGGGAAGAGCAGGCGGAAGTGCTGGTGACCGGCGCGGGGCTCGGTGGGCTGAGCGCGTCGATGTTCCTGGCGCAGCAAGGCGTCGACGTGCTGACCGTCGAGCGGCATCCCGGCACGTCGCTGCATCCGCGCGCGTCCGGGCAGACGCCGCGCACGATGGAGCTGTACCGCTTCGCGGGCATCGACGAAGAGGTGCTCGGCGTCAGCAAGCGGGCGTCGCAGGGGTTGCGGATCACGATCGCGTCGAGCCTCGGCGGGCAGGTGTTCCACCGGTTGCTGCAGGACATGTCCGAGATCGACCTGAGCGCGGCCACCGGCACGCCGTGGGGAATGGCGGGGCAGGACGTCGTCGAGCCGATCCTGCTGGCGCGAGCCCAGAAGTTCGGCGCGGAGGTGCGGTTCTCCAGCAAGCTGGTGTCGTTCGAGCAGGACGAGGACGGGGTGACCGCGGTAGTCGAGCCGCGCGACGGCGAGCCGTACCGGGTGCGAGCGCAGTACCTCGTCGCGGCGGACGGCGGGCGCAGCGACATCCGGGAACGGCTGGGCATCGAGTGCACCGGGCGCGGTGGCATCGGGCATTCGATCGGCGTGGTGTTCGACGCCGATCTCGGCGAGCGGATGCAGCCGGACGTCACCGACCTCTATTACCTGCAGAATCCGCGGTTCACCGGCGCGATGGTGAACACCGACGTGCCCGGCCGGTATGTCTTCGCGGCCGACTACCACCCCGAGCGCGGCGAAACGGTGGCCGACTTCCCGGAGGAGCGGCTCGTGGAGCTGATCCGGGTGGCCACCGATCTGCCCGGGCTGGAGCCGCGGATCCGGTGGGTCGGGGCGTGGGAGATCGCGGCCAGGGTGGCGCGGGAGTTCCGTCGCGGGCGGGTTTTCCTGGTCGGTGACGCGGCGAAGGTGACCCCGCCGACGGGCGGGATGGGCGGCAACACCGCGGTCGGCGACGGGCACGACCTCGCGTGGCAGCTGGCGGCGGTGGTGCGCGGCGAGGCGGGCCCGGGCCTGCTGGACTCCTACGAACAGGAGCGCCGGCCGATCGCGCAGATGGTGGTCGACACTTCGCTGCACAACGCGAAGGAGCGGATGGCGCCGGACCTCGACCTGACCGGGGTCGGCGAGCCGGTGGACCAGCTGGGCATCGCGCTGGGCTTCCGCTACCGCTCGGCGGCGGTACTGATCGAGGACGACGACCCGAGCCCGGTCGAAAACCCGAACGAGCCCACCGGGCGCGCCGGATTCCGTGCGCCACATGTGCCTTTCGGCGCCGGACGGTCCACTGTGGACCTCCTTGGGCACGGCTGGGTGCTGCTGGCGAACGGCCCGGGCTGGCACGCGGCGGCGAACGAGGTCTCGGCCGAGACCGGGGTCGCCATCGCCTGCCACGAAGCCGGGGTGGACTTCGCCGACCCCGACCAGGTTTTCGCCGCCCGCTTCGGACTCGAACCCGGCGGCGCAAGCCTGATCCGCCCCGACGGCATGGTCGCGTGGCGCCGCCGGTCCGCCGTGGATGACAAGGCGGGCCTGCTGTGGGACGCGCTCGGGACGGTACTGGACCGATAAGCTGCGGAAATGGTTTCCGTGCAGAGCGTGGTCGACCGGGTCGGGCCCACGCTGCTGCACGCGGTCTGGCTGCCGGAGCAGTGCCCCGCGGTCTCGGATGTGGTGATCGCCGAGCCCGGGGCCACCGCCCAGGTCGCTGCGGGAGACCTCGTGCTCGGCGTCGCCACGCCGGACTCCATCGCGTTGATCCGGCACAGCGCCGGGCGCGGGGCGGCCGCTGTGCTGCTCAAGCCGCCGCTGGCCGCGAATGTGCGCCGCGCGGCGAAAGGCGCGGGCATAGCGTTGATCGAGGTGCGCGCGGCCGCCGCGTGGGCACAGCTCGTGTGGTTGCTGCGCACGGTTCTCGACGCGGTGGCCGACGAGACCGATGCGCTGGAGGACGGCGATCCGGGCTCGGGTGACCTGTTCCGGCTCGCCGACGCCGTCGCCTCGGTGGTCGACGCGCCGGTCACCATCGAGGACACCAACTCCCGCGTGCTCGCCTACTCCGCGCGCCAGGACCTCACCGACCCGGCGCGGGTGTCCACGATCATGGGCCGCCGGATCCCGGACGACGTGCTCGCCCGCTTCCGCTCGCGTGGTGTGTTCCGGGAGCTTTCCCGTGGCAGGCCAACGATTTTCGTGTCCGCGCAACGGGACGGCACACTGCCGCGGCTGATCGTGCCGATCCGGATGGGCGGCGAGCTCCTCGGCTCGATGTGGGCCGTGGTCACCGGCCCCGTGTCGGACGAACGGGCCGCCGCCTTCGCCGACACCGCTCCCGTCGTGGCCCTGCACCTGTTGCGCCGACGAGCACACGCGGATTCGCGGCGGCGCGCGTCGGCCGAGCTGCTGCGTGCGGTGCTGGACGGAAAAGTGGGGCCCCGCAAGGCGATCGCCGAACTGGATCTGACCGACGAGCCGCACCGGGTGGTCGTCATCGACACCCCTGGCGGCGACGCGCCGGACGGTGAAGGGCTGCGGTTGGCTTTGCTGGAACGGATTTCCCAGGGCATCGGCCGCCGCCCGGTGGCGACGGAGCTCGGCGGGCTGCTCTACGCGGTCGTGCCCGATGGCGATGGTGCCGGCACGTGGTCCGAACTGCGCGCCGCGCTGACGGAAAGGGGTGACACACAACGGATTGCCGCCGGTTCGCCGGTGGACATCGCCGAACTCGCCCGCTCCCGCACGGAAGCCGAGGAGACGCTGGGCGTGCTGCGCGCCGGGTTGCTGCCCGGCCGGATCGGCAGCTTCGACGACCTGTGGACGGCGCTGGTGCTGCACCGCTCCGCGACCGCTTCCGGGTCCGCCCGGGTGACCGAACTCGGCCCGTTGGAACGGCTACGCGGCTACGATCGCGCGAACCACACGCAGTATGTGGACACGCTCTACGAATGGCTGCGGTTCCCCGGCGATCCGCGCGCGGCGGCCGAGGCGTTGCGCATCCACCCCAACACCTTCCGCTACCGGATGCGGCGGTTGCTGGAACTGGTCCCGCTCGAACTCGACGACCCCGGCGTGCGGTTGGCGCTCATCAGCCAGTTGATCGTGCTTCGCTGGTCATGAGGCCCGTCTACCATGGTCACGTGTTCGAGGGATCCGTTGACCTGTTGTCCCGCTGGCCCGTCAAGTCGCTGCGTGGCGAGGACGTGCCTGCCGCGCGCTTTGACGAACGCGGCATGGTGGGCGATCGCGCGCACGCGCTGATCGACCAGCGGGAGAAGCGCGCGGGTCAGCGGCTCACCGTGCGGCAGAACGAGAAACTGTTGTCGTGGCACAGTTTCTACCGCGACGAGGACGAGCCGCCGACGCTGCGCGCGCCCGATGGCAAGGAATGGTCGTGGACCGATCCTGCCTTGCCCGCCACGCTGAGCGAGTCCCTCGGTTTCCCGCTGACGCTGCGCAGCGCCGACGGCCAGCAGGACCGCGGCCCGACGGTGCTGGTGACGATCGAGGCCTCCCGCCAGGCGCTGGAGGAGGAGCTGGCCGCGCCGGTCGAGCTGGCGCGCTTCCGGCCGAACCTGCACCTGTCGCTCGACGCGCCCGCGTTCGCCGAGGAGGAGTGGGGAGTCGGCACCACGCTCACGATCGGCGACGTCATCCTCGAAGCGGTCGGCGAACAGGCCGGCCCGTGCATCCGGTGCGCGGTGCCGAGCTGGGATCCCGCGGGGAAGGAGCGCTGGCCGAAGTTGCAACGCTGGCTGATCGAGCAGCACGAGAACAAGTTCGGTTTGATCATGCGCGCCACCCGCCCCGGCACCGTGCACGTCGGCGAACGGGCGTGGCTGCAGCCGGTGTAGCCATTCGGCCGATGCGGATCGGCCGCGAGCAGGAGCCGCCGCGGCGCTGAGCCCGGTTGACTCGCCACATGATCGAAAACCGGGTGGTACGCGCGGGCATCGGCGTGACGGCACTGTTCACCCTGGCAGGCTGCGGCCTGGCCGAGGGACTGACCGCAAGCTCGACCGGGCACGTGAAAACCGTCGGCTACGACACCGGCGCGGCAGGCAAGAACAACGACGACACCCGCCTGCCGGCCTGGATGCCGGACGAGGCACGATCGATCTCGGAAGCCATCCGCACCACCGGCACCGAACGCGTCCTGCGGATGCGCCTGGACGACCCGGCGCTCCTCGATTCCTGCCACGCCTCCCCGTCCCCGGCGAAACCGCCGACCCTGCCGGTCCCGTGGTGGCCGACCGACGAGCACACCAAAGCGACCCTGCTCTGCGACTCGGACTGGTACGTCAGTCTCGCGGGCACGACCGTGTACGCCTACCGGCCGGAGACGGTGCCCCAGTCATCGCAATGACACGGTTGGCGCGGCCGCACAGACGCGACGCACGCCGCTCGGCCGAAGAGGTGAACTGATCGGAAGTGAGCTCGGGGGCTAGCCGGGCTTGGCACCATGTGTGCGTGGTGGACCCGGCATTGGAACGAGCACGGCTTCGCCTTCGTGCGGCCGGACGGCGGATGAAATTCCGGCGTGGACAGACCTTGATGTCATTCGGTGAAAGCAGCGAGGATGTCCTGCTGATCGAGTCGGGATCGCTCAAGGTCGTACTCTCCGAGCGAAACGGGGCTCAAGTGGTCGCAGGGCCGTATGGCCCTGGGGAGCTCATCGGCGAACTGGGCGTATTGGAGCACCGTCCGCGAAGCGCGACGGTGATCGGGCACCACGGTGGTGCGGCAGTGCGCGTTTCGGCCCGCGCCTTCCGCGATCTCGTTGAGCAAGATCGCGACGTTCTCGTTCTGCTTAACGCCACGCTTCGTGCCAGGCTGCACAACGCCGACCGGCGGCAGCTCGCGATCGCGTCGCAGGACGTGACAACCCGGGTCGCGGCACAGCTGCTGGCCTGGGCACACGCGTTCGGCGATCGCGTCGGCGACGAGATCGTGGTCAGCGGCATCGTCCAGGGCGACCTGGCGAAAGCCGTGGTCGCTTCGAACAAGTCGGTCGATGCCGCGCTCAAAACGCTGCGAGGGAAGGGACTCCTCAGAACAGGCAGGCTGCGTTACGTCCTACCCGACGCGGACTCGCTCGAAGTCTTCCTTCGGGATCGAAATTGATGTTCCGGCATGCAGCATCTCCCTGATTTCAGGTAGAAGGACACTCCCCGCGCACCGCACACTCTGTCATCAGGGATCGACGAGCAGGAGGGGCGATGGATCTGCTGCCGGAGACGAGGACATTACTGGGAATCGACGTCATCGCATCGGCGACGAATCCCGGCTACCACCTCAACGCACTATGGCAGACGCTGTCGGAAATTCTCGACACCGCTCTTCGGGAAAGCAGTATCCATCCCGAGGAAGTACTGGAAAACGAGCATACGGGCGACGGCTCTCTCTACACCTTCCCGAGCCGTGACCTTGGGCTCGTCCTAGACCTCAGCCAACGGGTGGACCAACTCGCCGCCGAACACAACCGTTGGCGAAAACCGGAAATCAGGATGCGGATCGCAGTCGATGTCGGCGCAGTCGGTGACTCGCGCGGCTACTACTCACCCAAAATATGGCGAAGCCGTCTGCTCAATTCACAAGCTTTTAAAGATATCGTCGAACATTGTATCCAGGAAAGGCCGGATGGGTCGGTGAGCAGCGGGCTGATCGTATCCTCAACCGCGTTCCGGGAAGCGTTTGGCGGCAACTACACGAGGGTCGTCAGGCAGGCCGAATTCGCGGAAATCAAGGTCGATAAAAAGGAATACCACGAGCCCGCCTGGGTGCGCGTACCCGGCTTCGACGCACGAAGTCTCGGAGTACTCGCCCGCGAAACGGTGGAGCCTGAAAGGCCGGGCTCGGTCCGCAACGTCGTCCACGGCAGCATGCAGAACAGTGTTCAGGCAGGAACCGTCCACGGCGGTATCCATCTCGGACCGAGCACGTCATGACCGAGACGCCCGCGACACCGAGTGAAAACAAGGTCGAAGGCGACGCAACAGGAAGCGCGCAGACCAGAGACGTACACGGAGATCTTTCTGTCACCTCGATCTTCAACTCGATCCACCCACCCGAGCGCGAGGCTCTGGCCTGGCAACTCAACGACGACGAAAGCGCTGAACTACGCGAGCGCTTCGTCACCCCGGACGGCTACGACCAGGCAAAAACGATCCTGCGAAACCGTTCGGTCGTCCTCCTGCACGGCTCGGGCTCGGGCAGGACCACGACCGGGCAACGTCTGCTGCTCGACCTCGGTTGCGCCCGGATCGTCCATCTCGACGACGCACGTTCCCTCGCAAGTTTCCGGGAAAAGGAGCTGCGGGAGCAAGACGGCTACCTCTGGCACTCGACCGGACCGGGCGCCATCCCGATCCGCGACGCCGATTTCATGCAGGCCGTGAACCTGGTCCGCGGGAAGTCCTGTCGTCTGGTCATCGTGCTCAACGGGCCGAACGAGGTCCCCCAGGCCGCCAGCGGTTTCGTCGTGGGCGTCAAACCGCCGGAACCGCTCGAAGTCGCCGAAGGCGTGATCCGGTACCGCCTTGGCACCCGCTCCGAGGACTGCGTGACGATCCTGCGCGACAAGCTGTCGGCCAAGCTGACCGTTGGAGACCCACCTGGGAAAGCGGTCCACGCGGGTGAATTGGCCATCGAGATCCTCGCCGACCCCGCCGTCGAAGAGGACGCGCTCCACAGGCTGGACGAGGACGTCGACCGCACCATCGCCGGTCTCGTCGAAGACTGGTGGTCGACCGTCGAGTACACGATGTTCCTCGCCGTCGCGCTGCTGGAGGGTAAACCGTTCGACCGCGTCGCGGAACTGGCGGTGAAACTGGACGCCCTCGTCCGCGATGCCGAGTCGACCGGCGAGAAACCCCTTCGTCCACGGCGGGTATTTTCCAAGCCGAAGGACGAACTACTTCGGACCATCAAGGCCACGACCGTCGAACGAGATCATCCGATCCATCCAGGTCTGCGAGAACAGACGGTCCGCTTTGAACGCCCGGACTGGGCGCAGGCCGTCCTCCGCCGCTACTGGGGGCAATACCATCTCGACCACAACCTGCTCCTGAATTGGATGTGTGAGGCCGACGAACACGAAGCCGCGGTCAAAGCGCTGTGTACGGTCATCGTGGACGTACCTGCACACGAGCCGCTGAGAACGGTGCACAAACTGGCCGGACACCAATCCTTGTGGCGTCGGATGCTCGCGGCCGCGACCCTGAACCGCCTGAGTGAAGAGCACAATCTTCGCGAGCTGGTTGAGCAAACGCTCAGCGACTGGGTAAGCGGAAACGTCAAGAGCCGCCTGGCGACGGCCGCACTGGTGTATGGCCACCGGTTCGCGCGGGAACCCGAAACCGCACTCGAACAGCTCACCGAGATCGCCCGCACGGAAAGCTTCCGGGTCAAGAACGCGGTCATCGCGATGATGCTGGTGATCATGTCCGAGCCCGCGCATCGCAACCTCGGGGTCAAGGCCGTGCTCGCCTGGCTCACCGACCGGCGGTCACGTCGCGAGCGCGACAACCTCCCCCGGGTCGCCGCCGACCTGACCTTGTGGCTTCTGGGTCTGTATTCGGACAATGGGACCGACCTCATCGATGCCGATGAGATCACGCGGGAGTATCCCGAAGAATTCCGGCAACTCACCTGGCAGGTGGCGCTGGACCCGACACACGGCCCGCTCCTGCTCTCGGCGTTGTACAACCGGACCGAACGGAGCACGTTCAACGCCGGCGGCAAGAAGAGACGCAAAAGCCAGGATGAACTGCTGCGCGTGGTCACCCTGCTGGAGCCGGACCTGCGGTTCTGGCGCCGGCTCCCAGGCATGCTCCTGCTTCGCCATCGCCACCCGATCCGGCGAGCGATGATCTGGGAGATATTCCGCTCGGCCCGGGAAGTGCAGCTGTCCCGGCAAGCGGGCGAGCCCTCAGACGATCAATAGCGTCTTCCCGATCGTCCGCCGGGACTCGATCGCGCGGTGGGCCTCGGCCGCCTCTTCGAGCCGGAAGCGTTGTCCGACAACAGGTTCCACCTCGCCCGCGGCGGCGAGCCGAAGGATCTCCGCAGTCCGCTCGCGCAGCTCCTCCGGTGTGCCGAGCGGCCCGCGGTGAACCTGCACGCCGCGGTCCTCGTCGACCGGAGTCCAGGCGCCGCTCACGAGCCCGTAGCTGAAGAACCGGCCGCCTTGCCGCGTCAGCGCGAAGGCGGCGCGGCCGATTTCCCCGCCCACACCGTCGAAAACGACATCCACCGGGTCCACTGTGGACGACCAGCCCGGAACGCTGTAGTCCACCGGCACCGCGCCGAGATCCCGCACCACCTCGGTCTTCCTGGCGCCGCCCGCCGCGCCGAGCACCGTCGCCCCCGCCGCGCGGGCGAGCTGCACCAGGAGGGTGCCCACGCCACCGGCAGCCGCCTCGACCAGCACCCGCTCCCCCGGCTGGATCCCGGCCGCGTGGATCAGCGCCATCGCGGTCCGCCCGTCCGCGAGCAGCGCCACGGCGTGGCTGAGCGCCAGCCCGGCCGGCACGACGAACGGGGCCGACGCGGGCACCACCACCCGCTCGGCATACCCGCCGGACCCGCTCAGGCTCGTCACCACGCGCTCGCCGAGCAGGTCCCCGTCGGCGCCGCCGATGACCACGCCGCCGACCCCGTTACCGGGGATGACCGGCAGCTGCGGGCTGAACGGCCCCGGCCCGCCCGCGCGCAGCTGCGTCTCGACGAACGTGATGTTCGCGTAGGCCACGTCGATCAGGACCTGTCCCGGCCCCGGCTCGGGATCGGGGGCCTCCCCGGCCAGCAGCATCTCCGGCCCGCCGAACTCCTTCAACCACACAGCTCGCATGCGGCAGATCCTGCACTCTCCAGTTAGCTGGAGGTCAATCCCTTGTCGTGCGCACACCACTGAAAGGCGGCAGGATTGTCTTGCGCACACGATGACACCGCCATCCGAGTGGTTCACCGTGGTCGGTACCACGCCCGATCCGTCCGCAGGAGGCAGCCTTGCGTATCGCCGTTCCCCGTGAGATCAAGAAGCACGAGTACCGGGTGGCGCTGACTCCGGCCGGCGTCCACGAACTGACCCAGCACGGGCACCAGGTGTTCGTCGAGGCCGATGCCGGCGTCGGGTCGGCCATCACCGACGACGAGTACGTCGCGGCCGGCGCGAAGATCCTCGCGACCGCCGACGCCACCTGGGCGGAGGGCGAGCTCGTGCTCAAGGTGAAGGAGCCCATCGCCGAGGAGTACCACCGGCTGCGTGCCGGCCAGGTGCTGTTCACGTATCTGCATCTGGCCGCCGACCGCCCGCTGACCGAGGCGTTGCTGGCTTCGGGCACCACCGCGATCGCCTACGAGACCGTGCAGCAGCCCACCGGCGCGCTGCCGCTACTCGCGCCGATGTCGGAGGTCGCGGGCAGGCTCGCACCGCAGGTCGGGGCGTACTCGCTGATGAAGCCCGGCGGCGGGCGCGGTGTGCTGCCAGGCGGGATTCCCGGGGTACACCCTGCGCGCGTCGTCGTGATCGGCGGCGGCGTTGCCGGGCTCAACGCGGCGCGGGTCGCGCTCGGCCTCGGGTCGGACGTGGAGATCCTGGACACCAACGTGGACCGGTTGCGCCGGATCGACCAGGACTTCGGCGGCCGCATCCGCACGGTCACGTCAAACGCGTTCGCCGTGGAGCAGGCCGTGCTGGAAGCCGATCTCGTCGTCGGCGCGGTGCTCGTCCCCGGTGCGCGGGCGCCGAAGCTGGTGTCCAACGAACTGGTCGCGCGGATGAAGCCGGGCAGCGTGCTCGTGGACATCGCGATCGACCAGGGTGGCTGTTTCGCGGATTCGCGGCCGACCACGCACGACGAGCCGACCTACCAGGTGCACGAGTCGGTTTTCTACTGTGTCGCCAACATGCCGGGCGCCGTGCCGCGCACCTCCACGTACGGCCTGACAAACGTGACGCTGCCGTATGCCGTGCAGCTCGCGGAGCACGGCTGGCAGGCGGCGTTGCGCGCGGACGAGTCCCTCGCCAAGGGCCTCAATGTCCACGACGGAAAGCTCACCAACGAGCCGGTCGCGACCGCGCATTCGCTCCCGCACCAGCCGGTGTCCGCCGCGCTCTGAACCGGTTCCCGGGTTGAACACGCATCTACCTGAGCACCCGAACCGCGGGTTAACTTCAGTTGATGCGCGGGGAAATCACCAGCGCCAGGGCATTCGAGTTCGGCACGAAATCGGAAACCCTCGCGCGACTTTCGGCTCTGGTCCATTCGGCGATCGTGCTGCCATTGGTCTCCTTCACCGTGGCGGAGTGGCAGCACGATCCCGAAGCGGTACTGGCGAAAATCCGCCGGAAACCGTGGGTGGCCGACCCGCTCGTGGTCCGCAGCAGCGGTCGCGACGAGGACCAGTCCACATTCTCCAACGCCGGCCGGTATCTGTCCGAAACGGACGTTCGCGGCCAGGACGAACTCGTCGACGCGATCGGCAGGGTGGTCGCGTCCTACGACGTTTTCCGGCCCAACAACCAGGTTTTCGTGCAGCCGCAGCTGGAGAACGCGCTCGCCAGCGGAGTCGTCTCGTCCTGTGAGCCCAGCTGCGGCGCGCCCTACCGGGTGGTCAACTGGGCCGACGGTCCGGATACCGCGGCAGTCACCTCGGGTCGCGCCACCGTGCGCACCTGGTATTTCCTCGACGAGGACGCGCCGCGCCCGCCGGTGCCGTGGCTGACCCGGATTCCCGATCTGGTCAAGGAACTGGAACAGCTGAGCCGCCGGCCGTTCGAATTCGAATTCGGCGTCGCCGAGGACGGCACGCTGGTGTTGTTTCAGATGCGCCTGCTCGCGAAACCGGGAAAGCCGGTGCCGCGCCGTCGCCACCGGGAAGCCGTCGCCCAGTGCCGTGCGCGGCTGCACCAATTGCGCCAGGCGCCCACGCCCGCGCTCGGCCCGGACACGGTTTTCGGCGTGATGCCGGACTGGAACCCCGCCGAGATGATCGGCATCCGGCCACGCCCGCTCGCGCTTTCCTTGTACCGCAACCTGATCACCGACGAGATCTGGGCGGAGTCCCGGCACCGCTACGGCTATCGCGACCTGCGCGGCGCGCCGCTGCTGATCGACCTGCACGGCCTGCCCTACATCGACACGCGCGCCAGCTTCAGTTCGCTGGTGCCCGCGTCCGTCCCGGACGCCACGGCCGAACGGCTCGTCGGGAGTTATGTGCAGAAACTGCGCGAAAACCCGCATCTGCACGACAAGATCGAGTTCACCATCGCGCTGTCGTCCTACCATTTCACCATCACCGAGCGTGCCGCCGAACTGGTGCGCTCGGGAGTGCTGTCCCCGGCCGAGTCGTCGGAGCTGGTCACCTCGTTGCGGCACGTCACGGCCCGCATGATGAGCGGCATCGGGCCGTACCGGCGCGACCTCGCCGAGATCGAGCAGCTCCGGCGGCTCCCCTTGCACCGCCCGGAAACGTTCCGTCCCAAGCGGATCGCCGCGCTCACGCATCTGTGCAAACGCGCCGGGACGCTGCCGTTCTCCGGGATCGCGCGGGCCGCGTTCGCCGCGACGAGCATCGTACGCAGCATGGTCGAACTGGGCGTGCTCTCCGCGGAGGACGCAGATGCGCTGCTGAGCAGTTCGCAGGTGACCAGTTCGGCGCTGCAGAAGGATTTCGCCGACCTGAGCCGCACCGCTTTCCTGCGCCGGTACGGGCATCTGCGGCCGGGCACCTACGACATTCTGTCCCCACGCTACGACGAGGACCCGAGCCGCTACTTCGACTGGTCGCGGCCCGCCGCGAACGTGACAGGCCCACCGGGATTCCTGCCGGCCGTCGCGCAGATGCGGGAGATCCGGCGGCTGATCGCCGAACACCGGCTGCCCGGCAACGCGCACGAACTGCTCCGGTTCATCGTGCAGAGCGTCGCGGCGCGCGAGTACGCCAAGCTGCAGTTCTCCCGCGTGGTCAGCGAAATCCTGTTCGACGCCAAGCGCGCCGGTGAGTGGCTCGGACTCGGTCCGGACGACATGTCCTACGCCCGGATCGAAGATCTGTGCGCACTCACCGGCGACCACCGCAGGGACCGCGCCACGCTGTGCGCGGCGATAGAAAGTGCGAGGTACCAACACGAAATCACCGAAACCCTGTGTGCCCCGGTGGTGTTGTCCGAACCGGACGAGCTCGTCTCGTTCGCGGCCATGGCCGACGAGGCGAACTTCGTGACGCAGGGCCGGGTCATCGCGCCGATCGCGGATGTGTCCGCGGGCGACGACCCGGCGGGGTCCATCGCGATGATCGCCGCCGCCGATCCCGGCTACGACTGGATCTTCACCCGCGGTATCGCCGGATTGATCACCGCCTTCGGCGGGGCGAACTCGCACATGGCGATCCGCGCGCTGGAGCTGGGCATCCCGGCCGCGATCGGGGTGGGCGAAGCCGAGTTCACCCGGCTGCTGCGAGCGGACGTGCTGGAGGTGGACGCGGCGAGCAAGCTCGTCCGGCCCAGCGCGGGCGCCGGGCTGCGGCTACGTGAGACGGGGGCTGCATGAGGACTGCTTGCAGGTCCGAATCATCAGACGCCATGCCGGCCGACGCACAGACACTGCCGCGGCTCGCCGCGTCCGACAAGGAGGCCGCATGACGGCGGGCCCGGTCGTGTGGATCACCGGGCTGTCCGGGGCCGGGAAGTCCAGTGTGGCCGGGGAACTGACCGGACGGCTGCGCCGCGACGGCCATCACCCGATCCTGCTCGACGGCGACGAGCTGCGTGCCGCGCTCGGCACGTCGTCGGCCTTCACCGGCGAGAGCAGACGCCAGCTCGCCACGACCTACGCCCGGTTGTGCCGACTCCTGTGCGGACAGGGACACATCGTGGTCTGCGCGACCATCTCGCTGCGGCACGAGATCCACGACTGGAACCGCAAGAACCTGTCCCGCTACGTCGAGGTGTTCCTCGACGTGCCGCTGACCGAACTGCGCGACCGCGACCCGAAGGGCATCTACCGCGCCGGCACCGACATCGTCGGGCTCGGGGTGGACGCCGAGTTCCCGGTCGCGCCCGATCTGCACATCCACAACCACGGAGCCACCTCCGCCAGGCAAGCGGCGGAGAAACTGTACGAATTCTGCGCGCGGAAAGGCATGTGGCGATGAAAACCCAGTGGGACTACACGGATCTGGCGAGCACCTACTCGCTGCGCCCGCAGTACGCGGCGGAGGCGGTCGACAAGATCGTCGCGCTCGCGGGCCGGGCGCAACCGTGGGTCGCCGACCTCGGGGCCGGCACCGGGCACCTCACCCTCGACCTCGCCGCGCGGGGCTGCCTTGTCGACGCGGTCGAACCGAACGAGGCGATGGCGACGATCGGGAAGCAGCGCACCGCACATCTGGGCGAGGTGCGCTGGTTCACCGGCACCGGCGAGGAAACCGGCCTGCTGGGCGGCGCCTACGACCTGGTCACCTACGGCTCGTCGTTCAACACGATGGACCGCCCTGCGGCGCTTCGCGAGGCCGCGCGGCTCGCCGGCCCGCGCGGGCACCTCGCGTGCGTGTGGAACCACCGCGACCTGTCCGATCCGTTGCAGGCGGAGATCGAGTGCCTGATCCGCAGCCGGATTCCGGACTACGCCTACGGTTCCCGTCGCCAGAACCAGGCCCCGGTGATCGACGCGAGTGGCCTGTTCGGTCCGGCGGAGGCGGTGACCGAAAAGGTCTGGCACCGGGTGCGCGCGGCGGACTGGGTCGCGGCGTGGCGTTCGCACGGCACGTTGCAGCGGCAGGCCGGGCCGTTGTTCCCGGAGCTGGTCGACCGGATCGAGGACCTCGTCGCGTGCAGTGGGCAGGACCCGGTGGAGGTGCCCTACCTGACCGTCGGCTGGCTGGCGCCGCGGCGGGAAATGGCGTGACGCGACCGGACGTCGTCGGGGTCACCCAGCGGGTCGTGGACTGCGCACACGGCGAGACCCGGCTCGCGCTCGACGTCCGGTGGGCCGGTTTTCTCGACGCCTGCGGTCTGGTCGCCGTGCCCTTGCCGCTCGATCCGGAGCTGGCGGTGCGGACGATGCGGCGGACCGGATGCGGTGGGCTGGTGCTGACCGGCGGCGACAGCATCGGCAGCCGGCCCGCCCGCGACCACCTCGAAACGGAACTGCTGCGCTTCGCGGTGGACAACGCCTTGCCGGTGGTCGGGGTGTGCCGCGGGATGCAGTTGTTGTTGCACGCCTTCGGATGCGAGCTACGCCGGGTCGAGGGCCACACCGCGACGACGCACCCGCTGACCGGACTGCTCGGCGGCCGGGTGGTGAACAGCTTCCACGACTGGTCGGTGCTGAACGCCCCACCGGAGTTCGAGGTGACCGCCCGGCACGGCGCGGTCGTGGAGGCCGTCCGGCACCGGGCGGCCCCGCTGACCGGGATCATGTGGCATCCGGAGCGGGCGGCGGTGGCGGCCGAGGATGTCGCGCTGTTCGAGGAGGCGTTGACCGGATGAGGGCGGTGATCCTGTCCGCGGGCCGGGGCAGCCGGATGGGCTCGCGGACCGACGACCGGCCGAAGGCGTTGCTGGAACTGGCCGGGCGCTCGCTGCTGGACCGCCAGGTGGCCGCGCTGCGCCAAGCCGGCGTGGAGGACGTCGCGGTGGTGACCGGTTGGCAGGCCGAGGCCTTCGCCGATCTGCCGTTGCGCCGTTTCCACAACCCGGACTGGGCGAGCTCGACCATGGTGGGCTCGCTGGCCTGCGCCGACGACTGGCTCAGCAGCGGCCCGGTCCTGGTGAGCTACGGCGACATCGTCTTCGGCCCGGCGACCGCCCGCGCTCTGGCGCGGCATCCGGGTGATCTGGTGGTGGCCTACGATCCGGCCTGGCTGACGCAGTGGTCGGCGAGGTTCGGGAATCCGTTGGCGGATGCCGAATCCTTCCGGCTGGCCCCGGCGGGCTTGGTGCGGGAGATCGGCGGAACGCCGGGCTCGGTCGCGGAGATCGAAGGCCAGTACCTCGGCTTGCTGAAGTTCGAACCACCAGGCTGGCAAGCCCTGCTTTCCGCGCTACAGACGGCAATCCGGTTGAACACGAGACAAGACACCACGGGACTCTTGCAGGATTTGATCACCCAAGGCGGCCTCGTACATGCGGTGCCCACTGAGTCCCCATGGCACGAGTTCGACCACCCCACAGACATCGCGGCAGGCACCGAGGTCCTGAAGACTCTCGACCGAACTCTGTTCGTACCACCACCCTGACCGCCCCACGCGCACCTACTCACCCACCACGATGGGGGTCCAGGGGGCGAAGCCCCTTGGCGGGCGTTTGGGGGTCCGACCCCCAAAAGCAATGGCGACGTTGGGCGCCGATGCGAGCGCGTCCAGAGGACGCGCGAATAGGGGCGGCCCGCTCAACCAGCCTGGGGGTCACTGGGAGCGGGCCGCCAAGAACTAGCTTAGGCGGTAAGTAGCCGGTTCGCTGCATGGGGCCCCTGTTTTGCTGGAAATACTTCTTCACGGCTCGTTGTCCGATCTCGTGATTCAGCGACGGAGAGTGACCTTCGCCCCGCCACCCCCGCGTAGTGGCTGGATAGGGCAGGATGTCCGCTGCGCCGAGTTCACCCATTCGCCGGATCGAGGGGGGAAGTATGCAGAACGACGGCAGCGGACGCATCGTGGTGCAGAACCTGAGTAAGACGTTCGGGCCCGTGGCCGCCGTACAGAATCTGAGCTTTGTGGTGGAGCCGGGGTCGGTGACCGGGTTCCTCGGGCCGAACGGCGCGGGCAAGACGACGACGCTGCGGATGGTGCTGGGGCTGGTGACCCCGACGTCGGGAACGGCCACCGTCAGCGGGCTGACCTACGACAAGCTGGGTAATCCGGCGCGGGTTGTGGGTGCGGTGCTGGAGAACGAGGGGTTCCACCCGAAGCGGACCGCGCGCAATCACTTGCGGGTGTACGCCTCCGCGATCGGGATGCCGGATCAACGGGCGGACGAGGTGCTGGCACTGGTCGGGTTGTCGGGTGCGGCGAACCGGAAGCCGGGCGGGTTCTCGCTCGGTATGCGGCAGCGGCTCGCGCTGGCGACCGCACTGCTGGGCAACCCGCAGGTGCTCGTGCTCGACGAGCCCGCGAACGGTCTGGACCCCGAAGGCATTCTGTGGCTGCGCAACTTCCTGCGCGCCTATGCCAGGGAAGGGCGCACGGTGCTGGTGTCCTCGCACCTGTTGTCCGAGGTGGAGCAGACCATCGACAACGTGGTGATCATCAGCGCCGGGGTGACCCGCTACTACGGTTCGCTCGATCAGTTGCGCGGCAGCCAGCAGAGCCGGGTGCTGGTCCAGGCCGCCGATCCTTCGGCACTGGTCAAGTCGTTGCAGGAGGCCGGTTACACGCAGGTGGAACCGACGCCCGACGGCCGGGTGGCGGTGCTGGGCGCGACGCGGCAGCAGATCGGCGATCTGGTGGCGAAGTCGGGACTGGCGGTTTACGGGATGGAAGAGGAGCGGGCCGATCTCGAGCGCCTTTTCTTCCAGCTGACCAACGGCCAGTACACCGGCGCCCCGCACTACGCGCAGCAGCAACCACCGCAGCCGCCGCCGGGTGGCTGGGGCGGGCCGCCCCCAGGGCCTTATCAACAGCAGCCCTATCAACAGCCTTACCAGCAGCCGTACCAAACGCCGCCGGGTGGATACCAGCAGCCGGGGCCGCAGCAGGGTTGGGGAGGTCAGCGCTGATGGGCAGGCTGATTGTCGCGGAGTTCCGCAAGACGCTCACCACCAAGAGCTGGTGGGGCCTGATGATCCCGGCGGTGGTGCTGGCATTGGGCTTCGCCGCCGGCTGGGGCGCCTTCGCCAACGAGGTCGGCGACGTGCTGGACAGCGACCAGACGCAGGCGATCGCCGACGCGCTGGGCATCCAGACCGGCGATCTGCCGATGGGCCTGCTGGCGATCGGACACGGGATCAACGTCGGGCTCACGTTCCCGGTGATCTTCGGGGTGTTCGCCCTCGCCGGTGAGTACAGCAAGAAGACGATCACCACCACGTTCCTCACCGCGCCCAACCGGGTGTCGGTACTGACCGCGAAGATGATCACCTACATCCTGTGGGGCGCGATCTACGGGCTGATCCTCGCCGCGGTGTCCAGCCTCGGCATCGCGATGACCGTGGACAGCAACCGGCTGCCGACGTCGGGCCAGTGGCTCGGCGTGCTCGGCGCGAGTGTGCTGGCCGGGATACTGGCGACGCTGTTCGGCATCGGGGTCGGCGCCGTCTGGAACAGCGTGGTCGGCAGCGTGGTCACCCTCACGATCTACCTGCTGGTGATCGAAAACGTGCTGGTGCTGCTGTTCTACGGGCTGTGGCGGGTCGACTGGCTGGGCGGGATCCTGCCCAACGGCACGATGAACGGGATCGTCGGCGCGATCGGGGCACAGGCGTTCGGCGCGGCCGGGGTGAAGGTGCCCGGGCTGGATTCCGAGGCCCAGTGGACGCTGCAGTACGTGGCCGGTGCGCCGGGCGCGTTCTCGTGGTGGGCCTCGGCGCTGATCTTCTTCGCGTGGACGATGGTGTTCTTCGGCGCCGGCTGGGCAGCCAACCAGCGCCGCGACATCACGTGAGCCCTTCACGGCGGCGGCGCATAGCCTGGACTGTGTGACCACTGCTCCCACCACGTCCGCCAAGACCGGCTGGATATCCAGACTGTTCGCCGCCTGCTGGCGGCATCCCGTTCTCGTCGTGCTGTCGCTGACCGCGGCCATCTTCAGCGTGGGCTTCCAGGCCGTGAGCCCGCTGCTGGTGAAGGTCGCGGTCGACGACGCGGTGGGCGGGCAGACAGCGCAGCTCGGGCTGCTCGCGGCGGGACTGGTCGGGGTGCAGGTGCTGATGTTCGGCACCGCGTTCGTGCGGCGCTACGTCGGCGGGCGGCTGGCGCTGGACGTGCAGCACGATCTGCGGCGTTCGGTGTTCGGCGCGGTCTCACGGCTGGACGGCGGCAAGCAGGACTCGCTGCGCACCGGGCAGGTCGTGTCCCGGGCGATCACCGATCTGCAACTGGTCGTGTCCCTGCTGATGGTGGTGCCGCTGTCCGCGGGTTCGGTGATTTTCGCGGTGTTCTCGCTGGCGGCGATGCTGTGGATGTCGCCGGCGCTGACGTTGATCGCGCTCATCGTCGTGCCGGCGGTGGCGATCGTGGCGGGGACGGCGCGCAAGCGGCTCTTCCCGGCAACGTGGTCGGCGCAACAGCGCGCCGCGGATCTGGCGCAGCACGTCGAAGAGACCGTCACCGGCGTACGCGTGGTGAAGGGCTTCGGCCAAGAGGCACGCGAAGTGTCCCGGTTGGAGAAGACGGCCAGGAAGCTCTTCGCCGAACGGCTTCGCGCCGCGCGGCTTTCGGCGGTTCCCTCAGCCACAACGTCTGCGCTGCCCGCGGCCGGGCAGGTCGCGGTGCTCGCCTTCGGCGGCATTCTCGCGCTTCGCGGCGAAGTCAGCCTCGGCACCTTCCTCGCCTTCGCGAGCTACGTGTCCGGCCTGATCGGCCCGGCGCGGATGATGTCGGCGCTCGTCGTGCAGGCGCAGCTGACGCGCGCGGGCGCGGACCGTGTGTACGAGCTGATCGACGCGCAGCCCGAAGTCCGCGACGCGCCCGACGCGCGGCCGCTGCCCGAAGGCCCGCTCGGCATCCGCCTCGACGACGTGCATTTCGGCTACACGAGGACGGAACCCGTGCTGGACGGGTTGTCGCTGGAAGCCAGACCGGGCGAGACACTCGCGCTCGTCGGCACGGCGGGCTCGGGCAAGTCGACGATTTCGTTGCTGCTGCCCCGGTTCTACGACGTGCACTCCGGGTCTGTCCACATCGGAGGCTGCGACATCCGCGAGGTGAAGCTGGCGGAGCTGCGCAAGGCCATCGGTGTGGTCTTCGAGGAAGCGTTCCTGTTCTCCGCGTCGGTGCGGGACAACATCGCCTACGGCCGCCCGGACGCCAGCGACGAAGAGGTCATCGCCGCGGCGAAAGCGGCCGAAGCGCACGAGTTCATCATGGCGCTGCCCGAGGGCTACGGCACCGAGGTCGGTGAGCGCGGGCTGACGCTGTCGGGTGGGCAGCGGCAACGCCTCGGGCTGGCCCGCGCCCTGATCACCGACCCGAGAGTGCTGATCCTCGACGACGCGACCTCGGCGGTGGACACCGTCACCGAGGCGGCGATCCACGACACGCTGCGCGCAGTCACGGCCACCCGCACCACGCTGCTCATCGCGCACCGGCGGTCGACGCTCGCGCTGGCCGACCGGATCGCCGTGCTCGACGGCGGCCGCGTGGTCGACGTCGGTACAGCCGAGGAGCTGGAGGAACGCTGCCAGCTGTTCCGGGAGCTCGTGTCCGGGCCGGGTGAAGGTGTCGAGCAGCCGCATCGCCGCGACTGTGAAGTGCAGCCGGAAACCGGGATCACGCCCGAGCTGTGGCCGGAGCCGTCCGCGCAGGACGCGGTCGACGAGCTGGCCGATTCCGCGCTCCAGCGCACCACCCCCGCCGCCGGAATGGCCGGGATGCGCGGCGCCTTCGACGCACCGCCGACCGAGGAACTCCTTGAAGGAGTCCGGAAACTGCCACCGGCGACGGACGCCCCGGCAACGGACGAGGACGTCACGGCGCCCGACCCCGGGTTCCGGCTCGGCCGGCTGCTCAAACCCGTCCGCGCGCTGCTCATCGGTGTGATCGTGCTGGTGGGCCTGGACGCGGCGGCGTCCATCGCGCTGCCCGCGCTCTATCAACAGGGTGTGGACCACGGTGTGCGGCCGGGCGCGGAGTGGGTCATCTGGCTGTGCGCGGGCATCGGGGCGGCGGTGATCGCGATCGACTGGTTCGCGATCAGGGCGCAGACCCGCGTCACCGCGCGAGCGGGTGAGACGGTGCTGTATTCGCTGCGCGTGCGCAGTTACGCGCACCTGCAACGGCTCGGCCTCGACTACTACGAGCGTGAGCTGTCCGGGAAGATCATGACCCGGATGACCACCGACGTGGACGCGTTGTCCACCTTCCTGCAGACCGGGCTGGCACAGGCGGTGATCAGCGCGCTGACCCTGCTCGGCATTTCGGCCGCGCTGTTGTTCACCGATGTTTCCCTTGCCCTGTATGCGCTTTCGGTGCTGCCGGTGCTGATCGTGGCGACCGTGATCTTCCGGCGGCTCGCCACCGCGGCGTACACCGAGGCGCGGGAACGGGTCAGCGTGGTGAACGCCGATATGCAGGAGAACGTCAGCGGGCTGCGGGTGGCGCAGGCGTACAGCCGCGAAGAGCGCTCGGCGGAGGCGTTCTCCGCCCGCAGCGACGCCTACCGGCGCTCACGGCTGCGCGCGCAGCGCTATGTGGCCACGTACTTCCCTTTCGTGACAATGCTTTCCGGTGTGGCCGAGGCGATCGTGCTGGTGGCCGGCGCGAACCGGGTTTCGGCCGGCACGCTCCCGGTCGGCATCCTGCTGGGCTTCCTGCTGTACCTGAACCTGTTCTTCTCACCGATCCAGCAGCTGTCGTCGGTGTTCGACGGATACCAGCAGGCGAAGGTCGGCCTGTCGCGTATCGGCGACCTGCTGCGCACCCCGACCTCGGTACCGCCGCCCACGAATCCCGTTGCGGTGCCGGAAAACCTGGCGGGCGAGGTCGGCTTCGACGCGGTCGACTTCGCGTATCCGGGCACGGAATCCCTTGCGCTGTCCGACATCTCGCTGAAGGTGGTGCCCGGCGAGACGGTCGCCCTGGTCGGCGCGACCGGTGCCGGCAAGTCGACAGCGGTGAAGCTGGTCGCGCGCTTCTACGACGCGACCGGCGGCAAGGTCGCCATCGACGGGGTGGATGTGCGCGACTACGACCTGCCAGGGCTGCGGCACCGGATGGGCGTGGTGCCGCAGGAGGCGCACCTGTTCTCCGGCACGGTCGCGGACAACGTGCGCTACGGCAGACCGTCGGCGAGCGATGCGGAGGTGGAGACGGCGGTCCGTGCGGTCGGCGCGCTCGACGGTGTTGCCGCGCTGCCGTCCGGTTTCCGGCAGTCGGTTGGCGAGCGCGGGAAGTCCCTGTCCGCGGGGCAGCGGCAGCTGATCGCGCTGGCGCGTGCGGAACTGGTGAACCCGGACGTGCTGCTCCTGGACGAGGCGACCGCCGCGCTCGACCCGTCGACCGAAGCGGCCGTGCTGCAGGCCACGGAGACGTTGGCCCGCCGCCGCACGACTTTCGTGGTCGCACACCGGCTGGCGACGGCCGCCCGCGCGGACCGGATCGTGGTTCTGGACCACGGGCGGGTGGTCGAGCAGGGCACGCACACGGAGTTGCTGGCGGAGAACGGGCATTACGCGCAGTTGTGGCGTTCCGGGGCTGAGGCTGGGCATTAGCTCGGCCTGCCGCGCGTCCGCGGGGCCATCCGGTGGGAAAGTCGGACTCGTGCCGGCTGAACCAAACGGCACCTGGCCGGCGATGGTCAGCTGAAGACCTTGCCGGGGTTGAGAATGCCCAGCGGGTCGAGCGCCGTCTTGATCGCGCGGTGCATGTCCAGCACGCCAGGACTCACCTCGCGCCGCAGCCCGCCGCGCTTGAGCAGGCCGATCCCGTGCTCGCCGGTCACCGTGCCGCCCAGCTCGATCGCGTCGGCGATGATGTCCTCGAACGCCGCCTGCGCACGGCGTTTCGCGTCCTCGTCGCCGATCGGGGTGATCAGCAGCGGGTGCAGGTTCCCGTCGCCGGCGTGCGCGATGTTCGCGATCAATGTGTCGTGCGCGGCGGCCGTCTTCTCGATCCGCGCGAGCATCTCCGGCACCAGTCCCCTGGGCACGCAGACGTCCTCGGTGAGCACCGGGCCCAGCCGCTCCAGCGCCGGGTACGCGAGGCGCCGGGCGTCGAACAGCGCCTCGGCCTCCTGCTCGTCCGACGAGACCGCCGCCCACGTCGCGCCTGCGTTTTCGAAGCAGCGCAACAGAGTCTGCGCCTCTTCCTCGCCCGCGTGGCCCGGGGTGTCGACCCGGCCCAGCAGCACGACGTTCGCTTCGGTGGACAGGCCCATGTTCTTCCACGCGTCGACTGCCTCCAGGCAGTGCCGGTCCACCAGCTCCAGCGCCGACGGGATCACGCCGGACGCCGACACCGCACTCACGGCCTCGCCCGCGGCGATCACCGAATCGAAGTAGCCCGCGACGGTGCGCTCCGCCGGACGCGTCGGCCGCAGCCGAACGGTGATCTCGGTGATGATGCCCAGGGTGCCCTCGGAACCGACCATCAGCCCGCAGAGGTCATACCCCGCAACGCCTTTCGCGGTGCGACGGCCGAGCCGGACGACCTCGCCGCGGCCGTTGACCACCTCCAGCGCGAGCACATAATCCCGGGTGACGCCGTACTTCACGCAGCACAGCCCGCCCGCGTTGGTCGCCACGTTCCCGCCGATGGTCGACCACGGCGCGCTCGCCGGATCCGGCGGATACCAGAGCCCCTGCTCGGCACAGATCGCACGCAGGTCGTCGTTGACGATGCCGGGTTGCACCACCGCGAGCCGCTCGGCCGCGTTGATCTCCAACACCTGGTCCATCGACTCGAACGAAAGCACGATGCAGCCGTCGACGGCGTTGGCGCCGCCGGACAGCCCGGTGCCCGCGCCACGCGGCACGATCGGCGCCCGATGCTCCGCGGCCACCCGCACCACGGCCTGGACCTCCGCGGTACCGCGCGGCCGGACGACCGCCGCGGCCTGCGCGTACTCGGCCCACTCCGCGTGGTCCTGCAGGTATCCCTCGACGACGTCCGGGTCGTCGAGGACCCGGTCCGCCGGCACAACGGCGCGCAGTTCGGCCACCAGATCCATCGGACACCTCCGATATCCCAGGTTACCTGCGTAAATCCAGCCCGGTAGGCCGGTCGCCGGCCGGTGAGACGCCGACCCGATTGTCATCACCCGAACGGACCCTGCATCGTTCAAGTGAGGAATCCCAAACTCACTTGCAACGGAGATGCACCACTTCGATCACAACGTCGGAGGCGAGGGGGTTAGCCTGGTAGGCGCATCAGCGGACAACAAGATCGAGATGGATAGAGGCGAGTCCCTGCCGTGTCCAGCAGCAGCCCTGCGTCACAGTTCGGCCCCAACGAGTGGCTCGTCGAGGAAATGTACGACCAGTTCCTCGCCGACCCCTCCTCAGTAGATGCCGCATGGCATGACTTCTTCTCCGACTTCAAGCCGACGCAGACGGCGGAGACCAAGCCGGACAGCACGGGCACCACCGCCCAGGCCGCCGCGCCCGAGAAGCCCGCGGCCGCCCCGAAGCCGGCCACCAACGGCCAGGCCGCCGCGAAGCCCGCCGCCGCAGCCGCTCCGGCCAAGAAGCCGCAGCCCGCCGCCGCGAAGCCGGCCGCCACCGCCGCCGCGAAGGGCGACGAGGAGACTAAGCAGCTGCGCGGTGCCGCGGCCGCGATCGCCAAGAACATGGACGCCTCGCTGAGCGTCCCGACCGCGACGAGCGTGCGCGCCGTCCCCGCCAAGCTGATGGCGGACAACCGGATCGTCATCAACAACCATCTCAAGCGCACCCGCGGCGGGAAGATCTCCTTCACCCACCTCATCGGTTACGCGATGGTCCGGGCCCTGCAGGCCTACCCGAACATGAACCGGCACTACCAGCTGATCGACGGGAAGCCGTTCGCGGTCACGCCGGAGCACGTCAACATCGGCCTCGCCATCGACATGAAGGGCAAGGACGGCAATCGCACCCTCGTGGTCGCCTCCATCAAGAACACGGAGAACATGTCGTTCCTCCAGTTCTGGCAGGCGTACGAGGAGATCGTCAAGAAGGCGCGCAACAACAAGCTGACCGCCGACGACTTCGCCGGCACCACGATCTCGCTGACCAACCCGGGCGGCATCGGCACGAACCACTCGGTGCCGCGGCTGCAGTCGGGTCAGGGCACGATCATCGGTGTCGGCGCGATGCAGTACCCCGCGCATTTCGAGGGCACCAGCGAAAAGACGCTGGTCGACCTCGGCGTCAGCAAGATCATGACGCTGACCTCGACCTATGACCACCGGATCATCCAGGGCGCCGAGTCGGGCGAGTTCCTCAAGCGCATCCACGAGCTGCTGCTCGGCGAGGACGGCTTCTACGACGACATCTTCACGTCGCTGCGGCTGCCGTACGAGCCGGTCCGCTGGGTCGAGGACATCCCGGCGGGCGCGCTGGACAAGACGGCGCGCATCCTCGAACTGATCGACGCGTACCGGATGCGCGGCCACCTGATGGCCGACACCGACCCGCTGAACTACCGCCAGCGCCGCCACGAGGACCTCGACGTCCTCTCGCACGGCCTGACGCTGTGGGACCTCGACCGCGAGTTCGCCGTCGGCGGCTTCGCCGGCCAGGAGCGGATGAAGCTGCGCGACATCCTCGGCGTCCTGCGCGACTCCTACTGCCGCACCGTCGGCATCGAGTACACACACATCCTGGACCCGGAGGAGCGCCGGTGGATCCAGGAACGCGTTGAGCTGCCGCACGCGAAGCCGGACACCGCGGTGCAGAAGTACGTGCTGTCGAAGCTGAACGCCGCCGAGGCTTTCGAGACCTTCCTGCAGACCAAGTACGTCGGCCAGAAGCGGTTCTCGCTGGAGGGCGGCGAGTCCGCGATCCCGCTGCTGGACACGGTGCTGGACAAGGCGGCCGAGCACGAGCTGGACGAGGTCGTCATCGGCATGCCGCACCGCGGCAGGCTGAACGTGCTGGCCAACATCGTCGGCAAGCCGATCTCGCAGATCTTCCGTGAGTTCGAGGGCAACCTCGACCCTGGCCAGGCGCACGGATCCGGTGACGTGAAGTACCACCTCGGCGCCGAGGGCAAGTACTTCCGGATGTTCGGCGACGGCGAGACGAAGGTTTCGCTGGCGTCCAACCCGTCGCACCTGGAGACCGTGGACCCGGTGCTGGAAGGCATCGTCCGCGCCAAGCAGGACATCCTCGACAAGGGCGACCGGGACGGCCAGGGCTTCACCGTGCTGCCCGTGCTGATGCACGGTGACGCCGCGTTCGCGGGCCAGGGCGTGGTCGCGGAGACGCTGAACCTGGCTCTGCTGCGCGGTTACCGCACCGGTGGCACCGTGCACCTGATCATCAACAACCAGGTCGGCTTCACCACCGCGCCGGAGCACTCGCGCTCCTCGCAGTACGCCACCGACGTCGCGAAGATGATCGGCGCGCCGATCTTCCACGTGAACGGTGACGACCCGGAGGCCGCGCACTGGGTGGCCAAGCTCGCGGTCGACTACCGGCAGGCGTTCAACAAGGACGTCGTGATCGACATGATCTGCTACCGCCGCCGTGGCCACAACGAGGGCGACGACCCTTCCATGACGCAGCCGGCGATGTACGACATCATCGACACGAAGCGCTCCGTGCGGAAGACGTACACCGAAGCGCTGATCGGCCGGGGCGACATCACGGTCGACGAGGCGGAGGCCGCGCTGCGCGACTTCTCCAGCCAGCTCGAGCACGTCTTCAACGAGGTGCGGGAGCTGGAGAAGCACCCGGCGAAGGCGAGCCCCTCGGTCGAGGAGGAGCAGCAGGTGCCCGCGAAGGTGCCGACGGCTGTCTCGCGCGAGACCATCGAGCAGATCGGCGACGCGTTCCTCAACGTGCCCGACGGTTTCAGCCCGCACCCGCGCGTCAAGCCGGTGCTGGAGCGCCGTGCGAAGATGGCCCGCGAAGGCGGTATCGACTGGGCGTTCGGCGAGCTGCTCGCCTTCGGTTCGCTGGCGATCGAGGGTCGCCTGGTGCGTCTGTCCGGTCAGGACTCGCGCCGCGGCACGTTCACCCAGCGGCACTCGGTGCTGATCGACCGCAAGACCGGCAAGGAATACGCGCCGCTGCAGAACCTGGCCGAAGAGCAGGGCCGCGTGATGATCTACGACTCGGCGCTGTCGGAGTACGCCGCGGTCGGTTTCGAGTACGGCTACTCGGTGGCCAACGCGGAAGCGCTGGTGTTGTGGGAAGCGCAGTTCGGTGACTTCGTCAACGGCGCGCAGACCGTGATCGACGAGTACATCTCGTCCGGTGAGGCCAAGTGGGGCCAGCTCTCGGACGTCGTGCTGCTGCTGCCGCACGGGCACGAAGGCCAGGGCCCGGACCACACGTCGGGCCGCATCGAGCGGTTCCTGCAGCTGTGCGCCGAGGGCTCGATGACCGTCGCCGTGCCGTCCACCCCGGCGAACTACTTCCACCTGCTGCGCAGGCACGCTCTCGACGGCATCCGCCGCCCGATGGTCGTCTTCACCCCGAAGTCGATGCTGCGCAACAAGGCCGCCACGTCCGCGGTCGAGGACTTCACCGGCCAGACGAAGTTCATGTCCGTCATCGACGACAAGGACATCGACCCCGGCAAGGTCCGGAAGGTGCTGCTGACCTCCGGGAAGCTCTACTGGGAACTGGTGGCCGAACGCACCAAGCGGGAAGCCGACGACGTGGCCATCGTGCGGATCGAGCAGTACTACCCACTGCCGATCAAGAAGCTGCGCGCCGCGCTCGAGCGCTACACCGGTGCCACCGAGGTCGCCTGGGTGCAGGAGGAGCCGGAGAACCAGGGTGGCTGGCCGTTCTTCGGCCTGCACCTGCCCCGGAAGTTCCCGGAGCTGCTCTCGGGCCTGCAGGTCGTCGCACGCCGCCCGATGGCCGCCCCGAGCGCCGGTTCGTCCAAGGTGCACGAGGTCGAGCAGAAGGCGTTGATCGCCAAGGCCTTCGAGTAACCAGCAGCCTGACAGGACGCCCTCCCACTCCGGAGGGCGTTCTTTTTATTGCCACACAACAAACCGCCGCCCGGCAACGCAACCCACACAACCACCCCACCCACACCCCTCCCCCGAACCGATCCCCAGCGCCCTCAGCGGTCGACGTGCCGTGTCAAGGCATCTTTCCCGCCTTGACACGGTGCGGCGACCGTTGAACACTGCGCGGATTGGGGCGGGGGTGGGGTCACAGAGCGCGGC
>NZ_DASZWC010000055.1:0-113071 GCF_035546795.1 Amycolatopsis sp.
TCGTAGTGTTTCGGTGGTCATGGCGGCGGGGAAACGCCCGGTCCCATTCCGAACCCGGAAGCTAAGCCCGCCAGCGCCGATGGTACTGCAACCGAAGGGTTGTGGGAGAGTAGGACACCGCCGAACTAAAATTGAAAACCCCGGGGTTCCGGTTGAGAATGGCTTAAATTCTCCTGGAACCCCGGGGCTTTCGCTTTTTCCGGGTCATTTCGGCTCACTCCGCCGGCGCGGTCGTCAGTGCTTCCACGTCCGCGCGCAACGCGGAAAGCCGTTCGCTCGCAGCAGAACGAGCGGTGCCCAGTGAATCTGCGACCGGTTCCGTCACCTGCAGATAGCTCTTCAATTTCGGCTCCGTGCCGGACGGACGGATGACCACCCGCAACCCCGCACCGGTGATCCGTAGCGCATCGGTTTCGGGCAGCAGATCCTCTGTCGCGACGTCAATGCCGGCCAGTTGACGAGGCGGCGCCGCGCGCAAGGCCGACATCACCTTCTCGCGGACACTCAAATCCGTGACACGCAACGAAAACTGGTCGGTCAGGTACACGCCGTGCCGCAACGCGAGCTCGTCCAGCACGTCCAGCGGCGTGCGGCCCGCGGCCTTCAGCGTCGCTGCGAAATCACACGCGACCACGGCCGCGGCGATCCCGTCCTTGTCACGGACG
Source organism: Amycolatopsis sp. (assembly GCF_035546795.1). Classification (GTDB taxonomy): domain Bacteria; phylum Actinomycetota; class Actinomycetes; order Mycobacteriales; family Pseudonocardiaceae; genus Amycolatopsis_E. The sequence goes on from NZ_DASZWC010000055.1 coordinate 666, forward strand.
AACTCGGGATTAACGCACAGGCCCAGCGCTTCCTCGTATGCGTACAACAAACCGTCGCCGGCGCGGGTCAGCCATTTGAACCCGGTCAGCGTTTCCGCGTAGCGGGCCTCATGTGCTGCCGCGATCGAGCCCAGCATCGACGAGGACACGATCGTCGTTGCTACCAAGGGATTCACGCTATCCGATGTGGACAGTAGGCGCTCGCCGAGTAGGACGCCTGTCTCGTCGCCGCGCAACATTCGCCACGATCCGTCCGGGCCGGGCACGCCGAGCGCGCACCGGTCGGCGTCCGGGTCCAAGGCGATGGCCACATCCGCATCCACTCGGGAAGCCAAGGCCAGCAACAGATCCGTGGCGCCCGGCTCCTCCGGGTTCGGGAACGAGACCGTCGGGAAATCCGGATCCGGCGTCGACTGTTCGGAAACCAGGTGTACGTCGGTGAATCCGGCGCGCGCCAATGCTTGCGTGAGCACCTCGGCGCCGACACCGTGCAAGGCCGTCGCCGCGATCCGCAGCTGTCGGGCCGAACCCCGGGGAAGTGCCCCGACACGCGTGAGATACGCGTCCAGCAGATCGCTGCCCACCACGCGAAAACCCGGACTGCGCGGCACACTCACCGCGCCCGGCGCGGCGGCGATCGCGCTCTCTATCTCTCCATCGGACGGGGGCACGATCTGCGAACCGCTCTCGTCGTAGAGCTTGTATCCGTTGTCCGCCGGGGGATTGTGCGAGGCGGTGACCTGGATACCGGCGACCGCACCGAGGTGCCCCACCGCGAAAGCCAGTACCGGCGTAGGCAACGGGCCGGGTAACAGCCGGGCTTCGAAACCGGCGGCGGCGAGCACTTCCGCTACCGCGGTGGCGAAATCCTCGGAACCGTGTCGGGCATCCCGGCCGATCACCACTATCCCGCCGGACTTTCCGTGCCGGGTCAGCCACTCCGCGACCCCTGCGGTGGTCCGCACGACGACGGCGGTGTTCATCCCGTTCGGGCCGGCGCGGACCGGGCCGCGTAGCCCTGCCGTGCCGAACTCCAGCGGTCCGTTCATCCTGTCGGCGAGTTCGGCCACGGCGCCGGGCCGACCGCCCAGCGCATCGGCGACGACCGCCTGCAACTCGTTCCGCGTCCGCGCGTCCACGTCATCGGCGATCCAGCGGAAAGCCCTGTCTCGCAAGGCGGGGGTCAGCCGTTCACTCACCGGCCAAGCCTACGGCTTCAGGCGCGTGCCACCAGTTCACGAAGCAGCGCGCCCATCTGCTGCGCCGACGCGCGGCCGGCTTCGAGCACCTCTTCGTGGCTCAGCGGTTCACCGGTCATCCCGGCCGCCAGGTTGGTCACCAGCGAGAGCCCGAACACCTCGACCCCGGCCGCGCGGGCCGCGATCGCCTCCAGCACCGTGGACATGCCCACCAGGTCCGCGCCCATCGTGCGCAGCATCCGGATCTCCGCCGGGGTCTCGAAATGCGGGCCGGGCAGCCCCGCGTAGACACCTTCCTCCAGCGACGGGTCGATTTCCCGCGCGAGCTTCCGCAGCCGGGGCGAGTACAACTCCACCAGGTCGACGAAGTTCGCGCCGACGATCGGCGAAGTCGCGGTCAGGTTCAGGTGATCGGAGATCAACACAGGCTGCCCGACGTGGAACCCTTCGCGCAAACCACCGGCGGCGTTGGTGAGCAGGACCGTCTTCGCCCCGGCCGCGGCCGCCGTGCGCACGTTGTGCACCACGCGGCCGATTCCCTTGCCCTCGTACAGATGCGTGCGGCCGAGCAGCACCAGCGCGCGCTTGCCGTCGACGTCAAGCGAGCGGACGGTGCCGCCGTGCCCGATCGCCTCTGGACGTTCGAACCCTGGCAGCTCCTCGAGCGGGATCTCCGCGTTGTCGGAGCCGATCACGTCCGCGGCGGGCCGCCACCCGGAACCGAGCACCACGGCGATGTCGTGGCGCTCGATCCCGGTGCGCTTGGCGATGGTCGCCGCCGCCGCGCCTGCCAAGTCCTGTTCACTCATGCGTCGAGACTAACGGCGCACCCAGGGGGTCGGACCGCGAGTCGCCGATGGCGGCGCGGCGGTTCAGCCGGTGAGTTTGAACGTCGGCGAGATGCGTTGGTACAGCTCGGTTTTCGCGGAGTTCTCCTGCTCGGTCGGCACGGTCACGCTGACCGCCCACAGGCCGGTACCGACCCGGAAGATCTGCGCGAACGTGGTCCGGCTGACCTTCGCGGTGCTGCCGGCCGAGCCCTGGTCGAACGTCCGGTAGGTCATCTCGATCCCGTCGCGGCCGTCGGTCAGCCGGTCGGAGTCGACCTGGGTGAACGTGCCCGGCCCGCGGCTGCCGGCGAGCCCCTTCACGTACTGGTCGATGGTGTAGTTCGGGAAGTACCCGGGGATGTGGTCCACCGCGAGCATCTGCGAGCCGTCCGGCGAGACCCAGCGCACGAGCGTCGACGGCGGCAGGTTGTCCCCGACCCCGGAGCCGGTGAAGCGTGTCCAGTCCTGGGGCACGTCCACGGTGAAGGTGGCCGATTTGTCGCCCTTGACGCTCGAGGCGTCGCCGGTGCGGTTCTGGAACTTCGTGGGCGGTGGCTCGTTGGTGACCGCGGGATTCTCCGGCTGCGGTGGCCTGATCGGCTCGGCACCGATGACCCGCGCGGCCACGAACCCGCCTGCGGCGGAGACGAGGAACAACAGGATCGCGACGCTGGTCAGGATGGCCGTCGTGGTCACCTTGCGGCTGGCAGGGGCAGGCCGGGGCGCCGTCGGACCCGTCATGAAGGGCAGCGGCCCGGGGTCGGCCGCGAGCTCCTGACTGACCTCGCCGGGCTTCGGCACCGGCGGGGCGGCGGGCGCGATCTCGCGGGTGTCGGTCGCCTCGGCGCGACGGCCGGAGGCCTGCCGGAACATCTCGGCGGTGAACAGGGTGCGCGGGGCCTTGGTGATCAGCGGATACAGCTGCTGGCGGACCGTGCGCAGCGGCATGCGGTCGCGCGGTTCCTTCGCCATCAGGCCGGCGATCACCGGGGCCAGCGGGCCGGGTGTCGGCCGCGGCACCTCGCCCTTGACGACCTTGCCCATCGTCTCCATCGGGTCGCCGTCCGCGTCGTAGGGCGGGTGCCCCTCGACGGCGTTGAACAGCGTCGCGCCGAGACCCCACAGATCGGCGCCCGGGGTGACCGCTTTGCCGGAGGCGACTTCCGGCGACATGTACGCGGGGGAGCCGAGCGTCATGCCGGTCCTCGTCATGGTCGCCTCGGAGACGTTGCGGGCGATCCCGAAGTCGGTGAGCTTGATCCGGCCGTCCTCGGCGACGAGTACGTTGCCCGGTTTCACGTCACGGTGTGTGATCCCCGCGTCGTGCGCCGCCTCCAGCGCGGCGGCGACCGCGTCACCCACCGCGGCGGCTTGTTCCACCGACAGTGGGCCGTGCTCGCGGACCAGTTCGGCCAGGCTGTGCGACTGCAGCAGCTCCATCACCACGAACGGTTCGCCGTCCTGACGGGCCACGTCGTGCAGCACGATCACGTTCGGATGAGACAGCACCGCGATGGCCCTGGCCTCGCGTAACGTGCGCTCACGGAGTTCGTCGGCCTGCCCCGCGGTGACCCCTGGCGGCAGCCGGATCTCCTTGACCGCGACCGGTCGCTGCAGGAATTCGTCGTAGGCCGACCACACGGTGCCCATCGATCCGGAGCCCAGCACCGACCGCAGCCGGTAACGGCCGGCTATGACGCGGGGCTCTTCGCTCGCGGTGGACACCGGGACATTGTTGCGGATGCACGCGCTGTTGTTGCGGGACACCCGTACCCCGCGCATACCACCTACCGCGAGCAGGGTCACATTCGCTGCGGTTGCGCTCCTCTTACCATCGGTAGTTATGAGTCAGGCTGGGACAACGGGGCCCGATGAGCTCGCGCTCGCCGCTGAGTTCGCCGCGCCCGAACGCGCCGACTGGCAGCAGCTCGTGGCCGGGGTGCTGAAGAAGAGCGGGGCCTTACCGGAGGATTTCACCGGCGCTCCCGAGAGCCTGCTGACCAGCAGAACCTACGACGGCATCGAGATCCGGCCGCTGTACACCGCGGAGGACCAGGCGCCGCCCGCCGGTTTTCCGGGGCTTTCGCCGTTCGTCCGCGGGGCGAAACCCGAGGGCGCGGTGGGCACGGGCTGGGAGGTGCGCGTGCTGCATGCCCATCCGGACCCGGCGGTGACGAACAAGGCCGTGCTGGCCGATCTGGAGCACGGCGCAGGCTCGGTTTGGCTGCGCGTGGACGGTGACGCACTGCCACTGGACAGGCTGGCGGACGCGCTGAACGAGGTCTACCTCGATCTCGCGCCCGTGGTCCTCGAAGCGGGAGAGCACTACGAAGCCGCGGCGAACGCGCTGCTGGACTTGCTTGCCGAGAAGAACATCCCGGACAGCGAGGTCGTCGGTAACCTCGGTGCGGACCCGATCACCCTGCGTGCGCGCTCTGGCGAGGCGCACCAAATCGCCCCCGCTGCCGCGCTGGCAGCGCGGCTCGCGCCGAAGTACCCGAAGCTGCGCACGATCGTCGTGGACGGGCTGCCGTATCACGAGGCAGGTGGCTCGGACACACAAGAACTGGGCGCGTCGATCGCCGCCGGCGTCGCGTACCTGCGCGCGCTCACCGACGCTGGGCTCTCCGTCGACGAAGCGGCCGCGCAGCTCGAATTCCGCTTCGCGGCGACAGCCGACCAGTTCCTCACCATCGCGAAGCTGCGCGCTGCGCGCCGACTCTGGTCGCGCGTCGCCGAAGTCTCCGGTGCAGCGCCACACGGCATGAAGCAGCACGCCGTCACGTCGACGGCGATGCTGACTCAGCGCGACCCGTGGGTGAACATGCTGCGCACCACCGTCGCGTGCTTCGCGGCGGGCGTCGGTGGCGCGGACGCGGTGACCGTCCTGCCGTTCGACGCGGCGATCGGCCAGCCCGACGGCTTCTCGCGTCGCATCGCGCGTAACACCCAGGCGATCCTGCTGGAGGAGTCCAAGCTGTCCGGGGTGATCGATCCGGCGGGCGGATCCTGGTACGTGGAGAACCTCACCGACGCGCTGGCCAACGCCGCCTGGCGCGAGTTCACCGAGCTGGAGCGGCAAGGCGGGATCGAGGCCGCGCTGGAGTCCGGCGCGCTGGGCGAGCGGCTCGCCGACACGTGGGCCCAGCGCTCGAAGCGACTGGCCACCCGTAAGGACCCGATCACCGGGGTGAGCGAGTTCCCCAACCTGACCGAGAAACGCATCGAGCGCGACCCGCTTCCCTCCACAGTGGACGGTGGCGGACTGCCGAAGGTCAGGTACGCACAGGCTTTCGAACAGCTGCGAGACCGGTCCGACGCCTACCTTGCCGAGACCGGCGAGCGGCCCAAGGTTTTCCTCGCCACGCTCGGCCCGCTCGCGTCGCATACCGCCCGTGCCATGTTCGCCTCGAACCTGCTGCAGGCCGGCGGGATCGAGCCGGTGAACCCGGGCGCGGTGGAAGACGTCGTGGCGGCGTTCCGGGAGAGCGGCGCGACGGTCGCCTGCCTTTGCGGCAGCGACAAGTCCTACGGCGAGCAGGCCAACGACGTCGCGGCCGCGCTGCACGAAGCGGGGGCGAAAACAGTGCTCCTCGCCGGGAAGCCCGCCGAGTCCTACCGTGGGATCAGCGGTTACGCCTACACCGGTTGTGACGCGCTCGCGGTACTGACCAGCACCCTCGAAACGCTGGGAGTGAACTGATGGCCATCCCCGACTTCTCCGAGGTCAAGCTCGGCATCCCCGAGCCGGCGGACGCCGCCGCCTGGGCCGACGCCCTGCACGCGAGCACCGGCAAGGGCGCCGACGCGCTGGTCTGGGAGACACCGGAGGGCATCGGGGTCAAACCCGTGTACACCGCGGACGATCTGTCCGAAGTGGACTTCCTGGGCACCTACCCCGGAATCGCCCCCTTCCTGCGCGGGCCGTACCCGACGATGTACGTGAACCAGCCGTGGACCATCCGCCAGTACGCCGGATTCTCCACAGCGGAGGAGTCCAACGCCTTCTACCGGCGCAACCTCGCGGCCGGGCAGAAAGGGCTTTCCGTCGCGTTCGACCTCGCCACCCACCGCGGCTACGACTCCGACCACCCGCGGGTGGCAGGCGACGTCGGCATGGCGGGCGTGGCGATCGACTCGATCTACGACATGCGCCAGCTCTTCGACGGCATCCCGCTGGACAAGATGAGCGTGTCGATGACCATGAACGGCGCCGTGCTGCCGGTGATGGCGCTCTACATCGTGGCCGCCGAGGAACAGGGCGTGCAGCCCGAACAGCTGGCCGGGACCATCCAGAACGACATCCTCAAGGAGTTCATGGTCCGCAACACCTACATCTATCCGCCGCAGCCCTCGATGCGGATCATCTCCGACATCTTCGGCTACACCTCGCAGCGGATGCCGCGGTTCAACTCGATCTCCATTTCCGGCTACCACATGCAGGAAGCCGGCGCGACGGCCGACCTGGAGCTGGCGTACACGCTCGCCGACGGGGTCGAGTACATCCGTGCCGGGATGGACGCCGGGCTCGGCATCGACAAGTTCGCGCCGCGGCTGTCGTTCTTCTGGGCCATCGGGATGAACTTCTTCATGGAGGTCGCGAAGATGCGCGCGGCCCGGCTGTTGTGGGCCAAGCTCGTCAAACAGTTCGAGCCGAAATCGGAGAAGTCGCTTTCGCTGCGTACGCACTGCCAGACGTCCGGCTGGTCGCTGACCGCGCAGGACGTCTACAACAACGTGGTACGCACCTGCGTCGAAGCCATGGCGGCCACCCAGGGGCACACGCAGTCCTTGCACACCAACGCGCTCGACGAGGCACTGGCCCTGCCGACGGATTTCTCCGCACGCATCGCGCGGAACACGCAGTTGTTGCTGCAGCAGGAATCCGGCACCACCCGCGTGATCGACCCGTGGGGCGGCAGCGCGTTCGTCGAGCGGCTGACCTACGACCTGGCCCGCAAGGCGTGGGGGCACATCAGCGAGGTCGAGTCCGCGGGCGGCATGGCGCGCGCGATCGACGCCGGCATCCCCAAGCTGCGCATCGAGGAGGCGGCGGCGCGCACGCAGGCGCGCATCGACTCCGGGCGGCAGCCGGTGATCGGGGTGAACAAGTACCGCGTCACCGACGACGAGCAGATCGACGTGCTCAAGGTGGACAACGCCGGCGTCCGCGCCCAGCAGCTGGAGAAGCTCCGGCGGCTGCGCGAAGAACGCGACTCCGACGCGGTCGAAGACGCGTTGCGGCGGCTGACGGCGGCGGCCGACAGCGAGGGCAACCTGCTGGAACTGGCCGTCGACGCGGCACGGGCGAAGGCCACCGTCGGCGAGATCTCCGGTGCGCTGGAGAAGGTCTGGGGCCGCCACTCCGGGCAGATTCGTACGATCTCCGGGGTGTACCGCGATGAGGTCGGGAAATCCCAGAACGTGGACAAGGCCAGGGAACGCGTCGACGCTTTCGCCGAGGCGGAAGGGCGGCGGCCGCGCATCCTGGTCGCCAAGATGGGGCAGGACGGGCACGACCGCGGCCAGAAGGTGATCGCGACCGCGTTCGCCGACCTCGGCTTCGATGTCGATGTGGGCCCGCTGTTCTCCACCCCGGCCGAAGTGGCGCGGCAGGCGATCGAAGCCGACGTGCACGTCGTCGGTGTGTCGTCGCTGGCGGCCGGGCACCTCTCGCTGGTGCCCGCGTTGCGCGAGGAGCTGGCCAAACTCGACCGGCCGGACATCATGGTCGTGGTCGGCGGGGTCATCCCGCCGCAGGACTACGACGAGCTGCGGGCGGCCGGCGCGGCGGCGATCTTCGGCCCCGGCACGGTCATCGCGGACGCGGCGGTCGACCTGCTGGATCAGCTGGAGCGGGCCTGAGTGGCGCGCGAGGTTGACGTCGGGGCCTATGCCAAAGGGGTGCTCGCGGGCGACCGCGGCACCCTGTCGAAGGCGATCACGCTCGTCGAATCGAACCGGCCCGACCACCGCAAACAGGCGCAGGAGCTGCTGGTCGAGCTGCTGCCACACGCGGGCGGGGCGCGCCGCGTCGGCATCACCGGCGTGCCCGGGGTCGGCAAGTCCACGTTCATCGACCAGCTCGGCACCGACCTGACCGAGGCGGGCAGCCGGGTCGCGGTGCTGGCCGTCGACCCGTCGTCCACCCGCACCGGCGGGTCCATCCTCGGCGACAAGACGCGGATGGCGCGGCTGGCCGTCGACCCCGCGGCGTTCATCCGGCCCTCGCCGACGTCCGGCACGCTCGGCGGAGTCGCCCGTGCGACAAGGGAAACCATCGTGCTGATGGAGGCCGCCGGGTACGACGTGGTGCTCGTGGAGACCGTCGGCGTCGGCCAATCCGAAGTGACCGTGGCGAACATGGTCGACTGCTTCCTGTTCCTCACACTGGCGCGCACCGGTGATCAGTTGCAGGGCATCAAAAAGGGCGTGCTGGAACTCGCCGACGTGATCGCGGTGAACAAGGCGGACGGCGAACACGAGCGCGACGCGAAGCGGGCCGCGCGCGAGCTCGCCGGGGCGCTGCGGATGATCTACGGCCCCGACGCCTCCTGGACGCCACCCGTGCTGACCTGCAGCGGGCTCAACGACATCGGCCTGGACACGGTATGGCAGCAGATCGAACGCCACCGCGAGCAGTTGGCCGAGAGCGGCGAGCTGGACGCCAAACGTAAGCAGCAGCAGGTCGACTGGACCTGGTCGATGGTCCGCGAACAACTGCTCGGGCGGCTCGCCGAACACCCCGGGGTACGGGGGATCGTGCCGGAGGTGGAGAGCGCGGTCCGAAACGGTGAATTGACCGCGACGCTGGCCGCGCAACGTATCCTCGATGCTTTCGGAGCGTGACTTAACGTTCGTCACCAGGCACACTGTCTTCCCGGGGTTTGTCGAGGGAGGCGATGGGGATGAGCAAGCTGCGCAGGATGTCGCTCGCGCTGATGCTGGGTCTGCTGTGCTCGCTGACCGCGCCCGCCGCGGTCGCCGTCGCCGCCACGCCGGCCGTCGCTTCGGTTTCCGTGGCCGCCGCTTCCGCGCATCCGATCGCCGAGCAGACCACCGCGCCCGGCCCGACCATCGACCCCGCCGACAACGAGCGCGCGAACGCGCAGAAAACCAAGAGCAAAATCGTCGTCGGCGTGATCGCGGTGATACTCCTCGTGGTCGTCATCTGGGGTCGCAGCCTCCGCCGCAAGAAGCGTAAGAAGTCCGCCGACCAGGCGAAAGGTAAGTGAACCGGTCCCCGGATACAGGTGGGCCGAAATCCCCGCTGCCGTTCAACGCAGATCCACTACCGGCCAGCCCCGAGGAGCCCGCTGAAGCGGTGCCTTGCCGGATGCATGGTGCAGGATTGCGGCAAATGGGTTACACGCTTTTTGCAAATGGAGGTTCGGTGTGACCGTGCTGGACTCACGACGGGAGATTCCCCGCGACCGCGAAAGCGGCCATGCCTCGATCGGGGCATGGGACGCGCTGATCACCGCGGACGGCGTCAGCATGGCACCTGTGACCGACCTCGGTGCGGGCAGAGGACCGTTCTGGCTGGACGACTGGCTCGAGCGCAATGGGGCCGACATCGTGGCCTGGCGCCGGCATATCCACGCCAATCCCGAGCTCTCGCGGCGTGAGTACGCGACCACTGATCTGATCTGCGCCGTGCTGCGCAAGGCCGGGCTGGAGCCGAAGGTGCTCCCCGGCGGCACCGGCGTGATCTGCGATGTCGGCAGCGGCCCCAACTGTGTGGCGCTGCGGGCCGACATCGACGCGCTCCCGCTCACCGAGGCGACCGGGCTGCCTTATTCGTCCACTGTGGAAGGTGCCGCGCACGCTTGCGGGCATGACGCGCACACCTCGATCCTGCTCGGCGTCGCGACCGCACTGGCGTCCGCGCCAGAGCTGCCAGGCCGGGTCCGGCTGATTTTCCAGCCCGCGGAGGAGGTCATGCCCGGCGGCGCGCTGGACGTGATCACCGCCGGCGGGCTCGAGGGCGTCGACCGCATTTTCGGCCTGCACTGCGACCCGCGGCTGGAGGTCGGCCAGATCGGCTCCCGCGTCGGTGCGCTGACCTCGGCCGCGGACCTGATCGAACTGCGGCTGACCTCGCCCGGCGGGCACACTTCGCGGCCGCACCTGACCGCGGACCTCGTGCACGCGCTGGGTGTGGTGATCACCTCACTGCCTTCACTGCTTTCGCGGCGAGTGGATCCGCGTTCCGGCACCGTTCTGGTGTGGGGTGCGGTGCACGCCGGCCAGGCCGCGAACGCTGTCCCGCAGGACGGTGCGTTGCGCGGCACGCTGCGCACGGCCGACCACGAGGTGTGGAAGTCGCTGGAGCCGCTGGTCGCTTCGTCGGTGGAGTCGCTGCTCGCGCCGACGGGAGTCGGGTTCCAGCTCGACTACCGGCGCGGAGTGCCGCCCGTCGTCGGCGACGCGGAGAGCACGGCGCTGCTGCGCGCCGGTGCCGAAGCGGCGCTGGGCGAGGATGCGTTGGCAGGTACGGAACAGTCGTCCGGCGGCGAAGACTTCGCGTGGTATCTGGAGCACGTGCCGGGTGCCTTCTTCCGGCTCGGCGTGTGGTCCGGCGAAGGTGAGATGCGCGACCTGCACCGCCCGACGTTCGAACTGGACGAGCGTGCCTTGGCGGTCGGTGTCCGGGTGATGATCCACACCGCCCTGGCCGCTCTCGCCTGACGTCCCCGGGCCCGGGCTCCCGGGGCGCTCCGGTCCCCACCTGCGCCCCTCGGTCCCCTTCCCGGGATCAACGATGTCCGGTCCCATGAGAATGGGCGCCAGGTAACCCGAATCGGCTTTCTGCGGTGATTTCACGCCCGATGCCGCCGGCACGAGGCACGAAAATATGGCGGCTCGATGTGCGCGAGGCGTCAGGTAGCGATGCCGCGGCAGGGGCGGGTGCGGAGGTCGTCGACGTAGTCGGTTGGGGCACCGGCGGCTTCGGCGGCGTCCGCGAGGACGCCGAGATAGCGAGCCGACGGCAGGCCGCCCTCATAGGCGTCGAGCACGTAGAACCATGCCACCACGGAACCGTCCATCGTCTGCACGCGTAGCCGGATCTTGTTGTGCAGCCCGAGTTCGCCGCCCTCCCAGCGGTCCAGCAGCGCCTCGTCGACGGCGATCACGTCGTAGAGCACCACGAACACCCGCGAAGCCGGGTCCTCGACGATCGTGGCCAGCGCGCCTTCCCAGCCGATGTCCTCGCCGCCGAACGTGAGCCGCCAGCCTTCCAGCCAGCCCGTCCCCGCCATCGGCGAGTGCGGAGCGCGCTCCATCATCTGGGCGGGTTCCATGTTGGACCCGTAAGCGGCATACAACGGCACGGCCAACAGAGTAGCCGCAACCCGGAGCGTTTCAGTCGAGGGTGCTGGCGGGTCGGTGGTGTGGATAACCGGGGCTCACCCGACCGGACGTAGCAGAGGCGCCCCCTCTTAAGGTGGGTGTGAGCCCGGTGAGTAGGAGGATGTCGTGACCAGGATCGTGATCATGGGCGGTGGCCCGGCCGGCTACGAGGCGGCACTGGTGGCCGCTCAGCACGGTGCGAACGTCACGGTCGTGGAGCGCGACGGGCTCGGCGGCGCGTGCGTGCTCTACGACTGCGTCCCGTCGAAGACGTTCATCGCCTCTTCCGGGGCCCGGGCCAGCATGCAGGGCCTCGGTGAGCTGGGCATCGCGACCGATCTCGTGCAGACCCGGATCGACTTGCGCACGGTGCACGGGCGGGTCAAGGGCCTGGCTCTCGCCCAGTCCGCCGACATCCGGGCGCGCGTCCAGCGCGAGGGCGTCCGGGTGATCATCGGCGAGGCGCGCTTCCACGACGACGAGCCCGGCCTCGCCACACACAAAGTCCTGGTTAACCCTCGATCGGGTGAGCCTGAAATCCTCGACGCCGACGTGGTGCTGGTCGCGACCGGCGCGACCCCGCGGGTGCTCCCCGGCGCCGTGCCGGACGGCGAGCGCATCCTCGACTGGCGTCAGCTGTACGACCTGAAGGAATTGCCCGAGCACCTCGCCGTGATCGGTTCGGGTGTGACGGGTGCCGAGTTCGCCTCCGCGTACACCGAGATGGGCGTCAAGGTCACCGTCGTGTCCAGCCGTGACCGCGTCCTGCCGCACGAGGACGCCGACGCCGCCGCAGTGCTCGAAGAGGTGTTCTCCCAGCGCGGAACGGCCGTTGCCAAGCAGGCGAGGGCGGACAAGGTCGAGCGCACTGAGAAGGGCGTCTCCGTGCACCTGACGGACGGCCGGGTGATCGAGGCCAGTCACGCCCTGATGACCGTGGGCTCGATTCCCAACACCGCCGACATCGGGCTGGACCGGGTGGGCATCGAGCCCGGCCCCGGCGGTTTCATCGGCGTCGACCGTGTCTCCCGCACCAGCGTGCCCGGCGTCTACGCGGCCGGCGACTGCACCGGTGTGCTGATGCTCGCGTCCGTCGCCAGCATGCAGGGCCGGATAGCGATGTGGCACGCACTCGGCGAAGGCGTCGCCCCGATCAAGCTGAAGACTGTCGCGGCGAACGTCTTCACCCACCCCGAAATCGCGACCGTCGGCATTTCGCAGCAGGCGATCGACTCGGGCGAGGTGCCCGCCCGCACGATCATGCTGCCGCTGGCCACGAACGCCCGCGCCAAGATGGAGGGGCTGCGGCACGGTTTCGTGAAGCTGTTTTGTCGCCCCGCCACTGGTGTGGTCGTCGGTGGTGTCGTCGTTGCGCCAAGTGCCAGTGAACTCATCCTTCCGATTGCGCTGGCCGTGCAGAACCAGCTGACCGTGGAGCACCTGGCGCTCACGTTCTCGGTGTACCCGTCGCTTTCGGGGTCGATCACGGAGGCAGGCCGTCAGCTGATGCGGCACGACGACCTGGACTGATCGCCGTCACGGTTTGATGTCGGCGGGCAACGGACGGCCCGCGAAAAGCGCCTTGTCGACATCAGGGTCCCAAACCGCCGTGAGGCCGATATGAAAACTTCCATCGCTGTCGCCGCTGTCCTGCCGGGACTGTTCGTACTGTCCCCGCTCGCGTCGGCCGAAACGACCACCGAGCCACCTTCGTCCAGTCCGGCAACGACCACGACGACGACCACGACCGAGCCCTCCCCGCAGCCGTTGCCGGTGTGGCTGAAGTTGTCCGCCTACAGCGGGCAGCCGGGCTGGAAGGTTTCCGTTGCCGCCGCCTGTGAAGGGACGGCAAGCCCGCTGACGTCGGCGGCGCTGCGCGTGACGGAACCGTTGGGACGCAACGCTGAGGGGCACCAGCCATGGGCGCTCTTCGGCGAGACTGTGATTCGTGATGTGCCATCGGGCTCCTATCCTGTTTCGTTCGACTGTGCAGGCACGCCGGTGACCGTGCATTTCACCGTGCTGGCAAAGGAAAAGGCGTCACAAACCGCGAAGATTCCGTCCGGTGCGCCGCAGACCGGGGACGGCTCGTGGTGAGGCGCTGGTTACTGCTCTTGCTGACGTTCGTGCTCGTGAGTGGCTGTGCCGCGCAACCGGTTCGGTCACCATCGGCGCCTGCAACCAGTAGTACTCCGGTTCCGATCGGAATGCCCCGAGCTGAACCCGAAAGTGTGGATATCGCGAAGATCGACGCGCATTCCACGCTCGTCCCGCTGGGGCTCAACGCGGACAACACCATCCAGGTGCCGCCGGTCAGCCGGCCGCTGGAGGCCGGCTGGTACCAGTACGGCCCGACGCCGGGCGAAGTCGGCCCGGCCGTGATTCTCGGCCATGTCGACGGGAACAAACAGAAGGGAATTTTCTGGCGTCTCAAGGAACTCGCGGCCGGTGACGAGGTCGTTGTGTCCAGAAAGGACGGTTCCGTCGCGCGGTTCAAGGTGACCAAGGTGGAGCAGATCGACAAGGACGTCTTCCCGACGGATGCCGTCTACGGCGACACCGCGGACCCGGAGTTGCGCCTCATCACGTGCGGCGGGAGTTTCGACCGGAGCGCGCACAGTTACCGCGACAACATCATCGTGTACGCGGTCCTCGAGTAGTCCCGTTTTTGTCGGTGCCCGGTGCCACACTGGTGACCGCAAGCACAGCACCGACGAAGACAGGAGCTCGAAATGACCTTCCGCGACACCCCGTGGCCCGAAGGAACCCCGTGCTGGGTCGACCTGATGGTGGCCGATCCGGAGCGGGCCGACCGGTTCTACGGCGAGCTGTTCGGCTGGGAGACAGCAGACCAGGGTGAGGAGTACGGCCATTACCGGATAGCGCTGCTCGAGGGGAGAAGTGTCGCCGCGTTCGGCCCGAAACCCCCTGGGATGGAACAGGTTCCTTCGGTGTGGACCACGTACCTCGCCGCCGCCGACGTGGACAAGACGACCGCCCGGATCACCGAGGCCGGCGGGCAGGTGCTCATGCCGCCCGGGGATGTCGGCGACTCGGGCCGGATGGCGATGGTGGTGGATCCGGCCGGCGCGGCGTTCGGTCTGTGGCAGGCGAAGGAGAACGTCGGCTTGCAGCACGTGAACGTACCCGGCACACTGGTCTGGAACGAGTGCATGAACCGGGACTTCGATCGAGCGAAAGCCTTCTACAGTCAGGTTTTCGGCTACCACCTCGGCGATATCTCGAACGCGGACTTCTCTTACGCCACACTGGATCTTGATGGCAGGCCCATCGGCGGGCTCGGTGGGATCTCGGAAGGCGACTCGCACTGGTCGACGTATTTCGGCGTGGCCGACACGGACGCTTCGGTCGCGAAGATCGTCGAGCTGGGCGGGTCGGTCTCCCGTGAGCCGATGGACAGCCCGTACGGCCGGATGGCGCAGGTCGCCGATGACCAAGGCGTCGCATTCAATGTCATTTCGGTGACCGGCTGAGACAACCACCGCGCCCTTTCAGGTGTGTTTTCCATGTCAGGGAACACATCTTGGGAGGTGCGTGGTGAACAAGAAGGGGATTTTCGCGGGGGCCGCACTGCTGGCCTTGACGGGTGGCGTGCTTTCCGCGCCGATCGCGAGTGCGACGGCGCCGCCGCCGGAGCTGCACGTCAGCCCGACAACAGTGCTGCCGGGGCAGACGCTGGAGTTCAAGGCGTTGTGCTACGGCCATTATGGTTCGGTCACCTCGCCCGGGCTCACGGGCGCGGTGACACTGAACCTGGTTTCGAATCCGTATTACGAGGGCAAGGGAAAGGCAGGTGACACACCAGGGACGTACACGGCTAGTTTCCCGTGTTGGGGCAGTGGCGGCCCGTTCGGTGACGGTACGGCGACCGCGGAATTCACGATTGTCTGCACGCCGCCGGTCACCAAACCGACGTCGCCGACCACCACCACGAAGCCGAGCGAGCCGACGGAGACAACGGAGCCGCCGGCGAGTTCGCAAGAGCCGACCACGGAAACAACGGAACCGACCGAATCCACGGCCGCTGTGGCGCCCGCGGCGATGGTTCGGTGCGGTTCGACAGGAACCGGATCGGGAACTGGGAAGACGGGTTCGGGTTCGTCCGGGCCGCAGGTGAAGGTGTTGCCGAAGGGTGCGCCGGAGACTGGTGACGGGTCTGAGGCGGTTTACTGACGCAGTGGGAAACTGAGAGCTGACGCTCGGTTTTCTGTTGCGGGGTAAGGAGTTCCACGCACCGGGAGCGGGCGGCAGTGCCGCCGCCGAGCCACTGCGGCGGCTCGGCGGCGTGCTGTCACTCGACCCAGTCGAAGGTCTTCGTCACGGCCTTCTTCCAGTTGCGGTACTGCTTTTCGCGAGCTCCTTCGTCCATGTCCGGGGTCCATTCCTTGTCCTGGGCCCAGTTGTTGCGGATGTCGTCCTCGCTTTCCCAGAACCCGACGGCGAGCCCGGCGGCGTACGCGGCGCCGAGCGCGGTCGTCTCGTTGACCACCGGCCGGATCACCGGCACGCCGAGGATGTCGGCCTGGAACTGCATGAGCAACTCGTTGACCACCATTCCGCCGTCGACCTTCAACGACTTCAGCGGCACGCCGGAGTCGGCGTTCATCGCCTCGATCACCTCCCGCGACTGGAAAGCGGTGGCTTCGAGGACGGCGCGCGCCAGATGTCCTTTGTTGACGAACCGGGTGAGCCCGACGATCGCGCCGCGTGCGTCGGACCGCCAGTAAGGAGCGAACAAGCCGGAAAACGCCGGAACGAAATACGCGCCACCGTTGTCTTCGACGGTC
The DNA here is from genome assembly GCF_035546795.1 of Amycolatopsis sp. Classification (GTDB taxonomy): domain Bacteria; phylum Actinomycetota; class Actinomycetes; order Mycobacteriales; family Pseudonocardiaceae; genus Amycolatopsis_E. Next base: position 16,857 of record NZ_DASZWC010000055.1, read on the forward strand.
TTCGCGTGCTGCTCGATCTCGGCGGCGGTGCCGATCACGCCGAGGTTGTCCCGCCACCACTGCACCAGCGAACCGGTGACCGCGATGGAACCCTCCAGCGCGTACACCGTGTCGTTCGAGCCGATCTTGTAGCAGACCGTGGTCAGCAACCCGTTCTGCGACATGACCTTCTCGGTGCCCGTGTTGAGCAGCACGAAGTTACCGGTGCCATAGGTGTTCTTGGCTTCACCGGGGGAAAGACAGGCCTGCCCGAACGTGGCCGCCTGCTGGTCGCCGAGGATCCCGGTGATCGGCACACCGGCGAGCACGCCGCGTTCGCGAACCTTCCCGTACTCCTCGGAGGACGACCGGATCTCCGGCAGCATCGACAGCGGGATACCCATGTCCGCGGCGTTGCCCTCGTCCCAGGACAGGGTGTCGAGGTTCATCAACAGGGTGCGGGACGCGTTGGTCGGGTCGGTGACGTGCACGCCGCCGTTCGGGCCGCCCGTCATGTTCCACAACACCCAGGTGTCCATGTTTCCGAACAGCAGGTCGCCGGCTTCGGCGCGCGTACGCGCACCGTCCACATTGTCCAGGATCCATTTCACCTTGGGCCCGGAGAAGTAGGTGGCCAGCGGCAGCCCGGTCTTGTCGCGGTATCGCTCCTGACCGCCGCCGAGCGCACCGAGCTCGTCGACGATCTTGTCGGTCCTCGTGTCCTGCCAGACGATCGCGTTGTACACCGGCTTGCCGGTGTTGCGGTCCCACACCAGGGTGGTTTCGCGCTGGTTGGTGATGCCGACCGCGACGATGTCCTTGGCCTGCAGATCGGCCTTGGCTAGCGCGCCCGCGGTGACCGTGCGGGTGTTGCTCCAGATCTCCTCCGCGTTGTGCTCGACCCAGCCCGCCTGCGGGAAGATCTGTTCGTGCTCCTTCTGGTCCACGGCGACGACCCGGCCGGAGTGGTCGAAGATCATCGCCCGGGTGGACGTGGTGCCCTGGTCGATCGCGGCGACGTAAGAAGTCATGTTTTCTCCCAGTCAGGTGAGGTGGTGGACACCGAGGTAGAGCAGAGCGGCCAGCGCGCCGCCGATCAGTGGGCCGATCACCGGGACCCACGCGTAGTTCCAGTCGCCGTCCCGCTTGCCCTTGATCGGGAGCGCGAACGCGTAGGCGATGCGCGGCCCCAGGTCACGGGCGGGGTTGATGGCGTACCCCGTCGGGCCGCCGAGCGAGATGCCGATGACCAGCACGACGAAGGAGACGCCGGCGTAGCCCAGTGCCGAGTTGCCGAAGTTCGGGGTGCCGTCCGTGCCCGTCTTGAGCGTCGGGCTGAGCAGGATCCAGCCGACGAGCACGAAGGTGCCGATGATCTCGGTGACGAGGTTCCAGGCCTTGTTCCGGATCTGCGGTGCGGTGGAGAAGATGCCCAGGGTGTCCCGCGGTTCCGGGTGGTCGTCGAACTGCAGTTTGTAGGCTGCCCAGCACAGCACCGCACCGAGGAACGCGCCGACCATTTGGCCGGCCCAATAGACCGGTACGTCCTTCCACGGGGTCTCACCCGAGATCGCGAGCCCGAGCGTGACCGCCGGGTTGAGATGCGCACCGCTCGGCGCGGCCAGGCTGGCGCCGGTGAACACGCCGAACGCCCATCCGAAAGTGATGAACAGGGTGCCTGCCTGGTGCCCGTTGTTCTTCCGCAGCACGACGTTCGCCACGACGCCGTTGCCGAGGAGGATCAGCACCGCGGTACCGATCAGCTCCCAGACGAAAATCGCGATCAGACTCATCCGGCTCCCTCCGAAGATCGCACTTCGTGAAGAACCGGCGAGGCGAGCTCCGGCACCATCGCCGATTCACGATCAACTTCAACCTAGTTCGCCGCGACGGGCAATCCAAGGGACTTCCGACCACATCCGATCGGGTGTCGGGGAACACCCGTGGGTACCCGACCGAAACGGGCGGTCCGTGCCATGCTGGTTGGCATAGCAGCAGGCTCGAGAAGGGAAGCCGGAGTGACTGAGGCGGAACTGGGGCCGGCCGCGCGTGAGCATTCTTGGCGGCGGCTCGGCGAAGAGACCTTCGACCTGGTGGTGGTCGGTGGTGGTGTGGTCGGAGCCGGGACCGCGCTGGACGCCGCGACCCGGGGCCTCCGGGTGGCGCTGGTGGAGGCGCGAGACCTGGCGTCCGGCACGTCGAGCCGGTCGAGCAAGCTGTTCCACGGCGGGCTGCGCTACCTCGAACAGCTGGAGTTCGGCCTGGTGCGGGAGGCGTTGCGGGAGCGGGAGCTGATGCTCACCCGGCTCGCGCCGCACCTGGTCAAGCCCGTGAGTTTCCTTTACCCGCTGACGCACCGGGTATGGGAACGCCCGTACACGGCGGCGGGCCTGTTCCTCTACGACACCATGGGCGGCGCCCGTTCGGTGCCCGGCCAGAAGCACCTGACGCGAGCCGGCGCGCTGCGGATGGTGCCGGCGTTGAAACGTGATTCGCTGATCGGCGGAATCCGTTACTACGACGCACAGTCCGACGACGCCCGGCACACGATGACCGTGGCCCGCACGGCCGCGCATTACGGCGCGGTGGTCCGGACCTCTACCCAGGTGGTGGAGTTCCTGCGCGAGGCGGACCGGGTGTCCGGCGTCCGGGTGCGCGACGTCGAGGACGGGCGTGAGACCCAGATCCACGCCAACGCGGTGATCAACTGCACCGGCGTGTGGACCGACGAACTGCAGCGGTTGTCCGGCAGCCGCGGCCGATTCCGGGTGCAGGCCAGCAAGGGCGTGCACATCGTGGTGCCGCGGGACCGGATAGTGTCGGAGTCCGGCCTCATTCTCCGGACCGAGAAGTCCGTGCTTTTCGTCATTCCCTGGCGGAATCACTGGATCGTGGGGACGACGGACACCGAGTGGAATCTCGACCTGGCGCATCCGGCGGCGACCGAACACGACATCGACTACATCCTCGAGCACGTGAACTCGGTGCTCGCGACACCGCTCAAGCACGAGGACATCGAGGGTGTCTACGCCGGCCTGCGCCCGCTGCTGGCCGGTGAGAGCGAGGAGACCTCGAAGCTGTCCCGCGAGCACGCGGTGGCGCGCGTGGCGCCCGGCCTGGTCGCCATCGCGGGCGGCAAGTACACGACGTACCGGGTGATGGCGGCCGACGCCGTGGACGCCGCGGCCGTGGACCTGCCGGTGCGGGCGCAGCCGTCGATCACCGACAAGGTGCCGCTCCTCGGCGCGGACGGGTACCACGCGCTGGTCAACCAGGCCGATCACCTGGCCGCCCAGCACGGGCTGCACCCGTACCGGGTCCGGCATCTGCTGGACCGCTACGGCTCGCTGGTGCACGAGGTGCTCGCGCTCGCGGAGGGCAAGCCGGAGCTGCTGCGGCCGATCGAACACGCGCCGGACTACCTGGCGGTGGAAGCGGTGTACGCGGTCAGCCACGAAGGTGCGCTCCACCTGGAGGATGTGCTCGCACGGCGGACCCGGATCTCGATCGAGTACCCGCATCGCGGCGTGGACTGCGCCCTGCAGGTCGCGATGCTGATGGCCCAGGTGCTCGGCTGGTCGGACGAAACCGTGACGCACGAGGTCGAGGTCTACAACGCGCGGGTGGCCGCGGAGCGTGACTCGCAGACCCAGCCGAGCGACGAAGCCGCCGACGCCCGGCGCGCCAGTGCTCCCGAGGCGCGGGCGCGGCTCACGGAGCCGGTGGGCTAGCTCGCTCTCGAGGCGTGGGCGTGGCTGATGGAGCCGGTGGGCTAACTCCGCACGGTTTACCGCACACGGGTGGCGCCCATGTGGGGCAGCCCGCGTGGCTGGTCTGGACAAGCGAGAGGCCCGGCTGCTCGATCGAGCAGCCGCGCCTCTTTGTGCGTTCAGGCGGCCGGTGGCGTTGCCGTGCCGGTCTGCAGAGCTTCCGGGGCGCGCTCGTGCAGGACCACCGTGTCGCCGGCCAGCAGGGCCTTCACGGTGATCTGGTTGCCGATGGGGTGCGACATCGGGGCGATCAGCAGCACCTGCTGCGGCCCGTCCGGATGCGGCTCGACCATGCGCGCCATCTCTTCGTAGATCTCGCTGTAGGAGATCAGTTTCCCGGCCTCGGTCGGGAAGATCGTCTCCACCGCGCGCGGCATCACGATGTCGTTCTCCCGCGCCTTGGTGCCGGTGCCGGCCAGCAGCAGCGGCCCGTCGGGATCGGACGACAGCACGTGATCGGGACGCAGTTCGCCGGCGGGCTGGCCTTCCACGTGCGCCACCCTGGCTCCGCGCAACTGCGCCGCAATCTGCAGCAGAATTGTTTCCGGCATGTTTCCGCCGGTGATCGCGACCGTTTGCCCGGGGGAAATGCCCTCGGTTTTCAGCGTCCGATGCAGTCGCCGCAATGTGTCAAAGGTCTCCCGGTAGCTCATCGACCGGCTTTGGTGGGCGAACGCGATTTTGTCGCCGCCATCACAGAGCACGTCGAGGATGCGGGTCAAGAAGAGGCTGGAGTCGCCCACGTTTCCCCCGTTCGGCGCTGAATCAGGTATCGAATCCAGATCATCACAAGATCCGAGAATGCGAAAGTAATTGTGTCTCCCGGCACAGAGTGATCAGAATGGCCCCGGTATGCCGATCCGTGCATGTGCGCTCGCCACTCAAGCCAGGCCCTGGCCGCAGATCCGCGCCACGAGTTCGAATTCGGCGGCGGCCCGTGCCGTGGCGAGCGTCGCACCGGCGGAATCCCAGCGCTCCCGGCCCTGCCGGAGCAACGCCGCGGCTTCGGGATCGTTGGTGGCGACCGGGTTTTCGACGTAATGGCCCAGCTGGTGGTAACGGGCCCTGGCGACGATCTCCTCATCGTCGCCGGCCCGGCCGCGGCCGGCGAACACCGGTATTCCCGCGCCGAGTGCCAGCACGACGGCGGCCACCGCGACCAGCACCCAGATCACTGCAGCACCTCCTCCAACCGGCCCAACTCGTCCGTCACCTCGTCGTATTCCCCCACGGCCCAGGTGGTCGAGGGTGAGCACGTACCGCTTCGCCGCGTCCGCCTGTTTTTCCGCGTCCGCCGAGTTCTTCGGCGGCGCCGGGTGGACGGCACCCGCTACACGGTTCATCCGGGCGTCCAGTTCAGCGCAGCGCCGGCGGCGCGCCACGGCGCACTCCCGACGTCGGCGCAAGGCGAGCGCCCACAAGTTGTTTACCGGCGAGTGTGTCCGGGATCGCGCTTCTGGTGGGAATTTCGCCGTACGACTTGGCCGCCTGGGCGTCGAAGCCCTCGATTGTGCTGTCCTTCGGCTTCGGGAAGTCGTCCCCGACGAAGTTGTTTCCCTTGTAGTCACCTTTGTCGTCCTGTCCGTACACCCAGACGTAATCTCCGGGCAGTGCCTCGGAAACCTTGTGACACAGGGACATCCGCGGGTTGTCATCGCCCGAAGCGGACAAGGGCGTGCGATCCAGCAGGAGACCATCCACAATGGATCTGACCTGGGCGCTGGGTTGCGTCCACGGGCCGAACACCGCGCGAACGCGACCAGACCGGCCACGATCCCGAGAAGTAGCCAGCGGGGATACAGCGCGCAGCCCTGTGGCGATTTCACGAACATCCCGCATTGCGTCGGCAGTTCTTGCCCGTCCGGGCAGTTCGGCGGCCGTGCTCCGGCGCTCGGCCGCCGCTGCCAGACTGTCCGGCGGGCCGTCCTCGACACTGAGAATCGCTGCGGCGAGATCCGCGATCGCGGCTGTCGTGAGCGCCGTTTCCCGCCGCAGGGCAAGCTTTCCGCATGAGCGACGGGGGCGCGCCGGCGAAACCACGACGAAAACGGTCTCGCCGGGGAACTCCTTGGCCAGTGCTGGGCCGAGCGCAGGAAAGGCCGCGACCCGGAGCTTGAGCCCGGTTTTCTGCGCCGGTCCTCGGTGGGAATAGTGAGCGGGTCGGCGCGGCCGGCGCTGTTGTGGACGGGGTTCGCACGCAATTGCGCGGCGAGTGCCGAGACCTGTTCCGGAGTGGGCGCGACGATCGGATCCGCGGGGCGCGAATCGCGCGAATCGGCGGCACGTCGTAATGCGCGGACTGTTTTCGAATGCCAGATCTGTTGGACGCTGGGAACCCGGCCAGCCACGAAGTTCGGGTGGGAATGGCCAGGAGTCCCAGTCACCGGAGGCAGAGGGCGAGCAACACGCCGGTGAGACGGATCAGAGGGCTTGCCGGATCCATTCGACCAGGCGCCCGCCGGGCAGATTCGGATCGTCGCCGACACCCACGCGGGCGAAGCCGCAGCGTTTCGCGACGGCTGCTGACGCGTGGTTGTCCGGATGGTGCCGGTACGCGACTTCCTTCAGTTCCAGCGCACCGAAAGCGAACCGCACAGCGGCGTTCACCGCGATCACCGAGATCCCCCGGCCACGTGCGTCCGGGTGAATCCACAACGCCGTTTCCGCGGTGCGTGCTCCCAGGTCCAGGCTCTTCAAGCCGACCTCGCCCAGCAATGCCCCGGTGGTCGGCTCCGCGATGGCCCACGAGCACCGCTCATCGCCGAACCATTCGGCGGCGCGCTGGTTGACGTAGGACTCGGCTTCGACGAGGTCGCGCACGTTGTAGTTGACGATGTAGCGGGAATGCTCCGGGTCGGCGAACGCCGTCACCAGTGCCGGGCGGTCGTCGAGCGACGCGTCCGCGCGCAGCTGCCGGAGGTAGTACTCACCCGCGTTGATCTCCACAGGTTCCATCGGGCTACCGGGACCTCGCTCCGATCAGCAGGGCGACGACGGCCGGCAGCAGGAAGACCAGCCATACCTTGGCCACCGTGAAGAACAACAGCACGGCGATGATCGCCGCGATGGTCACCGCGGTGCCGCCGAACCGTTGCGCCGGCTCGGGTTTACCCGGCGCCTGCCGGGCACGGACGACCTTCAGCACCGCGGGATGTGGCTCGGGCAGGTCGTCGAACAGCGGCACCAGCTCGTTGCGGGTCCGCGCGGCGCTGGCGCGGGCGGACCGGGTACCGAACTCCTCGATGTCGAGCCTGCCGGTGCGGACGTGCTCGGACAGCGCCTCGATGGCTTCGTTGCGCTCAGCGTCGCTGAGCCGCAGATCCGCGCCCACGCGCTGATACTAGTAGCGTCGGCGGTCGCGGAAATCGCGACGCCGGTCGCGGAGTTCGCGGCGGTGCGCGTCGCGCCGCTGCTCGTGCTCCCAGTCGGCGCCCCACAGCCCGCGCCCGATCGCGGTGAGTGCGAACGGCAGCGCGATGAACCACCACATCCCGGTGGTTATGCACAGGGCGAGCCCGGCTATCCACACGATGGGGATCGCCGCGGCGGTGAGCCGCTGGTTCAACGGCCGCTCCGCCCAGGTGGTGGGGGTGGCCGGTTTGGCTGATTCGACCGTCTGCCGAGGCGCCGCGCCGGCAGCCGGTTGCCCGCCGAAATCCGGATGCGGCGCGGGCAGATCGGTGAAGATCCCGGCGAGGTCACCGCGGGTTTTGGCCGCGGTGACCTGCGCCGAACGTTCCCCGTACTCGTCGATGTCCAGCCGCCCCGCGCTCATGTGCTCGCCGAGCGCCGTGAGCGCGGACTCCCGGTCGGAATCGCTGATCCGGATCTCCGGGGAAGAGGGTCCTGGGTTCACGTCCGTGATTTTAGGCCCAGAAGGGGACCCGTCAGTCCTTGATCTCGAGCAGAACCGAGCCCTGCGTGACGGCGGAACCGACCTCGACGGACAAACCGCTCACAGTGCCCGCCTTGTGCGCCGTCACCGGGTTTTCCATCTTCATCGCTTCCAGCACCACGATCAGCTCGCCCGCCTCGACCTGCTGGCCGTCCTCGACCGCGACCTTGACGATCGTGCCCTGCATCGGCGCGGTCACCGCGTCCCCGCTGACCGCGGCCTTGGTGCCGCCGGCACGCTTGCGCGGCTTGGCCTTCGCGGCCGCCGCACCGCCACCACCGCCGAGCGCGAGGTCACCGGGCAGGGAGACTTCCAGCCGGCGCCCGCCGACCTCGACCACGACTGTCTGGCGCTCTTCGGCCTCTTCGTCGGCTTCGCCGGGCGCGACGAACGGCTCGATCTGGTTGTCGAACTCGGTCTCGATCCAGCGGGTGTGCACCTTGAACGACTCGCCGTCGCCGATGAACGCCTCGTCCCGCACGATCGCGCGGTGGAACGGCACCACGGTGGCGAGGCCCTCGATGACGAGCTCGTCCAGCGCACGGCGGCTGCGCTCCAGCGCGTTCAGCCGGTCGGAACCGGTGACGATCAGCTTCGCCAGCATCGAGTCGAACTGGCCGCCGACGACGCTGCCGGTGTGCACACCGGAGTCGACCCGGACACCCGGGCCCTCGGGGTACACCAGCTTGGTCACGGTGCCCGGCGCGGGCAGGAAGTTACGGCCGGCGTCCTCGCCGTTCAGCCGGAACTCGATGGAATGCCCGCGCGGCTCCGGGTCCTCGGTGAAGCGCAGCTTCTCGCCGCGGGCGATGCTGAACATCTCGCGGACCAGGTCGATGCCCGCGGTCTCCTCGGACACCGGGTGCTCGACCTGCAGCCGGGTGTTGACCTCCAGGAAGGAAATGGTCCCGTCGACGCCGACCAGGTACTCGACGGTGCCGGCGCCGGAGTAGCCGGCTTCCTTGCAGATGGCCTTCGCCGAGCTGTGGATGGTGGCGCGCTGCTCGTCCGACAGGAACGGGGCGGGGGCTTCTTCCACCAGCTTCTGGTGACGACGCTGCAGCGAGCAGTCGCGGGTGCCGACGACGATCGCGTTGCCGTGCTTGTCGGCCAGCACCTGCGCCTCGACGTGACGCGGCTTGTCCAGGTAGCGCTCCACGAAGCACTCGCCGCGGCCGAAGGCGGAAATCGCCTCACGGGTGGCGGATTCGAACAGCTCCGGGATTTCCTCGATCGTGCGGGCGACCTTGAGGCCGCGGCCGCCACCACCGAAGGCGGCCTTGATGGCCACCGGCAGGCCGTTCTCGTTGGCGAAGGCGATGATTTCGTCGGCGTTCGCCACCGGGTCCTTGGTGCCGGGTACCAGCGGGGCACCGGCCTTGGTGGCGATGTGCCGCGCGGTGACCTTGTCGCCGAGATCGCGGATCGCCTGCGGGCTCGGCCCGATCCAGGTCAGCCCGGCGTCGATGACGGCCTGGGCGAAATCGGCGTTCTCGGAAAGAAAGCCGTAACCGGGATGCACGGCGTCGGCGCCGGACTGCTTCGCGACGTCGATCAGCTTGTCGATGACGAGGTAGCTCTCCGCCGCCGTGCTGCCGCCGAGGCCGAACGCCTCGTCCGCCAGCCGCACATGCGGCGCGTCGCGGTCGGGGTCGGCGTACACCGCGACGCTGGCCAGGCCCTCGTCTTTGGCCGCTCTGATCACGCGCACCGCGATCTCGCCCCGGTTGGCGACGAGGATCTTGGTGACCGGTCCGCCTTGGCTCCCGCTGGCCTGCTCGGGCACGCCCTACCTCCATGTGGATGTTCCGCCTGCGCCCGGGGCCGTCCCTCCTGCGGCGCGCCCGCGGGCCTTCGGTGAGTTTACGGCGCGGGTGTCCCCGTGCGGAGAGACGCGGCTCACGCTTACCCTGGCTTCCACACCGGGCCGGGGGAGAGGGGAAAGCGCGTGGGCGCGAGGCGGGCTCCTCGGTCCGTGGTGGTCACGGCCGTACTGGCCGCACTGGTCACGATCGCCGCTCTGGTGGCGGTCGGCAAGTTGAGGACAAGGGACACGTCGGTACCAGGGGTCGAAGCCGCGTTGCCGACCACCTCGATCTCGGCCAACGGATTCGACTGTGGCAACGCCCCGTGCGGTGTGGTCGCCACCCAGAGCGTGGCGGGCAGCTCGGTGGAGCTGCTGGCCGACGCCCACGGCGGCAACGGCCGGTTCCAGGCCGGCGCCGTGGTCCTGCAGACCACGATCACCGAGCTGGGGGCCCGGCTCACCACCGGCTCGCTGAGCTGCGTCCAGGCGTCCGTTTCGGCGTGCCTGGTGGATGCGCCACTCAACGGCGGGCGCATCGCGCAGCTGTTCATCGAACGGGCAGGCACGTGGCGATCGGTGGACAAGCCGTACTTCTCCGACGCGGGCATCGTGGTGCTGGGCAATGTGTCCGGCTCGGACGCCCCGGAAGTGTCCGTTGTGGACAGTAACCCGGTGCTGGCCCGGGTGTACGGGCTGGACGGCAGCGTCGTCGGGTGCACGAAGAAGTACAGCTACCCCGCGCAGTTGCGGGGCTGGCCGAACGTCCGGCTCCAGGCGAGCGATCTGCGCGCCTGCCCGTGATCAGGCCGCGTGCGCGGGTTCGCGGGGCGCGTCGTCGAGCAGCGGCGGCGGGGTGTGGGAGTTGAGTACCTCGTCGTCGAGCAGGTTTTCGGTGCGGGCGATCCACGTCGGGATGGCGATCTGGCCGGTCACGTTCGTGGCCGTGCGCATCATGTCCAGGATCGGGTCGATCCCGTAGATCACCGCGATCCCGGTCGCGATCACCTCCGGTGGCAGGTTCAGCGTGCTCAGCGTCAGGGTGAGCATGGTGAACCAGCCGGTCACCCCGGCCGTAGCGATCGCGCCGAACACCGCGACGACCACGATCAGCACGTAGTCGCCGAAACCGAGGTGGATGCCGAACAGGTTCGCGATGAAAATGCTTGCCACCGCAGGATAAACGGCCGCGCAACCGTCCATTTTGGTCGTCGTGCCCAGCGGCACCGCGAAGCTCGCGTAACCAGGGTCCACGCCGAGGTTCACCGCGGTCTGCCTGCTCAGCGGCAGCGTCGCGCCGGAGGACCGGGACACGAACGCGAACTGGATGGCCGTCCACGCCTTGCGGAAGAACAGCGCGGGGCTCACCTTGCCGACGAACTTCAGCAACAGCGGGTAGACCACGAACAACACCAGCAGCGTGCCGATGTACACCGCGACGATCAGCGAGAGCAGCGGCCGGACGAACTTGTCGCCGTAGGTGGCGAAGGCGTGGCCGATGAGGCCGAGCACCCCGATCGGGGCGAGCTTGATGATCCAGCTCAGCACCTTCTGCACCAGATCGAACACGACCCTGTTGAACCGCACGAACGGCTCGGCGCGGTCCCCGAGGCTGTACGCGGCCAGTCCGACCGCGAGTGAGATCACCACGACCTGCAGGATCTCGCCGTCGGCGAAGGCCTCGAACAGGTTGCTGGGCACCAGGTTGTTGATCAGGTCCAGCCACGAACCCTGGTCCCGGCTCGCCAGCTTCTGCACCGTCGAGGCGTCCGGCTTGAGCGAAACCCCGGTGCCCGGGTTGATGATCTTGCCGACCACGATCCCGAGCAGCACCGCGATGAACGAGGTCGTGGCGAACCACAGCACGGTCTTCCCGCCGAGCCGGGCCGCGGTGCGCGCGCCGCCGAGCCCGCGCAGGCTGCTGATGCCCAGCACGATCGCGGTGAACACCAGCGGCAGCACGGTCACCTGCAGCAGGTTCGAGAAGATCGTGCCGATCGTTTCCAGCGTGGTGCCCAGCCAGGACAGCTGGGCCTGCTTGGCGAGGAAGCCGAGCAGCGCGCCGATCACCAGCGCGGCGACCACGATGAGGCCGAAAACCTTGGGTCTCGAATAGGACCGTATGAAGGACACGGGGTTGCTCCGGTGCTTGTGAACTTCTTGCTTACCGGAATTGGTCTACACCGCGAACGTGGATTTTCTTCCCGTTCCCACTATGCGGGAGACCACAGGTCGACGACGCTCACGCCGACCTGCTCGAGCAACCGCCTGGTCAACGGGAGACTGAGCCCGATCACGCTGGACGGGTCGCCGTCGATGCCCTCGACGAACCAGCCGCCACGGCCGTCGAGGGTGAACGCGCCTGCCACGTTGAGCGGCTCGCCGGTCGCGATGTACGCCTCGACCTCCGACGGCGCCGGAGTGGCGAAACGTACCGTGGTGGCCTGGCTGCCGACCGCCTGCCCGGTGCGTTCGCCGTTCTCCACCCGCAACACCGCGTGGCCGGTCAGCAGCACTCCGGAATCGCCGGCCATCTGCGCCCAGCGCTTCCGCGCCACCTCCGGCTCCAGCGGTTTGCCGAGCATCTCGCCGCCGATCGAGAGCATCGAATCGCAGCCGACGACCACGGCGTCCACCTGGGTGCTGGCGACCTCCGCCAGCACCGCCTCTGCCTTGGCCAGTGCCAGCGCGCTGACCAGTTCGGCGGGGGACGGGTCGGTCAGCGACGCGGCCACGGCGTCTTCGTCGACGCCGGAGACCACGACACTCGGTTCGATGCCCGCCGCACGCAGCAGACCGAGGCGGGCGGGGGAAGCGGAGGCCAGCACGAAACGCACCGGCGCAGCCTACTGCGTCGTTCGTTCCCGATCCGACTGCAGTCACGGCGGAAACGGATCTCTACGAGCAGCCGGGCTGCGAACGCGTATTTCCGGTCGGATCAGGAACGGTCGATGGCGGCCAGCTCGGTCGTGGTGGTTGGCGCGCCCTGCGGGGCGACCCGCTTCATCCACATCGCCGCCACCGCGCCGAGCAGCAGCACGGCGGCGGGCAGGATCAGCGTCTCGCGGGCCGCGTCGGTCAGCGCCACCGGCGCGTTTCCGTGCTGTGTGGCCATGTTCGCGGTGATCCGGGCTTGCAGCAGTACGCCGATCGCGGCCGAACCGAGCACGCCGCCGACCTGTCGCGCGGTGTTGAAGATGCCCGAAGCCGCGCCCGCGAGCGAGCGGTCGACCGAGCTCATCGTCACGTTGCTCATCGGCGCGAAAACGCAGCCGGTACCCAGACCGCACACCAGCAACGCCGGCACCAGCGCCCATGGGTCCGTGGTGGACTCCGCCTGGACGGTGATGATGATCAGGCCGGCGGCGAGCGCGGTGAAGCCGAACATCACCAGGTACTTGGCGTTCACCCGGTCCGACAGCCTGCCGATGAACGGCGCGATGATGCCGGACAGCAAGGACATCGGCGCGGTCAGCAGGCCGGCCTTGCTCGGCGACATCCCCAGCACGTCCTGGATGTAGACCACCAGCGGGACGAACATGCCGGTCATCGCGAACCCGATCGCGGTGGCCGTGACGCTGCCCGCGGAGAAGTTACGGTTGTTGAACACACGGAGCGGCAGCAGCGGCTCCCGCGTGTTGAATCGTTGCCACACCAGGAAAAGCACGAGCAGGACGACCCCGGCGCCGATGATCTCGAAGACGGTGATCGGGCCCCAGGCCCTGCCCCAGTCGTACTGCTGTCCATTTTGGATACCGAAGACGAGCAGGAACATCCCGGCCGCGGACAGCAGGATGCCGGGGATGTCGAAGGAATGCGACTGTTTCGGCTGCCAGTCCGGCACGAGCAGCAGTGTCAGCGCGATCGCGAGCACGCCGACCGGCACGTTCACGAAGAAGATCCACTCCCAGCCGAGGCTGTCCACCAGCACACCGCCCAGCAGCGGGCCGGCGATCGTGGCCAGGCCCGCGACGCCGCCCCACAGCCCCATCGCCGGGCCACGCTTCGCCGGCGGGAACAGGTGGGTGATGAACGCCAGCGTCTGCGGGGTCATCAGCGCCGCGCCGAGACCCTGCACCGCGCGCGCCGCGATGAGCATCTCGGCCGTGCCGGACAGACCGCACCACAGCGAGGCGGCGGTGAACACGAACAGCCCGGCCAGGAACACGCGCTTCGGGCCGAAGCGGTCACCGAGGCGGCTGGTGAACAACATCGGCACGGCGTACGTCAGCAGGTACACCGACAGCACCCAGACCACCGAGTTCAGGCTGGTGTCCAGCCCGCGCACCATGCCGGGGATCGCGATGGACACGATGGTGGTGTCCAGCAGGATCATGAAGAAACCCAGGCACAGCGCGGAAAGCGCGGCCCAGGGGTTAGCTTGCCTTGTCATCGTCGTCCTTGATCAGCTCGAGTTCGTGGGAGTGTCTTTTGGGGTGCTGCCATTCCAGGCGCCCGGACTGGATGTCGGCGACGAGCTGCTTGGTCCAGTTCAGCTCGAACTCGCAGGACGCGGCGGTGTACTTCCAGTCGATCCAGTAGATCTCCGGGACCTGCTCGTCGGCGAGCCGTTTGCGGATCGCGGCGTGCCCGGCGACCTCGACCTCCAGTAGCAGCACCCGGTCCTGCAGCTGGGCCAGTGCGACGTCCTTGTCGAGGTCGTTCAGTGAGGCCAGCCCGGTGGCGTACTCCGGACGCTCGGCGGCCAGCGTGCGCAGGATGGTCACGGCGCGTTCGACGAAGGCGTCGCGGCCTTGTTCGGTGAGTGCGTAGACGGTGCGTTCGGGGCGGCGTCCTTCGCGCTGGGTCTCGACCACCTCGATGTGTCCGTCGGCCAGCAGCCGGTCGACGGTGTGGTAGAGCGAGCCGGGCTTGACGTTGACCCGGTTTTCCACGTGCCGTTCGCGCAGGAGCTGGTTCATCTCGTAGGGGTGCATGGGTCTCTCGTGCAGCAGCTCAAGGACGGCCATCGCCATCGGTGTGAGCTTCGCGCGCCCCATGCGTTGTACCTCCATGATGATCCACGTCGTTTATTCCACGTGGACTATACGGCGCGGGCTAGGCGATTGTCGAGGGGTTCGTACGGTGGTTGCCGTGCGAGATCGCGCGATTACCTGGGGTTTTATCGGCCGTCAAACCGCGGGGAGCTGATTGCGCACCGCGGTGATGTGCGTGGCGATGAGGGTGTGCAGAGCCTCGCCGTCGCCGGCCTCGAGGAGTTCGCAGATGCGGGCGTGCTCGCCGAGGATGATGCGCGGGCGATCGGGGCGGTCGCGGCGGAGCGCGGTGTGGACCATTCGCAGCTGCCGATCGCGCAGGCTCGAATAGAACTCGTCGAACAGGGCGTTGCCCGCGGCGTGCACCAGGGTGGCGTGGAAATCCCGGTCGAGCGCGGTGAACTCCGGGGCCTGTTCGGGATACGACAACGCCTTCTGCCGCTCCAGCACGGCGCGCATCGCCGAAGCGACTTCGCGCGCGTTGCCGGCGTCGATCACCTTCGCGGCCGCGTGACGCTCCAGGAAGATCCGCGCTTCGGCGATGTCTTCCGCTTCGCTCGCCGAGACGGGCACGACGAGGGCGCCGCGCTTCGGGTACAGCCGCAACAAGCCCTCGGCCGACAGTCGCAGGAAGGCTTCGCGTACCGGGGTCCGGGACAGTTCGATCTCGTCGGCGACCTCGCCTTCGCTGATCAGCCTGCCGCCCTCGAAGCGTCCGTCCAGGATCCGGTCCTTCGTCCACCGATAGGCGCGATCGCTGGACGAACCCTGTGAGCGGTCCCTCGTTGACATGCGCGCATCGTAACGGCGACCCTGATAGATACAAGATAGATGCAACAGGAGGAACGCTGTGCGCAAGGCGTGGTTCATGTGGGGCCTGGGTGCCCTCTGCTACCTGACCGCGCTCTTCCACCGGATGAGCCTGTCGGTCGCCGGCCTCACCGCGCAGGAACGCTTCTCGATCGACGCCACCGGGCTCGCCGCGTTTTCCGTGGTCCAGATGGTCCTGTACGCCGCGCTGCAGGTGCCGGTCGGCGCGGGCGCGGACCGGTTCGGGCCGCGGCGGTTGTTGCTCGCCGGGATGGCACTGATGGCCGCCGGCTCGACCGTTTTCGCGCTCGCCACGGCATATCCACTGGCCATGACCGGCCGCGCGCTGATCGGCGCCGGGGACGCGTTCCTGTTCGTCAACGTCGTCCGGCTCGCGCACAACTGGTTTCCCGGGCGCCGCTTCGCCCTCGTGTCGGCGTTGACCGGGATGATCGGCGGGCTCGGTCAGCTCATCGCCACCGCGCCACTGACCGCGCTGCTCAGGAGTTTCGGGTGGACGACGTCGTTCCTGGCCGCCGGCATCGTCACCGCTGTCCTGCTGGTCGTCGTCGCACTGCTGCTACGGGAAAGCCCGCACCGCGAGGTCGCGCCGGTGGTCACCAGCGAACCATTGCGGGAAAGTCTGCGCCACGCCTGGAAAAACCGGGGCACCCGACATGCGATGTGGACGCATTTCACGCTGATGGGCACCTTCGTTTCCTTCACCGCCGTGCTCGGCCAGCCGTACCTGGTCAGCGCCCAGGGACGAACCCCCGGCGGCGCCAGTGCGTTGCTGACTGTCGTGGTGATCGGGTTCGTGCTGGTCAGCACCGCGGCCGGGCAGATCGGTTCGCGACGGCCCGATCTTCGCGGCACGCTCGTCGCGACGGCGGCCGCCGTGAGCACGCTGTGCTGGGTCGTCCTGGTCGCCGTGCCAGGGCCGCTGCCGCAGGTGGTGCTGGCGCCCGTGCTGTTCCTCATCGGCGCGGCCGGTGGCGTCAGCATGCTGGCCTTCGATCTGGCCCGCACCTCGAACCACGGGCACCGGGGCGGCATCGCCAGCGGGATCGCGAACATGGGCGGCTTCAGTTTCGCCGTCGTCGCCGAGCTCGGCGTCGGTGTGCTGATCGACGTGCTGGGCGGCGACGCGCTCGCGCACCGGCTGGCGTTCGGTGTCGTGCTGGTGCTGGCCGTCGCCGGGACGTTCCGTTTGTTCCGCCTGCACGGGCACGCCGGGGTGCGGCCGCAAAAGGTGCTCGAACCCGTGGCCTGAAAACGGCCCCGCCGATGGCGGGGCCGTTTTTTTCGTTCTCTAGCGCGGAAGTCCGGATGCGCGCCAGGCGCCCGGCCCGTGCTGCAACGGCTGCCGCAGCGTTCGCGCGCGGTTCGCCCATTCCGAACGCCGGAGCGGAGCCGTCGCCGCAGCGGGCGCGGAGGCCGCCGCGGCGAGCACCGCGGTCAGCGCCGCGAGCTCGGCGTCGTCCGGATTCCCTTTGACGATACGGAGAAATGGTCGTTTTTCGTCAGTCATCGCAGTGCCTCACAGCGGGATGTTGCCGTGCTTCTTGGGCGGCAGCGTCTCGCGCTTGTCGCGGAGCATGGACAGGGCGCGGGTGATGTGGCCGCGAGTGTGCGCGGGCGCGATCACCGAGTCCACGTAGCCGCGTTCGGCAGCCTCGTACGGGTTGAGCAGGGTGTCCTCGTACTCCTGGATCAGCTGCGCGCGCAGGGCCTCGACGTCCTTGCCTTCGTCGGCGGCCTTGGCGAGCGTCTTGCGGTGCACGATGTTGGCCGCGCCCTGGGCGCCCATGACCGCGACCTGCGCGGTGGGCCAGGCGAGGTTGAGGTCGGCGCCGAGGTGCTTGGAGCCCATGACGTCGTAGGCGCCGCCGTATGCCTTGCGGGTGATGACGGTGACCAGCGGGACGGTGGCTTCGGCGTAGGCGTAGATGAGCTTCGCGCCGCGGCGGATGATGCCGTTCCACTCCTGGTCGGTACCGGGCAGGAAGCCCGGCACGTCGACGAAGGTGAGGACGGGGATGTTGAACGCGTCGCAGGTGCGCACGAACCGCGCGGCCTTTTCGGACGCGTCGATGTCGAGGCAGCCGGCGAACTGGGTGGGCTGGTTGGCCACGACGCCGACGGCGTGCCCGTCGACGCGGCCGAAGCCGACGAGGACGTTGGGGGCGAACAGTTCCTGGACTTCGAGGAAGTCGCCGTCGTCGAGCACGCGGGTGATGACCTCGTGCATGTCGTAGGGCTGGTTCGGGGAGTCCGGGATGAGCGCGTCGAGTTCGCGGTCGGTGTCGCTGACCGTTTCGGCGATGGAGCCCTCGGTGGGCTCGGGGGAGTCGAACACCGGCGGGTCGGAGAGGTTGTTCGAGGGCAGGTAGGACAGCAGTTCCTTGACGTAGGCGATGGCGTCTTCCTCGTCGGAACCGAGGTAGTGCGCGTTGCCCGACTTGGTGTTGTGGGTGCGGGCGCCGCCCAGTTCCTCGAAGCTGACCTCCTCGCCCGTCACCGTCTTGACCACGTCGGGGCCGGTGATGAACATGTGCGAGGTCTGGTCGACCATCACCACGAAGTCGGTCAGCGCCGGGGAGTACACGTGCCCGCCCGCGTTCGCGCCCATGATCAGTGAAATCTGCGGGATGACACCCGAAGCCTGGGTGTTGCGGCGGAAGATCTCACCGTAGAGGCCGAGCGAAACGACACCCTCCTGGATGCGCGCGCCACCGCCCTCGTTGATGCCGATGATCGGACGGCCGGTCTTGATGGCCAGGTCCATCACCTTGACGATCTTCTCGCCGTAGACCTCGCCGAGCGAACCGCCGAACACCGCCACGTCCTGGCTGAACACGGCCACCGGGCGGCCGTCGATGGTGCCGTAGCCGGTCACCACGCCGTCGCCGTAGGGGCGGTTCTTCTCCTGCCCGAAGTTCGTCGACCGGTGCCGCGCCAGCTCGTCCAGCTCCACGAACGAACCCTCGTCCAGCAGCAGGTCGATCCGCTCACGCGCGGTCTTCTTGCCCTTCGAGTGCTGCCGTTCCACCGCACGCGCCGAACCCGCGTGCACTGCCTCGTTGTAGCGCAGATACAGATCGGCCAGCTTCCCGGCCGTGGTGTGAATGTCCGGCTCGGTCGCCGGTGGCGTCCCGATGGGCTCCGTCGCGCTGCTCATGATTCCGCAGCTTAACCACTGACAACCCGCCTCGCGTGTGGCGTCAGACTCATCCCTGCCCGGAGTATTGCTTTCGCAGCGCTTCCATGCGGTCCGCCGGCCACGGGCAGCGCACCTCCCCGTGCACGGCGGCGAAAAACAGCTCGAGGTGCGTATGCCACGCGGCCAGCGCGGTGGGGGCGAACTCCGCCAGTCGCGCCGGGAGCGTCTGGTGCAGCTCCACGCGGTTGCCGAGGTCGGGGTCGGCGAAGAACTCGAAGCGCACGACGCCGGCCGGCTCTCCTTCGTGGAGCCATTCGTACTCCAGCAGTCGTGGCGCTTCGACCTTGGTGACGGCGCCTGCTTCGACGTGACCGTTGGTGGCGCGCAACGGCGGCTCGCCGCCGGGCTGAGGTTCGCCGCCTTCGACGAGGGTTTGCCAGATGTCTTCCAGCGGCTTCCACACCAGATCGCGCGCGAAGCCGAGCTCGCCTTCGGCGAACCGGCCGGCACCGATGCCGAACACGTCGATGTAGTGCTCCATCGCGGGCAGCCACTCGGTGAACGGCTCGGACTCGCGGCCTTCGAGACGCGCCAGCAGCGCGCCGAGGCAGTGGTCCCAACCCGCGGCATTGCGGCCGGCGGACAGCGCGCCGAGCTCGCCGCCGCCGAGCGACTGCGAGAAGTGGAGGACACAACCCGCGCCGTCCGGCACCAGTTCGAACCGCAGCACGTCGCGGTTCCAGGTGAACGCGTAGACCTTCGGCGGGTCCAGTTCCAGGATCTCGCCCTGCGCGCTGCCGTCGATCGGGGCCGCGTCCGGGAACGTGAACCGGATCGGCGCGCCGATCCGCAGGTCGGTTTCGACCCGCGCCGGGAACCAGTGCGCCAGCTCGGCGGGTTCGGTGATCGCCCGCCACACCTTCTCCACCGGATGCCGGAAGCGGCGCTCGAAGCGCAGCACATTCCCGGCGGGTTCGAACTTCGCGTCCATGACTCAGGTCCCTTCGTCGAGGTGCCGTTCGAGTGCGTCGAAACTCGCCGTCCACAGCGCGCGGTACGGCGCCAGCCAGGCGTCCAGCTCGGCGAGCGGCTGCGGGCACAGCCGGTACCACCGGCGCTGCGCATCGTGGCGGACTTCGACCAGACCGGCCTCGCGCAGCACTTTCAGGTGCTTGGAGACCGCGGGCTGGGTCAGCTCAAGCTGTTCGACCAGGTCGCCGACCGGGCGTTCACCGGTGCGGAGCAGGTCGAGGATTTCGCGCCGCCGTGGTTCGGCGAGCACTTCGAACGTTGATGCCACTTCAGGAATATAACCGGTTCGGCATATAGCCTGTCAAGGGTTTCGGAACCGGCCAGGGGTGACGCCGTAGTAGCGCTTGAACCAGCGGGTGAGATGGCTCTGGTCGGCGAAGCCGGACGCCGCCGCGGCCTCCGCGGGGGAGTGGCCGTCGATCAGCAACCGGCGCGCAGCGCGGAGGCGAAGCTGGCGTTGGTAGTCGCTCGGCGCGAGGCCGTAGGCGGCGACGAAGCCACGGTGCAGCGCGAAGCGGCTACAGCCGACTTCGGCGGCGAGGCGCTCTGCGCTGATGTCCTCCGCGTACGCGTCTTCGAGGAGTTCGCGCGCCCGGTGCACTTCGGTGGGCAACACCCGCTCGCGGACGGGGCGGGTGGAACCACGACGTACGAGCGCGCGCACCGTCGCGCTGAGCGCTTCGTCTTGCGCCAGGCGGCCTTCGCCACGCAAGGCGTTGTCCAGAGCGCGAAGGGCGTCGGCGAGGACGGGGTCCTTCAGCACGGGTTCGACGAACAACGGGAGCCCGACGGCGCCGTCGGCCGCGTCGTCGAGCGCGCCGCGGATCAGCTCCGGTCCGATGTGGATCATCCGGTAGGTGAACCCGTTCGCCACCGCGGACTGTCCGTCGTGCGGGTCGTCCGGGTTGAGCGCCATCACCATTCCGGCCGCGCTCGTGCGTGCCGCGCCACGGCAGGTGAACGCCTGCGCGCCGGTCTCGGTCACGCCGAAGGAATACGTCTCGTGGCTGTGCCGGTGGTAGACGTGCTGCTCGAAATGGGCGTGCATCGACTCCAGCCGGCGGTCCGGCGCGCGCCAGTACTTCGCCCAGTCGTTGTGCCGCACGGGTTCAGTGTCCCGCACGAGCGTTCAAGACGGCAGCCAGGCGCGGGCGGCAGGCTGTGCGGCATGGAGGGCAAGACGAAGATCGCCGTGGTGGTCCGGGACGACCTGGCGGGCTGGCAACGGCTCAACGTGACCGCATTCCTCGTGAGCGGAGTCGCCGCGCGATTCCCGGAAACCGTCGGCGCCGATTACCAGGACGCGTCCGGGCAGGGGTATCTGCCGATGTTCGGGCAGCCGGTGCTGGTTTACGCGGCGGGCGCCGACGCATTGCGCGCCGCGCACCAAAAGGCTGTCGACCGGAACCTGGCTGTCGCCGTGTATACGGAGGAACTATTCGCCACCGACAACGACGACGACAACCGGGCCGCGGTGCGCGCCGTGCCGACCGAGAAACTCGCGTTGACCGGTATCGCCGTGCACGGTTCGCGGAATGCGGTGGACAAGGCGCTGAAAGGACTTTCCCTGCATCCGTGACGGGTCAGTAGGAACCGCTGCAGACCGTTTCGCTCACGCCGGGATCGTTCACCCGGATCACCGGATACGTGTAGTACACGCACACGCGTGAACGGTAACCGCTGCCGTCGTAGTGCCAACCGGTGGCGTCGCTCTTGTCGGCGGCGTCGGTCTTGTACACATAGGACACTCGTTTGTAGCCGCTGCCCTCGTTGGTTTCCAGCCAGCCGTAGCAGTGCCGATCGCCGAAAATGCCGGAGTCGACGCTGAACAGGCCCTTGGCGTAGTCGTGCCCGCCGCTGTGGTCGGTGTCGATCTGCAGTTTCGCGATGCAGAAACCGTTCGTCACGGTCTTGACAGGATATTTGATCGTGGCTTCGGCGGCGCCGGCCGTGGCGAGCACCAGGCCGATCGCCGCGATCGGGGTCAGCACGCGGGCGAGGATTCTCAGTTTCATGGACAGAGTTTCCGGTGCGCCGCCGACCGAAGGCTCGCCTGGCCGCACCAACGGATTCCCTGGTCGAGTCCCATTTGTGCGGGGCCGCTACGGGGTCAGCCCGAACCCGGCCAGCAGCAGGTCCAGACCTTGCCGGAATTCCTCGCTCGCCGTGATTCCACGGGCGTGTCGGGCCGTTTCCGCCAGTACCGGGTACTCGTCCTCGGGCAGTTCGGTGAGCACATCCGTGCCGGTGCCGGAAAGCGGACTGAAATATCCGGTCCGCATCGCGCCCATGAGGTAACTCAAATACGCACGGAATGCGATCACCCGCTTTTCCCCGGTGAAACCGGCGTCGGCGAGAACCCTGAGGACGACCTCGCCCCATTGCCGGGAACCGGTGGACAAATGCCGGTGCGTGAGCAGCAGGGAAACCACGGCGGAATGCGCGCCGACGGCTTCGCGGACTCGTTCGGCGAGTAGCACGAGCCGTCGGTGCGGGGACGCTTTCGCGGGGAGATCGAGCGGCACCGAGCGCAACACGACGTCGACGATCAGGCCTTCGAGCTGCCCGCGATCGGTGACATAGCGGTACAGCGACATCGTGCCGACGCCCAGTTCCTTTGCCACGGCACGCATCGAGAGACCGTCGAGGCCGTCGCGATCCAGTACGGCCAGTGCGGCGACGGCGATCTGACTGTGCGTGAGAGAGCGGGGGCGCGGCATGGCGGTTGACAGCGTACAACATACGCGCATAACTTCGTAGGCGTGCGCTGTACGCCTACGAAGGGGGCTTCGATGACCGCCACGCTTGTGCCAGGAAGTGTTGTCAGAACCAGGGAACTGATCTCCGTCACCGGTGAGCCGGTGTCGCTTCCCGACCCCGGCCGGCTCGTCCACCTGCAGTTCCGGCGGTTCGCCGGCTGCCCGATCTGCAATCTCCACCTGCGCTCGGTGGCCCGGCGGCACGACGAGATCGCCGCCGCCGGGGTGCGCGAGGTGGTGTTCTTCCACGCCCCGGCCGACGAACTCCGCCACCACGTGGCCGAACTTCCGTTCGCGGTGATCCCCGATCCGGACAAGCGGAACTACGTCGAGTTCGGGGTGGAGTCCGCGCCACGGGCGTTGCTCGACCCGCGGGCCTGGGGCGGGATCGTGCGCGGGATCTTCACCGGCCTGCTGCGCCGGGATCCTTTCCCCGCCGGGAAACCGACCGGCGGCAGGCTCGGGCTGCCCGCCGATTTCCTGATCGCGCCGGACGGTCGCGTGCTCGCCGCGAAGTACGGCGAGCACGCCAACGACCAGTGGCCGGTCGACGAACTGCTCGCCCTCGCCCGCCTTCCCGAAGCGTAGTCGCCGAAAAACTTCCCGTGCGACCGATGAGTTTCGTGCTCCCGCCGGGTCGGCCTTGGCAGGACCCCGTCGAAGAAGGAGCACGGAATGAGCCTGCCGCAGGTCGTTTCCCGGGAAGAATGGCTGGTCGCCCGGAAGGAGCTGCTGGGCCGCGAGAAGGAGCTGACGCGTGCGCGCGACAAGCTCAACACCGCGCGGCGGCAGCTCCCGATGGTCGCGGTGACCAAGGACTACGTTTTCGAAGGCCCCGAAGGCAAGGTCCGGCTGACCGACCTGTTCGACGGCCGCAGTCAGCTGATCGTGCAGCACTTCATGTTCGCGCCGGACTGGGACGCGGGCTGCCCGAGCTGCACGGCGGCCAGTGACGAGATCTCGCCCGGGCTCCTCGCGCATCTCGCGGCCCGGGACACGTCGCTGGCCGTCGTCGGCCGTGCGCCGTACCCGAAGATCGAGGCGTACCGGGCGAGCCGGGACTGGAATTTCGCCTTCTACTCCTCCTACGGCAGCGACTTCAACTACGACTTCCACGTCACGCTGGACGAGTCGGTCGCGCCGGTGGAATACAACTTCCGCACCGCGGAGGAGCACCGGGCCGCGGGCACGGGTGGTTACGTCGAGGGTGACCAGCCGCTGGAACGCCCTGGTTGCAGCTGTTTCCTGCGCGTGGGCGACGACGTGTTCCACACCAACTCCGTGTACGCGCGCGGCGGCGAGATGACAGGCGGTTCCTACTACTTTCTGGACCTGACCGCGCTGGGCAGGCAGGAGGAATGGGAGGAACCGAAGGGCAGGGCCAGGGCCGTCCGCTCGGCGACTCCCGATTTCGCGGAGTGACCGGCGATGCACAGCGGCTTGGCCAAAACCCGGCTGGACCGGATGCACGACGTACTCGCCGGGCACGTCGAACGGGGTGAGCTGCCCGGGCTCGTCACGCTCGTCGCCCGGCACGGGGAAACGCATGTGGACGTGCTGGGCAAACAGGCCGTCGACGGCGTTTCGATGCAGCGGGAGACCATTTTCCGGATCAGCTCGATGACGAAACCGGTCACCGCGGTCGGCGCCATGATCCTGGTCGAGGAATGCCGGCTGCGCCTCGACGACCCGGTGGACGACCTGCTGCCCGAACTCGCCGACCGACGGGTGCTGACCAGCATCGACGCGCCGCTCGACGACACCGTGCCCGCCCGGCGGGCGATCACGCTGCGGGATCTGCTCACGTTCCGGCTCGGGTTCGGCCAGCTCACCGCCGCTGGGGAAGTGCCGCCGATCCTGCGCGCGGCGGAGGAGGCACAGGTCGCCGTCGGCCCGCCCGCGCCGGCGAATGTGCCCGGACCCGACGAGTGGCTGCGGCGGCTGGGGGAGCTGCCACTGATGTACCAGCCGGGTGAGCGGTGGCTCTATCACACCGGCGCCGACCTGCTCGGGGTGCTGATCAGCCGGGCGACCGGCCAGTCGCTGCAGGGTTTCCTGCGGGAGCGGCTGTTCGAACCGCTCGGCATGCGCGACACGCATTTCGGCGTCCCGCCGTACAAGGCGTCACGGTTCGCGACCAGCTACTGGATGGACGGCGTCGTGTACGACGAGCCGGACGGGCAGTGGGCCGAGGTGCCGGAATTCCAGTCCGGCGGGGGCGGGCTGGTGTCCACCGTGGACGACTATCTCGCGTTCGGCTCGATGTTGCTGCACAAGGGAAAGCACGGCGGGGAGCGGATCCTCGCCCGGCCCACGGTGGAGCTGATGACCACGGACCAGCTGACCGCGGCGCAGAAAGCGGCGTCCGGGTTCTTCCCTGGCTACTTCGACTCGCGTGGGTGGGGCTTCGGCATGTCCGTGGTCACCGCGCGCACGGACATCGCCGCGGTGCCCGGCACATTCGGCTGGGACGGCGGGCTCGGCACGTCCTGGCTGACCGACCCGAGCGAGGACCTCGTCGCGCTGATGTTCTCGCAGCGCGCGGGTTTCCCGCAGTTCTCCCCGCATTTCCGCGACTTCTGGACAGGCGTCTACCAGGCCATCGACGACTAGCCGAACGGGACCACCGACTTGGTCAGCTGCCCGCGCGCGACGGTGCGCCCGTCACAGCTGGCGACCACCGACAGGAAAGCGGTCCGCTTGCCGCGCCGGTCCAGCGTGCCGCGCGCCTCGACGCGCTCGCCGACGGGCGCGCCCGCGATGAGCTGGGTGGACAGGGCGTGCGTGATCGCGTGCTCGTCCACCGTCAGTTGCGGCAGCAACGCCAGGTACGCGGCCACTTCCAGCGCGGTCTGCAAGGCGGCCGCGTGTACTCCGCCGAAACCGTTGTAGGCGAGCCCGTCGACCGTGAACCACACGCCGGCCGGAGGGTCGCTTTCGTCGAGCAGTCGGACGCCGACCTCTGCCTGCAGCGGCACGGCGAGCGCCTGCGATGCGCGGGCGGTCAGGGCTTCACCAGTCAGGAGCATGCCCCGACTGTGGCAGCCGCGGGTGAACGGCGGGTGTTCAGGAGCGGGAGCGCGCCTTGATGTGGATGCGTTCGCCCTGGGGGCCGAAGAGGCTGAGGAACTCCACCGGGCGGGCGTTCGCGCTGCCGAACCAGTGCGGCAGATGGGTGTCGAACTCCGCGACTTCGCCGGGCCGCAGCTCGAAGTCCTGGTCGCCGAGCACCACCCGGAGCGTGCCGTTGAGCACGTACAACCACTCGTAACCCTCGTGCGTGCGCGGGTCCGGCTGCTGGCGGCCACCGGGCAGGATGTGCTTGAACGCCTGCACCCCGCCCGGCCGCCGGGTGAGCGGGATGAACGTCATCCCGTCCCGGTGGATCGGCCGCGGATACACCCGCGGATCCCCGGTGGGCGGCGCGCCGACCAGCTCGTCGAGCTGCACCTGGTGCACCTTTGCCAGCGGCAGCAACAGTTCCAGGGTCGGCTTGCGGCTGCCGGACTCCAGCCGCGAAAGCGTGCTCACCGAGATGCCGGTCGCCTTGGACAGATCCGCGAGCGTGATGTTGTTCTTTTTGCGCAGTGCGCGCAGCCGGGGGCCGACCGCGTCCAGCACGGTGTCCAGTTCTTCCACGACACCATTGCAGGATCGGCAAGTCCGTTTGTCAAACCGGCATCAACGCGCGAGCAGGTCGCGGAGCGCCTTGAGCACCTCCGCCGGGCCTTCCTCCGCCATGAAGTGCCCGCAGGAAACCGTTGCGTGCTCGAGGTTTTCGGCCCAGGCGCGCCAGAGCGTGGTCGCGTCGTAGCCGAGCGCGGCGCCCCAGTCCTGCTGCAACACCGCCACCGGCATCCGCAGCCGGTTGCCGGCCTCGCGGTCGGCGGTGTCGTGCTCGATGTCGATCGTCGCGGTGGCCCGGTAGTCGGCCACGATGGAGGTCACCGCTTCGCGGGACGCGCGCAGGTACTCGGCCCGCACGTCGGCAGGGATCGCATCGGAGTGCTGGGTCCACGCGTCGAGGAAGTAGCCGAAGAACTCGTCCGGTACCGCCGAGATCATCCGCTCGGCCAGCCCTGGTGGTTGCGCCATCAAATACAGGTGGAAGGCCACGGCGGCGCTCGCCCCGTGCAGCACGTCCCACATGTCCAGTGTCGGCAGCACGTCGAGCGACGCGAGGTGGGTGATCGCGTCGGGGTGGTCCAGTCCGGCGCGGATCGCGACCAGCGCGCCGCGGTCGTGCCCGGCGAGCGCGAACCGCTCGAAGCCGAACGCGCGGGCGAGGGCCACCACATCGGCGGCCATCGTGCGTTTGGCGTAGGTCTGCCCGGTGTCGGCGGGCTTGTCGCTGTCGCCGTACCCGCGCAGGTCCGGGCACAGCACGGTGTGGTCGGTGGCGAGATCGGCGGCGACGTGCCGCCACATCAGGTGGGTCTGCGGGAAGCCGTGCAGGAGCACGATCGGTTCGCCGGAACCGGCGGCGGCGACGTTGAGGTGGACGCCGTCGGCGACCGGAACCCGCTGGTAGTCGAATCCGTTGAGCTGCATGTTCGCCAGTCTGGGGGACCGCGATCAGCAACGGATCAGCGTTCGCTGAGTACAGTTCGCGGCAGGGAGGAAGCTGTGCGGTTCGGGGTGCTTGGCCCGCTGGTGGCCGAGGACGAGCGGGGGCTCGTCGACCTCCAGGGGCCCCGGCATCGGGCGGTGCTGGCGCGGCTACTGATCGCCCGTGCCCGGGTCGTTCCGGTGCACACCCTGGTCGACGACCTGTGGCAGCGGCCGCCGGACGGAGCGGTCGGCGCCATCCAGACGTTCGTCGGCGCGCTGCGCCGCGTGCTCGAGCCTGATCGTCCGCCGCGCGCGCCCGCCCGGCTGCTGGTGACGGAAGCTCCCGGCTATGCCCTGCGCGCCGAGGATGTCGACGCCTGGCGGTTCGAAGAAGCGGTGACAGAGGCCGGGCGCTTGCTGGCGCGGAGCAGGGCCGCCGCCGCACTGTCGCAAGTGGACGATGCACTGGCTCGCTGGCGTGGCCCGGCCTACGCCGAGTTCGCGGACCAGCACTGGGCGCGCGCGGAGATCTCGCGGCTGGACGAGCTAGGCCTGCTTGCCGTGGAACGTCGCGCGCAGGCGCTGCTGGAGCTGGGCCGCGCGGCCGAGGCGGTGCCCGATCTCGAAGCGCACGTCGACGTGCATCCGTGGCGCGAGGACGCCTGGCGTCTGCTGGCGCTGGCGCGGTATCGGGCCGGCCGCCAGGGCGACGCGCTGGAGACGCTGCGTCGTGCCCGGCAGGTCTTGGTCGCCGAGCTTGGCGTCGACCCCGGCTCTGAGCTGCGGGAACTGGAGTCGGACATCCTCGAACAGGCCCCGAGGCTGAACGCGGTCGAGGCGCCCAAGCACAGCTTGGTCGCCCGGTCCGAAGAGTTGGGACAGCTGGCCCAAGTCGCCGCGCGACCGCGGCCGGGGCTGGTGCTGATCGCGGGCGAGGCGGGCGCGGGCAAGACGGCGCTCGCGACGGCGTTCGCGGAACAGCTCCAAACCCAAGGCTGGACAACGGTGTGGGGCGACAATCCGGACCATGAAGGGCTGCCTGCCGCCTGGCCGTGGACGCGGATACTTGACAGCCTGCCGGGTCCCGCGCCCGTGCCCGAGCCGGGGGAGGACCCCGCTGCGGCCCGGTTCCGCTGGCATCGGGCGGTGGCCGAGTGGCTCGCCGTGCACGCCCCGCTGCTCGTCGTGCTGGACGATCTGCACTGGGCGGGCGAGGAAACGTTGGCGTTACTGGCATCTGTCGTCAGCGAGCGCGCGGTGCTGATCGTCGGGACCTACCGGACCACGGACATCTCGCCGCAGCTGGCCGCGCTGCTGGGCCGCGTCGCCCGCGCCGAGCCCACTCGGATCTACCTCAGCGGCCTGCCGCAGACGGCCGTCGCCGACCTGGTGCGCGCGACGACCGGGCAGCAGGTGGATGCCGCGACCGCGGCGGCGATTCATCAACGCAGCGGCGGAAACCCGTTCTACATCAGGGAGCTCGCCCGGCTGCTGGACGCCGGGGGCGAGCTCTCGTCGGTGCCCGCCGGGGTGCGCGACGTCGTCCGGTACCGGGTCGCGGAACTGCCCGAGCCGGTGCCGGAGTTGCTGCGGCAGGCGGCGGTGATCGGCACGGAGTTCGACCTCGAACTGCTGCCCGGCGATGCGCTGGACGCAGTGGAAATGGCTGTACGCAAGGGTTTGCTCGTCGAGCGCGGGCCGCGACGGTTCCAGTTCGCGCACGCGCTGGTGCGCGACACGTTGTATCAGGACCTGTCCCGCTCGCGCCGTGCCCGCCGGCACGAAGCGGTCGGGCAGGCCATCGAACGGTTGCGGCCGGACGACGTCGAAACGCTGGCGCATCACTTCGCGCTCGCCGAGAGCCCGCGCGCCGCAGGTTATGCGCGCGCCGCCGCCGAGCAGGCCGAGCGCCAGTTCGCGATGCACGAAGCCGCGCGATGGTGGGCGGCTGCCCTCGCCCACGATCACTCCGGTGACGTACGGGAACGACTCGAACTGATCATGGGTTCGGTTCGCGCGCTGGCCGTGACCGGCGCTCTGAGCGAAGCGCGGCAGCATCGCGCGGAGGCGCTGACCTTGGCCGGGCAACTGGGCGATTCCGCGCTGACCGCCCGTGTGCTCAGCGCTTTCGACGTGCCGGCGATCTGGACCGAAAACGACGCCCCCGCCCTCGCCGCGCGAATCGTGGCGCTCGCCGAGCGCGTGCTACCGGAGACAACCGGCGCGACCCGCGCGCGGTTGCTGGCCACGTTGGCGTTGGAGCTGCGTAACACCGGCGGTGAGCGGGCGCGGGCCGCGGCGCGCGAAGCGGAGACCATCGCACGTGGGCTGAACGACCCGGCCGCGCTCGCGTTCGCCCTCAACGCGCGGTTCATGCAGTCCTTCGAACGCGCCGGCCTCGCGCCCGAACGCGCGCGAATCGGTGCCGAACTCGTCGAGCTGGCGCAGCGGAATTCGTTGGTGGGCTTCGAAGTTCTCGGCCATCTGATCCTGCTTCAGGCGCACTCCGCGCTCGCCGAGTTCACCGAGGCGGACCGGCATGCCACGGCTGTGGACAGGCTCGGCGAGGACTACCGGATCCCGCTCGCCGGGGTTTTCACGCAGTGGTACCGGGCGTTGCGGACCGCGGTGGCCGGGCAGCCGGCCGAAGCGGCGTACCGGGCGGCGGCCGCTCGTCTCTCCGGCAGCGGGATGTCCGGTTTGGACAATGGGATCCTGGCGTTCGCCTTGTACTGCGACCAGGTTCGACGCGGATTGCCGCCGGATCTGGACGCGGACTTCGGCGTGTACACCGACTGGTGCCGCCCAGGTGAGTCGATCCCGGACTCGCCGCGCGATCTGCTCTATGAGGCCCGGACCTGCCTGCAGGCGATGCACGCCATCGAGCGCGGTGATGTGTCCACAATGGAGCGTCTTTATGATGAACTGCTTCCGGCGGCGGGGGAATTGGCCGGTGCCGGTAGCGGGCTGCTGACGCTGCGGCCCGTCGCGCATTACCTCGCCGAGCTGGCGGTCGCGCTGGGCCGGGACCCGGCGGCATAGCTGCTAGCCGCGCGCCGTCGAGTGCGCCGACGGCCGCGGCCCCGACACCAGTTCAGTCGTGAACGCCGCCAGCTCGCCCGGACCTCACTGCCACGGCTACAGGCCCGTGAACTCGGCGAACCGGCGCAACAGCCGAACGCGCGGCGCGATCGTCTCCGCCCGCAGGAACCGGCTCCGCTGCTGGCGTTCCCAGCTCTCCAGCATCGCCTCGAAGACCGCCGTGGATTCGTTGAGATGCCGCACCCCGGACGCCAGCACCAGCTGCGCGGCACCCTCCAGATCAACCCGTCGCACCATCCGAACCTCGGGCTCGGATGCAATGACGGTCAGTTGGCCGGCCGCCCCGCGCCGGCGTAATCGTCCCCGGCGATGTGGTACGTCGCGATCTGCACGGCCATCCCGGTCGTCGGGGCGTTGATCATCAGCCCGTTCCCGAGGTACAGCCCGACGTGGTGGATCCGGGTGGCCGGACTGCCGTAGAACACCAGGTCACCCATCTTCGGCGCTGCGCCGGACGGCACGGGCGGCTCGGTGCGGAACTGGGAATCCGCCGTGCGGGGCAGCGAAACCCCGGCGCTGTCGTAAGCCGCCTTGGTCAGGCCCGAGCAGTCGAAGCCCGCCGCGCCCGAGTCGGGGCCGTTGCCGCCCCACACGTACGGCAGGCCGAGCTGGTCGAGCGCGAACCGCACCGCGCGGGTGGACGGCGAAGAAGCCGCTTCCGGGGCCAGCGAAAGCGCCGCGTACAACTGGGCGTTGCCGAGTACCTGCTGCCGGAACAGGTCCGAGTTGCGGTAGCTGTCGATCGCGTTCCACCAGCTCTGCCCGGCCTCGAGATCGGTCCCGCCCGCGCACAGCACGCGCCCGGCGGCGATCGACGCGTCGTCGATGTCCTGCGGATTGCCGGTGCCCTTGGCCTTCTTCCACTCCGCCTGGGTCAGCTGCATCGGACCGCTGCGCTGCTCGCTCGCGGCTTCCCCGGCCGCGCCCTGCAAGGGCACCGCGCCCAGCGGCTTCGCCGCGACGCCGTCGGCGTTGAGCGAATCGCCGTTGTAGCGTCCGTGGTTCGAACTCGCCTTGCCGATCCCGGCCAGCGTCACCCACGACAGATGGCAGTCCGGCTGTTCCTTCCGCAACGTCAGCTCTCCGTTGGCGTAACCGATCAGCGCCCGCTCCGGGATGTCCAGCGCGCCGCTCAGCCCGGCGGCCCACTGCTCCAGATCGTTCTTGCCCTGCTCCTGCGGCGCCTGCGCCTGCACCGGCGCGCTCACTTCGAGCACCGACGGCCCGGCCGCGCTCGCGGCGTTCCCGGCCGGTTGCTGGTCGACGGGTACCGCGGCCACAGTGGAGGGGGCCTGCGACGGGGACCGCACCAGCAGCCACGCGCTCGTCGCCAGCGCACCCACCATGATCAGCGCGATCAGCGCCCGGCCGGCGGCCGCACGCCCCCATTTACGGATGGTCACCGCCCCAACACTAGGAGATTCTTCGCGCGAGTCCACCCATATCCAACGAGTGGATCATTCGCAGGTTATTAACCTCCCGGTATGAACGAGATCGATGCCACTCGGCTGCGGGCGAGGCTTGTCGGCCCGTACGCGGCGGTGGACGTGGTGGCCAGCACGGGTTCCACCAACGCCGACCTGCGGGAGGCCGCGGTC
This sequence comes from Amycolatopsis sp., assembly GCF_035546795.1. Taxonomy (GTDB): domain Bacteria; phylum Actinomycetota; class Actinomycetes; order Mycobacteriales; family Pseudonocardiaceae; genus Amycolatopsis_E. The sequence goes on from NZ_DASZWC010000055.1 coordinate 48,317, forward strand.
CGGGACGCCCCGGACCGCAGCGTGCTGATCGCCGGGGAACAGACCGCCGGGGTCGGCCGCCGGGCCCGCGTGTGGAGTTCGCCCCCCGGCACCGGCATCTACTTGAGCGTGCTGCTGCGCCCACGCGGCGTCGGGTTCGCCGAGCTGGGTTCGCTGTCACTGGTCGCCGGGCTCGCCGTGCTCGACCTGACCGACGCGCTCGGCGTGGACGCCGCGCTGAAATGGCCGAACGACGTGCTCGCCGGGCCTGACCGGGGCAAATGCGCCGGAATCCTCGCCGAGGCTCTTTCCGCCGAGGAACTCGCCGTGGTGCTTGGCATCGGCCTGAACGTGCGGCCGCTCGGCCAGGACGTGCAGCCCGCCGCCGGTGGCCTGGCGCCGACGTCGCTGGAAGAGAACGGCGCGAACACCACGGACCGGACCGAGATCGCGGCGCTGCTGCTGTCCGCGTTCGCCGAACGGGAATCCCGGTGGCGGCGCGCGGGTGGCAACCTGGCTCGCGCCGGGCTGCTCGACGAGTACCGGGTGCGGTGCGAGACCGTGGGCAAACAGGTCAAAGTGCTGCTGCCCGGCGACAGTTCGATGACGGGCGTCGCCGCCGACGTCGACGACGACGGGCAGCTGGTCGTCGCCACTCCGGACGGCCGGCGCCATTCCGTGTTCGCGGGGGACGTGGTGCACTTGCGGACGGTAGGTTGAGCGCAGCAGCACACCAAGAATCGGAGCGTGTTCGAAGTGGCCTATCCCGAGGACCTGCTCAGTACCAACGAGCAGGTCATTGTGCACAGCCATCCGCACTTCAAGATGCTGATCTGGCCGGTGTTCTGGCTGATCGTGACCGTGGGCCTCGGGGTGTGGCTGTCCACGCTGACCGGCGGGCTGGCCACGCCGTGGGACAATGTGGCGCTCATCGCCATCGCGGTCGTCGGCGTGCTGCTGGTCTGCTGGCTGTTCCTCGCCCCGCTGATCCGGTGGCGCACCACGCACTTCATCGTCACCACCGACCGGCTCATCGCGCGGGAAGGGGTGATCAAGCGCACCGGCATCGACATCCCGATGACCAGGATCAACAGCGTGCAGTTCGAGCACGGCCTCGTCGACCGGATCTTCGGCTGCGGCACGCTGATCATCGAGTCCGCCTCGGACGAGCCGCTGCGCTTCGACGACATCCCCGCGGTCGAGCGGGTGCACACGGTGATCTATCGCGAGGTCAACGACAACCCGTACGACGACTTCGGCCCGGCCGACGGGCATCCGCAGCAGCGGGGCAGGCGTTGACATGGGCACCAGGGAAATCGGCCTGCCGCAACGGGTCCCGGGTTCGGGACTGCCGGCGCGGGTGACGATCTGGGAGGTCGGGCCCCGCGACGGGCTGCAGAACGAGGACACGATCGTGCCGGTCGAGGTCAAGCTGGAGTTCATCGACAGACTGGCCGACGCCGGCCTGACCACGATCGAGTCCACCAGCTTCGTCTCGCCGAAGTGGGTACCGCAGCTGGCCGACGCCGAGCAGCTGCTGGCCGGGCTGAACAGGCGCGAAGGCGTGCGGTACCCGGTGCTGGTGCCGAACGAGCGCGGCCTCAAGCGGGCGCTGGACGCGTCGTGCCCGGACATCGCGATCTTCGGCAGCGCCACCGAGACGTTCGCGCGGCGCAACCTGAACTCCGGGGTGGAGCAGCAGTTCGAGATGTTCGAAGCGGTCATGGCCGGTGCGAGCGAGCTGAACGTGCGCGCGTACCTGTCGATGTGCTTCGGCGACCCGTGGGAGGGGCCGGTGCCCGCCGAGCAGGTCGTGCGCGCCGGTAAGCGCTTACTGGACCTCGGTTGCACGCAGCTCTCCCTCGGCGACACGATCGGAGTGGCGACGCCCGGCCAGGTCGAGGGCCTGCTCGCGGAGTTCGACAAGGCCGGGGTGCCCGCGGACAGGCTGGCGGTGCATTTCCACGACACTTACGGCCAGGCGCTGTCCAACACGCTGACCGCCTTCCGCTGCGGCGTGTCCACAGTGGACTCGTCCGCCGGCGGGCTCGGCGGCTGCCCGTACGCCGAATCGGCCACCGGGAATCTGGCCACCGAGGACCTGCTGTGGATGCTGGAGGGGCTGGGCATCGAGCACGGGGTCGACCTGGACGCGCTCGTCCGCACCAGCGTCTGGATGGCCGAGCGGCTGGGCAGGCCGAGCCCGTCCCGAGTGGTCAAGGCCTTGGCGGGCTGAGGATCGTCGAACGGCTGCCAGGCCCTCGTGCGGATCCGCAGCGCTTGAGGCACTCTTTTCGCAAAACCGGGGAACCAGGCCGGAGCGGGCTGCGTCCGACTCCAAGCCGACCGCCGACTACCGAGGAGGGGTGCCTTGCCCGAGCACCGCGCACAGGTGGACGAGCTGCTCGCCGACTACCGGCGCAGCCGTGAACATCTCGCCTCGGTCCAGCGCGAGCTCGCCGCCATCAAAGCCTCCGCCAGTGACGCGGAGGGCCTGGTCACGGTCACCGTCGGGCCGCGCGGCACGCTCATCGGGCTGGTCATCGCGCCCGGGGCATACCGCCGCTACCAGCCTGCGGAACTGTCCGAGCAGATCGTGCGCGCCACCGGGGAGGCGACGGCGCGCGCACTGACCGCGGCCGGGCAGGTACTCGCCCCGGCGCTGCCTGCCGGCACCGATCCGCAGGCGCTGCTGCTGGGCACCGGCGATCTCGAACCCACCGAGATCGCGCCGCGGCAGCGGCCCGTGGAAGACGACAGCTTCGAGAACCAGAGCTGGGTGCGGAGTTGAGCGGGTTCGAAGCCGACGTCGAGCGGCTTGCCGCGCGGGCGAAGGAGTTCGACGGTCTCGTCGAACGAGCCGGGCAGATCGCGGCCGATCTCGGCCGCGCGCTCGAAGGCGCCGAAAAAGCCTGGGGCGACGATCCGGTCGGCCGGAGTTTCGCCGCCGCGCACGCCGAACCGGCGGCCGAGACGGCGGAGCGGGTTCGCCGTCTCGCGGGTGGGCTCGGCGAAGTGGGCGGCACGTTCGCCGACGCGGCAAAGCAGTACCGGGCCGGTGACACCGCGGCCGGGGATTCGATCACCAACGCGGTGACTGGGGAATAGCGCATGGGTATCGAGCTGCCGAAGGAGCTGGTCGACGTCGCGGCTGCCACCGGTTTGTCCTGGCCACAGGCCGACGAGGACAAGCTGCGCGCACAGGCGGACGCGTGGCGCGACGCGCAGGGAAAGCTGCAGGCGCTGGCCGGTGACGCGGATCGTACGGCCGCTGCGGCCGTAGGCGCGCTGACCGGGCCGGCAGCGGATGCGGCGGACGGGATGTGGGCGGGGTTCGTGCATCCCGAGCACGGCGAGCTGACCCACGCGGTGCGCGGGGCCGGTGAGGCGGCGGATCGGCTGGACCGCGCGGCAGACCAGATCGGGGCGGCGAAGGTGGAGATGGTCCGGCAGCTCGTCGACGCGGCGAAGAACCAGGACGCGGCGCAGGCGGCGGCTTCGGCCGGGCATCCCGGCGCGCTGCTCGGGGTGGACACGATCCTGCAGGGCACGGCCACGAACCTGACCTCGCTGACCGCCGGGCTCGTCGGCGCGGTCGGCCCGGAGGGCGCCGCGCCCGGCGGACTCCCGGTCGACCCGAACCCCGGTACGCACGGCGAACACGGGCAGGCCGGGTTGCTCGGCACGGTCACCGGGCTGCCCGGCCACCTACTGTCCACTGTGGACCAATCGGTGCCCGGCGAGTCGGCGCCGACGGTGCTGGTGGGCGCGGACGGACGGCCGGCCGAACTTCCCGTGCCAGGTCCCGAAGCCGCGCGTCCGGTGTCCGATCCCGCCACGATCGACGCGATAGGCCCGGCGCCGGTACCGCCGGGTGCCGACGCCGGGACGGGCCCGATCCAGCTCCCGCCCCCGCAGCCCGCGCCACAGTACGGTGGTCTCCTGCACTCGGGCGGTTTCGAGGACGTGCCCACACCGGCCACCGGAATCCCCGCCGCCCAGCCGCACGCGCCGGTCGCCCCGCATGTGCAGAGCGGCACGGTCGCTTCCGGATTCACCGGGGCGTCGTACTCGCCCCCGCCCTTGCCGCCGCAACCGGTCGCCCCACCCCAGCCGGTCGCCCCGCCTCAGCCCGGTTACCCCGTCCAGCCGCCGCAGTTCGGTGGGCCCGCGCCGATCGCTCCGCCGCCTGCACCGGGCGGCCCGATGCCCGGCGGAGCCCCGCCGGCCGGTGCGCGGCTGCCGTACCGGCCGCAGCCGATTCCCTATGCGCCGCAACAACCTCCGCAACAGCCGTATGTCCCGCCGCCGCCCGTGGACGCGCCGCCGCTCGGCTCGCCCCGCCAGGAGCGGGAGTCCATCGTGGCCCTGTTCCGGGTGCACATGTTCCCGCTCGGGCACCTCCCGGTGGCCGCCGACCGTCCGGCCCGGCAGCTCCCGCCGCCGCCCCCGGATTTCGACTACGCGCCCGGCCTGCGCTTTCCGCCGCACGACCATCCGCAGTCGGAGCTGATCGACTCCGCGGACGCGCTGGCGAAGGTGCGCGAGGGTTATGGCCGGTTGCCGACACCCGCGGCGGAAGCGCCCGCGGATCTCGTCGCGCACCACGATCCGCTCGGTGGCCTGCACGAGCGCGACTGGGACCGGCGGTTTCTGGTGGGGATGCGCGATTCGGTGCCGGAGTACGCGTGGCCGCCGGGGGAGCTGTACCCCGAGGGCGGCCGCGAGCCCGGCGAGCCGACGCTGCTGTCGGAGGGCACGCAGCTCGACAGGTTCGGCAGCACCGGTGGCCGGGTTTTCGCGCCGCAGGGCACGCTGTTCTCGAAGCGGTCCTTGCCGCCCGCGGCGCTCGCCGCCGGTTACCGGCGCTACGAGGTGCTGCGCGAACTGCCGATGTGGCGGGCGGTTTCGGCCGGCTGGTTCGCCCAGCCGGGCGGCGGGATCAGATACCGGTCGGTCTACTCGGCCGACGAACTGGTCACCCTTGGCTACCTGGCCGATGTGACCTTCGAGGAGGGCGAGTGAACGTCGAGTCGATCCTGCGCTGGCTGGCGGCTATCGGGGTCCCGCACGAGGTGGTGTCGATCGGCGCGGAGGCCGACAACGCCTGGTGCCTGCTGCGGGTCGACGAATCCGAAGAGGGCTCGCCGGTGTGGGAGGTGTTCTGGCGCGAGCAGGGCAACCGGTACGACTGGGCGCGGTTCACCAACGAACAGGTCGCGTGCCACTACCTCTTCGGGCGGCTGGCCTGGTCGCAGGTCGCGCGGGGCGCTGTCGGCCTGCTGCCTACGCCCGCGTGACGTCGTGCAGATGGTGGATCGGGTCGTGGATGAAGTAGCGCGCGAAGGATTCGACGGTGAACCGCGCCCCGTCGCTGCGGTTTCCGGTGCGCTGCCACTGATCTCCTGACACCGCGGCGAAGGCGGCCGCGAGGTTCTCCGCGGCTGCTTCGAGTTCGTCCGCCGTGCGCTGCGGATCCTGCTCCGCGTAACGCTCGCTTTCCGCGGTTTCGTCCTGATTCCAGTTCGCGAACGACGGATCGTCCTTGGTGAGCATCAGTTCGAGGCGGACGAGGAACAGGCGGCACACGTCACGCACGTGGCAGCCGTACTCCAGCGGCGACCAGGTCTGCTCGTCCGGCCTTCGGCGCACGTCGTCCCGCGCCAGCACCTCCCGCCACGCCTTCGCGTTGTCGCGCAACAGGTTCGGCACGTCTTCGCGGTCGAAGCTCGTGGTGTCCAGGCCGCATTCGGCGCAGGGCTGCCGCAGCACCCACGTCCAGTCCTTGGTGTCGGGCGTGATCATGCGTCCATCATCGGCCGTCCCGCGCTCGCGGACCAGTGAGAACTTCTGCACGGAGCCGTCAGTTTTTCCGCAGGATCGCCAGCGCCGTGTCGTGCAGGAGCCCGTTGGACGACAGCGCCGAGCCGGTGTCGAAGGCCGGCACTCCGGCCAGATCGGTGAACCGGCCGCCGGCCTCGGTGAGCAGCACCTGCATCGGGGCGACGTCCCACGGGTTGACGATCGGCTCCGCGGCCAGGTCGATCGCGCCCTCCGCGACCAGACAGTGGTGCCAGAAGTCGCCGAACGCGCGGGTCTCCCAGCACGACTCGGTCAGCTTCAGGTACGCCTCGCGCGAGTGGTACTCGGTCCACGTGTTCAGGTCCGTTGTGGACACATACGCGTCCGACAGCTCCGACACGCCCGAAACCGAGATGCGCCGCGAACCCGTGCTGTCGCGCAGCCACGCGCCTTCGCCCGCGCTCGCCCACCAGCGACGGCCCAGCAACGGGGCGCTGACCATCCCGACGACCGGCGTGCCGTCCTCGACCAGCGCGATGAGCGTGGCCCAGACCGGCCCGCCGCGCGAGAAGTTCTTCGTGCCGTCGATCGGGTCAAGGACCCAGGCCCGCCCGCTCGCCCAGTCCGCGCCGCCGCGCTCCTCACCCGCCACGGCGTCGGCCGGGCGCTCCGCGGCGAGGGTCTCGCGGATCGCGTCCTCCACCGCCGTGTCGGCGTCGGTGACCGGGGTTCGGTCCGGTTTGCTCCGGACGTCCAGGTCGAGCGCGCGGAACCGCGCGGTGGTGATCGCGTCGGCGGTGTCGGCAAGACGCCCTGCCAGGGTGAGATCAGCTGTGTAGCGCGGCACGCGACGATGGTTTCACGCCCTGCGGTCGTAGAGTTGGCCAGGTGAGCATGGTGTTACTGGCCGAGGACGATCCGGCGATCGCGGAACCGCTGTCCCGTGCGTTGCAGCGGGAGGGCTACGAGGTCGAGGTAGTCGGCGACGGCCCGGCGGCACTGGACGCGACCGGGCAGCATCGCGTCGACCTGCTGGTGCTCGACCTGGGCCTGCCCGGGATGGACGGGCTGGAGGTCTGCCGCAGACTGCGGGCGAGCGGCACCGAGCTGCCGGTGCTGATGCTCACCGCCCGCACGGACGAGGTCGACTTCGTGGTCGGTCTCGACGCGGGAGCCGACGACTACGTGGCCAAGCCGTTCCGGCTGGCCGAGTTGCTGGCCCGCATCCGGGCGCTGCTGCGCCGGCGGGTCCCCGATGTGCTGGAGGCGGCCGGGGTGCGAATGGACCTCGGCGCCCGGCTGGTGACCGTCGAGGGCCGTGAGATCCAGCTGGCGAACAAGGAGTTCGAGCTGCTGCGCGTGCTGATGAGCCGCGCCGGTCAGGTCGTCAGCCGCGACGAGATCCTCGCCGAGGTGTGGAACGAGCTGGAGTCCAAGACCTCGAAGACGCTGGACATGCACATGTCCTGGCTGCGCCGCAAGCTTTCGGTCACCAGCGACGGCAAGGGCGCGGTGGTGCACTCCGGCGACGGTGAGCGCCGCATCGCGACCGTGCGCGGCGTTGGCTTCCGCTTCAACACCGACTAGTGCGCCGCCGGATCCTGCTCGCCATCCTGCTCGCCGTCGCGGTCACCGCGGCGGCGCTGGGTATTCCGCTCGGGGTCACCGCGTGGAAGCTGGTCGACAGCATCACCACCGAGGACCTCAGCGCCCGCGCTTCGCAGATCGCGGCCACCCTCGACACCGATCTGGCCGACGGGCAGCTCAGCAACGCCGACCTGGCCACGGTCGCGGTCGCGATCCCGCCCGGCGGCAGGCTGACCGTGCAGCTGCCGGGCAAGCCGGAGCTGACCGAGGGCTCGGATCCCGGGAACGACGTGGTCAACGCGAGTGTGCAGCTGGCAAGGGACGGCACGCTCGAGCTGTCCATCCCGGGTGGCCCGTTGCGGTCCCGGCAGACCACCGTGACCCTCGCCGTGTTGCTGCTCGTGGTGCTGTCGGTGAGCATCGGCACGGTCGTCGCCACGGTCACCGCGCGACGGCTCGCCAAGCCGCTGCGGCACGTGGCCGAGCGCGCGGCCAAGCTCGGCGGCGGGGATTTCCGGCCGGACCCGAGCCGCTACGGCGTCGGCGAGCTGGACATGGTCGCCGAGGCGCTGGACACGTCGGGTTCGGCGCTCGCCCAGCTCGTCCAGCGGGAAAGGCAGCTGGTCGGGGACGTTTCGCACCAGTTGCGAAGCAGGCTCACGGCACTGCAGCTGCGCCTGGAATCGCTGACGATCGTGGACGACAAGGACATCGCCGACGAGGCCCGCGCCGCGCAGGAGCAGGCGGACAGGTTGTCGGAGGCGCTGGAGGAACTGCTGGCAGCGGCCCGCGCGGCCAGCGAGGTCGATGCCGAGCCGGTCGAACTGGCCACCGCGCTACCCGAAGTCGCGCAGGAGTGGCGTCAGCTGCTTCGCGCGGAGGGCCGGAATCTGCGGCTTCGCATCGGAGACGGCCTGATCGCGCGCGCCACGCCCGGCCGCCTTCGCGAGGTTGTCGGTGTGCTGCTGGACAACGCGCTTCGCCACGGCGCGGGCACCGTCACGCTGGCCGCGCGCCGAGGTGACGCGGAGGGCACCGTGGTGGTGGAGGTCAGCGACAACGGCTCCGGCATCCCGGACGAGCTCGTGCCGCACGTCTTCGAGCGCGGCTTCTCCGGCGGCGGCTCCACCGGCGTCGGCCTCGCTCTCGCGCGGGCTTTGGCCGAAGCCGACGGCGGACGGCTGGAACTGTCCAGCCGCCGGCCTGCCGTGTTCAGTCTGTTCCTGCGGGTGCCCAGCCCTGGTGACGTGCGCGAAGTGCGCTGGCCCTCCGAGCGCGTGCCGCGTTAGGCGTTCGGCTGCTTCGGGCGCAGGGGCTTGACCTCTGCGGTCCCCTCCGGGCGCCCCACGTCGCGGCGGCGCTGGCCGAGGTCGGCCGGGAAGACCCACTTCTTGAATCCCCAGAAGCGGAAGATCATCGCCAGCAACATGCCGATGATCGAACCGCTGACGAAGTCCGCCGTTTCCTGCACCCACCGGGACACGAACGGCGTCTCGAGGTGGAACGCGTAACGCGAGAGGTACAGCGGAATCAGGTTCACCAGCACGGCCAGCCCGCTCACCACGAAGAAAAGGGCGGCCTCATGGTGCCGGTCACGGCCGCCCCGGGTGCGGAAGGACCATTCCCGGTTCAGCACGTACGACACGATGGTGGCGACGATGATCGCGATCGCCTTCGCCGTGGTCGGCTTCGACTCCAGCACGCTCAGCTTGAGGATGTACCAGATACCGTTGTCGACGACGAAGGTCGTGCCGCCGACGATCGCGAACTTCAGCATCTCCCGGTGCTTGATCAGTACCGAACGCAGGGGTTCGGGAGTGTGGGAGAGCACGCTTTCCACAACGGTCACTGCCGCAGTGTACGTAGGTTCGCCGAAGCGTCCGGTATCAGGCGGCTTGTTCGCCCGGTTCGTCGGGTTCCACGACGGCGGTCCGGACCACCCTCGGCCGCGCGTCCGCCTGGGGGAACACCCACTTCTTGAACGCCCACCAGCGGAACACCATCGCGACCAGCGTGCCGAGAATCATGCTGCTGACGAAATCCGCGATTTCCTGCGTCACCACGCCGACATCCGGGGTGCGCAGATCCAGCAGATAATGCGAAATCGCGAGCGGGACCGAGTTCAGGCCGACCGAGATACCGCTGATGAGAAAGAACAACGCCGCTTCGTGCTGCCGTTCCCGGCCGCCGCGGGTGCGGAACGACCATTCCCGGGAAAGCACGTACGAGACCACCGTCGCCACCAGTACGGCGAGGATCAACGCCGTGACTGGGTTGTTCCGTAGCACCGTCAGCTTGAGCGCGTAGTTGACCACGGTCGTGATGACGAAACACGTCCCGCCGACCACGGCGAACTTCAACATCTCCCGGTGCTTGATCAGCACCGATCGCAACGGTGCCGGCAACAACCTGAGCAGGGTGTGAATACCGGCCATGTGGCGAGACGCTACTCGCCGCGCTTTTCCGTGTTTCGCCGGACCGGGATCACCACGGAATCCACGGCAGCCACCACCACGGTTTGCCCGGTTTCACCGGCTTTGTGGGGCTGCTCGGGCTCGTCGTGGTCTGGGTGACCGACGAGGACGTGGTCGTCGTGGTCGAACTGCTGGTGGACGGCGTGGTGGTGGTCGTGGTCGTGGTCGGTGAGGGCGTGGTCGTCGTCGTGGTGGGCGACTCGCTCGGCGTCGTGGTCGGCAGGATCGGCTGCGGGGGCAGCGGCGGACCGTCGCAGAATGGTTCGTACCAGCAGTCGATGTTCACGGTCCGGCTCGCGGTGGCCGTGCCCAGCGCCGCCGTCACGGTGATCGACCGGCGTTCCGGCCGCGCGTGGTGGCCGTCGCCGTCGACCGCGAACCACAGGCGCAGGTGTTCGTTCGGGGCGAGCGGTTTCGTACTCGTACAGCTCGTGGTTTCACCGGTGGTGCAGGTGGCCTGGAAGGCGCCGAGCGTCAGATGCGCCGGCTGGTCGACGGTGACCGTGACCGGCTTGGTGGTCTGGCCGTTGTTGGTGACGTCGACGGTGACCCACGACGGGTGCAGCCACGGCCACGGGTCGCCCCACTCCGCGCGCACGTCCAGCGCCACGCCGTCGGCCAGTTGCTTCACGGCGACCGGGACGTTCACCGCCACGCGGATCGCGCTGCCCGCGCTGACCGAGCCGGTCACTTCGCCCGGCTGCGCGTTCTCGTCCGCGATCAGCCGGAACGTCAGCGTGGCGCTTTCGCCCGGCTGCAAACCGCGGCCGGTCCGGCAGGTCACCGTGCCGGTACCCGCCGGGCAGTCCACGCTCGCCGACGCGGTGGAATCGGCCTGCTGCAGCGAAAATCCACGGCTGCTGCCGACACCGCCACCGCCGCCACCCGGGCCGACGGCCCGGATCCCGCTCGGCAGGTTGAGCGAGGCGACCACCGGATCGGAGACCGACTGGCCGTCGTTGCGCACCGTGATCGGCACCGCGACGGGACCGCCACCCGGGATGAGTTCGACCCCACCCGCCGGGCCTTGCGCCGTCAGCTGCGGCGGGCCCGGTGGTGGTGGCGGTGTGGGCACCGACGTGATCGGCGCGGGGGCGGGCACGACCTGGGGCGCGGCGGGCGGTGCCGGCTGCGGAGCGGGCGCGGCAGGCGCGGGGATGACGGGCGCGGGCGCCGCGGGAGCGACCTGTGCGGGCGGCGCCGGTTGTGCCGCCGCGGTCGGGATTTCCTGCTGGCCGCTCGAAGCCAATGCCGTGGCCACCGCGGCGGCGATCGCGACCCCGGAGGCCGCGACCCCGATGAACTGCCGTGGCCCGGCGGCGGCCGCGCCGGCGGCTGCCCCGGAGGAACTCGCCGCGGCGACCGCCGTGGTGGCCGCGCTCGCTTTGGCCCCGCCGGCCGCGAGGTACGCGAACACCGAACCACCGAGCACGATCGGCGCGACGACGGCGCGCAGCGCTCCGTTGACATCGGCCAGTTCCGCGGCCAGCGCACGGCAGCGGTCGCATTCGTCGAGATGGTTCTCCACCTGCGCGCGTTCGCGTTTGGACAGTCCGTCGCGGGTCCAGGCACCGAGCTTGTCCGCCGCCGCCCGGCAGCGCTCGGCGGAGGTCTCGGCCAGGTGCACCTGCAGATACGCCTGCCGCAGGCCCTCACGCGCGCGGTAGGCCAGCGCGGAAACGCCGTTCGGCGTCAGGCCCAGCAGCGGCGCGACCTCGGCGGGCGTCTGCTGCTCGATCTCGGTGTGCCACAACACGGCCTGCCAGCGTTCGGGCAGGCGGGCGAACGCCTTGGCCGCCATCGTGCGTTCCAGCCCGGCGACCGCGGTGTCGGAGAACTGGACCGTCAGCGCCTCGGCGGCGGGGCCGCTGCCGCCGCTGAGCGTGCTCATGTCGTCGCTGAGGTCGAGCTTCTTTTCCTTGCGGGTCTTGTCGTATGCGGTGTGACGGAGCGTGGTCAGCAGGTACGCGCGGAATGCCGCGTCCGGGCCCTTGCCGCCACGCAGCGTGTCCAGCACCTTCGAGAACGCGTCCGACACCAGGTCATCGCACTCGGCCGTGGAGCGGGCGAGCTGGCGGGCGAGGTTGTACGCGGCCGCGACGTGCCGCTCGTACAAGGTGCCGTAAGCAGCCAGATCCCCGCCGCGGACTGCTGTGATCAGCTCAGCGTCGCTCTTGCCCTCGAAGTCCGCGGGAACGGTGGACACTGCTCTCCTTCTGGCCAGCACCTACATCGCGTAACGATCAGTGTGACGGACCCTAGGCGAAGGGTCACCCCGTGGGGTAAGGGATGACCCGGAGAGCGCAGTAAATTCACCCTTCCCTTCGGAAAACGTCGTCACGCCGGTGGTTCCGCTGCGTCTCACCGGCACAAGGCGATGAGGAAAGGACGGTCGAGAGTGGAAGTCCCGGCCGACGAGGGCTCGTCCGCGTACCAGAGCGGGTGGCCACGGGGCGCGCTCACCAGTCCGGGCCAGGACCCGGAGCTGCGCGCGCTGCGGTCCCGCTGGCGCACCGCCAGTCTGGCCTCGGGTTGGCGTTTCCCCAGTGACTGGACGCTGCCGGAGGTCGATTCGGTGTGCGCCGTGGTGCTGCGCGGAGGCGACCCCGAACAGGCACTGGCCGGACTGGCCAGGGCCCGCGCGGCGGCCGGTGCCGGACTGCTCGAGGTGCTCGCCGACCTGGCCGCACTGCACGCGGTGCTGTCGGATCCGAACGCCCACGACGGGCTCGTCTCCCCGGACATCGACGCCACCCCGTCGCGGATGCTCAGGGTGACCGCGCTCGCCTGGGCGGACGTCGCGATGGACCAGCTCGCCAACATCGAAGTGGTCGATCCGCTGACCGGGCTACCGACGGTGGCCTACCTGCGGACCCGGCTCGGTGAGCTGTACCGCCATCTCGGCCGGGACGTCAACGAGCAGTACACGCTGCTCGTCGTCGGCCTCGATCTGTCCGAGGTGTCCGGCTGGCGCCGGGCGACCGGGATGATCCTGCTGGCCGAAGGGCTGCGCACGGTGCTCGACGGTGGCGAGAGCATGGCGACGCTCGGCCCGTCCACGATCGCCGCCGTGCTGCCGCGCGACGGGCACATCTCGACGAAGGCCGTCGACCTGCGCCGGGCACTGCACGAGCGGCTGTCGGTGGACGAGCAGTTCGACGAGATGGGCACCCCGCGGATCCGGCTGGTCCGGCTGCCCGGTTCGCACGGGGCGGCATGTGCGCTGCTCCGGCGCCTCTCCCGGTCCTGACCAAGATCGAAAACCCGCATATCAGGGACTTGCCGCACAGCCCGTCGACTATTCGTGATTTCCTGGTGGGGTGACACAGTCTGTGCCTGCCACCGGCAGCGAGCCGCTTTCGCGGCCGTCGCATCCACGCCTGGCGCTCCGGACGTCACTGGCCCGGTTGTCGATGCGGCCGAGATCCATGCTGCTGTTGTCCGTGGTACCGGTGCTGGCGATCACCGTCGGGGTGGTCGGCTGGCTGCTGGACTGGCGGCTCGGTGTAGACAGCGCGGTATACCGCGCCGGCGCGCTGACGCTGTTGCACGGCGATCCGCTCTACGACGCCAGCACGCTGGCGCCGGAGCCGTGGTGGGCGCTGCTCCCGTTCACCTACCCTCCGACTGCGGCGCTGCTGTTCGTGCCGCTCGCCGTGGTGCCGACGCAGGTCGCCTGGGGTGTGCTGACCGCGATTTCGGTGCTGGCCATGGCGCTGGTGATCCGGGTGGCGATCGGCTCGCTGCCCAAGCCCGCGGCGGGCCCGCGCTGGTGGTCCTCGCCGGCCAGGGCGACGCTGGTGTTCTCGGTGCTGATGCTGGGCCTGGAGCCGGTCTGGCGGACGATCTTCCTCGGCCAGATCAACCTCATCCTGATGGCGATGGTCGTGGTCGACGTCCTCGTGTTCACCGCACGCGGTGCCCGCGGCGGCGGCATCCTGATCGGGATCGCGGCCGCGGTCAAGCTCACCCCGCTGGTCTTCGTCGCGCACCTGCTGTTCACCGGCAAGCGCAAGGACGCACTCCGCGCGCTGGTCACGTTCCTCGGTATGCAGCTGCTGATGCTGCTGCTGATCCCGGACGACACGATCCGCTACTGGACCAAGACGATCTCCGACACCGGCCGCATCGGGCCGGTGCACTGGGCGGGCAACCAGTCGCTGAACGGCCTGATGAACCGGATCACCGACCTCGCGCCGTGGGCGTCGAAGGCGGCGATCGGGATCAGCGCGCTGCTCGCCATTCCGGCCATCTGGCTGATGCTGCGCTTCCACCGCCGCGGCCAGGCGCTGGCCGCGCTGCTGGTGACGGCGTTCTTCGGGCTGCTCGCGTCGCCGATTTCCTGGTCGCACCACTGGGTTTGGGCGGTGCCGCTGGTCGTGCTGCTGATTTCACGGCTGCCGCAGACCACCCCGGCGACGGCCTGGCGCAGATGGCTGGGCACCGGCGCGGTGATCGCGGTGTTCATCAGCTGCGTGCTGCTGGTGCTGCCGAACGGGCGGAACATCGAACTGCACTGGAAGTTCTGGCAGGGCGTGCTGGGCAACGCCTACATCCTGATGCCGCTCGTCCTCGCCGCGGTGCTCGTGGCGCGCTGGTTCCTGCTGCGGCGGCGCCGTGTCGACCAGACGACTTCCGGCTGACCGCTGGCGCCTGCCGGTCGCCGTGCTGGTGCTGGCGGCCCTCGCGGTGGGGATTTGGGACTGGCTGGGCGATTGGCGGCTGGGTGCGGACAGCGCCGTGTATCGCGCGGGCGCGCTGACGTTCCTGCACGGCGATCCGCTCTACGACCTGACGCGGCTGAGCACCTTGCCGGAGTGGGTGTCGCTGCCGTTCACGTATCCGCCCGCGGCCGCGTTGTTGTTCGTGCCGCTCGCGGCGCTGCCCTCGGGGTTCGCCTGGGGTCTGGTGACCACGGCTTCGGTCGTCTCGCTGGCGGTTGTGGTGCGGGTTTGCCTGCACAGCTGGTCGAAGGTCGCCGGGCTGACGGTGCTCGCGCTGGTGCTGGAGCCGGTGTGGAAGACGCTGTTCCTCGGCCAGATCAACCTGATCCTGATGGCGCTGGTCGTGCTGGATGTGCTGGTGCTGGCGGGTTCGCGTTGGTCCGGCGTGCTGACCGGGGTCGCGGCGGCGGTGAAGCTGACGCCGCTGATCTTCGTCGCGCATCTGTTCGTGACCGGCCGGTGGCGGGACGGGCTGCGGGCGCTGGGCACGTTCGTCGTGCTGCAGGGCCTGATGTTCCTGCTGATGCCGCACGACGCGTGGCAGTACTGGACGCAGGCGGCCTTCGATCCGGACCGGATCGGCGGGGTGCACTGGATCTTCAACCAATCGCTCAACGGGCTGATCAGCCGCGCGTCGGATGACGCTTCGTGGTCGGGGAAGCTGGCGCTGGTGACCGCGGCGGTGCTGGCCGTGCCCGCGGTTTGGCTCGTCCGGCGGTTCCACCAGCGTGGGCAGCGGTTGGCCGCGTTGCTCGTGACGGCGTTCCTCGGGCTGCTCGCTTCGCCGGTTTCCTGGTCGCACCATTGGGTTTGGGCCGTGCCGCTGGTGTTCTTGCTGTGGGTGGAGGGCCAGCGGATCCGGGCCGGCGTGGTGTTCTTGTTCTTCGCCAGCTGCGTGGTGATGCTCGTGCCCAACGGCGGGACCACGGAGTTCGGTTGGGGCCTGGGGCTGTCGATCCCCGGGAACGCCTACGTGCTCGCCGCGGCGGCCGCAATCCTCGGCCTCACGGTCCGTGAGCTGCGTCGCCCCGTATTCTGACTTTCCGTGGACAGTCGTACCGGTCTCCCCGTCGTCGGCATGGTCGGTGGCGGCCAGCTCGCGAGAATGACCCATCAAGCCGCCATCGCGCTCGGCCAGTCGCTGCGGGTGCTCGCGGCGAACCCGGACGACGCGGCGGCCATGGTCGCCGCGGACGTCACCATCGGCGCGCACACCGACTTCGAGGCGCTGCTCGCGTTCGCGAAGACGGTGGACGTGCTGACGTTCGACCACGAGCACGTGCCGGGGGAGCACCTGCTCGCGCTCGCGATGAACGACGACACCCCGATCCGGCCGGGTCCCGATTCGCTGGCCTTCGCGCAGAACAAACTGATCATGCGCGAGCGGCTGTCGGCCGAGGACTACCCGTGCCCGCCCTTCGCCGAAGTGTCCGATGTGGACGATGTGCTGAAGTTCGGCGCGGAGCAGTCCTGGCCGGTGGTGCTCAAGGCGGCCACCGGCGGGTACGACGGCAAGGGCGTCTGGATGCTCGACTCGGACGCCGAAGCCCGTGCGCTGGTGCCGGAACTGCTCGCGGCGGGCACGTCGCTGATGGTGGAGCGCCGGGTCGAAATGCGGCGCGAGCTGTGCGCACTGGTCGCCCGCTCGCCGTTCGGGCAGGGCGCGTCGTGGCCGGTGGTGGAGACCGTGCAGAAGGACGGGATCAACACCGAGGTGCTCGCGCCGGCGCCGGGGCTGACCGCGCGCCGGGTGCACGAGGCGCAGGAACTGGCGCTGCGGATCGCGGACGCGCTCAACGTCGTCGGGGTGCTCGCGGTGGAGCTGTTCGAGACCGACGGCGGCCTGATCATCAACGAACTGGCGATGCGCCCGCACAACTCGGGCCACTGGACCATGGACGGTTCGCGCACCTCGCAGTTCGAGCAGCACCTGCGGGCCGTGCTCGACTACCCGCTCGGCTCGACGGAACTGTTGGGCCCCACGGTGATGGCGAACGTCCTCGGCGCCCCGGTGCTGCCGGAGATGGGCCCGGACGAGCGGCTGCACCATCTGTTCGCGCGGTTCCCCGAGGCGAAGGTGCACCTTTACGGCAAGGGCGAGCGGCCCGGCCGGAAGCTGGGGCACGTGAACTTCGTCGGCGCGGACATGGAAGATCTGCGCAGGCGGGCGACGCTGTCCGCGCATTGGCTGTCCCACGCGGAATGGCCGGACGGCTACGACATCCACGGCAGGGAGTGACCATTGGCAACCGTCGGCGTGATCATGGGCAGCGACTCGGACTGGCCGGTGCTGGAGGCCGCGGGCCAGGCGCTGGACGAGTTCGAGGTGCCCTATGAGGTGGGTGTCTACTCGGCGCACCGCACCCCCCAGCGGATGCTGGACTACGCGACTTCGGCCGCCGAGCGTGGGATCAAGGTGATCATCGCCGGTGCGGGCGGGGCGGCGCACCTGCCCGGGATGGTCGCCTCGGCGACCGTGCTGCCGGTGATCGGCGTGCCCGTGCCGCTGAAGTACCTGGACGGTCTGGACTCGCTACTGTCGATCGTGCAGATGCCCGCCGGTGTCCCGGTCGCGACGGTTTCCGTTGGCGGGGCACGGAACGCGGGCCTGCTGGCGGTGCGCATCCTGGCCGCGGGTGACGCGGGCCTTCGCGACCGGATGGCGGCTTTCCAGGCGGATCTGCGGCAGCTGGTGTTGGACAAGGATGCCGCGCTGCAGGAGAAGTTGGGGCGGTAGGCTCCGGAGAACCCACAGAGTTGGGTGGTCATCCCGTCGCCTGCCCTGGCTTTTATCACTTCAGCCCGGGCCCGCAACCCTCTTACCCGGCGCGCAGCCGAGTGCGCAAAGCTTGCGGGCCCGGGGTGAAGTGATACCGCTTCCGCGGGCGACGGGATGACCACACAACTCGCCCACCTCGAAAACCGGCGGCCGAGCTACGGGCCCCTGGGCATCCTTGAGCCAGCCCCTCCGGCGAGGAGATCTTTTTCCCTTGCGAGACAAGAGCAACGGCCGCGCGCAGAGCGCGCTCTGTGACCCACCCCCTCCCCGATCGCGCAGTGTTCAACGGTCGCCGCACCGCGTCAAGGCGGGAAAGATGCCTTGACACGGCACAGCGACCGCTGAAGGCGCTAAGGATCGGTTCGGTGGCGGGTGTGGGCGGGGTGGTCGCGTGGGTTGCGGTGCCGGGTGCCGGGTGGCGGGTGGCTGGGTTAGTTCAACTGCTGTCGCAGTTCTCGTTTCAGTACCTTGCCCGCTGCCGAAACAGGAATCGCATCGACGAAATGCAGTTCGCGGATTCGCTTGTACGGCAGCACGTTCTCGTTGACCGCGTCGATGATCGCCTGCTCGGTGACCGAATCGTCCGAGCGGACCACGAACGCCACGGGTAGCTCGCCGACGTCCGCGCGTTTGCGGCCGACCACGGCTGCCGACGCGATGCCCGGTTGTGCCATCAGCAGCTCTTCCAGCTCGCGCGGGTACACGTTGTAACCCTTGTAGAGCAACATGTCCTTCTTGCGGTCCACAATAGACAAGTACCCTTCCTTGTCCAGTAGACCGATGTCGCCAGTGTGCAGCCAACCGTCCACGAGCACGTTGGCTGTCTCCTCCGGCCGGTTGTGGTAGCCGATCATCACCTGCGGGCCCCGGATGCACACCTCGCCCTGCTCGCCGGCGGGCAGTGGTTCCTCGCCGCCCTCCGCGGGCACGATCTTGACCTCGGTATCGAACACGGGCACCCCGACCGTGCCGGGTTTCCTTGTGCCGGAACGAAAACTCGGGGCAGTGGTGGCGCCCATGGTGACTTCGGTGAGCCCGTACCCCTCGGCGATCACCGCGTCCGGAAAGCGCTTTCGCAGCGTCTTGATCATCTCGTGTGGCATGGGAGCGGCACCGGAGCTGATCGAGCGCACCGACGACAGGTCGCGGGTGAAAAAGTCGGGGCACGACATCAAACCCGCGAACAACGCGGGCGCGCCGCCGATCCCGGTGATCTGCAGTCGCTCGGCGTCTTCGAGGTAGTGCACCGGATCGAAACCGTCGTGCAGCGTCGTGCTGCCGCCGCCGAGCAGCAGCACGTTGAGCCCGCCGATGGTGCCCATGGCGTGGAACCACGGGGTGAGGTTGATGCCGGTGCCCGTGCCGAGCCTGCCCGGCCATTCCGCCTCGCTGCCGACCTGATTGAGCCGCAGGTTGCCGTGCTCGTCGAGCTCCGGCACCGAGCCGCTACCCCAGCAGGCGTACTGCAGCGAGTTCACGATGACGTTGCGGTGCGGCAGCTCCACGCCCTTGGACCGGCCGGTGGTGCCGCCGGTGTAGGCGAGGTGGGCGAGCCGGGTGTGCGGGTCGATCGCCACATCCGGCCGGTTCGAGGGCTGATCCGCCTGGAATGCGCCGAACCGGTGCTCGGTCTCCGCGCGCACGCCGATCACCAGCCGCACGTTCGTCTGATCCTGGACCGCCGCAAGCGCTTGCGCGGCACGGCCGAACGTCACCGCCGCGACGGCGCCGGAGTCGGCGAGCTGCGCTGCCAGGTCGGCGGGCGGCAGCAGCGGGTTCGCCGGGGTGAAGGTGGCGCCCGCGAGCAGAATCCCGTAGTAGGCAACGGGGTAGGCGAGGTTGTTCGGCATGTGGATGGCGACCACGTCACCCGGTTGGATGCCATGTGCCAGCAATGCGTTCGCGAAGCGGCAGGCGTCGGTATACAGGTCGGTGTAGCTGAGTTTGTCGTCGCCGTGCGCGAACGCCGTCCGGTCGCCGTAGCGAGCCGCCGCACCGGCGACGATCGCGCCGACGGGAACTTCGGGATAGTCGAGCGAAGAAGGCATTTCGGGCGGAAAAGTGATCGACATCACTCTACTGTAGGGCGTAACTGCGGCAGAGAACACAAGGATGTCCTAGTAAACGAGCACTAACATCGACGGTGAAGAAATGCCGCACGAGGAGGATGACGCAGGTGTCTGACGGTCCGGGGCTGTACCAGCTGCCCGAGGAGCACGAAGAGCTGCGGGCCGCCGTCCGCGCGCTGGCGGAGAAGGAGATCGCTCCGCACGCCGCTGACGTGGACGAGCAGGAGCGGTATCCGGTCGAGGCGCGCGACGCGCTGGCGAAGGCCGGCTTCAACGCCGTGCACATCCCGGAGGCTTACGAAGGTCAGGGCGCGGACGCGATCGCGGCGTGCATCGTGATCGAGGAGGTCGCCAGGGTGGACGCCTCCGCGTCGCTGATCCCCGCGGTGAACAAGCTCGGCACCCAGCCCATTCTCCTGTCGGCGTCGGAAGAGCTGAAGAAGCTCGTCCTGCCGTCCATCGCTTCGGGCGCCGTTTCCGCGTCGTATGCGCTTTCCGAGCGTGAGGCCGGGTCGGACACCGCGTCCATGCGCGCCCGCGCCCGTCTCGACGGTGACCACTGGGTGCTCAACGGGACGAAGTGCTGGATCACCAACGCCGGCGAGTCCACCTGGTACACCGTGATGGCGGTCAGCGACCCGGACGCGGCGAAGAAGTCCAACGGCATCTCGGCGTTCGTGGTGCACAAGGACGACCCGGGCTTTTCGGTCGGGCCCAAGGAGCGGAAGCTCGGCATCAAGGGTTCGCCGACGCGCGAGATCTACTTCGAGAACTGCACCATCCCGGCCGAGCGCATCATCGGCGAGCCCGGCACCGGGTTGAAGACGGCGCTGCGCACGCTGGACCACACGCGCCCCACGATCGGCGCGCAGGCGCTGGGCATCGCACAGGGCGCGCTCGACGCCGCGGTCGCGTATGTGAAGGAGCGCAAGCAGTTCGGCAAGTCGATCGGTGATTTCCAGGGCGTGCAGTTCATGCTCGCCGACATGGGCACGAAGATCGAGGCCGCCCGGCACCTGATCTATGCCTCCGCCGCGGCCACCGAACGCGGCGATTCGCGCGCGGGGTTCATGGCCAGCGCCGCGAAGGCCTACGCGTCCGACATCGCGATGTCCGTGACCACCGACGCCGTCCAGCTCTTCGGCGGCGCCGGCTACACCCGCGACTTCCCGGTCGAACGCATGATGCGCGACGCGAAGATCACCCAGATCTACGAGGGGACCAACCAGATCCAGCGGATGGTGATGGCCCGGTCCCTGTTGAAGGGCTGAGTCGAGCTGCCCGCGCGAGCGGAGCGTCCGTGGTGGGCGCTCCTTTAAAAGTGCAGCGAGAAGACTTCGATCGGTCGCCAGTCGAGCGCTTGGTGTCGGTGCACGGGCTGCCCGGACAAAGCGGGCGTACGACCACTTCGCGTTCGCACCCTCGGGGCGCGGCATAGAGCGTGATGACTACATCGATCATCTTCTGCGGGTCAGTCACGACCGGTCGACGTGCGATGTACGGACGCGTGCAGGATGTGGCGGCCCGCGTCGGCCGCATCGGGGTGGGGGCGGTGCCGCTGGCCCACGGAATCCAGAAGTGGAACATGGGCGTCAGCGGGGTCGGCCACATGACGGAAAGCATGGGCATCCCGCTGCCGACGCTCACCGCGCTCTTTTTCATCGTGGTCGAGACCATCGGCGCGGTCGCGTTCATGATCGGCTTCGCGTCACCGGTGCTGGCCGTGGCGTACGCGGTCGACCTGATCGGCGCGATCTTCTACGTGCACATCGACAAGGGTCTGACCGGCGCGGGCGGCTACGAGCTCGTGCTGGTCCTCGCCGCCGCGGCTATCGCGCTGGGCTTCAACGGCGGCCGGTTTTCGGTGGACCACTTCGTGTTCTGGCGCCCGCTGGCGCGTAAGCGCGAGCCGGCCACCGCCTGACTCAGCCGAGCAGGTCGACCGTCGTCTTCTCCGCGCGGCGGCGGTCGGCCAGCTTGTCCGTCGACCCGGTCACCTGCACCAGGTGCGCGCCGACGGACAACGGGGTCAACAGCCCGCCGACCGCCCCGTCCGGGATCGTCCAGTCCAATGTAGACAGTACGCGGTCGGCGGCGGTGATCCCGGCTTTCTCGGCGCGAGAACGTGCTTCGCTCAGTACGGCGTCTACAGTGGACGATTCAAACGCGGGCGCATCACCGGGGATCGGGGACATCGGGCGGAACACGTCGCCCGACAGCCTGGCTTCCGACAGGTAGTCCAGCGCGCCGTCGGTGGGCGGCGAGGAAAGCCCGCGTCCCAACGGGTCCAGCGCCACGACGGCCGTCGCTTCGGCGCCCGTACCCGGCGAACCGGGCGCGACGAACGCCACACGCGAACCCTGCGCCTGCTCGACCACGCGAGCGCCGCACCACCAGGCGCCCAGCAGCACGGCCGCTGTCTGCCAGTGCGCCGGCAGCCGCACCGCGACCGCGTCACCCGGCTCGACATCGAACTCGTCCACCAGCCAGTTTGCCGTTTTCGCCGCCCAGTTCGCCATGGTGGCCACCGAAAGTTCCACGCGGGTGCCGGCCGCGTCGTCGTAGTGCGTGATCATCGGCTTGGCGGGCTGGGTGGTGGCCAGCAACTGTTCGGTGAGGCTCATGGCCCTCAAGATACCGTCAGTTCACACAGGTCACGCCGCTCACCGTGCGCTGAGCGAGCGGAGCGGCCGGCGCGGCGGCCCCACCGCCGGAAGGCTGCACCGCGAGACTGGCGATGTACCGCTGCACCGCGACCGGGTCCACCTGCACGATGCTCTGCCCGTCCGGGCTGCGGCCGTTGATGGTGATCGTCGGGATCGTGTCGAACCGGACGTCACCGGAAGCCAGGTTCTTCGCCTTGTCCGCGAACTGCAGCAGGTCGAACCCCGGGTCGAGGATCAGCGAGCGGTGCAGCGCGTCGGTCAGGTCGCTGAGCTTGCCCGGATTCGTCAGCACGCCGGCCGAGAGCACCTTGTGCAGCGCCGAACCGAGGAACACTTGCTGCCGGACGATCCGGTCCAGGTCGCCGCGCGGCAGGTTCTTCCGTTGCCGCACAAAGGAAAGCGCCTCGCCACCGGTGACAGTCTGCAGGCCGGCGGCGAAATCCGCGCCCGAGTCCTTGTCCTCCGTGGCGTGGTTCAGGCACACCTGCACACCACCGAGCGCCTCGGTGATCAGGTAGAACCCGAGCAGGTTCACCTCGGCGTAGTGGTCGATCCGCACCTGCGTGAAGTCCTGGATGGTCTGTACCAGTGCCTTGCGTCCGGCCTGGTCGGAATCCCGTTCCAGCTCGGCCTGATCTCGTTCGCCCTGGGCGCGCAACTGGTTGGCCGCGGCCGCCTTCGCCATGCCGAACACCGAGTTGATCTTCGCCTGGCCGCCGGACGGGGTGTCCACCCAGGTGTCACGCGGGATGGAGATCGCGGTGGGCTTCCCGCCGTTCTTCGGCACCCGCAGGATGATCAGCGTGTCCGTGTTGATCGCGCCGGTCTGCTCCGTGCGCAGTTCCTTGAGCACTGACAACGGCAGCGGGTTGCCCTGCTGATCGGTGCGGGCGTCCACACCGGCCAGCAGGATGTCCTCGGCTCCGTCGTCCGCGGGCGGCGCCTTCGCGTCGTCACCGGGCTGGCTCAGGATGTCCGTGGTGTGCAGGTCGCCCTGCACCTGGTGGTAGGTCAGGTAGGCATAGCCCGTGGCGACCAGCGCGACGACCGAAACCAGCGCCACCACCGCTCGCCTCGCTATCCGCCCCGGCCGCCGCCTCCGGCGCGGCTCCTCGGCGACGAGTTCTTCCTCTTCCGGGACCTCGCCGTCCGCGGCGTGCTCATCGGAAACCACCTCTTCCGCCGCACCACGATCGCGCGGATACGGCGTCGGTTTGGGTGGTGCCGCGTCCTCTTCCTCGTCCAAGCCCGAATCTCCCCCCGCGTGCCCCGGCCTCGCATCAGGTTAGTTCACGCAGGGCACTTCACCACCGGTAATGGGTGGAGCCGCACTGGAAGTGGCGGTCGTGGTGGCGCTCGTCGCACTCGAGCTACTCCGGCTGGAGGATGGCGGCGGTGACGAAGCGGACGTTGTCGTGGCCGACGGCGTGGTGGTGGTCGTGGTGGCGCTGCCCGGATCCGCCGTCAGCGAATCCACGAACTGGTGCACCTGCGCCGGATCCACCCGGAGCACGTCCGCCCCGCCGATCGTGGCCTCACCGACGACCGGGATCGTGCGGAACTCCACGTTGCCGCTGTTCAGCCCGCGCATTTGGGCGGCGAACTCGCCGAGATCCCAGTTGTCCGAGAGCACCACGGACTTCTTCACCGCGCCGATCACTTCGGAGACCTTCGCCGGGTTCGCCAGCACGTCGCGCGAAAGCACTTTCGTGGCCAGCCCGGACAGGAACGCCTGCTGCCGCGCGATCCGGTCCAGGTCACCGTTGGGCAGGTCGTAGCGCTGCCGCACGAAGGCAAGCGCCTGCACCCCCTGCACGACCTGCCGCCCGGCGGGCAGATCCACCCCGGACTTGGTCTCCTTCACCGGCGCGTTCAGGCACACCTCGACGCCGCCGATCGCCTTGGTCACCTCGTAGAAGCTGGCCAGGTTGACCTCCGCGTACCGGTCGATCATGCCCGGCTTGCCCATGAAGTTCTCCAGCGTGGCGACCAGGTTCTTGCGGCCGGCGACCTTGGCCTGCCGGTCCGCTTCGGCCACGTCGGCGCCCTGCTGCTGCGCTTGGCGGAACTTGTCGTTGTAGGCGTAGACGAACGCGCCGTTGAGCTTGTGCTTGCCGAACCCGCCCGCCAGTTCCACCCAGGAGTCACGGGGGAACGAGATCGCGACCGCGCGCCTGCCGTCCTGCGGGATGTGCACGAGGATCATCGTGTCGGTCTGCTTCTCACCGTCGGAATCCCCGGCGTGCAGCATGTCCAGCACCTCACGCGGCAGCGGGTTGCCCTGCGCGTCGGTGCGGCTGTCCATCCCGACCAGGAGGATGTCCACCGCCCCGTCCAGCGGCACCGCGTGCAGCTGGTTGTCGTCGAAGACGGCGCTGGTGGCCAGCCCGTCGTTCGGGTCGCCGATGAACTGCCAGCCGTACCAGGTCAGCAACAGCACCGCGATCGACACGACGCTGACCAGCGTTTTCCCGCTGCGCAGCGCGAATGCGCCGAACCAGCGGCGACGCCGACGCCGGGAACGAACGGGCGGCGGCGGCCACGGGATCGCGTCCTCTTCCGCGGCGTCCAGGCGGGTGGTGGCCCCGTCGGTCACGCTCGTCCTCCCGACCCCATTTCGTGATTGCCTTCAGATTACTGTTCCCGGTAGGAAGACGCTTCCGGGTGGCCATCCGTTGCCTGGTGAAGCGAAGCACCCGAGTGCGAAAGGCAGGACAGTGATGCGGGTTTTGGTGACCGGCGGTGCCGGGTTCATCGGGTCGCACTACGTGCGCCAGGCGATCTCGGGCGCCTATCCGGCACTGGCCGACGCCGAGATCGTGGTCCTGGACAAGCTCACGTATGCGGGCAACGAGGCCAATCTGGCGCCGGTGGCGGAAAACCCGCGGCTGGAGTTCGTGCGCGGCGACATCTGCGACGGCGAGCTGGTGGCGAAGCTGATGAGCGGGGTCGACCTGGTCGTGCACTTCGCCGCGGAGTCGCATGTGGACCGGTCCATCCTCGGCTCGGCGGATTTCGTGCTCACCAACGTGCTCGGCACGCAGACCCTGTTGCAGGGTGCGCTGAACGCGGGCGTCGGGAAGTTCGTGCACGTGTCCACCGACGAGGTGTACGGCTCGATCGAGTCCGGCTCGTGGCGCGAGGACCACGTGCTGGAGCCGAATTCCCCTTACTCCGCCTCGAAAGCGTCCTCGGATCTGTTCGCGCGGTCTTTCCATCGCACGCACGGGCTGCCGGTGTGCGTGACCCGGTGTTCGAACAACTACGGTCCGTACCAGTTCCCGGAGAAGGTCATCCCGTTGTTCGTCACCAACCTTCTCGATGGGCTGAAGGTCCCGCTCTACGGTGACGGGCTGAACGTCCGCGACTGGCTGCATGTGGACGACCACTGCCGGGGCATCCAGCTGGTGGCCGAGAGTGGTCGCGCGGGGGAGATCTACAACATCGGCGGCGGCACCGAACTGACCAACCGCGAGCTCACCGAACGATTGCTCGCCGCGCTGGGCGCGGACTGGGACAGCGTCGAGCAGGTGCCGGACCGGAAGGGACACGACCGCCGCTACTCGGTCGACATCACCAAGATCTCCACCGAGCTGGGTTACCGTCCGCGGGTGTCCTTCGACGACGGGCTCGCCGGCACGGTGAGCTGGTACCGCGAGCACCGGTCGTGGTGGGAACCGTTGAAGGACCGTGCCTCGCTCGCAGGGAAGTGATCCGATGCTCAGTGTGCTGGTACCCGGCGGTGGCGGTCAGCTCGGCCGCGATCTGGCCGCGCTGGCCTCGGCCGACGTGGAGATCGTCGCGCCGGGTTCGGCCGAGCTGGACCTGACCAGCGCGGGTGCGGTGATCGGCGCGGTCGGCACGCTGGCCGAAGACGCACGTAAGGCGGGGCGTGCGCCGGTGGTGATCAACGCCGCGGCGTACACGGCCGTCGACGCGGCCGAGGCCGATGAGCGGCGCGCGTTCGCAGTCAACGCGGACGCGCCGCGCGTGCTGGCGGCGGCCTGCTCGTCGCGCCGGGTGCCGCTGGTGCACGTGTCCACCGACTACGTTTTCCCCGGCGACGCCGAGCGTCCGTACGAGCCGGAGGATGACCTGGGCCCACGCAGTGCCTACGGCCGTACGAAGGCCGCGGGCGAGGACGCGGTGCTGGGCTCGGGCGCGCGGGCGTGGGTCGTGCGCACGTCGTGGGTGTACGGGCTCGGCGGTTCGAACTTCGTGGAAACCATGGTGCGCTTGGAAAGCGAGCGCGAGACACTGTCTGTTGTGGACGATCAACATGGGGCGCCGACGTGGTCGGCGCAGCTGGCGGCCGGTCTGCTGGAGCTGGGCCGGTTCATCGCCGAAGGCCGGGCGCCGGAGCGGCGCATCCTGCACTGCACCGGCGGCGGCGAGACCACGTGGTACGGCTTCGCGCGGGCGATCTTCGAGGAGCTCGGCGCCGATCCCGAACGTGTCCGGCCCTGCACCACCGAAGAGTTCCCGCGCCCGGCTCCGCGTCCGGCGTATTCGGTGCTGTCCAACCGATCCTGGACCGAGTCCGGGCTTACCCCGTTGAGCCCTTGGCGCGAGGCGCTGAGCGGCTACTTCGCCGCGCGACGGTAGGCGTCGACGGTGGCGTCGGCGCAGCGGCGCCAGGTGAAGTTCGCCGCGTGCGCCCGTCGTGCGACGGACATCGACGCGACTCGCGGCTCCTCGACGGCCTCGTGCAGGGCTGCGGTCAGCGCGTCCACGTCGCTGTAGGGGACCAGCCGGGCGTAGCCGCCGGAGATCTCGCGCAGAGCCGGGATGTCCGTGCACACCACGGGGACGTCGCAGGCCAGCGCTTCGAGTACCGGCAGCCCGAAGCCTTCGTCACGCGAGGGCAGCACGAGCGCGGAGGCCCCGGCCACCACGTGCCGTAAGTCCACATCGGACAGATAACCGGCGTGCCTCGACCGTTCGGTCCTCGGGAACGGGCCTGGCCCGGAGAAGATCAGCGGCGGTAGTCCGGGATCGGCTTCGTGTGCCTTGAGCAGCCAGTCCAGCCCCTTGCGCGGGCCGGCCGCGCCGACGAACAACAGGTATTCCGACGGCAGCCGCAGCCGCTGTCGCATCTCGTCGTTCGGCGGGCGGCCGGTGAACCACGACGCGTCCACCCCGAGCGGCGTGACCACGATCTTCTCGCGCGGCACGCGCAGCCGCGACGCGACCGCGTCCGCCACCGCGGCCGTCGGCGTGCAGACAACGCGCGCTTGCGCGGCGCCGCGGCCCACGAGCCGGGGAAGCTCGCTGTCGCTCGGCGCCAGTTCCTCGGGCGCGTCCAGGAAGGCGAGGTCGTGGATGGTCAGCACGCCGCCTGCCCGCAGCATCCCGGGCAGCACGAAGTTGGTACCGTGCACGACGTCCGTGCGCCCCGCGAACAGCTCGACGGGCGGGAACTTCGAGTGCAGCCAGCTCTTGCGCAGCAACCGGGCGGCGACCGGCATCCCGCGGGCGCGCACGCCGTGTGGCAGCACGTGCCGCAGCCGGCGCCAGCCACGCAGTGTGAAGGCCACCGCACGCATGTCCACATCGGACCGTGAGGCCAGCTCTTCGGCGAGCGACGCGGTGTAACGCCCGATGCCGGTGCGGTTGCCGAGCAGGGGAGTGCCGTCGAGCAGGACTTTCAGCGGAGCTTCAGCCACGGCGGCGCGCCACTTTCAGCACCCGGCCGGCGACCCGCTTGGCCAGCTCCTTCGGGCCGCCGTCGGCGAGGTACTCGCGCACCAGCGCGACGTCACGGCGGATCATTTCGGTGCCCCGCAAGGGATCCGAGACGACGAGATCGGCCGAGCCGGGCAGCCTGTCGGCCGCCGGACGCGGGTCACGGCAGAACTCCACCAGCGGCGCCAGCGCCTGCGGCCACGCGTACCGCCGCGCCACCACCGCGATCCGCTCCTTGCAGGCGGCGATGAACTCGGTGTCGTACAGCGACCGTTCCAGCGCTTCGGAAAGCGCTTCCTCGTCCTCGGCCGGCACCACCACGCCGAGCTTTTCGGTGCGCACCAGATCGGCGAACGCGTCCCCGTCGGTGGTGACGATCGGCAGTCCGGCCCACAGGTAGTCCAGCACCCGGGTGCGGAAGGCGAAGGTGGTCTCGACGTGCTCGAAGTGCGTGGTGACGCCGCAGTCGGAGTCCAGTAGCCAGTTCTGCCGCTCGCCGTAGGGCACCCACTGCTCGTTGAAGAACACGTGCTTCCCGGTCAGCCCGAGACGGTCGGCCAGCTGCACCGTGCGCGCGCCGATGTCCATCTCGGCTACCTCGGGATTGGGGTGTTTCATGCCGAGGAACACCAGCCGCGCGTCGGCACGCTTCGCGCGCAGCCGGTCCATCGCGCGGATCAGGGTGAGCGGGTCGAACCAGCTGTACACCCCGCCCGCCCACAGCACCACGTGATCGGACTCGGCCAGCCCCAGCGACGCCCGCAACCCCGGGCCGCTGCGCGCCGGTGGCTCGGCCGACAGTCCAAAGGGGACAACCGAGAGCAACGACTGCGTTGTGGGGTCCGCGTCGTAGAGCCGCGGGGAAAGCCTGCCCAGCGCGGCGAGGTGACCGAGCCAGAAATGCCGCTGCCGCTCGGAGGCGCAGAGGAAGAAGTCCCCGCGCTCCAGCTGCGCGTCCAGCACCTTCGTCACGCCGGCGAGATCGGCCGCGCGCTTGTCGTCCGGTGCGCTCTTGCCCTGCTCCAGCAGCTCCAGGTGCATCGGGTCGTACAGGTCGCACACCACGATCTTGTGCGAATCCTTCAGCGCCGGGGCCATCTCCAGCACGTGCCCCTGCAGGATCACGATGTCGGCCCAGTCGATGGGCTCGGACAGGTCACGCTTGCGGGCGGCGGAGACCGGGAACGGCGCGGGCGGGGGAGCGGCCAGCGGGTTGACCGTCACCAGCCGCACATCGTGCTCGCCGCAGAGCACCGTGGCGATGTTCCACGCACGGATCGCCGGGCCAGCCATCCGCTCGGTGATCGCGTCGCCGGTGATCACGAGTATCTTCCGGCGCTGCCCGTAGACCTGCTCGATGCCGAACGCCTCGACCAGGATCTCGTGCGCCGCGAGATACCGCGGCAACGGGTACG
Organism: Amycolatopsis sp.; assembly: GCF_035546795.1. Classification (GTDB taxonomy): domain Bacteria; phylum Actinomycetota; class Actinomycetes; order Mycobacteriales; family Pseudonocardiaceae; genus Amycolatopsis_E. The sequence continues at coordinate 77,497 of NZ_DASZWC010000055.1, forward strand.
CGGGCTCCAAAGCCTTGCGCAGCAACGGGATCAGGTCGGCATCGGTGCGCACCCGCGCGGCCTGCTCGACCTTGCGGGACTCCGCCAGCGACGGCATCAGCTCCACGAACTGGTCGATCGCGAGGAACCCGGCCAGCGCTGTCCGCGGTACCGGCACCGGCGAAGTGTCCACCGGCCCGACGCCCTTGCCCAGGTCCAGCTGGGTGGCGTCGATTTCACCGCGCGCGGTGGCGCGGCGGACGGCGAGCGCGAGCGCCGCGGGCAGCACCTTCGCCAGCGTCTCGTCGGAGACGTTCTTGTACAGTGCGGCGAGCGCGTTGCGCTCCAACAGGAAAGTCTCGCGGCCGGTGTCCGGGGCGTCCACTTCGGACATCGTGGCGTGGTGCCGGTGGTAGGCCAGTGACTCCGGCACGTAGCGCACCCGCCAGCCGCGCAGGTTCAGCCGCCAGCCGAGGTCCACGTCCTCGTAGAACATGAAGAACCGCTCGTCGAACCCGCCGAGCTCGGCGAACACCGCGGCGCGCACGAACATCGCCGAGCCGGTGGCGAACAGCACGTCCTTCGCCGTCTCGTGCTCTTCGCGGGGCACGTCGGCCAAGGCGCTGCCCGCGTGCCGCTTGTAGCCCATGCCGAACCACGTCAGCCCGGCGTCCACGAAGTCGGTGCCGGTGCCTGCCCAGTCGACGACCTTGCTCGCCACCGCGGCCACCGTCGGCTCCGCCGTCAGAGTGGCCACCGCCGCGCGCGCCCAGCCCGCGTCGGGGCGGGCGTCGTTGTTCAGGAAGGCCAGCACAGTGCCCTTGGCCTGCTTCGCGGCGAGGTTGCAGCCTCCGGCGAAACCGAGGTTCTCGGCGCTGGCGATGACCTTCGCCTCGGGGACGGCGGCCTTGATCCTGGCCAAGTCGTCCCCGCCGGAGGCGTTGTCCACGCAGAGGATTTCCAGCCGGGGGTAGTCCAGTTCGCCGGCGAGCGCGCGCAGGCAGGTGATCGTGTCCTCCGCGCCGCGGTAGTTCACCACGATCACCGAGACCAGCGGAAGTACTGCCTCTGCCAACGCCGGACCTCCCTGCTGCCGCTTCGGGAGAGCCTAACGGGGTGTCCAGTTCCTCCAGATCTGGCCTCGCCCGATCGTCGAGCGACGGCCGATCCGCCGGCGGGCACGCAGTGTCACCGGTAGCCGGAGCGCGACTTCGGCCAGCACCCGGCACCGCAGTGACAGCCGGAAGTTCGCCGCGTCGGGCGCGTTCTCGCGCAGCGGCAGGACGACGGTGAGCACGGCGAACCGGGCCAGTTCCCGGGCGGCGACGTGGGCTGGCGCGCAGCGGAGCAGGGTCAGCAGGCGGTTCCGCTCGTTCCACAGGTGGAACGGCACGGACCCGGGCCGCGTGCTGGCGCCGTGACGATGCGTCACGCGCGCCTCGGGCACGGTGGCGATCTCGTGGCCCGCGAGTCGCAGGCGCCAGGCGGTGTCGGTGTCCTCGTAGTAGCAGAAGAAGCTCGCCGGGACCCCGCCGACGGCACGCAGGACGTTGGTGCGCAACAGAGCCGCGCCGCCGCAGAAACCGAACGCGGGCGGCTCGATGGTGTCGGCGCCGTGCCCGTCCGCGGTGAGCCGCACTCCGAGGGACTGCGGGGTGCCGTCGGCCAGCTCCAGCTTCGCTCCCGCGGCCGCCGCTTCGCCGAGCCCGTCTTCCAGCCGGGCCAGCCAGTCACGCTCGGCCACCGCGTCGTCGTTCAGCCAGGCCATCAACGGGGTGTCTACAACGGACAGTGCGGCGGCCATCGCGCCTGCGTACCCGCGGTTGCGGTGCAGCCGCAGCACGCGGGGCGCGGACGGGTGCGCCGCGAGCAGCCGCGCGGTGCCGTCGTCGGAAGCGTTGTCCACCACCAGCGTCCGATGTGGACGATCCTGGGCGGCGAGCGAGTCGAGACAGGCGGTGATGTGCTCGGCGCCGCGCCAGGTCACGACGACCACGGTGGTGTTGGGCTCGGGCACGGTGAGCACAATACGACCCGTGCCCGAACTCGTGGTGATCGCCGAGCAGCTGCTGGCCCCGGTACCCGGCGGTACCGGCCGCTACACCGCCGAACTGCTACGCGCGCTGGCCGAGACCGCGCCGGCGCACTGGTCGGTGTCCAGCGTCGTCGCGCGGCGCGCCGACGTGTCGAAAGCGCAGGTCGAAGGCGTGCCGCTGCGGGTTCTGCCGCTGCCGCCGCGCGCACTCGTCGCCGCCTGGCAGCTCGGCCTGCCGTACTGGCCGGGCGGCGACGCGGTGCACGCGCCGACCCCGCTCGCGCCGCCGCGGGGGCGGGTATCGGTGACAGTGCACGACACCGTGCCGTGGACGCATCCGGAGACCCTCACCCCGCGCGGCGTTTCATGGCACCGGCAGATGATCACCCGTGCGGCGCGGCGTGCGGCCGGGATCGTGGTGCCGACCAAGGCCGTGGCCGAGGACCTGCGCCGCCAGGTGCCGGTGCGGGTGCCCGTGCAGGTGGCCGGGCACGGCGTCGCGGAGGTTCTCCGAGGCGGTGGATCGGTGCTGGACCTGCCGGAACGTTACGTACTGGCGGTCGGCACCATCGAGCCGCGCAAGGGAATCGACGTGCTGCTCGACGCGATGGCGGAGCTGGACGTGCCGCTGCTGCTGGCCGGACAGCCCGGCTGGGGCGGGATCGACCCGCGCCGGAACGGGGTGCGGGTGCTCGGCCGGCTGTCCGATGAGGACCTGGCGACCGTGCTTCGCCGGGCGACGGTGCTCGCGGCGCCGAGTCGCGCGGAGGGCTTCGGGCTGCCCGTGCTGGAGGCCATGTCGGCCGGAGTTCCGGTGGTGCACTCGGATGCTCCGGCACTGGTGGAAGTCGCCGGCGGCGCGGGACGGACCGTACCCCGGGGAGACGCGAAGGCGCTGGCCACGGCGTTGCGCGAGGTGATCGCTTCGCCGGAGCTCGCGGCGAAGCTCGCTTCGGCCGGGCGGGCGAGAGCGGCGGAGTTCTCGTGGCAGCGTGCCGCCGAGGCCGTCTGGACTATTCACCACGACGCGAGATTGTGAGTTCCTGACCAAGCGGACCTCGAACGGTCGTACTCTGCACGGGTGGGAAGAGGCGAACCGAGCGTCCTGATCGATGCCACCGCCGTGCCCGCGGACCGTGGGGGAGTAGGGCGCTACGTCGACTCGCTCGCACAGGCTCTGGATGCCGACGGGGCGCCGCCCACCGTCGTCTGCCAACCGCGGGACGCGCGGCTGTACCACGGGCTCGCCCCGGGGTCGCGGATCGTGCCCGCCGGATCGTCCACCGTCACCAGGACGGCCAGGCTGGCGTGGGAGCAGACCACGCTGCCGATGCTCGCCCGCAGGCTGGGGGTGGACGTGGTCCACTCGCCGCACTACACGATGCCGCTGGCCAGCCCCGCCGCTTCCGTCGTGACGCTGCACGACGCCACCTTCTTCACCGACGCGGTGCTGCATTCCTCGGTCAAGGCGCGGTTCTTCCGCGGCTGGACCATGGCGGCGCTGCGGCGCGCGACCCTGTGCGTCGTCCCCAGCAGTGCGACGGCGAACGAACTCGCGCGTGTGACGAAAGCCCGCCCGCGCGCACTGGAGATCATCGAGCACGGCGTGGACGTCGAACGTTTTCATCCGCCCTCGCCGGACGAAATTCGCGCGGCGAGGGCGGCCATCGGGTTGGGGAGCACGCCATACGTGGCGTTCCTCGGGGCGCTGGAGCCACGGAAGAACGTGCCGGCGTTGATCCGGGGATTCACGAAAGCGGTGGAGAACCGGCCGAACCCGCCCGCGCTGGTGCTGGCCGGGCAGCCGGGCTGGGACACGCAGGTGGAGAAGGCCCTGGACGCGGCGCCCCTGCGGCTGCGGGTGATCCGTGCGGGGTACCTGCCGTTCGACACGCTGGCGGGTTTCCTCGGCGGTGCGGAGCTGGTGGCGTACCCGAGCCTCGGTGAGGGCTTCGGCCTGCCGGTCCTGGAAGCCATGGCGTGCGGCGCGGCCGTGTTGACGACGCGGCGCTTGTCGCTGCCGGAGGTCGGCGGCGATGCGGTGGCGTACTGCGGGGTCGGTGCGGGCGATGTGGCGGCGGCGCTGTCGGACCTGCTCGACGACCCGTCCCGCCGGTCCGTCCTCGCCGCCGCCGCCCAACGCCGGGCGAAGGAGTTTTCGTGGGCCACCAGCGCGGAGAAGCATCGCGAGGCATACGGGAAGGCGTGGCGCGCACACCGCCGGAAGTGATCGAAATGGACAGCGTGCGATCGGCTGCGGTACCGCCGGCAGCGCGAGGCCCCGTAGGGGCGAGAAGTGAGCCCGTGGTGCGTCCGGACGGTCGTGTTGCGGGCTTCGCGCTGTTCAGAGCTTGGTCACCGCGCTGATCGCTGACTCCACGTGACGGCGCCGGCCACCGCCGGGCCCATAGCACCAGGCGATCGCGTCGGGGAGCTCCGAAGATCGGGACCTCACCGACCACCACCCGCGCGTCCGCTGTCGCGCAGGGACCCGGCACAATGAGCCGGGTGACCGAGCCGACACGTTATGGCGATGGGCTCGCCGTGGTCGTGGTGACCTACTTCCCCGGCGACGACCTGGAACGTTTCCTCGACACGCTCGAGAAGGCGACCACGCGCGACGTCCGCGTGGTGCTCGCCGACAACGACTCCGACGACGAAGCGCTCGACAAGGCCGCCCGCCGCAAAAACGTGCACCTGCTGCGCATCGGCGAGAACCTTGGCTACGGCGGCGGCGCCAACCGTGGAGTGGCCGAACTCGACGAGAGCTACGGCTGGGTCGTCGTGGCGAATCCCGACCTGGAATGGGACCCGGGCTCGCTCGACGTACTCCTGGACGTTGCCGGGCGCTGGCCCCGTGGCGGCGCCTTCGGCCCGCTGATCCGCGAGCCCGACGGCACCGTCTACCCCTCCGCCCGCCTGCTGCCGTCGATCGGCCGGGGCATCGGGCACGCGGTCTTCGGCAAGATCTGGCCCGCGAACCCGTGGACCCGCGCCTACCGGCAGGAACGCGCCCCCGTCGAGCGCACCTCCGGCTGGCTTTCCGGTTCGTGCCAGCTGTTCCGGCGCGAGGCCTTCGACTCGGTGGATGGGTTCGACCCGCGCTACTTCATGTACTTCGAGGACGTGGACCTCGGCGACCGGATCGGGCGCGCGGGCTGGCGCAACGTCTACGCCCCTTCGGCCGCGGTAACGCATGTCGGCGGCACCGCGACTTCCCGGGCACCGAAGAAAATGCTGGCCGCGCACCACGCGAGCGCGTACCGGTACCTGGCCGACCGCCACCGTGGCCTCGCCTGGAAACCGTTGCTCGCCGCGATCAAGCTCGGCCTCGCTTTGCGCCTCAAGCTCGAGACCAGGGGCCAGTAGCTCAGAGCCCTTCGAGGCGGCGGGAAAGGTCGGATCGGCCGGTGTGCTTGGTAGTGGTCGGGATGAGCCCGCCGACCTCCTGCTCCTCGGGCTCGGGCGGCGCCACCGGGGCCATGCCGACCATGGTGCCGGGCTTCTCGGCCGCGAGGCTGCCCTGCACCGAGTCGATCACCGACGCCGGCACCACCGCGGTGCTGTCCGGGTCCTCGTCGCGGTCGATCTGGTTGACCAGTGAGCGCGGGATCTGCTGGGTGTTCGACGCGTCCATCGGCGAGACCGCGTCCTCAGGCGTGACAACGAAAGCGCCGCGCGCCCGTGCCCGGGCCAACAACGCATCCGCTCGATCGCGGGGGTCCATCCGCTCGGCCTCCCGACTCGACCCGAGGCCCTCTCCGACCGGGGCCACCCGTGTGCTGTCTAGGGTAGGCCCTCCAGGGCGTCGCCGTCAGCGTTTCCCACGGCTTGTCGCGCGCGCGGTGTGTAATAACGGAGGGAAGTTGTGACAGTCGACGCGGTAGTGCTCGTTGGCGGTAAGGGAACCCGGCTGCGCCCGCTGACGTTGTCGGCGCCCAAACCCATGCTGCCCACCGCCGGCGTGCCGTTCCTGACTCATCTGCTGTCCCGCGTCCGGGCGGCCGGGATCGAGCACGTGGTGCTGGGTACGTCCTACCGGGCCGAGGTTTTCGAGGAGTACTTCGGCGACGGGTCGTCGCTCGGCCTGGAGCTGGAGTACGTGGTGGAGGACGAGCCGCTGGACACCGGCGGCGCGATCCGCAACGTCTACGACCACCTGCGCGGTGAACACGCCGTGATCTTCAACGGCGATATCCTCTCCGGCGCGGATCTCGGCGCGCTGCTGCAAGCCCACCACGATTCCGGCGCGGACGTCACCCTGCACCTGCAGCGGGTCGAGGACCCGAGCCGGTTCGGCTCGGTGCCCACGGATGAAAACGGCCGGGTGACGGCGTTTCTGGAGAAGACCCCGAACCCGCCGACGGATCAGATCAACGCGGGCTGCTACGTGTTCCGCCGCTCGGTCGTCGGGTCCATTCCCGCGGGCCGCCGGGTTTCCGTGGAACGTGAGACGTTCCCCGGCCTGCTCGCCGAAGGCGCGCACGTGCAGGGCTTCGTCGACGCCTCGTACTGGCTGGACGTCGGCACGCCGGAAGCGTTCGTACGCGGTTCGGCGGATCTCGTACGCGGCATAGCGCCCACGTCGGCGCTACCGGGCCCGGTCGGTGAAGCCTTGGTGCTGGCGGGCGCGAACGTCGCCGGCGCCACCATCACCGGTGGTGCCACGATCGGCGCGGGTGCCGAGATCGCCGCCGGCGCGCGCATTTCCGGCTCGGTGGTCTTCGACGGCGTTTCGGTCGCCGAGGACGCCGTGGTCGAGGAATCCGTGCTGGGCAAGGGAGCCAAGGTCGGCAAGGGTGCGGTGCTGCGCGGCGTGGTCCTCGGCGACGGGGCCAGCGTCGGCGCGGGTTGTGAGCTGCTCAACGGTGCGCGCGTATGGCCGGACGCCACGATCGCCGACAACTCGATCCGGTTCTCCAGCGACTGCTGAATGCGGTACCGGCCTCAGTTCACTTTGGACCTCGGCGCTGTGGTGAGCCCACTGCGCCGGGGCAAGGGCGACCCGTGCCTGCGCAGTGACGAGGCCGGTGTCACCTGGTTGACGGCGAACACCCCGGACGGGCCGGGCACGCTGGCGCTGCGGCGCTTCGCCGACGGCGAGGTCGAGGCGCAGGCCTGGGGCGCGGGCGCGGACAGGTTGCTCGACGGGGTGCCGAGGCTGCTGGGCGCGGAGGACGACGACAGCGAGTTCGTCGCGCATCACGAGCAGGTCGCCCGTGCCCGGCACAACCTGCCCGGGCTGCGGCTCGGCGCGACCGGCCGGGTGTGGGACGTGCTGATCCCGGCGGTGCTCGAACAGAAGGTGACCGGCCATGAGGCGCGGCGATCCTGGCGGGAGCTGTGCCGGTGGTTCGGCGAGCCGGCGCCGGGACCGGCCCCGGCCGGGATGCGGGTCCCGCCGACCCCGCGCGCGATCATGTCCATTGTGGACTGGAAATGGCACAGGGCCGGGGTGGACCTGAGCCGTCGCCGGGCGCTGATCTTCGCCGCGCAAGTGGCGCAGCGGCTGGAGCGCGCGGCCGAACTCCGTGGTGCGGAGGGGCGTGCGCTGCTGCGCAAGGTGCCGGGCATCGGGGTGTGGACGGCGGCCGAGGTGGCACAACGCGCCTGGGGTGACGCGGACGCGGTGAGCTTCGGCGACTTCCACATCCCGTCGGTCGTCGGGTACGCGCTGCTCGGCGAGCCGCTCGACGACGCGGGGATGGCCGAGGTGCTGGCCCCCTATTCGCCACAACGGCAGCGCGCTGTGCGGTATCTCGAAGCGGCCGGGTTCACCCGGCCACGTTTCGGGCCGCGCTACGCGATCCGCGACTACCGCGCGATGTGAGCCAGCGCCGCTTTGGCGATGGCAAGCGAATCCGCGGCCGACAGTCCCAACGAACGACACGTGGCGGCGTAGGTCGCGGCTGCCTCGCGGGCCAGGCGGCGGGACTCGTCGCCGGTCGACCCGACGAAACTGCCCGCGCGGCCACGGGTCTCGATCAACCCCGCCTCTTCCAGCTCCCGGTAGGCGCGGGCGATCGTGTTCGGCGCGATGCCCACGTCGGCCGCGAGTTGCCGCACCGTCGGCAGTTTCGTGCCGACCGCGAGCGCGCCGTCGTTGATCTGCCGCGCCAGCGAGGAACGCACCTGCTCGAACGGCGGCACGGAAGAGTCCGGGTCGATGCTGACGATCATCGCGCCGACGCCACCAGTTCCGCGAGATCCGCCGAACCCGCGGGCAGTTCGCCCACCGGCCACCAACGCAGATCGTCGGACTCGTCGCTGCGCACCGGCCGCGCGCCCCGCGGCGCGACCACCGCGTAGCGGACGTCGAAATGCCGGGTGGGCAGGCCGAGCGAGCAGGTGACCGGGTGCACGTCGAGGTGTACCGGCTCCGGCTCGATGTGCAGTTCGTCGATGCCCGATTCCTCGCGCGCCTCCCGCAATGCCGCGGCCATCAGCGAAACGTCCGTCGCTTCGCAGTGCCCGCCGAGTTGCAGCCACCGTCCGACGCGCGGGTGCAGCGTGAGCAGGATGTGCTCGCGGTCGGCGTCGAGCAGCACGGCCGAGGCTGTCAGGTGCCCCGGCTCGCACGAGCGGGCACACGCGTCCTCGCGCGCGGCGAGGAAACCGAGAAAGGCCTGGCGCAAGGCCTCCTGCGACGCCGAATCCGGCCGCCATTTGTCCAAAGTAGACGTCGCGTCCGCGTGCAGGCTCACAGTTCCAGCAGTCCTTCCCCTGGCTCGCGCGGCTCACGCGGCGCGGCGGGCTCGGCCGGATGACCGATCGCGACCGCACCGAGGGGTTGCCAGGATTCCGCCAGCCCCAGCACGTCCCGTACCAGGTCGGCGGCGAAAATGGTGGAGCCGATCCAGCAGGAGCCGAGCTTCTCGGCCGCCAGCGCGACCAGCAAACCCTGCACGGCGGCGCCGCCCGCGACCGTGAACATGGTGCGCTCGCAGTCGTTCCGGCGTTCGTCGGGATAGGTGTGCGCGCCGTCGGGCACCAGGAACGGCAGCACTACTTCGGGTGCCTCGAACAGGATGTCCCCGCGGCCGACGCGTTTCGCGATCTGCTCGTCGGTGAACTGGTCGGCGTGCAGATCGGCGCGCCAGGATTCCCGCATCGCTTCGAGCAGTTTGCGGCGCAGCCCGGCCTCGCGCAGCCAGACGAACCGGACCGGGTGCGTGTGGTGCGGCGCGGGCGCGGTGAGCCCGGCGGCGATCGACCGGCGCAGCGCGTCCGGATCCACCGGCTGGTCACTGAACCGCCGCACCGAACGGCGGGCGGGCACGGCCTCTCGGCGGCCCTGCGCGATCGCTTCGTTCACACCGAGGCGGAACATGTCCTCCTCGACCGGGCGCACCAGCTTCCGCGCCGTCGAACCGTCGTCCACAAGGGACATTCCGCGGACCACGGCGACCGGGGTCGCGCGCAGCTTGCCCTTCACCAGGTCCGCGGCGGCGGCCACCTCGTCGGCCACCGCGATCTCGGTGACCTGCAGCTCGTTGCCCTGCGGGTCGATCTCGCCCTCGTAGGAGTGCAGCACCTTGAGCCCGGACGAACCGATGGCGGCGTCGGTCTGCCCGACGCGCCACGCGCGGCCCATCGTGTCCGTGATGACGACCGCGACCTCGACCCCGAGCCGTTCGCGCAGCCCGTTGCGCAGCGCCAGCGCGGAGGCGTCGGGATCCGCCGGCAGCAGGGCTATCTCGTCGCCGCGCACGTTCGATCCGTCCACTCCGGACGCGGCCTGCACCACGCCGATCCGGTTCTGCGTGATCATCGTCCGGCCGAAGGAGGCGATGACCGTGACCGCCTCCTGCTCGACCAGTGCGCGCCGGGCGGCGTCCCGCTCCTGTGGATCGGTCGGCACGCGCACCAGCCTGCCCTCGATCTTCGACACGACCTTGCTGGTCACCACGAGCACGTCGCCGGAGCGCAGCCAGGGCGCGGCGGCGGCGATCGCGCCGGTCAGGTCGTCTCCCGGCCGGAACTCCGGGAGGCCCTCGACCGGCAGGATCTCCAGCCGGTCCGCGGAATGTTCAGTCAATGTCCACTCCGGACAGTTCGAGCGCGGCCCGCGCCATCGCCGCGGTCGCGTCCACATCGGACATCAGCAACGGCACCGCGCGCACGGCGACCCCTGGCACGTGCACGCTCTCGCCGGAGGCGACCAGCCACCCGTCGAGCAGCCCGTCTTCGGAGGTCTGCCGCGAGCCGTAGTGCACGCCGACGGCTTCGGCGGAGGTCTCCACGCCGATCGCGGTCAGGCACTCGTCGGCCATGCCCCGCACGGCCTTCCCGCCGATGATCGGGGACACCCCGACCACGCCGCCCGCGGTCTTGCGCAGCGCGTCGCGCACGCCCGGCACGCTGAGCACCGTGCCGACCGAGACGACCGGGTTGGACGGGGCGAACAGCACCGCGTCCGCCTCGCCGATCGCCTCCAGCACACCGGGACCGGGCTTGGCCTCGTCCGCGCCGACCGGCACGATCGAATGCGCGGGCAGGCCCGCCTTGTAGCGCACCCACCACTCCTGGAAGTGGAGGGCCTTGCGCTGCCCCGCCTCCTCCGGATCGTCGACCACCACGTGGGTCTCCACCCGGTCGTCGGTCATCGGCAGCAGCTTCACGCCGGGCTTCCACCGGGCGCACAACGCCTCCGTGACCGCCGAAAGCGGGTAGCCCGCGCGCAGCATCTGGCTGCGGATCAGATGGGTCGCGACATCCTTGTCGCCGAGGCCGAACCAGCTCGGCTCGGCCTCGTAGGCGGCCAGCTCTTCCTTGACCACCCACGTCTCACCCTGGTGACCCCAGCCGCGTTCGGTGTCGATCCCGCCGCCGAGGGTGTACATGCACGTGTCGAGATCGGGACAGATCCGCAGGCCGTGCATCCACACGTCATCGCCGGTGTTCACCACGGCGGTGACCTCGTGCGCGGATTCGCCCGGACCGATGGGGGGCAGGCCGAGCGCGGCCTTCACGCCGAGCAGGAAGCGGGCGCCGCCCACCCCGCCGACAACTACGACAACCTTCACAGGGAGCGATCCTCGCACGCCGGAACCCAGTACCGGTACTGATGGTGCTCCCGGAACCCGAGCGCCGCATAGAGCTTGAGCGCGGCCTCGTTGCCGACCGCCACCTGAAGCGCGCACCGCGCCGCGCCGCGCTCCGCCGCCCACGGTCCGCAGGCCGCCATCAACGCACTGGCCAGACCGCGCCTGCGGTGCTCGGGCCGCACCGCCAGCCGGGCGATGTGCAGCACGTCGCCGACCACCGCGGCCCGCACCGCGCCCGCCGTGATCTCTGCCACGCCGTACCCGATCTCGCCCGTGGTGAGTACGTGCCGCTGCGCCGGGGACGGTTCCGTGCTGCCCGCCGCGAGTTCCCACCACGACGCGGTCGGCCCGGGCAGGATCTCCGCGCGCTCGCTGCCCTCGCCGAGCGGGCCGACGAGTACGGACACCAGATGCCCGGCCGCGTGGCGGGTGTTCGGCACCCAGCCGGAAGCCGCCACCGCGCGCTCGGTCGCACTGTCCACGACCGCCTGGAGCACCGGTGGAATGGCGTGCGAGTGGGCGAATTCACAGACTCGATCCAGAGCCTCGCCGACCGGCACGCCGGGGTCGCCGACGGCCAGCGCGCTGTTCGCCCGGCCGGTGAAGCCATCGGCCGCGCGCAACCGCCAGTCACCGAGCTTGTACCCGGTGACGGGCTGCCAGGCGTCGGCACACAACAGTTCGAGCGTCTCGGTGGGGTCCACGGGTCACATTGTCCTTACGCGAGTGGCTATAAGGGTGCCCTTACCTTCAAACGCCCCGCCAAGGACGCGTAATGTCCGAGGTCGTAGCTGGATCTCATTCACACAGCAGGAGAACGCAGTGACCTACGTGATCGCCGAGCCCTGCGTCGACGTGCTCGACAAGGCGTGCATCGACGAGTGCCCAGTCGACTGCATCTACGAGGGCGAGCGGATGCTCTACATCCACCCCGACGAGTGCGTGGACTGCGGCGCCTGCGAACCGGTTTGCCCGGTCGAAGCCATTTACTACGAGGACGACGTCCCCGACGAGTGGGCGAACTACACCAAGGCCAACGTGGACTTCTTCGACAAGCTCGGGTCCCCCGGCGGCGCGTCCAAGGTCGGCAAGACCCCGGACGACCCGCAGTGGATCAAGGACCTGCCCCCACAGGGCGAATGAGGTCCGCGGTCTCAGCCCTGCCGGACTTTCCCTGGGATTCCCTCGCGGAGGCGAAGGCGGCCGCGCAGGCCCATCCGGGCGGCGCGGTCGACCTGTCGGTCGGCACGCCGGTAGACCCGGTGCCGGAGCCGATCCGCGCGGCGCTGGCCTCGGTGTCGGACATCCCGGGATACCCCACCACGCACGGCACGCCGGAGCTGCGGGCCGCCGCGGTGACGGCGCTGCGCCGACGGCACGGCGTCGACGGCATCGACCCGGCCGCGGTGCTGCCCACCATCGGTTCCAAGGAGCTGGTGGCCTGGCTGCCGCGGCTGCTGGGCGTCGGTCCCGGCGAAACGGTGGTCATCCCCGAGCTGGCGTACCCGACCTACGAGGTCGGTGCGCTGCTGGCGGGTGCTTCCGTGCTGCGCGCGGACAGTCTGCTCGCGCTCGGCCCGCAGCGGCCGTCGATGGTCTGGCTGAACTCCCCGTCCAACCCCACCGGCAAGGTGCTGGGTGTGGACCACCTGCGCAAGGTGGTCGAATGGGCGCGGGCGCGGGACGTGGTCGTCGTTTCCGACGAGTGCTATCTGGCGCTGGGCTGGGAAGGCGAGCCCGTTTCGATCCTGCACCGGTCGGTCAGCGGCGGTGATCTCACCGGTCTGCTCGCCGTGCACTCGCTGTCCAAATCGGCCAACCTGGCCAGTTACCGCGCCGGGTTCGTCACCGGCGATCCGGCGCTCGTCGCGTCGCTGCTCGAAGTGCGCAAGCACGCCGGGATGATCGTGCCCCGTCCGGTGCAGGAGGCCATCACGGTCGCACTGGCCGACGACGACTTCCTTGCCGTGCAACGCGAGCGCTACGCCCGCCGCCGGCTGACCCTGCAGAAGGCGTTGCAGGACAACGGCTTCCGGATCGACGATTCCGAGGCCGGGCTGTATCTGTGGGCCACCAGGGACGAGGACGCCTGGCAGACGGTGAACTGGCTCGCCGAGCGCGGGATCCTGGTCGCGCCAGGCACTTTCTACGGCCCGCGTGGCGGCAAGCACGTGCGCGTCGCCCTCACGGCCACCGACGAGCGAGTGGCCGCCGCGGCCGACCGTCTGGGCTAGGCGAGCGGCGCGTAGCCCCTCCGTCGAGGGTGGTGGTGCGGGCTAGTAGTCCCGGCCGGTCAGGCCCCGGTAGACGAACCGGGTGAGTGCCTCGATCGCCTCGTCGTCGGTGAGTTCGGCGCCGACCTTGTGCCAGTGCCGCACATAGCTGTCGACCATGCCGTACATCAGGTTCAGGCTGGATCGTGGTGTCGTCGGCAGGGTCATGCCCGCGTCGGTGATGTACCGGATGTGGCCGAGCACGTCGGCCATCTCGGTCTCGCCGAACTTCGCGAAGGTCTTGGCGAACGTCTCGCTCACCAGCGCCGCCTCTTCCAGCGCGCGCAGGGTGGCGGCATGCTTCCGGTAGAAGCGCCAGTACGCGGCCACGTGGAAGCGGATCGCGTCCGGGTCGGTGAAGTCGGATTTGTGCTCGGCCTCGGACGCCGCGCTGTCGCTCTCGGCGGACATGTCGGCCAGCAGCGCTTCGAGGAGTTCTTCCTTGCCCGCGAAGTGGTTGTAGAAGGAACCCGCCGCGCGGCCTGCCTCGGCCGTGATGTCCGTGATCTTCGTGTTCAGGTAGCCGCGTTCGGCGAAGACGCGCCTGGCCGCCGCTTTCAGCGCCGCTTCGGTCTCGGCCGCCTTCTCGCTGCGTTTCACGGCACCTCCTTGACAGGAATCTAGCAGTGCGACATTCTGAATCCAAGTTCACTGAATTGGAGTTCAGTCATGACGATATTGATCGCCGGGGCCGGACCGACCGGCTTGACCTTGGCCATCGAACTCGCCCGCCGTGGCGTCGAGGTGCGGATTATCGACAAGGCGACAGAGTTTTTCGCGGGTTCGCGCGGGGACGGGTTGCAGCCCAGAACGCTGGAGGTGTTCGAGGATCTGGGGGTGCTGGACGCCGTGTTCGCGGCGGGCCGGTCACTGCCGGAGATTCGCGTACACCTCGACGGCAAGCACGTGATGGATCGGCGGATGGCCGAGCCGGAGGCGCCCACGCCGGATGTGCCCTACCCGAACGCGTGGGTGCTGGGCCAGTCGCAGGCCGAGGGCATCCTGCGGGACCGGCTCGCCGAGTTCGGCGTACGCGTGGAGCTGGGCACGGAGCTGACCGGGTTCGAGCAGGACGAGGACGGGGTCACCGCGCGGCTCTCCACCGGCGAGACGGTGCGCGCCTCGCACCTGGTGGGTGCCGACGGCGGGCGCAGTGTCGTGCGCAAGACGTTGGGGATCCCGTTCGAGGGCACCACGGACGAGTCGGTCCGGATGCTGCTCGGTGACGTCGCGGCCGACGGGCTCGACCACGAGTACGGATACTGGTTCGCTCGTGACGACAACCCGATGTCCGGCGTCGTGCTCAGCCCGTTGCCCAGCACGGACGGGCTGTTCCAGTTCGGCGCGCCATTGTCCGAAGAGGACAGTGTGGCCTCGCTGGAAATCTTGCAGGGCACGCTGGACGCGCTGGGCGCGGGCGTGAAGTTGACGAGGCTGGCGTGGTCCACGGTGTGGCGGCCGAACATCCGGCTCGCCGCGCGGTTCCGTGAGGGCCGGGTGTTCCTGGCCGGCGACGCGGCGCACGTCCACCCGCCTACCGGCGGCCAGGGCCTGAACACCGGGGTGCAGGACGGGTACAACCTGGGCTGGAAGCTGGCGGACGGTTCGTCCGACCTGCTCGACACCTACGAGACCGAGCGGCGCGGCGTCGCGGCCCGGGTGCTCGGGGTGAGCACGGAACTGATGGAGCGCTACAAGGACGGCGACGAGAAGGCACACGAGCGCGGAAAGGAAACCCGGCAGCTGGACATCAGCTACCGGACCACCGCCGGACAGCTCGTCTCCGGCGACCGCGCGCCCGACGCGCCGGTGACCGACGCCGACGGCAACCCGACCCGGCTGTTCGAACTGTTCCGCGGCCCGCACGCGACACAGCTCGTTTTCGGTGCACCCGCACCGGATGCGCCGTACTCGTACGCCGTGCTCCGTCCCGGCCAGACCTGCGCAGGCCCGTACGTCGTCGACACCGAAGGCCACGCCTTCGCCGCGTACGACGCGACAGACGGCGCGAAGGTGTTCGTCCGGCCTGACGGCTACCTGGGTTGAGCTGCTACGGGCTCAGTCGTTGGCGTGCAGCGCCGCGTTCAGCTCGACCGTCGTGCCCGCGCGCGGGACGACCTCCACCGCGCCGTTGGCGGAGTTGCGGCGGAACAGGGCGTTGGAGATCCCGGACAGCTCGCGGGCCTTGACCGAGCGGCCCTCGACGACGACCTTCGTGCCGGCCGTGACGTACAGCCCCGCCTCGACCACCGAATCGTCGCCCAGCGAGATGCCGACGCCACCGTTCGCGCCGATCAGGCAGCGCTCACCGAGGGAGATGATTTCCTTGCCACCGCCGGAAAGCGTGCCCATGATCGACGCGCCGCCACCGACGTCCGAGCCGTCGCCGACGACGACCCCGGCCGACACCCTGCCCTCGATCATCGAAGCGCCGAGCGTGCCGGCGTTGAAGTTCACGAAACCCTCGTGCATCACCGTCGTGCCGCTCGCCAGGTGCGCGCCGAGCCGGACCCGGTCCGCGTCGCCGATGCGGACACCGCTGGGCAGCACGTAGTCGACCATCCGCGGGAACTTGTCCACGCTGTACACGGTCACGTTGCCGCGCGAGCGCAGCCGCAGCCGGGTGGCCTCGAAACCCTCGACGGGGCAGGGGCCGTGGTTGGTCCACACCACGTTCGACAGCAGCCCGAACATGCCGTCCAGGTTCTGCCCGTGCGGCTGCACCAGCCGGTGCGAGAGCAGGTGCAGGCGGAGGTAGATGTCATGCGTGTCGGCGGGCGCGTCGGCCAGCCGGGCGATGCTCGTGCGCACCGCGACGACCTCGACCCCGCGGTCGGTGTCCGGGCCGAGCAGCCCGGCCGCGGCTTCGCCGAGCGCCTCCACGGCCTGTTCGCGGGAGAGCTGTTCCGTCCCGGCGATGCCCGGCTCGCCCAGCTTCGGATGCGGGAACCAGGTGTCCAGCACGGCGCCGTCGGAGGCGATGGTGGCCAGCCCGACGCCGGTGGCGCCGGTGGTCTCGGGGTTCGGGGTCGCTTCGCTCACGGCCTAACCGTAACCGAGTGCGTTTCAGCCGGTGGCGACCTGGGTGTCGATGACCTCTTTGATGTCGCGCACCGCGTTCGCGATGTCCCTCAGCGCCTGTGAGCAGGGATTACCCGGCGTGGTGACCGATTCACAGTGCGGTCCCCGGTAGGCGGCGACGGCCTTGTCCAGCGAGTCGGCCAGTGTGTTCAGCTCGGGGTGTTTCGTGCCCGCCTGCTCGCGGACCATGCCGACCGTGCCGCCCAGCTCCGTGACGTACTTCTCGCAGCCCTTCGGGGTTTCCTTGCCCGGCGAGGTGAAGCACTCGTCGACGGTGTACGCGCGCAGCTTCGTCGCCAGCGCGTCGGGCGTGGTCGCCTGACCGCCGCCACCGGTGGGCGTCGGACCGGCTTCCTCGCCACCGCAGCCCGCCAGCAGGAGGGCCAGGGCGAGGACGGCCAGGGTCTTTCGGGTACGCACGGTGTCACCGTACGCGCCGCCGCTAAGGCCAGCCCCTCGCCCACCACCGCCCTCAACGGAGACGCTCCGCGTCGCGACTAATCTCGAAATCATGACTCTCGACCTGCACGCCGACCCGGTAGACCTCACCTGCGCGCTGGTGGACATCCAGAGCGTCTCCGGCGAGGAGCAGGCGATCGCGGACGCCGTGCAGGCAGCGCTGACCGAGCAGGCCGGGCACCTGGAAGTGGTCCGCAACGGGCATTCCGTGCTCGCGCGCACGAACCTTGGCCGTCCGTCGCGGGTCGTGCTCGCCGGGCATCTGGACACGGTGCCGGTGAACGACAATCTGCCCGTCCGGCGCGAAGGGGACGTGCTGCACGGGCTCGGCACGGTGGACATGAAAGGCGGCGACGCGGTCTTCCTGCACCTGGCCGCCACCGTGCGAGAGCCCCGGCACGACCTCACTTTCGTCTTCTACGACTGCGAAGAGGTCGAAGCGACGCGAAACGGGCTCGGCCGCGTCGAGCGGGAGCTGCCCGAGTGGCTCGCCGGTGACCTGGCCATCGTCGGCGAGCCGTCGAACGCCGTGATCGAGGCAGGCTGCCAGGGCACCATGCGCGTCGAACTGCGCTGCACCGGCGCCCGCGCGCACACCGCCCGCGCGTGGATGGGCGTCAACGCGATCCACGCCCTCGCCGAGCCGATGCGGCGGCTGGCCGGATACCGGGCGCGCGACGTCGAGATCGACGGCCTGCGCTACCGGGAGGGGCTGCAGGCGGTGCGGGTGTCCGGCGGCGTCGCCGGGAACGTCGTGCCGGACGAGGCGGTGCTGACCGTCAACTTCCGGTTCGCGCCGGACCGTTCGGCCGAAGAAGCGGAAAAGCATGTGCGCGAGGTGTTCGACGGCTTCGAACTGTCCGTTGTGGACCTTTCGCCCGCCGCGCTGCCCGGCCTGTCCGCGCCGGCGGCGGCCGAGCTGGTGCAGGCCGCGGGCGGGAAGGCGGCGGCCAAACTCGGCTGGACCGACGTCGCCCGCTTCGCCGCGCTGGGCATGCCGGCGGTGAACTTCGGCCCCGGCGACCCGACGCTCGCGCACACCAGGCAAGAACACGTTCACGCGGCCGAAATCGGACAGGTGGCCGGGGTGCTGCGGGAGTTTCTCGGGGCTCTATAGGCTCGCGGAGGTGACAATGGACGAAACGGAATACCCGGAGCACCCGCGGGAGAAGCACCGGGGCCCGGTGGTGCTCAGGCGTGGCCGGCGGGTGGAAGCGACGACGACCGACGAGCGGCTGCTCGACTCGCGCGGGCCGACGGACTGGGTGCACACCGACCCGTGGCGCGTGCTGCGCATCCAGGCCGAGTTCGTGGAGGGCTTCGGCGCGCTCGCCGAGGTGCCGCGCGCGGTGACGGTGTTCGGTTCGGCGCGCACCCCGCGTGACCATCCCGAGTACGAGCTGGGCAGGAAGATCGGCACGGCGCTCGCGCAGGCCGGCTTCGCCGCGATCACCGGTGGCGGCCCCGGTTCGATGGAAGCGGTCAACCGCGGCGCGTCCGAGGCCGGTGGGCTGTCGATCGGACTGGGCATCGAGCTGCCGTTCGAGCAGGGCCTGAACCCGTGGGTCGACCTCGGGGTCAACTTCCGGTACTTCTTCACCCGCAAGACGATGTTCATCAAGTACGCCCAGGCGTTCATCTGCCTGCCCGGCGGGTTCGGCACCCTCGACGAGCTGTTCGAGGCGCTGACACTGGTGCAGACCAAGAAGGTCACGAAGTTCCCGGTGGTCCTTTTCGGACGGTCCTACTGGGGCGGGCTGTACGACTGGATCAAGGGAACCGTTTATGCCGAAGGGAAAATCGGCGAAAAGGACCTGGCCCTGTTGCACGTGACCGACGACATCGACGATGCCGTGCGCGTGGTGCAGGAGGCCTACAAGGCTTGGGAGGACACCCACTAGATGCGCCGAATCTGTGTGTTCTGTGGTTCGTCGGCCGGCAAGGACCCGGTGTACGTCGAACAGGCCGAGATACTGGGGAAACTGCTCGCGGACCGGGGGATCGGGCTCGTCTACGGCGGGGCAAGCGTGGGGATCATGGGGACGGTCGCCCAGGCGGCGCTCTCGGCGGGCGGCGAGGTGATCGGCGTGATCCCGAAGCACCTGATGCGCGCCGAGATCGCGCACGCCGGGCTGACGGAGCTGCACGTCACCGAGGACATGCACGAGCGCAAGGCGAAGATGGCCGAGCTGTCCGACGGGTTCCTGGCGCTGCCCGGCGGCGCCGGGACGCTCGAGGAGCTGGCCGAGGTGTGGACGTGGGCGCAGCTCGGGCTGCACTCGAAGCCGATCGGGCTGGTCGACGTGGCGGGCTACTACCAGCCGCTGCGGCAGTTCGTGGACCACATGGTCACCGAGGGCTTCCTCCGCCCCGAGCACCGCGACTTCCTGCTGACCGGCTCGGATCCGGCCGCGTTGCTCGACGCCTTCGCGACCTACGAGCCGCCCACCGTCGCGAAGTGGACCTGATCAGGCCGCTTCGTTGGGGCGCTTGTGATAGCGGTCCACGTACTCCTGCTCGGAGAGCTCCAGGATCGCGTACATGATCTCGTCGGTGACGGCCCGGCGGATCGCGGGGGAGGACTCCATCCCGTCGTAACGGGAGAAATCGAGCGGCTTGCCGAAGCGCACCATGACCTTCGCCGGCCGCGGGATCTTCTTGCCGATCGGCAGCATCCGCTCCGTCCCGGTCACCGCGACCGGTACCACCCGCGCCCGCGTGGCCAGCGCCAGCGCGCCGACCCCGGTGTGCCCGCGGTGCAGCCGTCCGTCGAGGGAGCGGGTGCCTTCGGGGTAGATCGCGAACGCGTCGCCGCCGTCGAGGACCTTTCGCGCGGCCTCCAGCGCGGCCATGCCGGCCATCGCGTTGCCGCGCTCCACCGGCACGTAGTGCAGCGCCCGCAGGAACGCCGCCATCAGCCGCGCCTTCGGCCCCTTGCCGGTGAAGTACTCCGCCTTCCCGAGGAACGAAACCGGGCGCGGGGTGACGAACTGGATCAGTGCGGTGTCCACCGCGGCGCGGTGGTTCGCCGCGATGATCACCGGCCCGGTCAGCGGCACGTGCTCCGTGCCGTGGACTTCCGGCCGGTAGATCAGCCGTGCCAGCGGTGCCAGCACGAGCCGGATCAACAGATGTAACAAGACTCCTCCAGACGACTCCGATTCCAGCATGGCACCGTCACCGCGGGGGAGCCAGGCAGGTGTGAGCACTTCGTCGGACCGGAGCAACGAACACGGGCGCGAAGGGCCCGGCTGTGCCACGATCTGATGGTGCGCGTCCGGACGTTCGTCCTCGTCGTCTCGGGGCTGTGCCTCGTGGCTTTCCTCGTGCTGTTCGCGATTCCCGTGCACGCCGCCGGTGACGCGGCCGTGGCCTGCGGAAACGGCTGGACGATCGACTCCGCCTACGCCGCGGGCTGTGATCACGCCCGCGCGGTCCGCAAGGCCATCGGGGTCTTCGTGCTGGGCCTCGGTCTTGTCGGGCTGGTCGGCGTGTTCCTCGCCCGGCGCACTCGTCCCGGTCCGCGAAACACGACTTGACCAGCCGGAACAGCGCCAGGAAACGCCGGTTCAACGCGCGGCTGCCACAATCGTGTCGTGACGACCGCCCTGATCTACCTCGTAGTCATGCTGCTTGTCGCGGCGGTGGTGTTCCTGCTGGCCGCCGTCGTGTTCGGGCGCGGTGAAGAGCTCGCGCCGCTGCCGCCCGGCAGTTCGCCCACGCGGCTCCCGGTCCGCGACATCACCGGCGAAGACGTGCAGAAGGTGCGCTTCCAGCTGGTGCTGCGCGGCTACAAGATGTCCGAGGTCGACTGGGTGATCCGCAGACTGGGCGGCGAGATCGACGGTCTGCGCGCGCGGGTCGCCGAGCTGGAGGCCGAACGCGAGACGACGGGATGACCGATCTGGTTTTTTCGGTCGATGTCGCCGCGCCGGCGGGTACGACCTGGCTGGCGTTGACCGACTGGCCGCGCCAGCACGAGTGGATGCTGGGTACCGACGTGAGGGTCGCCTCCGGTGACGGGCGCAGTGTCGGCTCGCAGCTGACCGCGTTCACCGGGCTGCGCGGGCTCGGGTTCACCGACACGATGGAGATCACCGCGTGGGAGCCGCCGGTGCGCTGCACGGTGCGTCACCTCGGCCGGATAGTGCGCGGCAGCGGGGCGTTCCACGTGCACGTGAAGGGGCCGCAGTCGTCGGCGTTCGTCTGGTCGGAGAGCCTGGAACTGCCGTTCGGGCCGCTCGGCAGGCTCGGCTGGCCGGTGGCTAGGCCCGCGTTTTCGCTGGGGGTGCGGCAATCGCTGCGCAGGTTCGCTCGGTTCGCCGAGAACTATTCGATCGGGGGCAGATGAGCGCGACGGTCGGCACGGACGGCGTCGCCCGGTGCCCGTGGGGCAACAGCGCGCCGGACTACGCCGAGTACCACGACACCGAATGGGGTGTCCCGCTGCACGGCCGGGACGAGCTGTACGAGCGGCTCTGCCTGGAGGCCTTCCAGTCGGGCCTGTCGTGGATCACGATCCTGCGCAAGCGCGCGGGTTTCCGCCGCGCGTTCGCCGCGTTCGTGCCGGAGAAGGTGGCGGAGTTCGGCGACGACGACGTGGCCAGGCTGCTCGCCGACGCCTCGATCATCCGCAATCGCGCGAAGATCAACGCCGCGATCACCAACGCGCGCGCAGTACTGGAGCTGGACACGCCGCTCGACGAGCTGCTGTGGTCGTTCGCGCCGTCGGGCCGTCGCGCCCGGCCTCGCGCGATGGAGGACGTCCCGGCGATCACCGACGAGTCCAAGGCGATGGCGCGCACGCTCAAGAAAAGCGGCTTCGCCTTCGTCGGGCCGACAACCTGTTACGCGCTGATGCAGGCCACGGGCATGGTCGACGATCACCTCGAGGGCTGCTTCCGCGCGACTTAGGTACTAGAACCTTCGCGGCTTCTGGTGCGTCCCCCGGCCCGGCAGGGTTCGCGGGATGCAGCTACTCGCGTCCCGTCGCGCCCGGAACTGGACCGTCGTCGTGGCGGTTGGGCTCGGTTTCGCCGGGTTGCGCATCGCCGGCTCGCGGTCGTTCTTCGGCGAGATCCTTTTCCGGCCGCCCAACGGAAAGAAGCTGTTCGCGCTGCCCCGTTACCTCGCCGCGCGCAACCGCAAGACGATCACCTGGGACGTCGAACCGAACCCGATCCGGTGGTGGACGCCGGCGCCGCGGCCACCGTGAGCTACACCGTGCAGCACGTCCGGCCGGGTTCGACCGTGGTGCTGCACGGGATGTATCCCGGCCGGGCCGCGCTCGGCCCGATCGTCGACCAGCTCAAGCAGCGCGGATACCGGTTCGTGACGGTCTCCCAGCTGCTCGCGGAAAGCGGGCGGTGACCACCCACTCGCGCTCGGCGAGCCCGAATTCGAGCGCCCCGCCCATGGCTCGCGCCTGCCCGGCGAGGCTCGCGAGCCCGTATTCCTTGCCCGGCACGGCTTTCGTGGCGTTGCGGGCGACGATCTCGACCTCCGCCGCGATGATCATTCTCAGCTGAAGCCGGACGCCGGGACCGTCGGCGTCGCTGAGGTCGCCGACCGCGCGCAGGGCCGGTGAGCTCGCTCGGGTCCGGGTCGTGGTCGAGCAGCAGCCCAGCGGCCCGCAGCCGGGCCGGCACGTCGGCCAGATCGGGCGGCGGCTCGTCGTCCTCGTGCAACGTGTCGAGGGTGCGGCGGACCAGTGTGAGCGCGCCACGCCCGGCGGCGACCAGCGTGTCCAGCCGCGCGCCGTCGGCGTCGCTGAGGTCGCCGACCGCGCGCGGGGTTTCGGCCTGCACCAACCTGACCGCCGTCGTCTGGGCGAGGTGTCGTGCAACCCCGTTCGGCGGTCATCCGGCCCCAGCAGCCAGGCCATCCCACACGCGGCGACCCCGAGCAGTGTCCCGTCGAACGCCCCCTTCGGCGGGAACATCGCCGCCCCGACCGCGGCAATCGCGAGCGCACACCACCGGCGCGCGCCGCCTGACCAGTAGCGGGCCGGAACTGCTCGACTCCAGGGCCGAGGTGGACGTCGACCTGAAGGATTCGACGGGCGAGGAGCTGGTGGCCACCGCCGCGCGCTCGGCGTCGTCGGCCGAGACGTTGACCCCGCGGGAGCGCGCGACATCGCCGCCCGGCCGCGTCTGGCCGAGCGCACGGTGCAGGGTGCACGCCGGCAAGGTCCTGGCCAAGCTCGCTGTCTCGACCAGGACCCAAGCCGCCCTCCTCGCCACCGCCGTTGGCGGGCCGGCGAGGGGAAGCGCTTACTTGCCCTGGAACTCCGGCTTGCGCTTGGCCACGAACGCCTCGACCGCCTCGCGGTGGTCGGCGGTGCCGCCGAGCGCCGTCTGCGCGGCGTCCTCCGCGGCAAGCGCTTCCTCCAGACTGCTTTCCGCTGCCGTCGTCAGCACCTCCTTGATCTTCGCGTAGGACACGGTCGGCCCCGCGGCGAGCTTCTTGGCCACCGCGTGCGCCCGCTCGGCCAGCTCCTCGTCGGCCACGACCTCGCCGACCAGACCCAGCCGCAACGCTTCCTCCGCGTCGACCGTGCGCGCCAGCATCATCAGCTCCGTCGCCCGGCCGTAGCCGACCAGCCGCTGCAGCGTCCACGACGCGCCCGAGTCCGGGCCGAGGCCGACGTTGGCGAAGGCCATCAGATAGTTCGCCGACCGCGCCGAAATACGCAGGTCACAGGCATAGGCGAAGGCCGCGCCGGCACCGGCGGCCGGGCCGTTGACCGCGGCGATCACCGGCTTCGGCATGTCCACCAGCGTCCGCACGATGGGGTTGTAGTGCTCGGCCACGGTCCGTAGCGGCGACGGGTCGCCGGCCTGCAGCAGCCCGACGTGCTCCTTCAAATCCTGGCCCGCGCAGAACGCCTTGCCGGTGCCGGTCAGCACCACCGCCCGCACCTCGGGGTCGGCCGCCGCCTCGCGCAGCGCCGCGAGCAGGCGTTCCTTCAGCTCGACGGTGAGCGAGTTGTAGGCCTTGGGGCGGTTGAGCGTGAGCGTCCGTACGCCGTCGGCGTCGGCGATCAACAGCACTTCCTCGGTGGTCACTGGTCTCCTCCTGGCTTTCGGGGCCCTCGCGAGCCGCATACCAGCACCTATGCAAACACGAAAAGATCGGTCCGCGTTCGCGCGCCCATGTTGATGAGGGAGAATGGCGCACGACACCCGGTTGGCTTAGGCAAGCGCGACCCGGGCGCGCCGGTTGAGACGGAGGGAGCACGCTATGGCGGCCATGAAGCCCCGGACCGGAGATGGTCCCCTCGAGGTGACTAAGGAGGGGCGGGGCCTCGTGATGCGCGTTCCGCTCGAGGGTGGCGGGCGACTCGTCGTCGAGCTGTCGGCCGAGGAGGCCAAGGACCTGGGGGTTGCTCTGCAGGAGGCCACGAGCTGACGCTGCGTTCCGACCACTTCACCGGCTGACGACGCGTCAGCCGGTTTTCGCCGTCCCCGCTCGGAGGTTGCCTGATGGCGCGGTTCCCGCTGCCTGCCTTACCCAGTCGGTTGCTCGATCTCGAGGTGGCCGACGTGCCCCGGCGCGGCGCGCCGACTGCCGTGCTGGTGCCCGCCGCGCCGGAACCGGTGGAAATCGCCGGAATCCGGCATCCGGGCAAGACGGGTGAGGTGCGGGAAGCGGCCGGGCCCGTGCGGTGGGTTGTCGGGATCGGGGACGGCGCGCCGAAGGACTGGCGTGCCGCGGGCGCGGCGCTGGTGCGCGCGATCGAGGAAGACCCGGTGCGCACCGCGCAGGTCGAGCTGGGTGGCGAGGTGCGCGGCGAGGACGTGGCCGAGTTCGCCACCGGCGCGCTGCTCGGCGGCTACCGGTTCAAGGTCAGCGCGGAGGGCGCCAAGCCGGGGCTGCAGACCTTGCGCCTGCTCACGCCGTATGAGCGCGCGATACCCGAATACGAAGAGCTGCTCGGCCGCGTGCGCGGGCTGGCCGAGGCCGCCACACTGGCGCGCGATCTCGCCAACACTCCGTCCAACATCAAAAACCCGGCCTGGCTCGCCGACACCGCCGAGCGGGTCGCCGGTGGCCAGCCCGGGCTGCAGGCCACCATCCGCGACGAGCGGTGGCTTGCCGACCAGGGTTTCGGCGGGGTGCTCGCGGTCGGCGGCGGCTCCGTGAGCCCGCCGCGGCTGATCGAGCTGACCTACCGGCCGCGCGGATCTTCGCGGCATTTGCTGCTGGTGGGCAAGGGAATCACGTTCGACACCGGCGGCCTGTCCATCAAGCCGGCGGCCGGTATGCACCTGATGCGCACAGACATGGCCGGTGGTGCGGCGGTGATCGCGGCGACTCGTGCCATCGCCGCCGCGCGGCTGCCGGTCCGGGTCACGGCGCTGGTCCCGGCGGCGGAGAATCACGTGTCCGGCAGCTCGTACCGCCCGGGCGACGTGGTGCGCCACTACGGCGGAATCACCACCGAGGTCAGCAACACCGACGCCGAGGGCCGGATGGTGCTGGCCGACGCGCTGGTCTACGGCATCCGCCGGTTCCGCCCGGACGCGGTGGTCGACGTCGCGACGCTGACCGGCGCGATGAAGGTCGCGCTGGGGACGCGCACCGGCGGCCTGTTCGCCACCGACGACGACCTCGCGCAGCGGCTGCTGGCCGCGGGCGAGCGGGTCGGCGAAGCGTGGTGGCGGATGCCGTTGCTGGAGGCGCACGCAGACGCGGTGCGCGGAGAGCTGGCCGACGTCCGGCAGGCGCCCGGCGGCCCTGGCGCTGTGACGGCGGCGCTGTTCCTGCGCGAGTTCGTCGACGGCATGCCGTGGGCGCATCTCGACATTGCCGGCCCGGCGCGCGCGGAGAGCACCTACGCCGACGTGGTGCCCGGCGCGACCGGCTTCGCGGCCCGCACGCTTGTGGAGCTGGCTGCTTCCTACGCCTGAGCGCGGACGTAGTCCCGGAAGGCGCGCACTGTCGGCGTGAGGTGTCCGTGCGCGTGCCAGATGAGGCAGATCGTGCGGCTCACGCCGGGCGAGAGCGGGATCTCCACGACTCCGGCGGGCGCGGGCCCGACGCGGGGGAGCAGGCTGATGCCGAAGCCCGCCGCGACAAGGCCGCGCACGGTGTCCGACTCCTGGCCCTCGAAGGCGATCTTCGGCTCGAAGCCGGCTTCGGCGCAGAGCCGGTCTGCGATCTGGCGCAGTCCGTAGCCGTGCTCCAGGGTCACGAACTGTTCGTCGGCGAGTTCCTCGAAGCGGATGCGTTTACGCTCCGCGAGGCGATGCCCTTTCGGCACGGACAGCAGCAACTCCTGTTCGTCGAGGGCGGTGGCTTCGAGATCCGGGTCGTCGGTGGGCATCGGGGCGACAAGCGCGAGGTCGATCTCCCCGGCCGCGAGCTGGTCGAGGATGTGCTGACGGGACCCTTGCACGAGGGTGAACCGGACGCCGGGGTGGCGCTGCCGGAACCCGCGCAGCAGATTCGGCACCAGCCGCCGGCCCAGCAGATGCAGGAAGCCGAACACGACATGCCCGGTGGCGGGCTCGATCTCTTCGCGGGCCTGTCGCGCGCCGGACTCCACGGTGCCCAGCGCCCGGCCCGCGCTTTCGGTGAGGATCGCGCCCACCCTGGTCAGCCGGATGCCGCGGCCGACCGGTTCGATCACCGGCGCGCCGACCAGTTCGGCGAGCGCGCCGAGCCGGCGGCTGACGGTGGGCTGCGGGACGCCCAGTAGCTCGGCCGCGCGGGTGATGTTGCCGGTTTCACTCAGGGTGGCCAGCAGGGCGAGGTTGGGGGCCAGGTGATGAGCCAGCCGCTGGTCGGTGAGCCGCGAATCAGATTCATGCGCCACCGTATCGATTTTGGCATATTTCCGCATTAGACGTATCGATCTGCGCGTCTTACGTTCGAGATGTGTCCGTTGACCTGCTTGTTCCCGTCCGCGCCGAGACCCGGCGCGTCAAGATCGCCGTAGCCGCCGCCGGAATCTCTTCGTTCGCGTTGCTGTACGCGCCGCAGCCCGTGCTGCCCCAGCTCGCCGCGCAATATCACCTGGATCCCGGCAGCGCGTCGCTCGCGGTCAGCGTGGCCACCGGCGCACTGGCGATCGCGGTCCTGCCCATCGCCGCGTTCTCGGAGATCATCGGGCGGCGACCGGTGATCCTCACGTCGGTGATCGCCTCCGCCGTGCTCGGGTTGCTGCTGCCGCTCGCGCCCTCGTTCCCGATTTTGCTGGTGCTGCGTGCGTTGCAGGGGGTCGCGATCGCGGGCTTCCCCGGCGTCGCCGCCGCGTATCTGGTGGAGCGGCTGGGCAGGACCGGGGTCGCGGCCGCGGTCGGCGCGATGGTCGCGGGGAACTCGGTCGGCGGGATGCTCGGCCGGCTCGCCGCCGGGTTCAGTGCCGAGCCCTTCGGGTACCACGGCGCGCTGGTGGTCGTCGGGATCGTCGGATCGATCTTCACGCTGCTGACCGTGTTCGCCCTACCGCCTTCGCGCCGCGAAGACAGACTGAAGCCGAGCGCCGGGCAGCAGCTGCGCGGCGTCCTGGCCGGGGTTCGGGCGGCGCTGAGCAAACCCGTGCTGCTTGCTCAGTACGCCGTCGCGCTTCTCGCGATGGGCGCTTTCGTGGCGATGTACAACGCGGCCGGCTTCCGGCTTACCGGGGCGCCGCTGAACCTGTCGCCCGCCATCGCTTCGCTCGTCTTCCTCGCGTACGCGATGGGCTCGGTCTCCTCGGCGACAGTCGCGCGGCTGGTCGGCCGGTTCGGGCGGATGCGCGCGTCGGTGCTTTCGCTGACGGTCACCGCGATCGGGATCCTGCTGACGCTGTCCGACTCGCTGCCCGTGGTCGTGCTCGGGTTCGTCGTGCTGACCGGCGGCTTCTTCTCCGCGCACGCCGTCGCGAACAGCTGGGCCGCCGCGGAGGCGCCGGAACACGCGCGCGGGCAGGCGTCCGGCACCTACACGCTCATGTATTACCTGGGCAGCAGCCTCGGCGGGACCGTCGGATCGGTGATCTTCGCGCGAGCCGGCTGGACCTGGCTCGTTGCCGCCGCCGTCGCGTGGCTGGCCGGGGCCGTCGTCGTGGTGCGAACCGTGTCAGGACCGCATCGCGGCGACGAGCAGGCCGCCGCCGACCGGAAGCAGTGACGGCACCAGCCTGTCGTCCTCACGCAGACCGCGCGCCAGCTCGCGCGCGGCCACCATGCCCGGATCCCGACGGGGGTTTTCGGCCTGTGGCCCGAGCACGCCATGGAACGCGATCACCCCGCCCGGCCGCAGCAGGCTCACGCCGTGGTCGTAGTAGCCCGGGTACTCGGCCAGCGAAGCGTCCACGAACACCAGGTCGTACCCGCCGCTGGTCAATCGCGGCAGCACTTCCATCGCACGGCCGGTGATCAGCCGGGTGCGGCCCGGCGCGAACCCGGCCTCCCGGAAGGTCTTGCGGGCGGTGCGGTGGTACTCGGGCTCGATGTCGATCGTCGTGAGCACGCCTTCGGGCGCCATCCCGCGCAACAGGTACAGCCCGCTCGACCCGGTGCCGGTGCCGATCTCGACCACCGCCCGCGCACGCAGGCAGGTGGCAAGGAAGCACAGCGCCTCCCCGGCCTGGGCGCCCAGCGGCACGCAGCCAAGCTCCTCCGCACGGTCACGGGCGGCGAGCAGCGCGTCGTCGTCGGGCGGATGGCCGGTGTGCTCTTCGACACCAGTAGCCACCCCCGCGTGCGTCTCGGAGGTCACGCCGGAAAGGTTAGCGCTGGTCGTCGCCAAACTCGTGCAAGACGTGCACACTTCTCTCAGGTGCCTCTCAGACCGATCTCACTAGACACATAAGGAGTTCGGTCAAGCTACGTCTCGACAGGGAACACGGCGTGGCCGATCCACGTTGGGTAGAGCAGTAGGGAGAACAGCCTGATGGAGGTGCCTTCCCCGCCGATGCAGAAGACCCCGCTGAACGACGAGCCCGCGACCGAAGGCCGCCCGGTGAAGGTGGACGAGGCCGCTTGGACGCCGCCGTCCTGGGACGAGGTCGTGCGAGAGCACGCCGACCGGGTCTACCGGCTCGCGTACCGCCTGACCGGTAACACCCACGACGCCGAGGACCTCACCCAGGAGACCTTCATCCGGGTGTTTCGCTCGCTGGCCTCATACAAGCCCGGCACCTTCGAGGGCTGGCTGCATCGCATCACCACGAACCTCTTCCTCGACATGGCGCGCCGCCGTTCGCGGGTGCGGATGGAGGGGCTGCCGGAGGACACCGACCGCATAGTCGGTGACGACCCGAGCCCGGAGCAGGTCTACAGCGACACCCATCTCGACCCGGAGCTGCAGGCCGCGCTCGACGAGCTGCCGCCGGAGTTCCGTGCCGCGGTGGTGCTGTGTGACGTCGAAGGTCTCTCGTACGAGGAGATCGGCGCCACCCTCGGGGTCAAGCTCGGTACCGTGCGCAGCCGGATCCACCGTGGCCGGCAGTCTTTGCGCGCTTCGCTCGAGAGGCGTCGCGCGTTGAAGGAGGAATCCGTGGAGGCTTCCGTATGACCGATCCTCGCGGCCGGGGCCTGCTTCCCGAGTCGCACCTGCTTCCCGACGCCGTCGTCGCCTTCGTGGACGGCGAGCTGTCGCTGGGTGCGCGGGATCGGGCCGCTTCGCATATCGCCCGTTGTCCACTCTGCGCTTCCGACGTGAAGGCACAGCGGCAAGCTCGGTCGGCGGTGCAGGACGCACCGGCCGTGCCGCATATGTCCGCCGGGTTCCTGGCGAGCCTGCGAGCGATACCGGACCACACCGATCTGCCGATGACCCCGGACAACCTGGCGGTCACCGAGGACGGGCAGCTGGTCGCCGTCCAGCGTCCCGAGCGCGTCGCCGGGCTGCGTGGCATGCCCGCCGGGCTCGGCTCGTCGGCACCTCTCGGCACGAGCACCCCGCTCGGTGGTGGCTCGGCCGTCCTGAACTCGCACCGGTCCGCTTCGGTGCGCAAACGCGCCGCGCAGGGCGCTGGTGTCGTCGTGTCCGGCATCGTGCTGAGCGCGCTCGCGCTCGTCGCCACCTCCAGCGGAGGCGGCACGGCGCAGGTCAGCCCCGAGCCCAGTGGCGGCACTCCGCCCGGTCTGCTGGGCGCCCAGCTCGGCGGTCAACAGCGAGTGACCCCGACGACGACCACCACCACGTCGGCGGCCACCCCCGTCATGGAACATCACTGACGCCTGCTTCACTGGCCTGACGGAAGAATCCGTGGCGTAGGGTCACGCCGAGTGTTGCAGTCCGTCTATCCCGGGGAACGATGAGCCAGCCGAACACGCCTGAGGAGAACTCCGGCGCGCCGCGCGAACCGCGGCTGCAGCCCAGGCCGCTGGACCGGCCCGCGGTCGACCCCGGACAAGCCGCCACTTTCGGCAGGCCGCACGGGGTCGACGGCGCTTTCGACAAGCTCTATTCGCCCGGTAAACGCAACGGCGAGCAGATCATCACCAAGCCACCCGCCCCGGAGTCGCTGGCCGAGGCCTTCGGCCGTCCGCCGGGCGCGGAGAACGTCCGCCTGCAGCGCCCCGGTGACGACACGGGCCAGCGCGCGGCCGACGGGCCGGAGTCCCCGCTATGGGCCAAGTCCGCCGATCCGTGGCGTGACCCTGGCGCCGCCGCGGTACTGGGCGGTCCGGCGCTGGAAGCCGAGGACGAGGAGAAGGACGGCGACGAGCGGCCGAAGGGCCCGTTGCTTTCGCTGCCCGAGCTGCTGTTCGGCCGTCGGGTGAAGCCCGTCGCGCTGGGCCTGCTCGGCGTGGTGTGCCTGCTGATCGGCGCGGTCGGCGGCCTGGTCGGCTGGTGGATCGCCAGCACCGGCAACTCGCTGACCGGCAGCGCGACGATCTCCGAAGCCGAGGCGGGCAAGGAGCGCGCGCCCGGCTCGATCGCCGACATCGCCAAGCGCGTCTCGCCCGCGGTGCTGTCCATCGAGGTGACCTCGGGCGAGTCCGGCAGCGTCGGTTCGGGCGTGATGATCGACCCGAACGGCTACGCCATCACCAACAACCACGTGGTCTCGCTGGCCACCGACGATCCGCAGGCGAAGATCACTGCCGTGTTCAGCGACGGCACTCGCACCGGCGCGAAGGTCGTCGGCACCGACCCGACGACCGACCTCGCCGTGATCAAGGTCGGGGTGGCCAATCCGACGGTGATTCAGATCGGCAGGTCCGCGGACCTGGAGCCCGGGGATTCGGTGATCGCCATCGGTTCGCCGCTGGGCCTGCAGAACACCGTGACCTCCGGCATCGTCAGCGCGCTGCACCGGCCGATCACCGCGCAGAGCGAGAACGGCGGCCCCCCGATCACCTACGACGCCATCCAGACCGACGCCCCGATCAACCACGGCAACTCCGGCGGCGCGCTGGTGGATTCCACCGGTGCGCTGATCGGCATCAACTCCGCGATCCGCACCGGCACCACCGATTCCGACCAGGGCGGCAGCATCGGCATCGGATTCGCCATCCCCGCCGACGACGCGGTCAAGATCGCCCGCACCCTGATCAGCAACGGTCAGGTCAAGCACGCCGACATCGGTATCAACGCCGCCTCGGTCGCGGCCGACACGTCGGAAGGCGCGCAGGTGGTCAACGTGGCCGACGGTGGCCCGGCCGCCAAGGCGGGTATCGCCGAGGGCGACGTGATCACGAAGGTCGGTGACCGGATGGTGCGCAACGCCGCGGAACTGACCGTCGCCGTGCGGGCGCACAACATCGGCGAAGTGGTGCCGGTTCAGCTTGTCCGGCAGGGCAGGCCTCTTGTCGTCGACGTAACCCTGGGTTCGGATTAGCGGGGTAGGCTGGGCGCGCACGGGCGTGCACCGAGGCGGAGGTTTGACTGGTGTTCGATAGCGTTGGCTGGGGCGAGATTCTCGTTCTCATCGTCGCCGGTCTGTTCATCCTCGGCCCGGAACGCCTGCCCGAGGCCGCTTCGTGGGCGGCCAAGAGCATGAAGAAGGTGCGCGACTTCGCCGCCGGTGCGCGGCAGCAACTGCGGGACGAGATGGGCCCGGAGTTCGAAGAGTTCCGCAAACCGCTCGAGGACCTGCGTCAGCTGCGCAACTTCGACCCCCGCCGGGCGATCACCAACCACCTCTTCGACGGTGACCCGGATCCGTTGGGGCTCAACGGAACCAGCGGCGGCAGCAGTAAGCCCAACGGCTTCCCCGCAGTGTCGGCGAAGCCGGAACAGGAGGCCCTGAAGCCAGGGGAGAAGCCCCCCGTGGACCCGGACGCCACCTGATCTTCCGGGCAGCACCACCCACATACCGCCGCCGAGCAACGCAACGGCTTTCTCCCCGGCCAGCCTCCCCTCGCCGCCCCGATCCCCAGCCGCACTTGCGGTCGCGTGGTCGGGTCAAGGCATCTTTCCCGCCTTGACGCGGCCTCGCCGCCCCGAACACTCAAGGATCGGGGTGGGGAGGGGAGCCCAAGCGCGCTCTGCGCGCGTCCGTTGCTGTCGCAGCGTGCCCAGCTTGCCTAGTCGCGCGGTCGCCGGGTCGGGTCGCCGGGTTTCGCGATTGGCCGATACAGCGTGCGGCCGCCGGGCCCGAGACTGGCCCATTGCGTTGGGGCCCTTCGCTTTTCAGTGTTTACGCGCGGGCTGGGTGCGACGGGGCAGGGAGGGGTCCAAGTGCCTGCCGTTGGCCGCCCCCGGAGGGGCAGCCTCGGCGGAGCGAGCGGAGGTGCGGAGCGAAAACCCCTACCGCCCCTTCGGGCTCACGTTCAACATCATCCCCGCCAGTCCGCGTGCCCGGACCGACAGCTTCTCCGCCACGTTCTTCAGCACCGTCGACGCCGGGGCCTCGGGCTCGGCCAGGACGATGGGCGTGCCCTCGTCACCCTGCTCACGCAGGCGCGGGTCCAGCGGGACCTGACCCAGCAGCGGCACCTTCGAACCCGTGGACTTCGACAGCGAATCCGCCACCGTCTGCCCGCCGCCGGAGCCGAAGATCTCCATCCGCTCCCCGGAAGGCGTCTCCAGCCACGACATGTTCTCGATGACGCCGGCCAGCCGCTGCCGGGTCTGCATCGCGATCGCGCCCGCGCGCTCGGCCACCTCGGCGGCGGCCTGTTGCGGGGTGGTGACCACGAGGATCTCCGCGTTCGGGATGAGCTGGGCCACCGAGATCGCGATGTCACCGGTGCCCGGCGGGAGGTCGAGCAGCAAGATGTCCAGATCGCCCCAGAACACGTCGGCGAGGAACTGCTGCAGCGCGCGGTGCAGCATCGGCCCACGCCAGACCACCGGGGTGTTGCCGGGGGTGAACATGCCGATGGAGATGACCTTCACGCCATGCGCCTGCGGCGGCATGATCATTTTCTCGACCTTGGTGGGCTTCTCGCGGGCGCCCAGCATGCGCGGCACGGAGTGGCCGTAGATGTCGGCGTCGACCACGCCGACGGACAGCCCGCGCTCGGCCATCGCCACCGCGAGGTTCACCGTCACGCTCGACTTGCCGACCCCGCCCTTGCCCGAGGCCACGCAGTACACACGGGTGAGCGAACCGGGCTGCGCGAACGGGATGACCGGCTCCTCGGCGTCGCCACGCAGGGATTTTCGCAGCTCGGTGCGTTGCTCGTCGCTCATCACGTCGAGCTCTACGCGGACCTCGCGCACCCCGTCGAGCTTGCCGACGGCGGCCGTCGTTTCCTTGGTGATGGTGTCCTTGAGCGGACAGCCCGCGACAGTGAGATAAACCCCGACCGTGACGAGTCCGTCCTCGCCGACCACGATGTCCTTGACCATGCCAAGGTCGGTGATCGGCTTCTTGATCTCCGGGTCGTAGACGCTGCCGAGCGCGGCGCGAACGTCCTCGACGCTGGGGATCTGCTGCGTGCTGGTCATAGCCCCATGCTACGGACCGGTTATCGGCTCGGGCTGCGCACGGTTCGCTTTCTGCTTACGGGGCTTGGTGTTCAGATCTTCACGAAGCTTGTCGAGCTCCCCACGCAGGTAGTCACGCGTGGCGACCTCGCCGACAGCGATGCGTAGTGCCGCCAGTTCACGCGCCAGGTATTCGGTGTCCGCCTTCGTCTGCGCGGCGCGATTGCGGTCCTCGTCCAGCGAGACCCGGTCCCGGTCGTCCTGCCGGTTCTGCGCCAGCAGGATCAGCGGCGCGGCGTAGCTCGCCTGCAGCGACAGCGCCAGGGTGAGGAACAGGAACGGGTACTGGTCCGGGTGCGGGATGCCGGGGATCGCGTTGCCGACGACCCAGATCACGATGATCGCCGTCTGGATGACGAGGTACCGCCCGGTGCCGAGGAAGCGGGCGAACTTCTCCGTCCACTGCCCGAAGGCCTCCGGGTCGACCCGCAGCCGCACGCCCCGCCGCTCGACCCGCGGCTGGTCGAGGCGGGCCCGGCTCTCAGCCATGCGGCTCGGCCCGATCGCGGTCGCGCCAGCCCTCGGGCAGCAGGTGGTCGAGCACGTCGTCGACCGACACCGCGCCCAGCAGCCGGTCGTGGTCGTCGACCACCGGGGCGGCGACGAGGTTGTAGGTGGCGAGGTGCCGGGTCACCTCGTCCAGGGGCGTGTCGGGACGCAGCGTCCCGGTGTCCTTCTCGCACAGCCCGGAGACCAGCGCCGACGGCGGCTCGCGCAGCAACCGCTGCAGGTGCGCGGTGCCGAGGAAGCGCCCGGTGGGCGTGGCCTGCGGCGGCCGCACGACGTACACCTGGGCGGCGACGGCGGGGGAGAGCTCGGGGTTGCGCACCCGGGCGAGGGCCTCGGCGACGGTGGCGTCCGGCAGCATGATCACCGGCTCGGAGGTCATCATGCCGCCGGCGGTGTAGTCGGCGTAGGTCATCAGCCGGCGGACCGGCGCCGCCTCCTCCGGCTCCATCAGCTCGAGGAGGCGCTCCTGGTCGGCGGTCGACATCTCGCCCAGCAGGTCGGCAGCGTCGTCGTCGTCCATGGCCTCGAGGACGTCCGCGGCGCGCTCGTCGGCCAGCGACCGGAGCAGGGCCAGCTGGTCCTCCTCCTCCATCTCCTGCAGCACGTCGGCCAGCCGCTCGTCGTCGAGCGCGGCGGCGACCTCAGTGCGGCGCTTGACGGTCATGTCCTTCAGGGCCGCGGCGACGTCGGCGGCGCGCAGGTCGGCCAGCGTGGCGAGCAACGCGTCCGTGCCCTGGTTGCGCTCGGTGAGGGCGAGGCCGTCCACCTCGTTCCACTCCACCTGGAACAGCTGGCCGCGGCGCCGGGCCAACCGTCCCCCCGTGTGGGTGCGCACGGCGAGCCGGCTGATCACCCAGTCGCGGGCCCGGTTCTGCTCGATCGCCGCGTCGACCACGCCGGCCCGCTGGCCGCTCTCGCGCACGATGACGCTGCGGTCGAGCAGTTCGGAGAGCACGAGCACCTCGTTCCGGCGGCGCTCGAAGCGCTTCATGTTCACCGTGCCGGAGGACAGGACGACCTGGTCCGGCTCGATGCGGGTGACCCGGCCCATGGGCACGAAGATGCGGTGCCGGTGCACGAGCTCGACGACCAGCCCGATGATCCGCGGGGGCTGCCGGTCGGCCCGCAGCATGGTGACCGCGTCCCGGACCCGGCCCAGCTGGTCGCCGCCGGGGTCGAAGACGGCAATGCCGGCCAGCCGGGCGAGGAAGATGCGCCCGGCCGTCGTCATCGCGGGCTCCCGGCGATCGGCACGCAAGAAGGTTAGTCGGCCGCCGCCCGCCATCGCCGCCGCCGGGCCCGTCCGCCGTCCT
>NZ_DASZWC010000056.1:0-99945 GCF_035546795.1 Amycolatopsis sp.
GCCTCGAACCGCGCCCGGCTCGGCCTGAAGGGCCCCGGTCCCGAACCGCGCCCGGCCTCGAACCGCGCCCGGCTCGGCCTGAAGGGCCCCGGTCCCGAACCGCGCCCGGCCTCGAACCGCGCCCGGCTCGGCCTGAACCGCGCCGGTCCCGAACCGCGCCCGGCCCCGCCTGAACCACGCCCGGCCCCGCCTGAACCGCGCCGGTCCCGAACCGCGCCCGGTCCGCCTGAAGCCCGCCCCGCCCGAACCGCGCCCGGGCCCGCCCGTCCCGACCCCCGGAACCACTCAACTCAGTAGCTTCACCAGCTCCTCCCGGGCCAACTCGCCGCTGCCCGTCGGGTCCTTGCGGGCCAGGTGCAAAGCCAGATCCGCCGCCGGTGCGTCGAAGTACGGCGCCGCCTGGGCCGCGACGTCGGCCGGGTCCGTCGCCAGCCCGTGCGCGACGATCACCGCGACGGCGCCGTCCCAGAGCTTCGGCGAGTCGACGAGGTCGCGCACCGTGCGGATCGGCCGTTCCTCGACGGCCGGCTCGTCAACCGTCCAGGAGTGCCGCCCATGCCGCACGACCTCTGTACCCCCGGCGACCTCCGTACCCCCGGGCAAATGCACCGTCGCCCGGCTGCCGACCGGGACCGTGACCTCGACGGTCAGCTTCCCGTCCGCCCGCCGCCACGATACCGCGGCCTCGCCGTAGGGCGTGTCGTGCCGGGCCGAGGCGTGTGTCAAAGCCTTGTACGGCAACGGGTTCACCGTGATCTCCCGGTAACCGGGCGCCGCCGGGGCGAGGCCGGCGACCGAGCGGTGCATCCAGTCCGCGACGGCGCCGAGCGCGTAGTGATTGAACGAGGTCATCTCGCCCGGGTTGATGCTGCCGTCCGGCAACATGCTGTCCCACCGCTCCCAGATCGTCGTCGCACCCATCGTGACCGGGTACAACCACGACGGGCACCCCTTCTCCAGCAACAGCCGGTAAGCCAGGTCCGGCCGCCCGGCCGTCACGAGCGCGTCGGTCATCAGCGGTGTGCCGACGAACCCGGTCGCGATGCGGAAACCGTTACCGCGCACCAAATCCGCAAGCCGTGCTGACGCGTTCGCGCGCTGCGAGTCCGTGGGCAGCAAAGCCCATTCGAGCGCCAGCGCGTACGCCGTCGGGGCGTCCGAGAGCACGCGGCCTGTCTCTGTCACGTAGTGCCGCGCGAATGCTTCCCGCGTGCGGGCAGCCAAATCGGCGTAGTGCGACGGGTCCTTGCCGATCACGCGCGCGGATTCGGCCACGATCTCCGCCGAGCGGGCCAAGTAGGCCGTGGCCACCACGTCCGGATAAGTCTTGGCGAGGAAGGGATTGTCGGGCGGCGCCGCCGGGTCGAGCCAGTCGCCGAACTGGAAACCGCCGGCCCACACGCCGTCCGTGGTGAGCGAAGCGATCTTGTCCACCCAGGCGCACATGCTGTCGTACTGCCGCTCGAGAATCGACGCGTCGCCATACCGCTGGTACAACACCCACGGCACAACGGCCGCGGCATCGCCCCAGGCCGTGGCGGTCGGCTCGCTGTCGTAGAGCACGTCCGGGATCACGTACGGCACCGCACCGTCCTTGTGCTGGTCGACCGCGAGGTCCGCGAGCCAGCTGGACAGGAAACCCGCGGTGTCGAACAGGAAACTCGCGGTCGGCGAGAACACCTGGATGTCCCCGGTCCAGCCGAGCCGCTCGTCGCGCTGTGGGCAGTCCGTCGGCACGTCCAGGAAGTTTCCGCGCATACCCCACACCACGTTCCGGTGGAACTGGTTGAGGTCCTCGTCCGAACATTCGAACCAGCCGGTGCGCCGGAGATCGGTGCCCACGACGACGGCCTCGGCGGTGACCTCCGCGGCCCCGCTGACCTCGGCATACCGGAACCCGTGGAACGTCAGGCTCGGCTCCAGCACGTGCTCGCCCGCGGGCAGCAGATAACTGTCCGTCGCCTTCGCCGACCGGAGCGGGCGCACGCCGAGTTCGCCGTTCTCCAGCACTTCCGCATGGCGCACGGCGACCTCGCCCGGCCCGCGGACGCGCAGCCGCACCCAGCCGACCACGTTCTGCCCGAAGTCCACCAGCGTCTTGCCTGACGGCGACTGCCACACCCGCACCGACGGCAGCACCTCGGTCACCCGCACCGGCGGGCCCTCCGGCGCGACCAGCCTGCTCTTGTCCGCCTCGATCACCTCGACAGCGTCCACAGTGGACTCGACCGGCCCGAGATCGGTGCGCTGTCCGTCATACAGATCGTCGGCCAGGATGCCGCTGGCGTGCGCGGACCACTGTTCGTCGGTGCCGATCACCTCGGTGGAGCCGTCTTCGTAGGTGACTTCCAACTGCGCCAGCAGCGCCAGCCGGTCGCCGTAGAACGCGCTTTTGCCCGACCACGTGAGCCGGCCGCGGAACCAGCCGTTGCCCAGCAACACATCCAGTGTGTTCTCGCCTTCCCGCAGCAGTGCGGTGACGTCGTGCGTCTGATAGCGCAGGCGGTGCTCATACGAAGTCCAGCCCGGGGCCAGCACCTCGTCGCCGACACGCGCGCCGTTCAGCGTCGCCTCGTAAACGCCGTGCGCGGTCGCGTACAGCCGGGCCGATTTGATGCCCAGGCGCAGCGTCACCGTCCGGCGCAGGATCGGGGCCGGGCGGTCCTGCACCGGGCTGACGAACTGAGCCGACCAGTCGTCCGGCGACAGCAGGCCGGCCTCCACTGTGGACGGTTCGCTCCAGTCCGACCACTGCTCCCCGGACGCGACCCGGACGCGCACCTCGGCCCGCTCCCGCGCGGCCAACGGCTCGAACGGCCAGGGCACCAGCACCTGCTCCGCCGAGTCCACCCGCACCACTGTGCCGCCGGATTCGACTTCGTAGGCCGTCTGCGCCCACTCCGGATCGTCGGTGCTCACCTGCCAGGACAACCGTGGCGTGGCGGTTCCGACGCCGAGGGCGCGGTCGCGGTGCTCGAACCGAACGGGACTGACAGTCATGGCCTCTCTCCGTACTCGATGAGCCGCACCGGCCCGAACAATCCGGTGCGGACCTGCCCGGCCGCGACGGCCGTGGTCGGGGAGGCGTCGTCGAGATACCCGGCGAGGGTGCCCCGCACGACGACCTCCAGTTCGTTTTCCCCGGCACGCAACGCGTAGGTGACATCCGCGCGCCACGGCGCCCAGACGAGCCGGTCGACGAGCACGCCGTTGACCAGCACGTCCGCGGTACCGCGGACAGCACCGAGATCGAGCAGCACGCGCCCGCCGGGACCGCGGAACGTGGTGCGGTAGCGGACCTGCCCGCCCAGCGCCCGCAGTCCGAGGTCTTCCCAGCTCAGCAGGGTTGTTTCGGCCTCGGCGACCTCGACCTCGATCGCGGAATCCAGCAAGGCCCCGCCACGACGGCCGTCCACAGCGGTGATGCGCAGGACGACCGGGGTGCCGGCGGGCAGCGGCTCGGACAGCCGGACGCGCTGCTCCACCGGTTTGTACTCGGCGTCCCCGATCCGCACCACGAGGTCGAGGTCGGTGGGGACGCGCATCGCCGTCGTGCCCAGCGGGGCCGCGAAGCGCAGCTCTTCGACGCGCTCGCCGCTCGGCCGTGCGTCGGGAATGACCGGGATGACCACATCCCCCTGCGCCGCACCGGGTTCGAGCCAGTGCGCGCCCGGCAGCGGATGCGGCCGCGGCCCCGCGCAGAGGAATCGCGGATCGCGGGTGTGCTTGCGGCGCACCGTGCCACCGGTCCAGTCCGGCCCGCTGAGCAGGCCCAGCCCCGGCCCGTCGACGGCCGCCACGGCGTCGCCGGTGAGCTCCAGCGAAACCGTGTTCTCGCCGATCCGCAGGACTTGGCGCAGCTCATAGGGGTGCACCCGGATCTCGCGATGCCCGGGATACGGGTTGAAGTCGCCCTGTTTGCCGACCTCGGTGCCGTTCACGAACACGCGGCAGGCGCCCTCGCTCGCGACGTGGATCGTCGTGTCGGCAGGGAGTTCGTCGAGCCGGAAGCGCCGCGTCAGTTCCGTGCCGGAGAGCCATTCCGGCCTGCGGTAAGCGTCGGGATCGGCGACCACGGCGAAGGACGCGCGCAAGGGGCCGTCCTCGTCCGCGGTGAACTCCAACTCCAGCGGCACCGTCCGGCCTGCCGTTTCCGCTGGTAGCGGGCTGAAGGTTTGGTAACCTCGGCCATCCGCCGCCAGCTCCCGCCCGTCGACGAGCACTCGCCGGGCCGCGCCGGATCCGACGGCGAGGAACAGCCCGGTGCGTTCGGGCAGCGGCAGGTGCGTCCGCACCCGCACCGTCTCCCCGGCGCCCACCTGCCGCCAGTCGAGGAACTCCTCGGGCACATAACCCTTGGGGCCCAAAGTGTCGTTGTGCACGGGGTCCTTGTGGATACCGCGTGAGAGCGACCATTCGACGCCCTCGGCGAACTCGCCGTACCCGGCGACGACCGTGCGGCCCTCGTGCTCCAGCCGCCACACCTCGATCGGCAGCATGCCCTTCCTCGTCGACGCGCCGAGATCACCGTCACCGTTGTCCAATGTGGACTCCGCAAGCGCGCGCCACGGACCGTCGAGCGTGGTGACTCCGGCCGGCGAGCCGAGCGGAGTGCGGGTCGGTTCGGGCAGATCGTCGCCGAATACCACGAGCGAAATCGGCCCGTCGTCGAACGGGACCTCGGCCACGCCGCCGGTCACCTTCAGCTCGGTGCGGGCACCGGTGCGCGGATCCCATTGCTGTGCATGCGAAGTCAGCCCCTCCACGCGGGCGACGCGCGTTGCGGGCGAGACGAAGTCGTAGCCGTTCTCCCGCAGCTGCCGCCAGTAGTCCTCCCACGGGAAGCCCGTGCTGGCCCAGTCGTCCTTGCCGAGCTGCACGATCGGGGCCTGCGTGCCGCTCTGCTCGTCGTGCGCCGTGAGCAGCAGAACGTTCGTACGTCCGTATCGCCGCAACAAGAACGGCGCGTCCGCGCGGACTTCCGGTTGCGGCAGCGAGACGTCCTCGGGGCGTTCGACCTGCGTCGCACCCTGCAGTCCTTCGGGCACCGAACCGACACAGACCACCGTACCGCCGATGGCGGCAAGCTCGGAAAGCCGTTGTGCGGCTTCGGGATTCAGCATCGTCACGTCGGGCAGGACGACGTTGCGGTAGGTCTCCTCGCCGATCCGGAGTCCGTTGTGGATGATCGTGCCACTCGCGATGGTGTGCTCGTCCAACGTGTCGTGGTCGATCCCGGCCTGCTCCAGGACACCGCGTTCTTCGGCGAACCAGGTGCTGACGCCGTTGAGCCGGTGGTAACAGGCAGCGGCGCGCTTCGCCGGTTCCAGTGGGCCATCCAGTGTCGTGAAGGCCTGCGCTGTCGTCGTCGGCGACGCCAGAATCGTGTCGCAAACGTGCGTGCCTCCGCTCAGCACGGAGCACAGCCGGGAAACGGCGGTGGAGAACTGGTGGTACGCGGGCCAATACGGCTGCCGCCAGCACGTCGACGGAGGCGCCCATTCCCACCAACCGCCGACCGTCGAGTAGTACACCGCATGCGGATCGTAAAGATTGGCGCCCCGACGAAGGAACGGCGCGAGCCAGTCGTAGGTCTCTTCCAGCGAGCCGCCCCAGCCCGAAGAGTGGAACGCCTCGATCCATGTGCGCGGGCGGCCGTGCGCGTGCGCGAGTGAGCTGTGCACCTTCGGGTCACCCCAGTGGTCGCTGCCCG
This sequence comes from Amycolatopsis sp., assembly GCF_035546795.1. Taxonomy (GTDB): domain Bacteria; phylum Actinomycetota; class Actinomycetes; order Mycobacteriales; family Pseudonocardiaceae; genus Amycolatopsis_E. The sequence continues at coordinate 5,714 of NZ_DASZWC010000056.1, forward strand.
GCGCGCCGAAACCCGAATGTGTGCCGAGGTAGTCGCCGTAGACCTGCACCCCGCCGACCGGATCGCCTTCGCGCGCCGGGGAAGCCTGGTCGAAACCGCAGATCAGGCCGCGGTCGGCGAACCACGAGTCCAGCGGGTCGAAGAAGGCGCGCCGGGCGAGCCTGGCGCGATGCTCGTGGTAGTCGCGACGGACCCGGGCCGACTCTTCGTCCTCGCCCTCGAACAATGCGGGTAGTGCGAGTTCGTAGCCGTAGTGCTCGGTGAAGGTCTCCGCGAAATCGCGGCCCCACGTCGGCATGGCCGGCAGTTCGTCCTGGAAGAAGCCGGGGATGACGGTGCCGAACCAGCGGCCGACGGTCCGTTCGAGCGTGCCGTGCACCTTGTCCAGCAGTGCCGCGCAGGCTTCGGCGTTGAAATAGTCGAATCCGCTGACCTTGTGCCCGATTCCGGTGCTGTCGCGGCAGAGCGCGAGCCCGGCGAACTCCGGGTTCGCCGCGGTCAGCCTGCCCTGGAAGTTCGCGCCGGAGAAGCCGATCTGGTCGTACATCCAGAGGTGAAAACCCAGCTCGGCGGCGTCGGCGCAGGCGCCGTCGAGCAGTTCTGTCCATTCCGGACTGAGAAAGGGCGGATCATCCGCCACCGAGCCGAACATCGGGCCGGTGGGCGCCAGGCACATCACCACGGCCTGCCGGACGCCCTGCGCCGTCAGTCGTTCCATCTGGCGCCGCAGCCGGTCCCGGGTCACCCTGGCCCCGCTCCACCACCAGATCGGTAGCGGCGAGAACTCGGGGCCAGGGCTGGTGAACCGTTGGAGCAGACTCATGCGGCAACCCGCTCCGTCTGGATCTGTTCCAGCGACTTGCCAGCGGTGTTCGGCATGAAGAAGAACCCGACCACGCCGCTGATCAGCAGGCACCCGGCCAGCAGCGCGGCGACCGGTCCGATACCGGTGCTCGCCAGCGTCGGCACGAAGAAGCTCCAGACACCCAGGAACGTCCGCGCGATGCCGAAGGTGAAGCCCTGCGCGGTGCCACGCAGCATCGTCGGGAACAGCTCCTGGCTGAAGATCTTGTACACCGCTTCGCCCGCGAACGCCGCGCCCACACCGAACAGCAGGATGTTGGCGATGATCACCGGGATGGCGAACGGGAAGATCAGGTACGCCACGAACGCGAGTACCTGCATCACCGCGCCGGCGGCCCACATCTTCTTGCGGTTCAGATGCCCCTTGTCCACCAGCCGCATGAACGGAATCGTGGCGAGGCCACCGATCACGAACCCGGCACAGCCCAGCGCGACGCTCGCGGCCTGGCTGCCGGCGTGCAGCGTCTTGATGATGTACGGGGTGAAGATGCCGTTCGTGCCTGCCGCGATGTTCCAGAACAGGTAGATCGTCGCGGTCCAGACCACTGCCTTCAGGTTCGGCCCGGAGAACAGCGCGCGCAGCCGATGCTTGACCGGCTCCTGGGAAGCGGCCTGCCAGCGGGCGGATTCCGCGAGCCCCCGGCGCAGCCCCCAGGTGACGAGCGCGACCACGAACAGCATCCCGAACACGATCCGGATCCCGAGCAGGTCCAAAGAGGACAGTGCCAGTGCCATGAGCAGCACGACGACTGGTCCCGCGTTCCAGGCGATCTGGGTGAAACTGAGCAGTTTCCCGCGATGCTTGGACGGGGAGAACTCGCCGACCAGCGCGAGTGAGGTCGGTACGTCCGCGCCGACCGCGAGCCCGACGACGAAGGTGCCGATGAACAGCATCGGGGCGTTCACCGCGAGTCCGATGCAGGCGATGCCCAGCGCGTAGACCAGCAGGTCGTACTTGTAGATCCGCTTCCGGCCCAGTTTGTCGCCGAGCCGCCCGCCGATCACCGCGCCGATCGCGCAGCCGATGGCGTTCGGCCCGATCGCGGCGAGTGCGCCCACCGCGTCGTCGCTCAGGCCGAGATACGCCTGGAAGAGGGCCAGCCCGGAACCGAGGGCCACGATGGATCCGGCGTCGAGATAGGAAGCCATCCCGGCGAGTACGGACCATTTCCACTGTTCACGGGTGACAGCGTCACCGTCTTCGGCCGGAGTCAGGCCGACGGTCTCCGGGGATGTCATGTGTGCCTCCTAGTCGGCATTGACGTAGGTCACAAATTGAAACGTATTAATCGGTGAGAGTAGCCAAAGGTGTCCACTGGCACAAGGCCCGTTTTCCGATCTGAAGGAAATCAATGAATCGTTTCACGGCGAGTGACGGGAACGCGGACGCAGGGTGCCCGCCGGAGCCGTCCGGATGGCTCGCGGACGCCGGTCAAGCGCCCCAGCCGGCCTGCGTGCCGCCGACTCGCTCGGCGACGATCCGCTCCTGGTAGCCGGAGCGCCGGTACGCGGCGACCGGATCGGGATCGAGCCCCGCCTCGGCCCGCAGTTCCGCCAGCAACGGCCGCACGTCGGTGTTGTAGGCATCCATGATCACGTCGTTCGCCGCGATGACGTCGCCGGAACGCTGCGCCTCGCCGAGCGCGACGCGGTCCACGAGCAGCGCCTTCGCGGTGGCTTCCTGGACGTTGCAGACCGACCGGATCTGGCCGGGGATCTTCGCCTCGATGTTGTGGCACTGGTCGAGCATGAAGGCCACGCCGGCCGCCGGGTCGTAGCCGCCGCCGCGCACGACCTCGTACATGATGCGGAAGAGCTGGAAGGGATCCGCGGCGCCGACCATCAGATCGTCGTCGGCGTAGAACCGCGAATTGAAATCGAAGGCGCCCAGTTTCCCGGCGCGCAGCAGGAACGCCACGATGAATTCGATGTTGGTGCCGGGGGCGTGGTGCCCGGTGTCCACGCATACCGCCGCCTTTTCGCCCAGTTCCAGGCAATGCGCGTACGAAGTGCCCCAGTCCGGCACGTCGGTGGTGTAGAAGGCGGGTTCGAAGAGTTTGTATTCCAGCAGTAGCCGCTGGTCGTCGCCGAGGCGTTCGTACACCGCGTGCAGGGCCTCGGCGAGCCGGTCCTGCCGGTCGCGGATGTCGTCCTGGCCGGGATAGTTGGTGCCGTCGGAGAACCAGAGCTTGAGATCGGCCGAACCGGTGGCGTCCATGATGTCCACGCAGTCCAGCAGGTGCGCCAGTGCCTTGCGGCGGATCCGCGGGTCCGGGTTGGTGACGCTGCCCAGTTTGTAGTCGTCGTCCTGGAACACGTTGGCATTGATCGTGCCGAGGCCGACGCCCGCGTTTTCCGCGTATTTGGCGAGCTTGCCGTAATCGTCTACGCGGTCCCAGGGAATGTGCAGGGCGACAGTCGGCGCGACGCCGGTGAAGGCGTGTACCTGCGCGGCGTCGTCGATCTTTTCCTCGACGGTGCGGGGCACTCCAGGCTGTGCGAACACCTTGAAGCGGGTGCCGGAGTTTCCGTAGGCCCAGGAAGGGGTTTCGATGCGCTGATCGCGCAGAAGTGCCTTGATGTTCGCGCCCATATCGTCTCCACAGTGAGCGATTTCCGGCTTCTTGAAACGTTTCATGTTCATGATAGGCTTGGCCGAGGACTTGAGCAAGGGGGCCAATGGTCGGCATCAAGGAAGTCGCCCGCCGCGCGGGTGTTTCCATCGGCACGGTGTCCAATGTGGTCAATCGGCCACACGTGGTCTCGGCCGCCACCCGCACGCGCGTGCTGTCGGTGATCGAGGAGCTGGGTTACGTCCGCGACGAATCCGCGCGGCAGCTGCGGGCGGGCCGCAGCCGCATCATGGCGTTGCTGGTGCTCGATCTCGGCAACCCGTTCTTCGTGGATCTCGCCCGCGGCGCGGAGGAAGCCGCGCACGACGAGGGCCTCAACGTGATCACCTGCAACAGCGGCCAGCGGGTCGATCTGGAGACTTCGTACCTGGCGATGCTCGCGGAACAGCGGGTGCGCGGGGTGCTGATCAGCCCGGTGGACAGCACGGGTGAGTCGCTGCAGACGTTCCGGCGCCGCGGCATCCCGTACGTGCTGGTGGACCGGAATGTGCCGGTGTCGGAGGCGAGTTCGGTGTCGGTCGACGACGTCGCGGGCGGTGCGCTGGCCGCGCGACATCTGCTGGAGACAGGGCACACCGACATCGCGTTCGTGAACGGGCCGACGATCCTGACCCAGTGCCGCGAACGTGAAGAAGGCGTGCGTTCGGCGCTCGCCGATTCCGGTGTGCGGCTTTCGGTACTGGAGACGGGGGCGCTCGACGTGCCGTCCGGGCGGGACGCGGGCGCGCGGCTGCTCGGCATGAGCCCGCGGCCGACGGCGGTGTTCTGCGCCAACGACCTGCTCGCGCTCGGCGTGTTGCAGGCGATGGTGACGGCCGGGGTGCGGGTCCCGTCGGAAATGGCGATCGTCGGCTACGACGACATCGAGTTCGCGGGCGCCGCCGCCGTTCCGCTGACGTCGGTCCGCCAGCCGGCGAAACGGCTCGGCCGCACCGCGGCGGAGCTACTGATCGCCGAAACCACCGAGCGTGACGAGCCCGTCGAGCACCGCGAGGTCGTCTTCAAACCGGAGCTGGTCGTCCGCGCGTCCACTCGGCTCCGTCGCTGATCGGCGCCAACCGCCGTAGCCTGAACGAGTGGACGAGCTCGAGGGCGAGACCCGGGAACAGCGGATCGCCCGCAACGTCACCGACCTGCTGAGCGAGCTGCGCGTCGCGCAGGCCGGGGTCCAAATCCTGTTCGGTTTTCTGCTGTCGGTGGTGTTCACCGCGCAGTTCCGCGAGGCCAGCGGCTTCGAAAAGGGCATGCACCTCGTCGCCGTCGTGCTCGCCGCGTCGGCCACCGCGTTGCTCACCGCACCCGTGGCGTGGCACCGGCTCCTGTTCCGCACCGGCAGCCGCGACGCCATCCTCCGAGCAGGCAACCGCGCCGCCTTGCTGGGACTCGTGTGCCTCGCCGCGGCGGTCACCGATACCGTCGCCCTGATCGCGAAGGTGGTCTACGGCCCGATCGCGATGGCCGTCGTCGGCGGGCTCGTCGGCATCGGATTCATCGTGACGTGGTTCGTCATCCCGCGGTTGATTTCCGGCGCCCGTCCGTAACGGTTTCAATGAACCGCCTCCGGACTCCCGGTGCGTCGATAAACTGCTGCTCCTTGCCTTGTTCCTATTCGGAGGTCTCCTTGACCCGGCTCACCGCATTCCTCGCCTGGTCCACCCAGGCCGGCTCACCGGACGCCGTGAAGAAGGCGTTGTCGGTGATGAAGAACAAGCTCGGTGAGCACGGCTTCGACTATTACGACTGGAACGAGAACCAGAGCGTCAACAAGGACATCGGCGCGAAGGTGTCCGATGAACTGCTGAAATCCGATCTGGTCATCCTCGAGGGCAGCAAGCAGCGCCCGAACCTGGCGTACGAGGTCGGCTTCGCGCACGCTCTGCACCTGCCGCTGGTGGTGATCAAGCAGACCGGCTCCGAGCGGCTGCCGGAGAACTTCGGCGAGCCGGACTACCTCTCGTACCCGGCCGACATCGGTGACGAAAACGGTTTCAAGACCTTCGAGGCCCGCTTCGCCGACTGGCTGGGCAAACTGGCCGCCACCACGCTTTCCCCCGGCCAGCGTTCGGCGCGTCGTGGCCGGAACTCGCTCAACGAGCAGATCAACAAGTTCATCGACGGCTACCCCGAGGAACACGCCAGCCTGCACCTGCTCGGCGGCTGGGCCGGCGCGCTCGCCCACGAGCTGGATTCCGGCGGCGCCTCGCAGCTGGTCGTCGACGCCGACTACTACCTGCCCAGCTTCTCCAGCCTGCGCGGCTGGGATGGCGGGCAGGTGCGGGCGATCGCCGACCTCACCGACGAGACCGAGGAGTTCTGGACCCCGGACCACCCCGAGGAAATGACCGCGAACGTCAGCGAACGTGTCTTCCTCATCGACTGGTCCTGGTTCTTCGAGAACGAGGACAAGCTCGCGCGGCAGATCGACCTGTGGAAACGGCATCAGGCCCGGCACCGCGACGGCCCGTACGAGATCTTCATCGCCGCCAAGGAGGAGCTGCGGCCGGGCGAGGTGCACCCGATGGGGCCCTCGGCTGTCGGGCACCACCTGCTGCTGCTCGACCCGGACCTGATCGGCGGCTACCGGCCCAACCCCGGCCGTATCGACAGCCGTCAGCTGGTCATCGAGCGTAACTCGCTGCGGTTCGCCAGCGCGGCCCAGTTCTACGACTCGATCAAGTCCCGTGCCGTGCGGTTCGAGCCGAACATGAAGGCGGCCGACCTGCGCCGCGCCTGGGTCGCGCGCAACGACATCGGGCACTGGGACGAGGACTGGACGAGCGAGACCGAGTTCCGTTCGCCGGACTACTTCGACTCCTACGAGCGGCATATCCGCTGCTGGATCCCGCGCTACGCGCAGATGATCCGGGACAGCGCGGCCACGGTGTTCCGCGAGATCCTGCGGATCTACGCGGACAGTATGCGCTCGGTGGACGTGCTCGAAATCGGCTACGGCACCGGCAGGCTGACCAGCGAGATCGTGCCGTGGATCCGCAACATCAACCGCCCGTTCTACGACCTGGAGCACCACGGCCCGGTGCGGCAGTACCGCGGCGTCGACCGCGCGGAGCAGATGGTCGAGTTCGCGCGCGAGCGGCTGATGCCCGAGCAGCAGACGGGCCTGGACATGCGGCTCGTCCGCGGCACCGCGTGGGAGGACGTGGACGGGCGCTACGACGTCGTGTTCGGCTCGCTGGTGATGCACTTCCTGATCGGCCCGGACCCGACGGACGAAACGCTGGACGAGTTCTTCACGAACTGCGCCGAGCACACCACCGAGGACGGCACGCTGATCTTCGCGGACGTGTTCGGGGTGAACGGGGACCGCCGGGGTGCTTCGGCGATGGAGAAGTGGCGCGAGTGGATGGTGCGCTACGGACTCGCGGAGGACAAGGTCGAGGGCTACATGGCCGGCAACACCGACATGACCAGCGCGGCCCCGGTTTCCTTGCTGCGCAAGGCAGCTGAGACGCACGGGTTCAAGACGCGGGTGAAGGTGGTCGGCGCGCCGACGCTGCCGTTCCGGATCGTGGTCTTCCAGAAGGACCGGCCCGGCAAGGACTGAGCGCTACAGCCGCGAACCCGCCAGGTAGGCGGCGGCCTGCGTGCGGGCGACGGCGGAGACGGCAGACGGCGGGGGCAGGAATTCCGGGTGGTGCAGGGGGCGCGGGCGGAAGCCGGGCGCTTCGTGCAAGCCGACGAAGGCCATCAGCGCCGGGCCGAGCCGGTGCAGGTGCGCGAAGTCGTCCCCGCCGCACGAACGCCACGGCGGTGCGACTGCCAAGCCGACCGTCGGTGCGAGTGCCGCTGTCAGCTGTGCCAGGCGTTCGTCGTTCACCAGCGGCGGCTCGCTCTTCGTGAAGCGCACCGTTGCCGTGCAGCCGTGCGCCCGGGCCACCGCCTCGACCGTCGAGACGACCACTTCGCGCAACACAGCCTGATCGGCCGCGTCCAGCGCGCGCAGCGTCGCCCATGCTCGCGCACGCGGCGGGATCACGTTCTCCGAAGTCCCTGCTTCGATCTTCCCCACCGTCAGCGCGGCCGCGTGGGTCGGGTCGATCCGCCGCCCGACCACCGTATGCAGCGTGACGACCACCTGCGCCAGCGCCAGCACCGGATCCGCCGCCAGATGCGGATAAGCGCCGTGCCCGCCGAGCCCGTCGACCACGATCTCCGCCGCGTCCGAGGCCGCGTTCACCGCGCCCGGCTCCACGCCGATGGATCCCCATGCGAGCAACGGATGCAGATGCGCGGCCACCACAACGTCGAAACCGCTCGCCAGCTCGGGTTCTTCGAGTAGCGCGACCGCCCCGGACGGATGCCGTTCTTCGCTGGGCTGGAAAACCGCGGCGAACGGCGCCGGGAGCTCGTCGCGCATCCGGTATGCCGCCCGTGTGACGGCCACCAGCGCCGCGAGATGCACGTCGTGCCCGCAGGCGTGCATATGCCCGTTGGCCGAAGCGAAGGGCGCGCCCGTCTCCTCGGGGATTTCCAGCCCGTCGAGCTCGGCGCGCACGAGCACTCCGCGTGGCCCGCCGAACCGGGCCAGCAGGCCGGTTCCGGCCACGCGAACCGGTTCGACAGGCAGCGCCTCGGCGATCAGGGCCGCGGTGCGCACCTCGTGGAAACCGCTTTCCGGGACCGCGTGCAGCCGCTCCCGCAGGGCGGTCGCGGCGGGCAACTCGTCGTCGACTAGCCGCAGAAGTTGCTCCACACTGGACACGCCCTTGTTCTTACCGTGCGGAGAGCTCGTTGACGTCACGACCGGCTGTGCTGATCCGTGTCCTCTTCGCCGTACTCGCGGTGGGTTCGCTCGTGCTCGGCTACCTCGGCCTCGCCGAGTACCTGGCGCATTCGGACCAGTTCACGCACCGGCCGATCGACCTCGTCTACTACGACCTGCAGCTCTTCGTGATCAACTCCGGTCCGGTCACCAACGGCGGGCCGTACCCGTGGCCGCTGGAACTGAGCCGGTTCCTGACCCCGGCCGTCACCGGTTACGCCGTGATCGAGGCGGCCCGGCTGCTGTTCGCCAGCGAGATCGCCCGGTTGCGGGCACGCCGCCGGGAAGGACACATCGTCGTCTGCGGCGAGTCGGTCGCGGCGCGCACGCTCGCGGCGCACCTCGGCGAGGCGGGGCACAGGGTTGTTTCCGTTGCCAGCGCGCGTAATGCCGGCACGCTGGACGCGGCCGGCCTCGCCCGCGCCGCGCGGTTGTACGCCTGCGCCGACGAGACTCCCGCGAACATCGCGACGGTGCTCGCCGCCAGCCAGGTGGACCGGAAGGTGCGCGCGCCGCTGGAGATCTACGCGCACGTCGCCGACCCCGAGCTGGGCGACGCGTTGCGCGGTGGTCGCTGGCAGGCCGGGCTGGAGGTCGACTTCTTTTCCCTCGACGGCGTGGCCGCCAAAGAGGTGGTTCAGGCCGAGCCGCCGGACGGCGCACGGCTCGTGGTGATCGGGCTGAGCGGCTTCGGCCGGGCGCTGTTGCTGGAGCTGGCGCGACGCGCGGACCGGGCCGGGAACGGCCCGGTGAAAGTCACCGTTGTGGACACCGACGGGGACTCCGCGGTGGCCGAACTCCGCGCCCGGCACCCGTTTTTCGGCAAGGCCTGCACGGTCGAAGTGGTGCCTGTCTACCATCCGGAACCGGGTGCGCACCGGGTGTTCGTCTGTCACGATGACGAGGAACGGGCGCTCCGTGACGGCCTCACGGCGGCAGCTACGGTGGACGCGACCCGGGGTACTGTGATCGTCAGGATGGCGCAGCTGGCCGGCGTCGGTGAGATGATTGTCCAGCACGGTCAAGAGGACCGGCTGCGGTTCGTAGGAGTACTGGACATGGCGAGCGTGTATCTGTCCGAGCGGATCACCGATTCACTGGCGCGTGCCGTGCATCGGCGTTACCTGCGCGATCAGACCGCGCTGGGGCAGACGGCCGCGAGCAACCCCTCCCTCGTGAACTGGGACGATCTGCCCGAAACGCTGCGCGAAGCCAACCGTGCGCAGGCCGGGGACATCGAGCGCAAGCTGGAGCTGGTGGGTTGTGCCGCCGTGCCCAGCCTGGAAGAGGTGCCGTTCGCCTTCGAAGCCGCCGAGGTGGAGCGGCTCGCGGTGATCGAGCACGAGCGTTGGATGAAGGAGCGCCAAGCCGACGGCTGGCGCTACGGCCCGAAGCGGGACAACGAGCAGAAACTGCACCCCGACCTGCGGCCTTGGTCACAGCTGGGCGAGGAAGAACGGCAGAAGGACCGCAACGTGGTGCTCTCCCTGCCGGAGGTGCTGGCGGACGCGGGCTACCAGATCGTGCGCCGGGGTCAGCGGAAGCGGTAGATCACCGACCGCCAGACGATCGCCGTCGGCACACCGACGCAGAGCACGGTGCCGAGGACGATCAGGAACGAAGTGTGTGCCTGCGCACCGGCCACCATCAGGAACAATCCGCAGGCTATCGCGCAGAAGGCACCAAGGATCGCGAGAATCATGCTTGGAATCCGCATCGGACGCAGTTCGGACAACCGCTGCGCCAGGCGTGGATTCTCCTCGGCGAGCTGCCGCTCGATCTCGGACAGCCGCCGCTGCTCTTCTCCGTGAAGTGCCATGCCCGCACCGCCTCTTCCCTTTCATTATGAGCCGATGCCGGGCAGTTGTCATCGTGGCGATCTGTGTGAACTTTTTCCGGTTGTCGGGCAGTCGCTCACCGTGAGTAGGTACGATAACTTCGCGTTAACACTCTCGTGGGAACCGAAGGCGTAGGGGATGGCGTCTTTCCTGCGGGAACGAACCGCGCGTGACTTCACGGGCGGGTGAGGAGGGTGTACGACATGAGTGTGTCCCAGAAGGAGCTGGAGACCACCCCGATCTTCGCCGCGTTGACCGCGGAGTTCGGTGTCGAGCAGCTGGAGCAGCTCGTCGGCGGCAACGCCGAGCAGCCCGAAGAGGGCGAGGAGCAGGCCGGCTGAGGCCGCACTGCCGCGCCGTCGGCGCCACCGTGACCCGGGGGCGCCGGCGGTTCAGCAAGTGGCGGCCGTGACCCGGATGGGTGGTCGTGCCAAGCTGGCCTCATGATCGATGCGATGAGGGCCGGAACGATCACGATCACCGGGCACGGCGGTGACGAGATCGAGGCCTACCTGGCAACTCCGGAAGACGGCGCCTCGCACGGCGGAGTCGTCGTGATCCATCACATGCCCGGCTACGACGCCGCCACCAAGGAAATGGTGCGCAAGCTCGCGGTCAACGGCTACCAGGCGCTGTGCCCGAACCTGTACTCGCGGGAAGCTCCGGGCGCTGATCCGGACGACGCCGCGGCCACTGTCCGCGCCGCGGGCGGCGTGCCGGACGACAGGCTGGTCGGCGACGTCGAGGGCGCGGCGAACTACCTGCGGTCGCTGGACGGGGCCAACGGCAAGATCGGCGTGATCGGGCACTGCTCGGGCGGCAGGCAGACGTTCCTGTCCGCGTGCAGCCTGCAGATCGACGCGGCCGTGGACTGCTACGGCGCCTTCGTGGTCGAAGACCCGCCTCCGAACATGGCTTCGATGAAGCCCCTGCTGGGGTTGGCTCCGCAGCTGTCGTGTCCGCTGCTTGGCCTGTTCGGCGCCGAGGACCAGCATCCGTCGCCGGAGGCCACGGCGAAGCTGAGCGCGGAACTGGACAAGCTGGGCAAGCCGCACGAATTCCACACCTATGACGGTGCCGGGCACTCGTTCTTCGCGGTGGACCGGCCCGCCTACCGCCCGGAAGCGGCGGTGGACGGCTGGAAGCGGGTCTTCGGCTTCTTCGGCAAGCACCTCTCGGCGTAAGGAGACAGCTCATGTGCACGTACCAGACCGAAAAGATCGAGATGACCGGCAGCGGGAAGTCGGCGCAGGGCTGGTTCAAGCTCTCGCACGCCACGGTCTACGTCGATCACCCGGTGCACGCGCCCTTCGGGCACACCGTGAACATCGACTTCATCAACCCCGGTGAGGGTCCGTCCGCGCGGGTGCCGGTGGAGCTGACCGAGGAGGCCGCGCTGGAGCTGGCCGACGCGATCCACCGCGCGATCGCCACCGCGCCCAAGGGGATGGCTTCGGTCAACCAGTGACCGTCCACGCGAGACTGTCCGTTTAGGACAGTCTCGCGTGCAGCTCCCGTTCCAGCTTCTCCAAGGAACGACCCCGTGTTTCCGGCACGTACCTCGCGACGAACGTGATCGCCAGTACGCCGAGCGCGACGAAGATGAAGAAGGTGCCGGAAATGTGGATGGCGTCCACCAGCACCGGGAACAACAGGCCGACCGCGAAGTTGGTCAGCCACAACACCAGCGCGCATACGCCGAAGCCGAAACCCCGCATCCGCAGTGGAAAGATCTCCGAGAGCATCAGCCAGGTCACCGGCGAGATCGCGCCCTGCTGGAAGGCCAGGAACGTCACGGTCAGCGCCAGTATCACGAACGCGCGCCCGATGCCTTCCGGTAGCAGTAGGGAGAACACGCCGATCAGCAACAGCGCGCTGGTGGTGCCCACCTGTCCGGTGAGCAGCATCGGGCGCCGGTTCTTCTTGCCGAGCAAATAGATTCCGACGAACGTCGCGGCCACGGAGATCACCCCGTTGGCGATGTTCGCGGTGAGCGCGGCGTCCGCGGAGAAGCCGGCGTCGGTCAGGATCTGGGTGCCGTAGTACATGATCGAGTTGACCCCGGTGATCTGCTGCACGATCGCGATCCCGATGCCGATGCACACCAGCCGCCGGAGCCAGGGGGCGGTCAGGTCCGCCCAGCCGCCCCTCTTGGCTTCCTCGTCGCGCGCCGCCAACTCCCGCACCTCGGCCAGCTCGGCTTCGGCGCGCCCGGCCGGGCGGATCTGCCGCAGCACTTCGAGCGCGTCGCCGAAGCGCTGTTTGGAAGCCAGCCAGCGCGGGCTTTCCGGCATCGCGAGCATGCCGAGCCAAAGCGCCACCGCGGGCAGGGTGGCGATGACCAGCATCCACCGCCAGACTCCGCCCGTTTCGCCGAACAGGTTGCCGATCACGGCATTGCACGAGAACGCGAGCAGCTGCCCCGAGACGATCATCAGCTCGTTCTGGGTGACCAGCCTGCCGCGGCGCTGCGCCGGCGAGACCTCGGCCAGGTACGTCGGCACGGCCACCGACGCGCCGCCGACGGCGAGCCCGAGCACGAACCGGCAGCCGACCAGCACGGCTGTGTCCGGCGCGACACTGCAGCCGATGGTGCCGACCAGGAAAACCACTGCCAGCAGCAGGATCATCCGCCTTCTGCCACGCCTGTCCGCCAGCCGCCCCGTGCACACGGCGCCCAGTGCGGCGCCGAGCAGCAGCGAGCTGGTGACCAGACCTTCGGTGAACGCGGACAGCCCGAGGTCGGCCTTCATGTACGGCAGCGCGCCGTTGACCACTCCCGTGTCGTAACCGAACAACAGTCCGCCGAACGTGGCGACAATCGTGATCAGCCGCAGCCTGCGATCGGTTTGCGGGCGCGTTTGCACCCCGTCTTCTTTGACGTGTGTCATAATCGCTCTTCCGTTATACGGACAATTCCTTGCTCACGCGTTCGAGCATGGTTCTTCCCGATTCCACCGCGCGTTCTTCCCACGCGAAAACGCACACAGTGGCCACCCCGTCGAATTCCAGTTCACGCAGGGTGCCGAAGAACTCCGGCCAGTTCACCTCGCCCTGGTCGATATCGAGGTGCTGATGGATCCGCGCCGGGGTGCCGGGCGGGTTCAGGATGTAACGCAGGCCGGACGAAGCCTTGTGGTTGAACGAATCCGCGATGTGCACGTGGCGAAGCGTGTTGCCGGCGTAGTGCATCATCCGCGCGATATCGCCCGTGCCGTCCGACAGGTGGAAGGTGTGCGGGGCGCAGTAAAGGTAGTTCACCCAGGGCCTGTTGATGGCCCGGACGAGATCCACGGCCGGATCGTTCAGCTCGCAGAAATCGTCCGGATGCGCTTCCAGGTTCAGCGCGATTCCCTCACGCTCGAAGATGGGGAGCAGTTCTTCCAGCGAACGCCAGAAGGCCGCCTCGCTTTCCGCTGCCCGTTCCGGTCTGCCGTTGAACTCGGAGTTCATCAACTCGCAGCCGAGTTCGGCGGTCACCTCGATCATCCGCTTCCAGTAGCGGACCGCGGCCTGCCGTTCCGTTTCGTCCGGGCTGGACCATTTGTACAGTGGCAGCACGCTCGCCAGTTGCACTCCGGTTTCGCGTAGCACGGCTTTCAGTTCCGCGACTTTTTCGTTGTCCGCGCGCGGGTGCAGGAAGAACGGCATGAACTCCTCGCGCGGGGAGAGTTCGATGTGCTCGTAACCGATATCGGCGACCGTGCGCACCATTTCCGTCATCGGCAACGCGCGCAACATGTACGGGTCGAGGGCGATTTTCATCTCAGCTCCCGTAGAACGCGGGACGGTCCTTCAAATCCACTGACACGACCCGGCCGGAATGCAGGGCTTCGGTGGTCGCGTCGCTGATCACGGCGGTGGCGTAGCCGTCCCAGGCGCTCGGACCGGCCAGCCGACCGTCCTCAATGGACGCCACCCACTCGACGAACTCCCGGTCGAAGGCCGCGGCGAAGCGCTGCTTCCAGTCCTGCAACACGCCCGTGCGCAACTGCCCCGCGCCGCGCACCCAAACGTCGGCCGGATCGGGCAGCCGCACCGTGCCGGTCTCACCGACGGTTTCACACTGGATGTCGTAGCCGTACTGGCAGTTGACGAACACCTCCAGGTCCACCCGCACCCCGCTCGCCGTCTCGAACAGCATGAACTGCGGGTCCTGCAGGTGCTCGAACCGCCGGGAAGTCTTGCGCGGCTTGATGACCTGCGCGGACACGATGTCCTCGGCCAGCAGCCAGCGGATGATGTCGAACTCGTGCACCGCGGTGTCCTGCACCGCCATGTCCGAATGGTACGACTCGGGTGAGCTCGCGTTCCGGTGCGCGCAGTGCATCATCAGCGGGGCACCGATCTCGCCACTGTCGAGCACCTGCTTCATCGCGCGGTAGCCGGCGTCGTACCGGCGCATGAACCCGACCTGCACCAGCCGCCGACCGAACGCCTGCTCGGCTTCGACGATGCGCAGGCAGTCCTCTGCTGTGGTGGCCAAGGGTTTTTCGCAGAACACGTACTTGCCTGCTTCGATCGCGCCCAGCACGTACTCGGCGTGTGTGGGCCCCCAAGAGGTGACTACTACGGCATCCACAAGCTGATCGTTGATCACATCGTGGCCTGTGGACAACGCGCGGGCATTCACACCCGAGGCGACCTCCTGCGAGCGAGCGGTATCCACATCCGTCACCGCGACCACGTCGGCGCCGGTGACCACGTCGGTGATCCGGCGGATGTGGTCCTGGCCGATCATCCCGGCGCCGATCACCCCGATGTGCACAGTCATGCGCTCGCTCCTGGACGGGTGGTGCCGGACAGTCCACAGCTGCCGAGGTACTCACGGGTGCGGACGGCGATGGGCAGCGGTACTTCGGGCGCGCACGGATACAGATCCTGTTCTACGATCACGAACAGCCTCGCGTCCAAAGTAGACAACTCGGTGACGATCTCGGCGGGGTTCGGCACGCCTGCGGGCGGTTCGACGCACACACCGCGCTTCACCGCCTCGCCGAAGCTGAGGTTCTCGGCGTGGACCTGGTCGAGGATCGCCGGGTCCATCTGCTTGATGTGCACGTATCCGATCCGCTCGCCGTACCGGCGGATGAGGTCGATGTTGTCCCCGCGGCCGTACGCCACGTGCCCGGTGTCCAGGCACAGGTTCGCGTAGCGGGAGTCGCTTTCGTTGAGGTAGCGCTCGATCTCGGCCTGGGTCTGGATATGGCTGTCCGCATGTGGATGCAGGCAGAGCCGGACGTCGTACTCGTCCAGCAGGATCTTGCCAAGCTCGCTGGCGCGGCTGCCGAACGAGGCCCACTGCGGGGCGGTCAGCTCGGGAGACTCGGTCAACGCGCCGGTCTTCTCGTCACGGTACATCGTCGGGATGAACACCAGGTGGTGCGCGCCCGCCGCAGCCGTCAGCTCGGCGATTTTCCTGGTGTGAGCGAGCATTTCGGCCCACTCGCCGGGCCGGTGCAGTGCGCCGAAGGTGGTACCGCCGGACACCTGCAAACCACGCTTGCCGACCTCCTCGGCCAGCACCTTCGGGTCCGTCGGCAGGTAGCCGTATGGGCCGATTTCGAGCCATTTGTAACCGGCTTCGGCCAGCTCGTCGAGGAAGCGGGCGTACGGGGTCTGGTGTTCGTCCTGGGGGAACCAGATCCCCCAGGAATCCGGTGCGCTGCCGAGGCAGAGGTTGCCGATGAGCGACGCCGTTGTCATTGCGAGTCCTCCTAGTTCGAGGTCGGGAAGTTGAAGGCGGCTTCGGTGTGTGGCCAGCGCGTGGTCACGACCTTGGCGCGGGTGTAGAAGCGGACGCCTTCGGGACCGTGGACGGGGCTGTCACCGATGAGCGAGTCCTTCCAGCCGCCGAAGGAGTAGTACGACATCGGAACCGGGATGGGCACGTTGACGCCGATCATGCCGACCTTGACCTCGCGCTGGAACTTCCGCGCCGCCTCGCCGCTGCCGGTGAAGATCGCGGTGCCGTTGCCGTAGGGGTTGGCGTTGATCAGCGCTATCGCCTCGTCCACGGTGTCAACCCGCACGATCCCGAGCACCGGACCGAAGATCTCCTCGCGGTACGCGTCCATTTCGGTGGTCACATGGTCCAAAAGGGACGGTCCGACGAAGAAACCCTCTTCGTGCCCTTCGACGGTGAGACCGCGCCCGTCGACCACCACGGTCGCGCCCTGCTCGCCGCCCTTCGTGACGGCGCCGACCACCCGCTCGCGCGCGGCCTCGGTGACCACGGGGCCCATGTCGTTGCTCGCGTCGTCGCCGGGGCCGACCTTGACCTCGTTCGCCTTGCGTGCCAGCACCTTGATCAGCTCGTCGCCGGCCTGCCCGACCGCGACGCCGACGGAAATCGCCATGCACCGCTGCCCGGCGGAGCCGAAAGCGGCGGCGGTCAGGTGGTTCGCGGCGAACTCCAGGTCCGCGTCCGGC
This sequence comes from Amycolatopsis sp., assembly GCF_035546795.1. Classification (GTDB taxonomy): domain Bacteria; phylum Actinomycetota; class Actinomycetes; order Mycobacteriales; family Pseudonocardiaceae; genus Amycolatopsis_E. The sequence continues at coordinate 22,261 of NZ_DASZWC010000056.1, forward strand.
AGTACGACGGCGTGGTTCTTCGCGCCGCCCAACGCTTGCACGCGTTTGCCCGCGGCTGTTCCGCGCTCGTGCACGTATTTCGCGATCGGAGTGGAGCCGACGAACGACACCGCCGCGATGTCCGGGTGATCCAGCAGCGCGTCGACCGCGACCTTGTCCCCGTTGACGACGTTGAACACGCCGTCGGGCAGCCCGGCTTCCGCGTACAGCTCGGCGACCAGGCGCGACGCGGAGGGGTCGCGCTCGCTGGGCTTGAGCACGAAGGTGTTGCCGGTCGCGATGGCGATCGGGTGCATCCACAGCGGGACCATGATCGGGAAGTTGAACGGCGTGATCCCGGCGACCACACCGAACGGCTGCCGGAAGTTGTGCACATCCACGTCCCGGGAGACCTGGTCGGAGAAGCTGCCCTTGAGCGCGTCGGCGATCCCGCAGGCGTACTCCACCACTTCCCGGCCCCGCACGATCTCGCCACGCGCGTCGTCGATGACCTTGCCGTGCTCGCCGGAGATGATCCTCGCCAGCTCGTCCTCGTGTCGCACCAGCAGCTCGCGGAAGGCGAACATCACCCTGATCCGCTGGGACAACGAGGAATTGCCCCAGGACTCGAAAGCCTTGCCCGCAGCGGCAACTGCGGTGTCCACATCGGACGACTCGGCGAGCAGCACGGAGGCCCGCTGCCGGCCGGTGGCGGGGTTGTAGACCGGCGCGGTGCGGGTGGACCCGGCGGAGGTCGCCGCGCCGTTGATCCAGTGTTCGATGGTCTGCACTTCGCTCCTAGAGATAGTGGCGTTGGGTCCGCTTGAGCGCGGCGTAGGTCTCGTGGGCCTTACTGGTGGACTCGAGTTCGGAAACCTCGCTGACCGGCACGTCCCACCACGCCGAGCCGGGCGGGTTCGGTCCGTACAGATCGGTTTCCACGTGGACGACCGTGGTGTGCTCGTTCGCCTTGGCCTGCACGATCGCCGCGGTGAAGTCGTCCACTGTGGACGCACGAAGCACCGTCGCACCGAGGCTTTCGGCGTTGGCGGCCAGGTCCACCGGCAGCTTCCCGCCGTCGAGCTGCCCGGAGTCGCTGCGGTACCGGTACGAGGTGCCGAACCGTTGTGAGCCGAGGGATTCCGAGAGCGAGCCGATGGAGGCGAAGCCGTGGTTCTGCACCACCACGACGATCACCTTGAGCCCCTCGGCGATCATCGTGACCAGCTCCTGGGACATCATCAGGTACGAGCCGTCGCCGACGAGCACGACCACCTCGCGGTCCGGCGCCGCCAGCTTCGTGCCGACCCCGGCGGCCACCTCGTAGCCCATGCACGAGTAGGCGTACTCCACGTTGTAGGCCTTGGGATCCCTTGCGCGCCAAAGCATCTGCAGATCGCCGGGCATCGAGCCGGCCGCGTTGATCACCACGTCGCGGTCGTCGAGGGCGTTGTTGAGCGCGCCCAGGATCTCCGTCTGCGCAGGCAACGGGTGGTGGCCCACGGTGAAGCACGCGTCGACGGTGCGCTGCCATTCGTCGGCCAGCATCCGGGTGCGGGACCGGTAGGCCTCGTCCACCTCCCAGTCGTGCAACGCCGTGTGCAGTGCGGAGATGCCGAGTTTCGCGTCTGCCAGCAGCATTTCCGCCGAGTGCTTCGCCGCGTCGAGCCGTGCCACGTTGAGGTTGGCGAACGTGACGTCCGGGTTGCCGAACACCGTGTGCGAGGCGGTGGTGAAGTCGGAATACCGGGTGCCGATCCCCAGCACGACGTCGGCTTCGGCGGCCAGCGCGTTCGCAGCCGACGTACCGGTGGAGCCGATGCCGCCGACTGCGCAAGGGTGGTCCCACGGCACCGCGCCCTTGCCGGCGTGGGTGTCGGCGACGGGGATGCCGGTGGCTTCGGCGAACTTGCGCAGCTCGTGCTCGGCGCCGGAGTACACGACCCCGCCACCGGCGACGATCAGCGGAGACTTCGCGCCACGCAACAACTCCGCGACCCGGGCCAGTGCCGGTTCCTCCGGCACCGGCCGTCCGATGTGCCAGACGCGGCGGCGGAAGAACTCCTCCGGCCAGTCGAACGCTTCGGCCTGCACGTCCTGCGGCAACGCGAGCGTCACCGCGCCGGTTTCAGCCGGATCGGTGAGCACCCGCATCGCGGCGAGCGCGGCGGGGATCAGCTGCTCGGGTCGGGTGATGCGGTCGAAGTACTTGGACACCGGGCGGAAAGCGTCGTTCACCGACACGTCGCCTGCGCGCGTGTCCTCCAGCTGCTGCAACACCGGATCCGGCGCGCGAGTGGCGAACATGTCGCTCGGCAGCAACAAGACCGGGAGCCGGTTGGTGGTGGCCAGTGCGGCGCCGGTGATCATGTTCGTCGAACCCGGCCCGGTCGAAGCCGTGCACGCGAAGGTCTGCAACCGGTCGCGCATCTTCGCGAACGCGGCTGACGCATGTACCTGGCCCTGCTCGTTGCGGGCGAGGTAGTACGGCATCTCCCGCGGGTACTGCAGCAGCGCCTGGCCGAGCCCGGCGACGTTGCCGTGCCCGAAGATTCCCCACATCGCAGGGATGAACCTTTGCTCCAGTCCGTCGCGCTCGGAGTACTGGTTCGCCAGGAACCGGACGAGCGCCTGCGCCGTGGTCAGTCTCATGGCTTCCTCCCGAACGGCAGCCGCGGATCGACGTCCTGGGACTCCCAGGTCTGGCGCACCCAGCCGTGCGCCGGGTCGTCGCAGATCAGCCAGGCGCGTTCCTGCCCAGGGCCGGCCATCACGTTGAGGTAGTAGAGGTCGTAACCCGGCGCGGCCATCGACGGGCCGTGCCAGCCGTGCGGGATCAGCACCACGTCGCCGCCGCGCACCTCGGCAAGGACTTCGATCGGACGCTCCGCGGTGCCGTAAACGCGCTGGTAGCCCATGCCCTGATCGGCGACTTCGAAGTAGTAGATCTCCTCCAGCTCACTCTCGCCTTCACGCGCTTCGTCGTGCTTGTGCGGCGGGTAGGACGACCAGTTCCCGCCTGGCGTCAGCACTTCGCACACCAGCAGCTGGTCGGCTTCGAAGGTGTCCGGCAGGCAGTAGTTGTTCACCTGGCGGCTGCAGTTCCCGGCACCGCGCAGCTCCGACGGGGTGGCGGCGGCCGGCTGGTAGCGCGCGGACAACTTCTTGCCGGTTTTCGCCGCAGGCAACGCGATGCGTCCGGATCCGGTGAGCGTCGCCTCGGAACCGCTTGGGAGGTAGGCGAAATCGGTGACCGCGTCGAACACGCCCGTGCGGCCGGCCAGCTCGAACTTCTCCCCGTCCACGGCCACCGTGCAGCTGCCGGACAGTGGCAACACGAGCGCCTCGAACCCGCCGGTCGTGACGGTTTCGGTGCCGTCGAGCTCCAGCACACGCAGTCCCGAATAGCCCCAGTTCGCGGACTCGGGGGTGATCACGGTGGAAAACGGTCCGGCCGCGGTGCTGCCCGCGGGGCGATGCAGGTTCATAGCAACCCCACTGCCGTGTCGACTGCCTTGGCGACGTCCCCGTCGCGTGGATACAGCAACGAACGCCCCACCACGAGCCCTTGCACCGTCGGCAGGGAAAGCGCTTTCTGCCAGGAGGCGAACGCCGCGTCCGGGTCCTTGACCTCGCCGCCGAGCAGCACGGCCGGCAGCGTCGACGACGCCAGCACGCGCTCCATCTCCGCGACCACGGGCAGCTTCAGCCAGGTGTAGGCGGAGGTGCGGCCGAGCCCGGAGGCGATGGTGATCGAGCGGATCACCGCGGCCGGCGAGAGGTCGTTGGTGATCTTCCCAGCCGCCCAGTGCGACAGGAACGGCTCGATCATCCCGATCAGCCCGCGTTCGGCCAGTTCGTTGACCGCGTTTGCGGAATCGGCGAGTACGCCGGGAGTGTGCGGGTCGTCGAGCGCGATCCGGGTGAGCATTTTGCCGCCGTCGAACCGCATCCGCCCGATGGTCTCCGCGTCGTAGCCCGCGAACCGGTCGTCGATCTCGAAACTCGACCCGGCCAGCCCGGTGCGGTTCATCGAGCCGAACACCGACTTGTGCTCCAGGGCGCCAAGGAGTAACAGGTCTTCGAGGATGTCGGCGGTGGCGAGCACGCCGGTGACGCCGGGCCGCTCCAGCGCGACGCACAGCCTGTCCAGCAGTTCACCGCGGTCGGCCATCGCCAGCGGATCGTCGCCGACCCTGTTCGCGCCGCGCGCCGGGTGATCCGCCGCGATGATCATCGTTCGGCCGTGCGAGCCGAACAGCGAACCGGGCCGGGTGCGGGCCGCCGCCGCCTCGGCGATCGACTCCGGATGCCGGACCCGTCGCTCGACGATCCTGCTCACTTTGTCAGACACGCTGTGTTTCTCCCAGTTTGCGCAGCACCTGTTCCTCCGTCGGCATCGCGTCCGAGCAGGCGATCTCTCCGGCTACGTAAGCTCCCGCGGCGTTCGCGAAGCGCATGACGCGCTCGGTGTCCCAGTCCGCCAGCAGCCCGTGGCACAGCGCGCCGCCGAACGCGTCGCCCGCGCCGAGGCCGTTGACCACGTCCACGGGTACCGGCGGCACCTCGACCTCGCCGCTGTCGTCCACCGCAAGCACGCCCTTCGGGCCCTGCTTCACGACAGCGAGCCCAACTCCCTTGTCCCGCAACGCTTTCGCGGCCGCACGGGGCTCACGGGTGCCGACCGCGGTGTCGCACTCGTCGAGGTTGCCCACGGCGACGGTGACGTGTTCGAGCGCCTGCTGCATCCAGCCGCGCGCCTCCTCGCGAGAGCTCCAGAACATCGGCCGGTAGTCGAGGTCGAGCACAGTGATGCCGTTGCGGCCCCTGACTTCCAATGCCGCGAGCGTGCTCGACCGGCTCGGCTCCTCGGACAGGCCGGTGCCGGTGACCCAGAAGATCTTCGCCGCCCGTATCGCGTCCAGGTCCAGGTCTTCCGGGTGCAGGTCCAGGTCCGGGGCCTTCGGGAACCGGTAGAAGTAGAGCGGAAAATCGTCCGGCGGGAAGATCTCGCAGAACGTCACCGGGGTCGGCAGGTGCGCGCTGGTTCCGACGAACCGGTCGTCCACGCCGTAACCCTGCAGCGCGCGGCGGATGAACCGGCCGAACGGATCCGCCCCGGTCTTGGTCATCACCGCGCTGCGCAGGCCGTACCGCGCGGCGGCGACCGCGACGTTGGTCGCCGTACCGCCAAGATACTTGCCGAAGGTTTCGACGTCCTCCAGCCCGACCCCCGTCTGCAGCGGATAGATGTCGACCCCGATCCGGCCGACGGTGACGAGGTCGAAACTCGGGCTCACCCGGACCCACCTCCTTGTGCTGGCACCGGTTAGCGCGCTCTACTAGCGCGCTCTAGTACCGGTACTATGGCGGCGGCTACAGCACGATGTCAATACCTTCGATGGGCGGCCGGGTCACCGGTTTTCCGGCCGTGCGCGGCAGTACCGGCGCTGCTCAGACCGGCTGTAGCGCCGAATCCGACGGCGTCGGCGGGCGGAGGTCGGCTTCGGAACCCGGGCCGAGCTGCGTCCACAGCACGACCTCGTCGCCGCGGGTCGAGCCCGCACCGGCCACCGGCGCCTGCGCGACGACCACGCCGGGCTGCGGCGCCGGCTCACCCTCGGGGCCGCGCGGCACCAGTCCCGCGCGGCGCACGATGTCGCAGGCGTCCTCGGCGCCCAAGCCGACTACATCGGGCACCTCGGTCACCGGACGACGTCCGCGCATGCGTCGAGTTTAGATCGCCGCAGCTGGGTAGCGCGTTCACCGAGCGGTGAGTACCGCCGCCAGCTCATCCGGCGCGGTGACCATCACGTCGTGCCCGGATTCGATCTCGGTGACCGGCCAGCCGAACTCCGCCGCCCATGCGCTGAACGGGATCTTCGGATTGGGCACGCAAAGCACCGCGTGACAAGGAATCTGCTCGACCGCGCCGGTGAGTTCGGTCGGTTCGGAGAACGACAGCCGGGGCTGCGGCGTCATCTGCGACTCCACCCAGCGGGCGTCCTCCGGATCGGTCACCCCGACGTGTGCGGCGCGCGGCACGGCGATGACGCCGTCGGTGGTCAGTTTGTCGATCCAGGCACGGAAACCCTCCGGCGCGCGGCTGTCCATCGACTCGCCGTCGCGCCCGACCCAGCCGTCGACCAGCACGATCTCGCGCACCGGCACCCGGTCCGCCGCCTCGCGGACCACGAGACCGCCGTAGCTGTGCCCGACGAGCACCACGTCTTCCAGGCCGGCGAGCAGATCCGCGATCTCCGCGGCGTGCTGCCGGAGCCCGATCTCCGGGCTCAGCTCGTCCGTCCGATCGCCAAGACCGGCCAGGGTCGGCGCGTGCACCTCGTGCCCCTGCGCCCGCAGCTTCGCAGCCACGCGCTCCCAGGCCCAGCCGCCGTGCCAGGCCCCATGCACCAGAACGTAGTTCGTCACGCCTTCACCTTAAGGACTAGCCGCTTTCTGTCGTGTCGGGCAGGAACGCGGTGAGCAGGAGGTGCCGGACGGTCCGGCGGCAGGCCTCGTCGTCGAGCATCGCCGAGTCCGGATCGTCGAGCCGGTGCCAGGCGAACCAGGTGACGGTTTCGGTGATGAACCGCGCCGCCGCCGGCACGTCCGGAACCGCGCGCAGCCCACCCGAGCGGATCCGTCGGGTCAAGTAGTCATCCAGGTCGGCCAGCATTTTCCGGCGGTGCTGCACGAAGTAGACCTGCGCCAGCTCCGGCAGGTCTTGAGCGCACCGCTCGACCAGCGCCAGCAGATGCCGGTTGCCGCCGACGAACTCGTACAACTCGTCGACGATCGCGCCGAACTCCTCGGCGATCGGCACGCGCCGCGGCCCGCTCGCCCCGGTCAGCACCGGCAACCCGCTGCGGGCGGCGCCGGCTTCGATCAAGGCCACGATCTCCTCGGGGGCCGGTGTGGCGACCGGGATCTTCAGCCCGGCGAAGGACTCCGGCTTGGCCAGACGTAGCAAAGCCAGATACAGCAAGGCTTCCTTGCTCTTCGCGTACGTATACACCGCGCCATGGCTCATGCCGAGAGCCGCGGACACGTCGGATATCCCGGCCGCCCGGTACCCCTTGGCCAGAAACACCCGCGCCGCGGCTTCGGCGATCTTCTCCACCGGCTGCGGCGGAACCCGACCTCGCATGTTCCGTAGTATTGATTGACCAACTCGGTCGGTCAAATCCTGGACATGTCCGATCGTCTCGACTCACTAGAGTCGTGAGCATGGACGTGCTCAGCGACGCGATCGCTGCCATGCGCACCGGTAGCCCCCATTCGTCGCGGCAGCAGCTGCGGCCACCGTGGCGGCTGCGGGCGCCCGAGTTCGCCGGCGCGGGTTTTCACGTGGTGCTGCAAGGTTCGCTGACGCTGACCGTCGATGGCCAGCCGGTCCGGCTCGGCCCGGGCGATGTGGCGTTACTGCCGCACGGGGCCGCCCACGAACTGGCCGACACCGCGGCCGGGCCCGCGACTTCGGCCGAGCTGCGCCTGGAACGCGACGGCGAGCCGGCAGAGCAGATCGACCGGAACGCTCCAACCGTCTTGCTGTGCGGGGCGTATCTGCTGAATCGGGTCAGGGTGCATCCGTTGCTCGACGAGCTGCCCGCCGTGATCCACCTGCCGGCCCGGCTGGGGCGCCATCCCTCGCTGCGAGCGGCCATCGACCTGCTGGGCACGGAGATGGCGGAACCAAGGCCTGGCGGGGAAATCGTCGTGCCCGCGTTGTTGGACACGCTGCTGCTCTACATCCTGCGCGCGTGGTACGCCGAACAACCGGCGGCGACCGGCTGGGCTGCGGCGTTGAGCGATCCGGCGGTTTCCGCGGCGCTGCTGGCCATCCACCGCGACCCGGCGCACCCGTGGACCGTCGAGGAACTCGGCACCAGGGCGGGCCTCTCCCGCGCCCCCTTCGCCCGCCGCTTCACGACGATTGCCGGTCAGCCGCCGCTCCGGTACCTGACGTGGTGGCGGATGACGAAGGCGGCGTACCTACTGCGCCGCGGCGACGCGCCCTTGCGGACCATCGCCAAGGAGGTCGGCTACACGTCGGAGTTCGCCTTCGCCAAGGCTTTCAAGCGCGAGTTCGGCACGGCGCCGGGAACCTACCGTGCTTCTACCGTCTTCGAGGAGCCGAGCTGAAACGCCGCGACGTGCTGGATCGCGATTCGACTACTCTCGCGGGCGTGGCCACCCGCTCGGCTTACGACGCTGCCGCCGCAACTTATGCGGAGCTGTTCCGTGACTCGCTGCGTGACAGCCCCCTGGACCGCGCGATGTTGAACGCCTTCGCCGAGGCGGTAGGTCCGAATGGTCCGGTCGCGGACCTGGGCTGCGGGCCCGGCCACGTCACGGCCTATCTGGACGGGCTGGGCGTGGCGGCCTTCGGTGTCGACGCCTCTCCGGCGATGATCAAGCTGGCCCGGGAGGCCTGCCCGAGTCTGCGGTTCGACGTGGGCTCGATGGCCGCGCTGAACATCGCCGACGGCTCACTGGGCGGCGTGCTCTCACGGTGGTCCATCATCCACACGCCGCCGCCAGAGGTCCCCGCCATCCTGGCGGAGTTCCACCGCGTGCTGGCCCCCGGTGGTCACCTCCTCCTCGGCTTTTCCGCAACTGAGGGCGCGGCCCACCTGACGCAGGTCTTCGACCATGCCGTCGCCCCGGCCTACCGGTGGTCGCCCGACCACCTTGCCGCGCTGCTGCGCAAGTCCGGCCTGGCCGAGGTCGCCCGGATGGTCCGAGAGCCCCAGCCCACCGACCGACGCCAGTTCCCGGAGGTCCACCTGCTTGCTAGGAAGGCGCACCTCGTTACCTGAGGGAGGCCGACCGCTCAAGCAGCATCGGTGGGCCGTCCGGGGCCCGAACCCGGAACCTGTGGGTACAAAATCAATGGTGTCGTATGTACCGGGTCCGGTAGGGCCGACTCAGGGCGCCGTCTGCATGCGCTACGCGCGCGGGCGCCCCGTCTGCCGCCTCTTACTCCCACCGGTTCGACTCTTCGCCTCGGGCGTCCCGGGCGCGCCTGTTGTCGGGATACTGATCAGGCTTGCATCGCGGATGCCTGCGTTCCAGCGATTTACGTCGGCGCTGTCTGAGGGGGAAGGGCCTTAGCAACGCGCGGCGACCCGGACCGGCCGCAATTGGTCGCGCGGCCGAGGGTTGCGCCCATTGCAGCTGGGCGACCGGTTCCGGGGGCACTGGGTGAGCATCGCACTTGGCGACGGCCATTCCGGCATTGCGGCGAATAGGCCCGATGGTCCGGGGGCGAGACGTGCCCCGGACATTCCGGCGGACCATGGCTACCCGAGTCACCGATGCCCTACCTGCACGGGAGACCAGCGACATGGCCGGCCACTCGCGGGTGTCGCAGACGACCGACACCTACGTCGGCCGGATCGCGCGAGCCCGCGCTGGTGCTGAACGTCCTGGGCAAAACCGGCACCAAGATCAACCGGCGAACCCGGGTAGCTCCCTGACCTGGGGAAAGAGTGGGCCGCCCGGGGCTCGAACCCGGAACCTATGGATTAAAAGTCCACAGCTCTACCAATTGAGCTAACGGCCCTCACGCGCAGTCTAACGGGCGGCCCCACGCCGGTGTCGTCAGGCCGGGGTGATCACCCCGCCCCAACCGTCACACTGGCCACAGGAACAGTCCACACTGGACTCCCCGCCGCCCCACGACGAGGCCGGCGTCCTGTGACAGCGCCAACACGGCCTCGAGTGCCGGACCCGGCCGCGCACCGAGGTCCTCGTCGCGAGCTGGACGCCTTACGAGCCGCTAGGCACCCGCGCCGTGCGGCGCAGCCAGTACAGGCCGATGATCGGCAGTACGAGCGGGATGAACACGTAACCCTCCCCGTAGACCGACCACACCGTCGCGTCCGGGAAGGCTTCGCGGTCGAAGACGCTCAGGGTGCCGACGACGAGCACCCCCAGCAGCTCCACCGACAGGCAGACCAGCGCGACCCGCCAGGACGTGGCGCCGCGGCGAGCCAGTGCCACGGTGGCCACGATGTAGATCACCGCGGCGAGCGCGGACAGGATGTAGGCCAGCGGGGCCTCGTGAAACTTCGTCGAGATCTGCACGGCCGCGCGCGAAGTGGCGGCGAGGGCGAAGATCCCGTAGACGGCCACCAGGATGCGGCCGGGCCCGGTCGCGGTGTTCTTCGGTTCAGGCACTGGCCCCTCCCCAGATCTCGTGCAGGCGCAGCACCATCACCGGGATCGCGAGGCACGCGATGCCCAGGATCACGGTGCTCGACCGGCTGCGTTCGGCCAGTGCCCACGCGGCGCCGACCGGGATGATCACCAGCGCACCGATCAGGTAGGCGAGGTACGTGACCAGGTTCCCTGGGCGGCCGCCGCCGATCAGCAGCACGACCCCGATCACCAGCTGCGCCACCAGCAGCACCTCGACCACGCCGATGCTGATCAGCAGCGGACGGTCCGGCTCCTTGTTCCGCGCGGCCTGCAGGAAGCTCCAGATCGCCACGGCCAGTGCGCACACCGTCACGGCTATCGCGAAACCAGAGATCACGGCCGAAGTTTAGACGGGAGCGGCGCAGGCCAAGTGCGCCGCTCCCGAACCCATCTTCCCACCGCGAACGTGTGCGGCAGGTGAGCCGCTAGGGCCGCAGGGCTTCGAGGCATTCGCGCAGTTTGCCCTCGACCGGCACCGGCCGCCGCGTCGCGCGGTCGACGAAGACGTGCACGAAATGTCCCTCCGCGACCACCTCCGACCGGTCATGGCGGTGGATGCCGATCTCGTACCGGACGCTGGACCGCCCGAGGTGCGCCACCCGCAGGCCCACCTCCAGTACGTCCGGAAAGGACACCGAGCCGTGGTAGTTGCAGTGCGATTCCACGCACAGCCCGATCACCGGGCTCTGCTCCACGTCCAGCCCGCCGTGTTCGATGAGCCAGGTGTTGATCACCGTGTCCATCACCGAGTAGTGCACGACGTTGTTGACGTGCCCGTAGACGTCGTTGTCCTTCCAACGGGTCGGCACGGTGCGCCAGTGCGGGTAGCTCACCACAGGCTCACCGACCGCCGCAGGATGCCGGCCAGGTCCTCCTCGGTCGGTGTGCGCGGCGCGATCGACAACAGCCGCTGCTGCTTGACCGTGCCCTCGACGAGGCTGTCCACATCGGACTCGCCGTAGCCGACCGCGCCGATCCCGTTGGGGATGCCGATCCGCGACATCAATCGCCGCAGCACTTCGGGCAGGTAGTCGGCGTCGTCGGCAGGGCGCGGCACGTCCGGGCCGAGCAGTTCGGCGACGTGGAGATGCCGCCGCGGCGCCGCCTCGAAGGTGAACCGGAACGCCTCCGGCGCGGTGAGTGACACCGCCATTCCATGTGGCACAAGGGGTTCCTCGGGCGGGTAGCCGTCGGGGACGAAGTCGCGCACCTGCCCGGCGATCGGGTACGCGTTCGCGTGCGGGATGTGCACCCCGGCGTTGCCGAAGCCCATCCCGGCGAAAGTCGCGGCCAGCGAAAGGTTTTCCCGCGCGTGCAGGTCCTCGCCGTCGGCCACCGCGGCGGGCAGCGCGTCCCGCAGCAACGTCAGCGCCCGTTCGGCGAACATGTCGGCGACGGGGTTCGAACCGCAGTAGGGCACCCGCTGTTCGGGCTGCTTGCGCTCGAAATCCGTGTACGGCTTGGCCGTGTAGCTCTCCACGGCGTGACACAGGATGTCCATCCCGCTCGCCGCCGTAACCCCGGCCGGCTGCGTCACGGTCAGGCGGGGATCCACCACGGCCAGCGTCGGCCGCAGTTTCAGGTGGCTGATACCGGTTTTCACCCGCAGCGACAACACATCCAGCACACACACCGTGGTGCTTTCGGACCCCGTACCGGTTGTGGTCGGGACGGCGACGAGCGGCTTCAGCGGAGCACTGGGCGCGCGGCCGCCGCCGACCGGCGGGTTGATGTAGTCCATCAGCTCGCCTTCGTTGCTGGTCAACAGGTTCACCGCCTTCGCGGTGTCGATCGCCGACCCGCCACCGACAGCGACGAACGCGTCCCACGGCCCGCTACCGCGCGCGTACTCGACCGCCTTGGCCATGCTGATGTCGGTCGGCTCGACGTGCACGCCGTCGAAAACCTCTGCCACCAGGCCATATCCGGTCAGTCCGTCGGCGACCCGCTGCGGCCAGCCGGTGGCGGCGACCCCGGGATCGGTCACCACGAGCGCGCGGCGCGCGCCGGTCTGTTTGAGGTCGTAGCCGATTTCGTCGCTGGCGCCCGCTCCGTACTTCAGCGCGGGCGCCCCGTAGGTGAACACCGTTTCTTCGGACACAGCCCGAGCTTAGGCGTATGGGCCTCACTTGACCGGAGTTGTGCACGCTGATTACCTTGATCCATCACGTATCAGCGAGGTTGGACCGTTGCGCGCACGGCGGTCCGGATATTGGTCGACGCCGGTGTGCGGCGCGCGTACACGGTGCCGAGTGACTCTTTTCTCGAACTTCTCGACGCGATCCAGTTCGAACCGTCGATGACGCTCGTCACCGCCAGGCACGAGTCCGCCGCCGCGTTCATGGCCGAGGCGGAGGGCAAACTCCGTGACGTCCCGGCGATCCTGCTCGGCGCGCCGGGGCCCAGCGTGATGAACCTGGCCATCGGCGTGCAGACGGCGCACCAGGACGAGACCCCGATGATCGTGCTGCTGGCCGACCGCCCGTCGAACGACCTGGTGCCGGACATGGAGGAGGGCCCGGACCAGCTCGGCCTGTTCCGCCCGTTCTCGAAGTGGACGGCCCGCGCCGAGACGGCGGCCGAGGTGCCGGAGTTGCTGGTCGAAGCGCTGCAGGAGGTGCGGCGAGGCCGGCGCGGTCCGGCCGTACTGTCGGTGCCGACGGACTTCTGGGTCGCCCCGTTCGACGCGGTGTTGTCGAAGCCGGCGCCGCCGCCGGACCGGAGTGGACAGCTCATCCGGTCGGCCGACGAGGTGGCCGCGCTGCTGGCCGACTCGCGCTACCCGGTGGTGATCGCCGGCAGCCGGGCCCGGAGCGCACGCGCCGAGCTGATCACCGCGGCCGACCAGCTCGGTTTCGCCGTGTACAACGCTTTTCGCCGTCAGGACGCCTTCCCCGAGAACCACGCCCGCTACGCCGGACACCTCGGGATCGGTGTCCCGGCGCGACAGCTGGACGCACTCGACCGCGCCGATCTGGTGCTCGCCGTCGGCACCCGGCTGGACGAGATCACCACGCAGAACTTCCGCTACCCGTCGGCAGGCCAGACCCTGGTGATGATCGGCACTGGGCTCGTCCCGTCCCGCCGCCGCGGGCTGACCTTCCGCATCGACTGCGAGATCGGCCCGTTCCTGCGCGAGCTGTGCGCGGTGGCCGAGCCGCGCACCCGTCGCAGCTCGGCGGCGAACGCGTCCACGCACACGTACATGACCCCGCCGGACACCAGGGAAAGCGTGCTGGTGCACCCGGCCGAGGTGGTGCGGGCGGTGCGTAAGGTGGTGCCGGAGGACACCGTGGTCACGATGGATTCGAGTAGTTTCGCCGGATTCGTGCATCGCTACTGGTGTTTCACCGAACCGCGCACCCAGCTCGGCCCGGCCGATCGGGTGGCGGGCTACGCGGTGCCTGCCGCGGTCGCCGCGAAACTCGCGCAGCCGAAGCGGACCGTGGTCGCCATGGTGGGCGACGGCAGCGTGATGATGACCGGACAGGAACTGGAGACGGCGGTGCGCTACCGGGCGCCGATCATCGTGGTCGTCATCCAGAACGGGCTGTACGGGGACATCGCGGTCCATCAGGCGCGTACGCACGGCAGGTTGTCCGGGGTGGCGCTCAATCCGGTGGATTTCGCGTCCTGGGCGCGTTCTTTCGGCGCCGTCGGTTACACAGTGGAATCGCCGGAGCAACTGGAACCCACGGTCGGCCGAGCGCTGCGCCACCAGCGGCCCAGCGTGATCGACGTGCGCACGGACCCGGACGTCATCAATCCGGATGTGCGGTTGTCCGCGCTGTTCCGTGCCGAGCACGGGGCCGACTGAGATCTGCGTGTGATCTGTGTGTGGCCGGTAAGTCGGGCTCTCGCCTTTCCGTGCGTGCTCGCGTAGGGTCAGTTTTAGCTGCCATTTCCCCCTAAACACGAAATATTGGTATTTCTGTATGCCTGTTGATACTCCCGTCCGTAAACCGAAACCAATCATTTCCGGTACCCGGTCGCTGTCCGAACACGTCCTGGTGAAGGTGTTCGTGCTGCTGCCACTGGTCGCGCTCGTCGCGGCGGTGCCCTTCGCCTGGGGCTGGGGACTGAGCTGGCTCGACATCGGGCTGGGGGCGGCGTTCTTCGTGATCTCCGGGCTGGGGGTGACAGCCGGTTACCACCGCCACTTCACGCACGGCTCGTTCAAGGCGAACCGCCCGCTGCGGGTGGCGCTGGCGATCGCCGGGAACCTGTCCGCGCAAGGCCCGGCCACCACCTGGGTGGCCGACCACCGGCGGCACCACGCCTTCTCCGACAGGGTGGGCGACCCGCACTCGCCGTGGCTGTTCGGCACCGGGCCGAAGGCGCTGGCCAAGGGCTTCTGGCACGCGCACATGGGCTGGCTGTTCGAGCGCGAGGTGACCAACGCCGAGCGGTTCGCCCCGGACCTGCTCGCCGACCGCGACGTGCGCACCGTCGACAAGCTGTTCCCGGTGTGGGTGGCCGCCACGTTCCTGTTGCCCGCCATCGCCGGCGGGCTGATCAGCTGGTCCGTGTGGGGCGGCGTGACGGCGTTCTTCTGGGCCGGGTTCGTCCGGGTCGCCCTGCTGCACCACGTCACGTGGTCGGTCAACTCGATCTGCCACATGATCGGCGAGCGCCCGTTCGCGAGCCGCGACAAGGCCGCGAACTTCTGGCCGCTGGCGGTCTTCTCCTTCGGTGAGTCCTGGCACAACCTGCACCACGCGGACCCGACCTGCGCCAGGCACGGGGTCAAGCGGGGGCAGCTCGACATCACGGCCCGGCTGATCTGGATCTTCGAGAAGCTCGGCTGGGCCTGGCAGGTGCGCTGGCCGACGCCCGCCAGGCTGGACAAGTTGGCGTTCGAGCCCGATCTGTGATGTACTGAACGTGGTCTCAAGATTTTGTGTTCGTGTTTACCCACGCTCGCAAGACCTCGCGGGCGTAGTGGTTTCCCATTCGGGAGAGCAAACCGTCTCGCGGTCGACCTGGGGTATCGAAGCGATGCCCTGTTGATTTGCAGTATATGGAGAATACTTTTATGGCTCAGGGCACTGTGAAGTGGTTCAACTCCGAGAAGGGGTTTGGCTTCATCACTCCCGACAACGGCGGCGGCGACGTCTTCGTTCACTACTCCGAGATCCAGGGCAACGGCTTCCGTAGCCTCGAGGAGAACGCTCGCGTTGAGTTCGAGATCGGCCAGGGCCAGAAGGGCCCGCAGGCGACCTCGGTCAACGTGATCTGATCAGGTCTTCGAAAGCAGCCCCCGCCCGTTTCGGGCGGGGGCTGCTTTCGTGCGTGCAACCTCTTGCAACCCTTCCGCGACGGGTGGCGCCGGGTGTCCCATTGAGATGTGACCGAGCGCACAGTGGGCATCGTGGCGAACCCGGCCTCCGGGCGGGACATCCGTCGCCTGGTTGCGAAGGCCTCGGTGTTCCCGACGGCCGAGAAGGCCAACATGGTGCAGCGGATGCTCACCGCGCTGGGTGCGGTCGGCGTCGGCCGGGTGCTGCTGTCGACCGACCTCGCCGGGATCTCCGCCGCTGTTCTGCGTGCAGTCCGGACCAGGCGTGATCCCTGGCCGGACGTGGAGTTCTGCGACCGGGATCAGCTGACCGAGACGGCCCGCGACACCACGAACGCCGTCCGCCGGATGATCGACGACGGTGCCCGCGCGATCGTCTGCCTCGGCGGCGACGGCACCGCGCGGGTGGCTGCAGCCGCGTGCGGCGACGTGCCGCTGCTCCCGCTGTCCACCGGCACCAACAACGCGTTCCCGCAGCTCCGGGAGGCTACGGTCGCCGGGCTGGCCGCTGGTCTCGTCGCGACCGGCGCCGTCGACGCCACCTATCGCGCCGCGGTGCTCGAAGTCGCCGCCGGGGACAGGGTCGAGCTGGCGCTCGTCGACGTGTGTGGCTCCGTGTCCCCGTACGTCGGTTCGCGCGCGTTGTGGGAGCCGGAGCTGCTGACCGAGCTGTTCTGCACTTTCGCCGAGCCCGACGCCATCGGTTTGTCCAGCGTGGCCGGGCAGTTGTGTCCCACCGACCGCGAGACGCCTTCGGGTGTCGCGCTCACCTTCGCCCCGCCTGAGCAGGCCCGCTGGGTCGTGCAAGCGCCGATCGCGCCCGGGCTCGTCGTGCCCGTCGGGGTTCGGGATTTCCGGCGGCTGCCCGCCGGCGAGATCGTCGAGCTCGTGCCGTGCGGGGTCGTCGCCGTGGACGGCGAGCGCGAGCTGGAACTACGACGCGACACCCCCGCCACTGTCCGGCTGCGGCTCGATGGGCCGCGCTGCATCGACGTCACCGCCGCCCTGACTCAGGCGGCGGCGCTGGGTTTGTTGATCACAGAAAGGAACGTCAACGATGACGGACACCTTGCGAACACCCGCCGCGCACGGGCTTGACGCCGACGGGCTGCTCGACGCCTACCGGATGATGCGCACCATCCGTGCGTTCGAGGAACGGGTGCACGACGAGTTCGCGACCGGCGACATCCCCGGGTTCGTGCACCTCTACGCCGGCGAGGAGGCGTCCGCGACCGGCGTGTGCATGCACCTCGACGACCGCGATTCGATCGCCAGCACGCACCGCGGGCACGGGCACTGCATCGCCAAGGGCGTGGACGTCAAGGCGATGATGGCCGAGATCTACGGCCGCAAGACCGGGTCCTGCCACGGCAAGGGCGGTTCCATGCACATCGCCGACCTGTCCAAGGGGATGCTGGGCGCGAACGGCATCGTCGGCGGTGGGCCGCCGCTGATCTGCGGCACTGCGCTGGCCGCGAAGCAGCAGGGCACGGGCGGAGTCGGCGTCGCGTTCTTCGGCGACGGAGCGAGTAACCAGGGCACGACGTGCGAAGCGCTCAACCTCGCTTCGGTGTGGCAGCTCCCGGCTGTCTTCGTCGCCGAAAACAACGGCTACGCCGAGGCCACGTCCAGCACCTGGTCCGTGTCTGCGGACAACATCGCCGACCGGGCTGCCGGGTTCGGGATGCCGGGCGTGATCGTGGACGGGTTCGATTTCTTCGCCGTCTACGAGGCGGCGGGCGAAGCGATCCAGCGCGCCCGCGAAGGTGGCGGCCCCACGCTCATCGAGGTCAAGTTCACCCGCTACTTCGGGCATTTCGAGGGCGACCAGCAGACTTACCGCGCCAGTGAAGTGGCTGACGCGCGCGAGCACCGGGACTGCCTCAAGCGGTTCCGGGCACGCGTCACCGAGACCGACCAACTGGATGAGTCCACTTTGGACTCGGTCGACACGCAGGTGGCCGACCTGATCGAAGCCGCCGTCACCGAGGCCAAGGCGGCGCCGAAACCTGACCGGTCCGATCTCGAGACCGACGTCTACGTCTCGTACTGAAAGGAGCGCGACCATGGCACGCACGATCAGCTACCGCGAGGCGATCAACGAGGCGCTCGCGCAGGAGATGGAACGGGACTCGTCGGTCATCGTGATGGGCGAGGACAACGCCGGCGGGGCGGGCAGCCCCGGCGAAGACGACGCGTGGGGCGGCGTACTCGGTGTCACCAAAGGGCTTTACCACCGGTTCCCGGGCCGGGTGCTGGACACGCCGATCACCGAATCGGCGTTCATCGGCGCCGCGATCGGGGCGGCCACTCGCGGGATGCGGCCGGTGGCGGAGCTCATGTTCATCGACTTCCTCGGCGTCTGTTTCGACCAGATCTTCAACCAGGCGGCCAAGTTCCGCTACATGTTCGGCGGCAAGGCGCAGACCCCGGTAGTGATCCGCACGATGTACGGCGCCGGGCTCCGCGCGGCAGCGCAGCATTCTCAGGCGCTGTACTCGATCTTCACGCACATCCCCGGTCTTAAGGTGGTTGTCCCGTCGAGCCCATACGAGGCGAAGGGGCTGCTGATCCAGTCGATCCGCGACAACGACCCGGTGATCTTCTGCGAGCACAAGGCGTTGTACGACATGAGCGGCGAAGTGCCCGAAGACAGCTACACCATCCCCTTCGGCGAAGCGAACATCGTGCGCGACGGCGACGACGTGACGATCGTGGCCATCGGCCGGATGGTCTCGGTCGCCGAAGCGGCCGCCGCCGAGCTGGCAGGCTCCGGGATCGAGGCCGAGGTCATCGACCCGAGGACCACCAGCCCGCTCGACACCGAGACGATCCTGGAAAGCGTCGACAACACCGGCAGGCTGGTCGTGGTGGACGAGGCGACCCCGCGCTGCAACCTGGCCACCGACATCTCCGCGCTGGTCGCGAAGGAGGCGTTCGGGTCGCTGCGCGCGCCCATCGAGATGGTCACCGCGCCGCACACGCCCGTGCCATTCTCCGACGCGCTCGAAGACCTCTACATCCCCGACGCGCAGCGTGTCGTCAACGCAGCCAAGGCGGTGGCCGGGTGGACCCGATGATCGCCAGGGTGCTGATGCCCAAATGGGGGCTGTCCATGGCGAGCGGCAAGATCACCGAGTGGATCGCGCAGGAGGGTGACGAGATCTCCGACGGCGACGACCTCGCCGACATCGACACCGACAAGATCACCGGCACCCTGGAAGCGTCCGACGAAGGCGTGCTGCGCCGGGTGATCGCGCAGGTCGGCGAGGAAGTGCCGGTCGGCGGGACCATCGCGCTGATCGCTCCGGCCGACGTGACCGAGGAGGAGATCGACGAAGCCGCCCGCCTGGCCCGTGCGGAGCTGGATTCGGGTGCGGTCGCCGAGGTCGCCGGTCCGGTCACGGGCACCGTGCAGGTCGACGGCCGCACGCTCGCCTATGCCACCCTCGGCGAAGGCGACGAGCACGTGGTGCTGATCCACGGGTACGGCGGTGACAAGAACTCCTGGCTGTTCGTGCAGGAGCCGCTTTCCCAGACGCGCACCGTGCACGCGCTGGACCTGCCAGGGCACGGCGAGTCGAGCAAGGACGTCGGTGACGGTTCGCTCGACACGCTGGCGAGCGCGGTGCTGGGTTTCCTTGCCGCGCAAGGGATCGAGCGGGCACACCTGGTCGGGCACTCGCTCGGTGGCGCGGTGGCGGTCGTCGTCGCGGCCAGGGAACCGGGCAAGGTGTCTTCGCTGACCCTGGTGGCGCCCGCCGGGTTCGGCGAGGAGATCAACGCCGGCTACCTGCGCGGGTTCGCCGCCGCCTCGTCCCGCCGTGAGCTGAAACCGCAGCTGGCGGCGCTGTTCGCCGACCCGTCGCAGGCCACCCGCAAACTGGCGGACGACCTGATGAGGTACAAACGGCTCGACGGCGTGGACAAGGTGCTCACCACGCTGCTCGACACGCTGCTGCAGCCGCTCGACGTGCGGCCGCTGTTGTCCGAAGTGGACGTTCCGGTCGAGTTCGTGTGGGGCAACCAGGACTCGGTCATCCCGCCGGGCAACGCGCGCTCGCTCTCGGGGGTGCATTACGTCGAAGGCGCCGGGCACATGGTGCACCTGGAGTCCCCGGCCGCCGTGGTGGACGTGGTGCCCGCGGTGTCACGCTGAGGAGGACGGGACCCTGGCCGGGTCGAGCGGCGGCGACCGCCTGAACAAATCGGACTCGGCACTCACGATCGTCGGTTCGGCGATCGGGTCGAGGCGGTCGTGCGTTGCCCCGACGCGCCCGGGCAGGCGCTGCCTTTTCCACGGCCCCGGCGATCGTGACTCGACGCGGCAACCGGTGAGATACATATCAATAACGCCGACCGCATAACCAGTGCTGATCCCGGCCACCCGGCGGAGTCGATGGCGACGGCCACGGCGACTCGGATACCTTCATGCCGGTGGTAGTTCTGGGCGAGGGGTGGAATTGATGACGAGCACCGCGACGCGACCTGGCGCGCCGACGGCCGAACCGCCGCCCGCGCCCGACGCGCCCACCTCGTCCGAACCCAGCCGATCCGGTCTCGCGGGCCTGCTCGACCTGCCGGTCGCCGCTGTGCGCGGGCTGTCGCGCTCCGTGCGCACCAGCCCCGGCAGGCTCACCTTGATCGGGGTCGGGCTCGTGGTGCTCGCGCTGGTCACCGGGCTCGTCGGCACCATCGCCGTGCAGGGCAAGAAGGACACCATCAACGAGCTGATCGACCACCGCGAACCGCTGACGGCGGCTTCGCAGGAGGTCTACCGCTCGCTGTCGGACGCGGATGCCACCTCGGCCAACGCCTTCCTCGTGGTCGGCGCCGAACCGCCCGAACTACGCGCCCGCTACGACCAGGACATCGCGCGCGCCGGGGCCGCGCTCGCGAAGGCCGCTTCGGACTCCGAAGGCGTGGCCGACGCGGCCACCAAGGTCGACATCATCAGCCGCAACCTGCCCGTCTACACCGGCATCATCGAAACGGCCCGCGCGAACAACCTGCAGGGCTTCCCGGTCGGCGCTTCCTACCTGCGCGAGGCCTCGAACCTGATGCGCGCCACGATCCTGCCCGCCGCCTCGGATCTCTACCACATCGACACCGACCGGCTCGGCGCCGAACAGGACGACGTGAGCGGTTTCCCGTGGTTCAGCACGGTGCTGCTCGTTGTCCTGCTCGCAGCGCTCGTGGCCACCCAGATCTATCTGACGAAGCGGACCAACCGGCTGCTCAACGTCGGTCTCGTCGTGGCGACCGGTGCGATGGTGCTGGTGCTGTTGTGGGGTGCGGTAGCGCTGATCGTCCAGTCCGCGCTGGTCGGCGACGGCCAGAACGACGGCAGCCACCCGGTGGACGTGCTGGTGCGTGCGCGCAGCGCGGCGGTGCAGGGCCGCGCCGACGAGACCATGACGCTGGTCGCGCGCGGCGACGGCGCCGACTACGAGATCAACTTCCAGCAGCTGGCGCCGATCTTCACCGGGCTGCTGCACGAGGCGCAGGGTCTGATGACCGGCGAAGCGGCGAAGCAGATCGACACCGCCGTGTCCGCCGCGGACGCGTGGCTGGTAGCGCACAAGGACGTTCGCGCCAAGGACGACGGCGGCGCGTACTCGGACGCGGTCAAGAAGGCCGTGGACACCTCACTGCCCGACGGTTCCGCTGCCGCGTTCGGCAGACTCGACGACGCGCTGGTCAACGCGATCGACATCGGGCGGCAGAACTTCCTCGACAGCACCCGCGGCGCCGACCGGACGCTCACGTTGCTGGCGCCGGGGGTGGCGGTGCTGGCCGTGGTCGCGGCGGGCGGCGTGACGATGGGGATCCGCGACCGCCTGAGGGAGTACCGGTGAGCAGAAGAAGACTCGCGGCGCTGCTCGTGGCGTTCGCGCTGCTGGGCAGTGCCTGTGGCAGCGCTGGCACGCCGGTCGACCCGGCGCCGGTGGGCAGCGTCGAAGCACCGATGCCGGCCAACGTCGGTGGTGCGGAGCAGACCGCCGGCGGTGGCGCCGCGACCAACTGCGACACCCGCAGCCTCTCGCCGAGTTCGGCGATGCCGTCCGGCTCCACGATGAGCCGGATCAAACAGCGCGGCAGGCTGATCGCCGGAGTGGACCAGACCACTTACCTGTTCGGCTTCCTCAACCCGTCCACCGGGGATCTCGAGGGTTTCGACATCGAGATCGTCAAGCAGATCGCGGACGCCATTTTCGGTACGTGGCAAGGGCACGTGCAGTGGACGGCGATCCCGTCGAAGCAGCGCGAGGACGTGCTGGAGAACCACACCGTGGACGTGGTGGTGCGAACCTACAGCATCACCTGCGACCGGCTGAGCAGGATCAACTTTTCGGCCAACTACTACCAGGCCGGCCAGCGCGTGCTGGTGCGCAAGAACTCCGGGATCACCGGGATGTCCGACCTCGGCGCCAAAAAGGTCTGCGCCGCAAGCAGTTCCACGTCGCTGGCCGCGATCCAGAACGCGCCGGCGAAACCGGTCCCGGTGTCGGTGAGCAACTGGTCCGACTGCCTCGTGCTGCTGCAGCAGGGCCAGGTCGACGCGATCTCCACCGATGACGTGATCCTCGCCGGGATGGCCAAACAGGATCCGAATCTCGAGGTCGTCGGCGACCGGTTCACGCAGGAGAACTACGGGGTCGGGATCGCCAAGGGCCAGGAGGACCTGGTCCGCTTCGTCAACTCCGTGCTCGACAGCATTCGCGGCAACGGGGTCTGGCAGCAGAACTACAACTACTGGGTCGCGCCCGTGCTCGGCCCGGCGTCGCCGCCGAACGTTTCGTACCAGTGAAGGTTGCATGATGTCGGAAGACTCCCGCCCAAGGCACGCGGCACCGGACAACGAGCCGATCTCGGGGCGCCTGGACGGTCTGAGTGAAGACGCCGCCGAGCGCACGACGTTCATCCCGCCGGTCGCGTCGCCGCCAGCCACCCCGCAGCACGCGGCGCCCGAAACCCAGCTGACCAGCGTGCTCGCCACGCCGGCGCCGCCGACGCAGAGCATCATGCCGCCGGCCCCGCCGGTGCAGACCCCGCCCGATAAGGTGGAACTTCCCGATCCCGGCACGGAAAGCGTGCTCCCGGAACGCTCCAGCGACGGCAGGCACACCGGTTCGGGCAGCGGGCCGGTCAGCGGTTCCGGCACCGGGCCGGGCACCGGCACCGGGGCGTTCCCGCACGGTTCGCGGCGCACCGGCCGCCGGACGTCGCGCCGCGGCAGGCTCGGCGCCGGTCTGGTCGACGTGCCGCCGGTGCCCTACCGCGACCCGGCGTCGGCGGTGCTCGCCAACCCCGTGGTGAGCGAGGAAAAACGCTACTGCGGCAACTGTTCGGCGAAGGTCGGCCGCGGTGAGGCCGGGCCCGAGGGCACCTGCGAGAAGTGCGGCACGCCGTACTCGTTCCTGCCCAAGCTTCGCGAGGGCGACCTGCTCGGCGGCCAGTACGAGGTGCTCGGCGCGATCGCGTATGGCGGGCTGGGCTGGATCTACCTGGCAAGGGACCGCAACGTCAACGACCGCTGGGTCGTCCTCAAAGGACTGATCGACACCGGCGACGCGACGGCGGTCGCCGCGGCGGTGAACGAGACCCGGTTCCTGGCCGAGGTCGAGCATCCGAACATCGTCAAGATCTACAACTTCGTGCAGCATCCCGACCCCACGACCGGCCATTCCGTCGGGTACATCGTGATGGAGTACGTCGGCGGCCAGTCGCTGCGGCAGCTCGCGCTCGCGCACTACCGCGAAGCCGGCCGCCCCGAACCGCTGCCGATCGCGCAGGTGCTGGCGTACGGGCTGGAGATCCTGCCCGCGCTGGGCTACCTGCACAGCCAGAACATGCTGTACTGCGATCTCAAGCCGGACAACGTGATCCAGACCCACGAGCAGCTCAAGCTGATCGACCTCGGCGCGGTGCGGCGGCTCGACGACTACGAAAGCCCGCTGTTCTTCACCACCGGTTACAGCGCGCCGGAACTGGCCACCCAGGGCGCGTCGATCGCGTCGGACCTCTACACGGTCGGCCGCACGCTGGCGGTATTGAGCTTCGAGTTCAACGGTTACACCACGAAGTTCAAGGACTCGCTGCCCAGCCCGGACGCCGTCCCGCTGTTCAAGCTCTTCGGTTCCTACCACCGCTTCCTCAAGCGTGCGACGCATCGCGACCCGGACCGCCGGTTCATCACGGCCGAGGACATGGCCGACCAGCTTTCCGGTGTGCTGCGCGAAATCTTGGCGATGGGCACCGGTCGGCCGCGGCCGGGAGCGTCCACTGTGTTCGGTCCGGAGACCAACAGCTTCGGGGTGGGCATCGTGGTGCCCGACCCCGGCGCGCCGGTGCCGCTGCCCGGTGCCGGCGAGGTTGTGGCCGGCTTGCCGATCCCGCAGGTGGACACCAGCGACCCGGCGGCCGGTGTGCTCGCGACGATGGCGGCGGTCGACCCGCAGGGCGCGATCGACTCACTGGCGAGCGCGCCGGGCCAATCGATCGAGGTGCGGCTGCGCATCGTGCGCGCCCGGATCGAGCTCGGCGAACTGGCCGAGGCGAGCAGGCAACTGCAGGCCGCCCAGTACCTCGCGATCCGTGCCGGCTACCCGCACGACTGGCGGATCGACTGGCACCGCGGGCTGATCGAGCTGGCCGGCGGACGGCAGCGCGTCGCACAGGTCGCGTTCGAAGCGGTGTACGACGACCTGCCCGGCGAGATCGCACCGAAGCTCGCGCTCGCGGTGAGCGCGGAAGGCGTCGGCGACTACTTCGCGGCCTCGCGGCTGTACGAGCTGGTGTGGCGCACCGACCGGTCGTACGTGAGTGCTGCTTTCGGCCTGGCTCGGGTCTATCTGGCGCAGGGCGCGCGGACGAGCGCCGTCGAGGTGCTGGAATCCGTGCCCGCTTCGTCCACGCACTTCGTCGCGGCGCAGGTGACGGCGATCAAGATCAAGACCAGGGTGAACGGCAACGCCGTGGTGTCCGAAGGCGACCTCGCCGACGCGAGCGCCCGCCTGGACAGGCTGAGCCTGGACGCCGAGCGTCGCACCAGGATGGCGGCGGAGGTGCTGGAGGCGGCGTTCCAGTGGGTGCAGTCCGCTCCGCCGGGACATCGGACAGGCACCAGGGTGCTGGGCCTCCCACTGTCCGAAAGGGACGTTCGCTTCGGACTGGAAAGCTGTTACCGCACCCTGGCCCGCCTCGCCCACAGCCAGGAGGACCGCATCGAGCTGGTGGACCGCGCCAACGCCATCCGCCCGCGCACACTCACCTGACCGATCAGGGGTTGATGTCCCAGTCCTCGCGCGCCCGGCCGCCCGTCTGTGAAAACTTCTCGAGCGCGTCCGGATGCCCGTGCGTGGTGAAATGCTCGAAGCTGACCTCGACGAACAGCGCGCGGGCGCGGAGCGCCACCGGCCCGTCCTCGGCGTCGAGGTGGCCGTTGGCGCTGGCGTAGATCTTGCGTCCGGCGACCCCGTCGAGTTTTGCCACGATGTGCAGCGTCGAGCCCACCGGAACCGGCCGCAGGAAGTCGGTCTCCAGCTTCCCGGTCACCGCGGGCCGTCGCCGCAGATTTCCCACCGCGGAACCGAGTGCCTCGTCGAACGCGCAGGCCAGCAGCCCGCCGTGGGCCAGCCCCGGCGCGCCCTGGTGCGCGTCGGTGACCTCGAACTGCGAGCGCACCACGTGGCCTTCCCCGACGGTGGAAGTCATGTGCAGCCCGCTCTCGATGTCTCCGCAGCCGAAGCACTCGTCGTAGTGCCTCGGCAGCTTGACGCCGGGCCCTGGCGCGTCAGGGTGCAACTCCGACGGCTCTGTCTCCACCGGAGGCCAGGGCGGAGTGCGCCGGCCGGTGCGGGGTGCCTCGCTCATCTGACCAAGTTAACGCGGTGCGCCCGTCGGCTCGCGCATACCCCGTCCTCGAAGAGACAAGAACCACGAGACGCGAGAAAATTACTACCAATGGCGAGGATGCCACTAAGGTCGCAACCTTGATCGCTGGTACGGAACTGTGGACGAGGAGGTCGGGGCGCATGGCAGAAGCAGTGACTCAAGAATCGGAAATCGACCAGAGAACGGTGAAACGGGCCGTTCTGGCGTCCGCGATGGGTAACGCGACCGAATGGTACGACTACGGTGTGTTCACCTCCGGTGCGATTGCGACGGCGATCGGCACGGTGTTCTTCCCCGGCGAAGGCAATGCCGTTCTCAAGTCGCTGGCACTGGTCGCGATCGGGTTCGTGGTTAGGCCGTTCGGCGGAGCGTTCTTCGGCCCTTTGGGCGACAAGATCGGTCGGCAAAAGGTTCTGGCGATCACGATTCTGCTGATGTCCGGCTGTACGTTCCTGGTCGGCTGCCTGCCGACCTACGCCGGCGGTTACGCGATCGGCATCGGGGCACCGATCCTGGTCCTGCTGCTGCGGTTGATCCAGGGCTTCTCGACCGGTGGTGAGTACGGCGGCGCGGCGACGTTCATCGCCGAGTACGCGCCGACCAGGCGCCGGGGCTTCTTCGGCAGCTTCCTGGAGATGGGCACCCTGGCCGGCTACGTGCTGGGCAACGTCGTCGTGCTGGCGGTGACCCTGTCGTTCACTTCGGACCAGGTGACGAGCTGGGCCTGGCGGATCCCGTTCTTCGTCGCGCTGCCGCTGGGTCTGGTCGGGCTTTACCTCCGGTCCAAGCTCGAGGACACGCCGGAGTTCCGGCGCATGGAGAAGGCCGGCGAGAAGGCGGAGAAGGCGCCGCTGCTGGAGACGCTGACCCAGAACTGGCGCATGATCCTGAACCTGATCGGCATCGTGTTGCTGCTCAACATCGCCGACTACATGTTGCTGACGACGATGCCGACCTACTTCACGGATACGTTGAAGATCAACGACAACACCTCGACCCTGATCATCATCGGGGTGGAGATCGTGCAGATGATCCTGATCGCCCCGCTGGGCGCGCTGTCCGACCGGATCGGCCGGAAGCCATTGCTGCTGACGGCCGCGATCGGTTACATCGTGCTGAGCTACCCGTCGATCAAGCTGATGCAGAGCGGCAACATCGCGCTGCTGGTGGTCGGTTTCGGCATCGTGGCACTACTGCTGGTGCTGATGCTCGCCGTGATCGGCTCGACCTTCCCGCTGATGTTCCCGACGCGGGTGCGGTACGGCTCCTTCGCGATCGGCTACAACGTGTCCACCTCGCTGTTCGGTGGCACCTGTGGCGTGATCGTGACCGCGCTGATCCACGGCACCGGCAACGAGGACTGGCCGGCGTTCTACCTGATGGTCGCCGCGGCGATCGCGCTCGTGCCGATCATCAGGATCCCGGAGACCGCGCGGGTGCCGATGGCCAAGATCAACCTGCAGGCGACGCCGTCCCAGGGGCTGAGCGCCGCCGCGAACTGATTGCGGGACAAGGAAAAGCCCCGTCCTCCGAGGAGGGCGGGGCACTTTCTTGCTCACTTCACTCGGTGACCTCGGCGATGGCCTCGGGACGAGGAATGAAGCGGCGTCGCGACCAGGTCACCAACAGCGCCGCGATACCAACGGCAAGGCCACCCTCCACGAACAGCGCCGTGAACACCATGTGCTTCCTCCTCGGAGTCTTTCCGGCCGGCATGGACCGCGCGCGGTCGCCGGGTTCGGGATTTGGTCGGACCACTTGCTTGGCCCACTAGTTCATCGCCGCTGAGGCCCCGGGTATTTCGCCGATACCTGGCGTTGAGCGGTGATGTGCGCCACGGCAAGATAGGCGGTACCGCGTGGGAGGAGACGGCGGCAAATGACCGACAGGACAGACACACCCAGCGTGGCGGAAGCCGCGAGGCTGCTCGACGACATGACCCAGCAGATGACCCCCGTGCCCGCACTGCTGGACGAACACGAGGTCACCGAGAAGATCGAGGTGATCCCGCCGGCCGATTCCAATCTCGAAGGGCACGTCTTCTGAGTACGAACGGCGATGGCCCGCCCGGATTCGCGTCCGGGCGGGCCATCGCCGTTTTCGGGCTCAGCTGTTGAGCGCGGAGAGTTTCGTCCAGTCGTCCCAGGAATAGGTCCAGTCCGAGTAGTCCCCGTCCTTGGCCGACAGTTGTTGCGTGCTGCCGGTGATTTCCACCGGGTCCCCGGTGAGCACCCCGTCGTAATAGATTTTCGCGTTCGCCGGTGACAGGTTCAGGCAGCCGTGCGAGATGTTCTTCTTTCCCTGCGCCCACACCGATGCCGCGAGCCCGTGGATGAACTCGCCGTTGTTGGAGATCCGCACCGCCCACGGCACATTCACATCGGTGTAGCCGTAGCGCGGGTTGCTCATCGAATACACCGGGTACTTGGACATCACGACGTGGATGCCGCTGTGCGTCACCCGGCCCGGGTCCGAGTCGAGCCCGTAGCTGACCGGGTAGTCCGCGATCTGCACGCCGTCCCTGATCACCTGCATCCGGTGCGTGGTGGTGTCGCCCTTGACGATCTGCGAGCGGCCGATCGTGAACGTGGACGTCAGGTCCTGCTTGCCGTACGTCCCATCGCCTATCTTGACTCCGTAGATGTTCGCGTTGACGGTGACCTTCGTGCCGGGCTGGAAGTACGCCTTCGGCCGCCAGTGCACCTGGGTGTCGGACAGCCAGGCCCACGAGCCCTCGGTCTTCGGCGTGGTCTCGACCGACAGCGCGCGCTCGGCGGCGGCCTTGTCGGTGACCTTGCTGGTGAACGTGAGCGCGATCGGCATCGCGATGCCGTAGGTCTGCCCGTCGCCGACGTTGAGGCTGCCGGAGATCTGCCGCTTCGGCGTGACCGTGCCGAAGGAACCGGTGAGCTGGACCGGCTTGCCGTCACTGCCGACGGCGCTGCCGGACCAGGTGTACGTCTTGCTGTAACCGAGGTCCTCGGTGGTGGTCCAGGTGTGTTTGTCGGCGGCGAGCCGGCCCGCCACCTGTTTGCCATCGGCGTTCGTGAGCGCGACGTTCTGCAGCTCGCCGTCCGCGACCGTCACCGTGACCGGCTCGCCTGGCGCTACGTCCTGTGCGCCGTTCGCCGGGGTGGTGGTCAGCTTGGCGGATTCCGCCTGCGCGGGCGCGGCGCCGCCGGCGGGCGCCTGGGTGTTCGTCGTCGTGGTGTCCGAGCCGCTGGTGCAGGCGCTGAGCCCGAGCACCGCGGCCAGGCCAAGGCCGATCAGCGCGGT
This sequence comes from Amycolatopsis sp., assembly GCF_035546795.1. Lineage (GTDB taxonomy): Bacteria > Actinomycetota > Actinomycetes > Mycobacteriales > Pseudonocardiaceae > Amycolatopsis_E. The sequence goes on from NZ_DASZWC010000056.1 coordinate 50,918, forward strand.
CTTGAGTCTTGTCACCGGTTGGTTCCCCTTTTCCCCATTTGCTCAATCAGACGCCGCTGCGCGCTCGGACGTTGACACAAGGGGCTGTGATGCAGGTCACTTTTGCTGCGAACGTCCGAAGGATGATCAGCCTATCGGGCGCATGCCTGATCTTCGTACGCCGAGTTGTACGACGTTTAGGTGACATCAAGGGAGCGGCCGGATAGGGGTTCAGATTTCGCCAGATCCCGGTACGCTGCCCCTAGGCCGTCGTTTTGCGTGTTAGTGGCTTCACACTCGCGGAACTTCTGACGCGAGCCCGGAGCCGCACGCTCTTTGCTCGTCTCGTTGGAACCGCCCGGGGCGGCCCGGGTGTCGCTACGGCGGCAGCCGATGCGGATGTAACGAGGAGTAAAGCGGTGGCGCAAGGCACTGTGAAGTGGTTCAACGCCGAGAAAGGCTTCGGCTTCATCGCCCAGGATGGCGGCGAGGGTGACGTCTTCGTGCACTACTCGGAGATCGATGGGCGCGGCTTCCGCACCCTCGAGGAGAACCAGCGCGTTGAGTTCGAGGTCGGTCAGGGCCAGAAGGGCCCCCAGGCCCAGAAGGTGCGCGTCATCTGACGTCGTTCCTGTTCTGAACGTCGCAAGCCCCCGGCGGGATTCCGCCGGGGGCTTGTTTTCGTTGTCGGGGCCAGGTTTTCGGGGGATTTCCTGGGGGCGGGGGTCTTGCGGGGTCAGACCTGCTGGGGGTCCCAGGTCTTGTCGAAGAAGTGCTGGTCGGTGTGGGCGTCGCCGGTGTGGTCGGCGAACTGCCGCCGCTGCGAGGAGGCGGCCTGGGCTTCCCACGACAGGCGCTCGAGCACCCAGTCGCGTGCCAGCGCCTGCGGGGACGTCCCGCGTTCGTCGGCGAGTTCGCGCAGCTGGGAGCTGGCGACCAGGTTCATGCGGAGCTGGTACACCTGCGCTTCGCCGAAGCGCTTGCCGGTACCAGTGCTTTCCGGTCCCGCTTCGGGGGCGAGCGCGGCCAGGTAGCTGGTCAGTTCGTGGTCTTCGACGGCGGCCTCGGCTTCCTTGGCCGGCGAGTTCCGGTGTCGACCGGGGTTCACCGGCTTCAGGTTGGTCCGGGTGTTGCCGCGGCGTCCTATAGATGGGAGAGGCACCCGGCCACGATAACGTTTAGATCTCGCCGCCCACCCCTTTGTGACCCACAACACACTCAGCGGAGCCTCAGATTGCGCCATTCAGGCGCTCGCCGCCCCCACATGGCCCAGCGTGAACCAAACTGTCCGTTATCCGCCCAGGTCAACCACCAACAACACATCGACCAACCAAGTGAGCTTTTGGCGCGCCGGGGTCCGCTGGGGGCTCGGCCTCGCAGGGAATAAGGGCCCCGCGAAGCGGCAGCCGCCGCGAGTAGGAATGGAGAGGCCCCCGCGCCAGGGGGAGGAACGCGGGGGCCGGAGGGGATCTCCACAGGCGCTGACCGGGGGTGTGTCAGCAAGTCGATTGTTACATGAGTTCGGCCGCGGACGCGAGTGGTCGAGGCAAGTTTTTCGGTCGTTGCGTCATCTCCTGGTCGCTGTGCGTTCACCTGCGATGGTGGCTGTCTGTCGTGGTCAGGATGGGGCAGGTTCACTCTGCGGGGGGCTGTGGTGGAGATATTCCGCTGACTAGCCTCGCGGCCAAGTCGCTTGTGAACGAGTCGTCTTGGAGGGGCTATGAGCGGGTCTGTGGAAGTTCGACAGTTCCTCCTTCGGTATGAAGGCGCCGACGGTGGGGTGCCTTCGCAGCGTGCCGGCGGGGCCGATGCGCCGCGGGTCTCGGATGATCAGGTGCGGCGGGCACGGCTGGCTGTGGCCGCGGGCGCGACCGATGCGGCGGACTGCGCCCAGCTGCTGGACATGCTCGGCCTGATTCCTGACGAGGACGGTCAGAACCCGGCCCAACGCTAGCCCGCGAACAGTGACGCGGGCCACGTTCGGCCCAGTGGCGCCGAAATCGCGGCTGTTCGGCGTACCGTGAGTGGATCCGTGCAGGTCAACCCTTGTTCGCGGGCTTAGGGGATACCGGTTTGGAAGGGCTGAAAGGCGTGCCCTATGCTGGTAATCGCTCCCGGGGGGACCTGAGAGCGCGGTCGGTCGGTTCGCCGAAACCGGCCGAGCTCCCATCGTCCAGCGGCCTAGGACTCCGCCCTTTCAAGGCGGCAACGCGGGTTCGAATCCCGTTGGGAGTACGCAGTACAAGCAAGGCCCTGTGGCGCAGTTGGTTAGCGCGTCGCCCTGTCACGGCGAAGGTCGCGGGTTCGAGTCCCGTCAGGGTCGCAATAGCGTCTGGCTCCCAGCCGGCGTTTCCGGCCAGGTAGCTCAGTTGGTACGAGCGTCCGCCTGAAAAGCGGAAGGTCGCCGGTTCGACCCCGGCCCTGGCCACTTTGATGACCAGCGCAAACAGCCCCCGCCGTGTTCGGCGGGGGCTGTTTCGCGTCGGGCCTTGTTTTGGTTGGCCCACATGGCCGATCCGCGATGCTCGCCGGGTGCGTACGACGTGGTCCTGGCCCAACCCGGCTGCTTTGGACAAGTGGCTGCGCCTGCTGAAGCCGGATGGCCGCCTGGTGTTGATCGAGGCGCGCTGGCTCACCGGAGCTGATCGGGATGTCCGTTGTGGACACGACCGCCCCGCCGGGAAGGCGGAGCGGTCGGTGCTGCCTGGGATCAGGTGGTGCGGAGCAGCTCGTTGAAGAACGTGCGGTAGCGCTGAAGCGCGACACGCAGGTCTTCCGTTGCGACGGATTCTCCTTGCTGCACTGGCTTTCCAGTACCCGCTTGTGCTCGGCGAACGTCGTCGCCAGCGTCTGGATCACCTCGGCGACCAGCTGGTCGGCGTCGTGCACCGCCTCGCGGGGGTCGTCGACGAACCCGGTCTGCAGTGAGCGCCATCTGTCCAGGAAGTCCTCGACCTTGTCCCGTTCGAAGAGTTCGATCTCCGGCTCTGCGAGGTCCTCCGTGGTCAAACCCTCCGCCTTCATCTCACTTGCTCCCCTCGCGCTCACCGAGCAGGTCGTCGAACACGGTCCGGTAGTGCACCATCGCCTTGCGCAGCGACTCCGTGTCGGCATTGGTCTTTTCGTGGCCGTGCAAGGTTTCCCGCGCTGTCCGGTAGTGCTCCAGGGTGCGCGCGTGCTCGACCGACAGGTCGCTGGCCTGCTGCTCGTAGCCCTCTGTCGGGTAGCCGCGGTCGGCCATCAGCTGCGTCAGCACCCGGTCCGCCTCGACGATCGCGTCGCCGGGACGGTCCACGAACCGTTCCTGGATCAGCGACCACTGCTGCCGGTAGTGCACCCGCGCCGAGTCGGAAAGTGGCTGGATGTCGAGCTTGTCGTGCCGCTTCTGCCGCTCCAGCAACTCCTTTTCGGCCTTGATCCGGTTCGGGCTCTCCTGCACCGTCCGCTCGTACTCGGGTCCGAACGTCTCGCGTAGCCGACGGCGCCGCTGGGCCCCCCGGTCCACGTTCGGGTGTCCTCGCTGACCGGGTGAAAACGCTTTCCGGGCGCTGAATCGGTGCAGGTGACTGCGTCCGGAGCCGCGGTATGGCGCAGTCGGCCCAATCCTGGCGTAAGTAGATGTCACGACATATGATGTCGGCACATCTAAACCTTGGAGTCGACATGAAACTGGTCGTCAACCGCTTCGGCGGGCCGGAAGTGCTTGAGTACGTGGCGGAGGACGCCGCGCCGACGCGGCCGGGGCATGTCGATGTCCGGGTGCTGGCCATCGGGGTCGGGTTCACCGACCTGATGGCGCGTGCCGGTGATTACCTTCTGCAGCGCAAACCGCCGTTCACGCCGGGCTACGAGCTGGTCGGCGAGACGCGCGACGGCAGACGTGTCGCCATGTCACTGCCGAGCATGGGCGCATACCGGGAACACATCACAGTCCCGGACTGGCTGCCCGTTCCGGTGCCCGACGGGCTCGACACGAACACCGCCGCCACCATCCCGCTCGACTACCTGACCGCGCTGAGCCTGCTCGAGACCCACGGCCGCGTCCGCGACGGCGACCCCGTGCTCATCCACGGCGCGAGCGGTGGTGTGGGGGAAGCCGTGGCGCAGCTGGGAAAACTACGGCACCTTCGGATGTATGGCACGGCATCCAAACCGGAACGCTTGCGGCGCAACGGAGTGCACTTCATCGACTACCGGAACGAGGACTTCGAGGAAGTGCTTCGTGGGCAGGAGCCCGGCGGCGTGCGCGCGGTCTTCGATCACCTCGGCGGGGCGGGGTTGCGCAAGGGCTACCGCGCACTCGCGCCCGGCGGGACGCTGGTCAGTTACGCCTTCGCCGGGCGGCCAGGGCACATGGTCACCGATACCGTCCGCGGCGCGGTCGCGGTACAGCTCAGGGGCTTGTTGCCGGGAAAGCGCACGGCGCTCTGTATGGTGCCGAGACAGATCCGGTCCGATCACGACTGGTACCGGCGCAGCCTGACCTGCCTGCTTGAGCTCGCGCACACCGGGGACATTCGCGCCGAGGTCGGCACGGTGGCCCCGCTGCGCGAAGCGGCAAGCGTGCACGCCGCGCTGGAACGGCGTGAGCTCAACGGGAAGGTCGTGCTCACCACGAAATGAACGAGATCGAGGAACTGCGCTACCTCATCCTGGCGGTCCAGCGCGAAGGCAACCGGATGCTGGCAGCCGGGCTGCGGCCGCTCGGGCTCACCCCGGCCCAGGGTGAGGCGCTCGGCCTGCTCGCCGACCGGGAACCGTTGAGCCTCAACGGTCTCGGCGAGCTGCTGGTCTGCGAGTCGGGCACCAGCCCGAGCCGGATCGTGGACCGGCTGGTCGGTGCGGGCCTGGTGCTGCGCGAAACCGACCCGGCGGACAGGCGGCACGTGCTGCTCTCGCTCACCCCCGAGGGCCGCAAGCTCGCGAAGCGGGTTCGCGGCGTGGAGGCGAGCCTGCATCAGGCGCTGACCGAGCGGATCGGCGGCAGGCCGATCGCGCCCACTGTCCGGTTGCTACGCGCGCTGGCGGCGGATTCCCCGTCGGGGCAAGCGCTTGCGCGCCGGAAGTGACCTGGTCACCGGGTGTGGATCTCCAGCCCGGTGCGCCCCGCGGCCAGTTCCGGCCTGAGGACGAGGTCTTCGTCGTAATCGCCGCCGTTCTGGCTGCGGAACGGCACCGGCTCGGCCGTGTCCAGGGTTTCGAGCCGGCGGCGGAGCTCTTTGGTGGCCGTCGCGAACTCGGCCTCGCGCATCCGGTCCGCCGAGTGGAACACCAGCGGTGGCAGCGGTGCCAGGCCGGCATACCAGAAAGTGCCGTGCTGCAAGGGAAACAGCACCTGCTCCAGGTCGCCGTTGACGCCGCGGGGGCTGAAGGTGGACTCCCGCCCGCCGACGGTGATCACGGCCAGCGCCCGCTTGCCCGCCAGGTTGCCCTCGCCGTAGCGCAGCACCTTGCCGCTGGAATCGGCGACCCCGTAGGCGAATCCCTTGACGAAGACCCGGTCGAACCAGCCCTTGAGGATCGCCGGCATCCCATACCACCAGAGCGGGAACTGCACCACGACGGCGTCGGCCCAGGTGATCTTCGCCTGCTCGGCCAGGATGTCGTCGCTCAGCCGTCCCTCGGCCAGTGCGGCGGCGGACTCCCCGGCGACCAGCAGCCGGTCGGCCGGGTCGTGTCCGTAGTCCTCGTGGCCGACCACCGGGTTCCAGTGCATCGCGTAGAGGTCGGACAGCTGGTATTCGTGGCCCTGCTCGGTCAGCGCCCGCAGGCCCTCGTCCCGCAGGGCGGCGTTGAGCGAACGCTGATCCGGGTGGGCGGAGATCCACAAAACGTTCATGAGCCCACTGTGCGCCAGTGGTTGAGCCCGCAACCAGTGGCCTGATGGCCAGGTTGTGCAAGAATCGGGCCATGCATCGGATCGCAGTGTTCGTCCGCGCCGGGGTGCTGCCGTTCGAGCTGGGCACTGTGCACCGGCTGTTCGGGCAGGCCCGCACGCCCGACGGTGAGCCGCTCTACGAGGTCCTGACCTGCACGTTCCGCCCCGGTGACGTACCGGCGGACGCGGATTTCACAGTGCACGTCGGGCACGGGCCGGAGCTGCTGGCCAAGGCCGACACGGTGATGTTCCTGTCGTCGAAGGAGGACTACGAGCCGCAGACCGGCGGGCCCCTGCGCGGCCCGATCGCCGAGGCCTTCGCGCACATCCGGCCCGGCACCCGGCTCGCGTCGATCTGCACCGGGGTGTTCGTGCTGGCCGCGGCGGGGGTGCTCGACGGCAAGCGCGCGACCACGCACTGGGCGTCCGCCGCCGATCTGTGCCGGCTCTACCCGAGCGTGCAGGTGGAGGAGAACGTGCTCTACACCGACTCCGGCGATGTGCTGACCTCCGCCGGTGTCGCCGCCGGCATCGACCTCTGCCTGCACATGATCCGCCGCGATCACGGGATCGCTATCGCCAACCGGGTCGCGCGGGACACGGTCGTCGCGCCGCATCGCGACGGTGGGCAGGCGCAGTTCATCCGGCGGCCGGTGCCGGAGCCGCGCTCGTCGTCCACCGCTCGGGCGCGTGCCTGGGCGCTGGAGCATCTCGGCCGTCCACTGTCACTTCGGGAGCTCGCCGGACAGGAGTCGATGAGTGTGCGCACCTTCACCAGGCGGTTCCGGGAAGAGGTGGGCATTTCGCCGGTGCAATGGTTGACACAGCAACGAATCGAGCGGGCCCGGCAGTTGCTGGAGGAGTCGGAGCTGCCGGTGGACCGGGTCGCCGCCGATGCCGGGTTCGGCACAGCGGCGTCGCTGCGTCAGCATCTGCAGGCGGCGCTGGGTGTCTCGCCGAGCGCGTACCGTGCGACGTTTCGCGGGGTCCCATGATCAATTAGTCCACTGTGGACCGTCCACTCCGATGGCGGAATTTTTCATGGGGCCAGAACCGATAAAGTTGCGGGATGGCTGGCGAAAGACGGCGCACCCAGGCGGAGCGGCGAACGGCCACCCGGACGGCCCTGCTCGAGGCGACCGTGGAGTGCCTTGTCGACTACGGCTACCGGAACGTCACGAGCGCGCAGATCGCCACCCGTGCCGGGGTGACGCGCGGCGCGCAGGCGCACTACTTCGCCACGAAGGCGGAACTGGTGGTGGCCGGGCTCGAATACGCCACGCAGAAGATCATCAACGACCTCCGCGCGGATCCGCCACACCGGCCGACCGAGGCGGAAACCGTGATGGCACTGGTGGACAAGCTGTGGGCGCTGCACGACAGCAAGACCTTCACCGCCGTGGTCGAGCTGTGGCTGGGCAGCCGCACCGATCCGGAGCTGCGCTCGCACGTCGGCCGGTTCAACAAGCAGCTGACCGCGGGGATGAGCGACGTGCTGGGCGAGGTGGTGCCCGATTTCCTCGTCAGGGCAAGGGGGACCGCGGTGCTGCTGATGATCTTCGCGGCGATCCGCGGCGTGCTGCTGATGAGTTTCGTGTCGAGTCCGCGCACTGTCGGGGCACTGTGGTCGGTCACCAGGGGCGAGCTGGAACAGCTGGTGACCGACGCGATCGAGGGCCGGTGAACTCACGCCTGACATACCGGCGTGCAGGTATGTTCAGTGGCAACGGTTTTCGCCGTGCGGTGACCAGGCGCGCAGGGGGCGTTCTGGTCCTCTGGCTCAGGGCCAGAGTTTCGCCGCTGGCTGCGGTTTCCCCAGGTAGTAGCCCTGCGCCTGATCGCAGCCGAGCTCACGCAGCAACTCCAGCTGTGCCAGGTTTTCCACGCCCTCGGCCACCACGGTCAGGTGTACCGCGTGTGCCATCGCGATCACGCTCTTGACGATCGTTTCGGCGTCGGCGGAATCGGGCTCGCCGAGCCGGGTGACGAACGAGCGGTCGATCTTGAGGGTGTCCAAGGTGAGCCGGTGCAGCTGCGCGAGTGACGAGTAGCCGGTGCCGAAGTCGTCGATCGCGAGCCGGACTCCCAGCGCCCGCAAGGCACCGAGCGTCTCCCCGGCCAGCACGGCGTCCCGCATGAGAGCGCTTTCCGTGATCTCCAGGCAGAGCGCGGCCGGCGGCAGTCCGGTTATGGAAAGCGCTTTCTCGACGCTCGCCACCAGGCCCGGATCGTCCAGCTGCCGGGTGGAGAGGTTGATCTTCAGCTCGACGTCGGCGCCCCGGCTGCGCCGCTGCGCGAGCTCGCGTGTCGTCTCGCGCAACATGTACGCGCCGAGGTGGTTGATGAGGTCGCTCTCCTCGGCCAGCGGGATGAACTCGGTGGGCGGCACCTGCCCGTGCACCGGATGTGTCCAGCGCAGCAGCCCTTCCACGGCCACCATCCGGTTCGTGGTCAGGTCCACCACCGGCTGGTAGGCCGCCCACAGCGAGCCGCGGCGCACCGCGTCGCGCAGGTCCTGCTCCAGCCGGAGCCGGCGCTGCATCCGTTCCCGCAGCTGCACGTTGAAGAACTCGTACCGGCTGCGCCCGAGCTGTTTCGCTTGGTACATCGCGACATCGGCGTCCCGCAGCAGATCGTGCGCGGCGCGGCGGTCGGTCGGGCCGACGAGCACGATGCCGATGCTCGCGTCCACATGCAACTGCCTGCCGTCCACCCCGATCGGCTCGGTGAGCGAATCCCGCAGCCGTTCGGTCAGCGAGCGCGCCTCCGGCTCGCCGCGCACATCCGGCGCGATCACCACGAACTCGTCACCGCCGAGCCTGCCGACGACGTCGCCCGGCCGCACCGAGCGGCGCAGCCTGTCCCCGGCGAGCTTGAGCACCCGGTCGCCGACCGAGTGGCCGAGCGAATCGTTGATCACCTTGAACTTGTCGAGGTCGATGAACAGCACCGCGATCGCCGCGCGGTCGTCCGCGTGCAACAGCCCGGTGAGCCGGTCGAGCGCCAGCGAACGGTTCGCCAGCCCAGTCAGTGGATCGTGTGTCGCGTCGTGTTCCAGCTGCTCGCCGATCGCCCGGCGCTCGGTGATGTCGGTGAAGGACAGCACGTAGGCGCTGGTGCCGGAATCCTCCGGGGTCAGCGCGCGACAGGACACCGAGAGCCACACGGTGCGCCCGTCGCGGCGCAGCACCTGCATCACGCGGCCCTGCTGGGCGATGCCGGTGCGGCGCACCTGCGACGACGGGTACTCGCTGGTGGACAGCCGCTGCCCGGACTCGTCGTAGATCGGCCACTCGTGCGGGGAGGAGCCGATCATCGTCGACTCTGGCACCCCGAGGATCCGTTCGGCGGCCGGGTTGGCCGAGATCAGCAGCCCGTTCGAGCCGACGACGAGCACCCCTTCGTCGAGCGACGCGACGACCGTGGCGTACTGGCGCTCGGCGCGGCGGCGGGCCGTTTCGTCGGCGCAGACCAGGACGTACCCACTGTCCATTTCGGCCACCGACACCCGCATCGACAACGCCGTGCCGTCCGCGGCGCGGTGCGTTGTCTGGACGACGCCGCCGCCCTTGATCGCCAGCGCGGGGTCGAACCTGGCGCCGACCAGCTCCCCGACCTGCCTGCCGCGCGCCCTGGCCGCGGGCAGGCCGTAGATCGCTTCGGCGGCCGGGTTCCAGCTGGTCACCCTGCCCGCGGTGTCGGTGGCGATGATCGCGTCGCTGACGTGCTCGACCAGCGCGGCCTGGTAGCGCAGCGCGCTCTCGGCCGCCCGCTGCGCGCTGACGTCGCGCATGATCACCTGGTAGGCGGGCCTGCCCTCCCAGGTGGTGCGGACCGATTTGACCTCCATCGGGAAGGTCGAGCCGTCCGGCCGGAGGAACTTCGCCTCCGCGGGCTCTGACGTGGCGCCGGGCTCGGTGAGCTGGCGCAGCCGGTCGAGCATCTCGGGCACCGAGCGCCGGTGCACGAAATCGGTGATGGGCCGCCCGATCAGGGACTCGCGCGAACCGTCCCCGGTCAGCCTGGCCGCCGCCGGGTTGGCGTAGGTGAGTTTCCCGTCCTGGTGGACGGCGATCATGTCCGGGCTCAGCTCGACCAGGAGCCGGTAGCGGTCGGCGAGGTCGGCGAGCTCGCGCCGCTCCTCGTGCCGGTCGGTGACGTTGCTCGCGATGCCCAGCAGCTTATCGTTGCCGCGGCGTGCGCGGAATCGCAACCACATCGTTGTACCCGACGGGGTGGGGTACTCGTGCTCGAGCTCCAGGTCCTGCCACGCCTCGGCGCTTTCCACGGCTACGAGCATCGGGCGCACGAGCTGCTCCAGCCGTGCGCGGACCTCGGCCTCGGGGGCGCCGGCGATGCCGAGCAGCTCGTCCATCCCGGCATCCCAGGACAACTCGCCGGTGGCCGGATCCAGGGCCCAGATCACCGCCCGATCGGCGGAGAGTGCCAGGTCAACGATCTGCCCATGGTCGACGGGCGTGACGGAAGCGTGGTTCGCCCCGTTGGCATTTGGCTCCATCACCCCGTCCGATCCGCCGAAGGTTCCTAGCTGGCTCGTTACTCCGGATGGAGCAATGAGCTGGGTCGAAAGCACCCATCCCTCCGGTACCAGCTTGCCACGGCGAAGGCAGGAAAGCCGCTGGTCGTTGCCCGTGTAGGTCCGTTCGAACCCGAATGGATCGTAGAGGTACGCGCAAGGAGGGGCGAGTGTCATGAACTCGCGAGAAATAGGAATCTGTGGAATCGGCGCCGTCACCGGCTACGGCTGGAGTCGAGAGCAGTTCTGGGATGGTTTGCGGGCAGGAAAACACGCGGCCACCCTCGTCGGCGGCTACGGGAGCAACCGGGACGAGACCGTCTGGCTCGCGAGGGTGGCCGACGGCGGGAACCCGACCGACGGGCCGAGCCGGTTCGCCAAGGCGATGCGGGCCGCGGCGAGGGAGGCGATCGCCGACGCGGGCGCGCGCGGCTGGCAGCCGGGCAAGCGGGTCGGGCTGCTGCACGCCGTGGTGCTCGGCGAGGTGGACCTGTGGCGGGAGTTCTACCTCGAACGCAACCGGGATCTGCGCCCGCGTGAGTATCTCGGGCTGATGCCTTCGACACCGATGTCGACCTTCATGCAGGAGTACGGCTTCCATGGCCCGGCGATGAACGTGTCGGCGATGTGCGCCTCCGGCAACGCCGGGCTGCTCACCGCCAAGGCCTGGCTCGACGCGGGCATCGTCGACGACGTCGTCTTCGTCGCCACCGACCTGTCCGCGACCCCCGAGAACGTATTGCACTTCGTGCGGCTCGGCGTCGCGGCCGTCGACCAGGAGCCGTCTGATGTGTGCCGCCCGTTCCAGGAGGGCAGCCGGGGCTTCGGCTTCGGCGAGGCGTCGGTCTCGTTCGTGCTGTCGCGTTCGGCGGAGCGGCCGTACGCGCTGGCTCTTGGCGGCGCGATGTCACACGACGGGTACCACGTGACCAGCGTCGATCCCGGCCTGGATCAGGTGCGGGACTGTTTCCAGCAGGCGCTGGACAACGCCGGCGTGCCGGCTTCGGCGGTGAAGTACTTCAACGCGCACGGGCCGGGCACCGCGCAGTGCGACCGGGCGGAAAGCACCATCCTGGCCGAGTTCTTCGGCCCGGAAACCGGGATCTACTCGGTCAAGCCGCTCGTCGGGCACTGCCAGGGCGCGGCCTCGGCGGTCGAGATGGCCGTGGCCGCGATGAGCTACGACCGCGGCTACGTGCCGGCGCCGGTCCCGGTTGCGCCCGGGCATCCCCAGTTGCTCAGCGGCCGGACCCCGGTCGGTGACGGGCTGACCGTCAAGTCCTCACTCGGGATGGGTGGCCACAACTCCGTCGTTGTCCTCGCTCCGCCCGCGTGACGGGCCGCCGTGGAGACCTCGCCCGGGTGGTGCTGGTCTCCACGGCTCCGCCGGTCGGCCATGATGGGCTGGGAAAAATCCCGGCACAGGGCGGAGGGGAACAGCGTGGCCGTGACCGCGGTCAAGGACTGGTTGCTCGAAGGGCAGCCGAAGCGGGCTCGCCAGCTCAGCGGCGGCAAGCAGGAGCAACGACGCGAAGGCGACCACCCCTGGTGGAAGGTCATGTGCCTCACCGGGGTCGACTACTTCTCCACCCTCGGCTATCAGCCGGGAATCGCCGCGCTGGCCGCCGGACTGCTCTCCCCGATCGCCACCATCGTGCTGATCGTGCTCACCCTCGCCGGTGCATTACCGATCTACCGCCGGGTGGCGGCCGAGAGCCCGCACGGACAGGGCTCGCTGGCGATGCTGGAGAAACTGCTGGCTCGCTGGAAGGGCAAGCTGCTCGTCCTGGTGCTGCTCGGGTTCGCCGCGACCGACTTCGTCATCACGATCACCCTCTCCGCCGCCGACGCCGCCGCGCACGCGGTGGAAAACCCTTACGTACCAAGCTTTCTGCACGGCCAGAACATGGTGATCACGCTGGTGCTGATCCTGCTGCTCGGAGCGGTGTTCCTCCGGGGCTTCGGCGAGGCGATCGGGGTCGCTGTCGCGCTCGTCGCCGTGTACCTGACGCTGAACCTGGTGGTGGTGATCGACGCGCTGATCCATGTGCTCACCAGCTCGCATCTGGTGGTGCAGTGGCAGAACATGCTGGTCAACCAGCACGGCAGCGTGTGGGCGATGGTCGGGGTGTCGCTGATCGTGTTCCCGAAGCTGGCACTGGGGCTGTCCGGGTTCGAGACCGGGGTGTCGGTGATGCCGCTTGTGCGCGGCAGCGAGGGCGACACCGAAAAGGAGCCGGCGGGCCGGATCCGGAACACCCGCAAGCTGCTCACCACCGCCGCGCTGATCATGAGCGCGTTCCTGATCACCAGCAGTTTCGCCACCACCGTGCTGATTCCGCAGGAGGAGTTCGGCGACGGCGGCAAGGCCAGCGGCCGCGCGCTCGCGTTCCTCGCGCACAGCTACCTCGGCAACGCCTTCGGCACGGTGTACGACGTCAGCACCATCGCCATTCTGTGGTTCGCCGGGGCCTCGGCGATGGCGGGGCTGCTCAGCCTCGTGCCGCGATACCTGCCGCGCTACGGGATGGCGCCGAGCTGGGCCGCGGCGACCCGTCCGCTGGTGATCGTGATCTCGGTGATCGCGTTCGTGATCACCTGGATCTTCGACGCGAACGTGGACGAACAGGGCGGCGCGTACGCGACCGGCGTGCTGGTGCTGATCTCCTCGGCTGCGCTGGCGGTGACGCTCTCGGCTTGGGGCCGCGGGAAACGCGGGCCGTTCGTGGCGTACGCGGTGATCACCGCGGTGTTCGTCTACACCACGGTCGCGAACATCTTGGAGCGCCCGGACGGGGTGAAGATCGCGGCGTTGTTCATCGCCGCGATCATCGTGACCTCGCTGGTGTCACGAGCCACCCGGTCGCTGGAGCTGCGCGCGGTCGACGTCGAGTTCGACGCCCCCGCCCGGCGGATCATCGACGCCGCGGTGCGTGGCGGGCACGTCCGGATCATCGCCAACGAGCCGGACGCCCGGGACAAGGTCGAGTACGAGCTGAAGGAGCGGGAGGCGACCGAGAACAGCCACATCCCGCACGACTGCCGGCCGATCTTCCTCGAAGTGACCATCTCGGACGCCTCGGACTTCGAATCGGTCCTGCGGGTGCACGGCGAAAAGCGGCACGGTTACCGGATCCTGCGGGTGAAGAGCCCGTCCATCGCCAACGCGATCGCGGCCATCCTGCTCGAGATCAGGGACGACACCGGGCTGCGCCCGCACGTCTACTTCAGCTGGACCGAGGGCAATCCGTTCAAGTTCCTGGTGCGCTACCTGTTCTCCGGCGACGGCGACGTGCCGCCGGTGACCAGGGAGGTGCTGCGCCGCGCGGAACCGGATCCGGAGCGCCGGCCGCTGGTGCACGTCGGCTGAGTTTCGCAAGGGGGTTGCCACCGGGTGGAAGGCGGGTTGCCCCGGGTGTGCTTCCTGATCGAGGATCGGGCCATGACTCAGCGCACGACACCGCCGTTCCGCGCCGACCATGTTGGCAGCCTGCTGCGCCCCGCCGAACTGCACGAAGCCCGCGAGAACTTCGCCAAGGGGGTGATCAGCGCGGCGGATCTGCGTGCCGTCGAGGACAACGCCATCCGCGAGGTCGTCGAGCTGCAGCATGCCGCCGGGCTGCAGTCCGCCACCGACGGCGAGTTCCGCCGCGCCACCTGGCATATGGACTTCATCTACCAGCTGCACGGCATCGCCAAGAGCACCGAGAAGCTGCACGTCACGTTCCACAACGCGGCAGGCGACCTCGACTGGAGCCCGGCCGGGCTGCGAGTACACGAGAAGGTCGGCCTCGACGGCGTGATCTTCGGGGAGCACTTCGAGTTCCTGAAGTCCATTGTGGACCCAAGTCAGACGCCGAAGCAGACCATCCCGTCGCCGAGCATGGTCTACTACCGCGGCGGCCGGGCCGCGGTCAGCGAATCGGTGTACCCGGACCTGGAGGAGTTCTACACCGATCTCGCGGCGGCCTACGCCAAGGAGATCGCCGGGATGGCCGCGCTGGGCTGCACGTACCTGCAGCTCGACGACACGAGCCTGGCGTACCTGAATGACCCGGCGCAGCGCGAGCTGGTCGCGAAGATGGGCGGTGACCCGGACAAGCAGCACGTGCGCAACATCAAGACGATGAACGCGGCGCTCGCCGGCCGGCCCGAGGGCCTGACCGTGACCACGCACCTGTGCCGCGGGAACTTCCGTTCGTCGTGGGTGGCCGAAGGCGGTTACGACTTCGTCGCCGACGCGCTGTTCAACGAGCTCAACGTGGACGGCTACTTCCTGGAGTTCGACGACGAGCGCTCCGGCGGGTTCGAGCCGCTGCGGTTCGTGCCGAAGGGGAAGTTCGTCGTACTGGGGCTGATGACGACCAAACGGGGCGAGCTGGAGAGCGTGGATTCGCTGCGGCAGCGCCTCGACGCCGCGGCGAAGTACGTCGATCTCGATCAGCTGTGCCTGTCGCCGCAATGCGGATTCTCCTCCACGGAGGAGGGGAACGACCTCACGCAGGACCAGCAGAAGGCGAAGCTGGAACGCATCGTCGAGACCGCTGCCCTGGTTTGGGGATAACGCTTTAACCTGGGCTGATGCGGCATACCTCGGCTCAGGCGCCTTCCGTGGTGGATCGGGTGCTGGACGTGCTCGGTTCCTTTACCCCGGACCGGCCCGCGCTGAGTCTGTCGGACCTGAGCCGCCGGGCCGGGCTGCCGCTGTCGACCGCGCATCGGATCGTCGGCGAGCTGGCCCGGCGCGGCGCGCTGGAGCGGCAGGAGGACGGCCGGTACCGGGTCGGACTGTGGCTGTGGGAAGTGGCTTCCCTTTCGCCGCGCGGAATGCCGCTGCGCGAGAGCGCGATGCCGTTCCTGGAGGACCTTTACGAGGCGACCCACGAGAACGTGCAGCTCGCCGTGCTCGACGTGCCGGACGTGGTCTACGTCGAGCGAATCTCCGGGCGCAACGCGGTCAACGTCGTCTCGCGGGTCGGCGGCAGGCTGGCCGCGAACGCCACCGGCGTCGGCCTGGTGCTGCTCGCGAACGCCCCCGCCGACGTGCAGGAGGAGTTTCTCGCGCGCCCGCTTCGGCGCTACACCGACAAAACGATCGACTCGCCCGAGCGGCTGCGCTGGGTGCTGGCCGACGTCCGGCGCGACGGGTTCGTGATCAGCGACCGCCAGGTGGAGCTGGTGTCGCTGTCGGTGGCCGCGCCGGTGTACGGGCCGGAAGACACCGTGGTCGCGGCGATTTCGATCGTGGTCCCGTCCGACGGTCCCGACCCGCGCACCCTCGTTCCGGCCGTCCGCGCGGCGGCGCGCGGCATCTCCCGCACGCTCGGTGCACCGAGGGCGCTGCGCCGCGATCCGAACTTCCATTGAATGGAATAAGGCGTGCGTACAAGCCGCGTCGGCAACGATGCTGAGTGCCGGAACGACGAGGTTTGGGAGGTAACAGGTGGCGCGCACGCAGGTCGGAATCATCGGTGCCGGGCCGGCAGGTCTGTTGCTGTCGTACCTGCTGCACGCCGAGGGCATCGACGCCGTCGTGCTCGAAGCGCGCAGCCGGGAGTACGTGGAGAAGCGGGTGCGCGCGGGGGTGTGTGAACACCCGACGGTCGAACTGTTGCGGGAGATCGGTGTCGGCACCCGGTTGGACGCCGAAGGCCTGCCGCACCACGGTTTTTCGCTCCGGTTCGACGGGCGGGACCACCGGATCGCGCTGTCCGAGCTGACCGGCAGGACCATCACCGTGTACGGCCAGCAGGAGATCGTGAAGGACCTGATCGCCGCGCACGAGGCCAAGGGCTATCCGGTCGAGTTCGAAGTGTCCGATGTGGAACTGGCCGAGCTCGACACCGAGCGGCCACGGGTCACCTACCGGGACGCGGACGGGGCGCCGCGCGAGCTGGACTGTGACGTGATCGCGGGCTGCGACGGGTTCCACGGCGTCAGCAGGCCCACGATCCCCGGCGGGCAGGTGAAATCCTTCGACCGTGAGTACCCGTTCGCGTGGCTCGGCGTGCTCGCGCAGACACCGCCGTCGGACGAGGAGCTCATCTACACTCACCACGAGCGCGGATTCGCCTTGCACAGTATGCGTTCCCCGGAGATCACCCGGCTGTACCTGCAGGTCCCGCACGACGAGAAGATCGAGAACTGGCCGGACGACCGGATCTGGTCGGAGCTCTCGGCGCGGCTGGCGACCGAGTCGGAGTTTTCCTTGCGGGAAGGGCCAATCCTGGACAAGGGCGTCACGCCGATGCGCAGTTTCGTGGCTGAGCCGATGCAGTACGGCCGGCTGTTCCTGGCCGGCGACGCGGCGCACATCGTGCCGCCGACCGGGGCCAAGGGGATGAACCTGGCTGTCGCCGATGTCCGGGTTCTTTCGCGTGCGTTGGTGGACCTGTTGCTGCACAACCGAAGCGAGCGCGCAGTGTCCTATTCGGACACATGTCTGCGGCGGGTGTGGCGTGCCGAGCACTTCTCCTGGTACATGACCTCGATGCTGCACGTCGACCCGGCGTCGGACGAGTTCCAGCGGCGGCTGCAGCTCTCGCAGCTGCGGTACACGGCCTCGTCCCGGGCGGCCGCGACCAGCCTGGCGGAGAACTACGTGGGCCTGCCGTTCGAGTGATCGTCAACCCGGGGTTGACGACCGATGATCGTCAACCTAGAGTTGACGGCATGAGCACACCAGTCCGTCTCGATGATCTGATCGATTCCGTCAAGAACAAGAATCCCGAAGCGGACGCCTTGCAGCAGCTGGCCGACGCGATGCTCCTCGCCGAACAGGTCGGTGAGGTCGCCGATCATCTGATCGGGCATTTCGTCGACCAGGCAAGGCGGTCCGGCGCGTCCTGGACCGATATCGGCGCCAGCATGGGGGTTTCGAAACAAGCCGCGCAGAAGCGCTTTGTCCCCAAGGAGTTCTCGTTCGAGGACGCCACGGCGCACTTCAGCCGGTTCACCGAACGGGCGCGCCGCGTGCTGGTCCACTCCGAGCGCAGCGCGCGCGGCGTCGGCAACGAACAGATCGAGCCGCTGCACATCCTGCTCGGCCTGATCGGCGAGCGGGAGGGCCTGGCGGCAAAGGCGATCGAGAAGTTCGGCGGCTCGCCGGCCGTACTGGGCGAGCGGATCACGGCGGCGCTTCCGCCCGGCGGTGGCGAGCTGGACGTGCACATCCCGTTCAGCCCGCAGAGCCGCAAGATCATCGAACTCACCGTGCGGGAAGCCTTGCGGCTCGGGCACAACTACGTCGGCACCGAGCACATCCTGCTGGGGCTGCTGGAACAGGGCGACAACCCGGCGCAGAAAATCCTGGTGGAGCTGGGGGTCACCAAGGACGTCGTCGATGGCGAGATCAAGGCCGTGCTGGCGACGCTGTACCCGGGTAAGTGAGGGCCACCGGCGAGGCGGCCCTCACCACCCGGCCTCACGCGGGGTGTTCGGCCCGCTCGTCGGTCGCCCACGCGGTGTGGAACGAGCCCTCCCGGTCGACGCGACGGTAGGTGTGCGCGCCGAAGAAGTCACGCTGGCCCTGCACGAGCGCGGCCGGGAGCCGCTCGGCCCGCAGCCCGTCGTAGTAGGCCAGCGCGGTGGAGAAACCGGGCGTCGGAATGCCCAGCCGCACCGCGGTGGCCACCACCGAACGCCACGAGTCCTGCGCGTTCTCCACGGCCTTGCGGAAGTCACCCGAGGTGAGCAGGGTCGGCAAGCCCGGCTCGGCCGCGAACGCCGCCGTCACGTCGTCGAGGAACTTGGCCCGGATGATGCAGCCACCGCGCCAGATCTTCGCCACCGCACCGAGATCGATGTCCCAGCCGTACTCCGCGCCGCCGGCCTGGATCTGGTTGAAGCCCTGTGCGTAGGCGACGATCTTCGACGCGTACAGCGCCTGCTCCACGTCGTCGGCGAAGCGCTCGGCGTCGGCCCCGGAAAGCGCTTTCCGGGCCGGGCCGGGCAGCCCGCGGCTGGCCTTGCGCAGGTCCGCACTGCCGGAGAGCGAACGCGCGAAGACCGCTTCGGCGATACCGCTGATCGGCACCCCGAGGTCGAGCCCGATCTGCACCGTCCAGCGGCCGGTGCCCTTCTGCTCGGCCTGGTCGGTGACGACGTCCACGAACGGTTTGCCGGTCGCGGCGTCGGTGTGCTTGAGCACCTCGGCGGTGATCTCGATCAGGTAGGAGTCGAGCCTGCCGGTGTTCCAGGTCTTGAAGACCTCGGCGATCTGCGCGGGTTCGTAACCGAGCGCGCCGCGCAGCAGGTCGAAGGACTCCGCGATGAGCTGCATGTCGGCGTACTCGATGCCGTTGTGCACCATCTTCACGAAGTGCCCGGCGCCGTCGGGGCCGATGTGCGTGCAGCACGGCGCACCGTCCACTTTGGCCGAAATGTCCTCGAACAGCGGGCCGAGCGACTGGTAGGACTCGACCGAACCACCGGGCATGATGCTCGGCCCGTGCAGGGCGCCTTCCTCGCCGCCGGACACGCCGGTGCCGACGAAGTGCAGCCCCTGCTCGCGCAGCGCGGCCTCGCGGCGTCGCGTGTCGGCGAAGTGCGCGTTGCCGGCGTCGACGATCACATCGCCCTTCTCCAGCAACGGCGCGAACTCGTCGATCACCGCGTCGGTCGGCGCGCCGGCCTTCACCATGATCACGATCTGCCGTGGCCGTTCGAGCGCGTCGACGAACTCCTGCGCGGAGTAGGTCGGAATGAACTCGCCCTCGTCGCCGAACTGCTCGACCAGTTCCCTGGTGCGCGTCTCGGACCGGTTGTGCAGGGCGACGGTGTGGCCGTGCCTGGCCAGGTTCCGGGCCAGGTTGCGGCCCATGACCGCCAGCCCGGTAACCCCGATGCTCGCCTTGTTGCTCACTTCTCCGCCTTCCGTCTTGGCCTACCGCACACACTAGTGGGCCGCCGGATTGTCCCTGGTGAACGCGCGAGTAACTAGCGTTCACCCGCAATTCCTGAGATCCTTTCCGCAGTCACGTGTCAAACCAGTGCGCGGTTCGGTATGGTCGGCGACTTACGATCATGGTCGGGACGGGTTCAGCGCGTCGTGGAAAGGGTCAGGGCCGGAAGTGAGCAATGGCTAGCACAGTCACCTCACGGCGAAAGCAACTCGGCAACGAGCTCCGCCACGCGCGTACCGCGGCGAAGATGACCCAGCAGCAGGTCGCCGAGGTGCTCGGCTGCACCCAGGGCAAGGTCAACAAGATCGAGTCCGGCGCGGTCGGGGTCAAGCTCGGTGACGTGCGCGCGATGCTGGATGCCTTCGGTATCAACGGCGAGGAGTCCGAGGCGCTGATGGGCCTCGCCCGCGCCGCCGCAGGCCAGCGCGGGCACTGGTCGGGCTACCGGTCGGTGGTGCCGCACTGGTTCCGCACCTTCACCGACCTCGAACCGGCCGCGGTCGAGATCATGACCTGGCACGGTGAACGGATTCCCGGGCCGCTGCAGTCCGAGCACTACATGCTCAAGCAGTTCACCGAATTCGGTGCGACCGACGTCACTTCCTTGGTGCGTAACAGGCTCGACCGTAAGTCGGTGTTCGACCAGCCGCAGCCGCCGTACTACCGGTTCATCCTGAGCGAGGCCGCGCTGCGCCGGGCGCCGGGTGGCAACGCGCCGGCGGTGATGCTGGACCAGATCGAGCATCTGATGGAGCTGGACCGGCGCCAGCGGGTCTACGTGCACGTGCTGACGTTCGAGGCGCGGCTGGCTTCGGTGCCCAACGACTTCACCATCATGCGTTTCCCGGACCGCACAAGGGATTTCGTCTACATCGAGCATTCCGCCGGCGGGCACTACCTCGACGACCAGAAGGACTTCCAGCTGTTCGTGGACAGCTGGGACAGGCTGCGTGGCGCGGCACTGGAACGGCAGGAGACCCGCGAGTTCCTCAAGGAGCTGGCGGAGCAGTACCGCCGCCGGATGGGCGACAACCTGTAAGAACCGACTGGGAGCCCGATGAGTGAACAGGCGCCCGAGGGAGTCGACCTCGAGCACCCCAACGCCGCGCGGATCTACGACTACCTGCTCGGCGGGACAGCGAACTGGGCCATCGACCGGTCCTTCGGTGACCTGATCGTCAAGCACGTGCCGCTGGCCCGCACGATCGCGCGGGTGAATCGCGAGTTCCTTGGCCGCTCGGTGCGCTACTGCGTGCGCAACGGGGTTTCCCAGTTCCTCGATCTCGGTTCCGGCGTACCGACGGTCGGCAACGTGCACGAGGCCGCCGACGAGCTCGACGAGTCCAGCCGCTGCGTATACGTTGACCGCGAGCCGGTCGCGGTCGCGCATTCCGAGCTGCTGCTGGAAGAACACGGCGACCCGGCGCGGCATGCCGTGGTGCGGGCCGATTTCCGTGACGTGCCCGCGGTGTGGCGGCAGGCGGCGGAGACCGGGGTGCTGGACACGGAGCGGCCGATCGGGCTCATCCTCTGTGCGGCCCTGCATTTCCTCGGGCCTGCCGAGCCGGTGGAGCAGATCATGGCGGCGTACCGCGAGCGGCTGCCCTCGGGCTCGTACCTGATCATCACACATGGCACCAAGGAGGAACTGCGGCTGCCGCCCGAGCAGATCGAGAAGATCAGCGCGGTGTTCGAGCTCTACGAGCAGTCCGACAATCCGGTGTACTCGCGTTCCCGGGCCGAAATCACGAAGTTCTTCGGGGATTTCGCGCTCGTGGAACCGGGTGTGGTGTGGCTGCCGGAATGGCGCCCCGGGGACGGGCCGGCGCAGGCCACCGCGAAGTTCACGGAGAACCCTTCACTGTCGACCGGCTTTTGCGGGGTGGCCCGAAAGGCCTGAGCGCTCAGCGCGGCTTCGGCGCGCCGAAGTTCAGTTGGTACCACCAGAAATGCCGGCGGCGGCGCGAGACCGGCAACGCGACCGTGCGCGCGCGGGCGGCGTGGATTTCTTCGTCCTGGTCGCGCTTTCTGCCGATCAGCGCGATATCGCCGATGCGCACGGTCATGGTTTTCAGGCCGCCAATCCTGGGGAGAGCGCGAGGCAGCATTCACACGGCATCCCGGCGCCGGGGCGTAGCCATTCCAGTTGGGACAACGCGATTTCCGTGCCACAGCAGGCGGTGAGCGAGCCGTAGAGCACCGTGCCGGGGTCGAGCGTGAACAGGTGCGCGCAGCGACGGCTCTCGCCGACCACCCCGCGCAGCAGGCGGCCGACGACGGTGACGGGCTCGGGCCAGTCCTCGCGCAGGTACCAGACTGCGGCGGCATCCTCGTCCGCGTGCAGCCACTCGATCATCCGGGTGAGGGCCTCGTCGGGGCTCGCGGCTCTCGCGCATTCCTCGCGGCCGTTCACGCGCCCGACGACGATGAAGGGCTTGAACCGCTGCGGGGCAGGCTGCCACGGCGTTTCCGGGCGCCGCGCCGGTACCACGGCGAGGGTGCCGCCCGGTCCGGCGGGTTCGGAGAGCCCCGCGGGTTCGGCGAACCCAGTGTGTTCGGAGAGCCCTGTGTGTTCGGCGAGCCCCGTGTTTCCGACGAGCACTGTGTGACCTCCCCCGAGAGGTTGAGCCCTGTGAATGGACCGGCAGCCGGGGCTCGACCTCGGGGGTCCAACCCCGACCGCTGGGATTAATCCTACTACTGGAATAATCTTGGTGTCGAGTGGTCAACGCTTGGATCACTCGGTGGAACCCGTACGGGGACAGGGAAAGCACGGCAACCCCGCATTTGCCCACGTCAAGGTGGGGGGCCGGACATGCACGGAGGTAAGACTTATGGCGGAATATCCGCGCCCGCTGGATTACGACCCGGCCGAGGCCGTGGCGCTCTTCGACGAGGGAAAGTGGGAGAAGTCCTTCGCGAGCGAGCCCAACGGCGGGAGCTGTGTCGAAGTCAACATCGGGGGCTCCGGCCTGATCGGCGTGCGCGATACGAAGCTGGTCGACAGCCCGGTCTTCGTGTTCGACACCGCCGAGTGGCAGGCGTTCCTGACCGGTGTGAAGGCAGGTCAGTTCGACCTCGGTGCCTGAGCCGGAATAACCGGCTTCGTGTGTTATTGACCACACGTCGCCCCGGGGCGCGAGCCGTCACCGGGGCAAAAGACGCCCCCGGCACTTCGGCCGGGGGCGTCTTCAGATTCCGTTTTTCGAGGTTGTGCCAGGGCGGGCCCTAGTTGTTCGAGCTCTGCCGGTTCGGCATCCCGCCCTGGCCGCCGGCGGGGAAGCCGCCCTGCTGGCCACTCTGCTGCCCACCGGGGAAACCGCCCTGCCTGCCGCCCTGCTGAGCGCCGGGGGCGCCGCCCTGCTGCTGGGCCTGGCTGCTGTCGGTGACCGCGGTCGCCGTGGCGGTGCTGCCGGAAACCTTCGCGATGACCAGCACCGAGGAACCCGACGCGACGTTGCTCGCCTTCTCGGTGGACGAGTCGATCGTGTAGGTCTGGGTGTAGTCGTCCTTGCTCTTGACCGTGATCGAGGTGGCGCTGATCGCGCTGACCTCGCCGCTCTGCATTCGCTCGGTGACGTAGCTGCCGT
Organism: Amycolatopsis sp.; assembly: GCF_035546795.1. Taxonomy (GTDB): domain Bacteria; phylum Actinomycetota; class Actinomycetes; order Mycobacteriales; family Pseudonocardiaceae; genus Amycolatopsis_E. Next base: position 73,805 of record NZ_DASZWC010000056.1, read on the forward strand.
TCTCCGAGACCGTGAAGTCGCCGTGCAGGGCGCTCGCCAGGCTCGCCAGGCCCCTCGCCTGCCCCATACCGCCCATCCGGCCGCCGCCGGGGAAGCCGCCCATGCCGCCCTGCTGGCTGCTGTCGGCGGAAGAAGTGCCCAGGTAGATCGCGACACCGCCGATGGCGACGATCACGACCGCGACGGCCGCTGAGATCGCGGTCTTCCTGCCGGACCACTTCGGCGCTGGAGGCTGCGGGTCACCCCAGGCAGGCGGGGCCTCGGGGGTGGTCGTCGGCTCGGTACTCATCGTTTCCTCTCCCGAAGTTCGGCGCGCGCGACGGCACGCCGCTTACCGCGACCAGGTTCGGCACACTTTCTGTGTGCAAGCTGTGTGCCACATGGGCACACCCTGTGTACCCGCGCGCTCACAGGGAATCCACAGACGGCACACAGCCTGGGCCTACCGGACCGGCCGAGGATGGGAGCATGACCAGCATGAACGCCACCACCTCGGGACAGGGCAAGGCCGACCTCCACCGGGCCGACGGGTCCCCGGTCAGAGTCCTCGTCGTCGACGACGAGGAGACGCTCGCCGAGCTGGTGTCGATGGCACTGCGGATGGAGGGCTGGGAGATCCGCAGCGCAGGCAACGGCAACGAAGCCGTCCGTACCGCGCGCGAGTTCCGGCCCGACGCCGTCGTGCTCGACGTGATGCTGCCCGACTTCAGCGGGTTCGAGGTGCTGACGAAACTGCGCGCGGAGGCGCCGAACCTGCCGGTGTTGTTCCTCACCGCCCGCGACGCGGTGGAGGACAGGATCGCCGGCCTCACCGCGGGCGGCGACGACTACGTGACCAAGCCGTTCAGCCTGGAGGAGGTCGTGCTCCGGCTGCGGGCGCTGCTGCGCAGGTCGCGGGTGGTTTCGGCGAGCGAAGGTTCGATGCTGACCGTCGGCGATCTGACCCTGGACGAGGACAGCCGCGAGGTGCACCGCGCCGGCGAGCCGGTCTCGTTAACCGCCACCGAGTTCGAACTGCTGCGGTTCCTGATGCGCAACCCCAAGCGCGTGCTGTCCAAGGCCCAGATCCTGGACCGGGTGTGGAGTTACGACTTCGGTGGGCAGGCCAACATCGTGGAGCTCTATATTTCATACCTGCGGAAGAAGATTGACGCAGGTAGGGAGCCGATGATCCACACGATGCGTGGCGCGGGGTATGTCCTCAAGCCCGCGAACTAGGCAGCACCCGCTCAGGCGTCTGTTCCCGTCCTCGCTGCGCGGGAAGCTCATCGCGCAGTTGATCACCCTGATCGCGGTGGTGTGCCTCGTGGTCGGCCTGGTGACCGAGGTGGCGTTGCGCAGCTTCCTCATCCACCAGCTCGACGACAGGCTCGCGGCCGCCGCCGATCGCGGCACACACGGCCCGCCGCTGGGCTCGCCGTCGTTCCCGGTGGGTCAGCGGCCGCCGGACTCGCTACGGGTGGCCGGTCAGGGCATCGGCACGCTGGCCGTGCTCATCGAACCGGACGGCAGCACGCTCGCCGGGGTGCTCAAGGGCGGCACGCCGCCCACGGAGGACAATCCGTTCCCCAGCGACCCGGTCCCCGCCGACCAGCTGCGGACGCTGGTCAACCTGCCTGCCGACGGGCAGCGGCGCACCGTGGATCTCGGCGATTCGCTCGGTTCCTACCGCGTGATCTCGGTGCACAATCCCAACGGCTCGGTGCTCATCACCGGCCTGCCGCTGAACGACGTGACGGCCACGTTGTGGCAGCTGGGATTCATCTTCGGCGGCGTGGCGCTCGGCGGCCTGCTGCTCGCGGGCGGCATCGGTGTGGTGACGATCAGGCGCACGATGCGCCCGTTGAACCGCTTGGCGCGTACCGCTTCCCAGGTGTCGGAGCTGCAGCTGGACCGCGGTGAGGTCGGCCTGTCGGTGCGGGTGCCGCAGGTGGACACCGACCCGCGCACCGAGGTGGGCAAGGTCGGCGCGGCGTTCAACCGGATGCTCGGGCACGTGGCCGCCGCGCTGACGGCCCGGCACGAGAGCGAGAGCCGCGTCCGCCAGTTCGTCGCGGACGCCAGCCACGAATTGCGCACCCCACTGGCCGCCATCCGCGGCTACGCGGAGCTGACCCGCCGCAGCGGGGACAGCGTGCCCGAGGACATCGCGTTCGCGATGAGCCGGGTCGAGTCGGAGTCGGCACGGATGACCACGCTGGTGGAGGAACTGCTGCTGCTCGCCCGGCTGGATTCCGGGCGGCACCGGGTGTACGAGCCGGTGGACCTGACCAGGCTGGTGATGGACGCGGTGGCCGACGCGCATGTCGCTGGTCCGGACCACCGCTGGCTGCTGGACGTACCACCGGAGCCGATCATGGTCATCGGTGATTCCGACCAGCTGCACCAGGTTGCGCTCAACCTGCTCAGCAACGCCCGCACGCACACCCCGCCCGGCACCGTCGTCACCACCGCACTGTCCACTTCGGACGGCAAGGTGTCCTTGACCGTCACCGACAACGGGCCGGGCATTCCCGAAGAAGTCCTGCCCGGGGTGTTCGAGCGGTTCGCGAGGGGTGACACGTCGCGGTCCCGCGCGGCCGGCAGCACCGGGCTCGGTTTGGCTATTGTCGCCGCGGTGGTGAGCGTGCACGGCGGCGAAGTGAGCGTACGGAGCAAACCGGGACAGACCGAGTTTCTGGTGCGTTTCCCGGCCGCGAAACCGGCCGACGATTTCGCGCACGTTAATTAATGGCGAACTAGGTGACGTTTCTCGCCCGATAGTGGCTTGCTCACAGCTTCCGCACAGCTTGGCCACAAGGTTGACACACGTGCGGCCGCCACCGTTGTTCGCATGACGACCTCCGCAGACGCTTCCCCCGCAGCGGCGCGGGCCCTCTCATCCGAAGGCAGTTCCACCCCGGTCCTCGACGTGGTCATCCCCGTATACAACGAGGAGACCGACATCGCACAATGTGTACACAGGTTGCATACATACCTTCGGGACACCGTCCCGTACCAGTTCCGGATCACGATCGCGGACAACGCGAGCACCGACAGCACGCTGACGATCGCGAACCGGCTGGCCGCGGAGATCCCTCAGGTCGAGGTCTTCCACCTGGACCAGAAGGGGCGGGGGCGGGCGCTGAACGCGGTGTGGTCGGCGTCGGACGCCCAGGTGCTGGCGTACATGGACGTGGACCTGTCCACCGACCTCGCGGCGCTGCTGCCGTTGGTCGCCCCGCTGATCTCGGGGCACTCCGACCTCGCTATCGGTTCGCGGCTGGCACGGGGCGCGCGGGTGGTCCGCGGCACCAAGCGGGAGTTCATTTCCCGTTGCTACAACCTGATTCTGCGGGGGACGCTGGCCGCCAAGTTCTCCGACGCGCAATGCGGGTTCAAAGCGATCCGCGCGGATGTCGCCAAGCAGCTGCTGCCCTTGGTCGAGGACACCGGCTGGTTCTTCGACACCGAACTGCTGGTGCTCGCCCAGCGCGCCGGGCTGCGCACGCACGAGGTGCCGGTCGACTGGATCGACGACCCGAACTCCTCGGTGCACATCGTCGCCACCGCCACCGCCGACCTCAAAGGCGTGGCCAGGATGATCCGCGCGTTCGCCAGGGGAACCCTGCCCATCAGCGAAATTCGCGCCCAGCTCGGACGGGAGCCGATCGGAGTGTCCACCCCTGGGGTGCCGCCGAAACTGGCCATGCAGCTGGTGCGGTTCGCGGCCATCGGGGTGGCCAGCACCCTGGCCTATCTCCTGCTGTTCGTGTTGCTGCGGCAGGGAATGAACGCGCAGGTCGCGAACTTCGCCGCGCTGCTGATCACCGCGATCGCGAACACGGCGGCGAACCGGCGGTTCACCTTCGGCGTGCGAGGCTCGGCGGGCGCCGGGAAGCACCAGTTCGAAGGCCTGATCGTGTTCGCGCTCGGCCTCGTGCTGACGAGTGGTTCACTGGCGCTGCTGCACGCGGGCAGTGAACCGGGCCGGTTCGCCGAGCTCGCCGTCCTGGTACTGGCCAACCTGGCTTCCACCGTGCTGCGTTTCCTCCTGTTCCGCAGCTGGGTCTTCCGGAAAAACCGTTAGGAGAAACTCGCAGATGACGACTGCGTCCGCCGCACCACCCCGGTCTGTGGGGTCCGGCCCCGTCGCAGCCACGCGCGCAACAGACCGGCCACGGTGGGTCCGCCCCTCCGTGGCTGTTCTGCTGCTCGCGACCGCCGCGCTGTACCTGTGGAACCTCGGGGCTTCCGGCTACGCCAACGATTTCTACGCGATGGCGGTCCAGGCCGGGACGAAGAGCTGGGAAGCACTGCTGTTCGGGTCGCTCGACCCCGGCAACATCATCACTGTCGACAAGCCGCCGGGCGCGATCTGGCTGATGGGCCTGTCCGGGCGGATCTTCGGCTTCTCCAGCTGGAGCATGCTGGTGCCCAACGCCCTGTGCGGCGTCGGCTCCGTCGGCTTGCTCTACCTGACGGTCCGGCGCACCAACGGCCCTGGCGCCGGGCTGCTCGCCGGCGCCGCGCTGGCGTTGACCCCGGTCGCGGCCATGATGTTCAAGTTCAACAACCCGGACGCGCTGCTGGTGCTGCTGATGACCCTCGGCGCGTACTGCACGGTGCGCGCGCTGGACAAGGCAGGCACGTGGTGGCTGGTGCTCGCCGGCGTCGCCATCGGGTTCGGCTTCATCACCAAGATGCTGCAGGCTTTCCTGGTGCTGCCCGCTTTCGCGCTGGTGTACCTCGTCGCGGCGCCGACCGGGCTCGGCAAGCGGATCCTGCAGGTGCTGGCCGCCGCGGCCGCGGTGCTCGTGTCCGCGGGCTGGTACGTCGCGGTGGTGGCGCTGTGGCCGGCGTCGAGCAGGCCGTTCATCGGCGGTTCGACCGACAACAGCGCGCTGGAACTCGCCTTCGGCTACAACGGTCTCGGCCGGATCTTCGGCGGTGAGGGCAACCGCGGCGGTGGCGGCGGTGGCGGTAACTCGATGTTCGGCGGCGACACCGGCATCACCCGCATGTTCGGCGCCTCGTTCGGCTCGGAGATTTCCTGGCTGCTGCCCGCCGCGGTGATCGCACTGGTCGCCGGGCTGTGGTTCACGCGGTTCTCGCCGCGCACCAACCGCACACGCGCGGCGCTTCTGCTGTGGGGCGGCTGGACGGTCGTGACTGCGCTGGTGTTCAGCTACATGAGCGGCACCATCCACCCGTACTACACGGTGGCGCTCGCGCCCGGCATCGGCGGACTCATCGGCATCGGGGCGGTCGAACTGTGGCGCGGACGGCACAACTTCCCCGCGCGCGTCGCGCTGGCGCTGATGCTCGCGGCCACTGGTGTCTGGAACTTCATTCTGCTGGAACGGGTTTCGTCCTGGCAGCCGTGGCTGCGGTACGTGATCCTCGTGCTCACCGCGATCTTCGTGGCCGGGCTGCTGTTCGGCGCGGACCGCATCCGGCGGGCTGGGACCGTGTTGGGCGTCGGCGCGCTCATCACCGGCATGCTCGGCACCACCGCGTACGCCGTGGAGACGGCGAGCCTGCCGCACACTGGTTCCATTCCCACGTCCGGCCCGACCAGCAGTGGCATGGACGGCTTCGGCGGTGGCGGGATGGGCGGTGGGCCTGGTGGCGAAGGTCAGTCCAACGCCGAGGTGATCAACCTGCTCAAGGCGACCACCACGAAGTGGGCCGCGGCCACCAACGGTTCCCAGTCCGCGGCCGGCCTCGCGCTCAACTCCGACAAGTGGGTGATCGCGATCGGCGGGTTCAACGGCAGTGACCCGGCGCCGACGCTGGACCAGTTCAAGCAGTACGTGCAGGACAAGCAGATCACGTACTACGTGTCCGGCGGGATGGGCGGCGGCGGTGGTTTCGGCGGTGCTGGTGGCAGCACCGGCGGCACCGAGTCGATCGCGTCGTGGGTGCAGGCGAACTTCACCTCCACCACGGTCGGCGGCACGACGGTGTACGACCTGACGAAACCCCTCGCGGGTTCCTGACCTACACTGTGAGGCGGACCCCCGCGGCGTCCATCCTGTGAACCTCCCCAGGGCCGGAAGGCAGCAAGGATAAGCAGGCTCTGACGGGTGCGGGGGTCCCCTTGTTTCTCCTGTTCGGTGCTGGCGCGCCTTTCCCGGAGAAACAAGGGGCTTCTGATCGAGTTTGGGGGCCGAGCCCCCAAACCCCACGGTGCGAGCTCCTCGCCCTGGCGAGCGGCACCGGGCGGCTGACACCAGCATCGGCCGTCGGCTTCGGCGGGAAGGACGGTAGTCTCGCGGCGTGGCTCTGGCTCTTTACCGCAAGTACCGGCCGGCGACCTTCGCCGAGGTCGTCGGGCAGGAGCACGTCACCGAACCGCTGCGGACGGCCCTCTCTTCCGGGCGCATCAACCACGCGTACCTCTTCTCCGGCCCGCGCGGCTGCGGTAAGACGTCGAGCGCCCGCATCATGGCGCGCTCGCTCAACTGCGTCGAAGGCCCGACTCCCGACCCGTGCGGTAAATGCGATTCGTGCAAGGCGCTCGCACCCGAGGGGCCCGGCAGCATCGACGTCACCGAGCTCGACGCCGCCAGCCACGGTGGTGTGGACGACGCCCGCGAGCTCCGCGACAAAGCCTTCTACGCGCCCGCGGAATCGCGCTACCGGGTGTTCATCATCGACGAGGCGCACATGGTCACCACGCAGGGTTTCAACGCCCTGCTCAAAATCGTCGAAGAACCACCCGAGCACCTGATCTTCATCTTCGCCACCACCGAGCCCGACAAGGTGCTGCCGACGATCCGCTCGCGCACGCACCACTACCCGTTCCGGCTCATCCCGCCCAGCTCGATGCGGGAGCTGCTGGAGCGCAACGTCGCGGCCGAAGGTATCCACGTCGACCCCGCCGTGTTCCCGTTGGTGATCCGCGCGGGCGGCGGCTCCGCGCGTGACACCCAATCGGTGCTGGACCAGTTGCTCGCCGGCGCCGGCCCGAAGGGCGTGGACTACCAGCGTGCCGTGGCACTGCTGGGGGTCACCGACGTCGCGTTGATCAACGACATGATCGACGGGCTCGCGGCGGACGATTCCGGCGCGGTGTTCGGCACGGTCGAGCAACTAGCCGAGGCCGGGCACGACCCGCGCCGGTTCGCGTCCGACCTGCTCGACCGCCTGCGTGACCTGGTGCTGATGCGCTCGGTGGCCGACGCCGCCGCCCGTGGCCTGGTGTCCGCGCCGGAGGACGAGCTGGCCCGGATGTCCGGGCAGGCCGAACGCATCGGCCTCGCCACGCTCACCCGGTACGCCGAGATCATCCACAGTGGACTGCTCGAAATGCGCGGCGCCACCGCGCCCCGGTTGCTGCTCGAGCTGTTGTGCGCACGGATGCTGCTGCCTTCGGTTTCGGACGACGAGGGTTCGCTGCTGCAACGGCTGGAACGCGTCGAACGTCGTGCGACCGCAGCGCCGGCGGCTCCGGCCGTGGACGGTCACGCGCCCGCTCAGGCCGCTGCTCCCGCACCGGCTCGCACCGCCCCGGCCGCCGCGCCGGAGCGTTCCTTCCAACGGCCTTCGCAGCGCGGCGCCGAGCCGGCACGCCCTGAGACGGCGCGTCCCGAGCCGGCCCCCGAACCCCCGCGCGCGGAGCCGGAGCAGGTCAAGCCGGCGCCGGAACCCGTTGCGGTACAAGAAGAACCACTGCAGGAAGTCGCGCCGCCATCGCCTGGCGGGGTGGACGCGACGGCCATTCGCCGGATCTGGCCGGACCTGCTCGCCGCCATCCGCAAGACCAGTCGCAGCACCGAAGCGATGCTGACCAACGCCACCGTGCAGAGCGTCGAAGGCTCGATGGTGGTGCTCGCGCACACCGCGGAACCGTTGGCGCGCAGGCTTTCCGAGCCGCGCAACGCCGAGTTCATCGCCGCCGCGCTGCATGACGTGCTCGGCGGGACCTGGCAGGTGCGCTGTGTGCACGGCGGAGGCGGTGGTTCCGCCCGCCCTAGCGGTGCGGGCCCTCGCCCGCAGCCCAGCCCCACCCAGCGCGAAGCGCCGCAGCCGCCGCAGCGCACGTTCCAGCGCCCGGCCGCCGCGGCCCAGCCGCCTGCCGCCGCGGCCCAGCCGCCTGCCGCCGCGCCCGCCCCGGCGCGCCCGCAGCCGGCGACAACCGAGCCGGACATCCCGTTGCCGCCCGAGCCGGAGGACGAAGAGTCCATGCTGGCCGACGCGGAAGACACCCCGACGGCGGCCGAGGCCGCGAAGGTCCAGCAGCTCGACCCGGAAGCCATCGCGCATCAGCTGCTCGCCGAACACCTCGGCGCACGGCGCTTGGACTGACTCAGCCCGCCAGATAACTCAGCACGGCAGCGGTGATCGCGTCGGCGTAACGCTGGCGGCCGGACGGGCTCGCCATCGTGGCCGCCTCCGCCGCGTTACGCATGTTTCCGCACTCCACCAGGACCGCCGGCCGCGTCGACAGGTTCAACCCGGCGAGGTCGGCACGTGGGTAGATGCCGTTGGTGCCCAGGTAGGTCGACGTCGCGAAGCCCGCGTCGCGCAGGCTGTCGCGTACATCGTCGGCCAGGGAGATGGACGGCCGGCCCTGCGCGGAGTTCAGCGGCGGGTTCGAATACGACACGTGGAAACCGTGTGCCCCGGCGGAAGTCGAGCCGTCGGCGTGGATTGAGACCACCGCGGCCGCGTTGGCGTTGTTGCCGGTCTCGGCCCGTTTATCGACGCACGGGCCGACGCCGTTGTCGTCATAACGGGTGTATACAACCTGTATTCCCTTTGCTGACAACGCATTCCCGACTCGCTGGGACACATCCCAGGTGAAGGCGTGCTCGGTGTAGCCGGAGTCGGCCGCGGTGCCCGTGGTGTTGCACGGCTTGGTTTCGCCACGCCCGGCCGGGACCTGCTTGTTGATCACCGACGGGGCCTTGGCGTTGCCGCCGTTGTGGCCAGGGTCGAGCACCACGACCTTGCCCGCCGCGACCGGTGGCTTCGAGGACGAGGCCGCCGGTGGCGGTGGCGCCGCCGAAGCCGACGAGGATGCCGGTACACGCGATGGCGTAGGAGAAGCTGTGTTCACGGCGGCGACACCACCGTCCGAACAGCCCGCGAGCAGGATCGAGCACCCCAGGAACACCGGAAACACACGCCTTCGCACGGCGAACACAGTGTCACAGTCCGGCGAGATACGCCCGCTCCGCCGGCCCACCACCACCCTCAGCGGACACGCCGCGCGCGGCTACTCTGGACCTAGAAACGTGCAGGCACTCGAAGGATCGGAAACGGCAATCATGGTCCAACCCGGCGGTGGGATGCCCGATATGCAGGCGATCCTCCAGCAGGCCCAGCAGATGCAGCAGCAGCTCGTCGCCGCGCAGGAGGAGCTGCAGCGCACGGAGGTCACCGGCACCTCCGGCGGCGGCCTTGTCAAGGCCACCGTCACCGGTGGCATGGAGCTCAAGGCGCTGAGCATCGACCCGAAGGTGGTCGACCCCGAGGACACCGAGACGCTGGCCGACCTGGTGGTCGCCGCGGTCCGGGACGCCACGAAGAACGCCCAGAAGCTGACCGAGGAGAAGCTCGGCCCGGTGGCAGGCGCGCTCGGCGGCGGGGGCGGCATGCCCGACCTCGGCGGTCTCGGCCTGCCCGGACTCGGTTAAGGCGCCCGGGTTGTACGAAGGTGTAGTCCAGGACCTCATCGACGAGCTCGGCCACCTGCCGGGTATCGGCCCGAAGAGCGCCCAGCGGATCGCGTTCCACCTGCTCTCGGCCGACCCGGCCGACATCGCGCGGCTGCAGGACGTGCTCGGCAAGGTCCGTGAGGGCGTTCAGTTCTGCGAGATCTGCGGCAACGTCTCCGAGCAGCAGCAGTGCCGGATCTGCCGCGACGTCCGCCGCGACACGTCGATGATCTGCGTGGTCGAGGAGCCCAAGGACGTGCTGGCGGTGGAACGCACACGCGAGTTCAAGGGCCGCTACCACGTGCTCGGCGGCGCGCTCGACCCGTTGTCCGGCATCGGTCCGGACCAGCTGCGGATGCGCGAACTGCTTGCCAGGATCGGCGGCGAGGAGGTCAAAGAGGTGATCGTCGCCACCGATCCGAACACCGAAGGTGAAGCCACCGCGACCTACCTCGTGCGGATGCTGCGCGATTTCCCCGGGCTCAGCGTCACCCGATTGGCCTCCGGTCTGCCGATGGGTGGTGACCTGGAGTTCGCCGACGAGCTGACCCTCGGTCGCGCGTTGTCCGGCAGGCGTGCGCTGTAGCGAAGCCGCGGACGCGATCCTCGCCGCCGCACCGCGTCTCGGCGCGGTGCGGCTGGCCGCGATCGACGGCCCTTCCGGCTCCGGCAAATCGACCTTCGCCGCCGCGTTGTGCGACGAGTTGCGCAGCCGTGGCCGCGAAACCTTCCTGATTCCGACGGACCATTTCGCCACCTGGGACGACCCGGTGGCGTGGTGGCCGTTGCTCCGCGACGGCGTGCTGGAACCGCTGGCGCGCGGGGAAAACGGGTCCTACCGCAGGCTGGACTGGACCAGTGGCGAACCGCGGCCCGGCGCGCTCGTCACCGTGCCGCCGCCGGAGGTGCTCGTCATCGAAGGCGTTTCCTCGGGGCGCGCCTCCATCCGGCCGCGGCTCTCGTTCCGGTACCTGATCGACGAACCCGGTCCCGCCACCCGCCTCGAGCGTGCCGTCACGCGAGACGGGGAATCCGACAGACAGAATCTGGTTCGGTGGCAGGCGTTCGAACGCGGCTGGTTCGCCGCTGACCGTACCTGACCGTACGCCCCCCGTGCGGGTGAGACCCAAGGGGACAAATGGGCTGCCGTTCGCACTCTTCGTGATCGGATAACCCCAGCGTGTGCGTGAGGCACGGTTTACGTAGCGCGATCGTAACCTTGGGTGCTTAAGCGAAAGCCGGGTTCGGGCTAGGGTCGTCGATCACTAACTGCATCTTCTACAAGGAGTTCACATGCTCCCTCAGCGGGTGGCTCGCCTGCGCCGGATCGCCCTGATCGGGCTTGCCGGTGTGCTGGCGATCGCCATGTCGGCTTGCGCTTCCGAACGCGGTTCGGGTGGTGGTGGCGCCAACGACACATTCGTCTTCGGTGCCGCGGGTGCGCCGAAGAACTTCGACCCGATCTTCAACGACGACGGTGAGAGTTTCCGCCCCGCGCGGCAGATGTTCGACACGCTGGTCACCTACAAGCCCGGTACCACCGAGCTGGTCGGCGACCTTGCCACGGCATGGACTCCGAGCGCCGACGCCAAGACCTGGACCTTCACCCTGCGCCAGGGCGTGAAGTTCCACGACGGCACCCCCTTCAACGCGGCGGCGGTCTGCTTCAACTTCGACCGCTGGTACAACATGAAGGGCGCCGCGGCGCAGTCGCAGATGATCTACTACGGCGACGTCTTCGAGGGTTTCGCGAAGAACGAGGGTGACGCCACCGGCTCCCCGGTCTACAAATCGTGCGAGGCCAAGGACGACTACACCGCCGTCCTCAACCTGAACAAGGCCAAGGGCGCCTTCCCGGACGCCTTCGGCCTCACGTCGCTGTCGATCTCCAGCCCCGACGCGCTGAAGAAGTACGACGCGGACAACGTGACCCAGAGCGGCGAGTCGTTCTCGTACCCGGCTTACGCCAACGAGCACCCGACCGGCACCGGGCCGTACAAGTTCGAGAGCTACGACAAGACGAACAAGACGATCACCCTGGTCCGCAACGACGACTACTGGGGTGACAAGGCCAAGACCTCGAAGCTCATCTTCAAGATCATCGAGGATGAGAACGCCCGTAAGCAGGAGCTGGCCGCCGGCACCATCGACGGCTACGACTTCCCGAGCCCGGCGGACTACAAGTCGTTGCAGGACGGCGGGAACCAGGTGCTGATCCGGCCCGCGTTCAACATCCTGTACCTGGGCATAAACCAGAAGAACAACCCGAAGCTGGGTGACGTGCGGGTGCGCCAGGCGCTCGACTACGCGATCAACAAGGACCAGCTCGCGAAGAACAAGCTGCCCAACGGGGCCTACGCGCAGACGCAGTTCCTGCCGAACAACGTGCCCGGCTACACCGACGCGGTCGAGAAACACAGCTACGACCCGGCCAAGGCGAAGGACCTGCTCGCACAGGCGGGCGCGACGGGGATGACGCTGAACTTCTACGTGCCGACCGAGGTGACGCGGCCCTACATGCCGAACCCGGTCGAGATCGGCGCCGCGATCGCGGACGACCTCAAGGCCGTCGGGATCAACGTCAACATCGTGCAGGAACCGTGGAACGGCGGCTACAAGGACGATGTCCAGAAGGCGGGCAAGCAGGACATCCACCTGCTGGGCTGGACCGGTGACTACGCCGACGCCGGCAACTTCATCGGCACGTTCTTCGGCAGGCAGAAGGCGGAGTTCGGGTTCAACAACCCGGCCCTCTTCAACGCCATCGGCAACGCCGACGCGCAGACGACGCCGGAGGCGAAGAAGACGGCGTACGAGCAGGCCAGTGTGCTGATCTCGCAGTACGTTCCCGCCGTGCCGCTGACCTCGTCCCCGCCGGCGATCGTGGTCAAGGGCAACATCCACAACCTGATCCCGACACCGCTCACCGACGAGCGTTTCTACACGGTGACAAAGGGCTGACGGGACTTCCTGGCGGGAAAGTGCCCCTCCCGGCTCGCGCCGGGGGCGGGCGCTTTCCCGTGAAGTCTCGTCGGTACCAATCTGACATAAAGTAGGCGGATACGGTCCGCCGGCCGATCTGCTCGTAGACACCCGTTTCCGCCGTGGCTGCTGCCGGATTGGTAGCGAAAGGCACAGTAGGGCAAGAAACCTTATGCTGCGATTTGTTGTTCGCCGTTTGTTGCAGGCGATTCCGACGTTGCTGGTGCTGTCGATACTGGTGTTCGCCTGGCTGCGGTTGCTGCCGGGCGGCCCGGCCGGCGCACTCCTCGGTGACAAGGCCACCCCGGCCAAACTCGCCGACCTGAACCGGATCATGGGTCTGGACCAGCCGATTTTCGTGCAGTACTTCAAGTTCCTCGGCCGAGTGGCCACCGGGAACTTCGGGAGTTCCCTGATCAGCGGGGATTCCGTACTGGCCGAGGTCGGCAGGGCGCTGCCGGCCACGATCGAACTTTCCGTGTGCGCGCTGCTGCTCGCTGTCGTGTTCGGCATCCCGCTCGGCTACGTCGCCGCGCGCTTCCACGGCCGGATACTCGACAGTGCCACCGTGCTCACGACGCTGGTCGGCGTCGCGGTGCCGGTGTTCTTCCTCGGTGTGCTGCTGAAGTACGTCTTCGCGCAGAAACTGGGGATCCTGCCACCGTCCGGCAGACAGGACGTGACGATCGACGCCACCCACATCACCGGGTTCTTCGTCCTCGACGGGATCATCACCGGCGAGTTCGACGCGGCGTGGGACGCGATCAAACATCTGATCCTGCCCGCGATCGCGCTGGCGAGCATCCCGTTCGCGGTGATCGTGCGGATCACCCGCGCGTCGGTGCTCGACGTCCAGGGAGAGGATTTCGTGCGCACCGCCGAATCCAAGGGCCTGACCGCGCCGGTGATCCGGCGCCGGCACATCCTGCGCAACGCGTTGCTGCCGGTCAGCACGACGATCGGGTTGCAGACCGGGTTGCTGCTGGCCGGCGCGGTGCTGACGGAGAAGGTGTTCAACATCCCCGGCCTCGGTTACCTGCTCGCGCAGGGCATCGAACGGCGTGACTATCCACGGCTGCAGGCGTTGCTGCTGCTGGCCGCGCTGGTGTACGTGCTGGTCAACCTGCTCGTCGACATCTCCTACGCGATCATCGACCCGAGGGTGCGGGTGCGATGAGTACGAAACTGTTGCGCCGCAAGGCGGAGAAGATCGACGACCTCGCCGCCTCCGGCGGCACCAGTCTCGCCGCGGACGCGGTGAGGCGGATGGCCCGCAGCCCGATCGCGATCACCGGTGCGGTGATCACCCTCCTGTTCGTGCTGCTGGCCATTCTCGCTCCCTTCCTCGCGCCCAAGGACCCGTCCATCCCCTACGACGAGCTGAAGAACCAGCTGCGGCCGGACTCGATCCCCGGGCCGATGCCCGGTTTCCTGCTCGGCAGCGACCAGAACGGCTACGACTTCTTCTCGCGGCTGCTGGTCGGCGCGCAGCAGACGCTGATCGTGGGCGTGGTGGCGACGCTGATCGGCGTGGTGGTCGGGATGACCATCGGCGGGCTGGCCGGAGCGTTCGGCGGCTGGGTGGACACGCTGCTGATGCGGTTCACCGACATCCTGCTGGCGATTCCCTCGCTGCTGCTGGCGATTTCGATCGCCGCACTGTTCGCGCACGGTTCACAATGGACAGTCATCATCGCGGTCGCGGTGGTGAGCGTGCCGATCTTCGCACGGTTGCTGCGCGGGGCGATGCTGGCGCAGCGCTCCAGCGACCACGTGCTGGCGGCGACGGCGCTGGGCGTGAAACGCGGCACCATCGTGTTCCGGCATATGCTGCCGAACTCGGTGGGCCCGGTGATCGTGCAGGCCACGCTGACGCTGGCGACGTCCATCATCGACGCGGCCGCGCTGTCGTTCCTCGGCCTCGGCGACCCGGACCCGAGCCGGGCGGAGTGGGGCCTGATGCTGGGCAACTCGCAGGGATATCTGGACGTCAAACCCGAGCTGGCGTTCTACCCGGCCATCGCGATCATCGTGGTGGCACTGGGTTTCACGCTGCTCGGCGAGTCGCTGCGCGAAGCGCTCGACCCGAAGAACAGGCGGTAACAGTGGCACTACTCGAGGTACGAGACCTGTCGGTCACGTTCCGCCGCAAGGGAACCAGGCCGTTCACCGCGGTGGACGGGGTCACGTTCGATGTCGAACCCGGCCAGACGGTCGGGCTCGTCGGCGAGTCCGGCAGTGGCAAGTCGGTGACCGCGCTGGCGATCATGGGCCTGCTGCCCAAACGCGGCGCGGAGGTGGGCGGTTCGGTGTCGTTCGAGGGCACCGATCTGCTCACGTTGTCGGACAAGCAGTTGCGGGACCGGCGCGGCCGGGACCTCGGCATGGTTTTCCAGGACCCGCTGTCCTCGCTGAATCCGGTCGTCCCGATCGGGCTGCAGATCACCGAGGTGCTCGAACGGCATCGCGGGATGTCGCGTAAGGAGGCGTCGGTCGAGGCCACCGACCTGCTGAACCGGGTCGGCATCCCGGACCCGAAGCGGCGGCTCACCGAGTACCCGCACCAGCTTTCCGGCGGGATGAGGCAGCGCGCGCTGATCGCGATCGCGCTGGCGTGCCGGCCGCGGCTGCTGATCGCGGACGAACCGACGACGGCGCTGGACGTGACGATCCAGGCGCAGATCCTGGCACTGCTGTCGGAACTCGTGCGCGACACCGACACGGCGCTGATCATGATCACGCACGACCTCGGTGTGGTCGCCGGGCTGTGCGACGAGGTCAACGTGATGTATGGCGGCCGCGTCGTGGAACGGGCCGAGCGGCACGCGCTGTTCTCCCAGGCCCGGCATCCCTACACGCACGGGCTGCTGGAATCCATCCCGCGCCTCGACGCGCCGCGAGGTGAGAAACTGGTGCCGATCAAGGGATCCGTTGCCGACAACATTCCGTGGGAGCACGCCTGCGCGTTCGCGCCGCGCTGCCCCAACGCGCTCGACCGCTGCCGGGAGGTGGCCCCGGAACTCGTGTCCGACAACGGCGGGATGTTGCGCTGCCACAACCCGGTCGGCCCGGTCAGCGCCAGGCAGGGAGTAGGGGTATGACCGAACCGCTGGTCACGGTGGAAGGCCTCCAGGTGCACTTCCCGATCAAGCGCGGGCTGGTGTTCGACCGGACGGTCGGGCACGTCTACGCGGTCGACGGCGTCGACCTGCAGATCCAGCGCGGCGAGACCTACGGGCTCGTCGGCGAATCCGGCTGCGGCAAGACCACCCTTGGCCGCGGCATCCTCCGGCTGGTGGAGCCGACCGGCGGGCGGGTGGTGTTCGACGGCACCGACGTGTCCTCCCTCAAGGGCGAGTCGCTGCGGAAGATGCGGCGGCGGATGCAGATGGTGTTTCAGGACCCGCTCTCCAGCCTCGACCCGCGCCAGTCGGTGGAGTCCATCCTCATCGAGGGCATGCGCGCGCACGGCCTCGACAAGGGCAAGGAGGCCACCGGCAAACGCTTGCGGGAACTGCTTTCCGCGGTCGGCCTGCCGGTGAACTCGCTGCGCAAGTACCCGCACGAGTTCTCCGGCGGGCAGCGGCAGCGGATCGGCATCGCGCGGGCGCTGGCTGTCGAACCGGACCTGATCGTGGCCGACGAACCAGTGTCCGCGCTCGACGTGTCGGTGCAGGCGCAGGTGCTGAACCTGCTCGAAGAGCTGCAGGACACGCTCGGCCTGACGTACCTGGTGATCGCGCACGACCTCGCCGTGGTGCGGCACATCTCCGACCGGATCGGCGTGATGTACCTGGGTTCGCTGGTCGAGGAGACCGACTCGGAGACGCTTTACTCCGATCCGCTGCACCCGTACACGCGGGCGCTGCTGTCGGCGATCCCGGTGCCCGATCCTGAGGTCGAGGACCAGCGGGAGCAGATCCTGCTCGCCGGCGACCTGCCTTCGCCTGCCGCGCCGCCGCCGGGCTGCCGGTTCCACACCCGCTGCCCGTGGCGGCAGGAGACGCGGTGCGACACCGAGCGGCCCGAGCTGCGGCAGATCGGCGAGGGACACCGGGTGGCCTGCCACTACGCGGAGGACATCCGGGCCGGGCTGATCACCCCGCACGAAGTGCGCGCGGAGCTGGTCGAGGCGGACGCGGGCGCCGGGCCGACCGTCACCCACGCGTCTTCCGTCGCCGAACTGCTCGAGCCCTGAGACGGGTAGCCTTGCGCCAGAAATGTCGGTGAAGAGGGGGCTGCACGTATGCACATCGACGCGTGGCTGGCTGCGATTCCGGTGCTCCTCGTCTATGTGACGGTCGGTCTCGTGATCGGGGTGGAGAGCCTCGGCATCCCCCTTCCCGGTGAAATCGTCCTGGTGAGCGCGGCCTTGCTCGCGTCGCACCACGCGGGGCTGAACCCGTGGATCATCGGCGGCGTCGCCAGCGCCGGCGCGATCATCGGGGACAGCATCGGCTACCTGATCGGCCGCAAGGGCGGCCAGCGGTTGTTCGACTGGGCGGGCCGGAAGTTCCCCAAGCACTTCGGGCCCGAACACGTCGCGAGTGCTGAACGGCTGTTCCACAAACGCGGCATGTGGGCGGTGTTCTTCGGCCGGTTCGTCGCGATCCTGCGCATCCTGTGCGGGCCGCTCGCCGGTTCGCTGCACATGCACTACGCGCGGTTCCTCACCGCGAACGCGCTCGGCGGCATCGTCTGGGCCGGTGGCACCACGGCGCTGGTGTACACGCTCGGCGTGGTCGCGGAGAAGTGGCTGTCCCGGTTCTCCTACGCCGCGCTCGGCGTGGCCGTGGTGGTCGGCATCATCGTCAGCCTGGTGATCAAGAAACGGATGGGCCGCGGTCACGAGACGGCCAGCTCTTCCTCGCCCTCCGAGGAAGAGCGCGCTTCCGTCGAGCGCTGACGCGGTTTCCGCGAGCCCCACAGCACCCCGCCGACGATCGCCACCCCGGCCAGGATTTCCACCAGCGCCGGCCGCTCGTCCAACAGCAGGAACGACGCGGACATCCCGACCACGGGCACCAGCAGCGAGAACGGTGCGACCACGCCTGCCGGGTTGCGGCGCATCAACGTGCTCCAGATGCCGGAGCCGACGATCGTGCCCAGCAACACCACGTAGGCGAAGCCGCCGAGCCCGACCCAGCCGCTGGAGGTGCCGAGCGTGGTCAGCGAATGCCAGTCCGCGGTGGGTCCTTCGAAGACGGCGGACAGGGCGAACATCGGGAGCGGCGGGACCACCGACATCCACAGCGTCAGGTGCAGCGGGTTGTCCGCGTTCGCCCGGCGCATCGAGATGTTGCCGGCGGCCCAGCTCAGCGCGGCGAACAGCGTGAGCAGCACGGGCAGCAGGACCGCGTTTTCGGCTTGGTGGAAGGCGATCACCAGCATCCCCGCGACGGCGAGGCAGACTCCGATCAGCTGTCGTGGGGAGAGCCGTTCACGGAGGAAGACGCTGCCGAGCAGCACGGTGAACGGGGCCGACGCCTGCAGCACGAGGGAAGCCAGCCCGGTGGGCATGCCGATGTTCATCGCGATGAACAGGAACGCGAACTGGCCGGTGCCGAACCCGAGGCCGTAGCCGAGCAGCCAGCGCAGTTTGACCTTGGGCCAGGGCACGAAAAGCCCGGTCGGGATGGCGATCACCAGGAAGCGCAGGCCGCCGGCGAACAACGGCGGAAAGTGGCCGAGCATCGCGTGGACGGCGAGGAAGTTCAGCCCCCAGAGCACGACGACGAACAGGGCGAGCAGGCGATCACGGGACGGCACTCGTCCAGCTTGCGTGGACTAACTTTGAAGGACAATCGAGATTATTTTCAATGACTCTTCAGTTACGCTTCAGAGTTGTGGATATCGGCAGGTTACGGGTGTTGCGGGAGTTTGCCGACAGGGGCAGCGTGACGTCCGCCGCACGCGCCCTGCACTGCACGCCTTCGGCGGTCTCACAGCAGCTGCGCGCGTTGGCCGCGGAGGTCGGGCTGGTCCTGACGGAGCCCGCCGGCCGCGGCATCCGGCTCACCGACGCGGGGCACGCATTGGTTGCCGGCGCCGACGATGTGCTGGCCGCGCTCGGCCGCGCCGAAGCGGAGCTCGACACGTATCGCAGCTCCCCGCGCGGCCGGGTGCGGGTGGCGATTTTCCCGTCGGCGGGGTTGATGCTGTTGCCTGGCCTGCTGCACCGGTTCGACGCCGTGGCGGGGCTCGACGTGGAGGTGCGGGACGTGGACATGACCCCGCCCGAGGTGCCCGCGCTGGCCGCGGATTTCGACATCGTGGTGACGCACCGGGACGAGAGCGCCGAGCCGTTCGGGTCCAGCCGGCTGAGTACCGTGCCGCTGCTGCGCGAACCGCTGGACGTGGCGTTGCCGCCAGGGCACCGGCTCGCCACCCGGGAGCGGGTGGAGCTGGCCGAACTGGCGGAGGAGCGCTGGATCGGTGTGGACGTCGGCTTTCCGGTGGACGATGTGCTGCGTTCCATCGCCGCCCGCACCGGCATCCGGCCGCGTGTGGTGTACCGGATCAACGATTTCCAGATCATCGGCGCGCTGGTTGCCGCCGGGCACGGAATCGCCTTGCTGCCGCGCTACACCGTTTGGCAGGACAGCCTGCTTCGCCGCCCTCTTGCCGGGATTCGCGCGGCCCGCCACATCGAAGCCGTGTTCCGGATCGGCGCCGATTCCCGGCCGGCCGTCGCCACGGTCCTGCGGACGATGGTCGAGGAATCCGACGCCCTCACGAAGTGACGGTCCACAAAGGACAAAGGGTGGAGCGCCGCACGGCGCCCCACCCCGGATCGCTCAGCGGTTCGCGCGGTTGACCGCGGAAACGACGGCCCGCAGCGACGCGGTCACGATGGACGCGTCGATCCCGACGCCCCAGTAGACCTTGTCGTCGATGGCGCACTCGATGTACGAGGCCGCCTTCGAGTCGTCGCCCGGGGTCATCGTGTGCTCGCTGTAGTCCATGAGCCGGAGGTCGTACCCGATGGTGGCCAACGCGTCGAAGAACGCCGCGATCGGGCCGTTGCCGGTGCCGGTGATCTCGTGCTCGTCACCGTCCACCCGCACCGTGGCGGTCAGGTTGTACTGGCCGTTCGCGGTGACGTGCTGGCTGATCAGCTGCAGCGGGGTCTCGCGCTCCAGGTACTCGGCCGAGAACGCGTGCCACATCGTGGCCGGGTCCACCTCGCCACCCTCGCTGTCCGTGTGCCGCTGCACGACCTGCGAGAACTCGATCTGCAGCCGGCGCGGCAGGTCGAGCTGGTGCTCGGTCTTCATGATGTATGCGACGCCGCCCTTGCCGGACTGCGAGTTCACCCGGATGACGGCCTCGTAGGTGCGGCCGACGTCCTTCGGGTCGATGGGCAGGTACGGCACCTCCCACGGGTACTCGTCGACCGGCACGCCCTCCTTCTCGGCGGCGCGGTGCAGCGCGTCGAAGCCCTTGTTGATGGCGTCCTGGTGGCTGCCCGAGAACGCGGTGAACACCAGGTCCCCGCCCCACGGGCTGCGCTCGGGCACGGGCAGCTGGTTGCAGTACTCGACGGTGCGCTTGATCTCGTCGATGTCGGAGAAGTCGATCTGCGGGTCGATGCCCTGGCTGAACAGGTTCATCCCCAGCGCCACCAGGTCGACGTTGCCGGTGCGCTCGCCGTTGCCGAACAGGCAGCCCTCGATCCGGTCCGCGCCGGCCTGGTAGCCCAGCTCGGCGGCGGCGACGCCGGTGCCGCGGTCGTTGTGCGGGTGCAGCGACAGGATCACCGAGTCGCGGCGCTCCAGGTTGCGGCCCATCCATTCGATCGAGTCGGCGTAGACGTTGGGAGTGGCCATTTCCACCGTGGCCGGCAGGTTCAGGATCACCGGCCGGGCCGGGGTCGGCTGCCAGATGTCGGTGACCGCGTTG
Organism: Amycolatopsis sp.; assembly: GCF_035546795.1. Classification (GTDB taxonomy): domain Bacteria; phylum Actinomycetota; class Actinomycetes; order Mycobacteriales; family Pseudonocardiaceae; genus Amycolatopsis_E. The sequence goes on from NZ_DASZWC010000056.1 coordinate 94,336, forward strand.
CACACCTCGGCGGCGTACGACAGTTCGGTACCGGTGTAGGACTCCGGCGAGTACTGGAAGCGGAAGTCGGTGTCGGAGTACTTCTGCGCGTACTCGGTCACCAGCTCGGCGGCCTGCAGCGCGATCTTCTTGATGCCCTCGCGCTCCTCGCGGAACACGACACGACGCTGCAGGATCGAGGTGGAGTTGTAGATGTGCACGATCGCCTGCGGGGCGCCCTCCAGCGAGGCGAAGGTGCGCTCGATCAGCTCCGGGCGGCACTGGGTCAGCACCTGGATCCGGACGTCGTCGGGGATCGCGTCCTCTTCGATGATCTCGCGGACGAAGTCGAAGTCGGTCTGGCTCGCGGCCGGGAACCCGACCTCGATCTCCTTGTAGCCCATGCGCACCAGCAGCTCGAAGAACTTGCGCTTGCGGGCCGGGGACATCGGGTCGATCAGCGCCTGGTTGCCGTCGCGCAGGTCGACCGCGCACCACAGCGGGGCGGCTTCGATGCGCTTGTCCGGCCAGGTGCGGTCCGGTACGTCGATGTCCTCGACCAGCTTGTACCAGGGCTTGTAGCGGTGCACCGGCATCGAGGTGCCACGCTGCGGGTTCCAGCTGGGCTGGCCTTCGCGGGCGGGCCGGGACGGCTTGCGGATACGAGTGGTCTTGGCGGGCTCGGGCGTGGTCATGAACTGTCTCTCCTGCCGGGTCTAAAGGAAGGTGACCGGCGGCGTGACAAGGCCCCGCGACGGGGGGCCGGCCTGATCAGGCCCCGTCGCGGCAGCGAAGCAGGAGAGCACGCGCCATGTACCTCACTGTAGCCGCGGGAAGTTGATGATGGAAATGAGCCCCTTTCATTACTGGCTGGTAGTCAACTGCCACGGGACGTGCCACACTTCCGACATGGCCGAGCACGCCGAGGGCAGCGAGAACGAACTCGCCGAGACCAAGACCCACGCCAAGAGTGGGTCTGACGTGGACTGGCGCAAGATCAAGGACACCGGGGTGGGCCTGCTCGCCGGCATCGTCCGGTGGGTCGGCCTGATCTTCGCGGTGATCCTGGTCCTGCACGTGATCTTCACCGTGGGTGGGGCGAATCCGGACAACGGGATCGTTTCGTGGGTTCGCGGGTGGGCCGACAGCCTGGCGATCGGGTTCAAGGATCTCTTCGAGCCGAACGACGCCAAGCTCCGCGTGCTGGTGAACTACGGCATCGCGGCGCTGTTCTGGCTGATCGTCTCGAGCATCGTCACCAGGATCATCCGCCGGGTGGGCGGCGCGACCTCCTAGAACGCGGGCTTGCCCCAGCCGCCGGTGAAGGCGATCTCCTGCAGCGGCAAGCGTTTGCGCTCCGCAAGCTCCCGGCTCACCGCGCGTTCCTCACCGAGCACGTCGGGCTCGCCCTGCACGCCGATGGCGATCGCCACGCGCGGCACTGCTTCGGCCGGCACGTCGAAGGCGGCGCGCACCGCTTCGGCGTCGAAGCCCGCCATCTGGTGCGCGACGAGGCCCTCGTGCACGGCCTGCAGCGCGAGGTTCTGCCCGGCAAGGCCGAGCCCGTACTCGGCGTACGGGATCTCGCCCTTTTCGTTGCGTGTCACCATGATCGCGACCAGCAGTGCGCCGGCGCGCTGCGCCCACGCCTGGTTCCGTTCGGTCAGCGTGCCCAGGATCTTGCGGTGTGTCTCGTCGCCTCGTCTGCCCACCAGGAACCGCGCGGGTTGCGTGTTGCCGAACGAGGGCGCCCAGCGCGCGGCTTCGAGCAGCGCGCGCAGTTGGTCCCAGGTGACTTCGCCGGTCTCGTCGAGCGCGCGCGGACTCCACCGTTCCCCGATCAGTTCGGCGAGTGGCGCGCTGCTGTCAGCTGGTTTCCGCATCGGGCCGAATACTTCCACAGGCCCGGCGGCAGCGATCGCACACTGTGTCCGGATGCCAGGCTTTCGCCTGATCGCGTAGTTCCCGGCGAATCCGCAACCGCGATTTCGGCCGCCCGCGGTCGTCTTCGCGACTGGTGCCGAATACGCGCAGCTCGGTCCGGCGCTCGCCGCAGCGCGCGCAAACGACCCGCCGGAACACCCGGCGGGACGCGATTTCCGGCTCCATCAGGCCCCTTCCCCTGGGGCATTGTCAGTCAGATCGCGTATTTCCACACGTCGAGTGCGTATCCGCCGAACCAGGCGCTCAGGATCGCGGCCCCGGCCACCGTCAACACGGCTGTGCTCGTCCGCCGGTTCGACAGGCCGATCGCCACCGGGATCAGCAAGGTGAACGCGGGCAGCAGGAGCCGCGGTTTGGCGTGCATCAGGCTGCTCGTGCCCAGGCACATCACGAGTACCAGCGCCCCGTAGACCAGCAGCGGCCATTCCAGCCGTCGCCACGACGAAATACCGAACAGCGCCACGCTGCCCCCGAGCACGGCGACCGTGAGCAGGCTCATCCCGGCATCGGAAGTGAGCGCCTGCCCCAAAAACCGCCAGGTCGCCGCGCCGCCGTCGAACTTCGTCGCCCAGCCCTGCCATTCGAGATCGGACCACGTGCGCAGTTGGTCGGTGAAGCCCGCTTCGGGCCGCACGCGGAGCCCGGTCCACCACAGGTAAGCGACCAGCCCCGTCGGCGCCAGCACTAACGCCGGCGCCGCGCGCCAGCGATCGGTTCGCACGGAAACCAGCGCCGCGAGCATCACCGCCAACGCGAGAGCCAACGCCGACGACCGGACCAGTCCGGCCAGCGCGCAGCACACCCCCGCCAGTTCCCAGCGCCGTTCCAGCACCCCGATCAGCGCCCACACGGCGAGAGCACAGAAGAGCGCTTCGGTGTACGCCATCGAGAGCACGATCCCCATCGGCGCCGACGCGAAGAGCGCGACGAGGAGGTACCCAGCGCGCGCCGAGCCGCCGCGGACGATACGGCCGAGCCGGGCCAGCCCGTAGGCCGCGAACAACCCGGCGACGGCGGACACGATGAGCGCGGCGGCGACCGGCCCGGCCCCAGTCGTGCGGGAGAGCCAGTCGATGAGAACCGGGTAGCCGGGGAAGAAGGCGCGAGGCGTGTACGGGTTGGGATGGTCCTGCGCGTCGAGGAACGCGCCAAGGTCGTACCCGCCCGCCGCGATTCGCAGGTACCACATGCCGTCCCACGCGGTCAGCCGGTCGACGAGCCCGGCCGGTGACATGACTGCGAGAACCGCCACACCCAGCGCCCGGATCCCGACAAAGATCGCGGCCGGGACGAAAGGTCGCCATCTCTCCGTTCGCCCGGTTCCGGACGAGGTGAACACGGACTTTCCGGCGACGTCGAGCACGTTGGTGATTTTCTCACGAAGTCAGTTACCGGCTGTGACCGGAGTGGTCGGCGCCACACAGTTGGGTGGCCCTGCACGCTTCCCCCGGTAGGCTTCTTTGAAACGCGCACCTAGGAGGTCCGATAGTCGTGGCGCTGGTGGTCCAGAAATACGGCGGTTCGTCGCTGGAAAGTGCCGATCGGATCAAACGGGTGGCCGAGCGCATCGTCGCCACCAAGAAGGCGGGCAACGACGTGGTCGTCGTCTGCTCCGCGATGGGCGACACGACCGACGAGCTGCTCGACCTCGCCGAGCAGGTCAACCCGGTCCCGCCGGAGCGCGAGATGGACATGCTGCTCACTGCGGGTGAGCGCATCTCCAACGCGCTGGTGGCGATGGCGATCTCCGCGCACGGCGCGGAAGCCTGGTCGTTCACCGGTTCTCAGGCGGGGGTGGTGACCACCGCGGTGCACGGCAACGCGCGGATCATCGACGTGACGCCGAGCCGCGTGACCGAGGCGCTCGAGCAGGGCTACATCGCGCTGGTGGCGGGATTTCAGGGTGTCTCGCAGGACACCAAGGACATCACCACGCTGGGCCGCGGCGGTTCGGACACCACCGCGGTCGCACTCGCCGCCGCATTGAACGCGGACGCCTGCGAGATCTACTCCGACGTGGACGGCGTGTACACCGCCGACCCGCGAATAGTGCCGGACGCCAAGAAGCTCGACACCGTGCCGTACGAGGAGATGCTCGAGCTCGCGGCCAGCGGTTCGAAGATCCTGCACCTGCGGTCGGTGGAGTACGCGCGCCGATATGGAGTACCGATTCGCGTCCGTTCTTCCTACAGTGACAAGCCGGGCACGACGGTGACCGGCTCGATTGAGGAGATCCCCGTGGAACAAGCGTTGATCACCGGAGTGGCGCACGACCGGTCCGAGGCCAAGATCACGGTGACCGGAGTGCCCGACCACGCCGGCGCCGCGGCGCGGATCTTCCGGACCATCGCCACCGCCGAGATCGACATCGACATGGTGCTGCAGAACGTGTCCAACACCGCGGGCCGCACGGACATCACCTTCACCCTGTCCAAGGCCAACGGCCCCAAGGCGGTCGGCGAGCTGGAGAAGCTCAAGGCGGAGCTGGGTTTCAACACGGTGCTCTACGACGACCAGGTCGGCAAGGTCTCGCTGGTGGGCGCGGGCATGCGTTCGCACCCCGGCGTCACCGCGACGTTCTGTGAAGCGCTGGCGAAGGTCGGCGTCAACATCGAGATCATCAACACTTCGGAGATCCGGATCTCGGTGCTCATCCGCGACGCGCAGCTGGATGACGCTGTGCGCGCGATCCACGACGCATTCGAACTCGGCGGCGACGAGGAAGCCGTCGTCTACGCGGGGAGTGGTCGCTGATGGCAGCAAACGGTTTGCGGATCGGCGTGGTCGGTGCCACCGGTCAGGTCGGCGGCGTCATGCGGAAGTTGCTGGCAGAGCGGCACTTCCCGGTCGCCGAGATCCGCTACTTCGCCTCCTCACGGTCCGCGGGTACGAAACTTCCCTGGCGTGATCAGGAAATCGTGGTGGAGGATGCGGCGACGGCCGATCCGTCCGGTTTGGACATCGCACTGTTTTCCGCCGGTGGCGCCACTTCCCGTGCTCAGGCACAGCGCTTCGCCGACGCGGGCGCGAAGGTGATCGACAACTCCTCGGCCTGGCGGCTGGATCCGGACGTCCCGCTCGTGGTGAGCGAGGTGAACCCGCAGGCGATCAAGGACGCGCGCAAGGGCATCATCGCCAACCCGAACTGCACCACGATGGCCGCGATGCCGGTGCTGAAGCCGCTCCATGACGAGGCTGGTCTGGTGCGGCTGGTCGTGAGCACGTACCAGGCGGTGTCGGGATCCGGGCTGGCCGGCGTCGAGGAGCTCGACAAGCAAGTCCGCCAAGTTTTCGACCGGGCGGCCGACCTCACGCACGATGGGTCGGCGGTGTCGTTCCCGGAGCCGGTCAAGTACGTGCGGCCGATCGCGTTCAACGTGGTGCCGCTGGCGGGCTCGATGGTCAACGACGGCAGCTTCGAGACCGACGAGGAGCAAAAGCTGCGCAACGAGAGTCGCAAGATTCTCGGGATTCCGTCGCTGCTGGTGTCGGGCACCTGTGTGCGGGTGCCGGTGTTCACCGGCCACTCGCTGTCGATCAACGCCGAGTTCGCCTCGTCGCTGACGGTGGAGCGCGCGCTTGAGTTGCTCGGTGCCGCACCGGGCGTGGTCGTCGCCGACGTCCCGAACCCGATCTGGTCTTGCGCCTTCGTCAGCGCTCCGACCGCGTTCGTCAGCTCGGTGCTCG
>NZ_DASZWC010000057.1:0-125878 GCF_035546795.1 Amycolatopsis sp.
ATGCGCCAGGAGAGCTCGACCTCCTCCTGCCGGGGGAAGAGCGGCGGGTCGCCGATCAGCACGTCGAGGATCAGGCGCTCGTAGGCTTCCGGCGAGGACTCGGTGAACGACTCGCCGTAGGCGAAGTCCATGTTCACGTCGCGGACCTCCATCGTGGTGCCCGGCACCTTCGCGCCGAACCGCATCGTCACGCCCTCGTCCGGCTGCACCCGGATCACCAGCGCGTTCTGCCCGAGCTCCTCGGTGTCGGTGTGCGAGAACGGCAGGTGCGGCGCCTGCTGGAACACCATCGCCACCTCGGTCACCCGGCGGCTGAGCCGCTTGCCGGTGCGCAGGTAGAACGGGACCCCCGCCCACCGCCTGGTGTCCACCGACAAGCGGACGGCGGCGTAGGTCTCGGTCCGCGAGTCGGCCGGGATGCCGTCCTCCTCCAGGAAGCCGAGCACCCGGCGGCCGCCCTGCCAGCCGGCCGCGTACTGGCCGCGGGCGGTCCCTCGGCCAGGTCGGCGGGCAGCCGGACGGCCGACAGCGCCTTCTCCTTCTCCTGCCGCAGCGAGTCGGCCTCGAACGACACCGGCTCTTCCATGGCGGTCAGCGCGAGCAGTTGCAGCAGGTGGTTCTGGATCACGTCGCGCGCGGCGCCAATGCCGTCGTAGTAACCGGCGCGCCCGCCGATGCCGATGTCTTCGGCCATCGTGATCTGCACGTGGTCGACGTATGACCTGTTCCACAGCGGCTCGAAGAGCGTGTTCGCGAACCGCAACGCCAAGATGTTCTGAACGGTTTCCTTGCCGAGGTAGTGGTCGATGCGGAACACCGACTCCTCGGGGAAGACGTCGTTGACGATCCCGTTGAGCTCCTTGGCGCTGGCCAGGTCGTGGCCGAACGGCTTCTCGATCACCACGCGGCGCCACGACTGCTCGTCCGCCTGCGCGAGCCCGGAGCGCGCCAGCTGCTTGGTCACCACCGGGAACGCGCTCGGCGGGATCGACAGGTAGAACGCGACGTTGCCGCCGGTGCCACGCTCCTCGTCGAGCTCACGCACGGTGTCGGCGAGCCGGTCGAACGCGTCGTCGTCGTCGAAACTGCCCTGCACGAAGCGGATTCCCTCGGCGAGCCGGTGCCAGACCGACTCACGGAACGGGGTACGGGCGTGCTCGGCGACCGCGTCGTGCACGAGCTGGCCGAAGTCCTCGTCCTCCCAGTCGCGCCGGGCGAACCCGACGAGGGAGAAACCGGCGGGCAGCAGCCCGCGGTTGGCGAGGTCGTAGATCGCCGGCATGAGCTTCTTGCGGGACAGGTCGCCGGTCACCCCGAAGATCACCAGGCTGGACGGCCCGGCGATCCTCGGCAGCCGTTTGTCGCGGGGATCCCTCAGCGGGTTCTCCCACTGTTTCATCCGCCGGCCTCCTGAATCGCGCGAACGAGTTGCGCCAGGCCCGCGGCCCGGTCGGTCAGGTGCAGGCGCAGCACTGGACGGCCGTGTCCGGTGAGCACCTTGCCGTCGCCCAGCGCCTGCGCGTGCTGGAGCTTGCCGAGGGTGTACGGCCGGTCCGGCACCTCGAGGTCCTGCTCCGGCGTGCCGGTGATCTGCAGGAAGACGCCGTTCTGGTGGCCGCCCTTGTGGTACTGCCCGGTGGAGTGCAGGAACCGCGGCCCCCACCCGAAGGTGGTCTGCAGCCCGCTGCGCCTGGCCAGCTCCGGCCGCAGCAGCGCCGCGGACGCGTCGTCGAGCCGGTCCAGGTACGCCTGCACGGCGAGGTAGCCGTGCTCGGGCGCGGTTGCGAGGAACTCCTTGAGCACGTCGGTCAGGGTGCCGTCGCCGGAAACGCCGGCGGGGGCGAAGACCTGCACCGCACCGTCCACAGTGGACGGAGTCTCGCCGCCTTCGAGCGCGGCCGGGTTGTCCAGCAGCTCACGCGCGGCCTTCTTCGCCGCTTCCACGTCCGGCTGGTCGAACGGGTTGATCCCCAGCAGCTTCCCGGCCAGCGCGGTCGCGAACTCCCAGAGCAGGAACTGCGCGCCGAGCGGGCCGGCTGTGGCGATCTTCGCGGTCTCCACCACCGGGCCGATGGCCACTGCTGTCGCGTCCTGGCCCGCGTCGCCGAAGCCGGGGGCCTCGGGCCCTTCGACCGCCACCGGCAGCAGGCCGGTGCCCTGCTTGCCGGTGGACTCCGCGATCAGCTGCTCGGCCCAGTCGGGGAAGCCCTTGATCCCGGAGCCGGTGTCGGCCAGCACGACCTTCTCGGCGCCGTCGGCGTGCGCCGCGCTCCACGCGGCCGCCAGCCGCAGGGCCGGGTTCTGCACGTCGTCGGCACCGAGCACCTGGGCCGCGGCGGCGGCCTGGTCCAGCAGGCGCGCCACGTCCGCGCCGGCCAGGCCGGCCGGCACGAGCCCGAAGGCCGTCAGCGCGGAGTAGCGGCCGCCCACGTGCGGGTCGGCAAGGAAAACCTTGCGGTAGCCCTCGTCCTCGGCCAGCTTCGCCAGCGGCGAACCGGGATCGGTGACCACCACGATGCGGGCGGCCGCGTCGATCCCGGCCTCGGCGAAGGCTTTCGCGAAGATGCGCCGGTGGCTGTCGGTCTCCACCGTGCCACCCGACTTCGACGACACCACGATCACGGTGCGCTGCAGGTCACCCGCCAGCGCGTCGGCCACCTGGCCGGGATCGGTGGTGTCCAGCACCGTCAGCGGCGCGCCTTCGGACGCGGTGATCACCTCGGGCGCCAGCGAGGAGCCGCCCATCCCGGCGAGCACGACCCTGTCCACGCCTTCGCTCTGCAGTTCCTCGCGCAGCGCCTCGATCTCCCCGATCAGCGGGCGCGAGCTCTTGTGCAGGGTGGTCCAGGACAACCGGATGGACGCCTCCGGCTCGGCGTCGGGGCCCCACAGCGTGGGGTCCTGCGCCGCGAGCTTGGAGGCGGCCTGATCGGCGACGAGCTTGTCGATCAGCGGCGCGGCCGTGGCCGCCAGTGGTTCGTCGGAGACGGTGACCGTCACCGGCCCGTTGTCTTCCGCCATGCGTCAGTCCTTCGCCTTCCCGAGCTGACCCTCGACGGTGTCGAGCAGCTCCTGCCAGGACTTCTCGAACTTGTCCACGCCCTCGTTCTCCAGCGTGAGGAACACGTCGCGCACGTCGATCCCGACGCCCTCGAGCTGGTCGAACACCGCTTGGGCCTGGCTGCCGGTGCCGGTGACCTTGTCCCCGTCGATCTCGGCGTGGTCGGCGACCGCCTCGATCGTCTTCTCCGGCATCGTGTTCACGGTGCCGGGAGCCACGAGCTGGTCGACGTAGCGGGTGTCGGAGTACGACGGGTCCTTCACGCCTGTGGAGGCCCAGAGCGGGCGCTGCGGGTTGGCGCCTTCGGCCTTCAGCGCGGCCCAGCGCTCACTCGCGAACAGCTCTTCGTACGCCGCGTAGGCCAGCCGGGCGTTGGCGATCGCGGCTTCACCGCGCAGCGCCTTGGCCTCGTCGGTGCCGATCGCGGCAAGACGCTTGTCGACCTCGGTGTCCACCCTGGACACGAAGAACGACGCCACGGACTCGATCGAGCGCAGGTCGTGGCCGTTGGCCTTGGCCTGCTCCAGCCCGGCGAAGAAGGCCTCGATCACCTTGCGGTAGCGCTCGACGGAGAAGATCAGCGTGACGTTGACGCTGATGCCCTCGGCCAGTGTCGCGGTGATCGCGGGCAGGCCCTCCTCGGTGGCCGGGATCTTGATGAAGACGTTGGGCCGGTCCACCGTCTTCCACAGGTCCTGCGCCTCGGCCACGGTCTTCGCCGTGTCCTTCGCCAGCCGCGGGTCCACTTCGATGGACACCCGGCCGTCGGTGCCGTTCGTGGCGGTGTAGACGTCGCGGAACAGGTCGGCGGCGTTGCGCACGTCGGTGGTGGTCAGCTCGCGGACGGTGGCCGAGAGATCGGCGCCGCGGGCGGCAAGCTCACGCACCTGCTTGTCGTAGGCGTCGCCCTTGGACAGCGCGTTCGCGAAGATCGTCGGGTTGGTGGTCACCCCTACGACGTGCTTGTCGCGGATCAGCCCGGCGAGGTTGCCGGAGTCCAGCCGTTCGCGCGACAGGTCGTCGAGCCAGATGGACACGCCTGCTTCGGACAGCTGGGCGAGTCGGTCGCTCATGACGTTCATCCCCTTCTCGTGGATTCAGGAGTTCTTGGTCTTGGCGAGCGAGCTGCGCGCGGCGTCGGCCACGGCGCCGGCGGTGAACCCGAACTCGCGGAACAGGGTCTTGAAGTCGGCCGAGGCACCGAAGTGCTCGATCGACACGATCTCACCGGCGTCGCCGACGAAGCGGTACCAAGGCTGCGCGATCCCGGCCTCGACCGCCACCCGGGCCTTGACCGACGGCGGGATCACCGAATCGCGGTAGGCCTGGTCCTGCGCGTCGAACCACTCGACACACGGCATCGAGACCACGCGGGCCGCGATCCCCTCGGTGGCCAGGGTCTTCGCGGCCTCCACGGCCAGCTGCACCTCGGAACCGGTCGCGATCAGCACGACGTGCTCGTCCTCGGCCTTGCCGTAGTCGCCAAGCACGTAACCGCCCTTGGCGACGCCTTCGGCCGAGGTGCCTTCCAGCACCGGCACGTTCTGCCGGGTCAGCGCGAAGCCGGACGGGTGGTGGATGTCCTCCAGCGCGGCCTTCCAGGCGGCGGCCGTCTCGTTCGCGTCGGCCGGGCGCACGACGTTCAGGCCCGGGATCGCGCGCAGCGAGGCGAGCTGTTCGATCGGCTGGTGGGTGGGACCGTCCTCGCCGAGGCCGATCGAGTCGTGCGTCCAGACGTAGAGGACCGGCGCCTTCATCAGCGCGGCGAGACGCACCGGCGGGCGCATGTAGTCGCTGAAGATCAGGAACGTCGCGCCGTAGGGCCGGGTTCCGCCGTGCAGCGCGATGCCGTTGAGGATCGAGCCCATCGCGTGCTCGCGGACACCGAAGTGCAGCGTGCGGCCGTAAGGGTTGGCGCTCCACATGCTGGTGGAGGCCTTCTCCGGGCCGAACGAGTCCGCGCCCTTCATGGTGGTGTTGTTGCTCTCGGCCAGGTCGGCCGAGCCGCCCCACAGCTCCGGCAGCACGTCGGCGATCGCGGAGAGCACCTCGCCGGAGGCCTTGCGGGTGGCGACGCCCTTCTCGTCGGGCTCCCAGCTGGGCAGCTTTTCCGCCCAGCCCTCGGGCAGGCTGCGGGTGGCGAGCCGGTCGGCCAGCGCCTTGCGCTCCGGGTTGGCCGCGGCCCAGGAGTCGAACTTCTCCTGCCACTGGGCGCGCGCCTGCTTGCCGCGGTCGAGCGCCTTGCGGGTGTTGGCCAGCACCTCGTCGTCGACCTGGAAGTTCTTGGCCGGGTCGAAGCCCAGGATCTCCTTGACCGCGGCGACCTCTTCGGCACCGAGGGCGGCGCCGTGCGCCTTGCCGGTGTTCATCTTCTTCGGGGCCGGATAGCCGATGATCGTGCGCAGCAGGATGAACGACGGCCGCGGGTCGGCCTTCGCCGCCTTGATGGCCTCCTGGATCGCGACGACGTCCTCGCCGCCTTCGACGACCTGCACGTGCCAGCCGTAGGCCTCGTACCGCTTGGCGGTGTCCTCGGAGAGGGCGATGTTGGTGTCGTCCTCGATGGAGATCTTGTTGTCGTCGTAGAAGACGATCAGGTTGCCCAGCTCTTGGCGGCCCGCGATCGAGGAGGCCTCGGAGGTGACGCCTTCCTCGATGTCACCGTCGGAGGCGATCACGTAGATGTGGTGGTCGAAAATGCTTTCGCCGGGGGCCGCGTCCGGGTCGAGCAGGCCGCGCTCGCGGCGGGCCGCCATCGCCATGCCGACGCCGTTGGCCAGGCCCTGGCCCAGCGGGCCGGTGGTGGTCTCGACGCCGGGGGTGTGCCGGTACTCCGGGTGACCGGGGGTCTTCGAGCCCCACTTGCGCAGCTGCTTGAGGTCTTCCAGCTCCAGGCCGTAGCCGGCCAGGAACAGCTGGATGTAGAGGGTCAGGCTGCTGTGCCCCGCGGACAGGACGAACCGGTCACGCGCCGGCCACTCCGGGTCCGCCGGGTCGTGCCGCATCTCGCGCTGGAACAGCGTGTAGGCCAGCGGGGCGAGGCTCATCGCCGTACCCGGGTGACCACTGCCACACTCCTCGACGGCGTCCGCGGCGAGCACCCGGATGGTGTCCACGGCGCGGGTGTCGAGGTCGGTCCAGTCGGCGGGCACGTTCCGCCGGAGCAGAGGATTGTTCTCGCTGATAGAGGCGGTTTCGGACACTGAACTCGAACTCCCCGTGCTTGTCGTTTGTGCTGTTTCGTCGGTTTGCGTGTTCGCGCGCGCGAGCCCACTTATCTCAATCGATCCCGAAGACACGATATTCCTGGTTGAGGGCATCGCGCGCGTTCACAACCGGGCTTTGCAGGGGCAGCCTAGTAGGTCGGGTACCCGACGGGCAGAAGCCCGACACTCCCACCCGCCTGCCCGGCCACCACCCCTGACCGGATCCGCTGCGCGGATGCCGCGCCAACCCCGGCGAGGTCGATCGGGGAACCCGTGGTTACGATCAGTTGCGGTGTCGAGCCCCGCGCTGACGCCACCCGAAACTGACCCAGGGAGCGAAATGTCGTTGGTGGACGCTGCGCACGAACGCAGTGACAGCACCAGCGCCGCGGACTCCAGTGCACCGTCCGCCGGTGGCCTTCGGCGCGTCCGCCAGCGTGCAGGCGCCTATGTGGCGCTGACCAAGCCTCAGGTCATCGAGCTGCTGCTGGTGACCACCATCCCCGCGATGTTCCTCGCGGCGCGCACCATCCCGTCCCCGTGGCTGATCCTGGCCACCCTGGCCGGCGGGACGATGGCCGCGGGCAGCGCCAACGCGCTCAACTGCGTGATCGACGCCGATATCGACAAGGTGATGAACCGCACCAAGCGCCGTCCGCTGGTTCGCGACTCCGTGCCGCGGCGCAACGCGCTGGTGTTCGGGCTCGTGCTCGGCGCGGGTTCGTTCGTGATGCTGTACTTCACGGTCAACCTGCTGGCCGCGGTGCTCGCGATCGCGACGATCCTGTTCTACATCTTCGTGTACACCCTCGGCCTCAAGCGCCGCACCGCGCAGAACGTCGTGTGGGGCGGAGCGGCCGGCTGTATGCCGGTGGTGATCGGCTGGGCCGCGGTGACCGGCACCGTGCAGTGGCCCGCGTTCGTGATGTTCGGCGTGATCTTCTTCTGGACCCCGCCGCACACCTGGGCGCTGGGCATGAAGTACCGCGAGGACTACAAGCGCGCCGGGGTGCCGATGCTCCCGGTGGTGGCCACCGCCGAGCACGTGGCGCGGCAGATCGTCATCTACTCGTGGGTGATGGTCGGGTGGACGCTGCTGCTGCTCCCGGTGACCAGCTGGCTGTACGCCACGTTCGCGGTGCTGGCCGGCGCCTGGTTCCTGTTCTACGCGCACTCGCTGCAGCGGCAGGTCCGGCGCGGGGTGGAGACCAAGCCGATGTCGCTGTTCCACCGCTCCAACACCTATCTGATGATCGTGTTCGTCGCGCTCGCCGTCGACTCCGCGATCGGCCTCCCGGCGCTCGGCCTGCCCTTCTAGGCAGTTTTCGCTCGCCTGCCGGGGAATTCTCCGGCAGGTAGGATCGTTGGCTCACCTGCCGACCATCAATCCTGAAGCGAAAGTGGGTTCTTCTTGTCCGTGTCCCCGGATCTGGCAGCCGACGACAACCCAGATCTCGCGGCGGAGCAGGACTACGTGTCGCAGCTCTACCGCAAACTCGACACCGAACGGGAAACCGCGCAGCGGCGGCTGACCGGGGCGCTCGCCCAGACCGGCGGCACCCCGCAGGCCCGCACCGAACGAGACGTCGCCACCACCACGTACTCCGAGCGCCTGACACAGCTGACCTCCGTGGAGCAGGGCCTGTGCTTCGGCAGGCTCGACTTCCACGACGGGGAGACCTCGTATGTCGGCAGGCTCGGCCTGTTCGACGAGGAAGGCGACTACGAGCCGCTGCTGATCGACTGGCGGGCGCCTGCCGCGCGCCCCTTCTACCTCGCGACAGCGGCTTCGCCGGAAGGCGTTCGCCGGCGGCGGCACATCCGGACGCTGTCGCGCAAGGTCGTCGGGCTCGACGACGAGATCCTCGACCTGCGAGCCGCCGACCAGGGGCACGACCTCGGCCTGGCCGGCGAGGCCGCGCTGCTGGCGGCGCTGGAACGCCGCCGCACCGGTGAGATGAGCGACATCGTCGCCACCATCCAGGGCGAGCAGGACCGCATCATCCGGGACGAACTGGGCGGGGTGCTCGTCGTCCAGGGCGGCCCCGGCACCGGAAAGACGGCCGTGGCGCTGCATCGCGCCGCGTACCTGCTCTACACCTACCGGCAGCAGCTGGCCACGCGAGGCGTGCTGGTGGTGGGCCCGAACAGCACGTTCCTGCGCTACATCGGGCAGGTGCTGCCGTCGCTCGGTGAGACCGGCGTGCTCCTGTCGACTGTCGGGCAGCTGTTCCCCGGCGTGCGCGCGAAGGGGGAGGACACCCGCGAAGCGGCCGAGATCAAGGGCCGTGCGGTGCTGGCGGACGTGCTCGCCGACGCGGTGGCCGACCGGCAGCAGGTGCCTGAAGACGCCCTCCGGGTGGACTTCGAGGACGACGTGCTGGAAGTCGGCAGGGCCGTTTGCGAACAAGCGCGTGCCAAGGCCCGTGGCACGCTCCGCCCGCACAACGTCGCCCGCCGGGTCTTCGTCGAGCAAATGCTCGACGCCCTCGCCGAGTGCGCGGCCGGGCATCTCGAAGTGGATCTGTTCGAAGGCGTGCCCGAAATTCCGTTGCAGGACGGCGAAAGCGCCGACGCCGAGGTGCTCGACGCCCGCGACAGGGCCGAGATCCGGGCCGAGCTGGCCGAGTCGAAGACAGTGCTCGCGGCGCTGGATTCGTTGTGGCCCAAGCTGACTCCGCAGCGGTTGTTGCGTGAGCTGTTCGCTTCGCCGGAGCGGCTGGATTCGGCGGCGGGGGAGCGGCTGGCGCAAGCCGAGCGAGCGCAGCTCGTACGCCCGGAGAAGTCCCGCTGGACGCCCGCGGACGTGCCGTTGCTCGACGAGCTCGCCGAGCTGCTGGGCGAGGACGACACGGAAGAGCGCGCGGCCCGTGAACGCCGGGAGCGTGAAGACCGCGCCTACGCCGAAGGCGTGCTGGACATCCTCGAACAGGACGAGGAGATCATCGACGAGGAAATCCTGCGGGTGAGCGACATTCTCGACTCCGAGCTGTTCGCCGAGCGTCAGCAGCGCCGTAGCGAGCTGACCGCCGCCGAGCGTGCGGCGCGGGATCGCCGGTGGACGTTCGGGCACGTCATCGTCGACGAAGCGCAGGAGCTGTCGCCGATGGACTGGCGGCTGCTGATGCGCCGCTGCCCGAGCCGTTCGATGACCCTGGTCGGCGACGTCGCGCAGACAGGCGCACCGGCCGGAGCCTCGGCGTGGGGCGACGTGCTCAGCCCGTACGTGGCGGACCGGTGGCGGCTGCGCGAGCTGACGGTGAACTACCGCACCCCGGCGGAGATCATGGCGCTGGCCGCGGCGGCGCTCGCACACGTCGATCCGGAGCTCCGTGCCCCTGATTCGGTGCGCGAGAGCGGCGTCCGCCCGTGGCAGCGGCCGGAAGCGGGCACGGACCTTCCGTCCATTGTGGACGAAGAGCTGGCCGGCGCGGACGGTGGCACGGTCGCGGTGCTGTGCCCGGCGGCCCGGCTGGGCGCGATCCGCGCGCGGCTGCCCGAGCACGAACGCCTGTCCCTGCTGTCGGTCGGCGAGGCCAAGGGCCTGGAGTTCGACGGGGTGGTCGTGGTGGCGCCGGAGGAGATCGTGGCGTCGTCCCCGCGCGGCTGGAACGACCTCTACGTCGCGCTCACCCGTGCCACCAGGAGGCTCGGGGTCGTGTACACCGCGCACGAGCTGGAAGCTCTTGTGGGTACCGGATAACGACTGGTCAGCGCCCGGTTAAGGTGAGCGCCATGCGTAACGCTGGCAAGATCATGACCGTGGTGGCCGCCGCGCTGTGCCTCGCCGCCTGCTCGAACGGCCAGGAGCCGTCGTCCTACCCCCCGGGCGACGGCCCGACCTACCCGGCGCCCGCGCCGGCCGGTGCGTCCTCGAGTGCCTCCGCCGCCGAGCCCGCCTCCGGGCAGCACGAGTGCACCGCCGACGACATCAAGGTCACCGGTGATTTCGGCGCGAAGCCGACGATCACCATCCCGGACACCTGCACCGCGCCGACCCAGCTCGTCACCAAGGACCTCCAGCCGGGCACCGGCGCCGCGGCGAAGGACGGCAGCTCGCTGCAGATGAACTACGACCTGAGCACGTGGTCGGACAAGCAGGACAAGGAAAACTCGTTCGGCTCGCAGCCGTTCTCGCTGACGCTGGGCGCCGGACAGGCGATCCCGGGCTGGGACCAGGGCCTGGTCGGCATCAAACAGGGCGGCCGCAGGCTGCTCGTCGTTCCGCCGGACCTCGCCTACGGCGCCGCCGGCCAGGGCAGCGTCAAACCGAACGAGACGCTGGTCTTCGTGGTCGACGCGGTGAAGGTCACCGGCTGAGTGGAGCTCCGTGGCACGCTCGCGGTGGTCACGGGGGCGTCGTCGGGTATCGGCGCCGCCACCGCGTTACGGCTGCATGAGGCGGGCGCGCGGCTGATCCTGCACGGCCGGGACGCCGGCCGGCTCGCCGCGCTGGCCGAGCGCACCGGCGGGACAGTGGTGACCGCGGACTTCGCCGACCCGGCCGCGGTCACCGCCGCGGCCGGGGAGATCGGCCGCATCGGCGAGGTGGACGTGCTCGTCAACAACGCCGGGATCGGCTGGGCCGGCCCGGTCGCGGAGATGACCGCCGAGGACGTGCGGCGGCTGGTGCAGGTGAACCTGACCGCGCCGGTCGAGCTGACGCGCGCCCTGCTGCCCGGGCTGCTCGCCCGCCCGCGCGCGTCGCTGGTCTTCGTCACGTCCATCGCGGGCCGTACGGCGGTGGCGGGCGAGTCGGTCTACTCGGCGGTGAAGGCGGGGCTGGACACGTTCGCCGAGAGCCTGCGGTTCGAAGTCGCGGGCAGCGGCTTGCACGTGGGCGTGGTCGTGCCCGGCGTGGTGGACACCGAGTTCTTCACTCGCCGTGGCCGCCCGTACGAACGCCGGTCACCGAAACCGGTTCCGCCTGATCGGGTGGCGGCCGCGATTGTCGCCGGAATTCGTCGTGACCAGGCGGATCGCTACGTTCCGGGCTGGCTGAAGCTGCCGGTCACGGTGCGCGGCGCCCTGCCATCGGTGTACCGTGCGTTGGCGTCCCGATTCGGTGGTTCGGGCTGATCCACCGGAATGTTCTAGCGATGGGGAGCGCTGCGACTTGATGTGTTGATTCCGGTCGTACTCGGCTTCGCCGCCGCCTTTCTCTTCGCGGCCTCCGCCGCGCTGCAACGCAGCGCGGTACTCGAGGTGGCCGACGCCGATGTGGAGCACCGGGCCAGCAGGCACCGCGTGCCCGTGCTCTGGCTGATCCGCCGCCTGATCCGCAAACGCGTCTGGCTGGCCGGGTGGGCGACGAACCTCCTGGGTTTCCTCAGCCAGGCCATCGCCCTGCATTTCGGCTCCATCGCGCTGGTCCAGCCGCTGCTGGTCACCCAGCTGCTGTTCGCGTTGCCGATGGCCTCGGCCGTGATCCGGCAGTGGCCGGCGCTGCGCGACTGGCTCGCGGCGCTCGCGATCGTCGGCGGCGTCGTGGTGTTCCTCGCCGTCGAAGGCGCCGCACCGCTCGGGGGGTCACCCGACCGGGGGAGATTGCTGATCGCGGTCGTGGTCGCCGCCGCCACGGTGGTCACCCTGGTTCAGGTCGCGCAGGGGCGCGGGCCGCTGCTGCACTCGGCGTTCATCGCCAGCGCCGCCGGCGTCTGCTACGCGATGAGCGCCGCGCTGATGAAACTCACCACGGACGACCTGCTGAACAGGGGTGTGCTGGCCACCGCGCTCGACTGGCCCGGGTATCTGCTCGCGCTGTCCACGCTGACCGGTCTGCTGCTGGGCCAGCAGGCCTACGGTTCGGGCTCGCTGTCGGCGGCGATAGCGGTGATGTCCATCGTGAACCCCGCGGTCAGTTACGCACTCGGCCTGCTGGCCTTCCACGCCACGCTGTCCACCTCGCCGGGCCCGCTCGCGGCGACGGCCGGTGCGGCTGTCCTGCTCACGGCGGGTATTTTCGGGCTCGCGCACTCGCCGACGGTCCAGCGGGAGACGACCCGCACGGCAACACATGGCGTTTACCCCCACACTGATAGCTTGCCGGGCAAAGTTGCGACCCCCGCCCATCCCCCGGAGACTTGTTCTCAGGAGTGATTCAGAGCCCGTGCAAACAGCCGAGAACGTCCACACGCCGCGCCACATGGTCATCGAGATCCCGCACCTGCGCGGAACCCTGGCGCGAGCGCTGGTGCTGCTCCTGGAAACCGTGATCGTCCCCAGTGTGCTGCTCGCGCTGCTGCTGCATTTCGCCGGGCTGGTGCCCGCGCTGTGCGCCGTGCTGGGCTGGTCCGCGCTGGTGATCGGGGCGCGCCGGCTGTTCCGCCGGGACCTGCCGCGCACCCTGCTGCTGTGCACCGGGCTGCTGGTCAGCCGGGCGTGCTTCGCGCTGGTCACGTCCAGCGCGGTGGTGTACGTGCTGCAGCCCGCGCTGGGTTCGGTGGTGATGTTCCTGATCTTCGTCGGCAGCGCCGCGCTCGGCAGGCCGATCACCGCGCGGCTGGCGCGGGACTTCGTCCGGTTGCCGGCGGAGCTGTTCGCGCACCACACCGTGAAGCGGGTGTTCGTCGAGGTCGCGCTGCTGTGGGGCGGTTCGCGGCTGATCGACGCCGGGATGACCATCGGTTTCCTGCATTGGGGTGTGGAAGCCGGGCTGTTCTCGCGCGGCGTGCTCAGCGGGCTGCTGACGGCGCTGACCATCGCGGTCTGCGCTGGTCACGGCTGGCGCAAGCTGCGCAGGGTGCCCGGGCTGACGCTGCGGATGGGCTGGCGCTCGGCCGCCGCGACCTGAGCTGGGCGAGCGTCACTCCCCGTTTTCGTGCTATATGACGGTGTGTGCTCACTGTTGGATCGTCAACCAACACGCCGTTAACGGTGGCCGACCGGATCGGGACGCCGAAGCGGCCTCGGTGGTGGGCCGAACTGCTCGGGGGACTGGCGCTGTTCGGCGTCTACCTGCTGATCGAGTCGCGCCCCCTGCCGTCGCGGGAAGCCCGCGCGATGGGCTACGGCCAGTGGATCCTGGACTTCGAGCGCGGCCTGCATCTGGGCTTCGAACACGGGATGAACGTGTGGCTGGCCGGGCAGGGCTGGCTGCGTACCTTCGCCAACTACGAGTACGCGATCACCTACATCGCCAGCGCGTTGCTGCTGCTGTTCTGGGTCTACGTCTGGCATCCCGCCGACTACCGGCGGGTGCGCAACTCGTTCGTACTGGTCAATCTGCTCGCGCTGGCCTGTTTCTGGCTGCTGCCGGTGGCCCCGCCGCGGATGCTGCCGGGCGCCGGGTTCGTGGACACCGTGCGGCTCGGTCACACCTGGGGTTCCTGGGGCTCGCCGATGGTGGAGAACGCCAACCAGCTCGCGGCGATGCCCTCGCTGCACGTGGGGTGGGCACTGTGGGTTTCGGTGGTGCTGGCGCGGCTCGCGCGCGGCCGGGCGGTGCAGGTGGTGAGCGCGGTCCACGTGCTGGTCACGCTGCTGGTCATCCTGGCGACCGGGAATCATTACTGGCTCGACGCGGCGGTGGCCGTCGTCGTCGTCGCGACTGCTGTCATGATCGCGGATGTGGCGAGACGACCAGCAACCCGGATCCCGGCATCGGACGCTTTCTTCCTGCACGTCGAAACCCCTGAGGCACCGCAGCACGTCGGCGGGCTCATCATGCTCGACACCACCCGCGCGGCCGGGCCGCCCACCTTCGAATTCGCGCGCGACGCGATCGCCGCCCGGCTCCACGACCTGCCCGGTTTCCGGCAGCGCCTGGTGCCGCCGACGAAATGGCGGCCGCTGCGCTGGACCGATCATCCCGAAATCGACTGGGCCTGGCACGTGCCGGTCTTCGACCTGAGCCTGCCCGACGGCAGCCCGGGCGGAATGGCGGCGCTGCACCGGCTGGTCGGGCAGCTGGCAGGCACGCCGTTGCCGCGGGACCGGCCGCTGTGGCGGTTCTGCGTGGTCACCGGAGTCGAGGAGGGGCTGGCCGCGGCCGTCTCACTGGTGCACCATTCGGTGGCCGACGGGATCGGCACGATCAACATGATGCTGCGGCTGTTCGACTCGCCGGACATGACCGCGGCGATCGGCGAGGTCGAATTTCCCGGGCGGGCCAAGAAGATCGCCGGTGGTGTCGTCGGTCTCGCGCAGCTGGCCACCGACCACAGGCCGGAAGCACAGCTCCCGGTCAGCGGCACCGCCGACCGTTCGTTCGGCACGGTGCGCCTCGAGCTGGAGTGGATGCGGGAGCTGGCGCGGGCACGGGGCGTCCGGGTCACCGACCTGCTCCTTGCCGCCTCGGTGGCGGCGATGCGACGGGTCGCGAAGGGGCCGTTGCCGTCGCGGATGCTCGTGTCGGTGCCGTTGATGGCGGCCGTGCCACGGCCGGGGATGGCGGGCAACGTCACCGCCGCGGTGATGATCGAGGTCCCGACCGGGGACATGCCCGAAACCGAGCGCCTGCGGGTGATCAGCAAGGCGAGCGCGCGGCTGCGCGGCGGGACGAGGGCGATCGCGTCGCGGTTCGTGATGCATTCGGTGGCGAACCTGATGCCACCGGTGTTCCACGGGTGGTTCTCGCGGTTCTTCTACGGGAGCCGGATTTTCAACGGCATCGTGTCGAACATGCCGGGCGCGGCCTGGCAGGTGGACTTCGGCGACTACCCGCTGCAGACGGCGTACCCGATCATCCCGCTGGCGCCGGGCACGCCGTTCGTGATCGGCGTCCTGGGCTGGTACCGCGACTTCTCGATGAGCGTGGCCACCGACCCCGCGTTCATCCCCGACACGGCGGCGTTCATCGCCGAGTTCCGGAAGGCGCTCGCCGAGTTCGGCTAGTTCCGGTGTTTTTCCGGTACGCCCCAGGCCAAGGCGAGCGTGAGACGGCGCCGGTTGTCCGGGTTGTCGAGGCTTTCGCCGAACAGTTCACGCAGCTGGGACAGCCGGTACCGGACGGTCTGCGGGTGGATGTGCAGTTCCTCGGCGACGGCCCGCCTGTCGCCGAGGTGCCGCAGCCACGACGCGAGCGTCTCGCACAGCCGCTCGCGGGTCACCGGCCCCAGCTCGTCGAGTGGTGCCAGCGCCTGCTGCCGGAAGGCCTCCAGCAGCCGCGGATCGCGGTGCACGATGATCGAGTCCAGGTGCTCGTCGACGAACACGGGGTCGTCCCGCAGCACCTCGTCCCGGCGTAGCTGCGCGGCCACCTCGGCCACGCGCATGCTCGCCGGCAGGTTCTCCAGCGGCACCGCGTGCCCGACCACAGCCCCGGCGCCGCGCAGCGCGGTGGCCAGCCGCTGCCTGCGTGTGGGGCCGTCCGGGTCGGGGATGATCGCGCACACCATCCGCTGCCGCCGGACGTGCAGGCACGAGTGGTCCAGGCGGGCCAGCAGCGCACTGCCCACGGGATTGTCGGGCTCCACGAGAATGACCGCCGCCTCGCGTGGCAGCGGCCAGTCGATGCGTGCGGCGGCGGCGCGGATCGCGGTGGTGTCCGAACGGTCGGACAGGAGCATGTTGCCCAGCTCGTCGCGCAGCCGTTCGCGCGCGGCGGCGGCTTCGGACTGCTCGAGCACGTAACCACGCGCCGATGCCGAGGAGAGCTGGTCGACGAAGATGAACACCGCTTCGGCGAGCGAAGCGAACACGTCGGAGGGGACCCCGACCTCCAGCGCGACCTCGGCGACGTGGTGCCACGCCACCCGCGCGCCGATCTGGTACGCCGACAGCAGGCTCGTCAGCTCGCGGCCCTGTTGCCACTGGGCGCGCCCGATCTCCTCGAACAGGGACTGCTCGCCGAGCTGTTCACTGGGCTGTTCGGCGGCGTCGGACAGTTCCGTGATGTCCCACTTCGCCATCCGCATCAGCCGGTGCAGGAACATGTTCGCCGAAGCCAGCACCTCGTCCCGCTCGGTGATGATGAAATCGGCGTAGTCCGGCCAGTGGTTGTTCAGCAGCCGCGTGACGTCGTCCAGCATCCGGGGGAGCCGTTGCGCCGTCGCCTCGGCCAGTTGTTCCAGTTTCGTGTCGCTCGGATCCGCTTTTCTGCCCACTGCTCCCGGCTACCTCCACCCGTATGACGCAATCCGTCCTTCGTTCGGGTCAATACTGTCCGCTCGTGATAACCCGGGTCTCCCCGAATTTGTTTCCCGCGCGAAGAATCCTGGCCCCCTCTGGTTGGATTATGGGCCGATGAGCCCGGCACCGACAGGTCACGACACGGTGGGCCTTCCCATGGTGCGCCGGTTTCTCCCCTCCCGGGTGGCGCCGGAGCGTGCCGCGCTCGAAGAAAAGAAACACGCGGAAAACTTTCCCGTCGCACTGCGGATACTTCCGGCCGCGCTCCGGCGTGATCTCGGCGCGGTCTACAACGTGGCCAGGGTGATCGACGACCTTGGTGACGAGGCCGAAGGCGACCGACGGGCCGCGCTGCTGGACTTCCGCGAGGATCTGGTGCGGGCTTGGCACGGCAGCCCGGACCAGCCGGTGCTGCGCGAACTGGTGCCCACGATCCGGGCCCGTGGCCTGGAACGGGAGCCGTTCGACCGGCTGGTGCGGGCGAACCTGCAGGACCAGGAGGTCGCCCGGTACGCGAACCAGGCGGAACTGCGGGACTACTGCGTGCTTTCGGCAGATCCGGTCGGCCGGATCGTGTTGCGGATCTTCGGGGTGCGCTCGGCGGAAGCCGAGCGTCTTTCGGATCTGGTCTGCACGGCCCTGCAGTTGCTGGAACATTGCCAGGACGTGGCCGAGGATCACCGCGCCGGCCGCGTCTACCTGCCACAGGACGACCTGGAAGCCTTTGGTGCCACCGAAGCCGACTTCGCGGCGGCGAGCACGCCACTCCCGCTGCGGCACGCGGTGGAACTACAGACCCGGAAAGCTCTCGATCTGCTGGCCGGGGGCGCCCCGCTCGTCGGGCACCTGCGCGGCTGGGCGCGGCTGGCCATCGCCGGGTACATCGCGGGCGGGCTGGCCACGGCGGACGCGTTGCGGCGCGCGCGCTGGGACGTGCTGGCCGTGACGCCGCGGCCACGGAAACAGGACGTACTGGTTCATCTGGGATCGCTACTGACCAAGGGGCGCCGATGACGGACGTGGCAACCGCTTACCGGGAATGTGAGCAAATCACCAAGACCGAGGCCCGGAACTTCTACTACGGTATCCGCCTGCTCACCCGGCAGCGCCGCTCGGCGCTGTGCGCGGTCTACGCGCTGGCCCGCCGGGTCGACGACATCGGCGACGGTGACCTGCCGATCGAGGAGAAGTCGACGCAGCTGCAGGACGTCCGCAAATCCCTGGCGGAACTGGACACCACCACCGACCCGGTGCTCATCGCCGTGGCCGATGCGGCGAAGCGGTACCCGATTCCGTTGGGGGCGTTCGAAGAACTGCTCGACGGCGTGTGGATGGACATCGAGGGCCGCCACTACGGCACCTTCGACGACCTGACGCAGTACTGCCGGTGCGTCGCCGGTTCCATCGGGCGGCTGTGCCTCGGCGTGTTCGGCAGCAAGCCGCACCCCGACGCCGCCCAGTACGCCGACGCGCTCGGGATCGCGTTGCAGCAGACGAACATTCTTCGCGACATCCGCGAGGACCTGATCAACGGCCGGGTGTACCTGCCGCAGGAGGACCTGGACGCGTTCGGGGTCGAGCTGGCGCTGGACGACGACGGCAGGCTGATCGACGCGAACGGCGGGCTCTCCGCGCTGATCCGGCAGAGCGCCGCGCGGGCCCGCGAGTGGTACGCCGACGGGCTGCGGCTGGCGCCCTTGCTGGACAGGCGGAGTTCGGCGTCCTGTCTCGCCATGGCGGGGATCTACCGCAGGCTGCTGGAGCGGATCGCCGAGCAGCCGTCGCTGGTGTTCGACCGCCGGATGTCGTTGTCCGGCAGGGAAAAGCTGGGGGTGGCGGCCCGGGCGCTGTCCGGGCGCACATCGTGAGCGGGAAGGTACTGGTCGTCGGCGGCGGTCTCGCGGGGATCACCGCGGCACTCCGTTGTGCCGACGCGGGGCAGGATGTCACTCTCGTCGAAGCGCGCGGGCATCTCGGCGGGCTGACGCATTCCTTCCGTCGCGGCGAGCTGGACGTCGACAACGGGCAGCACGTGTTCCTGCGGTGCTGTACCTCGTATCTGGAGCTGCTGCGCCGGCTGCGCGTGATGGGCAAGGTGTTCCTCCAGCCGAAGCTGGAGATCCAGGTGCGCTCACCGCGGCTGCGTGCGCCGGTCTGGTTGCGCCGCAACGGATTGCCCGCGCCGTTGCATCTCGCGGACTCCGTGCTGAAGTACCGCGCGCTCGGGATCGCCGACCGGATGCGGTTCGCCGGCGCGGCGCTCGCCCTGCGTGGCGTGGATCCGGCGTCGAAGGAGGCCGACGCGCAGTCCTTCGGGGACTGGCTTTCCGCGCACGGCCAGAGCGACCGGGCGATCGCGAATCTGTGGGACCTGGTCGGGATCGCGACGCTGAACGCTCCCGCGACGGGGGCGTCGCTCGGCCTGGCCGCCACGGTGTTCCAGCTCGGCCTGCTGACCGAGGCCTCGGCCGCGGATATCGGCTGGTCGAAGGTGCCGTTGCGCGAGCTGCACGGTGACGCGGCACAGGCGCGGCTGGCCGAGGTGGACGCCGAGGTTCTGCTCAACACCAAGGTGACCGCGCTGTCGCCGGAGGGCGGCGGCTGGCGGCTCGCGACGGCGGACCGGGAGCTGACCGCCGACCGGGTCGTGCTCGCCGTACCGCCACCCGTCGCGGCGAAACTGCTGCCACCCGGGAGTGTGGACCTGCCGCCGGAATGGGACCGCGGGCTCGGCAGCTCGCCTATCGTCAACGCCCATGTGGTGTTCGACCGGCACGTGCTGGACGAGCCGTTCTTCGCCGCGGTCGACTCTCCCGTGCAGTGGGTGTTCGACCGCACCGCACAGTCCGGTTTGGACAGCGGACAGTACCTCGCGGTCTCGCTGTCCGCGGCCGACGAACTCATCGACCTTCCGGTACGGGAGATCCGGGAGTGGCTCCTGCCGCTGCTGCGGCAGGTGCTGCCGTCGGCGGACCGGGCCGGAGTCCGGGATTTCTTTGTCACCAGGGAAAGGCACGCCACGTTCCGCCCGGCGCCGGGCTGCGCGGCGCTGCGCCCGCCGGCCGTGACCACGGCCGACGGTGTCGTGCTGGCCGGCGCGTGGACGGCCACGGGATGGCCCGCGACGATGGAGGGCGCCGTGCGCAGCGGGGACGCGGCCGCCCGTGCGCTACTCGGAAAGGCTGTACAGGAGGGGTTATCCGTATGACGGCCGTACTCGACTCACTCGCGCAAGGCAAGCAGGCGGTGATGCCCGCGATGCGCGCGGCACTGGACCGGCTGGACCCGACCAGCCGGTCGATCGCGCACTACCACCTCGGCTGGACCGACCTGGACGGCAAGCCTGCCTCCGGCGGCGGAAAAGCGGTCCGCCCCGCGCTGGCCCTGCTCTCGGCGGAAGCGGCCGGGGCGCCGCCGTCCGCCGGGCTGCCCGGCGCGGTCGCGGTCGAACTGGTGCACAACTTCTCGCTGCTGCACGACGATCTGATGGACGGCGACACCGAGCGCAGGCACCGGCCGACGGTGTGGGCGGTCAAGGGCGCCGCCGCGGCGATCCTGACCGGCGACGCGATGCTTTCGCTGGCGCAGGAAGTGCTGCTCGACGTGGACGGCCCGTGCGGCGTCGCCGCCGCGCGGTTGCTGTCCGAGGCGACCAACGAGCTGATCCGCGGCCAGGTGCTCGACGTGGAGTTCGAGCGGCGCAACGACGTCGGCCTCGACGAATGCCTCGACATGGCGGCGGGCAAGACCGGCGCGCTGCTGTCGGCGAGCACCGCGATCGGCGCGGTGCTCGCGGGCGCTCCACCGAGGACGGTCGACGCGCTGGCCGGGTTCGGCGCCGACCTCGGCCTGGCGTTCCAGCTGGTCGACGACGTGCTGGGGATCTGGGGCGAGTCCTCGGTCACCGGCAAGCCGGTCTACTCGGATCTGCGCGCGCGCAAGAAGAGCCTGCCGGTCACGTACTCGATCACCCACGGCGGCGCGCTCGGGCGCGAGCTGTCGGAATGGCTTGCCCGGCCGGAAACCCCGGGCGAGGATTCGGTCCGCGGCGTGGCGGAGAAGATCGAACAGGCCGGCGGGCGCAAATGGGCCCTGGACGAGGCGTACCGCCGGATGGCCGCGGGGCGGCGCAAGCTCGAAGAAGCCGAGATCCCCGGCCGTGCGCGGGAGGAACTGCTTTCGCTGGCCCAGTTCATCGTCACGAGGGAGGCTTGATGACTCTGACCACCCAGCCCGTTGTGCGGACCCCGGCCGAGACCCTGGAGCGCGCGGTCGCGCACCTCAAGGGCAGGCAGGAATCCGGCGGCTGGTGGAAGGGCGAGCTGGAAACCAACGTCACCATGGACGCCGAGGACCTGTTGCTGCGGGAGTTCCTCGGCATCCGCACCGCGCGTGAGACCGAAGAGGCCGCGCGCTGGATCCGTTCGCAGCAAAGGGAGGACGGCACCTGGGCCACGTTCTACGGCGGCCCCGGTGACCTGTCCACCACGGTCGAGGCGTGGGTGGCGCTGCGGCTCGCCGGTGACTCGCCGGACGAGCCGCATATGCGGGCGGCCCAGGAGTTCGTGCTCGCCGGCGGCGGGCTGGAGGCCAGCCGGGTGTTCACCCGGATCTGGCTGGCGCTGTTCGGCCTGTGGTCGTGGGACGACCTGCCGAACATGCCGCCGGAGCTGATCTTCCTGCCGTCCTGGTTCCCGCTCAACGTCTACGACTGGGGCTGCTGGGCGAGACAGACGGTGGTGCCGCTGACCGTCGTCGGCACGCTGCGCCCGGTGCGGCCGCTGCCGTTCGGTGTGGACGAACTGCGCACCGGGAAACGCCGTCGTTCGCTGCCCAAGCCGTGGACCTGGTCCGGCGCCTTCGACGTGCTGGACAAGGCGTTGAAGACCTACGCCAAGCTGCCGGTGAAACCGTTGCGGGGCATGGCGATGCGGCAGGCGGCGGAGTGGATCCTGGCGCGGCAGGAGGCCGACGGCTCCTGGGGCGGGATCCAGCCGCCGTGGGTGTATTCGCTGCTGGCGCTGCACCTGCTCGGCTACTCGTTCGACCATCCCGCGCTCAAGGCCGGACTGAAGGGGCTGGACGGGTTCGTCATCCGCGAGGAGACACCGGACGGCTGGGTGCGCAGGCTGGAGGCCTGTCAGTCCCCGGTGTGGGACACCGCACTGGCGTTGACGGCGCTGCGGGACGCCGACGTTCCGGCGGATGATCCGGCCGTGCTCAAGGCCTCGGATTGGTTGCTGGGCGAGGAAGTCACCGTGAAGGGCGACTGGGCGGTGAAGCGGCCGGACACTCCGCCCGGGGGCTGGGCGTTCGAGTTCGCCAACGACGTCTACCCCGACACCGATGACACGGCGGAGATCGTGCTGGCGCTGCGGCGGGTGGCGCATCCCGACCGGCCGCGGCTCAAGGATGCCATCGAACGGGCGGTCACCTGGCTGAACGGGATGCAGTCCGCCGACGGCGGCTGGGGCGCGTTCGACGCCGACAACACCCGCACGCTCGCCACCCAGCTGCCGTTCTGCGACTTCGGCGCGGTGATCGACCCGCCTTCGGCCGACGTCACCGCGCACGTCGTGGAAATGCTTGCGGCGGAAGGGCTTTCCGGGACGAAGGAATGCCGTCGCGGGGTGGACTGGCTGCTGCGCGCCCAGGAGAAGGACGGCTCCTGGTTCGGGCGCTGGGGCGCCAACCACCTCTACGGCACGGGGGCGGTGGTGCCGGCGCTCGTCGCGGCGGGTGTCTCACCGCGGAAGCCGGCGATCCGCCGGGCCGTGGCGTGGCTGACCGAGCACCAGAACGCGGATGGCGGCTGGGGCGAGGATCTGCGCTCCTACCGGGATCCGGAATGGATCGGCCGCGGCGACTCCACGGCTTCGCAGACGGCGTGGGCGCTCCTTGCGCTGCTGGCGGCGGGGGAGCGGGAATCGTCCACTGTGGAGCGTGGGGTCGCGTGGCTGACGCGGACCCAGCGCGAGGACGGGACCTGGGACGAGCCGCAGTACACCGGCACCGGGTTCCCCGGCGACTTCTACATCAACTACCACCTGTACCGGCTGGTGTTCCCGGTTTCCGCGCTGGGCCGTTACCTGGAGACGCCATGACGGGTGTGGTGTGCGCGCCGATGCACCTGGAGGCCGCGGCCCTGCGGGTGCCCGGCGTGCGAGTGCTGCACACGGGCATGGGGCCCCGGCGGGCGGCCGAGTCCGCACGCCGGTTCAGCGGCGCCACGCCGATACTGGTGGCCGGGGTCGCCGGGGCGGTGACGGACCAGGTGGCGCCCGGTGACGTCGTGGTGGCGACCGAGGTCGACGGCCCGGACGGGCCGGTGCCGCTGCGTTCGGCGCCACTGCTCGCCGGGGCGCTGCGGCGCCTGGGCCTGACTGTCCACTTGGGACCGATAGCGTCTTCGGACACGGTGGTGGACGGGGCCGAACGGGCGCGCTTCGCCGAGCGTGGCGCGCTCGCGGTGGACATGGAATCCGCGCAGTTCGCCGATGTTCCGGCGCCGATGGCGGTCGTCCGGACCATTGTGGACACTCCGGGCTCGCCGCTGCTGCGGCCGGGCACGTTCATCCGGGGCATTTCGGGGCTGCGCTCGTTGCGCCTCGCGGCTCCGGCGCTGCGCGACTGGTGCGCGGCGGCCGGCTCCGGTGAGCTGCTGCTGGCCAGTCCACGGTCGTTCTGCGCGGGCGTGGACCGGGCGATCGAGATCGTCGAACGAGCGCTGGAACGGTACGGCGCACCGGTTTACGTGCGGCGCCAGATCGTGCACAACGCGCATGTGGTGCGGCGGCTGGAGGACCTGGGCGCGGTTTTCGTGCAGGAGGTCGAGGAGGTGCCCGAGGGTGCCACCACGGTGCTGGCCGCGCACGGGGTGGCGCCCACCGTCCGGGCGGCCGCCGAGGTCCGGGACCTCCGGGTGATCGACGCGACCTGCCCGCTGGTGACCAAGGTGCACAACGAAGTCCGGCGCTACAGCGCACGCGGGGACACGGTGTTCCTGATCGGGCATGCCGAGCACGAGGAGGTGGAGGGCACCGTCGGGGAGGCGCCGGGGCAGGTGGTCGTGGTGGAAGACGCGTCCGCCGCGGCGCAGGTCCGGGCGGCCGACCCGGAGAAGGTCGCGTACGCCATGCAGACCACGCTCGCGGTGGACGAGGCCGAGGAGATCGCTTCGGTGCTGCGCAAGCGTTTCCCCGCGATGGCCGCCCCGCGGCGGGACGACATCTGTTACGCCACCACGAATCGCCAGCGTGCGGTGCGCGCGGTCGCCGACAGCGCCGACGTGGTGCTCGTGGTGGGTTCGGCGAACTCGTCGAACTCCCAACGGCTGGTCGAGGTCGCGCGGCGCCAGGGCGCGGCCGCGCATCTGGTGGACGACGTGTCCGAAGTGGACCTGCGGTGGCTGGCCGGTGCGGCGAAGATCGGGATCACCGCCGGTGCGTCCGCTCCGCCGCATCTGGTGGAGGAACTGACCCGTTGCCTGGGCGGGCTCGGCCGGAATTCGGTGCGGGACAGCCAGGTGGCCGACGAAGACATCCGTTTCACGTTACCTCGAGAGGTGGGGTAGACATGGGTATGCCGTTACGGCAGTCCATCCGGCTGGGGATGTTCCTGGCCAAGCAGAAGCTGTTACGCAAGGAGAAGTACGCGATACTGGTGGAGCTGGAGCCATTGTTCGCGTGCAACCTCAAATGCGGTGGCTGCGGCAAGATCCAGCAGCCGGCGCATCTGCTGAAGCAGCGGATGCCGGTGCAGCAGGCGGTCGGCGCGGTCGAGGAGAGCGGCGCCCCGATGGTGTCCATCGCCGGCGGTGAGCCGCTGATGCACCCGCAGATCGACGAGATCACCCGGATCCTGCTCGAGCGCAACAAGATCGTGTTCCTGTGCACGAACGCGCTGCTGCTGCCCAAGCACATCCACAAGTTCAAGCCGCACCCGAACTTCACGTGGATGGTGCACATCGACGGGCTGGAGGAGAAGCACGACGCCTCGGTCCGCAAGGAGGGCGGTTTCCAGGCCGCCGTCGACGCGATCCGGCTGGCGCAGTCCAAGGGTTTCAAGGTGATGACGAACACCACGTTCTTCAACACCGACAGCCCGCAGGACGTGATCGACGTGCTCGACTACCTCAACGACGAGGTGGGCGTGGACAACATGCAGCTTTCGCCGGGCTACGCCTACGAAAAGGCGCCGGACCAGGAGAACTTCCTCGGTGTGCAGCAGAGCCGTGAGCTGTTCTCGAAGGCGTTCGCCGACGGGCGCCGGAAGAAGTGGCGGCTGAACCACTCGCCGGTGTTCCTCGACTTCATCGAGGGCAAGCGGGATCTGGAATGCACGCCGTGGGGCATCCCGTCGTACTCGCTGCTGGGCTGGCAGCGGCCGTGCTACCTGCTCGACGACGGCTACGCCAAGACCTGGCGCGAGCTGATCGAGGAGACCGACTGGGACAAGTTCGGCCGCGGCAAGGACCCCCGCTGCGCGAACTGCATGGCCCACTGCGGTTACGAGCCCACCGCGGTGATCGCCACGACCGGCTCACTGAAGGAGACCATCCGGGCCGCCATCAGCGTCTGAGTGTCCGAAAGGGACAGTCGGCCCGCCTGGGCCGGCTGTCCCTTTTCGGTTCCCGAAGAACTCGTGGTCGGCGGCGATCCGGCCG
This sequence comes from Amycolatopsis sp., assembly GCF_035546795.1. Lineage (GTDB taxonomy): Bacteria > Actinomycetota > Actinomycetes > Mycobacteriales > Pseudonocardiaceae > Amycolatopsis_E. The sequence goes on from NZ_DASZWC010000057.1 coordinate 25,004, forward strand.
TGCCCGCCGAGCACCAGGACCTCCAGTCCGCACGACACCGCCTCGCCGTCTTCCCTGAGCAGGTACCAGCCGAACTTCACGACCTCGCCCAGCCGGTCGGGCGTTTGAAACGTTCGTGGCCGCGCCGCGCCCGCCGGTCGATCTCCTCGAACCCGCGCGGCCGCAACACCGCGTCGGCGAATCCGACGTCCACCGCCCGCTCACGCCTGCCCACGTGCTCAATTTCATGCGGCGAATGGGATCAGGGCTGCAGGATCAGCTTTCCCGTCGTGCGGCGGCCTTCGAGGTCCTCATGCGCCTGGCGTGCTTCGGCGAGGGGATAACGGTGGCCGATCCGCACGTTGAGGGAACCCGAGGTGACAGCCTGGAACAGTTCCTCCGCGCGCCACTCCAGCTCCTCACGGGTACGGACGTAGTGGGCGCTCGTGGGCCGCGTCAGGTAAAGGGATCCGCCGGCGTTGAGGCGCTGCGGGTCGACCGGCGGGACCGGGCCGCTGGCGGCGCCGAACAGGGCCAGCACCCCGCGCACCCGCAGGCTCGCGAGGCTGCCGTCGAAAGTGGTCTTGCCGACCCCGTCGTAAACCGCGGCGACACCCTCGCCGCCGGTCAGTTTCCTCGTCTCCTCGGCGAAATCCACCTTGTCGTAGCGGATCACCTCGTCCGCGCCTGCCTCGCGGGCCAGTTTTTCCTTCTCCTCGGTGGAAACGGTGCCGATCACCCGCGCGCCGCGGGCCTTCGCCAGCTGCACCAGGAGCAGGCCTACGCCGCCGGCCGCGGCGTGCACCAGGATCGAATCGCCTTCCTGCACCTCGTAAGTGGACCGCACCAGGTAATGCGCGGTGACGCCCTGCAGCATGGTCGCCGCGGCGGTCTCGTCCGATACGCCTTCGGGTACGTGCACCGCGATCTTGGCGTTGATCTTCGCCTGCTGCGCGTACGCGCCGAGCTGCCCCTGCCACGCCACCCGGTCACCGACCTTGAAGCCCGTCACGCCGGAACCGGCCGCGGCCACCGTGCCCGCGCCCTCCATGCCGAGGGTGACCGGGAGGTCCAGTTTGTACAGCCCGCTGCGGTGATAGGTGTCGATGTAGTTCACCCCGGCCGCGGCCACGTCGACCAGGAGCTCCCCCGGCCCCGGATCGCCGGGCTCGACCTCGCCGACCTCCAGCACCTCGGGGCCTCCGGTACGGCGGATCTGCACAGCCGTGGACATGGTTCCTCCTTGTTCTCGGACGTTCTCGACCGTTCCCAGTCTCACACTGCGCCGCGCGGGACGCCTGTTACCGATCCGACCCTGAAGTAGGCGGACACGAACCGGCGGCCGCCTGGTGTGCGGCCGATTCCGCCGTGACTGAGGTCGGAGTCGGTAACCATCGGCACAGTAGGATGCAGAGGTGGCTGAAGAGACCGAAAAGACCGAAGCGCCGACCGCCAAGCAGCTCGGCGCCGCCCGCAGGTTCGTTGCCGAGCACGGCAAACCGTCGAAAGCGGTCGTGGAGAACATCGGCCGGATCGGCGCCCGCGTGGTGCTCATCGGGGCGGACGGCGCGCTCGGCGACGTGATTGTGCCCGCACCCGCGACCGGCGAAGCCCTGGTCGAGGCGACCGAGGACCTCGAGCCTGCCGAGTGGGACGCCGAGACCGTCGGCGCCACCAAGATCGGCGCCGCGCACCGGCACCGGATGGCGGGCCCGCGCGGACGGCGCTGAGGCTCAGGCGGGTTGCCTGATCCGCTTGGCGGCCAGCCGCTCGGCCCGCGGCCACCGCACGTCGCGGGCCCAGCGGAACTTCTCGAACAGCCAGATCACCCGCGCCGAGACGTCCAGCTGCCCGCGCAGCACGCCGTGCCGCGCACAGGTGGGGTCGGCGTGGTGCGAGTTGTGCCAGGACTCGCCCATCGACAGGATCGCCAGCGGCCAGAAGTTCGAGGCCTTGTCCCGGCTGGCGAACGGGCGGTCGCCGACCATGTGGCAGATCGAGTTCACCGACCACGTCACGTGGTGCAGGAACGCGATGCGCACCAGCCCGGCCCAGAAGAACGCGGTCACCGCGCCCCACCACGACCAGCTCAGCAGCCCGCCGAGCAGCGCGGGCAGCCCGAGGCTGAGGGTGATCCACAGCCAGAAGAAGCGGTTCACCACGCGCAGGTCGCCGTCGGCCACCAGGTCCGGGGCGAACCGGTCGTAGTTGGTCACCTCACGCTGGAACATCCAGCCCATGTGCGCGTGCCAGAACCCGCGCGCCAGCGCCATCGGCGAGCTGCCGAACAGCCAGGGGGAGTGCGGGTCGCCGTCGCGGTCGGCGAACGCGTGATGCCTGCGGTGGCTGGCGACCCAGAAGATCACCGAACCCTGGACGGCCATGCTGCCCGCGATGGCCAGCGCCACCCGCAGTACCCGGCCCGTCTTGAACGAGCCGTGCGTGAAGTAGCGGTGGTAGCCCACCGTCACGCCGAGCGTGGCCACCACGTAGAACACCGCCGCCAGCACGAGGTCGAGCCAGTTCAGGCCCCAGCCCCAGGCCAGTGGCAGCGCGAGGACCAGCGCCGCGAACGGGATCAGCAGGAATGCTTTCAGGACGATCATCTGACCGGTCGACCGGCTGTGGGACACCAGTGGTTTGGCGCCGGTGCGGACGTCGGTGCTGCTCATGCGGGTTGTACCTCACTCCGGCTCGCAATCGGGAAACGGACATTTCCGCCCTGGCCTGGCAGTAGCGTAATGCCCCGGTCTGGCGCGCACGCCGACACCGCGTTACGCGCAGTATGACCGCTCGCGAACCGCAGGGTCTGCTCAAGCGGCGGTGAGCTCACGCTCTGCCACGCCCGGCCGCGCGGGCACGCCCCTGTCCCGCGCCGCGCACCACAGCGCGGCCGTCGCGATGATGACTAGCGCGGAACCCAGCACGTGCAAGGAAACCAGCGCCTCCGGCACGCCGAGGGCGTACTGCACGGAGCCGAGCACGCCCTGCGCGAGCGTTACCACCCAGACGACGGTGTAGCGCTGCCAGAGGCGCTTCGTCGCGCTCCCGCGCAACAACGCCAGCCCGAACATCGCGAGAACGAGCAGGTAGCAGACGAGGAGCCCGCCGTGGATCGTGGCGAGTACCTGGATCGGCGCGTCCAGCCGGTGGGTTTCCGGGTCACCGCCGTGCGGGCCCGCTCCGGTGACGGTGGTGCCCGCGATCAGGACCGCCCACATCGCCACCACCAGCACGACGAGCAGTTTGCGCGCCACCGGCGGGACCAGCCAGCGCACCGGCTCGTCGCCTTCGAAGAACGCGTGCAGGAGCAGCACGGCGAACCAGACCAGGGGAGTGGAGACGAGGAAGTGGATCGCGACCGTCCACCATTCGAGCTTCGCCAGCACGGTCATCCCGCCGACCACGGCCTGCAGCACGACCCCGCCGGGCATCGTCCAGGCCAGCGCGAGCAGCCGTCGCCGCTGCGGCTGGTCCAGCTTGACCCGCCAGGCGGTGATGACCGCGATCGCCGCGACCGCGATGACCAGGCCGGTCAGCATCCGGTTGCTGAACTCGATCCACTGGGTGAACTGGTGGTACTCGGAATGCTGGACGGGCACCATGCTGCCGGGCTGGCATTCGGGCCAGGTCTGGCAGCCGAGCCCGGAGCCGGTGACGCGCACGATCGAACCGGTCACGCCGATGCCGGCCTGCGCCACCACTGCCGCGATGCCGACGCCCTTCCGCACCGCGCGGGACGGGAGGGGCAACCGGGCGACGAGCGAGTTCAGGAACACGGCTGCCAGGATATTCCCGCCGGTTCTCGGAGCGGTCGGCCGGGTGCGAAGGGCGGGGGCACGGGTTGCAGGGGCGTTCGCTGCCGGATTGCCGTGAAGTCAGGTCAGCCGGGTGGTGCGGGTGGCGATGGCGCCGGCCACCACACCCCAGCCGATCAGGACCACCACCGGCTCCCACGCCAGCGTGCCGTCGACCAGTGCCTGCCGCAGCCCTTCGGCCAGCGCGCCCGAGGGCAGCAGCTCCACGATCGTCGCGGCGGCCGACGGAAGTGCCGACGGGGCAAGCAGAATCCCGCCCGCGAGCAGCAGCACGAACCACACGATGTTCGCCAGCGCGAGCACGGCTTCCGCGCGCAGTGAGCCACCGAGCAGCACGCCGAGCGCGCCGAAGCTCAGCGTGCCGAGCACCAGCAGCAGTACCGCCTCGGCGACTCCGGCGGGCGAAGGCGACCAGCCGAGGATCGCCGCCACGATGCCGAGTACCACCACCTGCAGCAGCACCACCACCAGCGCGGCCACGATCCGGCCCGCCACCAGCAGCCAGCGCGGCAGCGCGGTGGCCGAAAGCCGTTTCAGCACCCCGTAGCGCCGGTCGAAGCCGAGCGCGATGGCCTGCCCGGTGAAGGCCGAGGACATCACCGCCAGCGCGAAGATCCGCGGGGTCACCCAGTCCACTTTGGACACCGGGCCGAGGTCGCCGGTGGGTACGATGTCCAGCAGGGTCAGCCCGATCAGCAGCGCCAGCGGGATGAGCAGGGTGAGCAGGATCTGCTCGCCGTGGCGCAGCGTGAGGCTCGTCTCGACCTTGGCGTGCGTCAGCAACATCCGGCCACGGCGGCCGGCGGCGGGCTTCGGAGTGAAGGTCCCGGGGGCGAACGTCGTCACGACCGCAGCTCCCGTCCGGTCAGCTCCAGGAAGACCTCTTCCAGATCCCGCTTCCCCACATGCAGCTCCTCGGCCAGCACGCCCTGCTGCGCGCACCACGACGTGACGGTGGAAACCACCTGCGGGTCGACGTGGCCCAGCACCCGGTAGCTGCCCGGCGAGGCCTCCTGCACGTGGTAACCCTCGGGCAGCGCGGCGGCCAGCAGCACGGTGTCCAGGCCCGCGCGCGCCTTGAACCGCAGCTGCGCCGCGTCACCGTCTTCGGCCGTCAGCGCGCTCGGCGTGCCTTCGGCGATGACCTGGCCGTGGTCGACGATCACCACGTCGTCGGCCAGCGCCTCGGCTTCTTCCATCAGGTGTGTGGTCAGCAGCACGCTCACCCCGTCCGCGCGCAGCGCGCCCAGCAGGTCCCAGACCAGGCGCCGGGCCTGCGGGTCCATGCCCGCCGTCGGCTCGTCCAAAAACACCAGCTCGGGGCGGCCGACCAGGGCGCAGGCCAGGGAAAGGCGCTGCTGCTGGCCGCCGGAGAGCCGCTTGAACGGGGTGCGGTGCACGGCGGCGAGGCCCAGGATTTCCAGTAGCCACGCGGGATCCAGCGGCTCGGCGGCGCAGGACGCGACGAGGCCGAGCATTTCGCCGGCCCGCACGCCCGGGTACGCGCCGCCGCCCTGGGGCATCACGCCGATGCGGGGCCGCAGCTTCGCGCCTTCGCGCGCCGGGTCCAGCCCGAGGACGCGCACCGAACCCGAATCCGGGCGCAGGAAGCCTTCGCAGATCTCGACCGTGGTGGTCTTGCCGGCGCCGTTGGGGCCGAGCAGGGCGAGCAGGCGGCCGCGGTGCATTTTCAGCTCGAGGCCGTCGACGGCGGTCTTCGGGCCGTACCGTTTCACCAGCCCGGTGATCTCGACGGCAGGTGTGCTCACGACTGTCAAGCCTACGACCCCGCGTCAGACCGCACTCTTGGCCTCCCGCTTCAGCAGCATCGGCGCCGCGCGCCGGACCACGAGCAGGGCGATCGCGACGACCACGAAAGCGGCCAGATACGCCTGCAGGGGAACGTAGGCGCGGCCGTCGAAGCTGCTGCCCGGCGGGGCGACGAGGAAGGCCACGACGGCGCTCACGATCGTTGCCGCGACGCGGAAGCGCGAGGTGCCCGCGGCCGCGGCGAGCGGGATCACGGCCCACAGCAGCCACCACGGCTGCATCGCCACGTGCAGCATCATGAACGCGCCCAGCGAGACGCCCAGCCCGATGATCGGCCGGTACCGCCAGCGGAAGCTGTCCCAGAGGAACTTGGCGGTGATGAGCCCGGCCACCACGGTCCCCGCTGTTTGCACGATCGACACCAGTGCGTCGGTGTGGTTGCCCAGCCCGAGCGCGATGCCCAGCACACCGCCGAGGTTGGCCAGCTCCGCCGTGGGAGAGATCCAGCTGCGCACCATCCCCGGCGTGCCCAGCGCGCCGACCCAGCCGAAGCCGAGCCCGGTGCCGTAACACAGCGCCACGATGACCACGCCGAACACGGCCGCCATCAGCGCGGCCGCCTTGAGCAGGTCGGAGATCCGGCCGTGCCAGCGGCGGGCGATCATCACACCGAAGAAACCCAGCGCGATCATCGCGTTGATCTTCACCGCGGCGCCCAGGGTGATGACCACCGCGCCGAGCACGATGAACAGGATCTCGCCGCGTGCCAGTGGCGGCGGCGAATCCCCGGCCACCCGCACCGGCAGCCGCCGGATGCCGATTTCGAGCCCGGCGACCATGAGCCCGATGCCGAGCGCTTCGTTGTGCGCACCGGCGACGAGGTGGAACAGCACCAGCGGGTTCGCCGCGCCGAGCCACAAGGCGGTGGCGGGCTCGACGCCGAAGCGGCGGGCCAGCCGGGGCAGTGCCCAGATGATCAGCACCACACCGACGAGCGCCAGCGCGCGCTGCAGCAGCACCCCGGCCACGATGTTGTCCCCGACGATGCCGGAGATCCAGCTGCCGAGCTTGAGGAACAGCGGCCCGTACGGCGCCGGGGTCTCGCGCCACATGTTCGACACGCCGCTGGTCAGCGGGTCGCCGACGCCGAGGGCCTGCGCCGGGCCCAGCGCGTACGGGTCCATCCCGCGGTGCACGATCTCGCTCTGCGCGAGGTAGCTGTAGACGTCGCGGGAGAACAGCGGCGGGATGAACATCAGCGGCGTCAGCCACATCACGAGCGTGCGGGTCAGCTGCGCGCGGCTGAGCAGGCGCGCGCGCCCTGGCCGGGCGAAGCGCCCGAGCATCAGCCAGCTGATGACGAGCAGCCCCATGCCGGTGAACGCCATCGCCAGCGAGACCGTCGGAATGCGGGCGAACAGCCGCAGCACGGGGATGTTCTGCACCGGGTTGAGCACCGGGGCGGCGCCCGCGCCGAGCGAGCCCAGCGCCAGGAACAGCGCGCCGATTGTGCCGAGCCTGCGCACGATGTCGAGCGCGCGCAGTTCCCCGGGTTCGAGTGGGCCGGCGTCCGGAGGCCGCACCGGGGAGGCGGACACACCCTGCCCGGTGTCGGGGTCGCTGACTACCACGCATAAAGAGTATCGGCGCCGCAAAGCGGCTCCGTTGAGGGTGGTGGCGGGGAAGTGGCCGGCCCTATCGGCGCCGGGAAGAGGCTCTGTTAAGGGAGGCGATGGGACCGATCGAGTGCTGGTCGCGTGACTCCGGTCACTGCGGATTGATCTGTCTTTGCCCTCCGGCCGGAAATACGACACACTTATGTTGTGAAAAAGAACGGCGAGCCCGCGAACCGGGATTCCGCCGTGCCCGCGCAGGCGACGGCGTTGTCTCCGGAGGGACGGACCAGGCACGAAGTGGCCCGTCTCCTGCTGGAGGACGGCCCGATGACCGCCGTGGTGGTCGCGGACCGGATGGGCATCAGCCCGACGGCGGTACGGCGGCATCTCGACGCGCTGCTGGCCGACGGCGAGGCCGAGACCAGGGACGCGCCCCGGCGCGGCCCGCGCGGGCGTGGCCGTCCGGCCAAGCTCTTCCTGCTCACCGAAGCGGGACGGGCGAGGTTCGGGCACGCCTATGACGACCTGGCCGTGTCGGCGATCCGGTTCCTCGCCGAGCACGCGGGCGAGGACGCGGTCCGCGCCTTCGCCGAGGCCCGGGTCGCCTCACTGGTCCAGCCGCACGAGGCCGCGGTCACCGAGCCGGGCGATCCCGCCCGGCGCGCCGAGGCCCTCGCCACGGCGCTGACCAGGGAGGGTTACGCTGCGTCGGCCCGCCAGGTCGGCAGCGGTGAACAGCTCTGCCAGCACCACTGCCCGGTCGCCCATGTCGCAGCTGAGTTCCCGCAGCTGTGCGAGGCGGAGACCGAGGCATTCGCCAGGCTGCTCGGGACTCACGTGCAGCGCCTGGCCACCATCGCACGCGGTGACTCCGTGTGCACGACACACGTCCCGGCGGAAAGCCCGCAGGGACAACGAGCACGAACTCCGGATGGAGGAAGCGCATGACTGCCGCTGCCGAGCAGCGCAATCCCGCCACCGCGCCCCTGACCCAGGAGCAGACGATCGACTCCCTGGGCAACTACGCCTTCGGCTGGGCCGACTCGGACGCCGCGGGTGCCAGCGCCAGGCGCGGGCTCAACGAGGAGGTCGTCACCGACATCTCTTCGAAGAAGTCCGAGCCCGAGTGGATGCGCGACGCGCGCCTGAAGGCCCTGAAGCTCTTCGAGCGCAAGCCGATGCCGAACTGGGGTGCCGACCTGTCCGGCATCGACTTCGACAACATCAAGTACTTCGTGCGCTCCACCGAGAAGCAGGCGGAGACCTGGGACGACCTGCCGGAGGACATCAAGAACACCTACGACAAACTCGGCATCCCGGAGGCGGAGAAGCAGCGCCTGATCGCCGGTGTCGCCGCGCAGTACGAGTCGGAGGTCGTCTACCACCAGATCCGTGAGGACCTGGAGGCGCAGGGCGTGCTGTTCCTGGACACCGACACCGCGCTCAAGGAGCACCCGGAGATCTTCCGGGAGCACTTCGGCTCGGTGATCCCGGCCGGGGACAACAAGTTCTCCGCGCTGAACACCGCCGTGTGGTCCGGTGGCTCCTTCATCTACGTGCCGCCGGGCGTGCACGTGGACATCCCGCTGCAGGCCTACTTCCGGATCAACACCGAGAACATGGGCCAGTTCGAGCGGACCCTGATCATCGTCGACGAGAACGCCTACGTGCACTACGTCGAAGGATGCACGGCGCCGATCTACAAGTCGGACTCGCTGCACTCGGCGGTCGTGGAGATCATCGTCAAGAAGGGCGGCCGCTGCCGCTACACGACCATCCAGAACTGGTCGAACAACGTCTACAACCTCGTCACCAAGCGCGCCAAGTGCGAAGAGGGCGCGACGATGGAGTGGATCGACGGGAACATCGGCTCCAAGGTGACGATGAAGTACCCGTCGGTCTTCCTGATGGGCGAGCACGCCAAGGGCGAGGTGCTCTCGGTGGCGTTCGCGGGCGAGGGCCAGCACCAGGACGCCGGCGCGAAGATGGAGCACCTGGCGCCGCACACCTCCTCGACGATCGTGTCGAAGTCGGTGGCGCGCGGCGGTGGCCGCACCTCCTACCGCGGCCTGGTCCGGGTCGCGAAGCGGGCGCACCACTCGGCGTCGACGGTGAAGTGCGACGCGTTGCTGGTGGACAACATCTCCCGCTCGGACACGTACCCGTACGTCGACATCCGCAACGACGACGTGTCGATGGGCCACGAGGCCACGGTCTCCAAGGTGAGCGACGACCAGCTGTTCTACCTGATGTCGCGCGGCCTCACCGAGGACGAGGCGATGGCGATGGTGGTCCGCGGGTTCGTCGAGCCGATCGCGCGCGAGCTGCCGATGGAGTACGCGCTGGAGCTCAACCGCCTGATCGAACTGCAGATGGAAGGAGCCGTCGGCTGACATGACGGTGGCAAGCAACAACATCTCCGAAGCCGCGGAGGTCACCGTCCCGGCTACTTCCCGCGCGGAGCGTTTCACCGGGTACGACGTCGAGGCATTCGAGGTGCCAGGCGGCCGCGAGGAGAACTGGCGGTTCACCCCGATGAAGCGGCTGCGCGGGCTGCACGACGGATCCGCGGTCGCCGACGGCGAGGTCAAGATCGACACCGACGCCGCGCCGGAGGTCAAGGTCGAGACAGTCGGCCGCGAGGACGGGCGGCTCGGCACGGCGGGCGAGCCCAGTGACCGCATCGCGGCGCAGGCGTACTCGTCGTTCACCTCGGCCACCGTCGTCACGGTGCCGAAGGAGACGCGCGCGTCGAAGCCGACCCTGCTGCGGCTGACCGGCCCCGGTGTGGGCCGCACCGCCTACGGGCACGTGCAGGTGCGCGCCGAGGCGTACGCCGAAGCGGCCGTGGTGCTCGACCACGCCGGTTCGGGCACCTACGCGGACAACGTCGAGTTCGTCATCGGCGAGGGCGCGAAGCTGACCGTGGTCAGCGTGCAGGACTGGGCCGACGACGCGGTGCACGTCTCCGAGCAGCACCTGAAGCTGGGCAAGGACGCGGCGCTCAAGCACATCGTGGTCACCCTCGGCGGTGACCTGGTGCGCGTCTCGCCGACGGCGACCTTCGCCGAAAGGGGCGGGGACGTGGAGATGCTGGGGCTGTACTTCGCCGACGCGGGGCAGCACCAGGAGCACCGGCTGTTCGTCGACCACGCGGTGCCCAACTGCAAGTCGAACGTGATGTACAAGGGCGCGCTGCAGGGCGAGGGCGCGCATTCGGTGTGGATCGGCGACGTGCTGATCCGGGCCGAGGCCGAGGGCACCGACACCTACGAGCTCAACCGCAACCTCGTGCTGACCGAGGGTGCGCGGGCGGACTCCGTGCCGAACCTGGAGATCGAGACCGGCGAGATCGTCGGGGCCGGGCACGCCAGCGCCACGGGAAGGTTCGACGACGAGCAGTTGTTCTATCTGCAGTCGCGCGGGATCGAAGAGGAGTCCGCGCGGCGGCTGGTGGTCCGCGGGTTCTTCCACGAGATCCTGATGAAGATCGACATCCCCGAGGTGCGCGAGCGCCTTCAGGCCGCGATCGAGACCGAACTCGAAGCCGTCGGCAGCTGACTCCTCCACCACGAAAGACGAAAGAAACCTCATGGCCACACTGGAAATCAAGGATCTGCACGCCGGCGTCACCACCGACGAGGGCGCCAAGGAGATCCTCAAGGGCGTGAACCTGACGATCAAGCCGGGCGAGACGCACGCGATCATGGGCCCCAACGGCTCCGGCAAGTCGACCCTCTCCTACGCCATCGCCGGGCACCCGAAGTACGAGGTGACCTCCGGCGAGGTGCTGCTCGACGGCGAGAACGTGCTCGACATGACCGTGGACGAGCGGGCTCGTGCCGGGCTGTTCCTGGCGATGCAGTACCCGGTCGAGGTGCCGGGCGTGTCGATGTCGAACTTCCTGCGCACCGCGGCCACGGCCGTGCGCGGCGAGGCGCCGAAGGTCCGGCACTGGGTCAAGGAAGTCAAGGAAGAGATGTCCAAGCTGGAGATCTCTCCCGAGTTCGCCGAGCGCAGCGTGAACGAGGGCTTCTCCGGCGGTGAGAAGAAGCGGCACGAGATCCTGCAGCTGGCGCTGCTCAAGCCGAAGATCGCGATCCTGGACGAGACCGACTCCGGCCTGGACGTGGACGCGCTGCGGATCGTCTCCGAGGGTGTCAACGAGTACAAGTCCTCCAGCGAGGTCGGCGTCATGCTGATCACGCACTACACCCGGATCCTGCGGCACATCACCCCGGACTTCGTGCACGTGTTCGCCGACGGGCGGATCGTGGAGTCCGGTGGCAAGGAGCTGGCGGACGAGCTCGAAGAGCACGGCTACGTCAAGTACGCCGGGAAGTCCGAGCCAGCCGCCGTCTGAACAGCTCTCCCGAACTGACACCAGGAAGGAGTTGGCGCGATGACCACGAGTGCAGACGCCAACACGACGGCGAGATCGCTGGATGTCGCCGCGATACGCGCCGACTTCCCCATCCTCTCGCGCACCGTTCGCGACGGGAAACCCTTGGTGTACCTCGATTCCGGGGCGACTTCGCAACGGCCGCGGCAGGTGCTCGACGCCGAGCGGCGGTTCCTGGAGACCTCCAACGCGGCGGTGCACCGCGGGGCGCACCAGCTCGCCGAGGAAGCCACCGACGCCTACGAGTACGCCAGGAAGCGCACCGCTGAGTTCGCCGGCGCCGACGCCGACGAGCTGGTGTTCACCAAGAACGCCACCGAGGGCATCAACCTCGTCGCGTACGCGATGAGCAACGCCGCCACCGCCGGCCCGGAGGCCGAGCGGTTCAGGGTGGGCCCCGGTGACGAGATCGTGATCACCGCGATGGAGCACCACGCGAACCTGGTGCCCTGGCAGCAGCTGTGCCAGCGCACCGGCGCGACACTGCGCTGGTTCGACGTCACCGGCGACTTCCGGCTCGATCTGTCCAATTTGGACGAACTGGTGAACGAGCGCACGAAGATCGTGGCGTTCGTGCACCAGTCGAACGTGCTGGGCACGATCAACCCGGTCGAGCCGATCGTCAAGCGGGCCAAGGAGGTCGGGGCGCTCACGCTGCTCGACGCCTGCCAGTCGGTGCCGCATTTCCCGGTGAACCTGCACGCGCTCGGCGTGGACTTCGCGGTGTTCTCCGGGCACAAGATGCTGGCGCCGTCCGGGATCGGGGTGCTCTACGGGCGCAGGGAACTGCTCGAGGCGATGCCGCCGTTCCTGACCGGCGGGTCGATGATCGAGCTGGTCACGCTGGAGCGCACCACGTTCGCCGCGCCGCCGCAGAAGTTCGAGGCCGGGGTGCCGATGACTTCGCAGGCGGTCGGCCTCGGCGCGGCCGTGGACTACCTGAGCGTGATCGGCATGGACCGGGTGGCCGCGCACGAGCACACGCTCGCGGAGGCCGCGCTGGCCGGTCTGTCCGAAATCGACGGTGTGCGGCTGATCGGCCCGTCGAGCACGGCCGACCGCGGTGCGACGATCGCGTTCGTCGTCGACGGGGTGCATCCGCACGACGCCGGGCAGGTACTCGACAGCCTCGGCATCGCGGTGCGGGTCGGGCACCACTGCGCGTGGCCGCTGCACCGGGTGTGCAAGGTGCCCGCCACCGTGCGGGCCACGTTCTACCTGTACAACGATCTGTCCGAAGTGGACGCACTCGTGCACGGGGTGCGTGAGGCCCAGAAGTTCTTCGGAGTCGCGTGATGAACCTGGAATCGATGTACCAGGACATCATCCTGGACCACTACAAGAACCCGCACGGCCGCGGCCTGCGTGACCCGTACGACGCGGAGTCTTTCCAGGTCAACCCGACCTGCGGCGACGAGGTCACGCTGCGGCTGAAGCTCGACGGCGAGAAGGTGGCCGACATCTCGTACGAGGGGCAGGGCTGCTCGATCAGCCAGGCCTCCACGTCGGTGCTGACCGATCTCGTGGTCGGGCACTCCGTGGGCGAGGCGCTCAAGACGATGGACGCGTTCGTCGAGCTGATGCAGGGCCGGGGCCAGGTGGAGCCGGACGAGGACGTGCTGGAGGACGGCATCGCCTTCGCCGGTGTCGCGAAGTACCCGGCGCGGGTCAAGTGTGCTTTGCTGGGCTGGATGGCTTTCAAGGACGCTTTGGTGAAATCCGAGGCATCGCATGAGTAAGTGCGACGCGGGAGCGCGTCGGCAGAGGACCGGCCGGGTGCGGGTGTCCCGCATCGGCACCGAAGGAGCGACGGCATGACCGAGGAGACCCAGACTCGCGAAGGCCGCACCGCCGCCGACCTGCCCGAGCAGGCGCAGCCGGCGTCCGGTGACGTGGCCAAGATCGAGGACATCGAAGAGGCCATGCGTGACGTGGTCGACCCGGAGCTCGGTATCAACGTGGTCGATCTCGGGCTGGTGTACGACATCCGCGTCGAGGGCGACAACACGGCGACGATCGACATGACCCTGACTTCGGCGGCCTGCCCGCTGACCGACGTGATCGAGGACCAGACCGCCTCGGTGCTCGTCGGGAATGCCGGTGTGGTCAAGGACTTCCGCATCAACTGGGTGTGGATGCCGCCGTGGGGCCCGGAAAAAATCACCGAGGACGGCCGCGAACAGTTGCGCGCCCTCGGTTTCACCGTCTGACCCAACTCAAGTGGGTCCCAGTGGAGGCCACCGTCGCTGACGCGGCGGTGGCCGCCACGTGTATAACGTCCTATACGGAGTCGACTCGGTACTTTCGTGGGTAGTGGGGTTGCGGCGAAGGCGCCTACCTTGCGGGTAATTAACCAACGCAAGGACGGGGACGGGCATGACTCGCAAGCGGGTACTGGCGGCTGCCCTGGTGGCACTCGCGCCGCTCACCGCGCAACTCCTGGTCGGGCGAACCGCAGACGCGGCCGCCGTGACCACGCTCTACTACAGCTCGTCGGGCGCGGCGGACTATGTCGCGCAAATCGACCAGGCGGCGGCGAACTGGAACGACGCGGTCAGCGACGTGAAACTCGTGGCCGGCTCGTCGGCGACGATTGTCTTCCACGAGACCGACGACGGCCAGGGCTCGTACACGAACACCGATGGCCACGGCACCGGGCAGATTTACCTTGACCAGCAACAGGTTGCCGAAGGTTTCGCCGTCACCCGCATCGCCGCGCACGAACTCGGCCACAACCTGGGCCTGCCCGACGACTACGACGGCCCGTGCTCGGAACTGATGTCCGGCCACGGACCCGGCACGTCCTGCACGAACGCGGTGCCCGATGCGCAGGAAGCCGCCCAGGTAGAGGAAAACTTCGCCAACGGGTTCGCCCCCGCGGCACTGCGAGTGGTCCGCTAGCCCGGGAGCGCCGCGCCCGCCCACCCGACCGCCGCGCGTCCTTTGCAGTCGCAGCGCAAGAAAAGAGCTGGGCCCGGAGTCCACGACCCCGGGCCCAGCCCCAAAAAACCGGAAACCTCAGGCGTCGATCGTCGCCCCGGTGAACTTCACCGGCGTCTTCGGCGCCCCGGTGCCGTCCTGACTCTGCGCCGCCGAAGCCGGGTCGACGCCGTCCCGGGCGACCTTGTCCAGCACCTGCAGCCCGGCGTCGGAGATCGAGCCGAACACGGTGTAGTCCGGGTCGAGCTGCGCGTCGCCGTAGACCATGAAGAACTGGCTGCCGCCGCTGTTGGGCTGCGAGGTCTTGGCCATCGCCAGCACGCCACGGCCGTAGGTCAGCTGCGCGAAGTTCTCGTCCGGAATGGTGTAGCCGGGGCCGCCCATGCCGGTGCCCGTCGGGTCCCCGCACTGCAGCATCTGCAGGCCCTCGGTGCCCAGCCGGTGGCACGAGGTGTCGGTGTAGAAGCCCTGGTTGATCAGGCTTACGAAGCTGTTCACGGTGCACGGGGCGAGCGCGCGGTCCAGCGTCAGCGGGATGTCGCCGACGGTGGTCTTCAGTGTGACGTTGACCGTTCCGGTGGAGGGGATGTTCTTCCCGCTGGGCGCGGTGGCCTTCTTGTTCCCCTGCTGATCGGTGGATGCCGGGTAGCTACACGTCGTCGGGTTCGGCAGGGGAGTGGGCCGCGCCGCTTCGGTGACCCGCTGCGTCGGGATGTTCACCGAGCTGCTCTCCGGCGAGCTGGTGGCCGAGGCCGCCGTGCCCGAGTCACCGTTGTTCCGCGTCACGAGGAACACGACCAGGCCGGCGACCACCACGACCACGCCGACGGTCGCACCCACGCCGATGATGCGGCGGCGGCGCGCCTTCTCGGCACGGCGCACGAGCTGCCGTTCGAGTTTGCGCTTCGCTGCCTCACGGCGCTGCTGGTTGGTCGCCACCTGCCCTCCAGAATTTCTTCGACGTCACCGATCGGGTGGCGGCAGTCTATGGGCACAGCCTGTGAGAACCCCGTACAGGGCCGGTTAGGGTGGGTCGACGCACTGACGGGAGGTGGGTTTCGTGCTCGTCGTCGGATTCGCGACCGGCGCGTTCAAAGCGAATTGTTATCTCCTCGCGACCGGCGCCGGGCGCGGATGCGTTGTGGTGGATCCGGGCGAGGGCGCCGGCCGGCAGGTCGGGCGAGCGCTCGCCGAACACGACCTGACCCCGGAAGTGATCATGGCCACCCACGGTCATCCCGATCACGTGGCCTCGGCGGGAGAACTCGCGCGAGAGCACGACATTCCGATGTGGATTCACCCTGGAGACGCCGAAATGCTGGACATCCCGGCCGAGCCACTGACCGCCGGGAAAAGGATCTTCGCCGGGCTGGAGCTGACTGTCGACCCGGTGCCGGGGCACACCCCGGGCTCGGTGGTGCTGCGCCTCGGCACGCCCGAGGGTGGCAGGCTGGCGCTCACCGGGGACACGTTGTTCGCCGGTTCGGTCGGCCGCGGCGATCAGGGTCTGCTCGCGGAATCCTTACGGGACAAGCTGTTGCCGTTGCCGGACGAGACAGTGGTGCTGCCGGGGCACGGGCAGCCGAGCACCATCGGGCGCGAACGCAAGACCAACCCGTTCCTGGCGGTGACCCGGTGACCGAGCCCGGGAACAAGGAGCCCACCCGCGCGGGCGGCACCGAGCGTTTGCCGTTGCACCAGGACGATCCGCGGCTGCGGCGGCGCCGGCTGGTGTCCGGGCTGTGCGGGGTGGTGTTGTTCGCGGCCGCGTTCGGCGGGATCGGCGGGCTGCTCGGCGGCGAGCTCGCCGGCCTGATCGTCGCGGCGGTGGTCGCGCTGCCGCTGTTGTACCTGGTGCTGTGGAACGGGCGCCGCAGGCTGTGGCTGGAGGGCACCACGGTGCTCGTGTGCACCTGGCGCACCCGCCGGGTGGACATCGTGCAGGCGAGCCGGATCGACCTGCTCGTCACCGACGTGCGCGGGATGCGCAAGGTGAGCCTGCTGCTCAATGCCCGCCAGCGCGGCAGGACGGCGAAGATCGACCTCGCCGTCTACGCGGGAACGGGCGGCCGGGAGCTGGGCGTGCTGGCGCTGCGGCGGCTGGCGAACGCTCTGATGAACAACATCGAAGCCAACGGCATGGTCTTCTCCGAGCTGCTGGTCGCCCAGCTCAAGTCCGAGGCGCGCGGGGACGGCGCGGCGGACAGGCCGTTGTACCGGCTCGCGTCAGCGGCGCCCTCGGGCCGCTTCGCGCAGCGCTTCACGATGGATGCCGTCAGCCGCTTCGTCGCCCGCCTCGACTGAGCGCGCGGGCGGGAACCGTCGTTCGATCGCGGCCAGCTGGCCGCGGATCAGCTCCAGCTGATAGACCACCTCGGGCAGTTCCTGCGCGGCGAAGGTCGCGAGCCGTTCGATCTGCCGGGCGGCGTCGCGCAGCTCGGTGAGCACCGTGCCCAGCCGTGGCACGGTCCGGACGGCGTTCAGCGCGACGCGGGTCAGGCGTCGAGGCAGTGCGAGATCCATGCGGCCCTCCTTCGCTTTGCCGGGCCTTCGTACCCCACCGGGACAGCGAAGACCAGCACCGGGGCCCGCGCCTGTTACTGCTGCTTACTCCTGTGACGACTGGGGCTCGGGAGGACTTGTTCGCGGCTGGCGATGAGCGCGGCGAGCACCGTCGTGACCGGAACGGCCGCCACGATCCCGACGCTGCCGGCGAGGGTGCGCACGATCTCCTCGGCCACGTCCTGCGAGCCGAGGATCGCGCCGAGACCGACACCGGAGATCGACGAATACAGCATCACCGGCAGGGCCGCGCCGGCGTAGGCCATGACGAGAGTGTTGACCGCGGACCCGACGTGATCGCGCCCGATCCGCAGGCCCGCGCGGTAGAGCTCACGCCAGTTGAGGTCCGGGTTGGCGCGGCGCAGTTCCCACACCGAGCTGGTCTGCGTGACCGTGACGTCGTCGAGCACCCCGAGCGCGCCGATGACGATCCCGGCGAGCAGCAGGCCACGGCCGTCGATCCCGTGCCCGAGCGAGCCGATGAGGGTGGAGGTGCTGTCGTCGAGCCCGGTCAGGGACGCGGCGGCGGCGAAGATCGCGGACAGGATCCCGATCAGCGCGAGGCTGACCATTGTGCCGAGTACGGCCACCGAGGTCCGTGCCGATACGCCGTGTGTCAGATACAGCGCGACGAACATGATCAGCCCGGCGCCCACGATCGCCACGACGAGCGGGTTCTCCCCGGCCAGGATCGCGGGCAGCACGAACAGCACGAGCACGACGAAACTGAGCACCAGCGCGCCGAGCGCGGCCAGCCCCTGCCAGCGGCCGAGCACGACCACGGCGACCGCGAACAGCGCGGCCAGCAGCGCCAGCGGGAGCCCGCGCTGGAAGTCGACGATCTGGTACGACGCCGAGTCCTTCGCGTCCCCGCCGTTGTAGGCGAGCACCACCTTGTCCTGTGCGCTGAACCGCGGGGTGCTGGGCTCGATCGGCACCACGAGCCGGATGGCCGAGCCGCTCGCCGCGCCGTCGGTGAGCGTGACGTCGACGGTCAGGCAGGGTTTGGTGTCCGACGGCTGCCCGTTGCCGACCTGCACCTGGCCGGGCGCCAGGCAGGGGCCGCTGGCGGCGGTGGTGATGGTGCCGTGCGCTGGCGTGCCCTGCTGGTAGGCGGTGGCGGGTTTCGCCTGGCCCCACGGGTAGAGCACGAAGGCCGCGACCACCGTGGCCAGCGCGATCGGGCCGAGCAGCCAGATCAGCAGCAGCCGTACTTTCCGCGACGCGGGCGCGGCGGGGCCGTGTCCGTGGCCATGCCCGTGCCCGGCCGGCGCCTCGGCCCTCGTGGGGGCTGGTTTCCGTTGCAGGGCCCGTTGGCGCGGCCGTTCGGCGGGGATCCGGCGGATCGGGCCGGTCTCGGCGTCGGCGATGTCGTCTCGGGGCACGGGCAATATGGTGCACAGACGTCCTCGCGGCCGAAAAATCACCCCCGATTCGCGTAACGCCCGCGTCCTTGTGGCGTCTATTCCACGTACAGCCTCGCGAGCCAGGAGGACGGCCGTGCACACCGACGTCGTGGAACAGCACCAGTTCGTGACCCTCAACGGTTGCCGCACCCCCGTGTTCGCACGCTGGTGCTACACCCCCAGCGATCCCTACGTGGTCACGCTGGCCTTCCGCGCCGAGCAGGGGCGGTGGATCGAGTGGTCGTTCGCGCGGGATCTGCTGGCCGAGGGACTGAGCGAACCCGCCGGGCTCGGTGACGTGCGGGTGCGCCCGGACCTGGCCTTCGCGGACGATGTCCTGATCATCGAGCTGGAGTCGCCGGACGGGTACGCGATCGTCGAACTGGGCCGCGAAGAGGTCGAGGACTTCGTGGACGCGAGCGCGCGGGCGGTGCCGTTCGGTACGGAGAGCGGGCTGCTCGACATCGACGGATTCATCGCGCAGGTCACCGGGGTGTGACGGAGTTCCGGGGCGCCAATAGTCCACAGTGGACGAACTGGCCGTGTTCCTGGTGGCGCACGGTTTCGCCGATCGTCGTCAGCGTGCGCGCCTCCGGCTGACGGCGGTCGGCGTCGGGCAGGTCGCGCAGCGGCCCCTGGCCGGACAGGACGGCCTTCCCGTGCACGGTGGACCAGATGGGGTGCTCGATCCCGGGGCGGCGCCGCGGATCGAGCACGCCGGCGGCGACCAGTAGTCGCCGGGCACCTTCGCCACGCCCTCGGCCATCCGGTCGGCGAGCTCGCCTGTCGCCGCCGCGCACACTGCCGCGAGAAGTTCGTGCGGTCGGCGAGGTGGCGGTCGGCGGCGTTGGGCACCACGCCCACGACTCGGGTTGCCTCGCGCAGCACCACGGCGTCCGGCCCGCCGCTCCGGGCGAGTTCGAGGCCGGCGGGGACCACCGGATCGACCCCGCCGCCCTCTTCGGGCTCCGGCCGGGGGACGCGCCGGTCATCCGCAACGCGGGCGGCCGGATCACCACGTCCGTGCTCGAGGACCTCGGGAAGATGCCGAGCGGTTGCTCGCGTCGCCCGGCATACCGGGATGCCGACGGTCCACAGTAGACGGACCGGCGGGCTGAGCTCATCAGCCCATTGCGCGTCGCCTCGCGATACGGCAACCTCCACCTCGCCGATCAAGATCAGCGGGAAGAAGGAGGCTCTGTGGGAGCGTCGGGATGGGACTATCGGGCACCGTATGCGGGCAGTGTCGAGCAGACACTTCCCGCGGTACAGGAACAGACCCTGGCCAGTGGTGACTACCGCTGGCGGTGGGAGGACATCGATCCCGAGTACGTGGACGAAGCGGTGCCCAGACCGGCGTCATTGTCCGCGCTGGAGGAAGCGGAGTTCTGGGAGGCAGGGACGCATACGATCCTTCGACACACCACATCTCCGCGGACGAAGACGGCGTCGGTTTCATCCGCCCGCTGAGCAGCTCCGCTGGGCTCCGCGGAGCTCAAGCAGGTGTTCGGCACCCGGCAGCCGTCCGCCGCCGGATTCGATCACGTGTACCGGCCGGCGCCGGCAGGCCCGCTCGGCGACCTGATGGGTGAGCGCTGGACCGGCCGGAGCATGGTGATCTATCGGGACGGCACCCCGGACGAGTTCTGTTTTTGGGGCTGTTCCGGGGATCAGCAGACGATGCCGGCGAGCACGCCTGCTAGCTCCTCGCGTTGAGGTACATCGGATCGGCCGCCGGGATCGGGGTGTCCGGGCGGCCGGCCAGCAACTGGCTGAACGCGTGGAAGTACGGCGGCGCGGCCACCGTGCCACCGAACGCGCCGTGCCCGCAGCTGCCAAGGTGCACCGGGGTGCCGGGGCAGACCTCCTCCGGCTTCGGGCCGTCGGCGAACACCATCGAGGCCACCGCGTAGTCGTCGACCCCGCCGACGAAGGCGACCGACTCGCTCTGCTGGGTCGTACCGGTCTTGCCGATGTCGGCGTGTGCCCAGCCGGCCGAGCGCGCCGCCGACGCCGAGGTGCCGCTGATCGTGTCCTGGCTCAGCCCGGCCTCCAGCGAGTTCGCCAGCCCCGGCGCCACGACCTGTTCGCAGGCCTGCTGTTTCACCGGCACCGGCGCGCCATCGCGGTCGGTGACCGACATGATCGGGTTCGGCGGGCACCACATCCCGCCGCTCATCAGGGTCGCGGACACATTGGACATTTCCAGCGTGCTCACCGGGCTGTTGCCCAGGGTGAAGGACAGCTTGTTCCCGAAGTACTGCGACTGCGGCTCGCTGTACTGCGGGTTCTGCGACGACGGGTCCGGGGTCGCGCCGGCGTCGTTGGTGTTCAGCGTGTTGCGCAGGCCGAGCCGCCGCGCCATGTCCAGCACGGCGGGCATCCCGACCTGCGACTCCAGCCCGACGAACGCGACGTTCGGCGAGGTGGCGAGCCCGTCGCGCAGTGAGATCGGGTCCGGGTAGTTCGTACCGTCGTTCTGCACGCAGTACGGCGGGGTGTACTTGTTCGCGCCCGGCTGCGTGAAGCATTGGCCCGCCTGGTTCGGCAGCGGGGTGTTCAGCCCGGCCTTGCCCGATTCCAGTGCCGCCGCGGAGGTGAAGATCTTGAACGAAGATCCCGCGCCGAACACGTTGCTGGCGTTGGCGACGATGTTGGACGAGGTCTCGCCCTGTGCCGGATCGGTGCCGTAGTTGCGGTTGGCGACCATCGCCAGCACCTCGTGCGCGGACGCGCCGGGCCGGATCACGGCGAAGGTGTTGGCCACCCCGTACTGCGTGGTCGGCACGTTCGCCTCGACCGCGTTCTTCACCGTCTGGCTGACCACCGGGTCCATCGTGGTCTTGATCGTGTAGCCGCCGGTGGCCAGCTGGTCGGCGGTGAACCCGGCCTGGATGAGGTACTGCTCGGCGTACTGGCAGAAGAAACCGGCGTCCGGCGCCGCGCCCATGCAGGTGCTCGACGGGATCTGCGGGCCGTTCTCCAGCACGCCCAGCGGCGCGGCCTTCGCGGTCTCGGCGTCCGGCTCGGCGAGCGTGCGGTTGGAGACCATGTCGTCGATCACCGTGTTGCGCCGTTCCAGCGCCTGCTGCGGGTGCGTGTACGGGTTGTACAGGTTCGGGTTGTTCACCATGCCGGCCAGCAGCGCGGACTGCTGCACGTTCAGTTTGTCCGGCGTGGTCCCGAAATACGCCTTCGCGGCGGCGCCGATCCCGTAGATGTTGCCGGAGAACTCCACCACGTTCAGGTAACCGGTGAGAATGTCCTCTTTGGACTCGCTCTGGCCGAGCTGGACGGCGATCTTGGCCTCGCGCAGCTTGCGGGCGAGCGTGTCGGCCTTGTCGGAGTACTGCGCCGCCTTGTCGTTGCGGTCCACCACGTTGATCAGATAGTTCTTCACGTACTGCTGGGTGATCGTGGACCCACCCTGGGTGCTGCCACCGGAGGAGTCGTGCAGCGCGGCACGCAGCATGCCCTTCGGGTCCACCCCGCCCTCGGAGAAGAACCGCCTGTCCTCCACCGAGACGATCGCGGCCTTCATCGCCGCGGAGATCTGGTCGTAGGTGGCGGGCAGCCGGTACTGGTCGAACAGGGTCGCGATCGGGTTGCCGTCGCGGTCGGTCACCGTGGTCACCAGTGGCTGCTGGCTGGAGGCGAGACTGGCCGAAATCCCGTCCACCGAATCGCTCACCTGGTTGGACAGCAGGCCGGCGCCCATCGCGACCGGGGCGAGCACCCCGGCCACCAGCACACCGGCGATCGCGCACGAACCAAGGAATCGGGGCAAGCCACGGGAAAGACGCACGACTCCGAAGATAGCCACCTTTCCGTAAGGGCGACGTTGTGACCACCGCGCATTACCTTTACCCGGTTTCCCCTTGAACAATCGGTGCGCTTCGCAATATCCGGGTAAAGGACCTTGCGCCCCGGTGCGGCGGTGACCAGGCTTGGCGGGTGAGCGAATACGACTACGACCTGATCGTCATCGGCTCCGGCCCCGGCGGGCAGAAGGCGGCGATCGCGGCCGCGAAACTGGGCAAGCGGGTGGCCGTCGTCGACCGCCAGGACATGGTCGGCGGCGTCTGCGTCAACACCGGCACCATCCCCTCGAAAACCCTGCGCGAGGCCGTGCTGTACCTGACCGGGATGAACCAGCGCGAGCTCTACGGCGCCAGTTACCGGGTCAAGCAGGACATCACGATCGCGGACCTGCTTTCGCGCACCCAGCACGTCGTCGGCCGTGAGGTACAGGTCGTGCGCGCGCAGTTGCTGCGCAACCACGTCGAGCTGCTCGGCGGCACAGCTTCGTTCCTCGACGCGCACACGATCGCGGTGAAGGGCATTCACCCCGGCGACCGGAGCACGATCAGCGGGGAAAAGATCGTGATCGCCACCGGCACGACTCCCGCGCGGCCGGCCGCGGTCGACTTCGATGCCGCGCGGGTGCTGGATTCCGACGAGATCCTGCATCTGGAGGAGATCCCGTCCTCGCTGGTCGTCGTGGGCGCCGGGGTGATCGGGATC
This sequence comes from Amycolatopsis sp., assembly GCF_035546795.1. GTDB lineage: Bacteria > Actinomycetota > Actinomycetes > Mycobacteriales > Pseudonocardiaceae > Amycolatopsis_E. The sequence continues at coordinate 48,021 of NZ_DASZWC010000057.1, forward strand.
GAGTACGCGTCGATGTTCGCCGCGCTCGGCAGCCGGGTCACCGTGGTCGAGCAGCGTGAGCGGATGCTGGAGTTCTGTGATCCGGAGATCGTCGAATCGCTCAAGTTCCACCTGCGGGACCTGCAGGTCACCTTCCGGTTCGGGGAGAAGGTCGCCAACGTCGCGGTCTCCGACCACGCCACGATGACCACGCTGGTCAGCGGAAAGCGCATTCCGGCCGACGCGGTGATGTACTCGGCGGGCCGCCAGGGCATGACCGAGGAGCTGGACCTGCCCGCGGCGGGGCTGGAGGCGGACGGCCGCGGCCGGCTGCCGGTGGACGAGCACTACCGGACTCCGGTCGAGCACATCTACGCGGTCGGCGACGTGATCGGCTTCCCGGCGCTGGCCGCGACGTCGATGGATCAGGGGCGGCTGGCGGCGTACCACGCCTTCGGCGAGCCGGTGCACGAACTGGGCGCGCTGCAGCCGATCGGGATCTACACGATCCCGGAGATCTCCTACTGCGGCGCGACCGAGGCGGAACTGACGTCGTCGTCGGTGCCCTACGAGGTCGGCACCGCGCGGTACCGGGAGCTCGCGCGCGGACAGATCTCGGGGGACTCGTACGGGATGCTGAAGCTGCTGGTGTCCACCACGGACCGGAAACTGCTCGGGGTGCACGTCTTCGGCAGCGGCGCGACCGAGCTGGTGCACATCGGCCAGGCCGTCATGGGCTGCGGTGGCACCGTCGACTACCTCGTCGACGCCGTCTTCAACTACCCGACCCTGTCGGAGGCGTACAAGGTCGCCGCTCTGGACGCCACCAACAAAATCCGCGCGCTGGAACGCTTCGCGCTCTGAACGGGGATCAGGCGGGAACCGGCACCGGGTCGAGCTCGCGGCGCAGGCCGGCCGGGCCGTGGGTGGCGTAGGCCCAGAGCGCGCTGGCGGTGCGCATGCCGTCCTTGCCACACAACGGCGGCGGGGCCGGGTACTCGACGCTGATGCCGCGGGCCGTGAACGGTCCCTCGTCGAGGTATCGCGCGCCGCCGCGGCCGCACAGGTACCTGCCCGCGCCGACGGCGGCGGTCAGGTCGGCGAGCCGCTCGGAGCGCTGGTCGCTGGACCGCATTTCGCTGGAGCGCACGACTTCGCCGCGCCAGCCGAGCCCGGCCAGCAGCGCGCGGGTGGACACCTCGGCGACTTCGGCCAGCCGGTCGGTCAGCGCCAGCGCGGCCAGCACCTCGTCCACCGCCGCCGAAGCCTGCGCCCAGAACCGGGCGCGGCCGTAGTACTGCCGGACCAGCTGCGCCACCCGGCGGCGGCTGGTGCCGGGGTCGGCCAGGCGCAGTTCGCCGATCAGGCTGGCACGGCCGTGCGGGCGGTGCACCGGCAGCGAAAGCCATTGCTGGGTCATCGGGTCGTCCGGCGCGGCGAGGCGGGCCCGGTGCTGGTAGTCGCGGGAGTTGAACTGGACATCGTCGAGCACGACCCACACGTCGGCCCGCATCAGCTTGGCCAGTGTGGACAGTCGCGGAAACAAATTGGGCTGGTGGACGGCGCAGGATCTCTCGGGGGTCGGCGGCACGCGCGGTATTCGATCACAGCATCCGGCTGCGATATCCGGCGGCCACCAATCTTTCGTACGCCGCGTACACGGTCGGGGGAACGTCCTGGGCTATCGCGAAGCCCTGACCGGGATATTCGATGATCCGCTGCAGATCGCCGATCATCATGTCGATGAGTTCGGTGCCGTGCGCCCGGGTTCGCCGGTACTCCGAAAGTGACATCGGGACCGAGGTGCAGACCAGCTCCACGTCGGGCCAGATTTTCCTGGTGGTGGCGAAAGCACGCCGTTCCATGTAAGGCATGGAGATCAACATCAGGGAATCGACATGTTTTCCGAGTGACTGGAGCAGATCGCGAGAAAGGGTGATGTTTTCACCCGTATTGGTGGCGCATGGTTCGACGAGAATCGCGTCGTCCGGCACGCCGAGTTCCAGCGCGTGCTCGCGGTAATGGACTCCCTCGCCGCGCGGGAAGGTGGTGAACGTTTCCCGGCTGTTGGCGCCGCTGAACACCAGGAGCGGGAACAGCCCGCGGTGATACAGCTCGGCGGCGTAGGCGGCGACACCGAGATCGTTGCAGCCGAGCGCGATCGCGGCCGAACACCCGCGCAGGCGGTGGCCGAGCCGGTGGTAACGCCAGATCAGTTCGGCGTCCGCCCATTCACCGCTGATGAGATTCTCGCGCATTCGTGCCGGTACCGATTCCCGTTCAGGCCTGACGCTCGAAAGCGAGCCGGATTCCGTCGATACTGGTGAGCTGGTGCCGCAGCCCGAACTGCCGGGAAACGTGCGCGCACTGGTCCAGCAGCCGGATTCCGGCATCGGTGTTCGCCTGGTCGGAAAGCAGGATGTGCGCGTACGCGGTGTTCAGCCGGACTCGTTGCAGCGGGGTGTCGCTCACCTTGTGCGCCAACGCTATTTCGATCGCTTCGGTGGCCGCGGTGAGATTGTTGTCGCCGCGGTGGGCGAGCGCGAGTTTCTGGTGCGCGATCGACCAGTCCGAGGGTTCTTCCAGTTTCTCGAAACCGCGGATGGCGGGCACGATGTGATTCACGGCCTGGCCGTTGAGTCCTTTTTTGCTCAAGGCCGTGCCGACCCACAGCCGCGCCTTGGTGCGGTCGTGTTCGCTGAGCCGCTCGTCGGCCGTCAGCGATTCGTATTGCCGGGCGGCGGAATCGAGCCTGCCGGACATTTCGTCGAGCACCACGAGCTTCAGTTCCAGCTGCGCCACCCGCCGCGGCATCCCGAGTTCGCTGAAGACCCGCAGCGCGCGCCGGTAGCTCTGCTGAGCCGAAAGCGGCCCCTGGATGACGCCCTGGTCCTGCAGCACTTCGCCGAGCATCCGCAGGGTGCGGCCGTAGAGGTCCATGCCGCGGGTGTCGTTGCTGTTGGGCTGATACTGCCGCAGCCAGCGGTCGATCAGCGTGCGCGCCAACGGGAATTCCTGGCGGCCGAGGGAAACCATCGTGCGGTCGAGGTCGTCGGCCCAGGCTTCGAAGTCGTACCCGCCGTGCGGCGCGGCAGGCTGCTCGCCGTTCGCCTGGCGCAGCAGGAGGTCGAACCTGCGGCGTGCGTTGTCGTCCGCCCTGGCCAGCGCCGTGTCGAGGATCGCCTGGGTGTCCGGCCTCGGGATGGTGGCGGTGCCGCCGGACTCCCACTTGGCCACCGTTCGCGCGGCCACGCCCAGATACGCTGCGTATGCCCGGACCGACAGGCGAAGGGCATGGCGCAGCAGCCGCGCTTCGCGCCCACTCCAATGGTGGGCGGTCGCGGCGACCTCGGTGCCCTCCCCGGCTGCCACCCTTCGAGATTAACCCGGAGGCGCCGGTTCAAGTACACCGAAAGTGCAACGCACGTTCGTTTCCGTGACGATTTCGATCGTTCAGCCTAGAGGAAGGCACTCGTCGCCGGGATGACTCCTTTGTCCCGGGCCGACACCCGGCGCCGGGTGCCGTTCCACGTTTTCCCACGTCAGCGCGGTAGGTCAGTGCGGAATGCCGGGCACCGGCGCCGCCGCCGTGCCGAGCGTGCTCCGCGTCAGCTCCTCCACTTGCTTCTGTGCCCGCGCTGGGTCCTCGACCCAGGTGCGGTAGAAGTCGAACGGGCATTCCGCCACGCCCTTGTCGCCGTCGCCGGAGTGATGGACGCCGGTGTAACCGCGGTGCAGGAGTTTGAACAGGTGGTTCTGCGACTGCCAGTTCGCCCGCGCGTCCCGGATCAGCGGCAGGGAAAGCTCGGCGTACTGGACGCCGTTGGACTCGGTGCCGCATTCGCCGAGGGTGCGCCCGTCGAAGCCGACGATCGCCGAATGCCCGAAGTAGGAGTAGACCCCGTCGAACCCGGCGGCGTTGGCGACGGCGACGTAGGTGTTGTTCATCCACGCCATCGCCTTCGCCACCAGGATCTGCTGTTCCTTGGCCGGGTACATGTAGCCCTGGCAGCGCACCACGAGTTCGGCGCCGGCCATCGTGCAGTCGCGCCAGATCTCGGGGTAGTTGCCGTCGTCGCAGACGATCAGGCTGAGCTTGATGCCTTTCGGGCCTTCGGACACATAGGTGCGGTCGCCCGGGTACCAGCCCTCGATCGGCGCCCACGGCAGGATCTTGCGGTACTTCTGCACGATCTCGCCCCGGTCGTCGATGAGTACCAGGGTGTTGTAGGGATGCTTGGCCGGGTGGTCTTCGTGTCGTTCGCCGGTCAGCGAGAACACGCCCCACACGCCGGCGGCGCGGCAGGCTTCGGCGAAGATCTCGGTTTCCGGGCCCGGGATCGTGGCCGCGTTGGCGAACATCTCGTCGCGGTCGTACATGATTCCGTGCGTGGAGTACTCGGGGAACACGATCAGATCCAGCCCCGGCAGGCCGCTCTTGATGCCCCGCACCATGTCCGCGATCGCCTGGCAGTTCGCGATGATCTCTTCCGTGGTGTGCAGGCGGGGCATGTGATAATTCACCACGGCCACGCCGACCGCCGAGTCACTGGAGCTGATGTCTCCGTGCCGCATCGGGATCTCCCTTCGCTCAGACGATCGTGGGCAGGCCGAGTGCCACCGGTTTCTTGCACATGTCGTGGCAGCTGCTCTCCAGGCTGCAGCACAGCGAGCACACCGCGCCGGCGTGGAACGGGCAGCTCACGATGTCCGGCCGTTCGAACGTTTCCTCGCACACCACGCACTCCGACGTGACGCCGGAGAGCACGCCGCCGGCCATCAGCGGTTCGGGCTGCTCGTCGTGCCGCGCGATGTAGTACTTCCCCTTGGTCGCGAGCGCGACGAGCGGCGAGAGCACGAACGCCAGCACGATGGCGATGAACGGGGAGAAGGCCTGCGCCGTTTCGCCGAACACATCGAAGAAGGCCAGGATCGAGACCACTGAGGCGACCAGCATCGAGCCGAAGCCGACGGGGTTGAAGTTGTAGAGGTGCGCCCGCTTGAACTCGATGTAGGACGGGCTGAGCCCGAGCGGTTTGTTCACCACGAGGTCCGCGGTCACGGCGCCGATCCACGCGATGGCCACGTTGGAATAGAAGCCCAGCACCGTGTTCAGGAACGCGAACACGCCGAACTCCATCAGCGCCAAGGAGATCCCGACGTTGAGGAAGATCCACACCACCCGGCCGGGGTGGCGGTGCAGCAACCGGGAGAAGAAGTTCGACCAGGACAGCGAACCGGAGTAGGCGTTGGTGACGTTGATCTTCACCTGGGAGAGCACCACGAAAAAGGTCGCGATGGTCAGCGCGAGCCAGGGTGGCATGAAGGTCTTGAACCCGGCCAGGAACTGCTCGATCGGCTCGCCCGCCTTGACCAGCCCGACCTCGTCGGCCACGTAGAACGCCAGGAACGCGCCGCCGAGCTGTTTGAACGCGCCGAGCACCACCCAGCCCGGGCCCGCCGCGAGCACCGCGGCCCACCAGCGTTTGCTGTTGGCCGCGGTCTTGTCCGGCATGAAACGCAGGTAGTCGACCTGCTCGCCGATCTGCGCGATCAGCGAAAGCGCCACCCCGGCGCCGAGCCCGACCCCGAGCAGACTCACCGAGGAACCGGTGGTGGAGTTGCCGGCGAAGGAGGTCCATTCGGAGTACTTGCCGGGGTCGATGATCGCGATGGAGACGAACGGCGCAAACATCAGCACCAGCCACACCGGCTGGGTCCACACCTGCAGTTTCGACAGCGCGGTCATCCCGAAGACCACCAGCGGGATGATGATCAGCGAGGCGATCAGGTAGCCGACGGCCAGCGGGATGTGCAGCCCGAGATCGAAGGCCTGCGCCATGATCGAGCCTTCGAGCGCGAAGAAGATGAACGTGAAGCTCGCGTAGATCAGTGACGTGAGCGTGGAACCGAGGTACCCGAAGCCGGCGCCCCTGGTCAGCAGGTCCATGTCGATCGCGTATTTCGCCGAATAATAGGAAATCGGCACTCCGGTCACGAAGATGACGACCGCGGCGACCAGGATCGCGGTGACCGCGGTGGCGAAACCGTGGGTGATCGCGATCGAGCCGCCGATGGCGAAATCGGCGAGATAGGCTATGCCGCCGAGCGCCGTGGTGGCCACGACGTAGGGCGTCCACGTGCGGAAAGACCTTGGCGCGTAACGCAAAGAGTAGTCTTCGAGCGTGCTGTTGCGGGTCCACTTGTTGTACCTGCGTGCGGATGGCGGGGCGGCCGCCTGCTCGGTCGTTGCGGGGGTGTCGACTGCTTCCGACATCGGTGCACCTCGCGGGGGAGTGGTGGGGGAAACCGCTGTCCGCTCGCCGTTGAGCCGGGTCTTGTTCGCGCATTGGCCGATGCGAAGTGCTGTCCTGAAAAAATTAGGTCCCGGCCTCCTGGGGCGTCAATGCGGCCGGCGTTAAAGCTGTGTGAAGGCGCTGTGTCGGTGTCTGGCCAGGTGCTGGGTCATCCGGGCGGAGATTTTTCCTGCTCGCCCGTGCGAGGTCGCAACCGGGTGGTTTCCCGGGGATGTCAGGGGAGTTTCGGGGCGGTTCGACGAGGTCGGCGGCTGCCGCCGGGCCCTGTCGCAGTCCGAACTGGACACCACCCACCGTCGCTCCTTGCGACACAAGAGAAAAAGCGCCCCCGCGGGCAGGCAGGCTCCAGGATGAACGGGGATCCGTAGCCCAGCCGCCAGTTGAGAGGGCGGCTGGGAGGGGAGGCGGCCTGCTGACGCGGCCCACCCCGGCGCAAGCCGCAACCCTTTCCGTGCGGCGCCAGGGATTTTCTGCGATTACCATGGGACCCGTGACGTCGAGCCCCGCGGCCGCCCCACCGCGCAACGCCTTCCGCGAGCAGCAGCGGAAGGAGGCACACGAGCGCTACCTGGTCTGCGCGCGAACGGTTTTCCAGCGGCTGGGCTATCGCGGGGCCACGGTCGCGGACATCGTCACCGAGGCCAACGGCAGCCGCGCCACCTTCTACGCGCACTTCCGCGACAAGGCCGACATCGCGGCCTGCCTGTTCGAACGTGCGCTCCCGCCCGGCGCGGCGATGTACCGGCGCACGGCGGATTTCCCGGAGCTGACAAGGGAACGCGTGCGGTCCTGGCTGGACGGGCACGTGCTGGAGTTCTGGAGCCGCTACCGGGTCGAGATCGACGTGATCAACCACGCGATCGCCGCCGACCCCGAGGTGGCCGCGCGCCACTACCGCTGGATCACCGACGCCGCCCGTGAACTGGAGCCGTACCTGCTGCGCTGGACGGGCGAGCAGGCCCAAGTGGGGCTCACCCGCGCTTCGCTGCTGGTGCTGCAGCTCGAACGGCTCTGCTACCACTGGCTCGTACGCGGGGTCGAGCACGACCGCGAGATGCTCCTCGATATCCTCGCCGACCTCTGGTACCGGGAATTGGTGCTGCTGCGCGAAGGGCCGCCATGATCCTGCTCGACGGCGGGCTCGCCACCGAACTCGAGGCCCGCGGTCACGACCTGTCCGGCGCGCTGTGGTCCGCCCGGCTGCTCGCCGAGGATCCGCAGGAGATCATCGCCGCGCACGAGACTTTTTTCCGTGCCGGCGCGGACGTCGCCATCACCGCGAGCTATCAGGCCAGCTTCGAGGGCTTTGCCGCGCAAGGATTCGAGCCAGAGCAGACGGCGGTGTTGTTGCGCCGCAGCGTCGAGCTGGCGCGGCGGGCGCGGGAGCTCGTCGGCGGCACGCGCTGGGTCGCGGCGTCGCTCGGGCCGTATGGTGCCATCCTCGCCGACGGGTCGGAGTACCGCGGCCGCTATGGGCTCAGCGTCGGATGGCTCACCGGGTTTCACCGCGCCCGCGCGGAAATCCTGGCCGAGGCGGGGCCCGATCTGTTCGCGCTGGAGACGGTGCCGGACATCGACGAGGCGGTCGCGATGCTCGCCGCGATCGACGGGCTCGGCGTGCGGGCGTGGCTGTCCTACACGATCGAAGGCGACCGCACCCGCGCCGGGCAACCGCTGGCGGAGGCGTTCTCCGTCGCGGCAGGCGACGAGCGGATCGTCGCGGTCGGGGTCAACTGCTGCGCCCCTGAGGACGTCGGGCCCGCGCTGGAGATCGCGCGCCAGGTGACGGGCAAGCCCGTGATCGCGTACCCGAACAGCGGCGAGGTGTGGGACGCGGCGGCGCGGCGGTGGACCGGCGGCTCGCGGTTCCGGCCCGAGCTGCTGGCCGGGGCCGACCTCGCCGGAGGCTGCTGCCGTGTCCGCCCGGCGGACATCGCCCGGCTTCGTCACACGATGGAGACCGTCGCCGGTCACTGAACGTCAAACCCCTCTCGTCTGTTTCGCCTGATCAGTCGGTTGGCAGAAGCAGCGCTCACCAGGGCACCACAGTGCGCTCGGGCGCGGTAGACTTTTCGACCTGCACGGCTGAAGATCAGTCACCGGACGGTGAAATCCGGCTGGAGGAGGCGCACCGAAAGTGGTATCGCCGACCGAGATCGCCCAGTTGCCGGCTGTGGACGATCCGGGCGTGCTCGCGCGCATCCGGGATCACTGGCTCGACGGGACCGACAACGAACAGGTCCACCGTGATCTCGGGGAACGGTTCGTGGTCTGCGCCCCGCACCTGCCCTACCTCGTGCGCGCCGAACGCCGGATGCTCGGCCGCATGGTGCGCTACCTGGTGAGCCAGGGGGTCCGCCAGTTCCTCGACCTGGGTTCGGGCATCCCGTCCGCCCGGCACGTGCACGAGGTGGCCCAGGAGGCCGAGCCGGCGTGCCGGGTGGTCTACGTCGACCGCGACCCCGGCCTGTGGCAGGACGGTGTGCGGCTGCTGGCAGGTAACGACAACGCCGCGTACGTGTGTGCCGATCTGCTCAATCCGGGTGACGTCTGGCAGTCCCCGGAGGTCCAGCGCCTGCTGGACCCGGCGCGGCCCACCGCCGTGCTGGTGATCGAGACCCTGGCGTACCTGCCGGACCTGCAGGATCCGGACGAGGTGCTCGAGGGCTTCGTGGGCCCGCTCGCGCCGGGCAGCTACCTGGGCCTTTCCCATTTCACGCCGAGCGATCAGGTCGACGACTGGTGGGCGCTCTACACCAAGATGTTCGGCCCGCCGCCCTCGGTCACGATGCGCCCACCGGAGCGGCTGGCCCAGTTCTTCACCGGGCTGGACCTGGTCGAACCGGGCCTGGTCCCAGTCCCGCTGTGGCGGCCGGACGTGGCGCCCGACGGTGACCGCAACCCCGAGCGCGCCCAGGTCTACGCCGGTCTCGCGCGCAAGCGCTGAGCCGACCGTCCCTTGTGGACTGACCTGCGGTGACGTGCTCGCGGGATGAAACGATCGCCCCCGTATGTTCATGCCTTAGAGGGATGCACGTACGAAGACGCAGGAGGCTGTGGTGTTCGATCCGGAGGATCTTTACGAGGTGGACTCCGAGCTTCCCGAACTGACCGGGGCGGTGCTGCTGCACCAGCTGGACGGGTTCATGGATGCCGGGATGGCGGGCAAATCGGTCAGTGAGCACCTGCGCGCGCGGCTGGACTCGACGGTGGTGGCCCGGTTCGACGTGGACCGGCTCATCGACTACCGGGCACGGCGCCCCACCATGACTTTCGCGGCCGATCACTGGGCGTCCTTCGCCGCGCCCGAGCTCGCCGTCCGCCTGTTCCACGACGAGGCGGGCACCCCGTTCCTGTTGCTGGACGGGCCGGAGCCGGACCACGAGTGGGAGCGTTACGCGTCCGCCGTGCGTAGCCTGGTGGAGCGCTGGGAGCTGCGGATGGTGGTGCACTACCACGGGATTCCGATGGGCGCCCCGCACACGCGGCCGCTCGGCGTGACGGCGCACGCCACCCGCGCGGAGTTGATCGGCGAGTACCAGGCGGTGCTCAACCGGATGCAGGTGCCGGGCAGCGCGGCGGCGCTGGTCGAGCTACGGCTGGGGGAGTCGGGGCACGACGCCGCCGGTTTCGCCGCGCATGTGCCGCACTACCTCGCGCAGTCCCAGTACCCGGCCGCGGCGCTGACCCTGCTCGGTTCGGTGACCCGGATCGCGGGGCTGTCGGTGCCGGACGAGGGGCTGGCCGAGGCCGCCCGGCGCACCGACGAGGAGATCGAGCGCCAGGTCGCGGAGTCAGACGAGGTGGCCGAGGTGGTGCGCGCGCTGGAACGGCAGTACGACACGTTCGTCGAGGCGATGGACCGGAAGAACCTGCTCGCGGACGAGACTTCGATGCCGACGGCCGAGGAGCTGGGCGCGGAGTTCGAACGTTTCCTCGCCGAACAGCAGGGCGGCGAGTAGGCCTCCGGCTCAGCCCAGGCTGCCGCGCAGCGCGTCCACCCGGTCCGCGGCCGCGGTGAAGTCGGCCTCGTTCAGCTGACCGGACTGCAGCGCGCTTACCATGGCGTCGGCCGCGTCGTCACCTTGGGCGGCGTCGCGGGCCGAGGCGAGGATGAGGTCCATCCCGGCGCTCGCGGCGGCCACCGCGCGCGGGCCGGTGGCGCCGTAGGCGCGCAGCGAACCTGCCTCCAGCGCGTCGGTCACCGTCACGCCGCCGAAGCCCAGCCGACCGCGCAGTTCGTCCCGCACGACCTTGGCCGAGAGCCCGGCCGGGTGGCCCGCGTCCAGCGCCGGATAGGTCGCCCAGGACACCATGACCAGCTTGACCCCGGCCGACAGCGCCGCCGGATAGGGCGCTTCGTCGACATCCCGCAGTTCCTGCAGCGGCACGTTCATGGTCACCGCCGTCTCGTCGGTGTTCTGGTCGGCCGTCGCGGAGCCGAGGCCGGGGAAGTGCTTGGCGGCGGCCGCCACCCCGCCCTGCTGCTGCGCGGTGATGAACGCCTTGCCCAGATTGCCCGCCACGGCGGGGTCCTTGCTGTAGGAGCGGCCGTACTGGTCGTCGAAGTCGCCCTCGGTCCGGTAGACGTCGAGAACCGGGGCCAGGTTGACGTTCATCCCGGCGCTCTTGAGGTTCTGCGCCGCGCCGGTGCCGGCCTGCGTAGCGGCGGCGACGGGATCCGCCGACGCGCCGATCTGCTTCTCCGACAGGGTGGGCTCGCCCGGCAGCCGCCGCACCTTCCCGCCCTCCTGGTCGGTCATCAGCAGCAGCGGCTGTTTCACCGGACTGGCCGCGTTCGCCGCGTCGAGCTGTGCGATCACCGAAGCGATCTGCTGCGTGCCGGAGATGTTCTCGCCGAAGAAGATCACCCCTGCCGCCTCGCCCGTGCGGATACGGTCCAGCAGGCTCTGCGGCGGTGTCAGCCCGGGATAGGAATAGATCACCCGCTGGCCGGCGAGCTGGCGCGGGGTCAAGGACGCCGCCGCGTGTGACGTGCCGGTCAGCGCGAACATCGCGCCCAGCGCGATGGCGACGGCGACCCGTGCCCAGCGACCGAGACTGCCCATCTGGCACATCCTCCGGGAATAGGCGGCGGAGTGCCTGACACCCTACCCCCGCGCGGCCGCCGGGGAAACTTCATGGTCCGGACCACTGGCCCGCCAGCGGAAACCCGGCGCGGCACCGGGGGAATGTGCCCGCCAGCCCGGGAAACCGGTGCGGGTGAAGGAAATCCAGGCCTGCCGCAGCCGGTGCCCGAGATCGGACAACTCGTCCCATTCGGTGCCGGCCAGCATCGGCGCGGCTGCCCAGGATTCGGCGTCGCCGAACAGGAACGGCAGGTCGATGCAGTGGCAGGCACCGAAACCCGACCCCGGCGCGGACCAGTCGAACCGGTAGCTGAACACTTTCCCGCCCGCGGCGACGAGCCTGTCCGCGAACTTACGGGACGGTGTCTCGAAGACGAACTTGGTGACGGCCTTCTTGGCGCCGTCGAGTCCCTTGCGGACCGGGGAAAACGCTTCCAGCGGGGCCAGTTCCGGTTTGCCGTTGAGGAACGCGTTCATTTCGTCCCTGGTGGTCCCGATCAGCACGGCCACGTCGTGGGCGCGGGCGGCCGCGTCGCCGAGCCAGCGCGCGGAGCCGGGCAGGGGTTCGGTGTCCGCGGCCGGGCAGAACGGCGGGACCGAGTACAACCCGCCGGGGCCGGCCGCCCGTGCGATCGCTTTCGCCTGTGCGGCAAGGATTTCCGGCACCGTCGCGGTGCGCGGATCGGCGCGCAGGGCGGCGGTGAAAAAACGTGCGGTGCGGTCGGCGGTGCGCTTCCCGGCGATGCCGAGCCCGAGCGGCGCGCTCTGCACGATCGCGCGGTGGAACAGGCCCCTGGCGGCCGGCGCGGCCATCAGGCAGACGATGGAATGCGCCCCGGCGGACTGGCCGACCACGGTGACCGCCGCGGGATCCCCACCGAACGCCTCGATGTTGTCGCGGACCCACCGCAGCGCGGCGATCTGGTCGAGCAGGCCGAGATTCCCGGGCGAGACCCCGTCGAGCTTCAGGTAGCCCAGCGCGCCGAGCCGGTAGTTGATGCCGACGAACACGACCTCGCCCTCGGCGGCGAGCCGGCGGCCCTGGTAGAACTGCATCGCGGCCGAACCCGTGACGTAGGCGCCGCCGTGGATCCACACCAGCACCGGTTTTTTCGGCCCCGCCGTGCCGGAGGTGAGCACGGTCAGGTTCAGGCAGTCCTCGCTCTGTGGTGCGGGCGGTGGTTCGCCGGTGACGGAGCCGGGGCGGAACGGCGGCTGCGGGCTCATCGGGCCGTGCCGGGTCGCGTCGCGGACGCCGGTCCACGGCGGCGCGGGCTCGGGCGGGGCGAACCGCGCCGCCCGCGCGTAGGGGATGCCGCGATAGGCGGTCAGCCCGTCCTCGCCGGTCTCACCGCGAAGCTGCCCGCCACTGATCGTCACCACGCCACCCACTGTAATGCCCCGCGGTTGACGGCATGGTCGCTCGGGACGACGCTGGCCACGGCGGATCCATCGAAGTGGGGGTGCACGGAGATGACGAGCACGGCCGAACCGCGGCTTTGGACGGCACTGGAGTATTCGGCGGGGTTCGGCAACGAACACCACAGCGAGGCGGTGCCGGGGGCGCTGCCGGACGGCCGGAATTCGCCACAGCGGGCGCCGCTGGGGCTCTACGCCGAGCAGCACAGCGCCACCGCGTTCACCGAGCCCCGCGCGCACAACCGGCGCAACTGGGTGTACCGCATCCGGCCGTCGGCGGCGCATCCCCGGTTCCGCCCGATCGAATCGCCGACGCTGCTCAGCGCCCCGGTGCCGGGCGGGGTCGCGGACCCGAACCGGTTGCGCTGGAACGCCCCACCGCTGCCGCGGCGGCCGACGGACTTCGTCGACGGGCTGTACACCATCGGCGCCAACGGAGATGTGTTGCAGCGCAGTGGGATCGCCATCCACTGGTATGTCGCGAACACGTCGATGACCGACCGGTACTTCGTGGATGCCGACGGCGAACTGCTGCTGGTGCCCGAACTCGGCGGCCTGCTGATACACACCGAGTACGGGCGGCTGCGCGTGGACCCGGGGGAGATCGCGGTGATCGGCCGCGGGGTGCGGTTCACCGTGGCGCTGCTGGACGAGCACGCGCGCGGCTACGTCTGCGAGAACTACGGGCGGCCGTTCACCCTGCCGGAGCTGGGCCCGATCGGCGCCAACGGCCTGGCCAACCCGCGCGATTTCCTTTACCCCGTCGCGGCTTTCGAGGACCGCGAGGAAACCGTCCAGGTGGTGCAGAAGTTCGGCGGCAGGCTGTGGGCCGCCGACTACGACCACTCGCCGCTGGACGTCGTCGCGTGGCACGGCAGCCACGGCGCCTACAAGTACGACACGGCGCGGTTCAACGTGCTGGGCACGGTCAGCTACGACCACCCGGACCCGTCCATCTACACCGTGCTGACCTCGCCGACGGACACTCCCGGCCAGGCGAACGCGGACTTCGTGGTCTTCGCGCCGCGCTGGCTGGTCGGCGAGGACACCTTCCGCCCGCCGTACTACCACCGCAACGTGATGAGCGAGTTCATGGGGCTGGTCAAGGGGGTCTACGACGCGAAGGCCGAGGGTTTCGTGCCCGGCGGGGCGAGCTTGCACAACATGTGGTCGGCGCACGGGCCGGACGCGGAGACCTTCGAGAAGGCCAGCAACGCGGAGCTGGCGCCGCAGAAGGTCGACGACACGCTGGCGTTCATGTTCGAGACCCGCTTGCCGGTGGTGACCACCGAGGCCGCGCGCGAAGCGGCGCATCTGCAGCCGGACTACGACTCGGTGTGGCGCGGCGTGCGGCGCAACTTCGCCCGGTGAACGGAATGTCGTTGCGGGACAAGGTCTGCGTTGTCACAGGCGGCGCGGGCAGTATCGGGCTGGCGACGGCCGCGCTGTTCGTCGGGCACGGGGCGCGCGTGCTGCTCGCCGACCTGAACGAGGACGAACTTCGTGCCGCGGTGGGCGAACTGGGGGAGGCGAACGCGGCCTACCAGGTCGCCGACGTCACCCGGGAGTCCGATGTGGAGGGTTACGTGCGGGCGTCGGTTTCGCGCTGGGGCGGGATCGACGTGCTGGTCAGCAATGCCGGGAACACCGGTGAAATCGCGCCGGTGACCGAATATCCCACCGACGTGTTCGACGCGGTCTACGCCGTGCACGTGCGAGGGGCGTTCCTCGCGTGCAAGCACGGATTGCCCGCGATGCGCGACAACGGTTCGATCATCATCGCTTCCAGCGTCGCCGCGCTGCGCGGGGATCCCGGCGTTTCCGCCTACATAGCCGCGAAACACGCACAGATCGGCTTGATGCGCTCGGTGGCGAGGGAGGCCGCGCCGCGCGGGATCCGGGTCAACACCATCCATCCCGGCCCGGTGCGCAACTCTTTCCAGACAGGGCTGGAAGAACGGCTGAGCAAGGTGCTCGGCCGCGACGCCACGGCCTTCTTCGACGAGTCGATCCCGCTGGGCCGGCACGCCAGTGCGGCGGAGATCGCGCGATCGATGCTGTACCTCGCGTCGGACCTGAGCAGTTTCACCACGGGCACGACGCTGGTCGTGGACGGCGGGATGAGCGCCTGAAGCCCGGACACGGTAACCGTGCCCGGGCTTGACGGAAAGCGCTTACACCTGTTGCAGGATCCGGTCCAGCGCACCGAGCCGGCGCTGCGCGCTGGCGAGGCTGTACAGCACGTGCGGGTCGGCCTTGCCGATGAGTGCCGTGATGCCGTCCTGCGCGCTGTCCGGACGGCCGCCCAGTTGCGGATACGCCGCCAGGTCCAGCAGCGTCTGCTCCACCGTGGTCACCCAGCCGTTGCCCATCGAGCTGGTGTACCGCTCGATCTTCAGCCGGCGCGGGTCCCGGCGGACGAAGGAGACCGTGGCCTCCCGGTCGGTGAAGCGCAGCGTGGGCCGGTTGCGGGTGGTGGCCACCACGCCGACGCCCGGCGAATCCTCGTATGCGCCATGTGCCTGCGCCGCGGAGAGCCCCATCAGGGCAACCGATCGCGGCCCGTCATCGGCCGCCGCGATGCCCCAGCACGCCGCCTCCAGCTCCGGCAGCCATGCCGTGCCTATCGCGTCGTGCGGGACTATCGCGTAGTACCCGGGCGCCAGCCGGTGCAGCAAGCCGCCTTCGGCGAGCCGCGCGAGCCCTGGATGCTCGGGAAGCGGGAAATCTTCGTGTTCCGCCGCGGGAACCACTCGGACGGCGCGCCGCAGCAGGGCCGGCAAAGGGTCGTGCACTACCTGACGTGTCATATCCATCACCCTCGGTAGAGGGTACGGGGCACGCGGCGAGACTGACAATTCACCGGAAGGGCGAAAAACCCGGGCACCGTCCACTGTGGAGCCTCACGGCTTGCGCACGTTCTCAGTCCACTGGCACCTTCACGAGCAGTTCCGCCATCCGTTCGTACGAGCGGACCGCGCCGGCCTCCATACCGGCCGCGATCATGCCGTCGCGATCCTCCAGTGACTGGAACACCGACGTGCCCGTGACCCGCGTGCGCCCGCCGAGATCGGTGAAGCGCATGGTTTCCAGGAGCACGTGGCCGGGGGCGCCCTCGTATTCGAAGGTCTGCACGATCCGCTCACCGGGCACCGCGTCGTGGTAGACGCCGTGGAAAGCGTGCTGCCCACCGTCCTCGGCTGTCTGCACGAAGCGCCAGCGGCCACCGTGGCGGACCTCCATCACCTCGACGTCGGTGGTGTATTCGTCCGGCCCCCACCATTCGGGGATCAGGGCGGGGTCGGTGTAGGTGCGGTAGACCAGTTCGGCCGGCGCGTCGAACTCGCGGGTCACGGTGATGACGGGCTGGCCCGCGACGGCGGTCAGTTCGGTCTGGGTCATGACGATTCCTCTCGCTGGATTTCCTTGATCTTGCGGTCGAGCCGGTCGAACCGGCCCTGCCACATCCGCCGGTGGCCCTCCAGCCACTCGGTGACCACGGCCAGGCCGGCTTCTTCCAGCCGGCAAGGGCGGGACTGCGCGTCCCGGCCGCGGCTGATCAGGCCCGCGTTCTCCAGCACCTTGAGGTGCTTGGAGACGGCCTGGACGCTGATCTCGAACGGCTCGGCCAGCTCGTTCACGGTGGCCTCGCCCGCCGTTAGCCGGGCGAGGATCGCGCGCCTCGTCGGGTCGGCGAGTGCGGCGAAGGTGGTGCTGAGCTGGTCGGCCATCCTTATTCAACCTTCTAGTTGTTCAACTGGAAGGTTTAGTATGCGAACCGGCCCGCTGCGTGTCAAGCGGCAACTAAAGGCATTTAGGCCCTAACTGGAAGACCGCCGGGCAGGCACTCTCGACCGGGGAGGGCTTGTCCGCTCGGAAGGTGGTCAGTCGTGGATAAGGCGGAGTACGAACCCGGCACGCCGTGCTGGGTCGATCTGATGACGACCGACGTCGAGGCGTCGGCCGGGTTCTACCGGGAGCTGTTCGGGTGGAACGTCGTGGACCAGGGGGCCGAATTCGGCGGCTACCGGATCTGTGACCTCGGCGGCAAGCCGGTCGCCGGGATCGGGGCCGCGCAGGCGGGGATGCCGCCCGCGTGGCTGACCTACGTCGCGGTGCAGGACGCCGATGTCGCCACGAAGGCGGTCACCGCGGCCGGCGGGCAGGTTCTCGCCGAGCCGATGGAGATCCCGCGGCGCGGCCGGATGGCGGTGTTCGCCGATCCCGCCGGCGCGGTGTTCGGGGTCTGGGAGCCGCGCGGGTTCACCGGCGCGGCCCTGGTCAACGAGACGGGCACGCTGGGCTGGAACGAGCTGGCGACCCGCCGGACCGACACCGCGGGGACCTTCTACCACGCGGTGTTCGGCTGGGAGCCGGCCGAACAGCGGATGGGCGAGATGAGCTACACCGAGTGGAAGCTCGGCGGCACCAGTATCGGCGGCATGATGGCGATGGATCCCGCCATGCCCGCCGAAGTCCCGTCCTACTGGTCGGTGTACTTCATCGTGGACGACGCCGACGCGACCGTGGCCAGAGCGACGGAGCTGGGCGGCGGGGTCGTCGTACCGGCGACGGACATCCCGCCGGGCCGGTTCGCGGTGCTGACCGATCCGCAGGGTGCCGCGTTCAGTGTCATCCGGCCGAACCCGATGCCCGGTGCGTGATCGTGCTGAACGACGCGGCAGGCGATTCCGTGGCGACCTCGTCGGGACAGTCCGAACTCGACCGGCTGGCACGTGATGCGGGCGGTGGTGACCCGGAACTGATCGCGCGGCTGGTCGCCGCGGTGAGCCCCATTCTGGTGCGGTACTGCCGCGCCAGAATGGGGCGCCGCGAGGGCTCGTACCAGGAGGCCGACGAGGTCGCCCACGAAGCGGGGCGCGCCGTGCTCGTGGCCGTGCCGGGCTACGACGGCAGCCCGTTTCTCCGTCTGGTGCACGAGATCGCGGTGCGGACCGTGGACGAGCTCGCGCCGGGGCCGGCGGCGCCGCCTGCCGGGACGGAGCTGATGGAACTACTGCCCGCGCTGCCCGCGCTGGACCGCGACATCGTGATGCTGCGCGTCGGCACCGGTCTGTCCACAGAGGACACCGCGACCGTGCTGGGGCTGAGCCCGGGCCAGGTCCGGCTGGCGCAGCACCAGGCGCTGCTGCGGTTGCGCTCGATGCTCTGAGGCGCGGTGCCGTGACCTCCGGCGATCGAGTTGACTTTTCCAACTGACTGGGTAGGTTCGGTAGATGAACCTAGGAGGTCGGATGGAGATCGCGGGAAGTGTCGCGGTGGTGACGGGTGCCAACCGGGGGTTTGGCCGGAAACTGGCGGAGGAGCTGCTGGCGCGGGGCGCCTCCGTGTACGCGGGGGCGCGTGACCCGGGGTCGATCGATCTGCCCGGTGTCACGCCGATCGCGCTGGACATCACCGATCCCGCGTCGGTCGCCGCCGCGGCGGAGGCGGCGCCGGATGCCACGTTGCTGATCAACAATGCGGGCAGCTGGACCGGGGCGGGGTTGCTGGACGGGCCGTTCGAGGACCTGCGGCTGGAGATCGACACACACTTTTTCGGGACTCTGTCGATGATTCGGGCCTTCGCGCCGGTGCTCGCCGCGAACGGCGGTGGCGCCGTGCTCAACGTGCTGTCGGTGCTGTCGTGGATCAGTTTCCCGGCCTCCGGTGCGTATTCGGCCGCGAAAGCCGCCGAGTGGTCGCTGACGAACACGCTGCGCCAAGAACTGGCGGAGCGGGGAATCCGGGTGAGCGGGCTGCACGTCGGGTACATGGACACCGACATGGCCGCGGGCGTCGAGGCCCCCAAGAGCGACCCGGCGGCCGTGGCGAAGCTCGCAATCGACGGCCTCGCGGCGGGTGACTACGAGATCCTCGCCGACGACGTGAGCCGCACCGTGCGGGCCGGGCTCGCCGGCGGGGTTCCGGCGCTGTACCCGGCGCTCGCCTAGAGCTGGATCCCGCGGGTGAGCGCGCCGTCGACGACCAGGTTCGTGCCGGTGATGAACGAGGCCCGCGGGCTGGCGAGCATCGTCACGGCGCAGGCCACTTCCCCGGGCCTGCCCATCCGGCCGGTCGGGTTCAGCGCCAGTGCCTGGTTGTACAGCTCCGGGTTGCCGTTCTTGGCGCGCTCCCAGATGCCGCCCGGGAAGAAGACCTTGCCGGGGGAGACGCTGTTCGCCCGGATTCCCTTGTCCGCCAGCTGGAAAGCCAGGCTCTGGGTGTGGTGGACCAGCGCCGCCTTCAGCGAACCGTAGGCCGGGGCGGCGAAATCGACCTCGCGGCCGGACACGCTCGAAACCACCACGATCGACGCCGCTTCGCTCTTTTCGAGGAACGGCATTGCGGCGTCGATCAGGTGCACGGTGTGCATCAGGTCGACCTCGAAGCTCGCCTGCCACTTCCGCTCGTCCGGGCCGATCGCCAGCGCGCTCACATTGGCGACCACGATATCCAGCCCGCCCAGTGCCTCCGCCGATTCGCGGACCCACGCCGCCAGTGACGGCCCGTCCGCCACGTCGACCGCGCCGCCGACGGCTTGCGTGCCCGCGTCGGTGAGCTCCACGACGGCGGCTTCGACATCGGCCTCCGTGCGGGCGCAGAAGGCGATCGCGGCGCCCTCCGCGGCGAGGGAATCCACGATCGCACGGCCGATTCCCCTGGTGCCGCCGGTGACCACGGCGCGCAGACCCGTCAGCTGGAGATCCATCGTGTGCTCCTAAAGATTCGCGGCCTGCTCGCGGAGGTACTGATGCATACCCTGGTACGCCTGCGCGGCCGGGAGCAGGTTCTTCGGGATCTTGGTGACCGCGCTGTAGTTCGCGTCCACCACGTTCGCCAGCGGCGCCTTGCCGATCTGGGTGAGCAGCTGGTAGGCGTCGAGCCGGTGCAGGCCGTACAGCTCGTGCAGCCAGTCGATCATGCCGGCCTGGCCGGCCCGCCACGCGTCCTCCAGCGGCCGCGACGAGCCGACCACGATGTAGTTCTCGTCCTGTTCGATCCGCGGCCACACCGGGGCGTGTCCCTTGATCAGCTCGACGATCAGGGTCACGTTCATCGCGCCCTCCACCGCCGTGCCGCACGCTTCTCCCTCGCCCTGGCGGTAATGCCCGTCGCCCACCGAGAACAGTGCGCCCGCCACGTTCACGCCGAGGTAGCAGGTGGCTCCGGCGCGCATCTCCGGCGAGTCCATGTTGCCGCCGAACTTGTCCGGCACCAAGGAAGTGCGCACTTCGCGGCCGGCCGGGGCGACGCCGACGGTGCCCAGCATCGGCTCCAGCGGGAGGTCCAGCCGGAGCCCTCCGCGCAACGCCTCGAACACCACGACCTCGCGTTCGCGGTCCAGCTGGTAGATCCACGTCAGCTCGGGCAGCGGCTCGTGCAGCAGGGCGGTACGGTCGGTGCCGGTCAGCCCGCCGAAGAACGGGATCGTGGCCGACGCCGCCCAGTCCCTGGCCGGTTCCAGCTCGACGAAGTGCAGGGCCAGGGTGTCGCCCGGCTCCGCGCCTTCGACGTGGAACGGCCCCGTCTGCGGGTTCACCTCGCTCATGTCCAGCCGCTCGCTGGGCCGGTCGGCGGGGCTGCGCAGCCTGCCGCCGAACGCGTCCTCCGTCCACAACCGCAGGCATGTGCCGGGGGCGACGTGGCGGACCGGAGCCACGCCGCCGAACGTCCAGGCGTACTGCTCACGCTGCGGCCGGAACTCCACGACGTCCATGCAGGTGATCCTTCTCCCCGCCCGCCGCCGCTGACAAGTCCCCGGCCCCGCGATCATCCTAAGTGGACATCCGCTGACCCCTCGCCCGGCGGGGGAGGATGGGGCGGTGGTGAAGACTGCGAACGGCGAATCGGTGCTGGGCCGGGTGGTCCGCATGTTCGAGGTGTTCGGCCCGGACGTGCCCGCGCTGAGCGCGTCTCCGAACTGGCCCGCCGGGCCGACCTGCACGTCGCCACGGCTTCGCGGATGGTCGACCGGCTCGCCGGCTACGGCTGGCTGCACCGCGACGCCGACCGCAAGGTGCGGATCGGCGTGCGGTTGTGGGAGCCGGCGGCCCGGGCTTCGCCGACGCTGCCGCTGCGCGATGCCGTTCATGGAGGATCTGCACGCCGTGGTCGGCCTCCACACCCAGCTCGGGGTGCTGGAGGGCGACGAAGTGCTGTTCCTGGAACGGTTGTCCGGCCGCGACGCGGTCATCAGCCTCACCCGCATCGCCGGGCGGCCGCCGCTGCACGCGTCGTCGTCCGGGCAGGTGCTGCTGGCGTTCGCGCCGGCGGACCAGCAGGAGCGGGCCCTCGGCGGCACGCTGCGCGCATACACCTCTCGCACGCCCACCGACCCGAAGGAACTGCGCGCCCGGCTGGCCGCCATCCGCCGTGCCGGTTATGCCTTGTGTGCCGGCCATATCGACGAGCGTGCGACCGGGATCGCCGTGCCGTGCACGCTCCGTGCCGAGACGTGGTGGCGGCGCCGGGCGTGGTGGTGCCCAACGATGCCAACGCCAGGATGCAGGTCGCGGCGTTGCGCGCGGCGGCGTTGGGCATTTTCCGCTCGCTCGATAGATGAGAATCGCGTAGGGCGGGCGGCCGTCGCCCGTCGGTCCTCGGTGCATCCGCTTTTCCGAGGAGCATCGACGACGGTCGACTTGCGGGTCGTGGAGAAAACCGTGGTGGCCGAAGGGGTTGTGACTCTCACACTGGCGTCTTCCGGCGGAGGACGGTTACCGGACTGGGCCCCCGGCGCGCACGTGGATCCGGTGCTGCCAGCAGGATCGTGCATCAGTACTCGCTGTGCGGCGACCGCGGGGACGCTTTCCGTTACCGGGTGGGCGTGTTGCGTGAACCGGCCGGACCACGCCGCTGCTGCCGATACTGCACCAGGCGACCCGGCTCGGTGTCCGCTGGCGGTTGCTCCACGGCGGCCGGGCCCGGCAATCGATGGCCTTCCTGGCCGACCTCGAACCCATGGCGATCGGGTCTGCGTGCGGCCGCGGGACGAATACGGCTTGCTGGACCTGGATTCCTGGCTGACCGCGCTCGCGCCGGGCACGAAGGTCTGTTGCTGTGGCCCGGAACCATTGCCGTCCGCGGTGGAGGAACGCCGCGCCGGACGGCGGCCCGGCCTGCTGCGGACGGAGCGTTTCGTGCCGAGGCAACAGAACGCGCCCTCGAAACTGCGCGACGCCGGCCCGGTCGTGCACCTGGATCGTGCCGCGCTCACCGGCTGGCAGGATTTCCAGTCCGCCGCCGGGGTGGGCCAGGGCAGTTGCTGGAGGCCGATCCGCCCTGGCATGACGCGCCGCGCGGTGCTGTCCAGGATCCTCGGGCCGCGTGCGTTGCGGAAACTGCGCGTCGCGACGGGTTCGGCGCGGCGATCCGGGCCGCCGACCACGGCGACGTTCTTCCGCACGGACCCGTCGGCGCACGTCGGCTTCGGGATGGGCATCCACCAGCGCGTCGGCCGGCATGTGGCGCGGCTGGAGGCCGAAGCATTGCTCACCGCATCGGCCGCCAGGGTGCGTACGATCGAACTTGCCGGGACGACCCGGCGCCACCACGACAACACGCTGTGCGCGTGGGAATCGATTCCCGTGGCCGTCACCCGCTGGCTTTGTTCCCCCGGATCGGGCAACGTGATCACATGTCGGCACCGATCTCGCGGCGATCCGAGGTCAACCCGTAACTCGAACGGCTCAGCCGACGATGCTGACCGGCAAGGGCACGAGAGGGCGGAGCGGCGTTGGGGGTCACGATCACAGCACCGGGGGGCCGGATATGACCGCGATCCTGGCCAGCAGGCCGGTTCGGGAAGCGTCGGCACTGGCCCGCACCACGCCGGGAATACTCACCGCGTTCGGGCTGGTACTCGTTGTCGTCAGCCTGCTCGCCGGCCTGTTCACCGCGTTGTCGGTGCAACAGCGTGACGCGGCGCTGGACAGCCTCGCCACCCGCAGCGGGCCACTCACAGCGGCGGCGGAGGAGATCTACCGTTCGCTGTCCGACGCCGACGCGACGGCCACCGGTTCCTTCCTGGCAGGCGGGCTCGAATCCACGGCGTCCCGGCAGCGCTACGAGAACGATGTCGCGCAGGCGGGCAACGCGCTCGCGATCGCCATCGCCGCACGGGATCCCGCGGACGTGACAGCGCCGGGCAGCCCGCTCGCCGCCCTGTCCGGGCAGCTGCCCGTCTACACCGGGCTGGTCGAAACGGCGCGCGCCGACAACCGCCAGGGCCTTCCGCTGGGCGCGGCCTATCAGCGCGAGGCCTCCAACCTTATGCGCACCCAGCTCCTGCCCGCGTCGGAAGCCTTGTACCGCTCGGAAAACGACCAGCTCACCGCGGACCAGAACCAGGCGGGCGCGTTCCCGTGGGCGGAAGTGCTGCTGGCCCTGGTGGTGCTGGCGCTGCTCGTGGTGGCGCAGGTTTTCCTGCGGCGCCGGACGAACCGGGTGTTCAACGCGGGCCTGCTGGTCGCCACCATCGCTTCGGTCGTCTCGCTGCTGTGGGTGCTGATCGCCTCGATCGGCGCCATGTCGGCGGTGAGCGAGAGCCGCTCGGCAGGCTCGGCGCAGGTCGATGTCCTTGCCAGAGCACAGATCGCGACACTGGCCGCGCGCTCGGACGAAACCCTCACCCTGGTCGCGCGCGGCGCGGGAAGCGCCTACCAGGACGACTACGTCAAGGTGCGCGCCCAGCTGGACAGCCTGTTGTCCGATGCGCGGGCGCGAGCCACCGACGACGCTGTGCGGACTCCGCTCGACCGGGCCGCCACGGACAGCAAGACGTGGGCGGACGCGCACGTCGAAATCCGGGCGGCCGACGACTCCGGCGACTACACCACCGCCGTGCAGAAAGCCAATGACACCGGGCAGAACGGTGCGGCGGGCGCGTTCGACCGGCTCGACGCCGATCTGCGCGCCGCGATCGACAGCACGCGCGCCACCTTCGGCGCGAAGCTGACGGACGCGAGCGACGCGCTGGCGGGCGCCGTCGCGGCCGTCAGCGTGCTCGCGATCGTCGTGGCCGCCGGTGCCGCGGCCGGGATCTGGCGACGGCTGAAGGACTACCGATGAAACGCATCGCAGGCGCGCTGGTCTTCGCCGCACTGGTACTGACCGGCTGCTCGACGGTTTCGCTCACCACGATTCCCACCGTGCCCGCGCAGGTGCCCGCCCCGGGCGGCGCGGCGGCGGCCACCGCCCCGGGCGCGCCCGCCGCGCAGAACTGTGGTGACCTGCTCGCTTCGTACCGGCCGCTGGACCCGATGCCCGGCCCCGGCCAGATGCCGGCAGGCTCGACGATGGCGAAGATCGTGCAGCGCGGGAAGCTGATCGTCGGGGTCGACCAGAACACCCTCAACATGGGCTTCCGCGACCCGTTCACCGGGCAGATCCAGGGTTTCGACATCGACATGGCGCGCGCCATCGCCCAGGCGCTGTTCGGCGATCCGGACGCGATCCAGCTCCACGCGCTCACTTCCGACCAGCGCATCCCGGCGCTGCAGCACGGGGACGTGGACCTGGTGGTGCGCACCATGACCATCACCTGCGACCGGATCAAGCAGGTCAACTTCTCCTCGGTCTACTACGAGGCACAGCAGCGCATCCTGGTCCGCAAGAACTCCGGGATCACCGGCAGTGAGCAGCTCGGCGGCAAGAAAGTGTGTGCCACCAAGGGATCCACGTCGCTGGCCCCGATACAGGCGCTGCCGTCGAAACCGGCGACCGTGGCCGTCGCCGACTGGACCGACTGCCTCGTGATGCTGCAGCAGGGGCAGGTCGACGCCGTGTCCACCGACGACGTCATCCTGGCCGGGATGGCCGCGCAGGACCGCTACACCGAGGTCGTCGGTGGCTCGCTCGGCCCGCAGCCGTACGGGATCGCGATCCCGCTGCAGAACGTCGATCTCGTGCGGTTCGTGAACGGCGTGCTCGACCGGGTCCGCACGAACGGCACGTGGACGGCGTCGTACGAGAAGTGGCTGGGCGGGCTGCTGCCCGGCGCGACCCCGGCCCCGCCCGTGCCGCGCTACCGGAGCTGATCGGCGTGCTCGACACCGACGAGGCCGACCGCGTGCTGGCGGAGCTGGGCGCGGAAAGCGACCGGATGGCCGACGCGCTGCTGGCGATGGACACCCACCCCGGCCAGCGCCTGCTGACCGGCACCCTGACCGGGGTGACCCAGCGGCGCTGGGAGGAGGCGAGCGCGGCGATGAGCGTGCTCTGGGAGCAGTTCTCCCGCCATCGCGCGCTGCTGGATCAGGCCGCGGAAGTCCGGGCGCGCAAGCAGAAACCCGGGCCTGCCGAGCTGGGGGAGCTGACGGGGCTGCTCACCGGCCCGGTGGTGGAACTGGGCGCGGAGCAGCTGCCGATCGACCAGCGGAGCCTGACCGGGCCGGCCGTGGTCGCCGAGCGGGTCACGCTCGGCGAGCTGGTCGAGCGGATGAAGAAGTCCTACGCCCAGGTGGCCGAGGTGCTCGCGGCGGCGGAAAAGGCCTGGGACACCACGGTCGCCCGGCTCGACCCGCTGGACACGGACCTGCGCGAGGCCCGGCGGCTGGCGGGTTCGCTCGAGGTGGCCGAACCGGAGCTGGCCCGGATCGCCGAGGAGCTGGCCGAGTTCCGGCGCAAGGCGCTGACCGACCCGCTCGCCGCCGCGGTACGGCCGCCGGAACGGCTCGCCGTACGTCTCGCGGACATCCGGTCGGACCTGGAAAAGCTCGCCGCGGTGCGGGAAAATTACGAGGAACGGCGGCAGCGCCTGGAAGACAGGGTGGCCGAGCTGGTGGCGTTGCGGGCCGAGACGCGGGCGGTGCACGAGACGGTGCTGGAGAAGATCGCTTCGCCGGGCCTGCGGCCGCTGCCGGATCCGGCGCGTGGCCTCGGCGGCCGGCTCGCCGCGCTGCCGCAGCTGTGGCGGGAGGGGCGCTGGAAAGCGCTTTCCGGCACGCTGGACGAGCTGGACCGTGACGTGGCGGCGGCCCTGGCCGGGCTGCGTGACGAGCTGGCCCAGCGCACCGGGCTGCTCGACCGCAGGCTGGAGTTGCGCGGGCGGCTGGACGCCTACCGCGCCAAGGCGGGTGGCCTCGGCTTCGGTGAGGATCTGGCGCTGTCCGGGCTGCATCGCAAGGCGCACGAACAGCTGTACACGATCCCCTGTGATCTCCAGGCGGCGACGGTGGCCGTGAACGAATACCGGAAGGCACTGCACGAAGCGAGCGCCGGCACGGAGGAGAAACGATGAGCGCGTGTCCCCGCGGCAACTGCGGCGGCGAGATCGACGAGGACGGCTTCTGCGACACCTGTGGCCTGGAGGCGCCTTCGCCGGCCGGCGCCGTGAGCTCCTCGTCGAGCCGGAGCACGCCGTCGAGCCGTGGCGCGTCGTGGACAGGGCCGACCTCGGTTTCCTGGAGCACGCCCACGTCCGCCTCCTCACGGCCGTCCCGCCGGTCCACCCGCGGCACCAGCCGCAACCTGCTCGGGCGCGGCGTGATCGAGGTGCCGGGCGTGCCCAAGCGCGACCCGCGCGAGGCCGTGCTCAAGGACCCGCAGGTGCCGGAGAGCAAGCGGTTCTGCAGTGTCTGCAACTCCAAGGTCGGCCGCGGCCGCGACGGGAAACCCGGCCGTGTCGAGGGTTTCTGCCCCAAGTGCGGGCACGGGTTCTCCTTCACCCCGAAGCTCGTGCCCGGCGAGATGGTGCACGAGCAGTACGAGGTGGCCGGCTGCCTCGCGCACGGCGGGCTCGGCTGGATCTACCTCGCGGTGGACCACCAGGTGGCCGACCGCTGGGTGGTGCTCAAGGGCCTGCTCGACACCGGTGACGCCGACGCGATGGCCGCCGCGGTCGCGGAAAAACGGTTCCTGGCGCAGATGGAGCACGCGGCGATCGTGCGGATCTACAACTTCGTCGAGCACCGCGAGACCGGCTACATCGTGATGGAGTACGTCGGCGGCACCTCGCTCAAGGACATGATCAAACAGCGGCGGGAACAGCTGGACCCGACGGCCTGCCTGCCGCTGACCCAGGCCATCGCCTACACCCTGGAGCTGCTGCCCGCGCTGGGCTACCTGCACTCGAACGGGCTGGTGTACTGCGATTTCAAGCCCGACAACGCGATCCAGGTCGAGGACCAGCTCAAGCTGATCGACCTCGGCGCGGTGCGCCACGCCGACGACCAGCACAGCGCCATCTACGGCACGACCGGTTACCAGGCCCCGGAAGTCGGCAAGGAGCTGCCTTCCGCGGTGTCCGATGTGTACACCGTCGGCCGCTCGCTGGCGGTGATGACGTTCCCGTTCGACTTCCACACCGCGTACCGGGATTCGCTGCCCACCCCGGACGAAGTGCCGCTGCTGGCCGAGCACGAGTCGTTCTACCGGCTGCTGCGCCGCGCCACGCACCGGGATCCGGAGCTGCGCTTCGCCTCCGCGGAGGAGATGCGGGACCAGCTCGAAGGCGTCTTCCGCGAGGTGGCCGCGACGGAGGACGGCCAGCCGCGGCCGGGGCCCTCGACCGAGTTCACGCCCGAGCGCCGCACGTTCGGGGTGCGCGGGACGCCGTCCGGGGCCGAGGTGGCGGCTTCGCTGCCGGTGCCGCGGGTGGACCTGACCGACCCCGGCGCGGCGGTGCTGGCCGGGCTGGCCGAGACCGATCCGGCCGCGCTGGCCGAGGACCTGGCCGCGTCGCAGGTGAAGAGCGTCGAGATCCAGCTCCGGCTGGCCCGCGCGCAGATCGAGCTCGGCGAGTTCGGCCAGGCGCGCAAAACCCTCGGCAGGGCGAACGTGGGGCCGGGGGACTGGCGGGCCGAATGGCATCGCGGGCTCGCGTCGATGGCGGAGGGGAAGCCGGACCAGGCGCGGCAGGCGTTCGAGGCGGTGTTCGACCTCGTGCCCGGTGAGGTGGTGGTCAAGCTCGCCATCGCGGCCTGCGCGGAGGCGGCCGGCGACCTCGTGGAGGCCGACCGCTACTACCGTGTCGTCTGGCGCACCGACCGCGGGTTCATCAGCGCCGCGTTCGGCCTGGCCCGGTCGCTGCTGGGCCGGAACGGGCGGGCCGAGGGAGTGGACGTGCTGGAGTCGGTGCCCGAGACGTCGAGCCATTATCTGACGGCGCAGCTGGCCGCGATCCGGGCCCGTACCGGGATCAGCCGCGCCGACGGACTGTCCGAAAAGGACCTTTCGGTGGCCGGTGACCGGCTGGCGCGGCTAGACCTCGACGAGTTCCGGCGCGCCAAGGCGACCCGCGATCTGCTGGAGTCCGCTCTGGACTGGGTGCGGGCCGGGCAGGGCGCGGGCTCGGAGAAGGTGCTGGGCTACCGGATCGAGGAGAGCGATCT
Organism: Amycolatopsis sp.; assembly: GCF_035546795.1. GTDB lineage: Bacteria > Actinomycetota > Actinomycetes > Mycobacteriales > Pseudonocardiaceae > Amycolatopsis_E. The sequence goes on from NZ_DASZWC010000057.1 coordinate 76,161, forward strand.
GCGCCGCGGGCTGGAGAACTCGTACCTGCGGCTGGCCCATCAGTCCGACAATCGCCGGGAGAAGATCACGTTGGTGGACAAGGCGAACACGGTCCGGCCGAGGACCTGGTTCTAGTGGCGTCCCGGTACTGCCCCGATTGCGGGGAGGCGGCCGGCGAGGGCTTCCGGTTCTGCGAGAACTGCGGGGCCGCGCTGCGTTCACGCCGCACCCCCGAAGGCGGTCCGCTCGGGCCGGTGGCGCCGGGGTGCGTGTCGTGCGGGGAAACCGTTTCCGCCGACGGGTTCTGCGAACAATGCGGCCGGGCGCAGCCGACGGGCCGGGACCGGATGGAGTTCGACCTCGGTTTCGTCGCCGGGGTCAGCGATCGTGGCCGCAGCCGGGTGCGCAACGAGGACTCGATGGCCTTCGCCACGCTCGGCCCGAAAAACGCGCCGGAACATATCGTGGCCGTGGTGTGCGACGGAGTCGGCTCCACCGAGCGGGCCGACGAAGCCTCCCAGGCCGCGGTGGACGCGGCCCTGGCGGCCTTCCTCGACGCGCTCGGCGACGGCCGGGATCCGTACGAGTCCACAGTGGACGCTGCGGCGGCGGCGTTCGCCGCCGTGCGCGGCCTGGCCCGGTCCGATTCTCCGGACCTGGCGCCGTCTTCGACTTTCGTTTCGGCGGTCGTGACGGCCGGGGAGGTCACGGTCGGCTGGATCGGCGACAGCCGCGCGTATTGGCTCTCCGGCGGCACTTCCCGGCAGCTGACCACCGACGACACCTTGTACGCGCAACTGCTCGCGGCGGACGTGCCCGAGGAGGAGGCGGCCGCGGAGCCGAACGCGCACGCGCTGGTGCGCTGGGTCGGCGCCGACGCGCAGGAGCGGCTGCCCAACGTGCTCACGCTGCCCGCCGACACGCCCGGCACGCTGGTGCTGTGCAGCGACGGGCTGTGGAACTACCTGCCCACGGCGGAGAGTATCGCCGCGAAAACGCCGGACGCGCCGCCCTTGGCCGTCGCGGCCGAACTGACCGCCACCGCGCTCGCCGCCGGCGGCGGCGACAACATCACGGTCGTCGTGGTGCCCCACCCGTTCGACCAGCAGGGGAGCGCTGATGAGTGAGTTCGCAGTCCAGGTTTACCAGAACGAGTACCTGCCCCAGGACGCGACCGAGGTCAACGCGATCGTGACGGTGACGTCGTCCGGTGGCGGCGCCCCGGCAGCGGCGGCCGCCCCGGCGGCGGAAGTGATCATCGTCGACTGCTCGGGGTCGATGGATCACCCGAGAGCCAAGCTGATCGCCGCCAAACAGGCCACCGCGGCGGCCATCGACACCTTGCGCGACGGGGTTTCCTTCGCCGTCATCGCCGGGACGGACATCGCGCAGCTGGTCTACCCCAGGAAACTGGGCATGGCCGCGGCGAGCCCGTCGTCGCGGGCCGAAGCCAAGCGCGCGGTGGAGCGGCTGCAGGCCGACCGGGGTACGGCGATGGGGGAATGGCTGTTGCTGGCCAAGCAGGTGTTCGCCACCCAGAAAGGGCAGCTGCGGCACGCGATCCTGTTGACCGACGGGAAGAACGTGCACGAGAAAGCGTCCAAACTGGACCGGATCCTGGAGTCGGTGTCCGGGCATTTCGTGTGCGACTGCCGCGGGGTCGGCACCGACTGGGAGGTCAAGGAGGTGCGCAGGATCTCCGAAACCCTGCTCGGCTCGGTGGACATCGTGGCCGATCCCGACGGGCTGGAGGCGGACTTCCGCGCCATGACCACCCGGGCGATGGGCAAGGAGGTCGCCGACGTGGCGTTGCGGGTGTGGACCCCGCAGGGTGCGCAGGTGAAGTTCGTCAAGCAGGTCGAGCCTTCGCTGCTGGACCTGACCGGCCGCCGCACGGAGAACGCGCCCCGCAGCGGCGATTACCCGACTGGTGCCTGGGGCACGGAAAGCCGCGATTATCACGTGTGCGTGCAGGTGCCCGCCGCCGGCGTCGGGGACAAGATGCTGGCCGCGCGGGTGAGCCTCGTGGCGCCCGGCGGTGACGTGCTGGGCAAGGGCCAGGTGCTCGCGGTCTGGACCGACGACACCGCGCTCTCGACGAAGATCAGCCCGGAGGTCGCGCACTACACCGGGCAGGCCGAGCTGGCCGAGGTGATCGAGGAAGGCCTTGAGGCACAACGGAAGGGCAACATCGAGACCGCTACGGCGAAGCTCGGGCGGGCGGTGGCGCTGGCCAACGAGTCCGGGCACGAGGACACCGCGAAACTGCTCGCGAAGGTGGTGGATGTCGTCGACCCGGTGCGCGGGACGGTGCGGCTGAAGCGGTCGGTGAGCGCGGTGGACGCGATGACGCTGGAGAGCCGCTCGCAGGTGACCAAGCGTGTCGGCCGGTCCGGCTCCGGGGAAGGGGAGGGCTGATGCCCGTCTGCGCCCAGGGCCACGATTCGGCCGACGACGAGTTCTGCGACGTCTGCGGGCTGGCGTTCGAACACGCGACGGTCGCGGAACCCGTTGCCGCGCAACCGGAACCGGCGCCCGAGTCCCGGCCGTGCCCGGTCTGCGGGGCGAGCCTGGAAGCCCGGTTCTGCGAGAACTGCGGAGCGGATTCACTCGCTGCCACTGTTTCCCCGGAGGCCGCTCCGGCTCCGGTGGCGGCCGCCGGGCCGGTGGCGGCGCGGACCTGGTCGGTCACCGTGTCGGCCGATCGCGCGTACTTCGAGAAGGTCAAGGCCGAGGGCGGTCCCGACGCCGAGCCGATCGAGTTCCCGCCGTTCTGCCCGGAACGGCATTTCCCGTTGTCCGGCGCGCAGGTCACGGTCGGCAGGCGGAGCCAGAGCCGCGGCATCCTGCCGGACATCGACCTCACCGGCCCGCCCGAGGACGTCGGCGTGTCCCGGTTGCACGCGCTGCTCGTCGCGGGCCCGGCGGGCTGGTCCGTGGTGGACATGGGCTCGGCGAACGGCACCTACCTCAACCAGACGCACACCCCGTTGCCCGCCAACGAACCCCACCCACTCGCGGCGGGCGACGAGGTCCACCTCGGCGCGTGGACCACGCTGACTTTCCGGCCGGACGAGGGCTAGCTCCGGGCGAGCCGGTCATTCGTCCGGAGCCATCCCCGGCGCGGGAAAGATGATCGGACTCAACAGATACGGCCGCCTCCCCGGAGTGGCCGCGTTGTTCCGCTTCGCGGCGATCGCCGCCGTCACCTGTTCGATCAGTTCGGCCAGTTCGTCCGGATCGAGCCAGAGCGGGAACTGCGTGTAGCCCGCGGAGTCCGCGAACGGGTCGGCGTCCGGCGTGTCCAGGTAGGCGTTGAAGTCGGCGAGCAGCACCGCCATGCCCGCGGCGAAGGCCCGCCGGTTGTCCTCGACAGTCATGGTCTTCGCGAGGTCCCGGCCGATCCGCGACGCTTCGCGGCGCAGCCGGTAGTGCCGCTCCACCGCCCCGTGCACCCGCTGTTCCCCGGCCACCTCCAGCACGCCCGCCTGCGAGAGCAGCCCGACGTGCCGGTACACGGTGGTTTTCGGCACGCCCGGCAGGCTCGCGCACAGGTCCGCGGTGGTGCGGGTGCGGTCGCCGGAGAGCGCGTGCACGATGCGCAGCCGGACCGGGTGCAGGAGGAGATCAAGCTTGTCCACCCCGTTACGTTCCCACATCTGGTACCGTTTCCAAAATTGGAAAAGCAGGAGGCGGGATGAGCATCGAAGCGCCGGTGGGCCGGCAGTACGAAATCGGGGGAAGGCCGGTGTGGGCGTACCGGTCCGGCGAGGGCGTCCCGTCCGTGGTGTTCCTGCCCGGCGGCGGGGCCGTCGGCCTGGATTACTGGCACCTGCAGCAGAGCGCGGCCGAGCTGACCACGAGCGTCGTCTACGACCGCACCGGGACCGGCTGGAGTCGCAGGGAAGCGCGCCCGCTCAGCTCCGCCGAAACGGTGGACGAACTGCGGGAACTGTTGCGCGCCATGGAAATCCCGGCGCCGTACGTACTCGTCGGGCACTCGCTCGGCGGATTGTTCGCCCGGCATTACGCCAGCCGCTTCCCCGCCGAGGTGGCCGGGCTGCTGCTGATCGAAACGGCGCACGAGGACTACGCCGCGGCGATGCCCGCGGAGCTGGAAGAGCTGCGCGGCGCGTTCGACCCGGACCAAGCGCTGCCGGACGAGCTGCCCGAGAAAGCACTCCAGTTCTACCGTGATCTCTTCGGGCGCATGATGGCCGGCTGGCCGGCGGAGATCCGCGAACCCTTGGTGACGCGGCACGTCAGCATGACCTGGCTCCGCGACGGGTTCGCCCCCGTCAAATATCTCGACGACTACCTCGGCGAGATCCGGCAGGCCCCGCCGCTGCCCGACGTGCCGGTCATCCTGCTCACCGCCACCGGCATCGACGACTTCAAGCGCGCGGTACTCGTCGGCGAGTCGGAATCATTGCTGCAAAAGGAGATCGAAGCCAAGAAGCAGCTGTACGCGGACTTCGCCGCGTCGCTGCCGCGCGGCGAGCATCGGCTTGTCGACGGCGTCGGGCACGCGAGCATCGCCTTCGCCGGCGAGGATGCCATCCTCCGCGCGATCCGCGACCTGGTGGCGCGGGCCGCCGGGTGACTGTCACATCCGGGCGTCCTCCGGGGTCGGTGTGGTGACACCACCAAACGGGAGAATGTGACCGATGGACGAACGAGAGTTCCTGGCGGCCCGCTTCGAGGAGCAGCGCACCCACCTGCGCGCGGTGGCCTATCGCATGCTCGGCTCCCTCGCGGAAGCGGAGGACGCGGTGCAGGAGACGTGGCTGCGGCTCGACCGCACCGGCGACGTCGAGAACCTGGCCGCCTGGCTGACCACGGTCGTGGGGCGGGTGTGCCTCAACATGCTGCGCGCCCGCACCCGCCGCCGCGAGGAACCGTTCGACGTCCACGTGCCGGATCCCCTGGTCAGCAATGCCGAGGCGCTGGACCCCGAACAAGAGGTGATGCTCGCCGATTCGGTCGGGCTCGCCGTGCTCGTCGTACTGGAAGCGCTGGAGCCCGCCGAACGCCTGGCTTTCGTGCTGCACGACCTGTTCGGCGTGCCCTTCGGCGAGATCGCCGGAATCCTGGGCCGCAGCGACGCCGCGACCCGTCAGCTCGCCAGCCGCGCCCGGCGGCGAGTGCGCGGGGTGCCCGCGCCCGACACCGACCTCGCGGACCAGCGTCGCGTGATCGACGCCTTCGTGGCCGCCGCGCGCGGAGGTGACCTGGAAACGCTGGTGGCGCTGCTCGACCCCGCCGTGGTTGTCCGTTCCGACGGCGGCCCGCTCCGCCCGGGCACCTTGTTGCGCGGCCCGAAGGCCGTGGCCGAGGGGGCGATGCTGTTCATCCAGGCCGCGCAGCTCACCAGGCCGGCGATCGTCAACGGGGTCGCCGGGGCGGTCGGCATCATGGACGGACGGCCGGTTTCGGTCGCCGCCTTCACGGTGACCGGAGGCCGCATCGCGGCGCTCGACATCCTCAGCGACCCCGAGCGTGTGGCGCGCTTGGACCTGGCTGTCCTCGACGGCTGATTCAGCTGTGGTGCACCGATTCCACCGTGTAGAGGTGCGGCTCGAAGCTCTCCGCGAGCGCCGCCGCTTCGCGCATGTGGCCGTGATTGGCGGGGTCGGCGAGCATTGCGCGGTAGTGCTCGGCCGACTCCCACTGCGCGTAGTTGACCACCTTGGTGCCGTCGTCCGCGGCGTGGATGTTCGCGGAGACGAACCCGGGCACGTGGCGCATCCGTTCTTCGGTGGCCCGCGTCAGCGTCTCGACCAGGCCGCGCTGGTGTTCGGGCCGGACGGTGAACACGTTGATGAGGGTGGTGACCGGGTCGCCGGCGGTGATCGTCGTGTCCTGCATGACATCCTCCAATGACAGGTTCCTTACTCGTCTCATTATGTGTAAGGTTCCTGTCATGAGTCAAGCCGATGTCCGCGGCCGGATCGGTTACCTGGTCAAACAGGCGCAGCAGGCGTTCCACCGGGCCGCCGAGGAAAGGTTGCGCCCGCTGGGGTTGTCGATGTCGCAGTACGCGGTGCTGCGCGCGCTGGCCGACGCGCCGGGAGCCCCGGCCGCCGAGCTGGCCCGCCGCACGTTCGTCACCCGCCAGTCCCTGCGCGATGTGCTGAACGGACTGCGGAAGGCGGGGCTGGCCACGGTCGCCGAACGTCCCACCAGTGGCCGGGCACTGCCGGTCGCGCTCACCGCCGAGGGGCAGGCCAGGCTGGCCGAGGCCGATCGCGTCGTGTTCGACGTCGACGAGCGCATGGTCGACGGGATCGGCGCGCGGGACCTGCGCAAGCTCGCGACGCTGTTGACCGTCTGCGTGGAGAACCTCGGCTAGCGCCAGATCTTCTCGGCCGCTTCCACCAGGCGGCCGAGCTTGCGGCGCTGGCCGTCCCAGGTCAGCGGGGAGCGGGCGAACCCGCAGTGCGGGCTGAGCGCGAGGTTCTCCATCGGCACGAAATCCGCGGCCTCGTCCACCCGGCGCGCCAGCGAGTCCACCGATTCCAGTGCCGGCGTCTGCGCGGAGATCAGGCCCAGCACCACGCGCACGTCGTCGGGCACGTGCTTGAGCGGGGCGAAACCGTCCGAGCGCGCCGGGTCGTAGTCGACCAGCCAGTGGTCGACGGGCATGGTGGCGAACACGTCGGCGGCGATGTCGTCGTATCGCCCGCCGCACAGGTGCATGGCCACGCCGATACCCCGTTTGCGCAGGCGTTCGGCGATCAGCAGGTCGGCATAGACACAGCGGCGCAGCAGTGTCCGGGAATCGGCGAAGTCGGTCAGCCGTGGCGCGTCGAGCTGGATCCGGGTGACACCCGCGTCGGCCAGCGCGTCGGCTTCGGCCTGGACCAGCGCGGTGCTTTCGGGCACCACGCGGTTGTGGCGGGCCCCCGCCTGCCAGCGCGCCAGCACCCGCTCGCTGACGTCGGGCAGGCAGATCTTGAAGGCACCCGGCGCGTAGTCACGCAGAAAACCCGCCTCCCGCAAGGAAGAGCGCTCGCCGCCCGTGCGCAGGTACTCGCCGTCGGTGTGCTCGCGCAGCCCGCATTCGTACTGCAGGGAAAGCGCCAGCAGGACCGACTCCTCCTGGACCCACCGCAACTCGTCGGCCTTCAGGCGCCCCGCGGCGTGCTCGGCGCGGGCGCGGGCGAGTTTCTCCGGCGGCAGCAGGCTGCCCACGTGCAGGGCATGGGCCAAGGACGTCATACCCGGCGACCGTAGGGCCAGCGCCTGTCATCGCGCTGACACGCCGGCGTGCCCGCTACGCGGCGTGAGTGCGGGTCCGGTCCGGGTACCTGCGCCGCGGAACACCCGCCGCTCCCGCTACGTTCTCCCGGCATGGCCACCGAATTCGCTGTCACCTGGGACTACCGCTGCCCGTTCGCGCGCAACGCGCATGAGCACGTGCTCACCGCGCTCGCCGCCGGTGCCGACTGGGAAGTCCGCTTTCTGCCGTTTTCCCTCGGACAGGCGCACGTCGCCGAGGGAGAGCCCTCGGTGTGGGAGAAACCCGGGGACGACAAGGGAATCCTGGCGTTGCAGGCCGGGGTCGTGGTGCGGGACGCGTTCCCGGCCCGGTTCCCCGCCGTGCACCGCGCGCTGTTCAGCGCCCGGCACGACGAGGGCCTGCACCTGGAGGACCGTACGGTGCTCGAAGGCGTGCTGAGCAAGCATTCGGTGCCCGCGGGCGAGGTGTTCGAGCGCATCGACTCCGGGGAGGCGCTGGCGAAGGTCCGCGAGGAACACGAGCGGTACGTGGCCTCACATCAGGTCTGGGGCGTGCCGACCTTCATCGCCGGTGATCAGGCCGTCTTCGTGCGGCTGATGAACCGGGCCGGTGAAGGCGCGGACCCGGCGACGTCGGTGCGCGCTATCGAGCGCGTGGTCGAGCTGCTGACCGGCTGGCCCGAGCTCAACGAGTTCAAGCACACCTCGGTGCCGCGTTAGGCCAGCCCGGCTTCGTGCGCCAGCAGCCCGGCCTGGGTCCGGTTGGTGCAGTCCAGTTTGACCAGCATCCGCGAGACGTAGCTCTTCACGGTCGCCTCGGACAGGTGCAGCAGGCGGGCGATGTCGGCGTTCGACCGGCCCTGGCCGAGGCAGCCGAGCACCTGGCGTTCCCGCTCGGTCAGCCCGGCCACCAGTTCGCGCGCCTGCTCGGCGCGTTCGCCACCGGACGCGGCGACGAGGCGGCGCGCGGCCTCGGGCGAAAGCACGGTGTGCCCGTCGGCCGCGACCCGCACCAGGTTGATCAGATCCTCCGGCGGGGTCGACTTGACGAGGAATCCCGCCGCGCCCGCGCGCAACGCCCGCATCACGTAGGTGTCCGCGTCGAAGGTGGTCAGCGCGACGACGGCGGGCGGCCCGGGCAGCCGCATGATCCGCTCGGTGGCGGTGAGCCCGTCCACCCCGGGCATCCGCAGGTCCATCAGCACCACGCGCGGCCGGTGCCGCACGACGGCCTCCACCGCTTCGGCGCCGTCCTGCGCCTGCGCGACCACGTCGATGTCTTCCGCCGAGCCGAGAATCGTGCGCAGGTGGGCGCAGACCATCGGCTCGTCATCGACGACGACCACCGGAATCATGCCGTGCACCCTCTGCCGTCGGAACGTACGCGGGCAGTATCGCATCAACCCGGTAGCCGCCGCCGTCCTCCGGGCCCGCCGCCAGCGAACCGCCGATCAGGTCCACCCGTTGCCGCAACCCGAGCAGCCCCGAGCCGGAACCGGTGCCCGCCAACGCGGGGTCCGGCCGTGCGGTGGGGGCGCCGTTGTGCACGCGCAGCCGCAGCCCGTCTTCGCCGTAGTGCAGCTCGATCCGCACCCGCGCGCCCGGCGCGTGTTTGCGGATGTTGGTCAGCGCTTCCTGCACCACGCGGTATGCGGTCCGCCCGACCGTCGGGGAAATCCGGTCCGCTGGTCCGTCCACGAAGTACTCGACCTGCATGCCGGCGGCCCGCGACTCGGCGATCAGCCGCGCCGGATCGGGCGCGTCGGCCTCGGCGCGGCGTCCGGGCAGTTCGCCTTCGCCCCGGAGCACGCCGACGAGATCTCGTAGCTCCTGCAACGCTTCCCGCCCCGCGGTGCGGATCTCCTCGGCGGACTCGGCCACCTTGGAGTCCTTTGTGGACACACCAAGCGCGCCGGCGTGCAGCACCATCAGGCTCAGCCGGTGCGTCACCACGTCGTGCATCTCACCCGCGAGCCGCCGCCGTTCCTCCGCGCGTGCCCGCTCGGCGAGAAGCTCCCGTTCCCGCTCTGCGCGTTCGGCCCGGTCTCGCAGGGACTGCACCAGCTGCGCGCGGGCCTGGACGTAGAGACTGATCGCCACCGGGGTCACAGTGGCGAGCAGCCCGAACGGCAGCGTGTCCCAGCGCGGCTCCCACGGTCGCGACGCCAGCACTGCGAGGATCCCGGCGAGCGTGAGCGCTTCCCGCCGCGGCAGCAGCCGGACGAGGTTGCCGCAGACGATCGTGCTGGCGATCGGCACGGTCATCAGGGTGAGCGGGTGTTCCGGGGACAGCAATCCTGGCGAAAGCTTGTCCGACACCAGGATCGCGCCCGAGACCGCGATGAAGTACCAGGTCACCGCCCGTGGCAGCCGCGGCAGCAGCAGGAGCGAGAAGTCGCCGATCAGCAGCAGGGTGATTCCGGCGTACGGGCCGGCCCAGCCGGTGGTGTGCGGGCCGGCGGCGAACAGGGCCAGATCGAGCGCGGCGAACAGCACCGCGACCACACCCAGCATCACCTTGTCGCGCAAGCTCACCCGCGTCACGCTAGGCCAGCGGGGCCCGGCCGGGAAATCGACGAAAGTTGCGGGCGGGCACCACCTTCGTGGATCCGGTCATCGACGAACACCCCTGCCGCGGGCACCGGCCGGTCCGGGATGGTCGGGACATGACCATTGTGGACGAGAAAACCACGCCGGTGCGCGAGGTGCCCGCGTTCGCGAAGGTGGCGGTACCGCTGATCGCGGCCGTTGCGGGCGTGCTGCTGCTGTGGACCAGCGGCCGGTACGGCCTCGGCTTCGACGAGCTGTACTTCCTGGTGGCTGGTCGGGATCATCTGGACTGGGGGTATTTCGACCAGCCACCACTGGTGCCATTGCTGGCCGGCGGGCTGGGCTCGCTGTTCCCGGGCTCGCTGATCGCGGTGCGCCTGCCGGTCACGCTGGCGGCGGTCGGCGGGATCGTGCTGACCGCGCTGATCGCCAGGGAGTTCGGCGGGCGCCGTGGCGCGCAGGCGATGGCGGCCGCGTTCTACGCGATGTCGAGCGCGATCACCATCAGCCACTGGCTCGGCACCTACACCCTCGATCCGGTGCTGTGGACGCTGATCCTCTGGCTGGTGGTGCGCTGGGTCCGCACGCGGCGGGACAGGCTGTTGATCTGGGCGGGCGTGGCCACGGCGGTCTCGCTCGAAGTGAAGTTCCTCGTGCCCGCGCTGTGGGCCGCGCTGATACTGAGCGCCCTGATCCTGGGGCCGCGTGGCCTGGTGCGGCGGCCCGCCCTGTGGGCCGGCGCCCTGATCGCCGCGGTGGTCACGATTCCCGCGCTGGCCTGGCAGGCGGCGCACGGCTGGGCGTACCTGCGCATGAACGACGTCGTCGCGGCCGAATTCCCCGGGGTATGGCCGTTCCTGCGGGACTCCGCGCTCAGCGCCGGTGTCGGGGTGGGCGTGCTCGCGTTCCTGTTCGGACTGTGGGTGTTGTTCCGTTCGCCGCGGCTGCGGGCGTACCGCTTCCTCGGGCTGGCGACGCTCGTCGTGATCGCCGCGTTCCTGGTGCTGCACGGGCGTTCCTACTACCTGCTCTGCCTGCTCGCGGTGCCGTTCGCCGCGGCGTCCGTGGAGCTGGCGGCCTTCCGCTGGGCCCGCTGGAAGTTCGTCTGGCCGGCCTTCGCGCTGTCGGCCGTCATCTCGCTTGCCGCGCTGCCGGTGTATCCGGCGTCCATTGTGGACAAGATGCCGAGCAGCTGGGGCGTCGTGCCCCTCGGCTCCGCCTTCGGCAAGGGTGAGCTGGAGGTGCGGCAGCTGGGGGAGATGATCGCGGGCGCCTACGCGGCACTGCCTCCGGAGCAACGGGCGCACACCGCCGTCTACGCGGAGATCTACCCGTTTGCCGCCGCGGCCGAATACTACGGGAGTTTCTATGTCTACAGTGGACACCGAGGGTACTGGTACTTCGGCCCGCCACCGGAATCCGCGGACACCGTGCTGTTCGCCGGCTTCGATCCCGGCCCGCTGCGGCCCTACTTCACCGGGACCACTCCACTGGTGGACGGGGTGATGTGGCTCTACACCGGAAAAACCAAGCCATGGCAGGAAATCTGGCCCGCGCTGCGGACTCAGTGAGCGGCCGCCCGGATCGCCGCCAGCAGGGCATGCGCGGCGCGTGAGAGCGGACGGGTGGCCGAGATCGCGACGGACACCTTCCAGCGCAACGGTTCCATGGCGACCGGCACGATCGTCAGCCCGGGCAGGCTGCGGGCGACGGATTCCGGGATGAACGCGACGCCGTGTTTTTCCCGCACCAGCCAGGAAAGCGTGTCGTAGTCCGGCACTTCCAGCTGCACCACCCGGTCCAGGCCGGCCCGCTCGAAGGCCAGGTCCACCATTTCGCGGCTGCCCCAGCCCCGGGGGAATTCCACGAAACCCGTCGTGGCCAGCTCCTCCGGCGTGACGTCCCGCGCGCGGGCGAGCGGATGGTCCTGCGCGCAGACCAGTGCCAGCGCGTCCTCGCCGAGGTCTTCGCTGATCAGCCCGGCGGGCGGGCGGCGCGGGAACGCCACCAGCGCGAGGTCCAGCGTCCCGGCCAGCAGCGAGGTGATGTGCCCGGCCGAACCGGTGGTGGAACGCAGGAGGCGGATCCGCACCTTGGGATGCGCGTGGTGGAACCGGCCGAGCAGCCGGGCGACGTCGATGCCGGCTGCGGACACCAGCGTGCCCATCGCGACCGATCCGTGCAGCTCCCCGCGGCTTTCGCGCACCGCGTCGTGCGCGCTTCTCGCGGCCGCGAGGGTGGCCCGCGCCTCGGGGAGCATCGCCAGCCCGGCGTCGGTGAGCCGGACGTGCCTGCTGTCCCGTTCGAACAGCGGCGAGCCGACCTCCCGTTCCAGCGCCCGGATCGCGGTGGACACGCCCGACTGCACCACCCGCAGCCGTCGCGCCGCCTTCGTGAAGCTGAGTTCCTCGGCCACCGCGACGAAGTAGCCGAGCTGCCGCAGTTCCATCCGGCTATCTAAGCTGGTGATGGCTGCGAGCACAAACATTCGTTGGACCAGATGGCCCCGCGAGCGCACAGTAAGAGGGGTGACGACAACTGTGCCCAGGGTTTCGAGGCGGCACGGCGTGGGTTTCTGGCTCGTGGCCTACACCTTCGCCGTGACGATGGCGTTTTCCGCCGCGCCCGCCCCGCTTTACGTGCTGTACCAGGCGAAAGAGGGCTTCGGCCCGTTCACCGTGACGCTCGTCTTCGCCGCTTACGCGGTCGGCGTACTGGTCAGCCTTTTCCTCGCCGGCCACATCTCCGACTGGGCCGGGCGGCGCCGCGTGCTGGTCCCGGCGGTGCTCGTCAACGTGCTGGCCGCGGTGCTGTTCCTGTCCTGGACCTCGGTGCCCGCGCTGCTGGTGGCGCGGTTCGTGTCCGGGATCAGCGTCGGCATGCTCACCGCGACCGCCACCGCGCACCTGACCGAACTGCACCTCGCCGCGCGGCCCGGCGCGTCCCGGACGAAGGCCGACCTCGTGGCCACGGCCGCCAACCTCGGCGGGATCGGGCTCGGCCCGTTGATCGCGGGCCTGCTCGCGCAGTACGCCGGCGACCCGTTGCACGTGCCCTACCTGGTGTTCCAGGCGCTGATGCTGTTCGGCGCACTCGCGGTGAGCCTGGTGCCCGAGACCGTCGAACCGGTCGAACGGGTGCGCTACCGCCCGCAGCGAGTGACCGTGCCACGCGCGGCGCGGGGCCGGTTCTTCGCCGCCGGGGCCGCCGCGCTCGCCGAGTTCGCGGTGTTCGGGCTCTTCACGTCATTGGCGCCGGGGTTCGTCTCGGGCACCCTGCACCAGAGTTCGCACGCGCTGGCCGGGTTCGTCTCGTTCGCGGTGTTCGGCTCGGCGGCACTCGCGCAGATCCTGCTCGCCAGGGTTCCGCTGCGGACGCAGCTGCGTGCCGGTTTCGCCTTGCTGCTGACCGGGATCGTGGTGGTGACGGTCGCGGTGTGGGCGCCCAGCCTGTGGCTGTTCCTGCTCGGCGGAGTGCTCGCGGGCGGTGGCGCGGGCGCCGCGTTCAAGGGCGGGATCAGCATCGTGTTGTCCATCGCGGCGCCGGAAAGCCGGGGCGAAGCGCTGGCCGGGCTGTTCCTCGCCGCGTACGTCGGGCTCACGGTGCCGGTGCTCGCGCTCGGGTTCGCGACCCAGTTCGTGCCGGTGCGGGTGGCGCTGCTCGGGTTCGCGGTGCTGCTGGCCGTGATCCTTGTCGCGGTCGCCCGATCGGTGACCGAGGGCACAACCAGGGAGTAATAAACACCCCTCGTCGGGCAACATGCCCGTAACACGAGGAGGTGGCTGGTGATCGACACCGGGGACACGGCCTGGTTGCTGGGCTCGGCGGCGCTGGTGATGCTGATGACGCCCGGGCTGGCCCTGTTCTATGGCGGGATGGTGCGCTCGAGGAGCGTCCTGAACGTCATGATGCTGACCTTCGTGTGCCTCGCCGCCGTCGGCGTCGTATGGCTGCTGTTCGGCTACTCGCTGGCCTTCGGCAACGACGGTTTCGCCGGGCTGATCGGCAATTTCCAGTACGTGGGCCTGCACGGGCTGGGCAGCGTGACCGTCGGGCCGCCGGGGCATCAGGTGCCGTTGCTGGCCTTCGCCGGGTTCCAGCTGATGTTCGCGGTGATCACCGTGGCGCTGCTGGTCGGCGCGGTCGCCGAACGCGCCCGGTTCTGGCCGTGGCTGCTGTTCGTGGTCGTGTGGACGACGGTGGTGTACCTGCCGCTGGCGCACTGGGTCTTCTCGTTCGACGGGTTCGCCGGCCCCGGCAGCACCGGTGGCTGGCTGGTGAACAAGCTGCACGCGCTGGACTTCGCGGGCGGCACCGCGGTGGAGGTCAACTCCGGCGCCGCGGCGATCGCGCTGGCGCTGGTGATCGGGCGCCGGCACGGCTGGCCGAAGCAGGCGACCCGGCCGCACAACCTCCCGTTCGTGATGTTCGGCGCGGGGCTGTTGTGGTTCGGCTGGTTCGGGTTCAACGCCGGGTCCGCGCTGGGCGCCTCCGGGGTCGCGGCGACCTCGTTCGTCAACACCACGATCGCCGCGGCGACGGCCGTCGTCGGCTGGCTGGTGGTCGAGCAGGTCCGCGACGGCAAGCCCACCACGCTCGGCGCCGCGTCGGGCGCGGTGGCGGGCCTCGTCGGGATCACGCCGGGGTGCGGGTACGTCGAACCACTCGGCGCGGCGGCGATCGGGGCGCTCGCCGGGGTGATCTGCTCGCTCGCGATCGGCCTGAAGTACCGGCTGGGCCTGGACGATTCGCTGGATGTGCTGGCGGTGCACGGGATCGGCGGGTTCACCGGGATGTTGCTGATCGGCCTGTTCGCCAGCACCGGGGCCAATCCGGCCGGCGCGGACGGGCTGTTCTACGGCGGCGGGCTCGACCAGTTGTGGCGCCAGGCGGCGGCCACGTTCGCCGCGCTGGGTTATTCGCTGGTGGTCACTTTCATCGTCGCGCTCGTGATCCACAAGCTGTTCGGCCTGCGTGCGGACAAGGAGGCCGAACTCGACGGGATCGACGAATCCGAGCACGCGGAAAGCGCTTACGATCTCGCGACACATCCCAGCCGCCGCGGCCTGGCGCCCGGCTTCGCCGAAGGAGGCAGGCAGTGAAGCTGCTGACCGCAGTCGTACGCCCGTTCGTCGTGGACGACATCCGGGAAGCGATGGAGCGGCTCGCCGTGCTCGGAATGACGGTCACCGAGGCGCAGGGCTACGGCCGGCAGAAGGGGCACGTCGAGGTCTACCGTGGCGCGGAGTACCAGGTGGACTTCGTGTCGAAGGTGCGCGTCGAGGTGCTGCTCGACGATGCGCTGGTGGACCGCGCGCTCGACGCGGTCGTCGAGGCCTGCCGCACCGGCCGCATCGGTGACGGCAAGGTCTGGGTGACGCCGGTGGACACCGTGGTGCGGGTGCGCACCGGGGAGCGCGGCAGCGACGCGATCTGATCTTTTCCCTGTTGTTGCCCGATCGCGGCCGCTTCGTCACAAAGGGGTGAAATAGCGTCGCGGCCGGATGCGACTTATCGGTAGCCCACCAGGGGGAGGCGCCGATGCCGGGTAATCCGTCGCATTCGATCACACTGTCGGTGCTTCGCGCCGGGAAACAACTGCGCGACGCGCCGGACGACGTGGCCAGGGAAATGGCCGCCACCAGGCTCGTCGTCGCGGCCGAACGCAGTATCGCGCAATTCGACAATGCGGTCACGCAGGCGTTCGCCGGTGCCGGTGCCGGTGCCGGTGCCGGTGCCGTGGCGGCCGTGCTGCCCGCGGCCCAGACCGACGAGGTCCTGGCCGCCGCGTTGCGCCAGGTCCAGGTGGTCAACACGGTCTTCGCCGCCGGCCGCGTGCTGGACGAGGACAGCGACCCCGACCGCGCGGTGCTGGCCGGAACACTCGCCGAGTTCGACGCGGTCGTTCCCTTGATCGACGCGACGGAAAACGTGGCGGCACGCGGTTTTCAGTCCGGTCCCGCACCGGTTCCCGGCGATTTCCGCAAGCTGGTGGCCGAGGCCTACGCCGGTTTCGCGAGCCGTTCGGCGAAAACGATCGCCACCTCGATCTCCGGAATCCGGGATCGCGGTCCGGAGGCGATCCGCGGCGCCTGGTCGTGGGCCAAGGAAAAACTCGAACTCGACAAGATCGGGGGCAGGCTGGTCAAACTCGGCCTGCGCGCGCTGCTCGGCGTGCTCCGGCTGCTGTCCCGGCTGATCCCCGCCGAACGGACGGAGTCCTTGCGGGAGCGGGTGGAGCGGCTGATCGCGGCGGTGGACCGTGGTTCGCCGGCGACCGCGCTGACCGGCGCGGCACTGGGCGTGGACGAAGCGGCGCGGCGATCGGATTCGCTGCTGCGCAAGGAAGATCTGGACCAGGACCGGCTCGGCAAGTGCGTGCTCGATCTCGGCGCGGTGACCACCAGGCACGGCCGCGCGATGGAACTGTGCGACGGGATAGCCGTCGCGATCGCACTCGCCGGGAAGTTCGCACTGGCGGTGCCGCACCTGCCGCTGTTCGTGCTGGGCGGGCAGGTGCTGCTGATCGCCGCGGTCGTGGTGATCGGCCGGGACTGCACCGGCGATGCCGGCGCGATCGTCGAAGGGGCGGTGGCATGACGGGACAGGGCGGGTTGCTCGCCGCACAGGTGGACCAGGAACTCGCCGATCTGCGGCAGGTTTCGAAGACGTTGTCCTCGGTCGTCACCGCGCACGGGCTCAGCCGCGCGGTGCTGGACCGGTTCGCGCTGCTGATCTCCAGGCAGCACGCGGAGCTCGAACGGATCAAGGGCGCGGCGGACGGCTGGGCCACCCTGGAGCGGCTCCGTCCGTCCACTTTGGAGATCGAGCGGGAGGCGCTTGCGTTCACCCAAGGGGTATTGCTGCGCGAAAGCGGGCTGGACGACGGGATCGGCGAAGTCGCGGAGCGGCTGCTGGAGCACCTCGCGCGGCAGACCGGGCTGGACCGGGGAGTGTTGTTCTCCCTTGCCGAAAGCCAGTTCATCTCGCACACCGTCGGGATGGTCCGTGGCCGGTTCCCGGACGTCGGGGTGTGGAACCTGCCGGTGCTGGCGCACGAGCTCGGCCACCACGTCGCGCAGGTGCTGCGGCACAGCGATCCGCAATGGCGGGCGGAAACGGTGCCGGTGCTGGACTACCTGCGCGACGAAGCGGATGTCGCCGAGTCACGCGACGAGGAACTGGCTTACCTGCACGAACTGTTCGCCGACGTCTACGCCACCTATGTGATGGGCCCGGCGTATCCCTACTGCTTCATGACGCTGGCCGCCCGGCCGGACCGGGTCGCCGCGCCGAGCCGGACGCATCCGTCGTGGAGCCGCCGGGTGTGGACGATCGAAGCCGCGTTCTGTGCGCTGGGCGAGGGTCACGACACCGCCGCGGCCGGGTACCGCGCGCTGGTGGCGGAGATCCGCAAGCTCGCGGGCGAGGCGGCGGACCCGCTTCCGCCCGAAGGCCGGGAACTGGCCGCGATGCAGGCGCGCGCGATGGTGCAGTTGCTCGCCGAGCACGCGCTTCCGCAGGCGCGGTACGGGATCCCGGGCCGGATGCGCGGCGTCCCGGTCGACGCGCGGGAGCCGGTGGAGCTGCCGGATCCGGCGACCACCGTGGTCGACGTGGTCAACGCGGCGTGGCGCTGGCGGATGCGGCGCGACCGCGAGAACTGGCTGGCCGACCGGGTCAGCCGGCACGCGCTGCTGCTGTGCGCACTGGTCAAGGAGTGAGCCGATGCAGGTGGCCGAACCGCAGGAGCTGCTGGAGATGCGGCTGGTGGCGCTGTGCCAGGACATCGACAAGGTCAAACAGGTGGCCGACGACGCGCGGCGCCGCCGGGCGAGCCACGATCACCTGGAGGCGCTGATCTGCCGGTTCGACGGCGATTCGATCTGGGTGCAGCTGCGCGAGTCGAAGGCGCTCGTCGGCATGCTCGTCGACGCGATGAACGGGGATCCGCGGCTGAAAGAGGCGCTGCGCACCCACGATCTGCTCGACCGCGCCGCGGATATGGAGCAACGGCTGGAAAAGGCGCGTGGCAACCTCATCGAGGCGCGCACCGAACTGTCCGATATGGACAACTACATGGTGGACGTCGACCTGCACACCGCGCTGACCACCAGCCTCACCGAGCGCTGCCAGAAACTGGGTGCCGAGGTGGAGGGCCTGCTCGCGAAGCTGCGCGAGGGCGAGCCGCCGCGCGAGGTGTGGGCCTGTTACGAGCGCAAGCTGGAGAACGAGTGCCAGGACCTGTTCGCCGACTACGTCGACTTCCTCGGCGGGCTCACGCTGCGCGATCACGCGCTCGACGACGAGGTCTGCGCGATCACTGACGAGCTGCTGTGGGAGATACCCGGCCAGCTCAAGCGGCTGACGCTGCCCGCGCGGCGGCCCACTTTGCGCAGCGCTTTCAACGAACTGGTCAAGCTCGGCTTCCCCGGCTGGACGATCTGGAACATCCCGCTGGTGGGTTCGGAGATCGGGGCCGCGCAGGCGCTCAAACCGCTCGGTGACTGGGTGCTGGGCCAGGCCGCCTGCGAGCTGCCGCAGCCGGTGCGGCGTGCGCTGTTCGCCGAGGCGTACGCGGCGTACACCGTCGGCCCGGCCTACGGCTGTGCGGCCACGTTGCTGAAATTCCAGCCACACCACGACGAACCCGGCGACGCGGTGCCGTCGGACATCCAGCGCGCGGCGGTGATCCTGCGTGTGCTGCGTATCGTCGCCGATGACTCTCCGGAGATCGGTGAGGTCGTGGACCGGATCGAGGAGTACTGGCTGGAGGCGGTGTCCAAGCTGAAGAACGCGGCGGCCGTGACCGGTCAGCTGGACGAGTTCGCCGCCGCGGTGTGCGCGGGGCTGCGGTCCTATGAGGTCAACGCGTTCGGGCCGGACGACTGGGCTTCGGTGCGGCGGACGGCCGAAATGCTGGGTGCGGGCGACGGCCCGCACCGGGCACCGAACGACCTCGGCGCGCTGGCACTGCTGAACGCCGCGTGGGTCACCAGGCTGGAACGGCCGGGCTCGAAGGACTGGGCGCTCGACGTGACCAGGAACGTCAAGACGGTCTGGAAATCCATGTCCCGCGCCCCGGAGGGAGGCAACCGTGGTCGACCGTAAACCCACGGCCGCGGAGCCCTACACCGGCAGCTGGGGCGCGGGCAGGTTCCGCCCGTCCCGGTCGCCGCTGCGCTCGGCGGGCACGGCCGGACTGCAGGAGCGGTTGAACCGGTTGCGTGCTTCCTACCGGACGGGCCGGACCGGGGACACCGTCGCCGCCGCCCGGGAGCTGATCGCCGATGTGAACACCGATCTGGTGCCACAGCAGCCGGATTACCCGCTCCGGTCGGCGATCGACGGCTCGGCGCGCACGATCCTCGCGTTGGCGCTCGACGAGCACGAGCGGCTCGCCGATGCGGTGCGCAGCTTCGGCCGCGCCGGCGATTTCGTGCGGCAGCGCGGGGATTTCGCCGGGGACTACGGCATCGCGCTCACGCTCTCCGGTGAACTCGAAGCGGGGCGCCGGATCCTGGAGACCGCGATCGAACTCGGTGAGGACGCGCCGGATGTCCGGCGGGTGCTGGCCGGAGTGCTGCGTGCGCTCGGCGAACCCGAGGCGGCGCTGCGTGCGTACACGACCGCCGTCGAACGTGCGCCGCAGGATTGGCGGGCGCAGCTGGAACGGGCCGAGCTGCTGTCCGAAATGGACAGTGATGCCGGCGTCGAGGCGGAAAGCTGGCTGGCTGCGGCGAAAGCGCTGCTGCATGCGAACCGGCCCGAAGCCGCCGCGGACGCGTCGGCGCGGGTGCCGGAACTGGCGCCGGAACTGGCTCCGGAGGCGGAACTGACCTGGTCGGCGGCCCTGATCTCCAGCGGCCGGACCGAGGAGGCGCGCACCCGGCTCACCGCCGCGAAGGACACCGCACGGACCGGGAACCAGTTGCTGTCGGCCGCCGAGATGCTCGCCGAACTCGGCGCGCTCGACGAAGCCGGGCAGGCGGTGGAGTCGGCCCGTGCGGCCGATCCCGACAACCCCGAAGCACTGATGCTGCTGGCGCAGCTACTGGTGAACCAGGGCCGGGCCGGGGAGGCGCGGCCGATCGTGGAACGGCTCACCGAGGGCGGCACGGAGGATCCGCGCGCCTTCCTGCTGCGCGGAGTCGTCGCGTTGAACACCGGTGCCACGGAGGCCGCCATCGCCGCGTTCCGGCACGCGGACGAGCTGAAACCCGGGCATCCCGTCGTGCTCGCGCAGCTCGGCGCCGCGCTGGCGCAGGCCGGGGACGTCCAGTCGGCCGTGCCGCTGCTGGACCGGTCGCTGCGCGCGAACCCGGACGACACGTGGGCCCTGCTGGCACGTGGCCGGGCCCTGCTCCAGCTCGGCCGGACAGCGGACGCCGAGGCCGACGCCCATGCGGCGCTGCGGCTGGATCCGGATTCGGGGGAGGCGCACTGGCTCGCCGGTGAACTGGCCGGCCGGGCCGGGCGGGCAGAGGAAGCCTTGCGGCATCTGGATCGCGCGGTCGACCTGGCGCCGACGCTCGGGCGTGCCTGGCGGGTCCGGGGCGATCACCTCACCAGGCGCGGGCGGCGGTCGGAAGCGCGGGAGTCGTTCGAAGCGGCGCTGCGGCTGGACGAGGACAACGTGCCCGCGCTGACCGGTCTGGCGAACGTGCTGTTGAACTCCGACGGCGAAGACGCGTTGCCGCGCGCGGAGCAGGTGATCCGGCGCGCGCTGGAGCTCAAGCCGGACCGGGCCGACGCGAACGCGATGCGGGGCGAGATCCTGCGCCGTCAGGGGCACCTGCCCGAGGCCTTGGCCTGCCTGGAAAGGGCGCTGGAGCTGCTGCCCGACTACGCCTACGCCGAGGGTGCCAGGGGAGAGGTGCTGCTGGGGATGGGCCGGAGCGCGGACGGGATCGCGGCGCTGGCGCGCGCCGTGCGGCTCACGCCCGAGGTCGGTTGGCTCCGGCTCCGGCTCGGCAGGGCCTACCTGGACCGCTATCACGAGATCGGTGACCGCACGCTGCTCGACGACGCGCTGGACTGTCTGCGTCCGGTCACCGATCAGTCCACAGTGGACCCACTGGCCTGGCGGCTGCTCGGCGAGGCGTACCTGCTGGCGGGCGATCCGCGTGCGGCCGTCGCCGCGCTGGAGCGAGCGGACGGCCCCGAGACCCACCTGTTGCGTGCCAAGGCAAGGCTGCAGCTCAATCGTCCGGCCGAGGCGGTCGACGACCTGCGCGACGCCGGGGACCAGGTGGACGCGCTCGCGCTCCGGGCCGAGGCGGAACGGGCCGGCGGCAGACCGGGCGAAGCGCTCGCCGACGCGGAGAAGGCGCTGGCCGGCTCGCCGGGGAACGTGCTCGCGCTGACCGTGCGCGGCGCGGTGCACCTGGAGCGAAATGAGCACTCCGCGGCGGAATCCGATCTGCGGACCGCGCTCGACCACGATCCGGTCAACCGGCGCGCGACGCTCCTGCTGGGGCAGTTGCTCAGCGACTCGGGCCGCCGGGAGGAGGCGGTGGACTTGCTGGCCACCGTCACCCGGCGAGCGCCCGCCGATGTGGAGCTGCTGACCGCGTACGTCCGCGTCCTGCTCGCGGCCGGGGATCACCGGGAGGCGTTGCGCGCGCTGGACGAGCTGTTGTGGCGTTCGCCGGACGAGCCCGACGGCTGGGGCCTGATGGCCGAGGCGCTTTCGGCGGCGGGACGGCACAGCGAAGCCGTCTCGGCCTACGCCCGGGTGCGGGAACTGTCGCCGGAGGATTCGTCGGTGCCGGTCCGGCTGGCCTACGAGCAGGCGCGGGCCGGCGATTTCGACGGCGCGCTCGGCACTTTGGCCGCGGCCGAGGCAACCGTCGAGGTGCATACCATGCGCGCGTACCTGCTGGCGGAGGTGGATCGCTGGGCGGATGCTCGTGACGCGGGTACCGAGGCCGTCCGGCTGGACGGTTCCGATCCGTCGGCGCACCTCGTGCTCGGCTGGGCTCTCCAGCATGGGCCGTCGAAGAATCCCACGCAGGCCAAGGAGATCTACGTCCACGCGGCGGGGCTGGCCGACGAAGATCCGTGGGTGCACAAGGGACTGGCGAACGCGCTGTACGAACTCCGCTCCGACGATGAGGCCGAGCGGGAGTACGAGCGTGTGCTGAGCCTGCTTCGCGGCGCGTCGCCGCGGGATTCCTATGCGAACGCGTTGCGTGGCTGGTGCCTGTATCGCTTGGGACGGCACTGGGAGGCGGTCGACTGCCTGCAGCGTGCCGTGGACGACCCGGAACTACGGCCGGGCACGCTGTTCGACCTGGTACCGGCCCTGCTCGGACTGGGCGAGCAGGACGAGGCACACCGGACCGCGTTGACGATCACGGCCGAGCTCAAGCGCCTGGACCGGCCGCGGGCGTGTGGCCTGCTCACCGTGGGACTGGACAATCTCCGGGTCGCCGCCGCGCGGGGCTGGACCGCGGCGGCGGCGTACATCACGGAATTCGAGCGGCTCCACCGGGAGTTCTCCAGCCTGCGCCGGTAGACCGCGTTCCCGCCCGCGTCACCGGAAGTCGGCGGCGTGATCGGCCGCCCACCGCGCGAACGTGCGCGCGGGCGTTCCGGTCACCTCCTCGACCGTCGTGGTCGTCGGGTCGGGCTTGCCGACGAGCGCGGCGAGGCGCCGGATCCTCGTCTCCAGCAGTTCGGCAGGCAGGTGCCGCAGGCTTTCGCGGTACTCGTCCAGGTCCTGCCGTTCGACGGTCACCGTCCGGCCGATCACCTCGCCGATCAGCTCGGCGTGGCGCCGCGCGGTGAGCGACTCCGGCCCGGTGATCGTGTAGGCCGCGCCGTCGTGTCCGGGCTCGGTGAGCGCGTGGCGGGCGACGGCGGCGAGGTCGGCCTCGTGGATCAACGCCGACTCCGAGTCCGGGAACGGTTCCCGCACCGGGCCCTGCTCCCGCACGGCAGCGGCCCACCACAGCCGGTTCGTCGCGAACCCGCCCGGGCGAAGGAAAGTCCAGGCGATACCCGAGGCGTGGACTGCTGCCTCGGCTTCGCCGTGCACGCGCATGATCGCGTCCGGCGCCGCCGGATCGGCGCCGCGCGCCGACAGCAGCACGACGTGCTCTACCCCGGCTTTCGTTGCGGCGTCGAGGAAAGCGCCCAGGCCACCCAATTCCGCGTAGAGGAACACCGCGGTGACGCCTGCGAGCGCCTTGTCGAAGGTCTCGGCTCGCGCCAGGTCCAGCTCCACCACATCAGGCAGATCCACCGCGTCGGGCGCGCGGCCCCCTGCCCGTACTTCCTGTCCCGCGTCGAGAAGCTGCCCGACCAATGCCCGGGAGACGCCTCCGCGCGCCCCGGTAACCAGAATCGTCATGCCATCCAATCTCGTCGCGCGCCACACGCGCGGGGTAGGACTGGTGATCCCACCCCGCCGGAGGGCCATCATGGAGGAGTGGACAGAGCGGAACTGAGCGGTTTCCTGCGGGACCGGCGCGCGCGGCTGACGCCCGCCGACGTGGGCCTGGAGCCCGGCGGCCGCCGTCAGACCCCGGGACTGCGCCGCGAGGAAGTCGCTCTGCTGGCCGGAATCTCGGTGGACTACTACGTGCGGCTGGAGCAGGGCCGCGGACCGCACCCCTCCGAGCAGGTGCTGCGCGCGCTCGCCCGCGCGCTGCGCCTGTCCGAGGACGAACGCGAGTACCTGCTGCGGCTCGCTCGCGCCCAGGGGTCCCCCGAGCCCGTGCGCACGGTCCCGGAGAACGTGCTGCGGCTGCTGGAACGTCTCGACGTCCCGGCGATGGTGCTCGACGCCCGCTACGAGATGGTGGCGTGGAACCGGATGCTGGTCGCGCTGATCGGCGATCCCGCGGAAATGCCGCCGCGGCGGCGAAACCGGCTGCGCTGGCTGTTCGATCCGGACAATCCGGGTGCGAACGGCGAACTCGCCCGCCAGTGTGTCGCCGATCTGCGGGCGAGCGGGCGCTACCCGGGCGATCCGGGCGTGCTGGCGCTGGTGGACGAACTGCTCGCCGGGCGCCCCGCCTTCGCCGCGATGTGGGCGGAACGCGAGATCGAGGTGCGGCGGACGCTGACCAAGCGGACCGTGCACCCGGTGGCCGGCGAGCTGGAACTGGACTGCGAAATCCTCGCCGTGCCGGGCGGTGAGCACCGGGTGTTGCTCTACACGGCCCGGCCGGGTTCGCAGCGGGCGCTGCGGTTGCTGTCCACTGTGGACTCCTACTGAACGAGTCCGGGGTTCCACGCGGTGACCGAAAGTTCCGCGGTGGTCCCGAGATCGGTCCGCGCCGCCAGTCTTCGCGGCTCTTCGCCCGCGGCGGCGATGGTCACCGCCGCCCCCGTCTGCGCATCCCCGTCGGTCACGGTCGCGGACCACGACAACACCGTCAGCAACGTTTTGCCCGGTGCGAGCGCGAAGCTGCCCGGGCCGGGGTCGATCGCCATGTAGGACGTGCTGTGGTCGATCCGCACGTCGAGCGGCCTGCCGGTCGCGTCGAGCACCTGCACGTCCGGGTAACCGGCGACCTGCCGCGTGCCGGTGCCGCAGTTGAGCAGCGTGACCACGAACGCCCGGTGCCCGAGCGCGGCTTCGACCGCGCCGGCGGTGTAGCGCAGCCCGTCCGCCGGGCAGGCGTCCGGTTCCGGTGAATCGGTGGGGCTGGACGGCGCGGGCATCGTTGTGGTGATCAGCACCGGCCCCTGGTCGAGGTGCTGCCCGCAGGCGGCCAGTGACGCCAGGAGCAGTGTCATGGTCGCGGCCATCGCCGGTTTTCGCACCGCGTGAGCCTACCCGCGGGCGTTTCGTGAGCCTTCGATGAGTTTCCGGCGCGGCCGTGGTCCATCCTGGCGACGGACCGAATACGAAGGGCGGGAACCATGACCGATCTGCGGGCGCTACTGGAGAGCCACGTCGCCGACGGAACCGTGCCAGGGGCGGTGGCTCTGGTGGCGCGTGGCGACGACATCGAGGTGGCGGCGGTGGGCTCGGTCGATGTCGAGGGCACGGCGCCGATGACCAGGGACTCGATCTTCCGCCTCGCCTCGATCACCAAGCCGATCGTGTCCGCCGCGGCACTGATGCTGGTCGAGGACGGCACCTTCGCGCTGACGGACCCGATCGCGCGGTGGCTTCCCGAGCTGGCCGCGCCGAACGTGGTCCGCACGCCGCGGAGCCCGGTCGGTGACGTCGTCCCGGCGAACCGGCCGATCACCGTGCTCGACGTCCTGACCTCCCGGATGGGCTGGGGCTTCCCGTCGGACTTTTCCCTGCCCGCGGTGCAGCCGCTGTTCGAGGAGGTGCAGGCCGACGGTCGCAACCCACAGCATTTCCCGCCCACCGGCGAGTGGCTGGCGAAGCTCGCCCGCATCCCGATGCTGTACCAGCCGGGCGAAGCGTGGCTGTACAACACTTCCTACGACGTACTCGGCGTACTGCTCGCCCGCGCCTCCGGGAAGTCGCTGGCGGATCTGCTGGCGGAACGGATCTTCGAGCCGCTGGGCATGACCGACAGCGGTTTCGTCGTCCCCGAGGCCCAGCGCGGCCGGTTCACCAGCTATTACCGGGCCGAAGACGGCGAACTCGAGCTGGCCGACACGCCGGACGGCCAGTGGAGCACCATGCCCGCGTTCCTCTCCGGGGCAGGCGGACTGGCAGGCACCGTGGACGACTGGTACCGCTTCGCGCGGATGCTGCTCGCGGAGGGCACCGTGGATGGACGACGGCTGCTGTCGGCGGAGTCGGTGCGGCAGATGCTCACCAACCAGCTCGAACCGGCTGACCGCGAGGGCGCGGCGCTGTTCCTGGAAGGCCACGGCTGGGGTTTCGGCGGCTCGGTCGACATCGCCGAAACCGAGCCCGGCAACGTGGTCGGGCGCTACGGCTGGGTGGGCGGCACGGGCACGTCGGCGCACCTCGTGCCGGGCACCGGCACGGTCAGCATCCTGTTCACCCAGGTCGGCGTGGCGAGCCCGACCCCGGACAAGATCCTGCGCGACTTCTGGGCCTACGCCGCGCGCTGACCCTCGCCTGTGGACAGTCAGCCCTGTTGTTTCGCCATCCGGGCACGGACTTCCGGGCGGCGCAGCGGGGGCACCGTCGTCGGCGGTTGCTTGCGCGCGGGCAGTTCGCCGAGCAGCCGGGCGGTGATCGTCGCGATCTCCGCCACCGCCACCTCGAAGGGTGCGCGCGTGGCATCCGAGAGGGTCTGCACCCCGGTCACCTTGCGTACGTACTGCCGCGCGGCGGCCTCGATCTCCTCGGTCGTCGCCGAGGGCTCCAGTCCGCGCAGCACAGTGATGTTCCGGCACATGCTGTGCAGCGTAGCCGCGTGGACCGGGTTACGACGTCTCCCGCAGTGCGGCGACCACGCTGGCGCCCGACGGGCTGCGTGCGTGCAGCCCGTCGACGATCGCCAGGGGCTCGGGCAGCGAAACCTGCGGCCACCCAGGGCGAAGGGCGTGCCGGACGTTGCGCGCCCGCCGGTTCACCAGCACTTCGCCCGCCACCGGCCGCGCGCCGATGTCCTGGACCCGGTCGTGCAGCGCGCCGCTGAGCTGTGAACAGGCCATCACCTCGCCACCGCGCACCACTTCCGCCATGCGCCGCCCGAGTTCACGCAGCTCCGCGATCTCCGGGCCGGTGATCCGCTCGGCCGCCTCGGTCTACTGGACATCGGCGACCGGAGCGCACGAGGTGCAGGGCGAGATCCGGAAGAAGTGGGCCGCCACCGGGGCGCACTCCGTCGGCGGCACCATCCGCGACACGTGGGCCAAACGAAGCAGGCCCGGGTATCCCGTCAGCGGCGAGTACGGCATCACCGGCGGCCGCCGCAGCGACTTCCAGCAGCGCGGCTACCTCGCCCGGCCCAGCGCCACCGGTGACACCCAGGTCGTCTGTTACTGATCCGTCCACCGCGGACAGTGGCGCCCGCCCGCCGCTGTCCGCTCACCCCGCGTGGTGCGTCGAAGCCCGCACGACCACTTCCGGGGTGAACACGACCTGCCGGTGTTCGTGCGCGGGATCGGTCGTCTCCTGGGCCAGCAGCCCGGCGGCGGTGCGGCCCAGCCGGCGCCGCGGCTGCCGCACGGAGGTGAGCGGCACGGCCGCGGCGGCCGCGAACTCGATATCGTCGTAGCCGACGATCGCCAGGTCCTCCGGCACACGCAGGCCGAGGCTCACGCACGTCTGCAGCAAACCCAGCGCCAGCAGATCGTTCACGCAGAACGCGGCGGTGGGCCGGGCGGCCTCCGGCAGCCCGGCCAGCCGCTGCCCCGCGTTGCGCCCGTCGGCCACGGTCAGGCTCGTCGTGGGCAGGTCGACGAGCTGACCACGGCCTGCCTCCCGCAGCGCGCGAAGGGCACCCTCGCGGCGGTCGCGGACCTGGCCGAGGCTCACGGGGCCGCCGATGAAGCCGATCCGCTCGTGCCCCGCCTCCAACAGGTGCTGGGCGGCGAGGTGCCCGCCGTACACATCGTCCACCGCCACCGAACAGTGTGTGGCGGCGTCCCGGGTGCGGTCGACGATCACCAGCGGCGTCACCACGTCGTCCAAAGTGGACGATCCGGGGTCGATCGGGGTGATGAAGATGCCCTGCACCCGCTGCTGTTCCAGGCTGCTCAGGTAAGCGCTTTCCCGATCCGCGCGGTTGTCGCTGTCGCACAGGAACAGCGACAGGTCACCGTCCTCGGCCGCGTCCGCCATCCCGGCGGCGACATCGGCGAAGAACGGGTTGCTGCCGTCGAGCATCACGTAGGCCAGTGTCCGGCTGCGCCCGGCGCGCAGCTGCCGCGCGGACTCGTTGCGCACGAAACTTCAGCTCGGCCATCGCCGCCTCGACACGCGCGCGGGTGCGGGCGCTGACCCGGCCGGGCCGGTTGAGCACATTGGACACCGTGCCCAGCGAGACGCCGGCCGCCGCCGCGACCTCCTTCACGCCCGCGGCGCTGACCCCGGACCCGGCCTCCGGACAGTCCTGCGCCGCCATTCGGCCCCACCCTTCGTTCTTGAAACGTAATACTCAGATCGAACAGTATCGTCAGCGGCCAAATACCGCCGCTGAACTGGATATTTTCGCCGTCATTGACTTGACGATCCACTGCATAGTAGCGTCACGGCGCCAGGCTTGTGAAACCTTTCAATCGGAGG
The DNA here is from genome assembly GCF_035546795.1 of Amycolatopsis sp. Taxonomy (GTDB): domain Bacteria; phylum Actinomycetota; class Actinomycetes; order Mycobacteriales; family Pseudonocardiaceae; genus Amycolatopsis_E. Next base: position 104,078 of record NZ_DASZWC010000057.1, read on the forward strand.
TCGCGATGAGGCGGCAGGACCCGGGCACGCTCCCGTCGCCGGAGGTCCGCGCCGTCACCGGACCACCAGGAGGTGACCGGTCCCGGTCGCCACTCGTGCCCCGCCGTCGCGCGGCGACCCCGCTTCGGGCCGCGGACCTGGAAGACGCGCGCGAAAGCGCCTGACGAGGAAAGACGTGATCGACTTGTCCGACCTTACGGCCGTGAAATCCGCCCTGCGGGCCCAGCGGATCGAGACTCCCTCGTGGGCCTTCGCCAACTCCGGTACCCGCTTCAAGGTGTTCCCCCAGCCGGGGGTCCCGCGCACGCCCGAGGAGAAGATCGCCGACGCGGCGACCGTGCACCGGTTCACCGGCGCCGCCCCGAGCGTCGCGCTGCACATCCCGTGGGACCGGGTCGAAGACTTCCGCGCGCTGCGCGCCTACGCCGAGGATCTCGGTGTCGCCATCGGCGCCATCAATACCAACGTCTTCCAGGACGAGGACTACAAGCTGGGCTCGGTGACCAACCCGGACCCGGGCATCCGCCGCAAGGCCACCGATCACCTGCTCGAAGCGATCTCGATCATGGATGCCACCGGTTCGCGCGATCTGAAGCTGTGGTTCTCCGACGGGCTGAACTACCCGGGCCAGGACGATCTGCGCGACCGGCAGGACCGCCTCGCCGAAGCGCTGCGCGAGGCGTACGACCGGCTCGGGGACGACCAGCGGATGCTGCTGGAGTACAAGCTGTTCGAGCCCGCCTTCTACGCCACCGACGTACCGGACTGGGGCACCTCCTACGCGCACTGCGCCGAGCTCGGCCCGAAGGCGGCCGTGTGCATCGACACCGGGCATCACGCGCCCGGCACCAACATCGAGTTCATCGTGGCTTTCCTGCTGCGGGCCGGGAAACTGGGCGCGTTCGACTTCAACTCCCGCTTCTACGCCGACGACGACCTGATGGCCGGGGCGGCGGACCCGTTCCAGCTGTTCCGCATCATGTACGAGATCGTCCGCGGCGACGCGCTGGATCCGGCGTACGGGATCAACTTCATGCTCGACCAGTGCCACAACATCGAGGCGAAGATCCCGGCGATCATCCGTTCGGTGCTCAACGTGCAGGAGGCCACCGCGAAGGCCCTGCTGGTCGACCGCGCGGCCTTGCGCGCCGCGCAGCAGGCGGGGAACGTACTGGAGGCCAACGCGGTCCTGATGGACGCCTACAACACCGACGTCCGGCCGCTCCTCGCCGAACTGCGCGCGGAGGACGGGCTGGATCCGGACCCGATAGCGGCCTATCACCGCAGCGGTTACCAGGAGAAGATCGTGGCCGAACGTGCCGGTGGGCGGCAGGCCGGATGGGGAGCTTGAGGATGAGCGTGCCCGGAGAGCTCGTAGCGCGCAGCAACGCGCTGGGCGCCGACCCGCGCAACACCAACTACGCCGGCGGCAACACCTCGGCCAAGGGCGAGGTAGTCGACCCGGTCACCGCGAAACCCACGGAACTGTTGTGGGTCAAGGGTTCCGGCGGCGATCTCGGCACGCTGACCGAGGCCGGGCTGGCCGTGCTCCGGCTGGACAGGCTGCGCGCGCTGGCCGGCGTGTACCCGGGCGTGGAGCGCGAGGACGAGATGGTCGCCGCGTTCGACTACTGCCTGCACGGCCGCGGCGGTGCCGCCCCCTCGATCGACACCGCGATGCACGGGCTCGTCGACGCTCCGCACGTCGACCACCTGCACCCGGACTCGGGGATCGCGCTGGCGACCGCCGCCGACGGTCCCGCGCTGACCAAGGAATGCTTCGGCGACCGCGTGGTGTGGGTGGACTGGCGCCGTCCCGGTTTCCAGCTCGGCCTGGACATCGCGGCGACGAAGAAGGCCAACCCGCAGGCCATCGGCGTGCTCCTGGGTGGCCACGGGATCACCGCGTGGGGCGCTACTTCCGAGGAATGCCAGCGGAATTCGCTCGAGATCATCCACACCGCGCAGCGGTTCCTCGCCGACCGCGGCAAGGCCGAGCCCTTCGGCGCCGTGGTGCCGGGCTTCGAGCCGTTGCCCGAAACGGAGCGCCACGCCCGCGCCGCCGCGCTCGCCCCGGTCGTGCGCGGGCTCGCGTCCACCGACCAGCGCCAGGTCGGGCATTACACCGGCAGCGACGTCGTGCTGGATTTCCTGTCGCGCGAGAAGCTCGCCCCGCTGGCGGCGCTGGGCACGTCCTGCCCGGATCACTTCCTGCGCACGAAGGTCCGCCCGCTCGTCGTGGACCTGCCCGCGACGGCGCCACTGGAGGACGTCGTCGCGCGGTTGAAGGAGCTGCATGCCGAGTACCGCAGCGAGTACGCCGCTTACTACGAGCGGCACGCGAGCGCGGACAGCCCGGCCATGCGCGGCGCGGACCCGGCGATCGTGCTCGTGCCCGGGGTCGGCATGTTCTCGTTCGGCAAGGACAAGCAGACCGCCCGCGTCGCCGGCGAGTTCTACGTCAACGCGATCAACGTGATGCGCGGCGCCGAGGCGGTGTCGAGCTATGCCCCGATCCCGGAAAGCGAGAAGTTCCGGATCGAGTACTGGGCGCTGGAAGAGGCGAAGCTCAGGCGGATGCCGAAGCCGAAACCGCTGGCCGGCCGGATCGCCCTGGTCACCGGCGCCGGCTCGGGTATCGGCAAGGCGATCGCCGAACGGCTCGCCGCCGAGGGTGCGTGCGTGGCCATCGCCGACCTCGACACCGAGGCCGCGCAAGAGGTCGCGCACGGCATCGGCACGGCGGACAAGGCCGTGGCGGTCACCGCGAACGTGACCGACGCCGAGGCCGTCGCCGCCGCCGTGGACGCCACCGTGCTCGCGTTCGGCGGGATCGACCTCGTGGTCAACAACGCCGGACTGTCGATCTCGAAACCCTTGCTGGAGACCACCGAGCAGGATTGGGACCTGCAGCACGACGTGATGGCCAAGGGCTCCTTCCTGGTCTCGCGGGCCGCCGCGAAGGCGATGATCGCGCAGGGGATCGGCGGCGACATCGTCTACATCTCCTCGAAGAACTCGGTGTTCGCGGGCCCCGACAACGTTGCCTACGGTGCGGCGAAGGCCGATCAGGCGCACCAGGTGCGGCTGCTCGCGGCCGAACTCGGCGAGCACGCGATCCGCGTCAACGGCGTCAACCCCGACGGCGTGGTACGTGGCTCCGGCATCTTCGCCGGCGGCTGGGGAGCGCAGCGGGCCGCGGTTTACGGTGTGCCGGAAGAGGAACTGGGCGCGTTCTACGCGAAGCGCACCATCCTCAAGCGCGAGGTGCTCCCCGAACACGTGGCCGCCGCGGTGTTCGCGCTGACGGCCGGCGACCTGACCCACACCACCGGACTGCACGTGCCTGTCGACGCAGGAGTCGCGGCCGCGTTCCTTCGCTGAGGAAGGGAGAACAACCATGGACCGCATCACCCCGCGCCGGACCCGGATCGGCCTGGTGGCGGGCGGGCTGGGCGCGTACTGGCCGCAGTTCCCGGACCTGCTGCCGCGGCTGCGGGCCTCGGCGCGCCGGGTCGCCGAGCGACTGTCCGGAATGGACTGTGAGGTGGTGGACGCCGGGTTCGTCTCCGACCCGCAGGAAGGCGCCGAAGCCGCGGAACAGCTCCGGGTGGCCGACTGCGACCTGATCATCGGCTTCCTCACCACCTACCTCACCTCCAGCATGCTGGTGCCGATCGCCCAGCGCAGCGGCGCCCCGGTGCTGCTGATCAACCTGCAGCCCACCGAGGCGATGGACCACGAAACGTTCGACACGGGCGCGTGGCTCGCCTACTGCGGGGCGTGCCCGCTGCCGGAGATGGCCAATGCGTTCCGTCGCGCCGGGGTGGATTTCCGCTCTGTGTCGGGCTTTCTGGAGGACGAGCGGGCCTGGGTGAAGATCGGCCGCTGGATCAAGGCGGCCGGGGTGCGTGCCGCGCTGCGGCACGGCAGGCACGGCCTGCTCGGGCACCTCTACCCGGGCATGCTGGACGTCTCGACCGATCCGGCCCTGGTGTCCGCGCAGCTGGGCGGGCACGTGGAAATCCTGGAGATCGACGACCTGCGGGTGCGGGTCGAGAAGGTCACCGACGCCGAGACGAGCGCCCGGATGGCGCTGGCGCGCGAAGTGTTCACTTTGGACGATTCCGTGGTGGAGGAGGATTTCGCCTGGGGCGCCAGGGTTTCCGTGGCGCTGGACAGGCTGGTCGAGGACTTCTCGCTGGATTCGCTGGCGTACTACCACCGTGGCCTGGACGGTGAGACACACGAGCGGGTCGGCGCCGGGTTCATCCTGGGCGCCTCGCTGCTCACCGCGCGGGGGGTCCCGGCGGCGGGCGAGTACGAGCTGCGCAACTCGCTGGCGATGCTGATCATGGACCGGCTCGGCGCCGGCGGTTCGTTCACCGAACTGCAGGCGCTGAACTTCCGCGACAACGTCGTCGAGATGGGCCACGACGGCCCCGCGCATCTCGCGATCAGCGCACGGAAACCGTTGCTGCGCGGGTTGGGCGTGTACCACGGCAAACGCGGCTGGGGCGTCTCCGTCGAGTTCGACGTCAAACACGGCCCGGTCACCCTGCTCGGGCTCGGCCAGCTGCGGGACGGCACATTCAGGCTCGTCGCGTCCGAGGGCGAGGTCGTGCCGGGGCCGCTGCTCAAGATCGGCAACACCACCTCGCGGGTGGACTTCGGCGGTGACCCGGGCGAGTGGACCGACGCCTGGTCGGCCACCGGGGTCGATCACCACTGGGCGCTGGGCACCGGCCACCGGGCCGCCGAGCTGGGCGCGGTCGCGGATCTGCTCGGCCTCGGACTCACCGTGGTGCGGATGTGATGCGGCTGGCGGCGGTCGATCTCGGCGCCTCCAGCGGCCGGGTGATGGCCGGGACGGTCGGGCCGGGCACCCTCGAAGTCGAGGAGGTCCGGCGGTTTCCCAACGGCGGGGTCCGCGCCGGTTCCACGCTGTACTGGGACGTGCTGGGCATCCACCGCGAACTCCTGGCCGGGCTGCGGGACGCGGGCGAGCTGGACGGCGTCGGCATCGACTCGTGGGCGGTGGACTACGGGCTGCTCGACCACGCGGGCCGCCTGCTGGGCAACCCGGTGCACTACCGCGATTCGCGCACCGACGGCGTGCTCGAACGGTTCGTGAAGTCGGTGCCGGAGCGGGAACTGTTCGCCATCACCGGCCTGCAGCGGCTGCCGTTCAACACGCTCTACCAGCTGTTGTCCGAAAAGGACAGACTGGAGCAGGCCGGGCGGATGCTGCTGATTCCCGATCTGCTGGCGTACTGGCTCACCGGCGAGATCGGCGCCGAGCACACCAACGCCTCCACCACGCAACTCTACGACGTGCGGGCCCGCCGCTGGTCGGCCGGACTGGCCGGACGGGCCGGCATCCCGGCCCGGCTGCTGCCCGCGCTGCGGGAGCCGGGGGAGCGGATCGGCACCCTGGTGCCGGAGCTGGCCGCCGAGCTGGCGCTGCCCGAGCTGCCGGTGATCGCGGTCGGCTCCCACGACACCGCGTCGGCGGTCGTCGCGGTGCCCGCCGAACCCGGCACGAACTTCGCGTACATCTCGTCGGGCACCTGGTCGCTGGTCGGCCTGGAGCTCGACGAGCCGGAGCTGGGCGACGCCGCACTGGCCGCGAACTTCACCAACGAAGGCGGGGTCGACGGCAGGATTCGCTTCCTGCGCAACGTCATGGGCCTGTGGGTGCTCAGCGAAACCTTGCGGGTGTGGGCCGCGCGCGGCGAGCGCATCGACGTGGCCGACGCGCTGGCCGGGGCCGCGCAGGCGCCGCCCTTGGCGGCCGTGGTCGACATAGATGCGCCCGCCTTCCTCCCGCCGGGGGATATGCCCGCGCGGATCGTGGCGGCCTGCCGCGAGACCGGGCAACGGCCGCCGGAGGGGCCTGCCACGATGGTCCGCTGCATCATCGACAGCCTGGCCCTGGCGTACCGGCGCACCGTGCGTCAGGCCGCGGAACTGGCCGGACGCCCGGTCGACGTGGTGCACGTCGTCGGCGGTGGCGCACGCAACGAGTTGTTGTGCCAGCTGACCGCGGACGCCTGCGGGGTACCGGTACTCGCCGGCCCGGTGGAGGCGGCCGCGCTCGGCAACGTCCTGGTGCAAGCGCGTACTCTGGGCGCGGATCTTCCCGATCTCGCCGCCATGCGGGCCCTGATCCGGAAGACCCATGCGCTCCGGCGGTTCGAGCCTTCGGGGCCGCAGACGGATTGGGCGGCCGCGGAGGGCCGGTTGACGGCGGGGTGGGTGGCGTGAAAGTCGCGGTACTGGTGACCTGTATCAACGACTCGATGTTCCCGGAAACCGGAAAATCCGTGTTCCGGCTGCTGTCCAGGCTCGGTGTGGACGCGGATTTCCCGCAGGCGCAGACGTGCTGCGCGCAGCCGATGGTGAACACCGGCTACCTCGACGAAGCCGTGCCGGTGGTGCGCCCCTTCGTCGATGCCTTCGCGGGCTACGACGCGATCGTCACCCCGTCCGGTTCGTGCGCGGGTTCGGTGCGCCACCAGCATTCCCTGATCGCGCGCCGCGCCGGGGACGAGCGCCTTGCCGAGGCCGCGCCGAAGGTGTACGAGCTGAGCGAGTTCCTGGTGGACGTGCTCGGCGTGACCGACGTGGGCGCGTACTTCCCGCATCGCGTCACCTATCACCCGACCTGCCACTCGCTGCGGATGCTGCGTGTCGGGGACAAGCCGTTGCGGCTGCTGAAAGCGGTGCGCGGGCTGGATCTGCGCGAGCTGCCCGCGGCCCAGGAGTGCTGCGGTTTCGGCGGCACCTTCGCGGTGAAGAACGCGGAAACCTCCACGGCGATGGGCTCGGACAAGGCTCGCCATGTCCGTGACACCGGGGCCGAGGTGGTGATCGCGGGTGACAACTCCTGCCTGCTGCACATCGGCGGGCTGCTTTCGCGGCAGCGCGCCGGGGTGCGGGTAATGCACCTGGCGGACGTGCTGGCGACGACGGAGGAGGCACCGGACGATGCGGGCGCGACGCAGGAGCGCGCGTTCAGGAGGACCGATCGGGTGCGGGTGTCCCGCGAGGCACAGGAGACAGCATGACCGCCACTTTCGTGGGTATGCCTGCCTTTCCGGAGGCGGCGCGGGACGCGCTGGCGAACACGCAGCTGCGCCGCAACCTCGCGCACGCCACCGGCACCATCCGCGCGAAGCGGGCCACGGTCGTCGGCGAGGTGGACGAGTGGGACGAGCTGCGCCTGGCGGGCGCCGCGATCAAGGACAACGTGCTCCGCCACCTCGACGAACACCTGCTCACCCTCGAAGCGGCCTTGACCGGACGTGGCGCGACCGTGCACTGGGCGCGGGACGCGCGCGAGGCGTGCGAGATCGTCGCGAAGATCGCCAAGGACCACCGGGTCGACGAGGTGGTCAAGGTCAAATCCATGGCCACCCAGGAGATCGGGCTCAACGAGGCGCTCGCCGAGCACGGCGTGACGGCGTGGGAGACGGATCTGGCCGAGCTGATCGTCCAGCTGGGCGACGACCTGCCCAGCCACATCCTGGTACCCGCGATCCACCGCAACCGCGCGGAGATCCGGGAGATCTTCCGGCACCGGATGGCCGCGGCGGGGCGCCCGGCGCCGGAGAACCTGTCCGACGAACCGGCCGAGCTCGCCGGGGCCGCCCGGCTGCACCTGCGCGAGAAGTTCCTGCGCGCCAGGATGGCCGTGTCCGGGGCGAACTTCGCGGTCGCCGAGAGCGGCACACTGGTGGTGGTCGAGTCCGAGGGCAACGGGCGGATGTGCCTGACCCTGCCCGAGGTGCTGGTTTCGGTGGTGGGCATCGAAAAGCTCGTGCCGACGTGGTCCGATCTCGACGTGTTCCTGCAGCTGCTGCCGCGGTCGAGCACCGGCGAGCGGATGAACCCGTACACCTCGGCCTGGGCAGGCAGCACGCCCGGTGACGGTCCACAAGAGACACACGTGGTGCTGCTGGACAACGGCCGCACCCGGGCACTCGCCGACGAAGTGGGCCGCCAGGCACTGCGCTGCATCCGCTGTTCGGCCTGCCTGAACGTCTGCCCGGTGTACGAGCGCACCGGCGGGCACGCCTACGGTTCGGTCTATCCCGGGCCGATCGGCGCGATCCTGAACCCGTTGCTCAAGGGCGTCGGCGTGGATGAGCAGACCGATTCGCTGCCCTACGCCTCAAGCCTGTGCGGCGCGTGTTTCGACGCCTGCCCGGTGCGTATCGACATCCCCGAAGTGCTGGTGCACCTGCGTTCGAAGGTGGTGGACGCGCACCGTGCGGGGGCGCCGAAACCCGAAGCGGTGGCGATGAAATCCGCGTCCTGGCTACTGGCGGACGCGCGCCGGCTGGGGTTGGCCGAGCGCGGGCTGGGCGTGGCGAACAAGATGCTCACGCGGTTCGGGCGCCGCGTGCTGCCGGGCGGGCGGCGGGCGCTGGGCAGGCTGCCGTGGCCGGGTTCGCTGTGGACCAGCGCCCGTGACGTGCCGGCGCCGCCGCCGGAGTCGTTCCGGTCGTGGTGGCGCAAGGGAGGCCGGCCGTGAGCGCTCGTGACGAGATCCTGGCCGCCGTCCGCGGTGCGCTGCACGGCGCGGACAAGGCGGAAACACCGGTGCCACGCGGATATCGCTCGGTGGTGGCGGCCGGTGACGTGATCGATTTGTTCGCGCGGCGGGTCGTCGACTACCGCGCCGGGCTGACCCGGTGCAGCCGCGAGGAGTTGCCCGCGGTAATCCGCGAAGCGCTCGGCCCGGCGCGGAAAGTGCTTGTGCCGGAAGGCTTTCCGGTGCCGGTCGAGGGCGTGCCCGACGCGGCGGATCTCGGCTCCTGCGACGCCGTGGTCACCACCGCCGCGCTCGGTATCGCCACCACCGGCACGATCGTGCTCGACCACGGGCCCGGCCAGGGCCGCCGCGCGCTGACCCTGGTGCCGGACAGGCATGTGTGCGTGCTGTCGGAAGATCAGATCGTGTCCGGTGTGCCACAGGCGATCGCCCGGCTGGACCCGGCCCGCCCGCAGACGTGGATCAGCGGCCCCAGCGCCACCAGCGACATCGAACTGGATCGCGTCGAGGGCGTCCACGGCCCCCGGACGCTGCACGTGATCGTCACTCCGTGAGCGGCCGCGCGCGCAGGACGGCGACTCCCTTGTCCAGGTCGACGCGGGAGTGCGGTGGGGCGCCCTGTGCGTCCTCTTCGCGCAGCATCTCGACCGCGTCGCGGTGGTCGAGCTCCATTCGCTTCGTGCCGTAGAACATCGCGGTGACTTCGTTGAGGTAGGTGGCCGTGATCGGCGTCCCCCTGCGCTTGCGCCGTTTGTGCCGGCCCAGTTCGAAGAGGCCGGCGAGCACCACCAGGATCATCCCGCCCGGGATGCTCCATTCGAGAACCGTCACCACCATGCCTCACCCAACGACCGGCGCCGCCGGCCGGTTCCGGGCAGGCCCTCGTGGCCACGCAGGCCGAGCGGGTGGTCGTCCGGCCGGAGTCCGATCACGCTGGGCCGGAAGCTACCCTTTCCAGCCCAGCGCCGGGGCGAGCTTCGTCGCGATGTCGGTGAGGATCTGCACGTAATCCTCGTGCTCGAAGGTGAACGGCAGCGCGAACGCGACCTCGTCGATCTCACGGAACGCGGCGTGCGCGTACAGCTGTCCGGCTATCTCGGCGGACGTGCCGATGATGTCCTTCGCGAACAGCATCCGCGCCGGGCCCTGCGGTTCGGCCGTGCGCGGGGTCCGTTTCGCCACGTACTCCTCGTACTTGGCGCGCTGGGCCGGGGTGGCGCTGTCGGTGGGGATCACCACCAGCCCCTGCGAAACCCGCGCGCGGTCGCCGTCAGGGTGGGCGGCGCGGAAGGCGCGGATGTGCGAGAGCTGGATCTCGGCGAAGCCGGCGGAGTCCTCGGCCTTGACCACACTGCTGGTGAGGAAGTTCATCCCGTGCTCGCCGGCCCACCGCGCCGAGCGCAGGCTGGCGCCGCCATACCAAAGGCGCCGCCCGAGGCCGGGGGAATGCGGCTGCACCCGGTCGGAGAACACCTCGAATCCCTCGGTGCCGCTGAAGTCCGTCACGGCTTCTCCGCGGACGGCGGCCAGCAGGCGGCGGACCCGTTCGTAGCTGAAGTCCTCGATCTCGGCCGTGTCCGGGTACAGCGCCTCCTTGACCCGCTCGTAATGCATCGGCGGGCCGACGGACAGGCCGGGATTGAGGCGGCCGCCGGTGAGGATGTCGACGGTGGCCAGGTCCTCGGCAAGGCGGAGCGGGTTCTCCCAGCCGAGCGGGATCACCGCCGTGCCCAGGTCGATCCGGCTGGTGCGCTGCGACGCGGCCGCGAGCACCGCCACCGGCGACGAGATCCCGTACTGCAGATGCCGGTGCCGCACCCACGCGCTGTCGAACCCGAGCCGCTCACCGAGCTCGATGATGCCCAGCGTCGACTCGTGCCCCGCCGCGGGATTGTCCCCGTCGAACAGCCCGATGGTCAGAAAACCCAGCTTCCGCAACGGTTCCGAAGCCCGTGGCACCGCAACCCCACCCTCCACACTCGTCTCGCCCGATTCTGTCACCGCGGCGCCGGGAGTCCACGAAGTGGGATGCGGTGACTAGACTCGCCGGGATGCGGATCGTGTCTTTGCTGCCCGCGGCGACCGACATCGTCGCCGAGCTCGGGCGCCTGCCGGAGCTGGTCGGCCGCACCCATGAGTGCGACTGGCCTGCTGAGGTCGCCGGGGTGCCGGTGGTCACCGGCAGCGCGATCGATCCCGGGCAGCTGAGCAGCCGGGAGATCTCCACCGCGGTCGGCGGTCACCAGGGTTCCTCGCTCTACGCCCTCGACGCCGGGCTGCTCGCCGGGCTGGCGCCGGATCTCGTGCTCACCCAGGATCTGTGTGACGTGTGCGCGGTGTCCTACCGTCGCGTCACCGACGCCGTGCGCGTGCTCGAAACCGGCCCGGACGTGCTCAGCCTCGAACCCCGGACGATCGCCGGGATCCTCGACTGCATCCGCCAGGTCGCGCGACGGCTCGGGGTCGCCGACGCCGAAGACCGGATCGCCGCGCTCCAGGCGAGGCTGGACGGGGTGCGCCAGGCGGTCGCGGGCAGGCCGCGCCCGCGGGTGGCGGCCATCGAGTGGCTCGACCCGGTGTGGCCCGCCGGGCATTGGGTGCCGGAGCAGATCGAGGCGGCGGGCGGGGTGCCGTTGCTCGCCCGCGCGGGCGAGCACACCGAGCCCGTGCAGTGGCAGGCCGTGCTCGACGCGAACCCTGATGTCGTACTGCTCATGCCATGCGGACTCTCTCCACAAAGGACAGTCACCGAGCTGGATCTGCTGACCGGTTTGCCTGGTTGGAACCACTTGCCCGCCGTGCGCGGCGGCGCGGTGTGGGTGCTCGACGGGCCCGCCTACTTCAACCGCCCCGGCCCTCGCGTCGTGCGTGGCGCCGAGGTGCTGGCACACGTCCTGCACGGTGTCGCCGCCGGAGAACCGGTCACGCGGGAGGAAGCACGCCGGGTCGGCTGAACGAACCTGGAACCCGGGCGGTTGTCAGGCTATCCTGACAACCGAGGTGAGGGTCATGGACCTGTGGCAGGAAGCCCAGCAGGCGTGGCGGCGGCTGGCGGGCTGGTCGGAAGCGGCGCCGGCGGACGGTGCGGCCGCGCTGGCGGCGCTGACGGATCTCGGGCTGGTCCGGCGGCTGCTCGATCAGGCCGAGTTCGAGGCCGTGCGCGCCGCCCGTGGTGAGGGCCGGTCGTGGTCGGAGATCGCCGTCCGGCTGGGGGTGACGAGGCAGTCGGCGTGGGAGCGCTGGCGGGACGTGGACGAACCGGCCGCCGGGCCGGAGTCGGTGAGCCCGAAGGCCGCGCGGCAGCGCCGCCGTTCGTCGGTGACCGTGCCGAACCTGGTCGGCCGGTCCGTCGAGGAGGCGCGGAAGCTGCTCGCGAAACACGACCTCACCGCGATCGGGCCGGATCCTGACGGCCCGCCGCTGGAGGTGCTCGACCGTTCGGGCAGTGTGGTCATCGACCAGAGCCCGGAGTCCGGCGCGCGGGTGCCGTCCGGTTCGGTGGTGCGGCTGTGGGTGGACCGCGGCGAAGGCGGCGTGCGTGAGCCGCGCCGGCCCAAGCCGGACCCCCGGACCGGCCGCAAGATGCGCGACGAGCTCACCGACGAGACGGTGACCTGAGACGTCCTTTGTGGACTCCTCAGCCGACGGCGACCGGCTCCGCGGCGGAATCGGCGGTCACCTCGGTGACCACGGCTTCGAAAATCGGGGTCGGCTCGGTGGCACCCCGCTGCGGCTGCTGTTCCTGTTCGCCGGTGTTCATGACCGCTCCAGCACTTCGATGATGGTGTCTTTCCGGACGAGCCTCGGCTCCACGTCGGCCGAGGTTCCGTCCGGCTGGACGGGCACCCACACGTGGGTGGTGTACCGGTCGAAAATCGGTTCGCCGACAACAGTTCCGCGAACGCACAACCGTTCCGGTTCACCCGTACGGGCGCGAATCGCGTAAGTCACCCTCGTGCCGTTACTCAATGTGTTGCGCTCCTGGTCCACCAGGCCCCCTCGCGATGCGACTCCCTGCCCCAGCCGACGGTAATCATCCTGTTCCCGTAAACGAATCCCATAGCCGGGTGAATTTCGCATTGCGCAGAGTGTCTTCTCCCCGCCGGGAAAATTCCGCCCGGTTTTCCCGTCATCGCCGCCGCGCCCGCCCGTCCCAGCCTTGGCCGGCCACGGGAACCGGCCAGGGGAGTGGGTCATGGAAGACGGGGACGTGGCGGTACTGCGCTGTCTGCACACCCAGCTGCGGCTGCTCGCGGCGGCGATGACCGTCGATGCCGCCGCGCCCGAAGTGACCACGATGCTCGCCGGGCTCGCCGACACGGCGGCGGCCGCCAGCGAGATGCTCGCCGTGGCCGAACCGGGCACATTGGACGTTCTCGGCCGCGCGTTCGCCTACGCCAGAGCGCGGCGGCTTGACGAGACAGCGTCCGAACTCGTCCTGGCCCACGGTCGTCTGTCGTTGCTACTGCGGGGAAGTTAGCCGTCCACTGTGGATCACCGGACGACGATGGTGTGCTCGCCACGGCTCGTCAGCTCGCCGACCACCGGGGCGCCCGGGATCTCCCCGGCCACGAGCAGGCCGCCGGAGGTCTGCGCGTCGGCGAGCAGCAGCGCCTCGTCCTCGCTGATCGCCGTCAGGTCGACATGCGGGCGCACCCAGTCGAGATTGCGCCGGGTGCCGCCGCTGATATAGCCCTCGCGCAGGGCTTCGCGGGCGCCGGGCAGGTAGGGCACGGCCGCGGCGTCGAGCACGGCTGTCACGCCGCTGGCCCGCGCGAGCTTGTGCAGGTGACCGAGCAGGCCGAACCCGGTCACATCGGTGGCGCAAGTGACCCCGGCGCGCAACGCGGCCGCCGAAGCGGTGTCGTTGAGTGACGTCATGGCTTCGATCGCGGCCGGAAAGCGCTCTCCGGTGGCCTTGTGCCGCGAGTTGAGCACGCCGATGCCGAGCGGTTTGGTCAGCGACAGGGGAGTACCCGGCTTGGCGGAGTCGTTGCGCAGCAGGCGCTCCGGGTCGGCGGTCCCCGTGACGGCCAGGCCGTACTTCGGCTCCGGGTCGTCGACGCTGTGCCCGCCGGCCAGGTGGCAGCCCGCCGCCGAACAGACGTCCAGACCACCCCGCAGCACCTCGGCGGCGAGCTCGAACGGCAGGACTTCGCGCGGCCAGCCGAGCAGGTTCACCGCGACGACCGGGGTGCCGCCCATCGCGTAGACGTCGGAGAGCGCGTTGGCCGCCGCGATCCGCCCCCAGTCGTAGGGATCGTCCACGACGGGGGTGAAGAAGTCGGTGGTGGCGATGAGTGCGAGGCCGTCCCGGATCCGCACCGCGGCCGCGTCGTCGCCCGCGCCGAGGCCGACGAGCAGCTCCCCGGCCGGATCCGCCGGACCGGCCGTGGCCAGGCCGGACACGACCTGCTCCAGCTCGCCGGGCGGGATCTTGCAGGCACAGCCACCGCCGTGCGCGTACTGCGTGAGCCGAACCGTCATGGCGACATTGTGGCCCCGGGCCCCGCCGTCGGGCAGAGCGCTGCGGAGCGGCCCCGGAGTTGGCAGGATGTCGGCATGGTCCAGGCAGACCGGCGCCGGTCGGTACCGCGGACGGACACCGTGCTCGCACACCCCGAACTCGCCGGCGCGCAGCGCAGGCTCGGGCGCGGCCTCGTCAAAGCGGCCGTCGCCGCCGCACAGCAGCGCGCCCGTGAAGGGCTGATCGAGCCGGACGAGGTGGCCGCCGAGGTGCTGGCGGCGTTGCCGCCCACCGCGTCCTCCTCGCGCCGGGTGCTCAACGCGACCGGCGTCATCGTGCACACCAACCTCGGCCGAGCGCCGCTGTCACCGGCGGCGCTCGCGGCGGTCGCCGAAGCGGGCGGGTATACCGACGTCGAGTTCGACCTGGCGACCGGGCAGCGCGCCAAGCGGGGCGCGGGAGCCCTGGCCGCGCTCGCGGCCGCGGTGCCCGCCGCCGCGGATGTGCACGTGGTCAACAACAACGCGGCCGCCCTCCTGCTGACGGCGCTGGAACTGGCTCCCGGCAAGGAGATCGTGCTCAGCCGGGGTGAGCTGGTCGAGATCGGCGACGGCTTCCGCATCCCGGAACTGCTCGAGTCCACCGGCGCGAAGCTGCGCGAGGTCGGCACGACCAACCGGACCCACGTGCGGGACTACGCCGACGCGATCGGCCCGGAAACGGGCTTCGTGCTCAAGATCCACCCGTCGAACTTCCGGATCACCGGCTTCACCGCCGCGCCGGGGATCGGTGAGCTGGCCGGGCTCGGGGTGCCGCTGGTGGCCGACATCGGTTCGGGCTTGCTCACCGCGCATCCGGCGCTGCCCGGCGAACCGGACGCGGAGAGCACGCTGCGCGCCGGGGCGGATCTGGTCACCGCGAGTGGCGACAAACTCCTCGGCGGCCCCCAGGCCGGGCTGCTTCTCGGTGACGCCGAGCTGATCCGGCGCCTGCGCCGGAACCCGGCGGCGCGGGCGTTACGGGTGGACAAGCTCACCCTCGCGGCGCTGGAGGCATCGCTGCGCGGGCCGGTGCCGCCGGTGCTCGCGGCGCTGGACGTACCGGTGGAAACGTTGACAGCGCGGGCAGAACGGCTTGCGGCACGCCTCACTGCGTTCGACGCCCGGGCGGTCGCCAGTGTCGCGGAAGTCGGCGGTGGCGGCGCCCCCGGCGTGCCGCTGCCCAGCGCCGCGGTGAGCCTGCCCCGGCGCTTCGCGGAGCTGTTGCGTGCCGGTTCGCCGCCGGTGGTCGGACGCGTCGAGCGCGAACGGTGCCTGCTGGATCTGCGCACGATCGCACCGGAGGAGGACGCCGAACTCGAACAGGCGGTGCGCCGGTGCACGTCGTAGCGACCGCCGGGCACGTCGACCACGGCAAGTCGACGTTGATCAGGGCACTCACCGGGATGGAACCCGACCGCTGGGCCGAGGAGCGGCGGCGCGGGCTCACCATCGATCTCGGCTTCGCGTGGACGGAGCTGGCCGGTGCGCGGTTCGCCTTCGTCGACGTGCCAGGGCACGAACGGTTCGTGCCGAACATGCTCGCCGGGGTCGGCACCGCGCCGCCGGTGCTGTTCGTGGTGGCCGCGGACGAGGGCTGGATGCCGCAGTCCGGGGAACATCTGTCCGCTTTGGACGCTCTGGGCGTGCGGCACGGTCTGCTGGCCGTCACCAAAGCCGACCGCGCCGATCCGGGACCGGCCACCCGGCAGGCGCTGGCACGCATCGCCGATACCTCGCTGGGCGAAGTGCCCGCGGTGGCCGTCAGTGGAGCCACCGGAGACGGGCTTCCCTTGCTGCGCAACGAACTCACCCGTCTCGCCACGCGGCTGCCGGAGCCGGACACCGGCGCCGACGTCCGGTTCTGGGTGGACCGCAGCTTCAGCATCCGGGGCGCGGGCACGGTCGTCACGGGCACCCTGACCGCCGGCAGCGTGCACGTGGACGACGAACTCCTGCTCGCCCGCGACGGCACGAGCGTGCACATCCGCGGCCTGCAGGCACTGGGCGAATCGCGGGACGAGATCAGCGCCGTCGCGAGGGTGGCACTGAACCTGCGCGGGCTGGACCGGGACCGGATCGGCCGGGGCGACGCGCTCGTCACCCCGGGCGCTTGGCGCACCACCGCCGAACTCGACGTGCGCCTGCGCGGCGCGGAAACGACGGCGCTGCACCGGAATCTGGTGCTGCATCTGGGGTCGGCCGCGATCGGCTGCCGGGTGCGCCCGCTCGGTCGCGAGACCGCGCGGCTGACGCTGTCCCACGCGCTTCCGCTGCGCAGCGGGGATCGCGGGCTGCTGCGAGATCCCGGCGAGCACCGGATCCCGGCCGGAATCGACGTGCTCGACCCACGTCCGCCGCGCCTGCGTGGCCGTGGCGCGGCGCGGGCGCGGGACGCCGAACTGGCCGGAGGTGTGCCGATCGAGCGGTTCCTGCGCGCCGACGACGCCCATGCGCTCGGCCTGCCGGAAACCGGTCCGCGGATAGGGGACTGGCTCGTCCGCGACCAGGTCTGGACTACCCTGCGGGCCGAAGTGGTCCGGGTCGCCGACGGCTGGCTCGCCGCGAACCCGGTCGCGGCCGGTATGCCCGTGGACGCGCTCGCCCGCAAGCTGGAACTGCCCGATCCCGTGCTGGTCGCGCCGCTGCTGGCGGGCACCGCCCTGGTCGTGACCGAAGGTCAGGTGCGGCGGCCGGGCGCCGGGCTGCCCGCACCGGTGGGCGAAGCGGTGCGCGAGATCGAGCGGCGGCTGGCCGAAAACCCTTTCCGGGCACCGGAATCCGACGAGCTGCGGGCCCTCGGACTCGGCGCGAAGGAACTCGCGGCGGCCGTCCGGCTCGGCAGGCTGACCCGGATCACCGGCGAGGTGGTGCTGGGGCCGGGCGCGCTCGAACGAGCCGCCGAAGTACTCGAAGGGCTCGGTGCGACGTTCACCGTGAGCGAGGCCCGCCGCGCCCTGGACAGCACCCGCCGCGTGGTCGTCCCGCTGCTGGAACTGCTCGACGCCGAGGGCGTGACGGAACGGCTCGAATCCGGTGAAAGGCGTGTCAAGGGTCGCGCGTAGCCGCGCACGGTTCTCTGTCGGCCGAGTCCACAAAGGACCCCAGGTAGGTGGTCGTGCCGCAACGCCGCCGCTGGGCCGCGCACCGGTTACCCGCCCGCGCGGGGTAGGGGGGTTGCGCTCGCGGCCGAAGTGATTACGGTCGGGAGTGTCCCCGGGCTGAAAGCTCCAGCCTGCCGCAGCGCAGCGGTGCCGGTTTTCGCTTCGTGGAGGGCAAGATGACTGACATACCTGAGATTTCCGGTCCGGTCGAGAGAGATTCACGGGATCTGCTGGTGCGCCGGGAGGTCGGCGAGCACGCGGTGGTGCTCCGGGTGGCGGGCGAGGTCGACATGGCCACCGCCGGGCAGCTGGCGGCGCAGCTGTGTGCGGCGCGGGAGGCCGTCACCCCGCCGGGGCCGGTGATCGTCGATCTGGACGGGGTGGAATTCCTCGGTTCGGCCGGGCTCGTCGCGCTCGTGCGGGAGTTCGCGCACTGTGACCGGTACGGGGTCGAGCTCCGGATCGTCAGTTCCTCGCGCCCGGTGCTGCGGTCGATCAGCAGGACCGGGCTCGGCGAACTGTTACCCGTCGCCCCGACCATGCACGAGGCGCTCGTCGGCACGTAGGGGTTTCCCGCACTGTCCACAACGGACGATCCTCCGCGGCTGGTCAGGCCGCGCGCTCGGCCCGACGGCAGATGCCGCGGAGCAGGCGCGGCACAAGTAAGGCGTGCGCGCCTGTGCCGATGACCAGCGCGCGGTAGACGCGGCCGGGCAGACCGGGAAACTCTCCGTACGACAGCGCGCTCAGCGTAGTCCCGCCGTCGTGTGGTTCGAGGACGAAGACGAGTGAGTACCGGGAGAAATGGTGTCGCCCGGTCAGCCGGATTCGCCGCGACGGCACCGTTTCGGCCACCTCGAACCCGGGCAGCGCGGAGCCTTCCTCGGGCGGGTTTCCGCTTGCGCGGGCCGGTTCGGCGCCCACCAACCGCGCGAACACCCCGGCACCGGGCCGGCGCGCGGCGAGCGCGTCGCTCAAGGACTTCCAGACGGCGGCGGCAGGGGCCGGGGTCGGGACCCGGTGTTCGTCGAGAAACGGCAGCTCGGGCACGGATTCAGGCTAGCCGATCGCGCCCCGGCGTCCGGAGTGGACCGCGATGGTCAGCCGGCGGCGTCGACGGGGGCGTCGTCGTAGGCGAGCCGCAGGATCCGGCCGGTGATGATCTCGATCGGGATCCGCAGCAGCCGGCTCCGCCCGTCGCCCGGCCATGGTGCGCCCACCTGCGCCATCAGCTCGCCGGGGTCGCTCACCTGACCGGCCTTCCCGACCGCGACGACACTCCAGCCGGTGCGGGTTTCGCGGTCGATCCGGTCGGCTTCGAGCGCGACGACCTCGTGACTGAGCTTGCCCAGTGCACCCGTGCGGGCGGTGTGCACGACGATGTCGCCGCGATGCAGGAAAAACGTCACCGGGTGGATCGCGGGCAGGGCGTCCTCGGAGAACGCGAGCCTGCCGACGGGCTCGGTGGCCAGGAGGTCGACGCATTCCTGGGGCGTCAGCGGCCGGATCTCGGGCATGCCTGTCTTCTTCACCGTGAACGGGATTGCGGTTTCGCCCAGTGTCCCCGCCGGCGGGTGACGGCGGTCAGAGTCGGAAGTCCCCAAGCCGGGTTTTCCTCAGACCGGCTGCTGGTCCAGCGTCCGCAGCAGCGCGGCCAGTTCCGCCATCGGCAGGCCCTTGCTCCGCCGGGCCGGCACGGCGGGCTGGGGTTCTTCGGGCACGACGTCGGTCACTTCCAGGCCGAGGATGTCCAGCAGCGTGGCCAGGTCCTCCGCGTCGCGCGCGCAGGCGGCGACCACGCGTACGGCCTGTGCCCGGGTTTCCCGCTCGGCGCGTGCCATGTGCCCTCCTCGGTCCCCGGAAGGAATCCTGACAGGGCGCGGGCCCGCGCCGCAGCGGGCGAAGGGCCTCATCACCCGGGACGTTCGCGCCGGAATTGGTCCCCGTGGAGGTGACTTTCGCCCCTTCGCCTGCGGTCCCCGGTCCCTGCACGCTCAGCGCGCCTCGCTGCGTGTCTCGCGCTCTTTCCGGATCTTCGTGGCCAGCACGGCGACCTGGGTGCGGCGTTCGAGGCCGAGTTTGGTGAGCAGCCGGGAGACGTAGTTCTGCACGGTCTTCTCCGCGAGGAACATCCGCTCCGAGATCTGCCGGTTCGTCAGGCCCTCGCCGATCAGGCCGAGCAGATCCCGCTCCCGGTCGTTGAGTACCCCCAGCGGACCCTTGTCGGCGGCGTCGGCCCGCAGCTTGGTCATCAGTGTCGCCGCGGCGCGGTTGTCGAGCAGGGACCGTCCCGCGCCGACCTCCCGGATCGCGGAGACCAGGCGGAACCCCTCGATGTCCTTGATCACGTACCCGGCCGCGCCGGCCAGGATGGCGTTGAGCATCGCCTCCTCGTCGGTGAACGAGGTCAGGATCAGCACGGTGAGCCCGGGCAGTCTCGAACGCAGGTCCCGGCACAGTTCGACACCGTTGCCGTCGGGCAGCCGCACGTCGAGCAGGGCCACGTCCGGGCGCAGCGCCGGAATCCGCGCCAGTGCCTGCGCGACGCTGCCGGCCTCGCCGACGACGGCCATCCCGGGGTCGGCTGCCAGCAGCTCGGCCACGCCGCGGCGGACGATCTCGTGGTCGTCCACCAGGAACACCTTGACGGTCACGATCCGCACCTTCCGCTCGGGAACCCCGCGCTAGGGCCGCGGCCACCCGCACGGACCCGGCGTAGGTCCCCGCCACGGGGGACCAAGGTCATCATTCGGCCTGCGACTCGATGTCGGAGGCGACGGCTTCGAGGATCTCCTCGATGAGATCGCTCAGCGCGCGGACCACCGCCAGTTCCGCGGCGTCGGCGTGGGCCGGGGCGGCAACCACACCGATGCCCTCGTACCGGGCGCCGCCCGCGGTGCCGAGGCGCACCTGCGCCCGGGTGCTGCCGCCGGCCTCGCCGACGTCGAGCGTGATGGTCCAGTCCGGTTGGTCCGGCATCGTCTCCTCCTGACGAGCTCCCGTCCCGCTCAGGAGACCGGGGCGCTCCACACCGTTTTCGTGCCGCCACCGGGCGGGTTCGCCACGGTGAAGGCGCCGCCGGCTTGTTCGGCGCGCTCGGTGAGGTTGTGCAGGCCGCTGCGGGCCACGACCGTGGGGATACCCCGGCCGTCGTCGGTCACGTCGATGACCAGCTCGTCGTCCACCGAGATGGTGACCACGAGATTGGCCGCCCTGGCGTGGCGGACGGCGTTGGCCACCGTCTCCCGCACCACAGCCTCCGCGTCTTCGGCCAGTGCGGCGGAGATCTCGCCGAGTGGCCCGGAGATCCGGACGACGGTGCGGATCCCGGTGCCGCCGGTGAGTCCGGTGATCACCTCGTGCAGCCGCTTGCGTAGCTGGGCGGTGCCTTCGGGGCCGCTGTGCAGGTCGAAGATGGCCGTGCGGATCTCGGCGATGATGCTCTGGACGTCGGAAGTGGCTTCGGCGAGCCGTTTCCGGATGTCGGGTGAGCCGGCGCGCGGCCGGGTGCTCTGCAGTGCGAGCCCGTGCGCGAAGAGCCGTTGGATGACATGGTCATGCAGGTCGCGGGCGATGCGGTCACGATCGGCGAACACCTCGAACTGGTGCAGCCGCTGCCGGTCGCCGGCCAGCTGCAGGGCCAGCGCGGCCTGGTCGGCGAAGAAGGCGGCCAACGGCAGCTCCGCGCTGGCGAACGGTCTTCGGCCCGGTTTTCGGACGGCGGCCAGCACCCCGGAGACCGTGCCGGCGGAGGCGCGCAGCGGGAAGATCGCGGCCGGGCCGAACTCCTCGCCGCGGTCGCCGGTCACGCGATAGCGCAGCCGGTCGGCCCGCACCGGTTTCGCCGTGCGGAAGGCTTCCCCGCTGCTGGAGCCCTCGACCGGAACGCGGCGCCCCTGCAGGGAGGCCGGTCCGAGCCCCGCCGAAACGGTGACCACCAGGGTGGTGACCTCCTCGGGCGGCAGCTCGGGATCGTCGGGCTGGGCGAGGAACGTGTAGTCCGCTCCGGTCAGCGCCAGCATGCGCGCCGCGATCAGCCCGAGCACCTCGTCGGAATCGGGCCGGGACAGCAGTTCGGCGCGGATTTCGCTGGTGGCTTCCTGCCACTGCTGCCGCAGCCGCGCGGCCTCGTACAGCCGGGCGTTCTCGATCGCGATGCCCGCCGCCGCGGCCAGCGCCTGCACGACCACTTCGTCGTCCTCGGTGAACGGCTGGCCATCCATTTTCTCGGTGAGGTAAAGATTCCCGAACACCGTGCCACGGACGAGGATCGGCACGCCGAGGAAGCTTTTCATCGGCGGGTGGTGCGCCGGGAACCCGCTGGAGGCCGGGTGCCGCGCCAGGTCACCGAGCCGGATCGGTTTCGGCTGTTCGATCAGCAGCCCGAGCAGGCCGTGCCCCTCGGGCAGGTCGCCGATCTCGGCCCGGACCTGCTCGTTGATGCCCTCGTAGACGAACTCGGCGAGGCCGACGTTGTCCGGGTTCAGCACACCGAGCGCGCCGTAACGGCAATCCACCAGTTCGATCGCCGCGTGCACCACGCGGCGCAGGGTGGCGTCGAGCTCCAGCCCGCCCGCGACCGCGAGCATGGCCTCCAGCAGCCCGTCCATCTGATCCCGCGCGCCGACCAGC
>NZ_DASZWC010000058.1:0-135814 GCF_035546795.1 Amycolatopsis sp.
CATCCTGCGCAGTCATCCGGAAGTGCGGGCAGAGCTGCGAAAGCGGCTCGACGACCTGCGTACCGGCCGCAGCGAGCAGCCGTGGGCCCGCTACCGGTGAAACCCGGGCGTCCCACAGGCTTGTCCGTGGCGACCACTATCTGGGAGCGCGTCGTGACACTCGCCGCTGGTTGGTGACCGCTCGTCGTTTGTGCAGATGCACGTGCATTGAGTAGTAAATTCGGCTCGACTAGTCACCTCGGGCGGGCTAACCGTCACTCGCTCAGTGCAACTTGCAGCTACCCGCGGTTACGACACCGGCGCGCGAGTCAACACGACCGCGAAGCCGAACGCCAAACCCATCACCGTCAGCTCCAGCGTGGCCCACCCGGCGAGCGCCGTCCGCTCGTGTTTGGCGACGCGCGGCATCAACCGCCAGCGCAGATGGGCACCGAGCGTGCCGATGGCCACGGCGCAGGCGGCCTTCAGCAGCACCAGCCGTCCGTAAGACGTGGCGAACAGGGCCGACCAGAAGCTGACAGTGGGGTTGAGCAGGATTTCCACGGCGGCGTTGAACAGCCCGGTGAGCACAACGAGCACCAGGCACAGCGTCGCCAGCTTCGAGAACCGTGGCAGCGCGTGCGCCAGCAGCGTGCGGTTACCGATCAGCAGCACGGCCATCGCGCCGAGCCCGCCGCACCACGCGACCGCGCCCATCACGTGCAGTTCCATCGAGATCATCGTGTAGTCGTGGTAGTTCCAGTTCGACGCGTGCCCGGTCACCGGCAAGGGCAACAGCGCGAACAGGCCAAGCCCGACGCGCACCTCGGCCGGCACCTTCTCGCCGTGCCGCAGCGCGAGCACCCCGAGCACGGCGTGCGCCAGCGCGAGCACCGCCACCACTAGCAGCGCCTTGCCCGCGCCGATTTCCACCACGTAGTCCCAGATATCGCCGAAGCTGACGTTCGCCACCTGTGGCCGGAACTCGGCGGTCTGCAGCACCAGGGTGACCAGTGCCGTGACCGCCCACAGCAGCGCGCTCGCCACCGCGGCAGGCCGGGCCAGTGCGAGCACCGGCTCGGTCAGCTTCGGCCGGTCGTAACCGACCAGGACGGACAACAGCGCGAGACCGACCGTGCTGACAGCTGCCAGGTCCAGCAGCACGCGCACGATCGGGATGGCGACCGTGACCACCTCGCTGACCTCCGCCACGCCCGGTATCGGCGCGGTCGTGGTGATGGCGATGCCGATCAGCGCGGCCGCCAGCGCCGCGGTCAGTACCGCGAGGATCGTCGGGTAGCGGACCCGCGAGGTGGTCCCGGCCTGTGTCATTCGACCTTCCTGCCCATCCGCAGTGCCAGCGACAGTCCGATGCCGAGCAGGATCACCGCACCGGCGATCCATACCCACAGCGGGACGCCGGTCGCCGCGCTGCTGGACTGTTGCGACGCCCCGGTAGCCGCGTTCGCGGTGGCCGGGGTGCCGTTGCCTGCCTTGGTGAGGGTGAACGTGTACTCACCGGACACCGCGTGTCCGTCGGCGGAAAGGATCCGGTAGCCGACGGTGTAGGTGCCGGCCGGGCCGAGCGGGCGGACCGGCGCGGAGATCACGTTGCTGCTGATGTCCACGGTGCCCTCGGCCCACTGGGTGTTGCCGGGGCCGAGTACGGAGATCTGGTTGATGTCCCCGCCCTGCACCGGAGCGTCGAAGGTCAGCGTGACCTTGGCCGGACCGGTGTCCAGCGATGCGTTCTTCCCCGGGTCGGTGGAGATCAGCACGTTGTGCGCCGAGGCCGGGGCGGCCATGCAGAGCATGGCCGCCACCGTGAACGTCAGCGCGAGAAGCGCCCTGCGCATTTAGTTCTTGCCCGCCTTACGTGCCCGCAAAGTCGCGCCGGCCCCGAAGCCGAGGCCGAGCGCGCCGACGATCAGCCCCGCACCACCGAGCCAGCGTGCGGTGCTGTCGGTGCTGCCACTGCTCGGTGCCGAGGCCTGGCTCGATCCGCCCATGTCCATCCCCGCCTGGGTGGAGGTGGTGGACGCGGCGGCGAGCTGGACGGTCGGCGCCGGGTGTTCCGGTTCGGCGCCACCGGTTTCGGCCTGGTCCCACTGTACGACCTGACCGTTGTCGTAGGTCTGGATCGCGGGCAGCACCAGTTCGTCCACATTGGACGGAAGGGTGGACGCGCTGATCTCGAACTCCTGGAGTTCGGTGTCTCCCTTGGCAATCCCGCCGCCCGGTTGCGCGGTGAAGACGATCTTGGTCACCGGATTGGTGACGTCGAGGTTCTTCCCGTTCTTCACCGGTGCGGGCAGCGTGGTCTTGGTGACCTCCGCGGTCCAGCCGGGAACCGGCTTGTACCGCACCGAACTGATCGCGTACTCGGGTTTGAAGTCGATCTCGACCTTGGTGGTGCCTGCGTCCTCCTCTTCGTTGGGTACACGGAAGACGATGGTTCCGCTGCCACCCTTCTGGGGTTCGCTGCCGTAGATGTTGGCGGTCACGTGTGCGGAGGCGACGCCCGTGCCGAGCAGGCCGGCGATGCCGACGGTGGTGGCCAGGACGGTCGCGCGCAGGACGCGTTTCGATGACATGGGTAGGGATGCTCCTGAAAGAGTCGGGGCCGGCGCGTTGCGCCGGTGTGAAAGGGGCTTTTCAGGAGTGCGCCGGCGGGCCGCGGGTACCGTGAACCCGGCTTAACACCACCGTGATCAACGGGGTGTTCTCGGGTGCCGGCGCCGGGGCCAAGTCCGGACCGGCGGGGATCGGGGCGGACCGCCAGACGACGGGCAGCAGCAGCCACAAGGTGGCGGCCGCGGCGCGCAGCATCGTCTCCGCGTGCGCGAGCAGCAGCCCGGTGAGCACGGTCGCCGCGGCGTGCGCGGCGTACATGGCGGCGTGCACCGGACCGTGGTGGTCCATCAGTTCGGTGAGCACGAGGTGCATCGCGAGCTGGGCCGAGCCGAGCACGGCCAGCACGCCGAGCGGTCCACGGGTCTTTTCGGCGAGCGCGGCGCCGGTCCAGCCGACCAGCGCCGTGAGCAACAGGGTCAGCGACGCGTCCGGAAAACCACCGCCGCCCAGCGCGTGCGCGGTGATCGCGAGGCCGCCGGAACTGAGTGCGAGCAGGCAACCACGCACAGTGCGTAACACAGTGTGCTGGTGGCCGGGCTTGCTCACCCGCACAGCGTATGAGACGGGCGAACCCCGCCGGAACGCCGTCTCATGTGGTGAACACGACGTTAAGTGTCGCTGTTGGAAATTTATGAAGAACGGTTATCTTCCCTGCTCATCTGTGCCACGAACGGGCTATCGCGCTGACTTCGCTGGGTGTCGATAGTTGCTCATTCTCAGTGAATGAGGAACTGTGAGCAGGCCATTGACCAACGCAGTTGGCCTCGGGGGGCCCGCGTCGGCAAGCTGAATAGCGGGCCTCCTTGCCATCTCCGTTGGGCCGGACGAGTGAAGTGCAATGGGGAGGAGGGCACACCGCGTGAACCTGTTCGACTACGTGGCGGACCGGTGGAGCAGACTTTCGCTACAAGCGTGGTTGCACGTGAGCGAGGTAGTGCAGGCCACCATCATCGCCGCGGTGATCGGGGTGCTGGTCGGGATCGCGGTGTACCGCAGCCCCATCGGCTCGGCCCTGGCCACCGCGTTGGCCAGCACCATTCTGACCATCCCGTCGTTCGCGCTGATCGGGCTGCTGATCCCGCTCGTCGGCCTCGGCGTGGCGCCGAGCATGATCCCGCTGGTCGTCTACGCGCTGCTGCCGATCGTGCGGAACACCATCGTCGGTCTGTCCGGAGTGGATCCGGCCGTGACCGATGCCGCGAAGGGCATCGGGATGAACAGGTTCGGCGTGCTCACCCGCGTCGAACTGCGGCTGGCCTGGCCCGCGATTCTCGCCGGCATGCGGGTTGCCACCCAGATGCTGATGGGCATCGCGGTGATCGCCGCCTACGCGAAGGGCCCCGGCCTCGGCTCCGAGGTGTTCTCCGGGCTGACCCGCGCCGGCAGCGCGAACGCCACCAACCAAGCCCTGGCGGGCACCATCGGCGTGGTCATCCTCGCCCTGATCCTCGACGGGATCTACGTCATCATCAAGCGCTTCACCGTTCCTAGGGGTGTCCGTGTCTGAAACCGTGGAAAGCGCAGCAGCCACCTCCGCAGCGGCCGACGGGGCCGTCTCCGGGGTGGAGATCCAGCTGGAAAACGTGACCAAACGGTATGCGGGTTCGCGCGAGCCCGCGGTCAACGAAGTCACGATGACCATCCCCGCGGGCAAGATCGTGATCCTGGTCGGCCCGTCCGGCTGTGGCAAGACGACCACCATGCGGATGATCAACCGGCTCATCGAGCCCAGCTCCGGGCGGATCACCATCGGCGGCGAGGACGCGCTGAAGATCAACCCGGACCAGCTGCGCCGCAAGGTCGGCTACGCCATCCAGCAGGCCGGGCTGTTCCCGCATTTCACCGTCGCGCAGAACATCGCCGTCGTGCCGGGGCTGCTGAACTGGAACAGGAAGAAGATCAACGACCGGGTCGAGGAGATGATGGACCTGGTGGGGCTCGACCCCAAGCAGTTCCACGACCGCTACCCGCGGCAGCTCTCCGGTGGTCAGCAGCAGCGCGTCGGGGTGGCCAGGGCACTGGCCGCGGACCCGCCGGTGCTGCTGATGGACGAGCCGTTCGGCGCCGTCGACCCGATCACCCGCGGCAACCTGCAGGACGAACTGCTGCGGCTGCAGTCCGAACTGCGCAAGACGATCGTGTTCGTGACGCACGACTTCGACGAGGCCGTAAAGCTCGGCGACCAGATCGCGGTGCTCGGCAACCAGTCGAAGATCCTGCAGTACGACACCCCGGAGTCCATCCTGGCCAACCCGGCCGACGACACGGTCGCGGGTTTCGTCGGCGCCGGCGCTTCGCTCAAGCAGCTCACCCTGCTGCGCGTGCGCGACGTCGAACTGCAGACCGGCACGGTCACCGCGACGATCGGTGAGTCCCCTTCGGACGTGCGCCGGAAGCTGACCGAGAAGAAGGCCACCTATGCGCTGATCCTCGACGAGCGCAAGCGGCCCATCCGCTGGGCGCACGTTCGTGATCTCGGCGCCGCGACTTCCCTTGCCACGGCGGGTAAACCGCTCGGCGACCTGGTCAGCCTGCAGTCCACGCTGCAGGACGCGCTGGAGGCGATGCTCGTCGAAGGCGGCGCGGTGCCGGTCACCGGTGCGCGCGGCGAGTACGCCGGGATGATCGAGCTGGACACGGTCATCGCCACGGTCCAGCGCCTGCGCGAGGAGCACACCGAGTCATGACCACCACCGTAGAAAGCGGTTTCTCGACCGGATCCGGTTCCAAGCGCGCGGAACGCGGCAGGCTGTTCGCGCAGCCGGTCGCGGTGGTCGTGATCGTCGGTGCGGTGCTGATCTGGGCGCTGACCCGCGACAACGACGCCATCGAAGCGGAAAGCCTGAACTGGAGCACGCTGCTCACCGACACCTGGCACCACGTGCTGATCACCATCGCGGTGGCGGCGATCGTGGTGGTCGTCGCGGTGCCGCTGGGCATGATGCTGACCAGGCGCTGGGCCCGTCCCGTCGCGCCGGTGTTCCTGACCATCGCCAACATCGGCCAGGCCGCGCCCGCCCTCGGCATGATCGTGCTGTTCTTCCTGTGGACCAGCTGGGAAGGCTTCTGGTGCGCGGTGCTGCCGATCGCGTTCTACTCGCTGCTGCCGGTGCTGCGGAACACGATCGTCGGGCTCGACGCGGTCGACCCGGCGCTCAAGGACGCCGGCCGCGGGATCGGGATGTCCGGCCCCGGCGTGCTGTTCCGGATCGAGATGCCACTGGCCGTACCGCTGATCCTCGCCGGCCTGCGCACCTCGCTGGTGCTCGCCGTCGGTACCGCCACGCTGGCGTTCTTCGTCAACGGCGGTGGCCTCGGCGAGCTGATCGACACCGGCTACAAGCTGAACCGGATGCCCGTGCTGATCACCGGTGCGGTGCTCGCGGTCGGGCTCGCGCTGCTGATCGACTGGATCGGCGCGTTGCTCGAGGAGGCATTCGGACCGAGGGGGCTCAAGTGAGGAAACTGAAGGCGCTGCTCGGCGTGGTGGTGCTCTCGGCGTCGCTCACGGCGTGCGGGCTGAACGTCAACGCTTCGCTGCCCTACGACGTGAAACCTGGTTCGATCCAGCCGGTGCCGAGCCTGGAAGGGCAGACGATCACGGTGGGGTCCAAGGACTTCACCGAGAACATCATCCTCGGCTACCTGGCCGAGCTGGCCCTTTCCGCGGCCGGCGCGGACGTCGTCGACCTGACCAACATCAGCGGCTCCAACAGTGCGCGGCAGGCGCTGATCAACGGGCAGATCGACCTGTCGTGGGAGTACACCGGCACGGGCTGGATCTCCTACCAGGGCAACACCGAGCCGATCCCGGACGAGCAGAAACAGTTCGACGCGGTGAAGGCCGCCGACGAGAAGCAGTTCGGCATCACGTGGCTCGACTACTCGCCGGTGAACGACACGTACGCGTTCGGCGTGCGGGAAGCCTTTGCGCAGCAACACAATCTGAAGACCAACTCGGATATGGTCGCGTTCCTGAAGCAGCACCCGGAACAGGGTTCGTTCTGCGTGGAGACCGAGTTCGCCAGCAGGCAGGACGGGATGCCCGGGGTGGAGAAGGCCTACGGGTTCACGCCATCGGACATCAAGACGTTCGGCACCGGTGCGATCTACTCCGCGGTCGCGAACAACACCTGCAACTTCGGTGAGATCTTCACGACCGACGGCCGGATCGCCGGGCTGAACCTGCGGGTGCTGGACGACGACAAGAAGTTCTTCCCGCAGTACAACGCGTCGGTGACGATGAAGAAGTCGTTCCTGGACGCGCACCCGGCACTGGCCGAAGTGCTCGTCCCGATCGGCAAGGCATTGGACAACGCGCAGATGGTCGAGCTCTGCAAGGAGGTCGACGTCGACGGCAAGGACGCGGGGGAAGTCGCCCGCGACTGGATGGTCTCGAAGGGCTTCATCAAGTGAGCCCTGGCCCGGGTTCTCCCCGCGGTCGGGGAGGACCCGGGCTAAACGCCGAGGCGGTGCAGGGTCTGCGACTCCAGGCTTGCGAGCTCCGCCGCGACGGCCTGGTGCGCGGCCTTCCGGCGGGACGCCGGCATCCGTTCGGCCGCACGGACAGCCGCGGTGAGCTGTTCCAGCGTCGCCTGCGCGTTGCCGGTGAACTCGGTGTCCTCCTTGGTGGCGCGTTCGGACTTGCGCAGCTCCGCCAGCGCGTCGGAGATCCCCGCGATCCGCGCGAGCAGGCCGGCCCCACGACCGGTGAACTCGGGCAGCCGGTCGACGGGCACGCCGAGGCGCCGCGCCTGGTACCGGTCGTATGCCTCGCGCGCGGCTCCCGCCGCACGTACCGCGAAGGGCAGCACCACCGGCGCCACCGCGGGCACGACGATCTTGGCCACGGAGACGTAGTTGCGGGCCTTCTTCGGCGTCAATCCCTTGTCTTCCGCCTTGTTGCGTGCCATGAGGAGAACTTACTTGGCACGCCAAGCGCGGGCATGTCGGACACACCCAGCGGATTTGTCGGTGGGGCCTTCTACAGTGGTTGATATGCAGACACAGGTGTTGCTGGATGCCGGAGCGGTGAGCCGCTGCCGGCGCCGGGTGCACCTCGAAAACGATCCGGCGGCAAGGGAGTTCGAGCTCGCCGCGCCGGATCCGGCCGCCGAGCAGCGCATTTCCGACGCCGCCGCGCACCGGGACGAGATCCGCCGCAGGCTGGTGGCGGCCGTGCCCGGCACGTGGGTCACGGTGTCGCGTGAGCTGCCGGCGGGCGAGCGGGTGAGCATCACCGAACAGGCGCTGGCCGAGGGTGCCACGTATATCTGGGGCGGGCTGCTGCCGCCCGGTGCCGGGCATCGGCGCGGCGGGGCGGAGCTATTGGTCCGGACCGACGGCGGTTACCTTCCGGTGCTCGTGGTGCGCCACCGGATCACCGATCCCGGCACCGGCGCCGTCACCACGCCGCCGACGGATCTCGACCCGGCCAACGCCGCGGTCGACGAGAAGCGCAAGGTGCGTTCGCAGCCGCGCGACCAGCTCCGCCTCGCGCACGTGCGCCGGATGCTGGAGTCGCTGGGGCACGCGACGGCCCGGCCGCTGGGCGCGGTGATCGGGCTCGATGCGGATGTCGTGCTGTGGCATGACCTCTCGGCGCAGACCTGGCCAGGCGGGCGCAGCGCGCTGCAGGAGTACGACGCCCGCTTCGCCGACCGGATGGCCATCGCGCAGGCCGCGGCCACCGTCAGCCCGGCGCTCGCCGAGCCGTCGCGCATCCTGGAGTGCCGCAGCTGCCCGTGGTGGCCCACCTGCGAGGCGCAGCTGCGTTCGATCCGGGATGTCAGCCTGGTGGTACGCGGCGAGGACGCGATGGAGCTGCGGCGCGCTGGTGTGTCCACTGTGGACAAGCTGGCGGCGCTGGACCCGGCCGACGAGGCGCCGATCCCGTGGACCTCGGGCAGTTTCGCGGACGCGGTGGCGCTCGCGCGGGCCTGGCTCGCCGACCTGACGGTGGTGCGCAAGGTGCCCGAGGTGCGGGTGCCGAGAGCGGACGTCGAGGTCGACGTGGACATGGAGAGTTTCGGCGAGTCCGGGGCGTACCTGTGGGGCTGTCTGCTCTCGGGCGCGGATATCGGCCTGCAGCACGGGTATCGCGCGTTCGTCACCTGGGATCCGCTGCCCACTGTGGACGAAGCGCGTTCGTTCGCCGAGTTCTGGGCGTGGTTGAGCGAAGTCCGCGAGCGCACCGCCGCCGCGGGGCTGACGTTCCGTGCGTACTGCTACAACGCGATGGCCGAGAACCGCTGGCTGTTCGGTTCGGTCGAGCGCTTCGGCGGCCGCGACGGCATCCCGCCCAAGCGGGAAATCCAGTCCTTTGTGGATTCCGACGAGTGGGTGGACCTGTTCCGCGGGGTCTCCGACCAGTTCCTGTGCGCGCACGGCAAGGGGTTGAAGGTGGTCGCCCCCGTCGCCGGGTTCAGCTGGCGTGACCCGGAGGCGGGCGGTGAGGCGTCGATGCGCTGGTACCGCGCCGCGGTCGGGATGAACGGCGCCGAGCCGGAGCCCGGCCAGCGCACCCGCCTGCTGCGGTACAACGAGGACGACGTCCGCGCCACGAAGGTACTGCGCGAGTGGATGTCCGGTCCCGCCAACGAAATCCCGTACATGGGGGATCTGTAGCTAGCCGTTCATGAGCTGGGCGAGCCGGTCCCAGGCCGGGGAGGAAGCTCCGGGCTGGGATTGCACGGCCAGCGTGGCGATGGCCGGGTTGTGCACGGGCCGGGTCCCGGTTCGGCTGCGGTGACGGGTGAACCAGCTCCGGGTCCGGTCGGCCAGTGCGGGGAGGCGGGGATCGTCCGGCGCCCAGTCGTACGCGGCGTCGTGTTCGAGGTAGAGGGCGCGGAACTCAGGATCGTTGCCGAGTTCCCGTTTTTCGGCGATCCACAATGCGGCGTCCTCGGCGAGGCGGTTTGCACGAGGATCCAGCCGGGCGAGCTGCTCGCGGGTTCGTCCCAGCTGCGCGATGCGGTCTTCGAGGTCGTGGTCGATCTCGGCGATGGCTGCCGTGAACGCGCGTCCGTGTCGTCCTGATCCGGACGAGTCGCGATCGGGCTCGGCGAGCAGACCGCGCTCGTGGTAGTGCCGGACGGTCTTGGTGGTCACGCCGGCGTAGTCCGCGAGCCGGCCGATCGTGATCATGCCGGCGATTCTTCCACCCGGACGGCAAGGCGGCCGCCACCGGCGACTCGGTGAAGATCCGTTCCTGCGATCCGTCCGCCGGTTCGTAGCTCCTTCGTTCCTCGAGCTGGCCGTCGACGATGCCGACGTCGATGCGGAGCTGAGCGGAGCGGTAGGTGGATCCGGACGCCGAGGTGTTCGCTCAGCAGCCACCGCAGAATCCGGTCCTGCAGCACGATCGCCCCCGGGTTGTTGCCGAAGGCGGTGAAGACCAGGTCGTGCTCGGGCACCACGCACAGGATGGCCACGCCGCCGGGCGACGCGCCCGACATGGCGAGGACGGTCGTGTCGCCGAACGGGTACCGCACCAAGCCCAAGCCCATCGGCGGGGTGTTCGGGACCCCATGTCGTGTGCGACTTGCTGCAGCGAGGTCGATTCGGCCGATAGGACATGCGTGCCGGCCGGGGACACACCGCCCGCGAGGTGGGTGCGCCCGAAGGCGAGCAGGTCCGCGACGGTGCCGATCGGTGTGCCGCCAGCCGGGCCCCAGGTGTCGGGCAGCGTGAACATGCCGGTGGGCCTGGCCACCATGGTCCCGGGGTCGGCGAAGTGGCCGATGGCGGTGCTGCGCAGGATGGCCTGCTCGGCCGAGGTGCTGGAGTCCTTCATCCCGACGGCCGCGTAGATCTCACGTTCGAGCAGTTCGCTGGAGGGCATCCCGGTCACCACTTCCAGCAGGCGGCCCGCGACGATCATGCCGACGTTGGAGTAGCTGAGCTGCTCGCCGGGGTCGAACAAGGTGCCGCAGCTCTTCGCGAGGCCTTCGACGTAGGTCTTCAGCGCGTCGCGGCCCTTGGCATCGGGAAAGAACAGGTCCGCGTCGATGCCGTTGGTGTGCGAGATCAGGTGCCGTACCAGGATCTTGTCCGCCGGTGCGGTCAAGGCGAATTCGGGAAGGTAGTGCACCACCGGCGTTTCGAGGTCCAGCACGCCACGGCGTGGTGGTCAGGACCTTCGTCACGGAACCGAAGAGGAATCCGGTGTCCTCGCGCATCGGCGCGCCGGTGGCGAGGTTCGCGGTGCCGTTGGCGGTGATGATCTGCGCGCCGGCGTGGTAGACCCCGGCGACGAATCCGGGGATATTCTCGGACTCGCAGTAGGCGTTCGCCTGTTCGCGGATCCGGGCTTCGAGGGTGTGGAACGCGTTGTCGTTCATGCCGTCGATCGTCGAAGCTTGCCCCTGGGGCAAGGTCCAGCCGGTGTAACCCGGCTCACATTGAACCTCCCATTTGTGTCAGGTTCGACCATCGGGGCATGCGAAACCTCCCGGCACTGCTGGCGCTGACAACGGCCGCGTTCATCACGGTACTGACCGAAGCGCTGCCCGCGGGGGTGCTGCCCGCGATGAGCGCCGACCTGCACGTCAGCGAGTCGACGATGGGGCAGGCGGTGACGATCTACGCGATCGGCACCGCGCTCACCGCGATCCCGCTGGCCACAGCCACCGCGGGCTGGCGACGAAAGCGCCTACTGCTGACCGGGGTCGCCGGATTCGCGGCGGCCAACACGGTCACCGCCATCTCCGACGCCTACGCGCTCACCATGGCCGCCCGGTTCGTCGCCGGGATCGCGGCGGGCGTGGTGTGGTCACTGCTCGCCGGATACGGGCGACGGCTGGCGCCGGAAAACCTGCAGGGCAAGGCGATCGCGGTCGTCATGGCCGGTATCCCGATCGCGCTCTCGCTCGGCATCCCGGCCGGCACGTTTCTCGGTGGCGCACTCGGCTGGCGGGTGACGTTCACCGTGATGACCGCGCTCGCCGTCGGGTTGCTCGGCTGGATTCTCCTTGCCGTACCGGATTTTCCCGGTCAGCGAGCCGACGGCAGGCCGCCCGTGCTGTGCACGCTCCGGCTGCCCGGCGTGGCCACGATCCTGGTCGTCACGCTGATCTTCGTGCTGGCGCACAACATCCTGTACACCTACATCGCCACCGTGCTCGACCGGTTGTCCCTCGGCGGCGACGTCGACCGCGTGTTGCTCGTCTTCGGCGTCGCCTCGCTGGTGAGTATCTGGGTCGTGGGCGCGTGGATCGACCGCGGACTACGCGCGCTGACCATCGCGAGCGTGGTGCTGTTCGCCGTGGCCACCACGGTGTTGGCTGTGCTCAACGGTTCCCCGGCGCTGGTCTACGTCGCGGTGACGTTGTGGGGCCTTGGCTGGGGCGGCGCGCCGACGTTGCTGCAGACCGCGGCGGGTATCGCCGGTGGCGACGCCGCGGACCTCGCGCAGACGATGCTCGTCACGTTGTGGAATGCGGCGATGGCGGGTGGCGGGCTCGCCGGTGGCCTGTTGCTCGGCCTGGCGGGCCCGCTTTCCCTGCCGTGGAGCGGACTTCTGCTCGCGCTGCCGGTGCTGGCACTCGTGTTCGCGGGCTTCGGGGTTACTTCGGCGCCATCCGCAGCGAGCCGTCCAGCCGGATCACCTCGCCGTTGAGGTAGTCGTGCTCGATGATGTCCAGCGCCAGCTGGGCGTACTCGTCGGGGCGGCCGAGCCGCTTCGGGAACGGCACCCCGGCGGCGAGCCCGGCGCGGAACTCCTCGCTGACCGTGGCCAGCATCGGGGTGTCGATGATGCCCGGCGCGATGGTCACCACGCGGATGCCGTGCGAGGCGAGATCCCGCGCCGAGGGCAGGGTCAGGCCGACGACGCCGCCCTTGGACGCCGCGTACGCGACCTGCCCGATCTGCCCGTCGAAGGCGGCGACCGAAGCGGTGTTGACGATGACGCCGCGGGCTTCGTCCTCCAGCGGCTCGGTCTTCGAGATGGCCTCGGCCGCGACCGTGACCACGTTGAAGGTGCCGATCAGGTTGATCTCGATGACCTTGCGGAACAGGTTCAGGTCGTGCCTGCCCTTGCGGGAGAGGATGCGCGCGGACGGGCCGATCCCGGCGCAGTTCACCACGGTCCGCAGCGGCACCCCGGCGCTTGCCGCCTGGTCCACCGCGGCCTGCACCTGGTCGCCGTCGGTCACGTCGGCCTCGACGTAGGTGACTCCGTCCACCTTCGGCGCGCGCTCGATGCCGGCCGCGAGGTCCAGCGCGAACACCTGCGCGCCCTTGGCGGCCAGTGCCTGCGCGGTGGCTCCGCCGAGCCCGGAGGCCCCGCCGGTGACGATCGCCGCCGTGTCCGTGATCCGCATGTCGTTTCCTCCCGAGACTGCCTTGTCGCTCCCTGCAGGCTAACGCTCGTTCACTCCCGCCCGGGGTGGGCCTCCTCACCCGTAGCGCGGAGTACCCGGGACTGACCACTGCAGTTAGCGAACCCGTCAACTCCGCCTGTCACTTTCGACGTATGGGCTCAGCTCGGATCGTCGTGATCGGGACCGGATACGTCGGACTGACCACCGGGGCCTGCCTCGCCGGCCTCGGCCACCAGGTGACCTGCGTGGACGTCGACCGGGTGAAGGTGGCCAGACTCGCCGCCGGCCAGGTGGACATCCTCGAACCAGGCCTGGAGGAGCTCGTCTCGCGCGGGTTGAGCAGCCGGCGGCTGAACTTCGTCGTCGGCTCGCGGGAAGCGGTCGCCGACGCGCAGGCCGTGTTTCTCTGCGTGCCGACGCCGATGGGCGCGGGCGGCGCGGCCGACCTGCGTGCCGTGGAGGCCGTCATCGAGGAGATCTCCGGGACCGTGCCCGCCGGCTGCGCGGTGATCACCAAATCGACCGTGCCGGTCGGTACCGCACAACGCATCCGCGCCCTGCTGGGCCGCGGCGACGTGCCGGTGGTGGCGAACCCCGAGTTCCTGCGTGAAGGCACGGCGGTCAGCGATTTCCTCAACCCGGACCGGATAGTGGTCGGCTCCGAGGACGAACTCGCCGCGCGCCGGGTCGCCGATCTCTACGCGGATCTCGCCGCGCCGAGTGTCGTCACCGACGCGGCCAGCGCGGAACTGGTGAAGTACGCGGCGAACTGCTTCCTCGCGATGAAACTGTCCTATGTGAACGCCATCGCGGAACTCTGCGAACGTCTCGGCGCCGACATCGAATCGGTGACCGACGGCATGGGCTACGACCGGCGGATCGGCCGCGCGTTCCTCAAGCCGGGGCCCGGCTGGGGCGGCTCGTGCCTGCCCAAGGACACGCACGCGCTGGTGCAGGTGGCCGAATCGGTCGGCTTTGATTTTTCCCTGCTGTCCTCGGCGATCCAGGAGAACATCGCGCAGCGGGACCGGATCGTCGCGAAGATCGCGGGCTCGGTCGGCGGCACGCTGGCCGGCACCCGGATCGGCGTGCTGGGCCTGGCGTTCAAGGCAGGCACGAACGATCTGCGCGACTCACCGGCGTTGTCGGTCACGGCGATGCTCGCCGCGCACGGCGCCGAGGTGACCGCGTACGACCCGGCGGTCGACGGCGATCTCCCCGGTATGCGCATCATGGACGATCCGTACCAGGTGGCCAAGGGCGCCGACGGGATCGTGGTGCTGACCGAGTGGGACGAGTTCCGGCGGCTGGACTGGACCTACTTCGCGGACCTCATGCACGGCGACGCGGTCGTGGACACGCGGAATCTCCTTGACCCGCAAGCGATCCTGAACGCGGGGCTGTGCTGGCTCGGCTTGGGCCGGCCGCGCCGGCACGCCCGCGCCACCGCTTAGGGCTGCCACAACCAGAACTCGATGCCCTGGTTGTCGGTGCAGTCGGCGCTCAGTCCGTAAGGGAACTGCTCGATTTCGCCCGCGCGGCCACCGAGTTCGCGAACGCGGGTGAGTGCGGCTTCGAGGTCGTCCACCGCGTACATCATCTTCCAGCCGACCTGCCGTCCCGGGCCGCCCCACAGGCCGCCCGTCATGCCCGCGCCTTCGACACCCCAACCGCCCTCGACGTGTCCCGGCGAGAACTGCCAGCCGAGAACGTTGCCGTAGAAGGACTTCGCGGTCTCGTCGTCGGGCACCTGGAACGTGAAGTACCCGACCTCACCGTGCCGCGGGCCGGTCCGGTCGTCGGTGCGGGGCGGCGCCTGCGCGACCAGCCAGCGCTGCCCGAACGGGTCGCGAATCGTGCCGGCGCGGCCGTGTCCGCTGTCCTGCGCGGCGCGGATCAGCTCGGCCCCACGCGCCACGGCCCGCTCGATGGCGCCGTCCACATCGGACACTTCGATGCGGACGGACGCGCCACCGGCCGCCGCGACGTGCCCGATCTCCTCGAACTCCTCGGCGAGCATCAAGACGGTGTCGCCGATGGCCAGCTCGGCATGCCCGACCCGGCCGTCCGGCATCAGGATCGGATCGCCACGCCGGGTCGCGCCGAAGACCTCGACGTAGAACTCCAGCGCTCGCCGCGCGTCGGAGACGGCGAGATATGGCGTCAACGAACGGATTTCGGCCTGAGCGGTCGTTTCGATGGTGGTCACGTCTCCTCCATTCAGCACTGCGCGACGCAGCCGCTCGCGCAGTTCGGCGGCGAACCCCGGATCCGGATCGACCGGGCGCGGTGGCTCGCGGAGGGCATCAAGTGGATCAGTCACGACGGCCCTCCTTCTCCTGGTAGACGGCGCGGAACGCGGCTCTGGCGCGGACCAGCAACGCCTCGGTGGCGTGCACGGTGCGGCCCAGCAGCTGGGCGACCTCGGGCACCCGGAGCCCGTCGAGGTAGCGCAACGTGAGCGCGGCCCGATGATGCGCACCGAGCCCGGCGAGCACCTCCCTGGCCAGCAACGCGTCCACTTCCTCGTCCCACGGGTCGACGACCTTGGCCTCGTGCACCAGCCGCAGCCCACGCTCCTCCCGCTCGCGCCTGCGCCAGTGATCCACCAGCTTGTGCCGGGCGACCCCGATCAACCACGCCGTACTCACCGGCGGCGCTCCCTCGGCGCGGCAGGCGGATACCGCCCCGAGGAACGTCTCGCTGGTCAGTTCCTCGGCGATACTGCGGCTGCCGCACCGGGCGAGCAGGTAGCCGAACACCTCCGGCAGCGCCGCCTCGTACAGCGAGAGCAGCGCAAACGCCGGGTCCGGCCGTACCCGCGGTTCGCTCACATCCCCATCGTCGTCCGGGCCGCACGTTTTCCGACGGGTGAACCTGAACTTTTCTTCGTCGAGGATGACGAGGACTAGACGCGGGAGGTGCCCCGGTCCGCCGTCGAACTGCGCGCCCGAACGCACCGGCCTGATCGAATCGACCGCACGCGAAGCCTGCACCGGACCGTGGGCCAGCCGGTAACGCAGCGGTCGTAACCCAACAGTCGCTTTTCGACGGACGCGCCCGGGCGCTGCGTCACGTAGCTTTTCAGGCGTGTGGCGAGAAAACGGGCGCTGGCCGGGAGCGGTGGACATGCTGCTCACGGTCGTGCCGCTGGTGCCGGTGCTCGCGATAACGACCGTGGCCGCGCATTTCCAGTCCGGTCATCACCCGCTGGATTTCCTCGGTTACGCCTGGCTCGTGCTCGCCACCTTGCCGCTGTTGTTTTCGCGCCGCTTCCCGCTTCCCGCCTTCGTCGTCGTGGCGGCGCTGACCTGGACTTACTACCTGTCCGACTACCCTGGCGGCCCCGCGGTCGTACTGCCGACCGTCGCGCTGTTCACGCTCACCCGGTTGCGCGGTCCCCTGCAAGCAGGCATCGCCGGGACGGTTATGATCCTGGCCGGGCTCGGCGCCTATCTCGCGATGGGCGGCGACTTCCTCCTCGACGGCCGGGCGGCGTTCTTCCTCGTCTGGCTGTCGGCGGTGCTCGGCATCGGCACGGCGGTCCGCAACCGGGTCGCGGCGAACCGGGCCGCGCGGGACAGCGCCGCCGAGCATCAGCGTCGGATGGCCGAGCTCGAACGGCTGCGCATCGCCCGCGAGGTGCACGACGTGGTCGCCCACAGCCTCGCCATGATCAACGTGCAGGCCGGGGTCGCCGCCCACGTCGCGGACCGGCGGCCGGAACAGGCGGTCGAGGCGCTGCTCGCGATCAAGGAGGCGAGCGCCTCCGCGCTGGCGGACCTGCGGGCCACCGTCACCGTGCTGCGTTCCGGCCAAGGGCTCGGCCCCGCGCCGAGCCTGCGCCAGCTCGACGAGCTGGTCGAGCACACCCGTGCGGCCGGGATCGGCGTGCGGGTGCATGGCTCGCCCGGCGAACTGCCCGCGCCGGTGGACGCCGCCGCATACCGAATCCTGCAGGAGTCGCTCACCAACGTCGTGCGCCACGCCAACCAGCCGACCAACGTCACCATCCACTTAGGACGAAAAGGCGGCAGGCTCCGGCTGACGGTGCGCGACAACGGTCGAGGTGCGGTGGAACCCAAGGCGGGCAACGGTTTGCGTGGGATGGGCGAACGTGCCGCGGCACTCGGTGGCGAGGTGACCGCACACCCGGTCGCAGAGGGGTTCGAGGTCAGCGCGGAACTGCCGATCGAGGGGGAGCGATGACGATCCGGGTGGTACTGGCCGACGACCAGGCATTGGTGCGCGCCGGTTTCCGCGTACTGCTGGAAACCGAGGACGGGTTCGAGGTGTGCGGCGAAGCCGGTGACGGGGCGCAGGCCGTGGCGCTGGCGCAACAACACCGCCCTGACGTTGTGGTGATGGACATCCGGATGCCGGGCGTCGACGGGCTCGAAGCCACCCGCCGGATCACCGCCGACGCCGAACTCGCCGCGGTCAAGGTCCTGGTGCTGACCACGTTCGATGTCGACGAGTACGTCTACGAGGCGTTGCGCGCCGGCGCGAGCGGGTTCCTGCTCAAGGACACCGAACCCGTCGACCTGCTGCGCGCGCTACGCGTTGTCGCGGCCGGGGAAGCCCTGCTCGCCCCGACGGTGACGCGGCGGCTGATTGCGGAGTTCGTCGGGCGGCCGGAGAACCGGCGCGTCCACGCCGGGGCGGTCACGCTGGTCACCGACCGCGAACGCGAGGTTCTCGCGCTGGTCGCGGGCGGGCTGTCCAACGACGAGATCGCCGCGCACCTGGTGATTTCCACGGCCACGGCGCGCACGCACGTCAGCCGGATCATGACCAAGGTCGGTGCGCGGGACCGGGCGCAGCTGGTCGTTCTCGCCTACGAATCCGGGCTCGTCGTTCCTGGCGGGTGAGCGGCCATCCGGCGCCGCGTGCCTGCCCCGCACCGGAGGCAGCACCGTCGTCTCCTCGGTGGCACGCGGACGGGGCTGCGGCTTCGGCGGCGGGACCCGGCGGCG
This sequence comes from Amycolatopsis sp., assembly GCF_035546795.1. Classification (GTDB taxonomy): domain Bacteria; phylum Actinomycetota; class Actinomycetes; order Mycobacteriales; family Pseudonocardiaceae; genus Amycolatopsis_E. Next base: position 17,915 of record NZ_DASZWC010000058.1, read on the forward strand.
TGGCTCGGGTTTCGGGATCTCGATGGTGACCTCGGCGTTCACCGGGATCGGCTTCGGCGCTGCCTGCTTGCGGTACGACAGCCGGCGCGCGAGCGCGTGCGAAGGCTGTTCCACGAACCGGTAGCTGACCTCGACCACCCCGAACGCGACCGCGATCACGATCACTAGCGCGATCGGCAGCGGCACCGCCGGGCGCAGCAGGTTCAGCAGTACGAACGCCACCAGCATGTGCAGCAGGTAGATCGAGTAGCTCCGCTCGGACAGCGCCGTCCAGAACTTGCGCTGTTTGAGCTTCGGCTCGGCGAACATGCCCATCAGGAAGCAGGCCACCGCGAACGCCATCGCCAGGTTGTACGAGGTGTCCACGCGGCCGACGTTGATGATGTCGCCCAGCACGTACAGCGACCAGGCGACGCCGCCGAACACGGCGCCGGCCCACAGCGGGATGCGCTTGGACGTGGTGGCCCAGATCGTCTGCCCGATGATCATGATCGGCAGATACGACACATTCACCGCGAACAGGAAGTACGACGCCGAGAACTGCCTGCTGCTCATCATCACCACGAAGATGAACGTCAGCTCGATCGCGATCGTCAACCACACCCACCGCCGCAGCACCGGCAGCAGCAGCATCAGCAGCACGTAGAACAGGACCTCGACGATCATCGTCCAGGCCACCGGCACCAGCACCACCTGCGGGGTGATCAGGTAGTTCACCAGCAGCGTGTTGGTCAGCACGGTGAACGGGTTCAGCGTCTGCGGCTGCCCGGGCGTCTCCGGCGGGTGGAGATGTACCAACAGCAACAGTGCGGTCAGCAGCACCACGAAGATCATCGGCGCGTAGACCCGGATCAGCCGGTTCACCGCGAACCGTCCCTGGCCCTGGCGCAGCGCGATCGGGGTGACCACGAACCCGCTCACCAAGAAGAAGAACGGCACCGCTATCTGCCCGATGCCCTGCTGGCCCATGTGCATCGGATTGCTGGTCAGCGCCTCGATGAAGGAGACGTACGGGGCGTTCTCACCCTTCGCAATCACCCACGGATGCGCGAGGTGACTGTAGAAGACCAGCAGTGCGCCAAGGCCACGACCGATGTCGATGAAGACGATGCGGGTCTTCTTCGGCACGGCCTCGGCCTCGGGTTTCGGGGGCGCGGTCTCGACCAGTCCCCTCACCCCCCAGGCTCGTGCCGCATGGTCGTTACCAGGTTGGAGTGTAACGAAGATCTGTTGCCGGTTTTCCTGCTTCGGGAAACAGCGGTTACGGCTCGAGCCAGAGCGTGACGAACTCCTTCGCGCTGCGGCGGGCCGTGCGGATCAGCTCCTTGTCGCTCTGCTCCCGCGCCACCGGCCCGTCCTCGGTGACCTCGACGGGGCGGTAGCCCAGCTCGCGATAACCGGCCAGCACCTGCGCCGGATCGTCGCCCAGCTCCTCGATCGCGCTCGGGCAGAACTCGCACACCACGTGCGGCCGGTCCCGGCGCAGCACCTCGGCCAGCCCGGCCAGCGCGCGGTGGTCGCGGCCCTGTAGATCCACCTTGACCAGGCCCAACGCCTGCGCCGCGACTTCCGGCACCCCGTCCAGTCGCAGGGCAGGCACCTCGATCCCGGGTCCGCCGCTGCTGACCCGGTTGTCGCCGCTGTTGTTCGGGCTGGGGTGGCTCAGATGCAGGGTGGCGTCACCGTCCCATGCCGCGGCCTCGACCACCGTGACCAGCTCGCGCGCGGCCTCCGGCAGGTTGACCCGCAGGTTCCGGCGCAGGTACTCGGCGTTGACCGGGTCGGCCTCCACCGCCACCGCGCTGGTCACCTCGGGGCAGCGCATGAGGCGCAGCGTGTGGTAGCCGACGTGCGCACCGATGTCGAGGATCGCGCCCGGCTTGCGGCGGATCAGCTCGGCCATCAGCTCGGCTTCGCCGGGCTCCCAGGACCGGTGGAACCCGATCCACGGCAGCATGACCTGGTCGACGGGCATCAGCAGCGCGCCGACATCGCAGGGGACGACATCCGCGTCCTGGGGGATCGGGGCGTGCGCGAGCCTCGCGGCTTCGCGCATCGCGCCGACGTCCACCGTGACCCGCCGGATCGCCGCTTCGTCCTGATCAAGGCGCTCGTCGCGGGCCTCGAACATGCGGCTCATGGACGCCGTGGTCGCTTCGAGCTCACCCTGGAAACCCTGCGCGACCTTGCCCAGATCGGCTTCGAGATTGCGCAGCGCCAGCTCAGTGCGCGGCTGCTGTGCGCGCAGCTCATCGACGCCCGTCTGCACTGTCTTCAACCGCGCGTCGAACGCCTCCTGCACCGAGTCCAGGCGCTCGCCGAGCAGCCGGGTGGCCTCGCCTGCACGCTGTGCGTCGCCGAGCCGGGCTTCGAGCGACTCCACCCGCGACAGCAGTCGCTGCACGGTGTCTTCGGTGCCGCCGTGCAGTGCGCCCATGACTTTGCGCTGGTGCACGTCGTAGTGGTCGATCGCGCGGAGCACGGCCTTGCGCATGGCGGGCGCCAGCGGGATGCGCGATGCCGCCCCCGGTTCGGGCCGCCAGCGCAGCGCTTCCGCCGCCTGGTGCATGGGGGTCAGCGGATGCTCGGGCGCCTCGGTCTCGACCGGGCGGCGCTCCTGCCACGTCCGGTAGGCGGCCGTCAGTTCGCGGTGCATCCACTCGGCGGCGGTCGCCATGGAACGGGTGCGCAGGATGTGCGCGCGCGCCGCGTTGCCGCGCTTGGCCGCTTCCGCCGGATCGTCCGCGACCTGGCGCATGGCGGCCGCGGCCGCGTCCACATCGGCGTCCGCCCACTTCGAGTCCGCGCTGTAGGGCTCGCAGTTCTTGCCGACGCGGATCAGCTCGTATGGGACCGGCCAGCCGGTCTTGTCGTCCAGGAACTCCGTGGTGCCGGAGTAATCCGTGGCGATCACCGGCATCGCGCGTGCCATCGCCTCGGCGACAGTGAGCCCGAAACCCTCGCTGCGGTGCAAGGACACGTAGCAGCTGCTCGTGTCGTACAGCTCGTGCAGCTCGGCCACCGACAGATAGCGCTCGATCAACTCGATCCGCTCATCATCGGCGGCGGCCGCGCGCAGCTGCTCGGCCTCCATCGGCCGCTGCTTGGCGTTGATCGTCTTGATCGTCAGCCGCACGTCCTCGCGGCCGGGGAACGCCCGCTGGAACGCGGCGATGGTGCCCCACGGGTTCTTGCGCTGGGCGATGCTGTTGAAGTCGAAGGCGAACAGGAACCGCACCGGCTCGCCCTTTTCGCGCGCCGGCCTCGCCGGTTCGCCGGGATCGCGTACCGGCACCGGGATGGTCTTCACTGGGATCGGCGAGTGCTTCTCGATGGCCCTGCGGCAGAAGTCGCTGACCGTCCACACTTCGTCGAGCAGTCCGAACGCTTCGTGCTGCGCGGCGGGGAAGTCTTCGAGCTCCCAAGCCCACAGGCCGATCCGGTAGCGGCCGTGTCCGACCTCGCGGTGGTTGGCCAGCACCGGCACGGTCTGATCTGCGTTCACCGCCAGCACGCTGACCGGGAACCGCGGGTCGCCCACCGTCACCGGGCGTTCCAGCCCGGTGCGGTTGAGGATCTTCTCCTCCAGCACCGAAGCGACCGGGATGTCCGCCGCCTCGATCGCCTCGTGCACGATCCGGCCCATCTCGCCGACGCCCAGTTCGGCGGTGAGGTAACCGAGCAGGTTCACGCCGAACTCGTCCACCGGCGGCCGCGGCGGGATCGGATGCCCGGGCAGCGCCCACTCCGCCAGCTCGCCTTCGCTGACACCGGAGGACACACACCACGCGCGGAACGCATCGGCGTTGGCACCCGCAGGCTGCGGGAAGGCGATGCGAAGGTCCACTCGCGCGTCCCACACCGCGAGCGTCATCCGGTTCAGCCCGGCTGCGGCCTGGGCCTGGTCCTCGGGCGAGGCCAGCCACTGGCGCAGCGCTTGCCCGCCGTCTTCGCCGTAAGCGTGTGGCGGCAACGTCTTCTGCTTGCGCTCAGCCTTGATCCACGCTTCGCGGAACGCGCGCCGCGCCAGCCTCGGGAAGTGAGTGCCGTCGCCGAAGCCCGCGAAGCCGTATGGCACCGCTTCGAGCGTCTCGGCGTACCCGGCTTCACGTAGCGCTGCGCCGTACTCGTCGCACAGCTCGCGCAGCTCGGGGTTGGCCGACAGCAACACGCGCGGCTTGCGCGCGCAGTACATGGTCAGCACCCACGGCTTCTCCGGCCGGTAGCCGCTGAAATGGAAGAAGCGCAGCTTCGCGCCGCCCGCCGTCAGCTCGCCGTGCTCGTCCCGCGCCATCGGGCGGTCGTGCAGGTTCCAGTACGCGACGTTGAACCCGGGATCGGTCAGCACGTGGTGGGTGAACAGCGCGGGCACGTTGTCCACCCAGCGCTGGTCGGTGAACAGCTGCTTCTCGGGCGCGACGATCGCGTCGTGCTTGAGCCGTTCGGCCCAGAAATCCAGGAATTCCGCCGAACCGGGCCCGACGCCGATGAAGCCGAGGTTGAAGATCCCCGCCCCCATGATCACGGCCTCGTCCGGCTCCATGCCGTCGCGCGGCAGCGGTTTGAGAACGTGCGGGGTGAGCACGATGCCGTGCTCCATCGCCCGCTCCGCGATCTCCGGCATCGGCGCGAACACCCGGATGTCGGGGTCGAGGTAGAGGGCGACGTCGTACTCGCGGCGCAGCTCACGGAGCAGGTACGGCTTCACCGACGTGGCCAGCTCGGTCACCGAGTAGGCCGTGGCCATCCGGAGATAGTCGTCCTCGGCGATGCCGAAGGCCGCCGACCCCACCACCCGCACACCCTGCTCGGTGAACTCCTCGTCCCGCGGCGCGTCGATCACCGCGATGACGAAGGAGTTCTCCGGGTGCTGGGCCAGGTACGACCGGGCCAGCACTCTCGCCGCGGGCACGTAGTTGCGGGCGACGATCGTGCAAGCGGTGACCTCAGGCATCGGCAGGCAGAACCTTCAGTTGCGAGTTCAGGATCGAGGCGAAGTCGGTCTCCGCGGTCTGCACGCTGTTCGGGTTGTCCACCTCAATGCGGACGACCACGTCGTCGTGCGAGTAGTGTCCGCGGACCTGCGCCGGGTTCCCGTTCTTGCTGTCGATGTAGGAGGCCATCACGCCGTCCGGCACGTTGGACAGCCGGGCGGCCCCGTTGCGGATCTGAATGTTCAGCAGCTGGCTGACCGCGTTCTGCGCCGCCGTCGCGCTGTTCGTCTTGGTCAGCAGCATCAGCACTCGGCTGCCGTCGTCGAGCTTGCGCACGACGAACCGGACGTCACCAGCCTGCGCCGTCTCGTAAACCGACTGCTCGGCCGAGACCAGGTAGTTCAGCGCCGGGACCTGGGCGAAGGTCTTGATCGTGTCGTAGTTTTCCGTCTGGCCCGGGATGTCCGCCACAGCGAGCGGGTCCGGCGGCGCCTGGCTCGTCGGCGGCGCCTGTGTGGTCGTCTGCTCGGCCTGGGCGCCGCCACTGTCGCGGCCCCACAGCATGTACGCGCCGAAGGCGATGCCGGCGAGCACGACGACGGCCGCCACGATGGCGCCGATCTTCGCGCCGTTGCCCTTCTTCGGCTTGTCGTTGAAGGACTCCGGGCCCTGCTGGATCCAGCCCTGGTCGCCCGAGGGCACCAGCGGCGGCAGATCGCCCCCACCCCACGGCGGGGACTGGTCGGGCTCCGGGGCATTCCACTGCTGCTGGTGCTGCGGGAAACCACCGGGGGGCGAAACCGGGCCGGACTGCGGGAAACCACCGGGCGGCGAGTACGGCACCTGCGGCTGCTGCGGCGGGGGCACGTGCTGGGTGCGGTTCGGGTCGGCCTGCTGCTGCGGCTGCCAGGGCGGGACGGCCTGCGTGCGGTCCGCGCTGTTGTCCGGCGGGGCCTGCTGCGGCACCCCCTGCGGGGGGCTGATCGGTGCGATCACCTGCGTGGAGTCCGCCGAGTTGTTGTTGTCGCCGCTCGGCTGCTGCGCGTCGGGCTGCCCGACGGCCGACGACAGCACCTGGTCACGTCGTACCCGGTAGTCGTCCGCGGAGAGTCGGCCGGATGCAAGCTCCTCGTCCAGCTTGCGCAGCTCCTCCTGCCAGGACACCAGGGGCCCCCTATCTGTTGGTTTCGGCGGCCGGCGATTGCGGCCACCACGACCCGACGTGTATAGCGACGTGCACATTGTGCACGGGTGCGGCCTACTGCGGCTGCGCGGGTCGTATTGTTATCTACCCGTCCGTAGCAGGCGTTTCATCCCACCGGAAGCGCCCCGGTGACCTGGGTGCGGATCTGCTCCAGCCGGGTGCGCAACTGCGCCGGATCGCTGCTCGAAGGCTGGGACACGCCGATGCCGATGGCGAGTGATCCCGACGTGTACCAGAGCGCACTGACCCGGCCGGTCGCGTTGCTTCCGGTGTAGGCGACCTCGGCCTCCGTCGGGCCGAGCGGCTCGGGGACGAACCCGTTGCCGGTGAGGTTCTTGCGCAGGGTGGCGACCAGTTTCGCGGCCTCGGCCGCCGACCTCGCGGGTACCGCCAGCACCATGTTGCCGTTCGGGCTGCCCGCCGGATCCGACGAAGCGCGGTAGACCAGTTCGTCCGCGCCGCCGGCCTTCATCAGGGCGGCATCGTTCTGCGAAACCAGCTGCAGCTGCACGGCCTTGTCGAGCGACATCGTCGAGTTGTTGGGGTTGGCGGCGCCGGGCAGCGTCGGGAGCCGGGCTTCGGCGGCACCGGCCGCGTCCTGCGGCGCGACGGTCGGGCTGGAGCTGGGCTGGGCCGCGGTGTTGTCGCCGCGCGCGCCGAGAAAGTAGGTGGCGCCGAGGATCATCGCCAGGACCACGAGAACGCCGAGGGTGACGAACAGCCAGGTGTACCTGCGGCGGGCGGGGCGCATCGGCCTGGTCGGCAGGCTCGGCACGGCCGGCGGTTGTACGGGCGGCGGGGTCAGGCCCGGCAGCGGACCGGTCCGCACCACGGGCGTGATCACCGTTGGCGCCTCGTGGATCGGCGGGTACGGCATGGAGTCCGTCGGCCGGTAGTCGGCCGGACTGGGCGCGCTGGTCGGACGGTCGGTGTGCAGCAGCGACTCGGACGGGCTCATGGCCGGCTCCGGCTGTGGCTCCGGGGCGGGCGGCTCCCACTGCTGTTCCGGAGCCGGGGCCTGCCATTGCTGCGCGGGCCCGACCGTCTGCCACTGCGACTGGCCCAGCGGCGCCGCGACCGGCGAGGCCGTGCCGCTGCCGGATGCGGCGGCGAGCAGCTCGTCCCGCTGTTTGCGGTGCTGGTGCAGGGTGATCTTGCCGCTGGCCAGCTCGGTGTCCAGACGGCGCAGCTCGTCCTGCCAACTCATCCGGGGCTCCTCGGGTGTGTTTCGGGCGCACGACCTGGAACAACGCCGGCCCAGCCCGTAACGGTAGCGCTATGGGGTGAACTTAGTCCGATCACTGGCCGTCTGGGACGTCGTACAGTTGGAAACATGGCGTGGTTCGGCATGGACAAGACGCGTCGCGTGACTGCCGACGAGGCGCTCCCCGGGCGAGCGGAGGGGCCGGCCACCTCCGAATGGCACGACGTGCACGAGGATCGCCGCATCAAACCCCCGTTCCCGGAGGGCCTGCGCACGGCGGTTTTCGGGATGGGCTGTTTCTGGGGCGCGGAACGGCTCTTCTGGCGCACCGATGGCGTGTACTCCACGGCGGTCGGCTACGCCGGCGGCCACACGCCCAACCCGACGTATGAAGAGGTGTGCAGCGGGTTGACCGGGCACGCCGAGGTGGTGCTCGTCGTGTACGACCCGGCGCGGGTTTCCTACGGGGCGCTGCTGAAGGTGTTCTGGGAGGGCCATGACCCGACGCAGGGCATGCGCCAGGGTAACGACGTGGGCACCCAGTACCGCTCGGCCATCTACTACACCGACGAAACCCAGCACACCGAGGCCGAAGCCTCGCGTGCCGTTTTCGAGGTTGCCCTGCAGGGCGCGGGCTACCGCATGACAACCACGGAGATCGCCCCGCTCGGCGCGTTCTACTACGCCGAGGACTACCACCAGCAGTACCTGCACAAGGTCCCCGACGGCTACTGCGGCCTCGGCGGCACGGGCGTTTCCTGCCCGGTGGGGCTCGGGGTGCGCCACATCTAGATCGCCTAGAAGGATCTTCGGGATTATCTAGATGGATTGACGGCCAGTGTTTGCGTCCTGTATCGTCTAATCAATCTGTTAGACGGGCGGTAGTGATATGGCCGATTTGCAGACGGCGACGAGCGCAGGTCTTCGTGAGTTCTTGGACTGGGCGGGCGGTAGAGCGGAGATAAACCCAACGACCGCTAACGCACTCAAGGGTGCTGTAGGCCAGATCCTCCAGGTGGAGGACGAGCCGGACGCTGTGGACGTGCGCTCCTTGGATGTTGAAGACGTCCTGGACCGGTTCGAGAACCGGTTCCGGACGAAATACACGAGCGGGAGCATGTCAACGTACAAGACACGCTTCCGGCAGGCAGTGTCGATGTATCTTGCGTGGTTGGACAAGGACCCGGGCTGGAAGACCGTTGTCAAGACCCGTCGATCGACGTCCGCCACTCCGAGAACACATGCCCAAAGCTCGGTACGTACGGCCACCCCAGAGCCTGTCGATGCCGTCTCGTTCGCAACTCCAGCAACTACGTCCAGCAGATTGGTGAAGCACCACCTGCCGCTCCGACCTGAGCTGATCATCGAAATCGAGTTGCCCGTCCATTTGACGAAAGGTGACGCAGAGCGCATTGCCTCGTTTGTCAGGAGTCTCGCCTTCGACGAGCCTTCGCACTCGGCTGCGCAGGACCCAGACCCTGAGTACCGCGAGGGGGCCGGCTAGATGAAGGTCAGGTTGTACGTAGACGGTTTCAACCTCTACTACTCGGGGCGTCGCTGGTTCGGGCGAGGAGTACCAGGCTGGAAGTGGCTCTCCCCTCGTGCGTTGGCAACCAGCCTCGTCGCAGAGCGAGCAAATTGGCACGGAGCGTTCGTGGATCGCGTGATCTACTGCACCGCGCGGATCGACGCGGCGGACGCACCATCAGCGTATATCGATCAGGACATCTACCTGAAGGCGTTGATGGCCGTTGGTGCGGTGGATCAGATTGAGTATGGGCACTACGTCGCCCGCGCCAAACAGGTTCCGCTGGCCATTCCATCAAGAAAGGGTCGTCCGCAGCTTGTCCGGCCGCCCTTGCAGCTACCGGCCGGGCTTCCCCTGAGCATCGCTTCTGATGGCAATGGCGGCCAGATTGTGCTGGCGACGGGATTGGTCCGGGAGGAGAAGGGCAGTGACGTCAATGTCGCAACTCACCTCTTGGTCGACGTGCTCGGCGGTAATGTCGACGCGGCCGTGGTGATCTCCAACGACTCAGATCTTGGCTTGCCGTTGAAGGTTGCTCGCAATTGCATACCGGTCGGATTGGTGAACCCGTCGCCGGGGTTCATGGCAGGTGCGCTTCAGGGGGAGTCGGCGGATGGCGTGGGCCGCCACTTCTGGCGGCAACTCCACCCGGAGGACTTTACTGCCCATCAGATGCCGAATCCGGCGGGAACGTTCACCAGCCCAGCTGGATGGTGACCGGCTGATGGTGCCGCGCGGCCGGTGTCCAGGTTGACTGATTCCATGTGCGCCGCTAACTTGATGCTACCCACCCGGTTCCCTCGCGGAGCCGGGTTTTCCTTATCTGGGCCTGCTGGCGACGTCGCCGTGTGCGGGAAGGCTAGCTCGCCACCTCCTTGTCGTCGTCCAGATATGCGGCCGCCTGCAGGGTGAACAGGTCGGCGTAGAACCCGCCCAGTGCCATCAGTTCGTCGTGCGTGCCGTGTTCGGCGAGCTTTCCGTGGTCGAGGAACAGGATTTTTTCCGCCTGCCGCACGGTGGAGAAGCGGTGCGAGATGTACAGCGTGGTGCGGCCGGCCGCGAGCGCGCGCAGCCGGGCGAACAGGTCGTGCTCGGCCTGCGCGTCCAGCGCCGACGTCGGCTCGTCGAGGATCAGCAGCGGCGCGTCCCGCATGAAGGCCCGCGCCAGCGCCACCTTCTGCCATTCCCCGCCCGACAGGCTCACGCCCTGGTCGAACCACCGGCCGAGCGGGCTGTCGTAACCCTTGGGTAGCCGCTCGATCCGCTCGGCGGCGCCCGCCCGGTTCGCCGAGTCGACGATCCGTGCCCGGTCGTCGATGCCGCTGAGCTGGCCGAGGCCGATGTTCTCCGCCGCGGTCCCTTGGTACGTCACGTAATCCTGGAACATCGCGCTGATCCGGCCGCGCAGCTCGTCCGGGTCGAACTCGCGGATGTCGTTGCCGTCCAACAGGATCCGGCCCGCGGTCGGATCGTACAGCCGGCACAGCAGCTTGATCAGCGTCGACTTCCCGGCACCGTTGCGGCCGACCACGGCCACCGTTTCGCCCGGCCGGATCTCGAAGGTGACGCCGTCCAGCGCGGGCTCGTCGGAACCGGGGTAGCTGAACGAGACATTCTCGAACCGGACATGACCGCGCACCTCGGCCGGCATCGGCCGCGGCGCGGCGGGCGCGACGATCGCCGGTGCGGTGCCGAGGAACTGGTACAGCGTGTCGAGATAAAGATTGTTCTCGTACATGCCGGTGAACCCGGTGAACAGGCCCTGGATCGAAGTCTGCACCGCGGTGGCCGCGGCGGTGTACAACGCGAGGTCACCGATGGTCAGCGTGCCCCGCACCGCTTCCAGCGCGATGTACAACGCGATCCCCGAACCGGCCACTGTGGACAGTAGGCTCCACGACGTGCCGACGAGATTCCGCTTCGTGGTGAGCTTCCGCTCGCGCGCGTAGTACGTCTGCCCGAGCCGCCGGAACCGGTCCACCAGGTACGGGCCCAGCCCGAAGAGCTTCGTCTCCTTGGCGTAGGTGTCCGTGGTGACCAGCGAGGACAGGTAGTCCATCCGGCGCCGGATCGGCGAGATGTACAGCGCCAGCATGAAGGCGCGCGAGCCGTACTTCGACTGCGAGATGAACGCCGGCACGGGCGCCAGCAGCGCGACGACGGCCAGCAGCGGGCTCACCGAAACCAGCAGCGCGACCATGCTCGCGAACGTCACGCCGGTGCGCGCCAGGCCGAGCGCCGAGGTCATCATCGAGACCGGCCGCGCCGGCGCCTCCTGCGACGCCTGGCGAAGCAGGTCGTAGGACTCCGAACCCTCGAAGAAGGCCAGGTCCAGCTTCGCCGCGTGGTCCATCACCTGATGCCGGATGGTCAGCGTCATCCGTTCCTGCAACAGCTGCTGCGCCACGTTCGTCAGCGCCGTGCTGACCGCGGTGAACGTGAAGATACCGAGCTGGAACGCCGTGATCTCGACGATCCGGCCGGTGGACCCGTGCCCCTGCACGGCCTGGACCACCGCGTCCAGCAACAGCTTCGCGACGTACGCCGTCACGGTCGGCAGCAGACCGCTGACCAAAGTGGACAGTGCGATCACGACGGTCATCGCCGGGCTCGCCTGCCACGTCAGCCTCGCCACCTTGGGCAGCCCGCGCACCGTGCCGCCGACGTTGGTGCGCAACCGGTGCCAGCGGGCCCGCAGGTCCTTCGCCTCGTCGTCCCGCTCCGGGTCCGGGATCTCGATCGGGCCGGTCAGCCCGCTGTCCGGCACCGAACTGGCCGCCGCTTTCAGTCTTTTGCGCACGCCGATCGGAGGCGCGCCACCACCGTGCATCAACTCCCCGCCACCGCCCCGTGCAGGAACACGTCCACCAGTTCCGCCGCCGTCGTCGGGTTTTCCTGATTCCGCACCCGGCTGAACAGCAGGGACAGAAAGAGCCCGCTCAGCTTGTCCGCCGGCAGCCGCAGGGTGGCCGCGTCCGGCTCGAACAGCTCCGCGATCGCCTCTCGCATCGCCGCGAACGATTCGGCCCGGTTTCCCTTGCCGTGCTTGCGTTCCCGGCGGCGCCCCGACGCGTGTATCGCCGATGCGACCGCGCCCATCCGCTCCAGATGCGCCGAGAGCGCTTCGGCCGCTTCGGTCAGGCGGCCGGCGAGCGGTTGGTCCAACGGGATTTCGGCGATCAGCTCCAGCGCGCCGTCCGGGCGCAACGCCTCCACGAGGCAGGCATCGACAAGTTCGTCCTTGTCCTTGAACGCGCGGAAGATGGTGCCCTCGCCGATGCCGGCCGCGCGCGCGATCTGCGCCGTGGTGACCGCCGCACCGTGCTCGACGACGAGCGGGAGCACGGCGCGCACGAGCATCTGCCGGCGGTCCTCCGGGCTCATGGCGCGCGCACGCCTTTTGGTCTGAGGTTCGGTCATGCACCCCAGTTTGCGGAGTGAGCGCTCACTCCGTCAACTCATTTCTCCCGGCGGATCATCCGTCCCGCGCCGGCGGCCACCGTCGTCGCGAAGATCCAGCCCATCGCGATGAACCCGTCACTGACCCATTTGTCCACGTCATGCATGTACCAGCGGCCCTTGTTGCCGAAGTCGACGATCGGTACCAGCAGATCCGCCGTGTACAGCACCGGGTTCCACTGCATCCCGCTGTCCTGGGAGTTGACCACGCACCGGGGACCCACGGCCAGCAGCGCGTTCGCCCCCACGCGCACGTCGTGCACGCACGAGTCCGTGCCCATCCCGAAGTACAGGCTGCCCACCACCAGCAGTCCGACGAGCCAGCCGAGCGCACGCGCCGGCCGGTAGCCGTAGCCGACCATCCAGCGCTGCAGCCAGCTCCACAGCCGCACGCCCGGCCCGAAGATTTTGTAGCCTTGTGCGAGCGCTTCGTAGCGATATTGCTGTTTGCGGAACAGCACTGTGTCCGCATGTTCCTCGTTGCCCGCGCTGCGCAGCATCGCCGCGAGCTGGTCGTACGGGCCCGGCCGGTAGCCGGCCATCGCTTCGCGCAGCTGCTTGATCCGCACGTTCACGGCTTCGTCGTTCTTCATCCCGATCGGGCGCCGGAGCACGTCGTACCGGAAGTCTTCGAGCTCGATCCCGCGCGGGGTGTCCCAGAATGCGTCGTTGTCGTCGAGTGTCCGGCAATGAGCGTGCCGCAACAGGATCCGGCCTTCGGGCGGGCGCCCCGGGGTGAGCAGCAGCTCGTCGGCCGACAGGTCGCTGGCATCGAGCGCGATCCCGTGCTGCGCCAGCGACCCGAGCAGCGAGCCGGAGAGATCGACGCGGCGCACGGCGGTGGCACCGTCCATGTTGACCCCGCCCGTCGCGCGGAACATCCGGTCACCGGACGGGGTCAGACTGATGTTGCGGCCGACCCGGACGGTGCGCAGATCCACCGAGTAACTCGTCTGCGTGCGCACTGTCGGCCTGCTGACGTCGGTGCCGTAGAGATCGATGCTGCCGCCGACCTCCGCGCCCTGCAGCCGCACCGTGCCCTCGATGTTCGCCTCGGTGAGCTGCACGTTCCCGACGACCTTGATGCGCCGCGCGGACAAGACGTCCCGCTCCGCGTGCTTGAGCTCGACCCTCGCGGCGAGCATGTTCCCGCCGATGCTGACGTCCGCCATCCGCAGCTGACCGGAGGGCACGCGCAGTCCGGTCGCCTCCAGATCGCCGCTGATCTCGCTGCCGTCCAGATGCACGGCGCGGTCGTAGAACGGCTCGACCTTGCCCTTCGTCACCTTCACCCGCGCCTGCGCGAGCCGCAGCGTGCCACCGATCCGGGTGTTGATCATCCGCAGCGTGCCCACCGCGGCGAGCCCGTCGGACAGCTCCACGTTGCCGTCCACGCGTAGCCGGTCGGCCACCAGCGCCGGCCATGGGTCGACGTACGGGTCGCTGGAATCCCATGCCTCCGCGGGAATGTGGCCACGCTGCGGGCAGGCCAGATCCGCGCCGCGGAACACGATGTCCCCGTCCACCCTGGCACTGGGCAGATGCAGCACACCACGCGCGACGAACGGCTGCTTCTTCTCGGCCGCGCCGTAGTTGTCCACCTCGCACAACAGGCTGCCGCCGATGTGCACCCCGTTGCCGTCGAGGGCGAACCCGGTCGGATTACGCAGCGTGGCCCCGGAGAAGTTGACGTTACCGCCGGTCCACATGCCAGGCAGCCGGACCTGGCCATCGGCGCGCAACCGGTACGCCAGCAACGCGCCGCTGATCTTCAACCTGTCCGCCTGCAACGCCCGCCCATGCGCGGACGCGATCTGCGTGCGGGTGAGCACCAGCGAACCCTCGATCACCGCGTCCGTCAGGTTGATCGCCGCATCCGGCACGCCGCGCTCGCGCGTGGAACCGCGCTGCACCGCCGTTTCGCCGTCGTCGGTACCGCCGGGGAACGGCTGCACAACACTCCGGATCAACCGCACATCGTTGCGGCTGCGCAGGTTCCGTGCCTTGAGCCCGGGCAGCCAGCAGCGCCGGAACACCAGGCCCAGCAATTTCGCTTCGCGCACGTCCGGCGGGTTCTCGAACCGGCAGTTCTCGAACCGGAACAGGCAGTCGAGATCCGCGCCGCGCAGATCCAGCCTGCCGGTGATGTAGACGTTTTCCACCGGCACGATCGGCGCGTTGCTGGTCTGTTTCCACCGGCGCAGCAGCCCGCCGTTGCCCGGCTCCAGCAGCGGTTTGAGGATTTCGGCCGCGGAAATGTGATAACGGGCGTCGGGCACCCCGGCGAACGGGTCCAGCGGCGGCAGCTCCCGATCAAGTGATCCCGTCTGCCCGTTCGCCATGAATGCACTCCTCGTATCCGACGCATTACCGACTTTAGTCGGACGGTTACTCCGGAAGTGCCGTTCCGCTGAACCCGCGGGAGAACGGAGCTATCGTCGGATTGTGGAGGCGCTCGCCGAACTGAGAGTAGTCACCGATGCGGTGACCTACGGGGAGCTGACCACTCTGCGTCGCCGGCTGTGGGCCGATGAGGAGAACGCTTACCGTTGGTCCGGGCAATATCTGCCGCCGGCGCCCGAGGAACGGCACGAAATCGAGGCCGAGTTCGAGGCCGCGGTGCGCCGGGCCGTGTCCGCCGGCGGGCCGCTCGGCCGGTGGTGTGCACAGCTGCGCGAGGAGATCGCGCCGGCCATGTCGTTGAGCAGGCTGCTGGCGCGGAACCCGAACCTCGACTACCCGGTGATCTCCCCGAACGTAGCGGCCTGGCGGGTGCTGGCCCGCTTCGGCGGGGTGTTCGAGGTCGCGCAGGGCTGGGCCGCGGTCCCGGATCTGAGCACGGCCATCGCCACCACCCGGGAATCCGTGGCCGCGCTTTCCCACGGCATCGCCTCACCTGCGGAAGCCATGGCAGCGCAAGGCTTTTCGATGAGCGACGAGGAACTGGTGTCCTGGCTGTGGTTCAGCGGCTACCGTGCGTCGCCCGCCGAGCTGCACCAGCCCCGCCGCGCCCTGCATCGCGCGTACGAGCGGATTTCGCCTGGCAGGCGGACGATCCGCGGCCCGACCGCCACCGACTCCACCGCCGAACTGCTGACCCGCACCGGTAAACCACTGCACCTCGACGAAATACTGGGCGGACTGGAGCGCCGCTACAGCCGCGGCCCGTTGTACAACCGGCTCAACGCCGACGACCGGTTCATCCGCGTCGCACCGAGCACTTTCGCGCTCGCCGCCTGGAACATCGAGCCACACGCCGTGCCGGCCGGATCGAGCACCGACAACGCGATCCGCCTGATCCAGACCGCCGGGCGCGCCCTCCATCTGGACGAAATCCGGGCCAGGCTGGAAAAACCGATCACCCGCGAGGGACTGCGCAACGCTCTCAACGCCACCGGCAAGCTGATCCGCGTCGCGCCGTCCACCTATGACATCAGGCGTTCGGGTTGAGCACGCGCGACAGGAAACCGCGGGTCCGCTCGTGCTTCGGCGCCGAGATGACCTGATCCGGCGAGCCCTCCTCCACCACGACGCCCTCGTCCATGAACACGACCTTGTCCGCCACCTCACGCGCGAACTGCATCTCGTGCGTCACCACGATCATGGTCATGCCGTCGTTGGCCAGCTGCCGCATCACGCCCAGCACGTCGCCGACCAGCTCCGGGTCGAGCGCCGACGTCGGTTCGTCGAACAGCATCAGCTTCGGCTGCATGGCCAGCGCCCGCGCGATCGCGACCCGTTGCTGCTGCCCGCCGGACAACTGCGCGGGGTAGGCGCGTTCCTTGTCCGCCAGGCCGACCCGTTCGAGCAGCGCGCCGGCCCGTTCCCGCGCGGCGGACCTGCTCTCGCGCCGCACCTGCACCGGCGCCTCCATCACGTTCTCCAGCGCGGTCATGTGCGGGAATAGGTTGAACCGCTGGAACACCATGCCGATGTCCTTGCGCTGCTGGGCGATCTCGCTTTCACGCAGCTCGTAGAGCTTGCCGCCGTGCTCGCGATAGCCGACGAGGTGCCCGTCCACGTACAGCCGCCCGGCGTTGATCTTCTCCAGGTGGTTGATGCAGCGCAGCAACGTGGACTTGCCGGAGCCCGAAGGCCCGATGAGGCAAGCGACCTCGCGCGGTGCGACCTCGAAGTCGATGCCCTTGAGCACCTCGAGCCTGCCGAACCGCTTGTGGATGCCCTGCGCCTGGACGACCGGGGTCATTGCGCGCCACCTCCCTTGCCACCCGAGCCGAAGGTGAACCCGAACAGCCGGGTGCGCCATCTGTCGCGCTCGGCCACCGCACGTGAAGTGCCACGGGCGAAGTACTTCTCGATCTGCATCTGGATCACGGTCAGCACCGAGGTCATGAACAGGTACCACAGCGCGGCGGTGATCAGCAGCGGGGCGATCTTGTAGTTCTGCGCGTAGATCTGCTGCGCCGACGTCATCAGTTCGAAGTAGCCGATGACGACCACCAGCGACGTGGTCTTGAGCATCGCGATGGTCTCGTTGCCGGTCGGCGGGATGATCACCCGCATCGCCTGCGGCAGGATGATCCGCCGCAGCGTCTTGGCCCGCGACATGCCCAGCGCGCCGGCCGCTTCGAGCTGCCCCGAGTCGACCGACAGGATCCCGCCACGCACGATCTCGGCCATGTAGGCGGCTTCGTTCAGGCCGAGCCCGAGCAGCGAGGCGATGAACGGCGAGATCAGCGTGTTCGTGTCCGAGCCGATGAACTCCGGCCCGAACGGGATGCCGAGGCCGAGGCGCGGGTAGAACAGCGCGAGGAAGTTCCAGAAGATCAGCTGGGTGATCAGCGGGGTGCCGCGGAACAGCCAGATGTAGATGCCCGCCGCACCGGAGGCCAGCGGGTTCGGCGACATCCGCATCACGGCCAGCAGCACGCCGCCGAGCACGCCGATCACCATCGAGATGACCGTCAGGATCAGGGTGTTCTGCAGTCCGCGCAGGATCCGGTCGTCGAACAGGTAGTCGCCGACCACGCTCCACTGCATGTTGGCGTTGGTGATGACGCTGCGGATCACGATCACGGCGATGATCGCGATGATCACGCCCGCGACCCAGCGCCCGTAGTGCCGCACGGGCACCGCACGGATGTCTTCGGCGGTGCCCGTGCTTTCGGAGGTCTCGGTCATGTCAGCTTGCCGGGTTGATTTCCGCCTTGGTGATCGCCCCAGCGGTGCTCAGGCCCCACTTGGCGAGGATCTTGGCGTAGGTGCCGTCGTCGATCAGCGCCTGCACCGCACCCTGGATGGCCTGCGAGTACGTGCCCTGGTCCTTCTTCAGCGCGATGCCGTAGGGGGCGGTGTCGTACGGCTGGCCGACCACCTCGACGGCGCCGTCGGTCTGCTTCACCGCGTAGTCGACCACCGGCGAGTCGGCCAGCATGGCCTGGCTGCGCTTGGTGGTCAGCTGCAGGTTCACGTCGGTCTGCGCCTGGAACTGCTGCACGTTGATGGCGGGCTTACCGGCCTTGGTGCAGTCGCCGGAACGCTTGGTGACGTCGTCGACCTGCACGGTGCCCTGCTGCACGGCCACGTTCTTGCCGCACAGGGTGTCCAGGGTGATGTTGTCCGGGTTGCCCTTCAGCACGCCGAGCGAGGTGCCGGCGCTGTAGTAGCTGACCATGTCGACGGTCTGCAGGCGCTCGGCGTTGATGGTGAACGAGGACATCGCCAGCTCGTACGAGCCGGAGCTGAGCCCGGCGAGGATGCCCGAGAAGGCGGCGTTCTGGTACTCCATCTTCAGGCCGAGCTTCTCGCCGATGGCGTTGCCGAGGTCCACGTCGAAGCCGCTGACGGTGCCGTTGTCCACGAACTCGTTCGGCGGGTAGGTCTGGTCCTGTCCGACCACGATCTTGCCGTCGGCCTTGACCGCGTCCGGCACCAGCGCGGCGAGCTTGTCGTCCTTGACCGGAGCCGGCACCTGGCTCGCGGCGGCGCTGCTGCTGGGCGCAGATCCGCCGCCGTTGCCGCTCGCGCCGCAGGCCACGGTCAGGCCGGCCAAGGCCACGGCCGGAAGCAGGGCTAGCGCCTTGAAGTGTGTTGCACGCGCCACGATGGTCACTCCTAGTAGGTCATACCGTGTGAGTGCCCGCATCCTGCCATCCGAACGGGGCAGGGCGCACCATCAGCAAGGTCACGTCGTGGTTCCAACCAATCGGGCAACGGCCTGGTAACACCCGCTTAACCCGTGCCCGGGGCGACGCCTGGGGTGTCCACATCGGACAATTCGGCCGCGCGTACTTCCTTATGACGTCTGGAGTTCACGCGGGTTGCTTCGCTGCGGGCGATCCCACAGGCGTGCATCCGGAACCGATCATGAACGTCTTTCTGGGTGAGAGCGAACGAGGTGAGTAAATCACCAACACAGGACAGGGGAACGCCATGATCATCCGCAAGACGCTTCGCCGTACCGCCGCCGCCCTCGCTGTCACCGGCATCGCCGCAGGTGGCTCGGCGCTTTTGGCAGGCACGGCCGCCGCGGCCGACGGGTTCACCCTCGGCGCCGCCACCGCGTCCATCTCGCAGGCGCCCGGTGCGGGTTCGGCCTCGTCGGCGTCCAGCGTCGCCGAGTGCACCGCCAACCAGTTCACGGCCAAGCTCGTCTACGGCGGCGCCGGCATGGGCAACCGCGACGCCGCGATCCAGCTGACCGCCAACCCCGGGGAGCGCTGCTACCTGCCGGCCGATCTCACGACCAACCTCGTCGGCGCGGACAACGTGCTGCTGGCCGACCAGGCCCCGGCCGGCTCGCCCGACGTGGCGCTGACCGACGGGTCCTCGGCGTACATCCCGCTGCACTGGACCAGCATCGAACCGTCGTCCGCGCAGCAGACGCCGAACGCGATCACCTTCGACGCGCCGAGCGACTCCAACATGCACGGCGACTACATCAACCCGACCGTCGAGCTCCCGTGGGACCTCGGTGCCGTCGACGCCGACCAGACCAGCCACACCATCGAGGTCGGCGCCGTCACCCAGGGCACCGCGCCCACCGCGTGACTCCGCAAGCGGCACGGCGCGCCGGCCCGCGTCATATGTAGTGGAAGGCCGCCGTCGGGCGGGCTGCCGGGTTCACTTCGCGAGGTCTACTGACCCGCGCACCTACAAAACCAACTCAACCTCGCGCGTGCGCGTCCAACGTGTGCGCGACCGCTTCGGTCAGTCGCCGGGCCTGGGCCAGGTGCAGCCATTCGTCCGGGACGTGGGCGTTCGAGTCCGGGCCGAGCGCGCCGGTGACCAGGAACTGCGCCGACGGGTACTTCGCCGCCAGCAGGCCCATGAACGGGATCGAACCGCCGAGACCGACGCTTCGCCACGGGGCGCCGAACACCTCGTCGCTCACCTTCTCCAGCGCCGCCGCCAGCCACGGCGCGGCGTCCGGCGCGTTCCAGCCGTTCGCATGCTCCACGCCGGACAACTCGACCTTCGCCGAGAACGGGACATCCGTGGTCAGCGCCTTCTCGACCGCGTTCAGCGCCGCCGCCGAGTCGGCTGTCGGGGGCAGCCGGAAGCTCAGCGCCAGCGTTGTCGAGTCGCGCAGGACGTTGCCTGCTTCGGCCGGATCCGGCAGGCCCGCCGCGCCGATCACCGACAGAGTCGGCCGCCAGCTGTTGTTCAAGGTCAGCTCGAGCTCATCCTCCGACACCGGCCGCATGCCTTCGACCAGCGGGAACGCCGACTTCACCGCGCCCGGGGCCACCTCGACCGTCGCCCGCGCCTCGGCGACGCGGTTCTCCGGGATGGTCACGTTCAGCTCACCGAGCAGGATTTCGCCGGACTCCGCGTCCTCCAGCCGGTCCAGCAGCCGCCGCAGCACCCGGAAGGAACTGGGCACCACACCGCTGGCGAGCCCGGAATGCTGCGCCGACTCCAGCACCCGCGCCGTCACGTGCACCTGCACCAGGCCGCGCAGGCTCGTGGTCAGCCACAGCCGGTCGTAGTCGTTGCCGCCCGAGTCGAGGCAGATCACGAACGAAACCTCGCCCAGCCGCTCGGACAGGTGCTCCAGGTACACCGGCAGATCCGGGCTGCCCGACTCCTCGCCGGTTTCGAGCAGGATCACCGACCGTGCGTGTTTGCCGCCCGCCGCGTGGATCGCTTCCAGCGCCGTCACCGCCGCGTAGCCCGCATACCCGTCGTCCGCCGAGCCGCGGCCGAAAAGCTTGTCGTCCCGCACGACCGGCGTCCACGGGCCCAGTCCCTCGGACCAGCCACCGACCGGCGGCTGCTTGTCCAAGTGCCCGTACAACAACACCGTGCCGCGATCCTCCGCGCCGGGGCTGGCCGGCACGTCCACCAGCAGCAGCGGGCTGCGGTCGGCCACGCTGATCACATCGAGTTTCGCGCCCGGCAGGTGCCTGGCCTCGATCCAGCCCCGGACGTGTTCGATCGCCGCCGCCAGGTGCCCGGTCGTGGCCCATTCGGGATCGAAACCCGGGGACAGGGCGGGGATCTCCACCAGCCCGGACAGACTCGGCAGGACGTCGTTCGCCCACAGCCTGGACACGGTTTCACGCACGGTTGTCTGTTCCACGGCGCCATTCTGCCAGCGCCACGCCGGTGTGGCGCAGGTCACGACAGCGCCTGGTCCGGCGCGGCCACCCGCCTGCCCGTCCTTGGCACGCAGCTCAATCACCTGCTCACGCCGCGTGTGCAAGACCGACTTTCGGCGGCCCCATCATCGGTAGTCCTAGGATTTCCGCAGCTCAAGCGGGTTTTCCGGGCAAAAAATAAGTCGTCGGCCCTCACCCGCGCCCGCTTGTTCGTGCCAGGATGTTCGGCATAAGCCGTCACGGCCGACGGCTGCCCGAGTGCTTCGGACCCGATGCGCAGGCAGCCACCGGCGCCGTCGCGAAGCCGCCAAAAGTGGAGTCGCGGCATGACATCGAGGAGAACACGCGCATGTCGTCCCCAGAACAGTGGACGCACCCGGAGCCCGGAGAAGGACCGGCCGCGCAAGCGGCACAACCGTCCCGGGAGCAGGTGATCGCCGGTTTGCGAGCAACGACCGAAGGTGGCGCTGAGCTGACTCAGCTGCTCACCCCCGAAGGCGAACGAATCGCCTCTGCACAGTTCGACCGCTACGTCGCCGACATCGACGCCGAAGCGCTGCGCGGTCTCTACCGCGACATGGTGCTGGTGCGCCGTGCGGACCGCGAGTCCAACGCGATGCAGCGCCAGGGCCAGCTCGGCATCTGGGTCCCGCTGCTCGGCCAGGAGGCGGCGCAGATCGGCTCCGGCCGTGCGCTGCGGCCGCAGGACATGGCCTTCCCCAGCTACCGCGAGCACGGCGTGGCGTATGCCCGCGGCGTCGATTTCCGTGAGCTGCTGGGCATTTTCCGCTGCACCGACCACGGCGGCTGGGACTTCAAGGCCCACGGTTTCCACCCGTACACCATCGTCATCGGCAACCAGGTGCTCAACGCCGCCGGCTACGCGATGGGCCAGAAGTTCGAGGGCAGAGTTGGGGACGACGACGGCGAGGCCACGATCTGCTACTTCGGTGACGGCGCGACCTCGCAGGGCGACGTCCACGAAGGATTCGTCTGGGCCGCGGTGTACGACGCGCCGCTGGTTTTCTTCTGCCAGAACAACCAGTGGGCCATCTCGGAGCCGACCGAACGCCAGTCCCGCCTGCCGCTGTACCAGCGCGCCCGCGGCTACGGCTTCCCCGGCATCCGCGTGGACGGCAACGACGTGCTGGCCTGCCTCGCGGTTTCCCGGTGGGCGCTCGACGAATGTCGGCACGGCAACGGCCCCGTCCTGATCGAGGCCTTCACCTACCGCATGGACGCGCACACCACCACCGACGACCCGACCCGCTACCGGCTCTCCGACGAGCTGGAGGCGTGGAAGCTGAAGGATCCGATCGAGCGGGTGCGGGCTTTCCTCGCGCGCAACGGTTTCGCCGACCAGTCCTATTTCGACCAGGTACAAACCGAGGCCGACGCGTTTGCCGCGGAGCTGCGGGACTTCTGCTTCAACATGCCCGAACCGCCGCCCGAGCGGGTGTTCGCCAACGTCTACGCCGAACCGTCCCCGGTGCTCGACGCGCAGCGCGAGGAATTTCTGTCCTATTTGGACGGATTCGCCACGGTGGGTGAGCGCTGATGGCCGCCCCCGTGAAGTCCCGAGCGGACGAAACAGTGTCCAGTGTGCAGACGCTGACCATCGGCAAGGCCCTGAACCTCGGGCTGCGCGCCGCGATGGAAGCGGACAGCAAGGTCATCATCATGGGGGAGGACGTCGGCAAGCTCGGCGGCGTCTTCCGGATCACCGACGGCCTGCAGAAGGACTTCGGGGAGCAGCGCGTGCTGGACACGCCGCTGGCCGAGTCCGGGATCATCGGCACCGCCGTCGGGCTCGCCGTGCGCGGGTTCCGCCCGGTGTGCGAGATCCAGTTCGAGGGCTTCATTTTCCCCGGGTTCGACCAGATTTCCAGTCAGCTGGCCAAACTGCACTACCGGACGCAGGGCAGGATCAAGGTGCCGATCGTGATCCGGGTGCCGTTCGGCGGCGGGATCGGCGCGGTCGAGCACCACTCCGAATCGCCGGAGTCGTTGTTCGCGCACATTCCCGGGCTGAAAGTCGTCTCGTGCTCGAACCCGGCGGACGCGTACTGGATGATCCAGCAGGCCATCGCCACTGACGACCCGGTGCTGTTCTTCGAGCCGAAACGCTTGTACCACAACGGTCAGCTCAGGTCCGAAGTGGACACTGTGAATCCGGTGGGCCCGCTGTTCGCCTCCCGGGTGCTGCGCCAGG
The DNA here is from genome assembly GCF_035546795.1 of Amycolatopsis sp. Taxonomy (GTDB): domain Bacteria; phylum Actinomycetota; class Actinomycetes; order Mycobacteriales; family Pseudonocardiaceae; genus Amycolatopsis_E. The sequence continues at coordinate 41,020 of NZ_DASZWC010000058.1, forward strand.
GCACCGACGCGACGCTGGTGGCGTACGGGCCCTCGGTCAAGGTCTGCCTCGACGCGGCCACGGCGGCCGCCGAGGAGGGCAAGTCGCTGGAGGTCATCGACCTGCGCACGATCTCGCCGCTGGACCTCGGTCCGGTGTTCGAGTCGGTGCGCCGCACCGGCAGGCTGATCGCGGTCAGCGAGGCCTCCGGCGAATCGTCGGTCACCTCGGAGATCGCCGCGCGGGTGCAGCAGGAGTGCTTCTATTCCTTGGAGGCCCCGGTGTTGCGGGCCACCGGCTTCGACACCCCGTACCCGCCGTCGAAGCTGGAGGAGTATTTCCTGCCGGATCTCGACCGGGTGCTGCACACCGTCGACCGATCGCTGGGGTGGTGAAGCGTGCCGGAGTTCAAACAGTTCCTGCTCGCCGACACCGCCGAAGGCCTGACCGAGGCCGAGATCCTCGGCTGGCGCGTGCAACCGGGCGACACGGTGACGGTGAACCAGATCGTGGTCGAGGTGGAGACGGCGAAGGCCGCGGTCGAGCTGCCCATTCCGTGGGCAGGCAAGGTCACCGAGCTGCTCGTCGAACCGGGCCAGACGGTGGAGGTCGGCGCGCCGATTCTGACGATCGACCTCGATCCGGCCGGCGCGGCCCGCAACGGTTCCGCGCCCGCGGTCGAGGAGGAGATGAAACCCCTCGTCGGCTACGGCTCGAAGACGGTGCAGGCAACGAGGCGGGCCCGCAAACAGCCTGCGGAGAAGGCACCCGTCGCCGAAGAGCCGGTGGCGAAGGGCGGCTATGTGCCGCTCGCCAAGCCGCCGGTGCGCAAGCTCGCGAAGGACCTCGGCGTCGACCTGACGGCATTGTCGGCCGGCGGCCGGGTGATCACCCGCGAAGACGTCGAACGTGCGGCTTCCCCCGCCGCGCCCAAGACGTCAGGTGAGCGTGAACGCCGGGTGCCGATCAAGGGCGTCCGCAAGGCCACCGCGCAGGCGATGGTTTCCAGCGCCTTCACCGCGCCGCACGTCACGGAGTTCCTCACCATCGACGTCACGCCGATGATGGAGCTGCGCGAGAAACTGAAGAAGCACCCGGCGTTCGCCGGCGTGAAGCTCACCCCGCTCGCGTTCGCGGCGAAGGCGGTTTGCCTTGCTGCGAAACGAACTCCGGACGTCAACGCGACGTGGGACGAAGCCGCGGGCGAGATCGTCTACAAGGACTACGTGCACCTCGGGATCGCCGCGGCCACCCCGCGCGGGCTCGTGGTGCCGAAGATCCGCGATGCCGACGCGATGTCGCTGGCCGAGCTCGCCGGCGCGCTGGAACAGCTGACAAGTACCGCTCGCGAAGGGAAAACCACGCCGGCGGACATGCTGAACGGCACGATCACGATCACCAACGTCGGAGTGTTCGGGGTGGACACCGGAACGCCGATCATCAACCCGGGCGAGGCCGCGATCCTGGCGTTCGGCGCGATCAAGGACATGCCGTGGGTGGTGGACGGCGAACTGGCCGTCCGCAAGGTGCTGCAGCTCGCGCTGAGCTTCGACCACCGGCTCGTCGACGGGCAGCAGGGCTCGCAGTTCCTCGCCGACGTCGGCGCGCTGCTGGCCGACCCGGCCATGGCGATCACCTTCTGACACAACGGAAAGGCCGCTCCTCGACACCCGGGGAGCGGCCTTTCCGTTGCTAGCGCGGCAAATGCGGGCGTTTGCCCGGCTCCTGCGTCGGCGGCTTGTCGACCGTCGGCGGGACGGTCGGGGCCGGCAGGTGCGCGGCCTCGTAGCGGGACAGCGTCAGCGGGCCGGCGGTGTCCGGCAGTGTCGGCGGCTTGGATTTGGGTTCCTGGAACCGGAAAGCGGACGTCAGGTCGCCGAAGGTCTTGCGGCGCCAGCCCGAGATGTTCGGCTCGGTCACCCCGGTGATCTTCTCCAGCAGCCGCAGCTGCGAGGTGTGGTCGAAGTTCTCGCTGCACACCCAGCCACCGGCGGTCCACGGCGAGACGATCACGCACGGCACGCGGAAACCGCCGCCGACCCACAGCCCGTTGCCCGCGGTGCCGCCGTGCGAGGTGCCGGTGACGAACTCGTCCGGCGTGCCGGCGGGCGGGATCGGCGGGACGACGTGGTCGAACAGGCCGTCGTTTTCGTCGTAGGAAAGGATGAACACGGTCTTGGCCCACACCTCGGGGTTCGAGGCGATGGCGTCGATCTTGCTGGCGACGAAGGCGGCGCCGTCGGCGGGCGTGTAGTTCGGGTGCTCCGACTGCGTGCTGGTGGTGATGATCCAGGAGACGGTCGGCAGCTTGTCGTTACGCGCGTCGTACTCGAACTGGCCCTCGGGGCGGTGCGTGAGCCCGTTGTCGTACAGCTCGGAGCCGGGCGCCGAGTTCTTGAACGCCGCGAAGTTCTCCAGCATGTTGCAGCCGTAGGTGTCGTCCTGCTCGTAGACCTTCCAGCTCACCCCGGCTTCGGTGAGCCGCTCGGCGTAGGTCTTCCAGGTGTAACCACCGGCGGGCGCGGTGTTTTCGAGGATCGGCCCGCCGTTCCGGCCGTTCGGGTCCACGGTGCCGGTCATCCACATCATGCGGTTGGGCCACGTCGGGCCGAGCACCGAGCAGAAGTAGGCGTCGCAAACGGTGAACGACTCGGCTAGCGCGAACTGGAACGGCAGATCGGCGCGGGTGTGGTAGCCCATCACGTACGGCCCGTTCTTGCCGTCGGCCTTGCGGTGCGCCGGCAGCCAGTTGTCCATCTTGCCGTTGTTCAGCGAGTCGTGCTGGACCTGCCAGGCGTGCGACGTGGACGGGATCTTCTGCGCGTTCGTCGCGTGCGGGTCGAGGTGGAACGGCAGCGCGTAGCCCGCCGGGTTCTGCGCGTCCGGCTGGTAGAACACGGACTTGCCGGTGGACAGTTTCAGCGCGTCCGGATCGTTGAACCCGCGGACCCCGGACAGGGTTCCGTAGTAGTGGTCGAACGACCGGTTCTCCTGCATCAGCAGGACAACGTGCTCGATGTCGCCCAGCGAGCCGTGTTTCGGCGCCTCCTGGGCGAGTGCGCGCTGGACGTTCGGGGGGAGCAGGGTGGCCGCGGCAGCTGTCGCCGCCGCGCCCGCGGCCGAGCCGAGCAGTCGTCTCCGGGTGACTTCGGGCATGACTCAAGGCCTCCAGGGTTCGGGGGGAACGGAAAACCTCCGTAACCCTGGTCGGCGCACGCGCCGAAAATTGTTACCCCGAACCAAATCCAGGAGAACAACAAATGACCAACCTCGCGGAACCGCCCATCAGGTGACGATCAGCCGCGCCCCGGCCTCGACGTGATTCTGATCGCGGCCCAACAGTGCCAGTCCCGCTTCCGACGGACTGCCCGGCTCGGCGCTGTACATCAGGATCCGTTCGCCTGCTTCGTCCGCGAGCAGCAGCGCCTCGAACTGCAGGGTCAGCTCGCCGACCTCCGGATGGCGGAACCGTTTGGTGCCGGAGACGCAGCCGGCCACCGGGTGCTTGGCCCACAGCGCGGCGAATTCGGGGCTGTTCATGCTCAGCTCGCCGATCAGCTCGGCAAGTTCACGGTCGCCGGAGTTCCGGCCGGCCATCAGCCGTAGCGAAGCGACGGCCCGGGCGGCTTCCTCGCGCCAGTTCGGATACAGGTCGCGGTGGTGCGGGTCGAGGAACAGCATCCGGGTGAGGTTCGGGCGGTCGGCCGGCCGGTCCGGGGCGGCGTAGTCGAGGTGCCCGGCGAGCAGCAGGTGCCCGAGCCGGTTCCAGGCCAGGATTTCGTTGCGCACACCCAAAACCACCGCGGGCACGTCGGTGATCGCGGTGATCAGCTGCCGGGTGCCGGGGCGGACCGTGGCGGGCCGGGAGCGGCGGCGCTTCGCCGGAGCCGGCCGGGCCAGGTCGTGCAGATGGGCGCGTTCGTCGTCGTCGAGCCGCAGCGCGCGGGCCAGCGCTTCGATGATCGTCTCCGACGCCTGTCCGCTCTGTCCCTGTTCCAGGCGGGTGTAGTACGTGACGCTCACACCGGCGAGCTGGGCGAGTTCTTCGCGCCGTAGCCCGGGAACGCGGCGCGCGCCATACGACGTGATGCCGACGTCCTCCGGGGTCAACCGGCCGCGGCTGAGCCGCAGAAACTCGCCGAGTGCGGAGCTGTCGTTCATGAACCCATCATGCGCCCGGCACCGCCGCGCCAGCCTGTCCCCGCGAGTGATAGGCAGCCGCTGACTACCCGGCGAAGGGTGCTGGCCGGCCGCGGCGAGCGGGCGTGCAGTGGTGGCATGACTTTCGATCAGCTGACCGCGACCGCCGCGGCGGAACGGATGACCGGCCGCCGGCGGTTCGCGCTCATCGTGTTGCTCACCGCGAGCTTCACGCTCGCCGTCGACTTCTCCGTGCTGAACGTGGCACTGCCCACGATCGGCGCGGACGTCGGTTTCGCGCTGGCGAACCTGCAGTGGATCGCCACCGCTTTCGCGCTCTGCTCGGCCGGTTTCACCCTGTTCTTCGGCCGGATCGCCGACCTGTTCGGACGGCGCAGGCTGTTCCTGGCCGGCATGGCGCTGCTGGGTGTCGCTTCGCTCGCCGGCGGGCTCGCCACCTCACCGGCGGCGCTGCTGATCGCCAGGGTCGCGCAAGGGCTGGCCACGGCCGCGGTCACGCCCGCAGCGCTTTCGCTGCTCACCACATCGTTCCCGGAAGGGCGGCTCCGCGACCGGGCGCTCGGCCTCAACGGTGCGCTGATGGCCGCCGGGTTCACGTCGGGCGCGGTGCTCGGTGGCGTGCTGACCGACCTGCTGAGCTGGCGGTGGGCGTTCTTCCTCAACATCCCGGTGGTGCTGTTCGTGCTGTTCGCCGCACGCACCGTGCTGACGGAAAGCCGTCCGGCGGCGCGGCCGCGGATCGACCTGCCCGGCGCGATCACGGTGACACTCGCGCTGCTGGCCGTCATCTACGGCGCCACGTCCGCGAGTTCACATGGCTGGGGTGACCCGCTGGTGCTGGGCTCGCTGATCGTCGGCGTGCTGCTGCTGGGCGCGTTCTGGATGATCGAAAAGCGCGTCGCGGCCCCGCTGGTGCCGGTCGCGATCCTCGGCAGGCGCAACGTCGGCTGGGGCAACATCGCCGGCCTGCTGGCGTTTCTGACCGAGACGTCCCTGGTCTTCCTGCTGACGCTGTACTTGCAGGACGTGCTGGGCTACTCGCCACTCGAGGCCGGGCTGTCGTTCGCTGTGCTGGGCGTTGGCACCGTGCTCGGCGGGGTGCTCGGCCCGAAGCTGATCGCCCGCATCAACGCCAAGCGGACGCTCGTGGCCGGGTTCGGGGTGCAGGCCGTCGCCACCGCCTCGCTGGTCCTGCTCGGCCCGGCCCCGGCGTGGATCGCGCTGCTGCTCGCGGCGACGTTCGTCGGCGGGATCGCCAACCTGGTGGCGATCGTCGGGTTCATGGTGACCGCGACGGCCGGGCTGCCGGACGAGGAACAGGGCCTCGCGACCGGGCTGACCACGATGAGCCAGCAGGTCGGCATCACCCTCGGCATCCCGCTGATGAGCGCGATCGCCACCGCGCAGAGCTCCGTGCTCGCCGGCGTAACCACCGCGATCTACGTCAACACCACGCTGTGCGTGCTGGCCGCACTACTACTCGGCACAAACCTGCGCCCGACGACCTGAACCAAAAACGAAGGCCCCTCCCCGACGTTCGGAAAGGGCCTCGACAACAGCCTTTGGTGAGCCGCTTGCGCGCACTGCAGATCCCGGGGTTACCCCCGGAGTAGATACAACGGGCCCCAGGGCGCTTCGCCACCGGCGGAGCGCCCAGGGCTACCCGCAGCCTTTGGTGAGCCGCTTGCACGCACTGGGGGTCCGGGGGTTATCCCCCGGGTAGAGACAACGGGCCCCGGGGAAGCTTCGCCACCGGCGAAGCGAACAGGGCTACCCGCCTCGAGCGGATGACGGGATTCGAACCCGCGACCCTCACCTTGGCAAGGTGATGCGCTACCAGCTGCGCTACATCCGCGCGCCCGGCCTCGACCGGGTGCGTCGCACACTCTATACCCTCCGCACGGGGGGCGTGACAGGCACCCGGTCGGAGGTAACTCCGTCACTCCCGGAGTACAAGAGGTGACGGCAAGCGCTTCTCTCCGTATGGTGTCTCCATTCAACCGAACGGGTTAGTGCCCGCCCGGGGAGGAGGTGCCTGGCCGGATGACGGAGGAAGCGACGGTACCGGAGCAACGCACGGTATCGGCCGATGAGCAGGCTCTTCTGCGTCGGCTCCGGGCAGGCGAAGATCAGGCTTTCAGCGAGCTGTTCGAGCTGCACGCGTCGGCCGTGCGCCGGCTCGCGCGCGGTCTCGCGAGTGACAGCTCCGAGGCCGAGGACATCACCGCCGAGACTTTCTTTCGGGTTCTGCAGGCATTGCGCCGCGGCTCGGGTCCGAGGGACCACGTCCGGGCGTATCTGCTGACCGTCGCGAGGCGCGTCTCGTGGGAATGGCACGGCGCTCGCCGCGATGTGCCCGTCACCGATGACGAGCTGACCCATCGCGCGGGCGCGGGCGCCGACGCGCATGCGCGTACAGCCGAAGCCAGCCTGATCGCGACGGCTTTCACGAGCCTGCCCGAGCGCTGGCGTTCGGTGCTGTGGCAGACCGAGGTCGAGGGGGAGCAGCCCGCCGTCGTGGCGCCGCATTTCGGCCTGAGCGCGAACGCGACGGCGGCACTCGCGCGGCGCGCCCGCCAAGGCCTGCGCGCGGCGTACCTCCAGGCGCATCTGGCGATCAACCGTGATTCGGACGTCAGCTGCCGGGGCGTGATCGAGAAGCTCGGCGGCTACACCGCAGGCAGTGTCACCGGTTCCGAGGCCACCAAGATCAGGACGCACCTGCTCGGCTGCCCGTCCTGCCGTTCGATGCACGCCGAGCTGCGGGACGTCTGCTCCTCGCTGCGTGCGCACGCGGGCGTGCTCGCGCTGCTCATGCCCGCGGCGGCCGCCGGTGCCGGTGCGGCCTCCGGTTCCGGGGTGCTCGCCACGGTCAAGGGCGTGCTGGTCTCGAAGCTCAAGGTCGGGATCGCGCTGGCGTCCACGGCCGCGGCGGGCGTCGTCGGCATCACCGCCGGGCCCGCCGTGCTCAACTCGGACCATTCGCAGGTGATCGGCCTGCCGCAGAGCGGGATCGAACTGCAGATCGCGCAGCCGCAGCCCACCCTGTTGAGCCCGCCGCCGAACCAGCCGGGCAGGCCGGACGAGGCCACGGTGCGCCTCCCCGGCAACGGCGCGCCCGTCTCGACGCCGCACGGCACCGACCGTGCCGGGCAACCCCAGCAGCAGCAACCCCAACCGCAGCAACAGGGTTCGGCGCCGGTCGAGCAGAAGCAGTCGCAGACGTCGGGCACGGTCACGGGCGGGACCACGGCGCGGGACGACACCACCCCGTCGAAGGTGGACTCGCGCGACGACCTGCCCACCAACTCCACGTACAGCTCCACGGATTCCTCGTCGAGCACGAAGCACCGCGAGCATGACGGCAAGAGCCGGGCGCGTGATGACCTGCCCACGTCCGAGGAGGAGTCCTCGACGCCGTCCGGACTGCTCGAGTGGCTGCTCCCGATCGTGCAGGACCAAGCGGAGACCACAACCACATCCGGTGAGTCCGGGTCATCCGGTTAGACGATCTTCACGCGGACCTCGCGCGGCGCGGCTCTGCCACGCTACCGTTGAACACGCTCAAGTACGTTCGAGCGTGACCCGGGAGGCCACGGAAATGAACCGGCTGGTGCAAGGCGGAGACGGCCGGGAATGGGTGGTCCGGGCCCAGATGGACTGGCGGCGCCCCGCGACGGTCGAGGACTTCGAACACGACGTCGCCGGCAGCCCCGCGCCTGGCATAGCGATGCTCATCGTGACCGTCGTGCTCGCGGTTATCCTGGTGTCCTGGTTACCCGACGGGGTCGTCGTCCCGGCCTGGGTGATCTGGGGCCTGCTGTTGATCGGCCTGTTCTTCCCGATGCGGTGGACGCTGAACCGGCCGTGGACGATGGTCGCCGAGACCGAGGGCGACGGCATGGGCGAACACCCGCCGGAGCGCTGGGTCGGTTTCGTGTCCGGGATGTTCCGGGTGCGTGGCGAGGTGATCAAGGTGGCCAAGACCATCCAGCGCGACTCGTTGCCGGACTTCGACGGCCCGCTGCATCCGATGGAGTGATCCATGCCCGAACTGCCCGAGGTCGAGGCGCTGGCGCATCACCTGCGTGAGCACGCTGTCGGCCGGACGGTGACCCGGATCGACGTGGCCTCGTTGAGCGTGCTCAAGACCGTGACCCCGGCGTGGACGGAACTGCACGGCCGCGAGGTCACCGCCGCCGGCAGGCACGGCAAGCATCTCGACCTCGACTGCGACGGCCTGCATCTGGTCGTCCACCTGGCCCGCGCCGGCTGGCTGCGCTGGTCGGATTCGCTCTCGGCCACCCCGCCCAAGCCCGGCCGTGGGCCGTTGGCTTTCCGCGTGCATTTGTCCGAGGGAGTGGCGCGGAGCGCCTCCGTTGAGGGTGGCGGTGGGCGACGGGTGGGGGGACCGGGCTTCGACCTGACCGAGGCCGGCACGAAGAAGGGGCTCGCGGTGTGGATCGTGCGCGATCCGCAGGAGGTGCCGAGTATCGCGCGGCTCGGCCCGGACGCGCTGGAGCTGACCCGGGAAAAGCTCGGCGAGCTGTTCACCGGCCGGACGGAACGGCTGAAAACCGCCCTGACGGACCAGTCACTGATGGCCGGAATCGGCAACGCCTACTCCGACGAGATCATGCACACCGCGAAGCTTTCTCCTTATGCGACACCGGGAAAACTGTCCGAAGAAGCGCTGGACAGACTGGCCGACGCGATGCACGAGGTGCTCACCGGCGCCGTCGAGCGCTCCGTCGGGCAGAGCGCCGCACGGCTCAAGGGCGAGAAGCGATCCGGGCTACGGGTGCACGCCAGGGCGGGCCTGCCGTGCCCGGTCTGCGGGGACACGATTCGCGAGATTTCGTTCGCGGACAAGGCTTTCCAGTACTGCCCGACGTGTCAGACCGGGGGCAAGCCGCTCGCCGACCGCAGGCTGTCCCGGCTGCTCAAGTAGTCCACAAGGGACGGTCGCGCTGCGTGTGCGCGATACTCACCCGTTCGGCGGCCACACTGGGCGGTGGCCGCGCTGAAAGCGTTCGCAATCGTGCTTTCGGTAAACTCGCACCTACCCCTGAGTGCCGACCTCTACACAGAAAGTGGGCTCGAAGGCTTGCACCTGAACGTGCAAGCGCAGAGCATTGACGCCGTGTCCGACTTGCCGATCGCGCAGATCATTCCGTGGAGCGTCGCGGGTCTGCTGCTGATCGCCGTGCTGATCGTCCTCGCCCGCTCCCGTAAGCCCAGCAGTTTCGTCGACGACGCCGTGCTGGAAGCCGTCTATCACATGTCGAAGGCCACCCCGGACCTGCGCGAAGGGTTCGACGGGGCCTCCGCCGACAGGATCACTTCGCAGCTGCTGGAGCTGCTCAAGTGCGTCGCGGTCGGCATCACCGACCCGGAAGGGGCGCTGGCCTCCTGGGACGGCGAGGCCAACGACCACTACCTCGACCTGACTTCGGCGGTCAGTCTCGCCATCCGCAAGCACCGCCGCGAGGTCGTCTCGCACGACGACGTCCCGTGCGACCACCGCGGCACCTGCAAGATGAAGACGGCGGTGATCGTCCCGCTGATCGTCGAGGGCGAGATCGAGGCGGTGCTCATCGTCGTCGGCCGCACCCGCGGTAAGCGGCTGGTGCAGATGGCCGACGCGGTCGCCCAGTTCGTCACCACGCAGTTCGAGCTGGCGCGCCTCGACGAGTCCAAACTCCAGTTGCAGCAGGCCGAGATCAAGGCGCTGCGGGCGCAGATCTCGCCGCACTTCATCTACAACGCGCTGAACACGATCTCCTCGCTGATCCGCACCGATCCCGAGGAGGCGCGCGAACTGCTGCAGGAGTTCGCCGACTTCACCCGCTACTCGTTCCGCACGTCGGGCATGTTCACCTCGCTCGCCGACGAGCTGCGCAACATCGACCGCTACCTGACCATCGAACGCGCCCGGTTCGGCGGCAGGCTGGAGGTCCGGCTCAAGATCGCGCCCGAGGTGCTCTCGGTCGTGGTGCCGTTCCTGATCATCCAGCCGCTGGTGGAGAACGCGGTGCAGCACGGGCTGGCGAACAAGCCCACCGGCGGCATGGTCACCGTGACGGCGCAGGACTACGGCACCGAGGCGCTGATCAGCGTGGAGGACGACGGCATCGGGATGGACCCGGCGCGGCTGTCGGACCTGCGCAACTCACACCGCACCGGCGCGCACGTCGGGCTGGGCAACATCAACGCCCGGATGCGGCAGCTGTTCGGCGACGAGTACGCACTGATGGTCGAGACAGCACCGGGCGCCGGGATGAAGGTGACCCTGCGGGTGCCGAAGTTCGCGCCGGGCGTGCGCACCGAACTGCCGGACTACTCGGCCGCGGTGCCGCCGCAGGAGACACGTAACGGTTCGCCCGCGCACGCGCGACGCAGTAGCTGACGGCTGCGTTCTCAGGTCGTTGGGCCTAACCTGGCGCTCATGGTGAGCACCGTGACCGACAAGTTGACCAGCAGGATCCCGCGTCTCGGCGACCGAGGGGACCGTAAGGACGTCGTAGCGGTGGTCAAGCTGCACGGCGTGATCACGCCGAGCCCGTCGCCGTTGTCCCGTGGCACGATCAACCTCGCGGCCGTCGAGTCGGCGCTGACCAGGGCCTTCGATCACGATCGGCTCAAGGCCGTGGCACTGTTGATCAACTCGCCGGGCGGGGCGCCAACGCAGTCCGGGCTCGTCGCCGAGCGGATCCGCCAGCTCGCCGCGAAGAAGAAGGACGTGCCGGTGATCGCGTTCTGCGAGGACGTCGCGGCTTCGGGCGGGTACTGGCTCGCCTGCGCCGCGGACGAGATCTTCGCGCACCGCACCTCTTTGGTCGGCTCGATCGGCGTGATCAGCGGCGGCTTCGGGTTCACCGGCCTGCTCGAACGGTTCGGCATCGAGCGGCGGCTGCACACCGCGGGGGCGAACAAGTCCCGGCTCGACCCGTTCAGCCCGGAGAAGCCCGAAGACGTCGAGTGGCTCCAGAAGATGCACTCCCAGCTGCACGAACTGTTCGTGGAATGGGTCAAGGAGCGGCGCGGCGGCAAGCTGAGCGAGGGCGAAGACCTGTTCACCGGCGATGTCTGGCTCGGCACGAAAGCGCGTGAACTCGGGTTGATCGACGGGCTCGGCAATCTGCGCGAGGTGATCAGCGAGCGCTATCCGGACGCCGAGATCACCATCGCGGAGCCGAAGAAGCCGTTGCTGGCCCGGCTCGGCCTCGGCGCACCGACCGCGGCGAGTGCCCTGCTCGACGCCGTGTCACAGAGAGCAGCCTGGTCCCGATTCGGGTTGTAATGTGATCGCCCGAGCGCGGTATGGACACCGGCCTTCGCCCTAGGCAGGATTGCAAATCACTGTGAGTGCGCAAAATGACACCCGACGGCTCCTCGTTCTCGCGGTGGACGACGAGCCACACGGGCTGAGCCTGCTCGTCGAGAGCCTGCAGAACAACCCCCACATCGGCCGCGTGTTCACCGCGGTCGACGCTTCGGAAGCGCTGCGGCTGCTCGCTTCCGACGATCCCCAGCTGCGTGAACGCAAGGAACACGGGCTGCCGGCGATCGACGCGGTGTTCGCCGATCTGCAGATGCCCGGCCTGTCCGGGATGGAGATGGCGCGCGTGTTCTCGGCGCTGAATCCCGCGCCGGTGCTGGTGTTCGTGACCGGGCACGCGTCCGAGGCGGTGAATGCCTTCGACCTCGGTGCGGTCGACTATCTGCTCAAGCCCTGCAACCAGAACCGGCTCGATCGGGCGGTGGAGCGGGTGCTGGACAAACTGCGCGCCACCCCGGCGCCCGACGGCGGCAGCCCGGCCGCCCCGGCGAAACCGGACGACGACGAGGTGATCCCGGTCGAGCTCGCCGGCACCACCAAACTCGTGCCGCGCTCCAGCGTGCGGTGGGTCGAGGCGCAGGGCGACTACGCGCGGCTGTTCACCACCGACGGCAACAGCCACCTGGTCCGCATCCCGCTGACCCAGCTCGAGGAACGCTGGGAGAAGGCGGGTTTCGTGCGGATCCACCGGTCGTTCCTGGTCGCGCTCAACCTGATCACCGAGCTGCGCATGGGCCAGGGCGGCTACCAGGTGGTGATCGGCAACGACGAGAAGCTGCTGCCGGTTTCGCGGCGGCACACCCGTGAGCTGAAGGACCGGCTGACGGGCGGCCGATGAACGACGACTACTACCGGCGGGTGGAGGGGGTCCGGGAACCGGATCCCACTCTCGGCAAGAACGTGCCGCACGAGCCGGCCACGGTCGAGCGCGTGCCCGCCGTGCCGGACGAAGAGCCCCAGCCGGAGCAGCAGGCGAAGCCGCCGAAGCGGCAGCGCGTCGTGCTGGCCGATCCCCGCGCGAAGAACGCCCCGACCCTGCGCGCCCGCGTCGAGTTGGAGGAGCAGACGTCGTGGGGCACCCTGCTGATCAACGACCTCGTGAAACACCAGTTGCGCACCGGTTCGCTGCTCGCGCTGCTGGTGCTGGTCGTGCTCGGCGCGCTGCCGCTGGCGTTCTACCTCGCCCCGGCTTTCGCCGGGCTACGGGTGATCGGGGTACCGCTGGCGTGGTTGCTGCTGGGCATCCTGCCGTTCCCGCTGCTGCTCGTCACCGGTTTGGTCTACAACCGGCTAGCGGAGCGTCACGAACGCGACTTCGTCGACATGATCGAAAGCTGACCCGGTAGCTTCCCCCTGTGCAGTTGAACCTGTGGGCGCTGGCCGGCATCGTGCTGGTCGCCGCGTTGACCTTCTACCTTGGTCACCGCTCGTCCCGGTTCGCCAGCTCCACACACGACTTCCTGGTCGCCAGGCGAACGGTGCGCTCGCGCCGCAACGCCGCCGCCATCTCCGGTGAGTACCTCTCCGCCGCGTCGTTCCTCGGCGTCGCCGGGATCGTGCTGAAGGAGGGCGCGGACGGGCTCTGGTATCCGATCGGGTTCACCGCCGGCTACCTGGCACTGATGTTGTTCGTCGCCGCGCCGCTGCGCCGCTCGGGCGCGTACACACTGCCGGACTTCCTCGAAGCGCGCCTCGGTTCGGTCGCGCTTCGCCGCTGTGCCACCGTTTTCGTCGTTCTGATCGGGATCATGTACCTGGTTCCGCAGCTGCAGGGCGCCGGTCTCGCGCTGAGCACGGTGCTGCCGGTGCCGGGGTGGGTCGGCGCGCTCGCGGTCACCGTGCTGGTCGCGGGCAACGTGCTGGCCGGCGGCATGCGTGCGATCACGGTGGTCCAGGCCTTCCAGTACTGGCTCAAACTGTTCGCCATCGCGGTGCCCGCGTTCGTGCTGTGCGCGGTGTTCGTGATGGGGCAGCACGACAGCCCGAGCGGGCCGCTCGGCGAGGCGGCGCCGCCGGTGTTCTCCGCGGCCACCACGGTTGACGTGCAGACCGCGGTGGGGCTGCGGGTGGACGTGGTGACGCCGGTGCGGATCAAGGATCCGGGCGCCACCACGGAACGCACCGTGGTCTGGGCCAAGGGCGCCACCGAGCAGGTGGCCAAGGGCACCCGGCTGACGTTCGGCGCGGGCACCCCGGTGCCGGTGGTCAAGGACGCGATCGCGGACAACTCCGCCTGGCTGCGGCCGGGATCGACGGGGCTGAGCGATCTGTTGCAGACCTACTCGCTGATCCTCGCGACCTTCCTCGGCACGATGGGCCTGCCGCACGTGCTGGTCCGCTTCTACACCAACCCCGACGGCAAGGCGGCCCGCCGCACCGCGGTGCACGTGCTGCTGCTGCTCGGGTTGTTCTACCTGTTCCCGACCCTGCTCGGGGTGATCTCGCGGATGTACGTGCCGGAGTTGCTGGTGACCGGGCAGACTGACGCCGCGGTGCTCCGGCTGCCGCAGTCCGTGCTGCCCGGTGTCGGCGGAGAAATCCTTACGGCAGTGGTGATGGCGGGCGCGTTCGCCGCGTTCCTGTCCACTTCTTCGGGTCTGCTGGTGAGCGTCGCCGGGGTGGTCTCGACCGACGTGTTCAAGGGCCGGGTACGCGATTTCCGTTGGGCCACCTTGGTTGTCGCGGTCATTCCGCTCGTGCTCGCGCTGGCGATGCGGCCCAACGACCTCTCGCTCAGCGTCGGCATGTCGTTCGCACTCGCGGCTTCCACGTTCTCCCCGTTGCTGGTGCTGGGCATCTGGTGGCGGCGGCTGACGTGGCCCGGCGCGATGGCCGGGATGATCGTCGGCGGCGGGCTGGTGATCGCCGCGATCGTGCTCAACACCGTGAGCGGGTACACCGGCAACTGGGCGCCGTGGCTGGCCGATCAGCCGGCGCTGATCACCGTGCCCATCGCGTTCGCGGTCACCATGCTGGTCAGTCTCGCGACCAAGGACGGTATGCCGGCCGACGTGAACGCGGTGATGCTGCGGCTGCATGCGCCCGACCCGCTCGGGTTCATGCGCGACCGGGCCGTCGCCCGGTTCGGGCAGGTGCAGAACCGGGACCGGACCGGCAAGGGCCGGCACCGCAAGTAGCTGTTCGGGCACTCACAGTTCTTTTCACCCATTTGGCGGTTCCTTTGCTTTGCGTTGAACGGTTTTTGGCACTAAGTAATCCAGCGCAACAGGCAATCTGGACATTGTTGTGCCAATGCGACAGAAATCTGGTCTACGGACAGTAAAGTATCTCACTCGAAAGGATTAACAACTTACCTTCGCTTTAAGGGCAAGATCTACCGCAGCCGTCGACCGGAAGAGGTAGTGATCATGTATAGGGAGGTCTTCCTGTGAGTACCACCGACCAGGGCCTCGACGATGGGACGAACCCGGACGCCGACTGGAAACAGGTGCAGGACAGTCCGGAGTTCCGCCAACTACGCCATCGGCTCCGTTCGTTCGTCTTCCCGATGACGGTGCTCTTCCTCGCCTGGTATCTGGTGTACGTCCTGCTCGCCGACTACGCGCACGGCTTCATGTCCACCAAGCTGGCCGGCAACTTCAACGTCGGGCTGCTGATCGGCCTGCTGCAGTTCGTGTCCACGTTCGTCATCACCGGTCTGTACGTGCGCTACGCCAACCGGAAGCTGGACCCGGTCGCCGACCAGATCCGCACCAAGATCGAGGGGGACGCCGCGTGAAGAATCTCGCCGCCGGCGTCGAGGGCAGCAACCCGACGCTCAACATCATCATTTTCGCGGTCTTCGTCGCGATCACGCTGGTGATCGTGTTCTGGGCCAGCCGCAACACCAAGACGGCCTCGGACTACTACGCCGCGGGCCGGGCCTTCACCGGGCCACAGAACGGAATCGCGATCTCCGGCGACTACCTGTCCGCCGCGTCGTTCCTCGGGATCGCGGGCGCCATCGCGGT
Organism: Amycolatopsis sp.; assembly: GCF_035546795.1. Lineage (GTDB taxonomy): Bacteria > Actinomycetota > Actinomycetes > Mycobacteriales > Pseudonocardiaceae > Amycolatopsis_E. Next base: position 56,473 of record NZ_DASZWC010000058.1, read on the forward strand.
CAACGGTTACGACGGATTCCTTTACTCCATCGGATTCCTGGTGGCCTGGCTCGTCGCGCTGCTGCTCGTCGCGGAGCTGCTGCGCAACACCGGCAAGTTCACGATGGGCGATGTGCTCGCGTTCCGGATGAAGCAGCGTCCGGTGCGCGCGGCCGCCGCCGTGTCCACGCTGATCGTGTCGTTCTTCTATCTGCTGGCGCAGATGACCGGCGCCGGTGGTCTGGTCAACCTGCTGCTCGGGGTCAGTGGCAACGTCGGGCAGGACATCGTGATCGCCGTCGTCGGCGTGATCATGGTGCTGTACGTGTTGATCGGCGGGATGAAGGGCACCACCTGGGTGCAGATCATCAAGGCCGCGCTGCTGATCATCGGCGCGCTGGCGATGACGATCTGGGTCCTCGCCAAGTACGGATTCAACTTTTCCAGCCTGCTGCAGGCCGCGGTCGACAAGGCGGGCGGCGGTGCGAAGGGTGAGGCGCTGCTCAACCCGGGTAAGCAGTACGGCAAGACCGGCACCAGCAAGCTGGACTTCCTGTCGCTGGGCATCGCGCTGGTGCTCGGCACGGCCGGGCTGCCGCACGTTCTGATGCGCTTCTACACGGTGCCGACGGCGCGCGACGCGCGGAAGTCGGTGGTGTGGGCGATCGGGCTGATCGGCGTCTTCTACCTGTTCACCCTGGTGCTCGGCTACGGCGCCGGCGCGCTGGTGGGCGCGGACAAGATCAGCAAGGCACCCGGCACGACGAACTCGGCGGCGCCACTGCTCGCGCTCGAACTCGGCGGTCCGGTGCTGCTCGGGTTCATCGCCGCGGTCGCCTTCGCGACGATCCTCGCGGTCGTCGCCGGTCTGACGATCACCGCGTCGGCGTCCTTCGCGCACGACGTGTACGCCAACGTGATCAAGAAGGGCAAGGTCGAGGGCAAGCACGCGGAGGTCCGGGTCGCCCGGATCACCGCGCTGGTGATCGGCGCGGTCGCGATCGTCGGCGGCATCCTCGCCAAGAGCCAGAACGTCGCCTTCCTGGTGGCGCTCGCGTTCGCGGTGGCCGCGTCGGCGAACCTGCCGACGCTGCTCTATTCGTTGTTCTGGAAGCGGTTCAACACCAGGGGCGCGCTGTTCAGCATGTACGGCGGGCTGATCGTCACCATCGTGCTGATCGTGTTCTCGCCCGCGGTGTCGGGCGAGTCCACGTCGATGATCAAGGGCGCGGACTTCGCCTGGTTCCCGCTGTCGAACCCGGGCCTGGTGTCCATTCCGGTGTCGTTCTTCCTCGGCTGGCTCGGCACTGTGCTGTCCAAGGAGCACAACGGAGCCAAGTACGCGGAGATGGAGGTGCGCTCCCTTACCGGGGCGCACGCCGAAAAGGCCGCCGCGCACTGACTTTCGCCCGAACCGTGAAGGCCACCGTCCCCGCGGACGGTGGCCTTCACTGCATCTCATGTGCAGTAAACGGGGTGCCGTGCGACGATGTCGAACGTGAATCCCGCTGAACTTCCCACCGTCTCGGTCACCGAGTTGCCCGCCGGCAGCCTGACGCTGCTCGACGTGCGGGAGGACGACGAATGGGCCGCCGGGCACGCGCCGGGTGCGGTGCACATCCCCCTCGGTGAGCTGCCCGGCCGCGTCGAGGAGCTCGCGAAGCTGCCCGAGGACCAGCCCATCTACGTCGTCTGCCGCAGCGGCGGCCGGTCGGCGCGGGCCACCGCCTGGCTCAATGCCAGTGGCTGGGAGGCCGTGAACGTCGCGGGCGGCATGAAGTCCTGGCATGCCGAGGGCCGCCCGGTCGAGGGCGAAAACCCGAGCTTCCCGCCGGAAATCCTCTAGGTCTCGATGCATCCCGGCCGGTACCACGTCCGTCCCCGTGTGCGCTGGGTGGCTTCGCCACCGCCCGGCGCGACCGTGCCGCGCCGCGCGCGGCCGGCGGAGCGCTACACCGGCCCGCCCGCGTACCCGGCGCCGCCGCGCTGGGGCTTCCCGAACCTCACCTGGCGTGAGCCGACAGCGGTGCCTGGCACGCCGTCGAGCTATCCGCGCCCAATGGAGCGGGTGCGGGCGCTTTCGCGCAACGCCATCACGATTCTGTGGTTTCTGGCCGGGCTCGCGACGGTCGGCGCGGTAGCTGAGTTCTGGCGGTACGCGCTGCTGGTGATCAGCCGGAATTCGGCGCTGGACACGGATGTCGTCGCGTTCTCGGACGCGCTGGAGATCATCGCCGCGCTGCTGACGGTCGTGTTCGGGGTGCTGGCGTTCGGCTCGGTGCTGTGGTGGCTCTACGTCGCGCGGCAGGCCGCCGGTGAGGAGAGCGGCCAGGAGCCGCCGCGTTCGGGCTGGCAGATCCTGGCCGGGACGCTGATCCCGCTGCTGAACCTGGTGATGGCGGGCTCGATCCTCGCGGAGCTCGAGCACGCCGCACTGCGCCGCCCGGCCACGAAGCGGCCGAAGCCGTCACGGTTGGTGCTCGTCTGGTGGGCCACCTGGGTGCTGAACGGGGTGCTGCTCATCCTGGTCATCGTGTGGCGCTTCCGCGGCGGCATCCAGTCGCAGGCCGATGGCGTGCTGCTGTCCGCACTGCTCGACCTTTCGGCCGCCGGACTCGCCGCGCTCACCGCCGTCGTCGTGGAGCGGATCACCAGCCTGCTGGCGCCGATTCCGCTGAACCGGTTGCGGCCCCGGCTGGTCGTCGCGGTCAAGGGCGCGCCGCGCGCCACCGAGCGGCCGCCGCGCCCGGTCGGCGCCTCACGCTGAGACAGGCAGACTGCGCAGTCCGCGGATGACGAACTCGGGCCTGCGCTCGGGCTCCCTTGTGGCGTGCAGCTTCGGCGCCTTCTCCAGCAGCGCGCGGATGGCGGCGGCGATTTCGATGCGGGCCAGCGGGGCGCCGATGCAGTAGTGGATCCCGGCGCCGAAGCCGAGGTGCTGGTTGGGCGAGCGGCCCACGTCGAAGGTGTCCGGGTCGGCGAACACCTCGGGGTCCCTGGCCGCGGCGCCGAGCAGGGCGGCGATCTTTTCCCCCTGCGCCACACGGAAACCGGCGATCTCCACGTCCTCGGTCGCCGTCCGCTCGAACAGTTGCAGCGGGGCGTCGTACCGGATCATCTCGTCGACGGCGCTCTCGACCAGCGACGGATCGTCGAGCAGCCGCCGCCATTGGGCGGGATGCCGCAGCAGCGCGGCCACACCGTTGCCGATCACGTTCACGGTCGCTTCGTGCCCGGCCATCAGCAGCAGCACGGCGGTGGCCACCACCTCGTCCTCGGATAGCTCGGCGCCGACAAGATCGCTGACCAGGTCCTCGCCCCGGTTCTTTCGCCGTGCCACGGTGATATCCCGCAGGTATCCCGCGAACTCGGCGGCGGCGTTCTCGGCCGCGCGACGGCCGTCCTCGGGCAGGCCGAACTCGTACATCTTCACGATCGCGTTCGACCACGGCACGAGCCGCGAGCGGTCGGCCTGCGGGATGTTCAGCAGTTCGGCGATCACGGCTACCGGCAGCGGCTGCGCGACGTGCTCCAGCAGATCGGCCTCGCCGGCGGCCACCAGGTCGTCCACCAGATCCTGCGCCACCGTGTCGATCGTCGGCCGCAGCCGTTCGACGTGCCCGCGCCCGAACGCCGCGGAGATCGACCGGCGCAGCCGCGTGTGCACCGGAGGTTCGTTCTCCAGCAAGGAATTCCGGTGCAGGAGATTGAAGGAGACGAACTGCTCGGCCGGGCGGGCGTCGGACCAGATCCGGCCCAGCCCTCGATGCCGCAGCACGGCCGACGCGGCGCCGTGGGAGACGGCGATGGCCAGGCCGAGGCCCTCGTGCCGGTGCACCTCGCCCTGCTCGCGAAGGCGCGCGAACTCGACGTACGGATCGGCGAGAAACTCCGGGTCGCGGGGATCGAACACCAGTCGAGCCTAGCGGGGGAGCACCCGGTAGCGTCTGCGGCCGAACAGCTCAAGGAGGCGAAATGGGTAAGGCCGCGCGCAAGAAGACCAAGGCCCCGAAGGTGCGGGAGAAGTTCGTCGCACAGCCCTTCGAGGGGCTTGCCGCCGAGCCCGAACTGATCGCGCTGCGCGAGTTCGTGCCTTCGGCGACCGCCCCACTGTCTCTTGTGGACGGTCTGGACCGCGTGGTCACGCTGGCCACAGTGCTGCCGATGGCCGCCGCCGCGTTCGTCCGCACCGACGGGCAGGTGTTCGTCGGGCTCCAGGTGCAGACCAGGTCCTCCGACATCAGCCGCGACCTCGGCCGGTCCGTGCGCTGGGCGCTGCAGGCCGAGCCGGGCGACGTGCTTTCGGTGCCGGACACCACCAGCGCGCCCGCCGAAGGGGAGCGGCTGCAGGACCTCCTGGTCGCCGACGCCGAGCTGGACGTCACGCTGCACACCGACTTCGGCTGGTGGCTGCCCGAGGACACCGACCCGGATGGCGAGGTCAAGCTGTCGCTGGATCGCGCGAACGAGGCGATCATGCCCACCGACCGCCTCGGGGCGGGTTCGTACTGGGTGCTGGCCGGCGAGAAGGCGCACCTGCGCTGGGTTCGCCCGGAGCCGGAGAACAAGCTGCTCCAGGCGCTGGCCCGGCTGTCCGCGGCCGGTCAGCTCGGCCTCGGCGAGGGCTCTCGCTACGCCGGGTCGTTCCGCGCGCATGGGCTGCTGGTCCCGGTGTGGGACCTCGACCCGGAGGCGCACGCGCGCGAGTGGACCGAGCCCGCGAAGGAGCTTGGCGTCCGCCTCGACGAGGCGCTTGCCTCGCTCGACGCCGAGCCGCTGAACGCCGCGGAGCGCCGCGCCCGCGACGGGCTGATCGGCCGCCAGTTGACGCTCCGGTGATCCTGCACATCTGCGCGGAAGGGGACTGGACGGGCGGCGAATACCGCCCGCCCTCCCTGGACACCGCGGGTTTCGTGCACTGCTCCGACCCGGGCACCACGCATCTGCCTGCCAACGCGCTCTACGCCGGCCGCACCGATCTGGTGCTGCTGGAGATCGACCCCGCCCGGCTCGGCGTCCCGCTGCGCTGGGAGGAGGGCGACCCGCCGCACCCGGCCGGTATCTGGTTCCCGCACGTGTACGGCCCGATCCGGCCCGACGCGGTCGTCGCCGTGCATCCGTTCCCGCCGGAAGCCGACGGGAGCTTCCGGCTTCCCGCCGCGATCGCGGTTCGGTAACCAGTAGCAACAACCCTGAGCGTCAAACGTCCACCTATCGGTGGGTACCGCAGGACAACCTCAGGGAGCACCTCATGCGTGGTGGCAACGAAGGGGATGTGGCGGACAGACGCACCGCGGAGGGAGGCGCTACGGTGACCACGACCATTCCGGCCGTTACCAGCTGGCCGGTGGGGAGGGGATCACCGATGGCGGGTGAGCTCGCGGACTTCGAGGAGTTCGTGCACGCGAGCCTGCCGGGCCTGCTCCGCTACGGCCACGCGCTCACCGGCAATCCGCACGACGCCGCCGACCTGGTGCAGACGGTCCTGGAGAAAATCGGCGCCCGCTGGACGCAGGTTCAGCGCAAGACCGGTGATCCGCTGGCTTACATCCGCCGGTCGATGGCGAACGCGCACGTCAGCCGCTGGCGGCGGACGCGCAAGGAAAGCCTGGTCGCGGACGTGCCGGACGCCGGTGCGGTGCAGCCGGCCGACCCCTTCGAGCACGAGCCGTTATGGCAGGCCCTACGCGAATTGCCACCGAGGCAACGCGCGGTCATCGTGCTGCGTTACTACGAGGGACTGTCCGAGGTGGAGATCGCGCGGACGCTCGGGATCAGCCAGGGCACGGTGAAGAGCCAGGCCAGCAAGGCGATCGCGAGCCTGCGCACGAAGATCACCCCGGTTTCCGACGAGGCCGAAGGGAGGGAAGCGGGTTGAACCAGCCCGACGAGCTGGACGACGAACTGACCCGGTTGTTCACCGACGAGCGGCTGGCCGTGCCACCGCGCGCGGGAGCGGAGACCGCGATCCTCGCCGGGGCGCGGCGGATCCGCCGTCGTCGTGCCGCGCTGACCGCCACCGGGGGAGCGCTGACCGCGATCGCGCTGGTCGGCGCGGGGCTACTGATCGGGGACCTGCGCTCGAACGACAACCAGGTGGCCTCACCGCCTCCGGATCAGACGCTGGTCATCTCGGACTCGTCCGCGCAGCCGACCTCGATCGCGCCCGCCCCGCCGCCGGTCTCGACCCCGCTGCCCGGGTCCGGTTCCTCGCCGGCACACACCACCGAGGACAACCCGCCGCAGTCGGCCACCAAGTCCACGACACCGCCGAAGAGCACTTCGCGCTCTGTCGTCGTTCCGACCCTCACGGGTCCCGTGCTCGGGCCGAACGGCTACAGCAAGCTTCAGCTGGGCATGTCCTTCGATGCCGCGAAGGCGACGGGAATGCTGGCGAACGCCGACAACGCGCCCACCGCCTGCACCGATTACGGCCTGAGCGACGGCAGCGCCGCGGTCAGCAAGGTGACCATCTCACCGGCGAACGGGATCGTGAGCTTCCAGGCGAGCGGCGCGCACACCCCGGAGCGGATCAAGGTCGGCTCCACCAAGGACCAGCTGGAAACGGCGTACCCCGCCTTGGCCGAGCGCGGCAGCGCGTACAGCGCTTCGACCGGCAGCGGCGGCAGTTACGTGTTCACCGTGAGCGGTGACCAGGTGGTCGACCTCCAGCTCGTCGGGTCCAGCAGCTGCTAGGCGCGACCGGATGAAAAAACCCGGGCCGCTCCAGGGGGAGGGCCCGGGTTTTTCCCGCTCCGGGGGTACTGCTCAGAGCTTGCCGCCGGCCACGGCTGGCATGTCGGACGCGTCGTCCCTGACCGCTTCCCGCGCGAGCCACTGCTCGACGTCGAACAGGTTGCCGTTGGCCCGCTTGACGACGTTGAGCAGCGTCGTCATGTGCGAGACCTCCTCGACCTGCTCCTTGAGGAACCACTGCAGGAACTGTTCGCCCTGGTAGTCGTCCTCCGCGCGGGCCGCCTTGAGCAGCGTCTTGACGTCGGAGGTGACGTCCTTCTCCTGGGCGAGCGCGACCTCGACGAGCTCGATCGCTTCGCTGAAATCGTTTCGCACCTCGTTGACACCGGGAATTTCGACGTGGTGGTCGGTGTCCATCAGGTACTGCACGATGGCGAGCGCGTGATTACGCTCCTCCACCGACTGGCGGTAAAAGACTTTGGCTAGCTGGGGCAGGTCCTCATTATCGAACCAGACTGCCAGTGCCACGTATTGCTGCGACGCATTGAATTCGTTCTGCACCTGCTGTTGCAGCAGCTCGTAGAACTTGGAGCGTGGTTCCCTCTTCCTCGTGGCCATGTGTCGACCATAAAGAAAACCCCCGTGAATTTCCACTCGGACCTGGTGACTTCCACCCTATTTGGGTAGGCTTACCAAGATTCAGTAATACTGATTCGGTAAGGCTTGCCTAAATGGATTCCCCGCAATTTTAGGTAAGCCTTTCTTCATTCGAGTGGGTCGCGCACGATAGGGCAGGACATGCAACGCGGCCCGCCCCGGCCCGAACCCAGCTCGGATCCGGCGATCGGCAGCACCTCGATTCCGGCCTCGGCCAGCCGGGCGTTGGTCTCCACGTTGCGCTCGTAACCGACGACCACGCCCGGCGCCAGCGCGAGGGTGTTGTTGCCGTCGTCCCACTGCTCGCGCTCGGCGGTGACCGGGTCCAGGCCGGTGTCGATCACGCGCAGCTTCTCGATTCCCATTGCCTCGGCGGCGGCGTGCAGGAACGGTTCGGGCCCGCTCACCCGCAGCGAGCCGTCGCCGTCCGGGCGCATCGTGAACGCGACGAGCGAATCGCGGGCCAGCGGGTACATCACCACAGCGTCGCGGTCGACCATCGTGCACACGGTGTCCAGGTGCATGGTCGCCCTGTCCTGCTCGATGGGCACCGCGAGCACGGTGTGCGCCAGGTTGTCGGCGAACACCGAGCGGGCCAGCGACTCGGCGCCGGCCGGGGTGGTCCGCTCGCCGACGCCGATGGCGAGCACGCCGGGCGCCAGCAGCATCACGTCCCCGCCTTCGACCGGTGCGGAGTGCGCCCCGTAGGCGCGGGCCGCGTGCCGGAACCGCGGATGGTAGGCGTAGATCAGATCGAGCAACATCGTCTCGCGGCGCCGGGCGGGCAGCGCGAGCGACGAGAGCGCCACCCGGTCCCCGATCCACACCGAGGAGTCCCGGGTGAACAGCAGGTTGGGCAGCGGGTCGACGGCGAAATCGTGCGGCCGGTGCATCTTCCGCACCAGTGACTGGCCTGCGGTGCCGGGGAGTTCCTCGAAGGTCACCCCGCCGGTGAGCACCTCGGCCAGCGTCGTGCCGTCCACAGTGGACAAATAGTCGCGCAGCGAGCCGGCGAGGACGTCACCGAGCCGCCGGTCGTCGACAGCCGCGTGCACGCCGGCGGTATGCGCCCGCGGGTCTTCCAGCGCCTCCGTGAGTACGTCGGTCAGCAGCAGCACCTCGACCCCGCGACCGCGCAGCACCTCGGCGAACGCGTCGTGCTCCTGCTGGGCGCGGTCCACCCACGGAATCGAGTCGAAGAGCAGCTGGTCGTTGTTGCGCGGGGTGAGCCTTTTGAGCTCGCTGCCCGGTCGGTGCAGCAGGACCGTTCGTAGCGGCCCGACCTCGCTGTCCACCCTGGGTTGAGTCATTTCGGCAGCCTACGGCAGGAAAGACAGGTGGCCCTTGAGCAACGAGTAGCCGACGAACGAGACCACGTCCAGCAGGGTGTGCGCGACGATCAGCGGCCACAGCCGGTTCGTGCGCTGCCACAGCCTGCCGAACACCAGGCCCATCACGAAGTTGCCGACGAACCCGCCGAAGCCCTGGTAGAGGTGGTACGAGCCGCGCAGCACGGCGGCCGCCACCACCGCCGAGTTCTCGCGGAAGGCCAGCTGTCGCAGCCTGGTCAGCAGGAAGCCGATGACCAGCATCTCCTCGGCGAAGGCGTTGCCGAAGGCCGACAGCACCAGCACCGCCGGCCGCCACCAGGTGTCGTCCAAAGTGGACGGTGCGACGGCCAGGTTGAAGCCCAGCTTCCAGGCCGCGAAGTACAGTGCGAGCCCGGGGATGCCGATCAGCGCGGCCAGCCCGGCGCCCCACAGCGCGTCCCTGCCGCGCCAGGTCAGCCCGACCGCCGAGAGCTTGATCCCGCCGCGGACGAGCAGATAGCCGCCGAGCGCGCCCCAGCCGACGAGCTGGGCGACGCTGAGCAGCTGGGCCAGCAGGTCGAGCAGGTTCAGCGCCTCCTGCGGCGCGTTGAGCGCGACCTGCTGCCGGCTCAACGGGGTCGGCTGCAACAGGGAGTTCAACAGCGACACCAGGCTGCGTGCCCCGGACAGCCCGAGGGTGATGCCGAAAACGATCAGCAGCTCGACCTTGATCCGGCGGCGTTCGCCCTCATCGTCGACCGGCGCGGGCAGCTCCGGACGCGGCGGGGTCAGCCAGTCGCGGACGAGAGAGGTCACGGGCGCACGCTACCTTCGGTACACATGGCACCGAAAATAGCGACCGCGGACCGCGTCGGACGTGAAGAACTGCTGGAGTTCCTGCGTCCCCGGCACCGCGCCATCCTCATGACCACCCGCGCCGACGGCACCCCGCAGCTGTCCCCGGTCACCTCCGGCATCGACACCGACGGCCGGTTCGTCGTGGCCACGTACCCGAAGCGGGCCAAGGTGGTGAACGCCAGGCGGAACCCGGCGGTGTCGGTCATCGTGCTCTCCGACGAGTGGAACGGTGCCTGGGTCCAGTTCGACGGGCGGGCCGAAGTCATCGACATGCCGGACGCGGTGGAGCCGCTGGTCGAGTACTTCCGCTGCATCTCCGGGGAGCACCCGGACTGGGACGAGTACCGCGAGGCGATGCGGAAGCAGAACAAGAGCCTGCTGCGGGTCACGATCGAGCGCTGGGGTCCGATCGCCACCGGCGGTTTCCCGCCCGAGCTCGCTCAGGCGGAGTGACGCTGCTGCTGTTGTTGTTGCGCGGCCAGGAACGGACAGCCGACGAGTCGGCGGATTTCCACCGCCAGCTGCGCCGGGCTGTGCACCGGGTTGGCGAAGGCCAGCCGCACGTCGTGGTCGCCGGTGTCGGCCTCCACGCGTAGCCGCAGGCCGAAGCGGTCGAGCCCGAGTGGACGGATGTGCCCGCCCTGCAGCTTTTCCGGCAGGTGCCGGGCGAGCTGGCCGACCACGTCGGCGTGCTCGTGTTCGAGATGCCGCAGCCAGCCGGTCTCGTAGCTGTGGAACGGATCCGGGGTGGCCGCGCTGAACATGTGCGGCCGCAGCGAATGGGTGCCCTCCGCGTCGGCTAGCACGAGCGACGCGGGGGTGAGGCGGAGCAGGCTCGCGCCGTGCCCGAGGTCGAGCAGCCTCGGGTCGGGGCGGGTCTCCGCGATCGCCACCGCGCGGGCTCTGGCCGCCGCCATGCTGAGCGGGCGGAGCCAGCCGGTGATCCACAGCAGCCCGCGTACGGGTTCGCGGAGTTCGACGGGCGCGTGGTCCGCCAGCTCGAACATCACCGCGACCTCGGCTTCGGCGGCCCGCGTGAGCAGCGGGTGGTCGTCACGCAGCAGCACGCTGACGGTGCCGCTGGCGTGCACGTGGTGCAGCTCGGGCGTCACGCGCCCGGCGTTGCTCGATCCGGTCGGCATCAGGGTGCCGGGACAGTCGCGGGAAGCGATCGTCTTGGCACGTTCGGCCGGTGTGGGCGCGGGCGGACGGGTCTCGGTCACGGGGCCACCTCCTAGTTAGGTGAGCCTAACCTCTGTTCGGCGAAAGGGGAAGTGATCGAGCTCCGCGCACTTCGAAAGGCGTGGTGGCGAGTTGCCGGAACGCGCGATTGGGCCGAGTGGCCTAATGGCTAAGTGTCCGCCCTGCGGACCGGTTTGTCCGGCTGTCGTACGCTACTAGCGTGTCCCTTGTGTCAAGCGCTGTGGAACTCACGCCCCCCGGCCCCCGTGGAATTCCTCCCCTGTTCGCGCGGCTCGTAGACGACTCGGCGCTGTTCCCGCCGGGCACCGCGACGATGCCCGAAGCGCTGCGGGCGCACTACGAAACCCGAGCCGGTGAGCACTCGGGACTGCTGGGGGTGTTCCTCTGCCAGGCCTCGCGGCTGCCCGAGCTGATCACCGAGCTGATCAAGCTCAAGCCCAAGCAGCCGCTGCCGCTCTCGCTGATCATCGACACCGGCCTCGGCGGCGTGCCCAAGGCGATCTCGATCGTCGAGTCCCGCAGCGAACTGCTGTCGCTGCGCATGGTCGAGATGCCCGCACCGTCCGATGTGGACGAAGTATGGCTGGAGCGGGTGTCGGAGTTCGTGCCGGAGGACGTGATCCGGGTGGTCGAACCACGCCGTGGCGTCGGCTGGCTCGACGGGGTACGCAAGGTGATCGAGCACGGCAGCTGGCCGAAGATCCGCTGCGGCGGGGTGTCCAGCGAGAACTTCCCGAGCGTGGACGAGGTGGCCGATTTCCTGTCCGTAGTGAGCGGGTCCACCGGCGCGTCGTTCAAGGCGACCAACAGCCTGCATCGCGCGGTCCGGCACGAGGACGCCGAAACGGGGTTCGTGCACCACGGGTTCCTGAACCTGCTGGTCGCGGTCGGACGCAGCCTCTCGGGTGGCGACGTGCGTGACGCGCTGTCGTCGACCGATGGGGAGGCGCTGTCCGAGGAGGCCCGCTCGCTGTCCGAGCCCGCCGCGAAGGCGGTGCGCGCGCTGTTCGCCTCCTATGCCTCGGCGACGTTCGCCGAGCCGGTCGCTGATCTCGAGGCGCTCGGCCTGCTGTGACGGCCGAGGGGTCGCTGACACTGGACCGAGGCCTCGCGCTGCTTCAGGCGATCGCCGACGCGGGCGGCGAAGCCGCGACGATCTCCGAGCTGGCGGCGAACATCGGCGCCAGCAGGGCGGCCGTGTACCGCTTGCTGGTCCCGCTTTCGGCCCGCGGGCTCGTCCGGCGGGACGGGAACAAGGTCCGTCTCGGCGTCGGCATGCTGCGCCTCGCCGGCCAGGTGGTCCCGCAGCTGCGCGAGGTCGCGCGGCCGGTACTGCGCGAATTGGCTGAACAGACCGGCGCGACGGCGCATCTTTCCATTGCCGAGGGCGATCAGCTCGAAACCGTGGCGGTGGTCGAACCCCGGTGGACGGATCTGCACGTGGCCTACCGGGTCGGCACCAGGTTCGCGATCGGCATCGGGGCGGCGGGCAAGGCCGTCATGTTGCGCCAGGGCGGCCGGGGCTGGGTCACCTCGACAGGCGACGTGCGGCGCGGCGTCGTGGGACTGGCGGCACCGGTCCGGTCGGTGCCGGGCCTGCGGGCCTGCGTCGGGCTGATCTCGCTGGCCCCGATCAAGGCCGAAACGGCGGGGCCGCAGGTGGTGGCGGCCGCGGCGAAGCTGGCCGAAGCGTTGAAGTGAATTTCAGAGGTTCACGAAGGTCTGCCAGAGCGCGACGACCGTGAACGCGGCGAACACGAACCCGGCGATGCGCTGCAGCAGCTTCGGGCGGATCCGGCTGCGCACCTTGTGCCCGATGAGCACGGCGATCCCGGCGACGCTGACCAGCGCGAGGAAGGCGCCGATGCCGACGGCGAACGGCTGCCCATAGCGGGCGGTGAGGCCGGCCGTGGCCAGCTGCGACGCGTCACCCCATTCGGCGGCGAACAGCACGCCGAACGAGGTGACGGCCGAGCGGATGAACGACACGGGGCCGGGACCGGAGCGGACGGCGTCTTCGCCCGACTCCGGCTCCTTGGCGAAGCCCTCACGCAGCAGCAGGACGGCGCCGATCCCGAACAGCGCGGCCACGATCCCGGTCACGAGACCTGCCGGCAACAGTGTCAGCGCATGCCCGAACGCGACCGCGATGACACATTGCACGGCGAACGCCACGGCGACCCCGGTGAGAACAGCCGAAGCCTTGAAACGGGTGGTCAGAACAAGAGTCGCGATAAGTGTCTTGTCTGGCAGCTCGACGACCAAGATCAGTGCAAACGTGCTGGCCAGCGCCAGTAATGCGGCAGACATCGCGATTTCTCAACCCCTTTCACTGCAACGATAAAGGGGTCAAGTTCAGAAGGCCAGCAGATGGGAATTGCGAATCGCGGATTTTGGCGTGCCGAAATCGTTTTTTATGCATTCCGGTGACGCGGTGAACTGCAGGTATGACGCAGTGTCCGATGGTTCTGACGGAAAGTTAGCTCAGCTCAGCAGTTCCTTGATCCCGGCCGCGCCCTTGTGCGCCAGCCAGGCCTCGAAGGTCAGCAGGCCGGGGTGGAGATCGCGGACCAGCTCGACGTCGGCGATGGGCTCCGTGATCGAGTTCAGCAGCTCGTAGCCCCTGGCGAAGCGTTCGTTGATCTTGGCGAGCTCGGCGATCGACAGCTGTACGTAGGGCACGTCCCGGCCGGTGGCGTGGCTGATCGCGGCGGCGACCTCGGGTGGGGTGAGCGCATCCCCGGCCAGGTCGAACGCCTTGCCACGGAACCTGTCCGGATCGGCGAACGCCAGCGCGGTCAGCGCGGCGATGTCGTCGAGCGCGATGTACTGCTGGCGCACGTGCGGCAGCACCGCGGTGCGCAACGCGCCGTCCCGCAGGCCGAACAGCGGGTTGAAGTAGTTCTCCATGAACGACGACGGCCGCAGGATCGTGGCCGAGAGCCCGGACGCGCGCAGGTAGTTCTCGGTGTCGAGTTTCGCCTGCTGGAGGCCGTGTTCGACGAGTGTCTCGACACCCAGCGCCGAGCTGTATACAACGTGTGTAACACCTGCATGCAGTGCTGCGTCCACCACGTTCTTCCCGGCCTGTAGCTCGTCCTGGCCGGGAGCGAGGGGGCCCGGGTGGACAAGGAACACCGCATGTGCGCCGCGGGTGGCTTCGGCGACCGCGGCCTGGTCTTCGAGGTCGCCCGCGATCACCTCGGCGCCAGCCTCGGCGAGGCGCTGCGCCTTGGCGCTTGCCGGGTCCCGGGTGAGTGCGCGGGCCGGCCGGCCGTCGGCGAGCAGTCGTGCGGCCACCGCGCCTCCCTGCTGTCCGGTGGCGCCGGTGACCAGGGCGAGTTCGTTCATGTGTGGCTCCTGAACTAAGCGGGGCAAGGGTTCCGTTTGGAAGATACGGAACGAGCGCCCCGGTTGTCAAAAGGGAGGGATGGCGCGGCGGACGGGACCTTGGTCCCGGGATGATCAGGACTGGCGGACCTGATGCGCCGACTGCGGCGAGAGCAGGCTTGAGTCGTGGATGTACTGGAACTGGCCCGGTGGCAGTTCGGGATAACGACCGTCTACCACTTCCTGATGGTGCCGCTGACGATCGGTCTGTCCGTGCTGGTCGCGGGTATGCAGACGGCGTGGGTGCGCACCGGTGACCGGCGCTACTACAAGATGACCAAGTTCTGGGGCAAGCTCCTGCTGGTCAACTTCGCGATGGGCGTGGTGACCGGGATCGTGCAGGAGTTCCAGTTCGGGATGAACTGGAACGCCTACTCCCGGTTCGTCGGCGACGTGTTCGGTGCCCCGCTCGCGATGGAGGGCCTGGTCGCGTTCTTCGTCGAGTCCACGTTCCTCGGTCTGTGGATCTTCGGCTGGGACAGACTGTCGAAACGGGTGCACCTCGCCTGTGCCTGGGCGTTCTCGCTGGCCACGGTCGCGTCGGCGTACTTCATTCTCGCGGCGAACTCGTGGATGCAGCATCCCGTCGGGGTGGAGTTCGTGGACGGCAAGCCCACGATGCGCTCGATCTGGGCGGTGCTGACCAACAACACCGCGCTCGCCGCGATCCCGCACACCATCGCCGGAGCGTTCTCGGTGGCCGCGGCGTTCCTCGTCGGCGTCGCCGCGTGGCACCTGTGGCGCAAGCGCAAGCAGGACGACGAACATCGCAGCGTCTGGCGCAGCTCGCTGCGCATGGGCGGCTGGATCGGCATCGTCGCCTTCGCGGTACTCGCGATCACGGGGGACACCCAGGGCAAGCTGATGTTCGAGCAGCAGCCGATGAAGATGGCTTCGGCGGAGGCGTTGTGCCACACCGAAAAGCCGGCCAGCTTCTCGGTCATCGCGATCGGCGACGTGAGCAAGCAGAACTGCGAGGACGTCAAGACGTTCAACGTGCCCGCACTGCTGTCCTTCTTGGCGCACAACGACTTCTCCACCGAAGTGCAGGGCGTCGAGGATCTCGTCACCCAGTACCAGGCCAAGTACGGCACGAACTACCCGAACGACCCGGCGCTGGGCGAGCTGGCGGGCAAGCCGATCGACTACACGCCGAACCTGCCGGTCACCTACTGGGGTTTCCGGATGATGATCGGCTTCGGCGCGGTGTCGGCGGGACTGGGCGTGCTGGCGCTCTGGTTCACCCGGCGCGGCCGCATCCCGGGGACGAAGTGGTTCCCGGTGGTGATGCTGCTGGGCATCGCCACCCCGTTCTTCGGCAACAGCGCCGGCTGGATCTTCACCGAGATGGGCAGGCAGCCGTTCGTGGTGGCGCCGAAC
This sequence comes from Amycolatopsis sp., assembly GCF_035546795.1. Lineage (GTDB taxonomy): Bacteria > Actinomycetota > Actinomycetes > Mycobacteriales > Pseudonocardiaceae > Amycolatopsis_E. Next base: position 71,946 of record NZ_DASZWC010000058.1, read on the forward strand.
CCGTCGGGGGTCGACGGGGTGTGGATGTTCACCGCCCAGGCCGTGTCGAACTTGTCCACAGGTGAGGTGTGGACCTCCCTGATAGCGCTGACCTCGCTATACGCGGTGCTCGGCGTGATCGAAGTGGTGCTGATGCGCAAGTACGTGCGCGGCGGTGTGGAAGGTGTGCTGCCACCCGAGAAACCCAAGGGCCCCAACGATTCCGACTCGGATTCCGAAGATGCGCTCGCCTTCGCCTACTAGGAACATCATGGCCACCTGTGGACAACCTCGCAATCTGTGGACAAACCTGTGGACAACCTCGGGGAGGTGGGTGCGATGAGCCTGGAAACCGTGTGGTTCTGCATCATCGCGCTCTTCTGGCTCGGCTATCTCTTCCTGGAAGGCTTCGACTTCGGAGTCGGCATGCTGCTGCCGGTGCTGGGCCGTGACGACACCGAACGCCGCGTGCTGATCAACACCATCGGGCCGGTGTGGGACGGCAACGAGGTGTGGCTGATCGTCGCGGCCGGCGCGACCTTCGCGGCCTTCCCGGACTGGTACGCCTCGCTGTTCTCCGGCGCCTACCTGCCACTGCTGATCGTGCTGCTGGCGCTGATCGGGCGTGGCGTCGCGTTCGAGTACCGCGGCAAGATGGATTCGATGCGCTGGCGGCGCAACTGGGACCGGGTGATCATGATCGGTTCCTGGGTCCCGCCGCTGGGCATCGGGCTGCTGCTCACTACCACCGTGCTCGGGCTGCCGCTGGACGAGCACGGCAACCGGATCGGCTCGGCGTTCGAGTCGGTCCGCTGGGCCACGGTGCTCGGCGCGGTGGCCGTGGTCGGGTTCTCGCTGGTGCACGGCGCCACCTTCCTGGCGCTGAAGACCTCGGGCGAGCTGCGTGAGCGGGCCAAGCTGATCGCGATCCGGCTGCTCCCGGTCGCGCTGCTGCCGCTGCTGGCGTTGCTGGTGAACGTGCAGGTGCAAGAGGGCAAGGTGTGGACGCTCGTGCCGATGGTGCTCGCCGCGGTGGCCGCCGCCGTGGCGTGGTTCCGGCTGCTGGCCGACCGGGACGGGCAGGCGTTCGCGGCGCTGGGCGTGATGATCGTGGCCGCCGGGGTGACTCTGTTCGGCGCGCTCTACCCGGACGTCCTTCCCTCCACTTTGGACACTGCGAACTCGTTGACGATCGGCAACGCCTCGTCCAGTCACTACACCCTGAAGGTGATGACGTGGGTTGGCGCGTTCGGCGCCCCGGCGGTGCTGGTCTACCAGGGCTGGACCTACTGGGTCTTCCGCAAGCGGATCGGTGTCCGGCAGATCCCACCGGTGCACACCCCATGAACTTTCCCGGACGCTCCACCCTTCCCGCAGATGTGTCCACAACGGACACTGAGCGACCGGGAAAGGGACCGCTCGGCGCGCTGCCTGCTCTGTCCCTGGCCGCGCGCCGGGCGCTGGCCCTCGGTGGTTTCCTCGCCCTGCTGAACGCGGTCGCGTTGGTGGCGCAGGCTTTTCTGCTCGCGTCGGCCTGCGCCACGCTCGTCAGTGAAGGTGGATTCCCGAAGACGCAACTCGTCGCGCTGTTCGGCGTGGTGCCCGCCCGCGCGCTGATCGCGTGGGCGATGCGCACCGTTGCCGCGCGGGCGGCGGCAGGCGCCAAGGAAGAGCTGCGCGCGAAGGCCGTCGACCACGCGATGAAGCTCGGTCCGGAGTGGATCGCCGAGCTCGGGCCCGGTGAGCTCACTTCCTTGACCACCAAGGGTTTGGACGCGCTCGACGCGTATTTCACGGACTATCTGCCCGCAGTGGTGACGGCCGCGGTCGTGCCGGTCGGGGTGGGCGCGGCGGTGTTGTTCGCGGACTGGCCCTCGGCGGTGATCATCGCGCTCACGGTGCCGTTGCTGCCGCTGTTCGCGATCCTCGTCGGGAAGTACACGGCCGAGCGTTCGGCCGCCGCGACGGACGCGCAGCACAGGTTGTCCGGGCAGCTGTTGGAACTCGTGCGCGCGCTGCCGGTGCTGGCCGCGTTCCGCCGGGCGGAGGCGCAGGCGGAGACGGTCCGGCGGGTTTCCGACCGGCACCGGCAGGCGACGATGAAGACGCTGCGGGTCGCCTTCTCGTCGGCCTTCGTGCTGGAACTCGCGGCGACGCTGTCGGTGGCGCTGGTCGCCGTCGTGATCGGCGTGCGCCTCGTCGGTGGGGACCTGCCGTTGGTCATCGGGCTGGGCGTGCTGATCCTGGCGCCCGAGTGTTTCCAGCCGATCCGCTCGGTCGGTGCTGCTTTCCACGCGAGCGAGGACGGCGTCGAGGCGGTCCGGCGGGTGGCCGAGGTATTGGCGGAATCGGTTGCGGCGCAAGGAACTCACGTGCCGGAACGGGGCGAGGTGCGGGTGTCGGGGCTGCGCGTCGCACGTCGCGACGGCTTCGCGCCCGACGGCGAGTCGTTCACGGTCCGGCCCGGGGAAACGCGGTGGCTGCGTTCGCCCAGCGGGGCCGGCAAGTCGACGATACTGGCCACACTGCTGGGTTTCGTGCGGCCCGACGAGGGTTCGGTGACCGTGGCCGGCACCGACCTGGCGGATATCGACATGTCGAGGTTCAGGCAGAGCGTGGCCTGGGTGCCGCAGTCCCCGGCGTTCACCGGCGGCACGGTCGCCGACGAGGTACCCGATGCGCCCGACCTGCTCGCGCAGCTGCACCTCCGAGGCTTGGCAGGCAAGCGGCTCAACGAACTTTCACTCGGTCAACGGCAGCGCGTCGCGGTCGCGCGGGCGCTGCTGCGGGTGCGTGACGGGGCGTGGCTGCTGCTGCTCGACGAGCCGACCGCACATCTCGACCAGGCGAACGCCGAGCGCGTCCTGGCTGCCGTCGACGAGGCGCGCCGGAACGGTGCGGCGGTGATCATCGCCGCGCACGAGCGTCCGCGTGCGGACGAACTTCCCGGCACAGCACCGGTTATCGCGCCGAAGCAGACGGAAGCCGTGGCGCCGGGTCCCGTGCGGAAGGTCCTGGACCGGCGGTTCCTGGCCGGCGCAGGACTGGGGGCATTGGCATTGATCGCCGGTCTGGCGCTGACGGCGACCTCGGGCTGGTTGATCGCGAAGGCCTCGCAACAGCCGCCGATCCTCACGCTGACGGTTGCGGTCGTCGGCGTGCGCGCTTTCGGGCTCGGCCGGGCGGGAATGCGTTACGCCGAGCGCCTTGTCACGCACGACGCGGCGTTCCGGATCGCCGGGCGGCTACGGGTCCAGCTCTGGCGCGACCTGGTGCGGCTCGGCCCAGCACGGACTCTCGGCCTGCGGCAAGGAGAAGGGCAGCGCCGACTCGTCGCGGACGTCGACACCGTGCGCGATCTGCTGCCGCGCGTACTGACCCCGCCGGTGATCGCCGGTGTGGTGCTGGTGTGCGCCGTCGTCGTGCAGACAGTGGTGCTGCCGGGCGCCGGCCTCGCGCTCGCCGTCGCGGTGCTGATCGCGGCGATCGGCGGCCCGCTGCTGACGTTGCGGCTGGAGCGTCGGGCGACTTCGGTGCTGGCGGCAGGCCGGCGCACGGTGACCGCGCAGGTGCTGGAGCTTTTCGAAGGCGCCGCGGAACTACTGGCGTTCGGGCGGGATGGCGGGCGTCGCGCGGAACTGGCGCGCGCCGACGCCGAACTGGCAACGCAGGCGCGGCGGCAGGCACTCGCCGCGGGCGCTGCCGACGGTCTCATTACGCTGCTCACCGGATTGGCCGCCGTGGCCGGGGTATGGCTTGCGGCGGGCACGTCGACCGATCGCGCGCTGATACCGGTGCTCGCACTGATTCCGTTGGCACTGGGCGAAGTTCTCGTGTTGCTGCCGCCGGTCGCCCAGCACTGGGACACCTTGCGCACCTCGCGCGCCCGGCTGCAGGTGCCTGCCGTGGAGCGGGGCGAGCGGGAGTATTCCGACGATCTGGTGCTGTGGGACGCGGACCTCGCGTGGCCGGACAGTGAGCCGGTCCTGCGCGACGTACACGTCCGGATCCCGGCGGGTGCGCACGTCGCGGTGGTGGGGCCTTCGGGCGCGGGAAAGTCCACGCTGCTGGCCGCATTGCTGGGTTTCCTCGAACCGGTACGCGGGACTGTGCAGGGCCCGGCGAAGGTCGCGTGGTCCCCGCAGGAACCGCAGCTCGTGTCGACCACGGTCGCGGAGAACCTGCGGCTTGCCGACCCGCACGCGGACGACGACCGGTTGCGGGAGGCGTTGCGGCTGGCCTGTCTGCCGGAACTCGATCTCGGAACCCGGCTCGGCAGCGCGGGCAGCGGCTTGTCCGGCGGCCAGGCGCAACGGCTGGCGCTGGCCCGAGCGCTGGTCGGGGTGCCGCGGTCGGAACTGGTGTTGCTCGACGAGCCGACCGCACACCTGGACGAGCCGACAGCCGTCCAGCTGCGGGCCAACCTGCGCACCGTGCTGGCCGGACGGACGGTCGTACAGGTCACGCACCACCCCGAGGAAGCGGCCGACGCGGACCTGCTGCTCGAAGTGCGTGACGGCGGTGTTGTCGCGCGCGTGCCCGTCGGAGAGGGCGTCTACTCTTGATGTCGCTCATGGAACCGACGCTTGCCGCGCACGCGCTGTCCGCGGCCACCGAGATCACCACCGCCGCGCTGTCCGGCGACGAACCGGACACAGTGCTCGCTTCGGTCGTGCAGAAGGCCGCCGAACTCGCCGGGGCCGACCTGGGTCTGGTGATGGTGCGCGCCGACGACGGCAGCGTGTCCGTGGAAGCCGCCTACGGTTCGGAAACCGGTGACCTGCGTGGACTCATGCTGCCGGCCGAGTCCGCGGCCGGGCGCGTCGCGCGCGGTGGGGAAACGGTGGTCACCGAGGACGTGGTGACCGATCCGCGCACGGCTCCATACGTGCCAGGTGAGCTACGGAAGTTCGGCCCGTTCGCGGCCGCGCCGTTCGGCACCGGCGGGCGGGTGCTCGGTGCGCTGGCTGTGTACAAACGGCGTGGCGCCGAGGCTTTTTCCCCGGCGACGGTCGAGGTGCTCACGGCGTTCGCGGCTCAGGTCGGTGTGGTGCTGGCGCTGGCCGACGGGGCGAACGCGCGGCACCGGGTGACCCTGTACGAAGAGCGCGAACGGATCGCGCGCGAGCTGCACGACGTGATCGTGCAGCGGTTGTATGCAGCCGGTATGCAGCTTGACCGGGTGCGTCGCCGGATGCGCAAACGCTTCGCCGGCACCGACGCCACCCGCCTCGGCGAGGCGATCGACCAGCTCGACCAGACGATCGGGGAGATCAGGGCGACGGTGCACAGCCTGCGCTCACCGGCACCGGAACCCGAGGCGGCGCGAAAGCCCGACCTGGCCGAGTCCGCCCGCGGCGAGGTGCGGATCGCCGAGGAGCTGCTCGGTTACCCGCCCATACTGGAGCTTGCGGGCGAGTTCGCCGACATCCCGGCGGAACGCGCCGACCACATCCGCGCGGCGCTGCGCGAGGCACTGTCCAATGTGGTCAGACACTCCGGGGCGAGTGAGACCAGGGTGACCTTGCACCGGGATGCGCATGAGGTGCGTCTTCGGGTGCGCGACAACGGTTCCGGCGTGCCGCAGGACGTGGCGACGCGTGGCCTGCGCCATCTCGCGGAACGAGCCGAGCGTGCGGGCGGGAAGTTCTTCCTCAACTCCTCGCCCAGCCTGGGCACGCTGGTGGCTTTCGATCTTCCGCTGGAACCGGGCAAACGCCCCTGAACGCCGTCATTTCTCCTTCGCCAGCCGGGCGAGCTGGTCCCGTGAAGCGGCCGCGACCTCGTTCGGCACGGCCAGCTCGCCGAGCATCTCCGCGGCCGCGGCCATCTCGTCCGTCCGTCGTTTGGCGTGCTGGTAAGAGCCGGTCACCAGCCTGTCCACAGTGGACTCACTCGCCGCGGTCAGCTCGCCGACGATGACCCCGCGCAGCCAGTCCTCCAAGCCCGCGGCCTTCGCCGCCGTCAACGCTTCGACCACGGCGGCGGACATGCCCTTGAAGAACACACTGCGCAACAGCTTGCGCTCGGCCGCAAGCCCGGCTTCGCCCTCCAGCACGTCGATCGACGCGCCGAGCCCGGACAGGATCGCCGCCGCCGCGGACGCCGCCACGCCGCTGGCCAGCAACGGCACCTGCAGGCCCTTGCCCGGCACCGGCGCCATGATCGCGACGTCGGCGAAGGCCACCCCGGCCTCCTCGGCGATCCCGGCGAGTTTGCGCTTCAACCCCGGCGAGCCGGTGTTGAGGTCGGCCCACACCGCACCGCTCTTGAGGCCATCGCGCCCAGCCTGCAGCGCGTCCACCGCCGCGGACGCGCTGTTCACACTTAGTACCAGGTCAGCGCCCTCGGCGGCCTCCGCCTCGGAGCCGGTGTCCACGATTCCCTCCGCAGCCGTGACCTTCGGGTCGTAACCGCGCACCACGACCCCGGCCGACACCAGATCGTGCGCCAGCGCGCCGCCCGCTTCACCCAGGCCGAGGACCGCGATGGTGACCGGTGTTACCGACATAGCAAACTCCTTGACGTCCGTGGCATTACGATCGAGTAGACGATGTCAGCGACAAAATTGTCAACAATGTCGGCGCGGGAGTGGGGAACCAGTGACGGAAGCTCAAGCCGAGGCGGACCAGCCGGTGGTCGTCGCCATCCGGGACGCCATCGTGCGGGGTGAGTTCGTGCCCAACCAGCGGTTGGTCGAGGCCGACCTGTCCGCGCAGTTCGGGGCCAGCCGCGCCAACGTCCGCGCCGCGCTGATCGAACTCGCGAACGAAGGTCTCGTCGAGCGGGTGCAGAACCGCGGGGCGCGGGTGCGGGCGGTGTCGATCGAGGAAGCGGTCGAGATCTCCGAGGTGCGCATGATGCTCGAATCGCTGTGCGCGGCGAAGGCCGCCGAGCGGATCGGGGACACCGAGATCGAGGAGCTCCGCCGGCTCGGCGACGACATGCGCGCGGCCGTCGCCGGCGGGGATGTCGTCGGTTACTCCGGGCTCAACCAGCGGCTGCACCGCCGGGTCCGCGAGATCAGTGGCCAGCGCACCGCCGCGCAGGTGCTCGAACGCTTGCGCGGGCAGAGCGTGCGCCACCAGTTCCGGCTGGCCATGCGGCCCGGCCGGCCCTCGGTCTCGTTGCCCGAGCACCTCGCCATCATCGACGGGATCTGCGCACACGACCCGGAGAAGGCCCAGGTCGCGATGCGTGCACACCTGTCCAGCGTGATCGAGGCGCTGCGCGAGTCGGAGGCGGCCACGCTCCACTCCTGAGGTGGAGTCACCAGGCCAGACGGTGCCCCTGCCGCCACACCGCGCGGGTCTTCAGCGTGGCGGAGAGCTGCGCGGTCGGGTCGCCGTCCACGAGTACGAGGTCCGCCGCGGCGCCGGGCTCGATCCGCCCGCGGTCTGTCAGGCCGAACCGGTTCGCGGTACGCCGCGTCGCCGCAGCGAGTGCCTCGGCCGGGCTCAGACCGCCGGCCTCGAGCAGGCGCAGCTCGTCGTGCAGGCTCGCGCCGTGAGCGAGGCCCGGGGCGCCAAGGTGAGCCGCGTCGGTACCGGCCAGAAGCTCGACGCCGGCGGCGTGGAGCAGCCCGACCGAGCGCAGGGCGTTGGGCAAGCTGGCGTTCCAGCCGAACTCGTGACCCAGGTTGTCGCGCCACTCCGCATCCAGCCGGGATGCCACCCGCAGGTCGGCGCCCAGGCGTGGACCCGCGCCGTCGGAGGCGCCGGAGGCGGTGACGGCCAGGGTGGTGATGACGAACATGCCCTGTGCACGCATCCTGGCGATCAGATCGTCGCTGATGACCTCGTCGTAGTGCAGATGAGTCACGCCGTCGGCGCCCGCCTCGACGGCCATCCGGGTTGCCTTGGCGGTGAGCGTGTGGACCAGGGCCAGCATGCCGCGCTCGTGAGCCGCTTCGACGGCCGCGGCGGCGACCTCGGGCGGGACCACTGGCAACGACGTGCCGAACGCGGCGCCGTCCTCGACCATGATTTTCAGGTAGTCCGCACCCTCGGCCTGGCGCCCTTCGACGAAGGCGTGCGCCTCGCCCGGCACGGTGGCGGTGGGCCAGACCGGATCGCCGAGGCCGCGGCGCAGCTGGTGGGGATGTCCGTCGGGATGGGCGAGGCCCCATGAGGAGGTGCGGACGTCGGCCAGATCGAACTCGGTCCGCACCTTCTCCCGCACCGGGTCCATCCCGGCCGGCACCGACATCATGTCCAGCTCGGTCGTCACGCCGAAGCGCAAGGCCGTGCGCAGACCGTCCTAGTCGGTGTGGGTATGGGCGTCGATCAGGCCCGGCAGCAACGTGCCGCCCCCGCCGTCGAGCTGCTCCACACCCTCGGGGACGTTGTGGCCGACGGCGGTGATCGTCCCGTCCTCGACGACGACCACGGAGGCATCGGCCAGCTGCGTCCGGTGAAAACCCGGGCGTTCGTGACCGCGAACCGGCTCACAGTTCCTCCTCGCAAACTGTATCGCACAGTACAGAAACGTTCTGTGCGAGACTGTATCAGCCAGTACAGAACGCCGAGGAGGGGTGATGGGACGGCTGCCGACCACCGCGCGAGGCCGCGCGACCCGGGCGCGCATCCTCGATTCGGCGGCCGAGCTCATCCAGCGGCGCGGCGTCGCGGCGGTGACGCTGGACGACGTCGAACGCGCGGCCGGAGTCGGCCGCAGCCAGCTCTACCACTACTTCGACGACCGCGACGATCTGATCCGCTCGGTGGTTCATTCCACTGTGGACACTGTGCTTGCCGCGCAGGAACCGCTGCTGCTGAAGGTCGACTCGCCGGCCGGTATCGACCGCTGGTTCGACGCGATCGTGGCCAACGGGACCCGGCAGGACGCGGTCGGCGGCTGCGCCATCGGCTCGTTGGCCGCCCAGCTCAGCGGCCAGGACGACCTCGCCCGGGAGGCGTTCGTGGACGCGTTCGCCCGCTGGGAGGCGCCTGTCATCGCGGGCCTGCGCCGGATGCAGGAGGCGGGCGAGCTGCGTCCGGAGGTGGACGTGACGGAGCTGGCCGACCTCACGATGGCCGCGATCCAGGGCGGCCTCCTGCTGGCCCAGGTCCGCCGTTCCCCGGACCAGCTCCGTCTCGCCTTGCGCGGCGCGCGGGCGGCGTTGGAGGACGCCCTGACGGAAGCGTCCTAGTCGAGCAGGGCTTCGCCGAGTCGCCGCCAGTGCGGCATCGCGGACTGGCCGGGGTCGACGCCGATCACCTGAATGCCGACGTGATCCGCTCCGGCCTCGACGTGCCGGCGCAGCTTCGCCGTGATCGTGTCGAGGTCGCCCCAGACCACGAGGTCGTCGACGAACCGGTCGCTGCCGCCGTCGTCGAGATCGTCCTCGGTGTAGCCGAACCGCCGGAACTTCGCGCGGTTGAACTTCGACCCGAGGTAAAGCTCCAGGTGTGCGCGGGCGATCTCGCGTGCCTTGGTCGGCTCGGTCTCGAAGAGCACGGCCTGTTCGACCCCCAGAAACGGTTGCGGCCCAAGGATTTCCCGCGCACTCGCGGTGTGCGCCACGTTGACGTGATAGGTGTGCGCGCCGTCCGCCCGGTCGCGGGCCAGGCCCAGCATCTTCGGCCCGTACGCGGCGAGTATCCGCCGGACCGGCGTTGTCGGCGCCGGGTTCGGGGTCTGGAACCCGTCGAGTTCGTCCAGATAGGCTTCCAGTGCCGCGAGCGGTTTGACGCCCGGGCGGGAGTTTCCGACGCCGAGGCCGAGCACGTGTCGTCCCGGGTAGGCGTCGGCGAGCAGCAGCGCGCCGCCGTGCGTCCACTGGGCTTCGCGGGACCAGATCGTGGTGATGCCGGTGAACACGGTCATCCGCTCGGTCGAGGCGAGCAGGAAACCGGCGTGCGTCAGCGCTTCGCGCCCGAGCAGTTCCGGTACCCAGATCGCTTGCCAGCCCTGTTCTTCCAGCTCCTGCGCCGACTCACGCACCTGGGCGGCCGGCTGGTGTTCGAAGTCGAATGTCCAGATCCCGAAGGTGCCGATCCGGTCGGTGCTGCCGTTCATGTCGGGATCTCCTCGCGCTCGGGTGTCATATCGAAGTATCGCATAATCTCGATATGTTGGCACGGGTAGGTCGGCCCGAGGCTTTGTGGCGCTGCCTACAGGGTCTGCCCGAGCGTGCTCACGAGCGCGGAAATCCGCTCTTCGTCGCGCTTGTAGTGGGTCCATTTGCCCACCCGGGTGGAGCGGACGAGCCCGGCCCGTTCCAGCTCGGCCAAATACGCGGACACGGTCGACTGGGCCAGCCCGGCCTTGGCCCGGATATGGGTCACGCACACGCCGACCTCGTCGGGATCGGCGATCGCTTCCTCGCGTGAGAAGTGGCGATCCGGCTCGCGCAGCCAGGACAACAGCTGGAGCCGCACCGGATTGGCCAGCGCGCGCAGGGCGCGGACCACCTCGGGATCGGGTGTGTCCACGGCACCGGTCATGTGTCCAGATTACTGGCCGCTCATGCCTTCGACGGTCTGCAGCATCGTGCCGAGCAGCGTTGCCAGCTCGGCACGCTCGGGTTCCGACAGGTTCGTCAGCGCGTTGCGCTCGGCCTGCAACTGCCGGGGCAGCAGATCGTCGATCAGCGCCACGCCCTTGTCGGTCAGCCGCACCTGGACGACGCGCCGGTCGCGGGCGCTCGCGGCGCGGGAGACGAGGCCCAGCTTGGTCAGCCGGTCCAGTCGTTTGGTGATCGCCGCGCCGGAGGACAGCATCTCGCGGCTGATCTGTCCGGGGTTGAGCACGCTGTTGCGGCGCAGCGCGCACATCATGTCGAATTCGGCGCGGTTCAGCTCGTGCCCGGCGAGCAGATCGTCGGTGTCGCGCCGGATCAGTGACGCCAGCCGCAGCACCCGGCCCACCACGGCCATTCCGGTGGTGTCCAACTCGGGGTGCACTTCTTCCCACTGCCGCCGCACTCTGTCGATGAGATCACTCACCGGATCGCTCCTTCGCGCCGAATATTTCGTTAGTATTTTACTCGTGAAACATCTCGATCGTCACGACCTGCACCGAGCGCTCGCCACCCGCGGCTGGTGGCGGCTGCGCCCGGTGGCCGGACCCGTCGGGACGACGGCGTTGCGAGCCATGACCGGGGCGAACATAGTCCTGGCCATGGTCGTGCTCGCGGGGCATCCCGAGTTGGCCCCAGCCGCGGCCTTCGGCGGGATGACGGCGGTGCACGGCCGGTTCGAGCCGTACCCGGTGCGGGCCCGGCTGCTCGTGGCGATCGGCGCCGGGCTCGTTTTCTGTGTCGCGCTGGGAAGTTTCGCCTCGGCCGCGGGCTGGGGGCCGGTGCCGGTCACAGTCCTGGTCGCGCTCGTCGCCGCCACGGCGAAGCTGCTCACCGACGCGATCCGCTCCGGGCCGCCCGGTGGATTGATCTTCGTGTTCGCCGTCGCGACCACGTCGGTGCTGCAGGTGAGCTGGAGTCAGGCCGGGCTGCAGATCGGCGTCGCGGCCGTCGCCGCGGTTGTCGCCTGGCTCGTCGCGCACGCCGGCTGGCTGTTCTCTCGTGCGAAGCACGAGAAGACGACCGCCTGGCGCGAAGGGCTCCGCGCCGCTTTCCGCCTGCCGTCGGACGAACTCCCGCGCGCGGTCAAGGTCGGTGGCGGGGTGCTGATCGCCGGGCTGCTCGCGTACGTCCTCGGCCTCGGCCACCCGTACTGGACGATGATCGCCGCCGCCGCCGTCCTGCAGTCCACACATCTGCAGCACACGGTGCACCGCACGGTCCAGCGCGTCCTCGGCACCATCGCCGGTGTCGTCGTGGGCGGGCTGCTGCTGGCGGCCGACCTGCCGACCGCGGCGAAGCTCGGCGTCATCGTGCTTGCCTTGCTGTGCGGGGAGTTCACGGTGGTGCGCAACTACGCGGTGGCGATGATCTTCGTGACCCCGCTGACCCTGTTGCTCGGTTCGCTGCTGAGCCAGGGCAGCGCGCTCGGCGCGGCCTCCGACCGGCTGATCGACACCGCGCTCGGCGCGGCGATCGGGCTCGTCGCCGCGATCATCAGGCCGGGCCGCGGGTTCCACCTCGTACCGGTCACTTAGCGCGTCGCGCGACCCATGCGGCCGCTTGCGTCCGACGCTGCATGCCCAGCTTCGCGAGTACCGAGGTCACGTAGTTCTTCACCGTTTTCTCAGCCAGGAACAGCCGTTCGGCGATCTCGCGGTTGGACAGGCCGTCGCCGATCAGCTCGAGCACACTGCGTTCGCGCTCGGTGAGCTTGGCCAGTTCGTCCTGCTCCAGCGGGTTGCGCAGTTTGTCGAGCACGTGCGCGGTGGTGAGCGGATCCAGCAACGACCGGCCGGCCGCGACCTCGCGCACCGCGTTGACGACGTCCTGGCCGCGCACCTGCTTGAGCAGATAGCCCGAGGCACCGGCCATGATCGCGCCGACCATCGCCTCCTCGTCGTCGAACGCGGTCAGCACGAGGCATTGCGGCGGATTCGGCGCCGAACGCAGCTCGCGGCACAGCGAAACCCCGTCCCCGTCGCCGAGCCGCACGTCGACCACCGCCACATCCGGTTCGACGTGCATGGCCACAGCCAGCGCTTCGTCCGCGCTGCTCGCTTCGGCCACCACCTCGATGTCGGGCTCGTCGCTGAGCAGTTCGCGCAGGCCCCGGCGTACCACTTCGTGATCGTCGACGAGCAGTACTTCGATGGCCATACTTCGAGATTACGTCGTCTTGTCCCAGATCTTGCGCGAGGCGGCGGCTGGGTCCGCGGCCACCGAAACCGGGCTGTCCCAGATCCGGGTCAGGCTCTCACCGTCCCGGAACTCCGGCCAGCCCGGATCGCCTGTCGTGGCGAAGGTAAGCCACGCCTTGCGGATCTCGGCGGAGAGGTACTCCGCCTCCGGCGGGATCGGATCACCCAGCACCAGCGCGGCCATCGGACCCTCGAAGTTGCCGAACGTCAGCGGCACGTCCAGACCGTGGCAGGCGCCGAGCGCACCGCCGAGCGCCGGTGTCGGCCAGGTCAGCTCGTAACAGAAGCTGCGGCCCGGATGCCTTGCGGCGCACCAGGTCGAGGGCATCCGGAAGATCGCGTCGGACATGATCCGCACGTAGAGATCACCGTCGGACAGCTCCGGGAACGCGGCGCGGTAGTCCTGCCCGGACACACCGAGCGCGGTGGCGGTGGCGATCGGATCCTTCGTGCTCAGTTGCTCGTTCAGGGCGAACAGGCGGTACTCGTCGCGGTTGAACCCGGCGATCAGATCGACCTCCGCGCGCAGCCCCTTCCATGGGTCGCCGCGCACCAGGTCGCCGTCGATCACCGGGCCGTACGGGGTGATCTCGCCCGGTTTGCTCTGTACGCGGTGGATTTCCTCGGACGGCAGCCGGGCGAAGCTTTCCACGGTGACGCGCGCCCCGAGCTCGCTCGCGATCCGCTCGCTGACCCGGCGCGCCCGCGATTCGGGCAGGAACCCGCCCGCGATGCTCTGCCCGATCGCGCGCCGGAACAGGCCGTGCCCGGCATGGCAAGCGGTCAGCGCGGCCACCGATGTGCCACCGGCCGACTCGCCGAAAATGGTGACGTTGTCCGGATTTCCGCCGAACTGCGCGATGTTCTCCCGCACCCAGCGCAGCGCGGCGAGCTGGTCGAGGAACGCGCGGTTCTGGGGCGCGTCCGGCAGCCAGCCGAAGCCCTCGAAGCCGACGCGGTAGTTCAGCGTCACCACGACCGCGCCGCCGCGGGCGAGGTTGGTGCCGTCGTATTCGGGTTCGCTGGCCGTGCCGATCAGGAACGCGCCGCCGTAGATCCACACCAGCACCGGCAGCCCGGAGGTGCTCGGATCGGGGGTCCATACGTTAACCGTCAGGCATTCCGTGCTGTTCCACGGCTGCCACGGCGACGGCAGGCCGGGCATCAGCGTGCCCTGCGGCGGGTCCGCGCTGAAGCGGACGGCGTCCCGCATCCCGTCCCACGGTTCCGGCCGGGCCGGCGCCATGAAGCGCTTGATCCCATCCAGCGGCGCGGCGTAGGGGATACCGAGGAAAGCGCTGACACCGCTGGTTTCCCTGCCACGTACGGTGCCGGACGTGGTCTGCGCGATCGGGTCCACAACACCAACAGATACCAGAACCCGGTTCGGTGGCGAAGATTTTCCTGCCGGCAAAAGGCTATTCGCAGGCGACTCCGTTGTGATCGCGGTCGAGTCCGGGGCGGTAACCGGGCTGCCAGATGAACAGCGGCGCCTTGCCGGCGGCGCGCACGGCGTCGCAATCGGCGTAATAAGTGCGATCCGGGCCCGGTTTGGTGCTCGGCGGTGTGGTGGTCGGCGGCGCTGTCGTCGAGGTTGTCGGTTTCGGCGTGGTGGTCTTCGCGGAGCTGGTGGTCTGTTTCGTGCTGGTCAGCGGCGTCGGGCCGGTGATCATGCCATGGCACGGCGCGCCCCAGAGGCCCGCGTTTTCGTTCCGCGCCGACGTTTCCGCGGCCTGCAGCGCGTCGTCGGCGACGTTCGCCGCGTATTTCGCGTGCCCGGTTCGCAGTGCCTTGGCGGAGAAATCGGTGCCGTCGGCGAGCGTGATGAACACCAGGGCAGTGGCTTCCCCGTTCGCCAGCTGGACGGTGACTTGCTTCCCGACGAGGAACTGCGTGGCCCAGTTGCCGGTTTCGGTGGCGTAGCAGTGGCCTGCGGTGGGGGTTTCGATTCCGGCCGCCTGCACGGTTTTCGCCGCACCGGCCGGATCGATGAGTGACACCAGCTTGCCATCGGTCACGGCGGTGACGGTGTACGTCGGCGGCGCCGGCTTGGTCGTGGCCGGGAGGTTGGTGGTCGCGTCGGCCGCATTGCCGGATTTCGCCGGTGCCTTGCCGAAGACCGCACCGAGCACGAACAGCACGCCGAACACGCCCAAGGTGATCTTCATCCAGTGCGGCAGGTGCCGTTTCGGGGCGCGCGGGGACTCGGGCATCGACGATCCTGACTTCGAGGTATGCGATTGACTACTCGTTCGAAGGGGCCAACTCGTTACGTTTCGGGTGCCACCGGCGATCAATTCGGCGATGACACCCCTCGAAGGTCTTCGGCTTTCCGCCGGCGGATTCCCGGCGCGGTCGACGGAGTTCACCGCGCTCGAACTCATCACCACCGGCCTGCGCCCGGGGCACGTCGTGGAGCTGGGCGCCGTGCGCGTGCGCTCCGACGGCACGGTGCTCGGCGAGTTCTCGACACTGGTGAACCCGGGCTGGACGGCCGACGCCGGTCCGCTGCACCTCCATCGCATCGCCCGCCGGGACCTCGACGACGCTCCCGCGTTCGGCGAGGCGCTCGGGGAGCTGCTGGACCTCTGCCGGGGCAGCGTGCTCGCCATGCACAACCTGCCGTTCCAGCAGGAGTTCCTGCTCGCGGACCTGGCCGAAACGGGAGTTCAACTGCCCGTTATGCCGGCTGTATGCACGTTGTCCGCAGCCCGCGAAGCGTTGCGGCTGCCCAACTACCACCTGGCCACGGTCGCCGGCGCGCTCGGCATCGGTGACTACCCGGCGCATCTGGCACTGGCGAAGGCGCGGACCTGCGCGTTCGTCGTGTCGTCGTTGATCACGACGCACGGGTTCGGGCTCACCGCGGAGCTGCAGCTGCCGGACCTGCCGGAGATCTCCACCGGCCTGCGCGTGATCAGGCGGCCGGAGACGCCGCCCGAGGAATCCACCTGGCTGACCGAACTGCTCGCCAGGATGCCGGTGACCGACGGCGGCCAACCGATGCTGGCGGCCTACCGCGACCTGGTCGCACTCGCGGTCGCCGATCGGGAGCTGTCGCCGGACGAGGCGCGCGAACTGGGCGCGCTGGCCGGCGACGCGGGCATCGCGGTCCGGCAGACCCACCTGGATTTCGTCGGTGTCATGCGGCAGGTGGCCGAGGACGACGGCGTGATCACCGCCGCCGAGGCCCGCGAACTCAGCCGGATCGCCAACGCGCTCGCCGTTCCCGAAGCTGTATACAACCTGCATACAGCCGCTAGAACGCAAACCCCGGCACGTGTTCTGGTCCTTGGCGATACCGCGGAAGCGGATGGCCTGCGCGCCGCTGTGCTGGCCGCGGGCATCCAGCTCGCGAAACGGCTCACTCCGGCCGTCTCCCACCTCGCGGTCGCCGATGACGTGCCGCACAGTGAGCCGCGCCTGGCCAGAGCGCGGGATCTCGGCATCGTCGTGCTCGACGTGCGCTCGGCGTGGACCGTCCTCGGCCTCGTGGGTCCGTCGCCGACAGTGGTCTTCGCCGCCGCCAACGCCGCCCCGGCCTTGCCTGCGCCGGTGCGCCGAAGGCAGCTGTGGACCGCCCGCGCCCTGATGGCCGCCGGGGTGCTCGTCATGGCCTTCGCGATCGCCGCCCTTTTCAGCGGCGCACCCTTCGTCGCCGGCTTGTTCATCGGGGCCGTCGGGGTGGCCGCGTTGCTGGGCGGCTGGTACCTGAGTGAGCCTGCGGCGCCATGATTCAGGCGTCCTCCGAACCCGAGCGCGGGCGACTGGACGTCCTCCATCCGTGGCTATCAGTGGGATGAGGTATCACTGTGGGTATGTCGCCGATCCCCGAGCTCCAGCAACGGCAGATCGATCGATGGTGTGAACGACGAGTACCGAGGGACAGGCGCGACGAGTTCAGTGTGCTGTCGCGCTGGCGCGGTCGCATGGTGACGTTGGTGGAGAAGCGGGCCCGGTGGGCCGACGGCGGTGGCCCCGCCGATCTGACCGAGCACGCGTTCGCGCAGCTCCGCTACGGAATCGACGGTATGTGGACGCTCTACTACTGGTCCGCGGAGCAGTCCCGCTGGCGCAAGTATCCGGAGAGCCTGCGCAAGAACTCGCCGGTCCAGCTGCTCGCGGATATCGACAGCAGCGCGGACGGCGGCTATTTCGAGAGCTGGCTCGGTGCTCACTGAACGTGCCCGCTCGACCGTGAAGTCAACGCTCATGGGTGACGGTGCCACCCCTTGGTGTCGGGCAGGATAGTGCGCGTGACCTCGGCCCCCGATCTTCGTGCGTATCTGCGCACCCTCGACGCCGAGACACTGGCCGAGTTAATCCTGGAAGAGGCCGCGCGTGACGCACGGTTACGGCGAGAGCTGGAGCTGCGCGCCCTCGCGCAGGGCAAGGTCGGCCCGGTGCTGGACACCCTGCAGCGCCTGCTCGACTCGGGCACCCAGGCCGATCTCACCCCGCTGGCTCGCCGCATGGTCGACGGGCTCGAGGGCGCGTCCGGCGCGGAGCTGCGGCGCGCGCTCGGCTTGTATGCGCGTGCCTGTGCGAGCCACCCGCCGGACCCGGTGCGGCTGGCCGACTGGATCCTCGGCGTCGCCTTCAACCGCCCGGACTGGTCCGGCATCGACCTGACCGCGTTCGCCGGTGCGCTCGGCGAGCCGGGCCTCGCGCATCTTCGGTCCATTGTGGACAGAGTGCGCACGGAGCGGGCAGGCAAGCGGCGGGACATCGCGCGCCGGCTGGCCGAGCAGATCGCCGAGATCACCGGCGACGTCGAGACCCTGCTCGCGATCCTGGCCACGAAACCGCCGACGCCGGAGGTCAACCTCCGCATCATCCGCGTGCTGCGCGCCGCCGGACGGCACGGCGAGGCGATCGCCCATGCGGCCCGCACGATCGTCCCCGCCGACCGGCCCCGCGCCGGCGTGCTGGCGCTGCGGCGCGCCGAGTTCCGCCGGAACCCTTGCGCGGCAACCTATTCCGCGCTGCGTGCGGCTGCCGAGCCGGTCGGCCGCTGGCCGGACGAACAGGCCGCGGCGCTCGAACTGCTCACCGCCCGTGAGCCGGCCGAGGCGATCCCGGTGTACCGGCTGCACGTCGAAGAGCTGATCGAGCGGAAGGACTCCGCCTGCTACCGCGAAGCCGCGCTCGCGCTGCGCGAGCTGCGAGGACTGCACCGCCGCGCGGACACCGCCGACGAGTTCACCGAGTACCTCGCCGAGCTGGTGGAGACCCACAAACGCAAAACACGCCTGCTGGTCGAGCTGCGAAACGCCCGCATCGCCATGCCCCGGCGCCGGGCTGCCACGATAGGGGCATGAGTCCGGTCAGCCGCGGTCGCAAAACGAAGAAAAAGAAACCCCAGTCGCTGGATTCGGAGCTGCGCGCGGCCTTCGACGACGCCATCGCCGAGTACGAGGGCGTCACCGACCTGCTCGACGTCGAACTGCTCACCAGCGATCTGCTCGGCGAGTTCTGGTCCCCGCACGAGCCGGAGCGCAGCGAACGTGACCTGGTTTTCCCGCTGCTCAAACATGCCGCGGCCGATCAGAGCGCGGCCGGGTTCGCCCTGCTCCGCGCCGTCGAGGCGCTCGGGCCGGGCGAGCAGGTGCGCGAACGTGCCGGCGCGGCCGCCGAGCGGCAGTCCGCGCTCGGCATGCGTGAACCCGCCTGGGCGGGGGCGCTCCGCGCGGTCGAGGTGACCGGATGCGTGCGGCAGAGCGACGTCTTCGGCGACCACGAGGTGCTCGTCTTCCGTTGCCGCCGGGGCGAAACCGGGCACGGGCTGGTGGTGGAGGTCGATCTGCACGGCCTCGACGACGTCTACCTGACCGTCGAAGAGGACAAGATCATCGAGGAGCTGCGGAAGGACACCGGCGAGTTCCTCACCTGCGACGACATCCCGCTCGCCGAAGGTCGCCGCATCGTCGAAGCCGCGATGGCGGTCAACGACAGCATCGAGGAAACCGAGCCCGACGAGGGACCGCTCGTCGAAGCCCGCGCCTATGTGCTGGCCCGGCTCGAAGCCATGCCGCCCGCCGAGGCTGTCGAGCCGGTGGACCAGCCCGACATCGACGGCATCGTGCACGAGTTTTTCGCTGCGGCACAAGACATCCCGGACAACGAGGACACCAGGTACTTCGCCGCCGCGCTCGTCGAGTTCGGGCACGCGCTCGACGAGCGAAGCCCGCTGCGTGCGAGCCCGGGCCGGTTCGAGGCGTTTTTCGCGGATCTGCTGCAGGCCGACGATGTCGACGAATCGGCCGTCGACGCGCTCCGCGCCGTCGCGGTCGGCTGGGCGCGCTGGCGTGGCGGGCAAGAGGAGCTGCCGGCCGCGGCGGTCGAGCTGATGCTGGAAGAGGTCGAGGCGATGCTCGTCGCCGTTGCCGACGAGCTGGCCGCACCGCAACGCGGATAGGCCAAGATGTCGCGGGTGACGGATCTTCAGGGCTACCTTCGTTCGCTGGATGCCGAAACGTTGGCCGAACTGCTGCACGAGCAGGCCGCCCGCGATCCGGAGCTACTCGCGCGGCTGCAGCTGCGAGCCACCGCGACGGGCGCCGAGCTGACCGAGGTCCACACGATGCTCGACCACGCCGAGCCCGGCCGGGCGAGTTTCGGCGAAGCCGCGAAGATCGGCGCGGTGCTGGACACGCTGCAGCGCCTGCTCGACTCGGGCACGCAAGCCGATGTCGCGCCGCTGGCCAGGCGGTCGGTGGACCGGATCACCGAAGCCCTGCGGCAGATGGACGATTCCTCGGGTGCGGTCGGGGCCGAGCTGCGGCGCGCGCTCGGCTTGTACGCACGCGCGTGTGCCGCGCACCCGCCGGAGCCCGAGCCGCTCGCCGAGTGGATCCTCGGCGCGGTACTCGACGGACGAGTCGAGATCGAGCTGGCCGAGTTCGCGAAGGCATTGGGGGGCAAGGGGCTCCGGCGGATCAAGTCCATTGTGGACGAAGTGCTCGCCCGGCCGGGGACCGAGGCGAGGCGGCAGGCGGCCGAGCGGCTCGACGAGCAGCTCGCCGAAATCTCCGGCGACGTCGACGCACTGCTCGCGATCCTTTCGCGCCGGCCCCCGCGGCTCGACGTCAGCCTGAAGATCGTGCGCGTGCTGCGCGCGGCGGGCCGGACGACGGAGGCGGTGGCGCACGCTGCCAAAGCGTTGAGCCAGGACAAGGGGCCGGCGCGGGCGCCCGTGGTGGACGAGCTCGCCGAGACGTACCAGGAAACGGGCCGAAGCGACGAAGCGGTCAAGCTGCGCCGCGCCGAGTTCGACCGAGCGCCGGCGCTGGACACCTTCCTTGCGTTGCGTGAAGCCGCCGTGGAGCCAGGGCTGTGGGACGCCGAACCCGCGCTCAAGGTCATGGCGGAGCGCGCCACGACAGACGAGTTCGTCCGGGCCCTGCTTGCCGAGGACCGGCCGGACGAGGCGTGGCAGGCCGCGCTCCGCCTCGGCTGTTCGCTGCCCGTCCTGCTCGACCTCGCCGAGCTGCGCGAAGTCCGGTATCCAGCCGATGTACTCGTTGTATACAGGTCCCATATCGAGGAGCTCATCGAGCAGAAGGACGCCGCGCACTACGAGCAGGCGGCGAAAGTCCTGCGCAAACTGCGCACCCTGTACCGCCGGGCCGGGGTGCCGGCGGAGTTCGCCCCGTACCTGGCCGAACTGGTCCGCACGCACCGGCGGAAGGCCCGGCTGCTGGCGGAAATCCGCAAGGCCAGGATCGCGCTGCCGAAGGTGTGATCACGGTCCCCGCGCGTGCTGTCGCATCCGGGCGGTGCGAATATGTGCTTCATGACCGAGCTTTCCCAGCACGAGCCCGAAGACGACACCGAGAGCGTGAACGGACTGCTCGAGGAGGTCCTTCGCGAGTTCGCCGCGCTGGAGTCGGACGCTGATCCGCTGCGGGTCGAACTCGTCACCTCCGAGATCCTCGGCGAATGGTGGGAGGCCGGGGACGACCTCGCCGCCGAGCTCATCGAGTTCGCCGCCCATGCGCCCGAGCCCGAGCGCCTGGTGGGCCCGCTGGCGGCGCTGCGCGTGCTGGCCACGTCGGAGGAGCAGCGCGAGGCCGCCGGCCTGGCGCTGGAGAAGCTGGGGCTGCCCGAGCCCGCCTGGGCTGGGCTGCTGTACGGCGTGGCGGTCGGCGAGTGCTGGCGCACGGCCGATATCTACGGCGACGAGTCCTCCGTGCTGTGCGTGTTCGGCGAAGGGGAGCAGGCCCACGGGCTGCTCGTGTCGATCGGCTACGCGGTCTTCGGCGGCTGGGTCGACGAGGCGGTCATCGTCGAATCGCCGGACGAGGTCGTCGCCGAGATGCACTCGCAGGCCAGCGAGGGCGGTGACCTGGTCACCTGTGAGCAGATCACGGCGGGCCGCGCGCACCAGTTGCTCGCGGACGCCTTCGTCGGCACCGAGCTGCAGGACGAGCCCGAGGTCACCGACGACTACGTGCGCTTCCGTGCGCTGGCGATGGCGCGGACCCGGGCGCTGCCGCAGCCGGAACCGGTCGACGAGCCGAGGATCATGACCACCGAGGAGCAGGCCGAGGCGATCGACGAGTTCTTCCTCGCCTCGCCCGACCTGGCCGACACCGAGGCCGCGCGGGTCTGTGCCCTGCGCATCATCGAGTTCGGCTGCGAGCACGACCCGCGCCGCCCGCTGCGCGTCGGCCCGGACAAGCTCGCGTCCTTTGTGGACTTCGTGGACGACGGCGCCGTCGAGCTCACCGAGGAGCAGGACGAGGCGCTGGAAGCCGTGCTGCCCGCGTGGGCCCGCTGGGGCGCGCGGCGCGACGGCCTGCCCGAGGACGCGGTCGAACCGCTGCTGGAGGCGGTCGAGGACAGGCTGTACGAGCGGGCGCTGGAGACAGAGTCCACTGTGGACTCATATCTGGACGGTTTCGAGGGCCTGGACGAAGAGGCCGTGGCGGAACTGCTGGAACGCCGTCAGTTCGCGATTCCCTCGGTGTACACCGAGATCGCCGACGAAGAGGTGGAACTCGACCCCGCCGACCCGGAACAGCGCCGGCTGCTCGTCATCGGCGAGCACCCAGACTTCCAGGAGTCTCTCGCCGAGGACGACCTGGACGAGGACGCGTTCCTCTCGGTCGCCGCGCACACCTCGGTCGTCGACCAGCTGTGGGACAACGAGCCGCCCGAGGTCTGGGCCGCGGCGCAGCGGCTGCTCGCCAAGGGTATGCCCCGCACCGAGATCCTGGACGAGCTCGCCGCCACGCTGGAAGCCCGGCTGGAAACCAACGAGGCCAACGGCCTGGAGTTCGACGTGGACGACTACGTGCAGGCCCTGGACGAGCTGAACTGATCCGTTACGGGACGGTCGTCCCTTCGACGGCCTTCTTCCGGCGGTCGGCGAGCGCGTCGTCGAAGTCGACGACGAAGGCGCCAACCGCCATCGCCAGCAGAACCACGATTCCGAGCAGTGCACCGGCCCAGGTGAGGATGGTCTCGAACATCGGTGGGCCTCCTCCCTGGTCGAGCTGCATTTCCTAGTCACCAGGGTGCGGTCGGCGGTGCCCCGCCGGTATCGGCCAACCGGTTACTGCCGCGTAGGCGCCATCAGCCGATCGGCCGAGCCGGTCGCCTACTGCCCGCGAGGACGCACGCCACCGGAGTAGTGGCGTGCGTCCGTTCGAAGCAGTGCGCTACAGCTTGCGCAGGCGGACCCGGTTGATCGAATGGTCCGCGTCCTTGCGCAGCACGAGCGTGGCCCGTGGCCGGGTCGGCCGGATGTTGTCGATCAGGTTGGGCTCGTTGATGGTGCGCCACAGGTGCCTGGCCTCGTCACGGGCCTCGTCGTCGGGCAGGCCGGCGAAGTGATGGAAGTGCGAGGCGGGGTCGGCGAACGCCGTCTGGCGCAGCTTCAGGAACCGCTCGATGTACCAGTGTTCGATGTCCGCGGTGTGCGCGTCCACGTAGATCGAGAAGTCGAACAGGTCCGACACCGTCAGCCGTGGGCCGGGCTGCAGAACGTTCAGGCCCTCGATGATCAGGATGTCCGGCCTGCGCACCACCTGCTCCTCGCCCGGCACGATGTCGTAGGCCAGGTGCGAGTACACCGGCGCGCTGACCTCGTCGGCGCCCGACTTCACCTCGGTGACGAACCGCAGCAGCGCACGGCGGTCGTAGCTTTCCGGAAAACCCTTGCGGTGCATGATGCCGCGGCGCATCAGCTCGTCACGCGGGTACAGGAAGCCGTCCGTGGTCACGAGATCGACGCGCGGATGGTCGGGCCAGCGGGCGAGCAATGTGCGCAGGAGCCGTGCCGTGGTGGATTTGCCCACCGCGACGCTGCCGGCGATGCCGATGATGAAGGGCACCTTCGTCCCGCGGCAGTCCTCGCCGAGGAACGTCGTGGTCGCCTCGTACAACCGTTGTCTGGCCGCGACCTGGAGGTTGATCAACCGGGACAGTGGCAGGTAGACCTCCGCCACCTCGGTCATGTCGACCTGTTCGCCGAGTCCGCGCAGCCGCAGCAGTTCGGCGGAAGTCAACGGCAGCGGGGTGCTCCGGCGAAGATCCCGCCATTGTTCTCGGTGAAGCTCGACGTAGGGGCTGAGCTCACGGACCCGTGGCATTCCCACTCTCCTTGCCCGTCGGTGGGCTGGCGTCGATTCACTGCTGTGCTCAATCAACGGTAGGTCTTACCGGCGGTAAACGCGCTGTGACTTAGTACACGCCGGTGCGGAACCGGGCGTTGAACAGGCCGGACGTGATCACGGCGAGTGCCGCGTCACCGGGTTCCGAAGACCTCGGTCCACGCGGCCGCGACCTGGCGGGCGCAGGTCTGCGGGCTCACGCCGCCGATTCCGGTGCCGAGGCCGGGCATCGCGATCGTGTCGACCACGCGGCGGATTTCGACTCCGTCGTCCAGTTTCCCGTCCCGCCACCGCAGGAACACCGCGCGCGCGGCGAGGTAGGGGTGCACGGTGTCCACCGGCAGCCGTTCCCCTGGCTCGCGCATCGTCGGCGCGCTGATCAACCACGCCGGCACCGGCTCGCCGGTGGGCACGACCACCGTTTCGCCGATCGGGAGTTCGCCACCGTGCAGAGCCAGTACGGCACTGCGCACGTTCTGCTCGACGCCGGGAAAAGCGCGCGCGTACACGGCGTCTATCCCGCCGCGCATCCAGCCGAAGGAGTTCGCCGGGCTGACGATCGCGTCGGCAGCGACGTCCAGCACCGAACCGTGATGCACCCGTGCGGCACCGTCCACACTGTCCACAACGGCCTGCCAGGCCTTGGCGAGTGGTTCGTCGATGGCGCACAGCACAAGAGACGGGGTGTGCGGCGAGACCTGATCGTCGGTTCCTGCTCGGGTGGCGTGCGTGCCCGATTCGGCGGTCACGTCTACACCATGCCAAAAAAAGGCACGCCATGTAACCGGTGTGTCGCCGCAATGCCTGAACAGAGCAGTGTTTTTGCCGGTGCGTAACCTGGCGGCGTGGCAAGGATCGCATATTTCGGCCCCGAAGGAACGTTTACCGAGCAGGCGGGCCGAATGCTGGCCCCCGACGACGAACTGATCCCGTTCGAGACCATTCCGCAGGCCTTGGCCGCGGTGCGCGCGGGCAGTACCGACGGCGCCTGTGTGCCGGTCGAAAATTCGGTCGAAGGAGTGGTGCCGGCGACCCTCGACGGGCTCGCCGAGCAGGAGCCGCTGATCGCGTTCGCCGAGGCATTGCTCCCGGTGCACTTCAGCGTGCTGACCCGGCCGGACACCGAGCGGATCCGGACCGTCGCGAGCCATCCGCACGCGCTGGCGCAGGTGCGGCTGTGGGTGGAGGAGCACCTGCCGGAGGCGCGGCCGGTGGTCACGTCGTCGACGGCTGCCGCCGCGGTCGCGGTGCGGGCCGGAGAGTACGACGCGGCGGTCACCGCACCGGTCGCGGTGGAGCACTACCCGCTCAAGGTGCTGGCGACCGAAGTGGCCGATGTACGCGATGCGCGCACCCGGTTTTTGTTGGTGCGCAAGCCTGAGCACCCGCTGCCGGAGCCGACGGGCGCGGATCGCACGTCGGTCGTCGCGGCGGCGGCGAACCGCACCGGCGCGCTGGCCGAGTTGCTGGCCGAGCTGGCAGGCCGCGGCATCAACCTGACCCGGCTCGACGCCCGCCCGTCGAAGGGCAACTTCGGCGAGTACCGGTTCTTCATCGACTTCGAAGGTCACGTCGCGGAACCGCGGATCGGGGACGCGCTCGCCGCGTTGCGCCGCCGGTGCCGCAATGTCCGGTTCCTCGGCTCGCACCCTCGCGCCGACGGGGTGCGGGCGACCATCGAACCGCAGGCCGACAACCACGATTTCACCGACGCCGCGGCCTGGGTCGCTGCCGTCCGCAAGGGAGAACTCGCGTGAAGCTGTACCTGATCCGGCACGCCGAGAGTGAAGCGAACACGCGGAAGATCCTGGACACCGCGCTGCCCGGCCCACCCCTCACCGAGCTGGGACAACAGCAGGCGCAAACGCTTGCGGAAAAGCTGTCCACGGAGCGCATAGCGGCTGTATACGCATCGTATGCAATCCGTGCACAGCAGACGGCCACCCCGCTCGCGAACGCGCTCGCCACCACCGTGCAGGCGATCGAGGGCGTGCACGAGGTGCAGGTCGGTGACCTCGAAGGTCGCGGAGACCGGGAGGCGCTGACCGCCTATGCGAACACCGTTCGCCCGTGGACGCGGGGCGATCTCAGCGTGGCCATGCCCGGCGGCGAGACCGGGGAACAGGTGCGCGCCCGGTTCACCACGGCCGTCGAGGAGCTGCGCATCAAGCACGAACCCGCCGACGCCGAAGGCGCGATCGCGCTGGTGAGCCACGGCGGAGCCATCCGGCTGGCCGCGGAATGGCTGTGCGACAACGTCCGTCCCGAGCTCGCCGACCAGGGGCTGATTCCCAACACCGGAATCGTCGAACTCGAGACCGTGCCCGGTGCGGGCTGGCATTGCCTGAGCTGGGTGGGGCAGCCTGCCTGAGAACAGGCCGTTGAACACCTGTTGTTGTAGTTTCACCGTGTGCGGCGTCGAGTGGTAACAAGTTTGCATACGCCACACAACCCGGCACGTGGACCGGACGTCCTCCGGGTAGTGCTCAAACAGCACAGGGAGGCGAAACAGACATGGTGCGAGTGAGGATTTCCCAGGTCGGGCTGGTGGCCACCGCAGCAGCGCTCGCCGCGGCCGTCTCGGCCTGCGGCCAGGGTACGAACAACGCGCAACCGCAGCCCACGACCACCCCGGCGAGCACGACGGCGGCGAGCCCCACCGAGACGCCGACTTCGGCACCGGCTGCCGTCAACCCGGCCCCGGCGACCACGCCGGACCAGACGAGCGACAACGGTATGTGCAAGGCGGCCGACCTGAAGCTCTCCGTCGGCCAGGGGGACGCCGCCGCGGGCACGGTCTACCGGCCGCTGATCTTCACCAACGTCAGCAGCCACTCCTGCGTGATCCAGGGCTTCCCCGGTGTCTCGTACGTCGGCGGTGCCGACGGTCACCAGGTCGGCCCGGCGGCCTACCGGGACGGGGCCAAGGGCCCGGC
Source organism: Amycolatopsis sp. (assembly GCF_035546795.1). Lineage (GTDB taxonomy): Bacteria > Actinomycetota > Actinomycetes > Mycobacteriales > Pseudonocardiaceae > Amycolatopsis_E. The sequence goes on from NZ_DASZWC010000058.1 coordinate 98,203, forward strand.
GATCACCCTGGCCAAGGGCGACACCGCGTACGCGTCGGTCGGCTTCGTCAACGTGCAGAACTACGACACCGTGACCTGCCAGCCGCAGCCGGTGCGCGGGCTGCGCGTGTACCCGCCGCAGGAAACCGCGTCGATGTACATCGACCTGCCCGGAACCGGTTGCGGGAGCGACAAGATCCCGGGCAACCAGCTCACCGTGAAGACCATCGAGAAGGGTTCCGGCGGGGCCTGATCAGACGTGGGCGCACGCTTGGCGTGCCCGCACCAGGTGGTTCTGCCCGCTGGGATCGGCGAAGTTCAGGCTGATCACCATCCGGCTCACTCCGTCCAGATGATTGGCCAGGTCCTCGTAGATCGGGCTCTCCGCGGCCGCGGCCGCGGAGAGTTCCCTGGCCGCGGTGATGTGCTGGATCACGCCGGGCGCGAGCGTGGCCTGGCTGACGTAGCCGGTCGGCAGCGGACCGGCCCGATCCAACGCGGCGCAGGCTGCTCGTGCGTCCTGCGCCGGATCGTTGCCGATGCCGGAAACCGTCCACAGCAGACCGATCACCAAGGCGCCGACGGCGAACCCCGCGACACCGGTCAGCACCAGGGGGCGGCGCGCTCGCGCCGGCTCGGTGTCCCGCTCGCGTTCGAGCCGCATGGGACATTCCAGCACTTTCGGGACCGCTTGAGCCAGCTTCGCGGCCGTGCCGTTACCTGCGGACTAGCCCCAGCCCAGCTCGTGCAGGCGGGCGTCGTCGATGCCGAAGTGGTGCGCGATCTCGTGCACCACCGTGATCAGGACCTCCTCGGTCACCTGCTCCTCGGTCTCGCAGATCCGCAGGATCGGGCGCCGGTAGATCGAGATCCGGTCCGGCAGCACCCCGCCGTAGTTCGACGTGCGCCTGGTCAGCGCCACGCCGTGGTAGAGGCCGAGGATGCCGGGCGCCTCCTCGTTGTGGTCCTCGACCAGGACGACGACGTTGTCCATCGCCTTGGCGAACTCCGCCGGCACCGCGTCCAGCGCTTCGGCGACCAGTTCTTCGAACCGCGCCTCCGACATTTCCACCGGCATCGGACTAACCGCCGCCTGCCGAACTCGGCGGGTTTGCCTGCGAGGACTGACCATCCGCGGGCGGGGCGTCCTGTGCGGCCTGGCGGATGCTGCCGGTGATCGGCGCGAGCCCGCTCTTGTCCGGCAGCGTCGCACCGACCTTGCAGTTGACCAGCGTCGAGCCGGCGTCCCAGCTTTCCTGCTCACGCAGGTCCCAGGTCAGGATCAGTTTCTGCTCGCCGAGGTCGACACCGCCGGCGTAACCCTGCACATCGCGGTTGCATTCGGTGTCCAGCCAGGCCGCCTGATCCTTCTGCGACGGGTAGTCGTCCTTGAAATGGTCCTTCAGGTCGAGCGTCGCGACGATCTCGTAGGCGTGCGGCTGTGCGCAGTCGATCGGGTTGCCGACCGTCTTGTTCTCCAGCGCCAGGCACGTGCCCGGTGCCCACACCGGCGCTTGCGACTGCGTGGCGGCGTTGCCGGTGATCGGCTGCAGCGCTCCGCCGGGCGCGGCCCACTGGAGCACGCAACGCATGTCGCGATCGCCGCCGGCCCACTCGGAATTGCCGGGGCGTAGCGCGCTGACCGTGAACTTGCCGTACGGGTCGAGTTGTTTGCCGAGGTAGGCTTGCGCGCCGTCGGTGCAGCGCGCCATCGCGATGTCGCGCCATTCGTCCACCGCCGGCGCCGGGACGCCCGCCGGGTACTTGTCGGCGATGTTGACGACCCCGGTGACCTCGTACAGATGCGGTTGCGCGCAGGGCACGACGTGGATGTCCGAAACGTCGGCCTGCGCCCAGTTCAGGCAGGAACCCGCGGCGGAGTGGAACGCGGCCTTGGCCTCGGGCGATTCCTCGACACCGCCGCCACCGGCGACGCCGCCGCCCCACGAAAAGGCGACGCTCAGCGACAGGGCCAGGATCGCGCCGACGAAGACACCCACCATGACCAGCCGGGTGCGCAGTGTGTTCGTTGCCAAACCTTGTCCGAGCATCGCGCTCAATAATGCCCGCGTCCCGGCCACAGGACACCCCTCGGGTAGCTAGTGTGTGCTCGATGACCGAAGACACCCCGCCGGAAGGCCAGCAGCCACCGGAAGATCAGCCCGCGCGGGGCTCGATGCGCTTCCAGGACCCGGACACGACCACCCCGCGCGAACCGACGCTCGCGGAGCAACGGGCCCGCCGCAAGGCGGAGCAGGAAGAGCGCGAGGCGATCGAGGCGCGGCAGCAGGCCAACGAGGTGGCCGAGCGCAAGGCCGCCACCCGCCGCAAGGTGCTGATCGGCAGCGGGGTCACGGTCGGGCTCGTCGGCGTCGTCGCGGCCTGGTACATCGTCGGGCGCCCGGACGAGGTCAGCGCGGTCTGCACCGACGCGAACGGCGTGGTGCAGGACGACGAGTACTGCGACGACAGCTACATCGCCAGCCACGGCGGGCATTACGACTCCGGCACCGGGCTGTGGATCATCCCCTACGGCATCGGCGCCGGCCAGTACCGCTACAACTACGGCGGCACCGGCACCATCGGCCGCCCGGTTTCCGGTGGCACGTATGAAAAGCCGTCGAGCCACACCTCGGTCAAGACGTCTTCGGGAAAGACCGTGCAGCGCGGCGGGTTCGGCATCAGCGGCAAGAGCAGCAGCGGCAGCAGCGGCAAGAGCGGGGGCTCGTAGGTGCGGAGGGCGAAAAGCGCACCGCGGAAGGACTGGCAGCGGATCGTCGAGGAGCAGGGACTGGTCTTCGGCACCCCGGCCCGCTACGGCTCCGGTCAGGATCGCCCGTACTGGGACGAGTCGGTGCACTACGTGCTGGAGATGGACGAGGTCCTCTCCCTCGAGGCCGACGTGGAGCTGTTGCATTCGATGTGCCTGGAGGCCGTCGACAACGTCGTGCTCACCGAGCGGTACCGCGAGTTCGGCATCCCGGAATGGGTCTGGCCGCACATCGCGGAGTCATGGAAACGCCGTGACCCGCACGTCTACGGCCGGTTCGATCTGCGCTACGACGGCAGCGGCCCGGCGAAACTGCTGGAGTACAACGCGGACACCCCGACCTCGCTGCTGGAGGCGTCGGTGCTGCAGTGGCACTGGAAGACCGAGGTCTTCCCGGATGACGACCAGTGGAACTCGGTGCACGAGAAGCTGGTCGAACGCTGGGGCGAGGTCCGCGATCTGTTGCCCGGCAACGAGTTGTACTTCACCTGGTCCAGTGCCGACCCCACCGGCGAGGACCACATCACCACCTCGTACCTGCAGGAGACCGCGGCCGAGGCCGGGCTGGACACCGTCGGCCTCGCGATCGAGGAGATCGGCTGGGACCCGCTGCTCAAGCGGTTCGTCGATCTCGAAGAGGCGCCGATGAACACCGTCGTCAAGCTCTACCCGTGGGAATGGGTGGTGGACGAGGAGTTCGGCCGCAACGCCGTCGAGACGTTGCCGCGCACGCTGTGGATCGAGCCGCTGTGGAAGATGCTGCTGTCCAACAAGACGCTGCTGGCGATCCTGTGGGAGAACTACCCCGGCCACCCGAACCTGCTGCCCGCCTTCAGCGACGACCCCGGCCTGCTCACCGAGTACGTGCGCAAGCCGAAGCTCGGCCGTGAGGGCGCGAACGTGCAGATCGTGGCCACCGGGTACGAAACCGAGACCCCGGGCGTCTATGGCGAAGAGGGCTTCGTCTACCAGGCGTTCGATCCGTTGCCCGAGTTCGACGGGTTCCGCCCGGCGCTGGGCGCGTGGATCGTCGGCGACGCGTCGGCCGGGCTCGGCATCAGGGAGACGGCGGGACTGGTGACCGACGACGGTGCCGCGTTCGTCCCCCATCGCATCCCGGAATCGTGATAAACCCTCCGCATTCACAACGGATCTGACTGGGAGAGACCCCGTGACCACCAACCTCGCGCTGCCCGACACGTTCGGTTCCGATCTCGTGCACGGCATCGGCGCGATCCTGCTCTACGGCGTCGTCGGCCTGCTGCTCATGTTCGTCGGCTTCTACGCGATCGACCTCACCACGCCCGGCAAGCTGTCCCGGCTGGTGCACCGCGGCCTGCCGAACGCGGTGATCATCACCGCGTCGGGGCTGCTGTCGATGGCGTTCATCATCGTGGTCGCGATCTTCAACTCGGCCAGCGACCTGACCGCCGGGCTGATCACCGCGCTGGTGTACGGCCTGCTCGGCATCATCGTGCAGGTCATCGCCGTGCGGCTGCTGGAATGGGCCACCCGGATCGACGTCGGCCGCACGATCGAGCACGAGCAGTTCCAGCCGGTGAGCGTCGTGGTCGCGGCCGCGCACCTCGCCTTGGGGCTCGTCGTGGCGGTGGCTATCTCCTAGGGTTGTCCGTGTGCGCCTGCTGAGGACACCGGAAGACCGGTTCGACGGACTGCCCGACTTCGACTTCCCGACGCTGTACGCGGACATCGAAAACCCGAGAGACGGCATCGTCCGGATCGCCTACGTCGAGGCGGGCCCTGCCGACGGGCCGGTGGTGCTGCTCCTGCACGGCGAGCCGAGCTGGTCGTTCCTGTACCGCAAGCTGCTGCCGGTGCTGGCCGACGCCGGTATCCGGGCCATCGCGCCCGACCTGGTCGGTTTCGGCCGGTCCGACAAGCCCGCCGACATCGTCGACCACACCTATGCCCGGCATGTGGAGTGGATGCGCGCCCTCGCGTTCGACGCGCTCGACCTGCGTGAGGTGACGCTGGTGGGGCAGGACTGGGGCGGGCTGATCGGACTGCGCCTGGTGGCGGAGAACCCCGGCCGGTTCGCGCGGGTGGTCGCGGCGAACACCGGGCTGCCCAGCGGCGACCACGACATGCCCGAGGTCTGGCACGCGTTCCGCCGGGCCGTGGAGAACGCGCAGATCCTCGACATCGGCAGGCTCGTGCAGTCGGGTTGCCGGAACGAGCTGACCGAGGCCGAGCGCGCCGCCTACGACGCGCCGTTCCCGAACGAGATGTACAAGGCAGGTCCGCGGGCGATGCCGGGGCTGGTGCCGATCAGCCCGGACGACCCGGCGAGCGACGCGAACCGCCGGGCCTGGTCGGCGCTCTCCGCACTGGAGCTGCCGTTCCTGTGTGCCTTCTCCGACGGGGACCCGATCACCGGCGGGATGGCCCCGGTCCTCGAGCGCTCCATGAAAGGCGCCAAGGGCCTGGACCATCCCACCGTTGCCGGTGCCGGTCATTTCCTGCAGGAGGACGCCGGCGAGCAGCTGGGCCGGATCGTCGCGGAGTTCGTCCGCGGCTGAGGTGGTTCAGCGGCGGTCTTCGCGGCGGCCGCGCTGGTTGTCGTCGACCTCGATCTGCTCCTTGCGGACCTGACCGGAAACGGTCTGCTCCTCGGCGACCTCGTCCTTGCGCAGCCGGACGCGTTCCTTGGCGACGGTTTCCTTCTCCACCTTGGGTCGCTCGGCGTGCAGGGTCATCTCCTGCTCCTCGTCGCGGATGCGCGCGTCACCGGGCCTGGCGTCGGTGATCGGCTCGCGCTCCAGGCGCACTTCCTCGTGCGTGACGGGAACGGTGACCTGCTGCTCCTCGGTGACGGTGTACTTGCGCAGGCGCACCTTGCCGGTCTCCACCTGCTCGGTGCCGACCCTGAGCTGTTCTTCCGAACGCGTCATGCTTTCGCCCGCGTTTCCCTTGCGCTGCGCGGAATCCATACCGCGATTCGCTTCACGGCCGCGCGCGGACTCGGTGCCGCGCATGCCCTGCTGGGTGCCCGCCGGCTGCTGCGTGCCCTGGCCGCGGTTCGTGCGGTTCTCCGCAGAAGTACGCGGCAACGGCATACCGTAGTACTGGTAGAGCGCCGCACTCTCCTGTTCGGACAGATGCTGCCCGGCGTCGGTGCGCGGTGCGTCGGAAACCTTGTCCTTCGACACCTGCACGTGCAGGCCGTCCTGTTCGAGGCTGGCGCCGCGCAGCGGGACGAAGCTTTCCTTCTGACCGAACATTCCGGTCTTGACGGTCACCCACTCCGGCTTCCTGGTGTCGTCGGCGAGATACACGGTGCCGACCTTGCCGATTTTCTTGCCCTCCGGGTCGACCACGGCGTTCTCGGTCAGTTCCTCCGGGCGAAGCGTGCCGGTCATGGCTGTTTCCTTTCCCCGTATTGCTGGAGTGTCCACTAGAGACATTCCGGTTCCCGGGGTCGGTGAAACTGACACGTTCGGGGTCACTCAGGCGAGGGTCAGGAAATCGTGCCGTCCTTGTTTATCTTTTCGAATCCGGTGTAGGGCACCAGCGCTTCCGGGATCCGGATCGAGCCGTCCGCCTGTTGGTTCTGTTCGAGCAGCGCGACGAGCGTGCGGCCGATGGGCAGGCCGGAGGCGTTCAGCGTGGCCACCGCGCCGCGCTTGCCGTCCTTGCCCTTGCCGCGGATATTCGCCCGCCTGGCTTGGAAAACACCGGTGTCCGAAGCGCTGGAAATCTCGCGATAGGTCTGCTGGCTCGGCATCCAGACCTCGACGTCGTAGGTGATCTGCGCGGAGAAACCGATGTCGCCGGCCGGAAGTTTGATCACGCGGTACGCGAGACCGAGGCGCTGCAACGGGGTTTCGGCGTGGCTGAGGATTTCTTCCAGCGCTTCCCGCGATTTCTCCGCCTCGACGAACTGTACGAGCTCCACTTTCGAGAACTCGTGCTGGCGGATCAAACCCCGGGTGTCCCTGCCGTAGGAACCGGCTTCGGAACGGAAGCACGGGGTGTGCGCGGTGTAGCGCAGCGGCAGCTCTTCGAGCGGGAGTATCTCGCCCGCGTGCAGGTTCACCAGCGGCACTTCGGCTGTCGGGATGAGGAACAGCTCCCGCTCGGCGACACCGGTGCGGAACAGGTCCTCCTCGAACTTCGGCAGCTGGCCGGTTCCGGTCATCGTCTGCCGCGTGACCAGGGTGGGCAGCGAGAACTCGGTGTAGCCGTGCTCGCGGGTGTGGATGTCGAGGAAGAACGCGGCCAGCGCCCGCTCCAGCCGGGCGCCCGCGTTCTTGAACACCGCGAACCGCGGGCCGGACAGTTTGGTGGCCCGGCCGAGGTCGAGGAACCCGGCGCGCTCACCGAGGTCGACGTGGTCCAGCGGCTCGAAGTCGAACTCCGGCGGGGTGCCCCATTTACGGACCTCCTCGGCGAACTCCTCGGTCGCGCCGTCGGGCAGCTCGTCCAGCGGCAGGTTCGGGATGCCCAGCAGCAGCTCGTTCAGCTCGGTCTCGACCTCGCGCTGCTCCTCCTCCAGCTCCCCGATGCGGACCTTCAGCTGGCGGGCCTCCTCACGCAGCCCGGTGATGTCCTCACCGCGGCGCGCGGCGGCCTGTACGTCGGAGGCCGCTTTTTTGGACTGCGCGCGCGCCTGATCGCCCTGGCTGATGACCTCGGAACGCCTGCTCACCAGCTTGCCGAGGCGGTCGGTGTCGAGCACATACCCGCGGCGGCGCAGCTTGGCGGCCGCGTCCGTGGCGGGATCGAGCAGCAGGCGGGGGTCGTGCATCGGTACTCCAGGAACGAGCCGGTTTTGACCCGCTCAGCGTATAGGGAGACCTGTTCAAGGATTTGCGTGGCGGTGCAGGTGGCGGAACCTCAGCCACCTTCTCACTCCGGGATCGCCTCCTCATGAATGCCAATTCACCACGTCGGCGCTGTCCTCGCGAGAAGGCGGCTGAGAACCCGCGGCGGTGCGAGTTGCGTGCACACGGCAAGCGGCTCCGCCCCTTTGAAAAACAATGCCGTGCGACCAGCGCGTTTCCGCTGACCCGCTAGGCGACCTCGGCGATCTTGCGGGCGGCGGGGAAACTCCCCTCGGGAACCAGCACCCCGGCCTCCTCCATCGCGGCCCACATGGTCACCTGGTTGGCGGTCAGCACCGGCAGGCCCAGCCGCTGCTCCAGCGGCGCGACCAGATCGTAGGTCGGCACGTTCGTGCAGCTCACGAACAGGGCATCGGCGCCGGTGGTGTCCACGCCGCTGACCGCGGCGAGTACCTCGCGGTACGACATCTTCCAGATGTCGCCGAGCTTGCCGAGCCCGAGGCTGCCGGAGGTGGAAATGCCGTATTCGGCGAGGAAATCGAGCAACCGATCGGTCACGTCGTCCACGTAGGGCGTGATCACGGCGAGGCGGCGGATGCCGAGCCGTTCGCAGGCGCGGATCAGGGCGCCCGAGGTGGTGATCGCGGCGGGCGCGCCCGCTTCGAGCATGTCCCGCACCAGCGCGCGCTCTCCGGCCGCGCCGCGGACGAAGCTGCCGGAGGTGCAGGCGTAGGCGACCACGAGTGGCTCGGGGACCAGCACGTCGCGAGTGGCGCGGCGAACGCCGTGTGCGTCGCCTAGCGCCTGTGCCAGCCGGACCGTCACCGGCTCGGGCAGGTAGGGCAGGCGGGTGGTGTGCAGGCAGACCTGGTCGGGGACCCAGCGCCACAGTTCGCGGTCGAGCGCGAAGTCGAACGGCGCCACCACGCCGATGCCGGTCTGCGCCGGGAGCGCGATTTCGAACGGGTTGCTCATCGTCACCGTGGGTACCGCCTTGTTCAGCTGCCTCATCTGGTCATGACTGACACGCTAGGTTCGGCATGCGAAAACGAAGACCGGTGCAGGTAACCGGGTTGTTAAACCTTCAGGGGGCAGGCGTGCGAGGCGGAGCGGTAGCAGCGGTGCTGGTGGTCGCCGGACTGGTGACCGGGTGCACGACGACGGTGACCGGGAGTGCGCAGCCGGTACCCGGGCGGGTCACGGTCGCGCCGGCCGACTCGACGGACCCGTGCGCGCTGCTCACCACGGACGAGGCCGCGCAGCTCGGACTGGCCGGGCCCGGCACGCCGAAACCGGCGGACCGCAGCGCGCGGGTGCCGGCGAGCTGCGAGTGGCGGTCACCGGATCCGGACGCCTCGCTGGACGATTCGGTGCAGCTGTTCTACAGCACGGATCTGAACATCGGCGAGTACTTCTCCCAACAGGCGACCGCGCAGGAACAGTTCGGTGGCGTCAGCTGGGGCAATTACCCGAGCCTCCTCGGCGACGTCATGTGCAACCTCGCGGTGTCGCTTTCGGACACCTCGTTCGTCGCCATCTCGAGCCAGAACTTCACCGAACCCACCAAGGCCTGCGACTACGCCCGCAAGGCGGCGCCGATCGTGGCTACGCACCTACCTCGTTGACGACGTGCTTGGCGATCTCCAGCGCGCAAGTCGCGGCCGGGGAGGGCGCGTTGAGCACGTGTACCTGGTTCGGTGCGGTCTCGATGAGGAAGTCGTCGACCAGCGAGCCGTCGGGGTAGAGCGCCTGTGCGCGCACGCCGGAGCCGTGGCGCACGATGTCGTCCGGGCCGACGGCGGGCACGAGCCGGGCGAGGCTTTCGGCGAAGCGGCGTTTGGACAGTGACCGCAGGATCTCTTCCAGGCCGGTGGGGTACGCGTACTTGCGGGCGAGTTTCCAGGAACCGGGGAAGCGCGCCACGTCGGCGATGTCGGCAGGGGAGACGTCGCGCCAGCGGTAGCCCTCACGGCGCAGGGCGAGCACCGCGTTGGGTCCGGCGTGCACGCTCCCGTCCAGCATGCGGGTCAGGTGGACGCCGAGGAACGGCAGCGTCGGGTCGGGCACCGGGTAGATCAGGCCGCGCACGAGATGGCGGCGTTCCGGGCGGAGTTCGTAGTACTCGCCGCGGAACGGGACGATACGGGCACGCGGGGAGAGCCCGGCGAGTTCGGCGACGCGATCGGATTGCAGGCCCGCGCAGTTCACCAGCGCGTCGGCCTTGAGCACGGCTTCGCCGGTCGCGATCTCGACGCCACCACCCTGTCCGGTGCGGATACCGCGGGCGGCGGTGCCGAGCCGGAGGTCCGCGCCCTTCTCGGTGAGCAGGCGGACGAGCGCGGCGCAAATGCCGGGGAAGTCGATGATGCCAGTGGAGTCGACGCGCAGAGCTTGCACACAGGACACCTCGGGCTCGTATTCAAGCGCTTCCTCGCGGCTGATCAGCTTCGCCGGGACGCCGTTGGCCTCCGCACGTTCGGCGAGCACGCCCAGCGCGGGAAGCTCCGCTTCTTCGGTGGCCACCACGAGCTTGCCGCACACCTGTACGCCGACGCCGTGCTCGCGCGCGAAGTCCACAATGGACCTGTTGCCCGCGACGGACATCCTCGCCTTGGCTGAGCCGGGTTTGTAGTACAGGCCCGCGTGCACGACGTTGGAATTGTGACCCGTCTGGTGCGCCGCCCAGTGATTTTCCTTCTCCAGCACCGTTACGTCATTGCCGCGGCGGGTCAGCTCCCACGCCACGGCGAGGCCCAGTATCCCGCCGCCGATCACGACCACTCGCATCAGCCCAGGGTACGGGCCCCGGGGTGTGCGCCCAAGTGCCTTGCTTCCGGAACCTACCGCGCGACGCGGCGTGCGATGACCACTCCGGCGGCGACCAGTACCACCGCCCCGGCGACCCAGACCCAGACCGGCACGGTCGAATCGCCCTCGGTCGCGGGAGCGCCCGCGACCGCGGCCTGCCCCTGCGCGACGGGCGCGGGCGAGCCGGTGCCGGCGACGGTCAGCTTGAACGTGTAGGAGCCGGAAACGGGATGGCCGTCCTCGGAGACGATGTGGTACGCCACCGTGTACTCGCCGGCGGGTCCGAGCGGGCGCAACGGTGCGAAGATTTTTTCCGCGGAGACCGTAGTCGGTCCGTTCTCCCAGTGTGACGTCTTGTCCGGTCCGGTCACAACGAGTTCGTTGAAACCGGACTCCACGGGCTCGTTGAAGGTCAACTCTACTGTGGACGGTCCGCTCGAAATCTCCGCGCCGGCGGCCGGGTTCGCCGAAACCAGGACGTTGTGGGCGTCGGCCGCCCGCATTCCGGCCAGCAGCAGAATGGCCACCGCGAAGGTGAGGGCAGTGCCCCTGATCAGCAGATTTCGGTTACGCGACAACGTTTCTTCCGTCCGGAAATGGGGAACTCGGTGCCGTTCCCGGTCGTTCGGACAGTAGTGCGAAGTGCCGGCCGGACAAGGGGCAGGTTGTAACGAACGAATGAACAGCTGCTCACCGCCGGAACCGCGGTCGCCTTATCGACGACTGGATTCGAGCGGTTCGAGGGTCCAAAGCGGATCGATCTCTCACTCGTTCGGGTGACGAACGGTCAACACTCACCGCGGCCTCGGATCTAAAGCGCGAGGCACTTTACCGCTGCTTCACAAAGCGGTAAACGCCGGAAACACAGGAACTGGTCTGATCGTCCCCCGTCGGCCGGCATAGACCAAACGGCCTATCGCTCAGGCAATTTCTTCCCAGTTCCGAGTGATTCGAGGAAGTGACTGGTGGCAGTGGGACTCTCGGTACGTCGTGAACACCTGGTCGCGGCCCTGCTGGTCGGCGGCGTGGTTGTGATCGTCGGATTCGCGTCCGGGCTCGGGCTGAAGACGACCACCACGAACGCGCAAGCGGCCGGCACTCCGGCCGCGGCCAGTCCGGGCACCGCGGTACCGGACGGGCAGTTGCCGCAGGCCTCGGTGCCGGCGATGACCATGCCCGGCAACGACTTGCCCAGCAACCAAATCCCCTCGGACGTCCCGGTTTCCGTCAGCGAGCCGGCGACCGGCGGCGACACCGTGCCTGTGGTGACCACCCCGGATCCGGGCTCGGGCTCGACCACGCCGGTGAGCCCGACAAACCCCGGCACGCCGATCGCACCCACCAACCCGACGAGCCCTGCCCTGCCTTCGACGTGTCTTCCCGGCGCGGCGCAGCAACTCGCCGACACCGCGAACACCGTGGTCGGCGCGCTGCCGGTGGTCGGCACGCTCACCGGAACGCTCGGACTCGCGCAGAGCCCGGACGGAAGCAACCCCGGCGCGCTCAACACGCTGCTGTACTCGATCACCGGCTACTGCGCTACGCCGGATGCCACCGCGACGGGTACCACCGCGACGGGTACCACCGCGACGGATGCCACGGCGACGGCTCCGCTGAGCACGCCTACCGCGCTGGTGCCCGCGAAAGTCGGTGGCTGATGGATCTGACGCCGACCAAAACCCTCTACATCGTCGCCCGCGCGGTCGACTACTTCGGTATGACGCTGTTCCTCGGCGGCCTGTTCTTCCTTGCTCTCCTTTGGAAAGGCGGCGCCGACCAGGGCCGGGCGCGGAAGGTCGTCGTCGTCGGCTGGGTGCTCGGGTTCGTCGGCACGATCGCGGCCGTCGGTCTCGAGGGCGCCTGGATCGCGCAACGACCGCCGAGCGACTTCCTTGACTGGGACCTGATTTCCCAGGTGCTTGACGTCCACTTCGGACAGATCTGGTTCGCCAGGACGTTGCTGTGGCTGCTCGGCGGAGTCGTGCTCGCGCAACTGCTGCAACGCGGCCGGTTCGCCGCCGGCTCGCCGGCCTGGCGCACCGGGCTCGCCGTGGTCGGCTTCGGGCTGTTGCGCACCACCGGAATGACCGGCCACGCCTCGGAAAGCGCGCGGCCGGTGCTGGCGCAGATCGCCGACTTCCTGCACGTGCTGGGCATCTGCGCGTGGCTCGGCGGACTGGTGATGCTCCTGTTCGGCCTGCTCTCGCGTCGCAAGCCGGACGAGCTCTCGGCCGTTCTGCCGCGCTACTCGAAGCTGGCCATGGGGTCGGTGCTGCTCATCATCGCCGCCGGGGTGGTGCTGACGTGGCAGACGCTTGGCTCGGTGGCCAAGCTGTTCAGCACCGACTACGGCCGCACGCTGCTCGTCAAGATCGTGGTGCTGCTCGTGGTGCTGCTGGTCGCGCAGGGCAGCCGCGGCTGGGTGAACCGGCGGCTCGACTTCGCCGTCGTGCTGCGCGGGCAGAGCGGCACCGTCCGCCCCTTCGTCTATTCCGTCGCCGCCGAAACGGTGCTCGTCATCGTCGTCCTCGTCGCGGCGAGTCTGCTCGTCACGGCCAGTCCTGGCCGTTGACCGTTCATCCGAGGAAAGGAGTCTGCTGGATGGACAAGTCCGAAAAACCCGGTCTCGCCCGGCGATGGAGGTGGGTGCTGACGCTCGCCGTGGCCGGCTTGATGAGCCTTGGCGGGGGTTCCGCGATCGCCGAAGCGGCACCGTCCACTGTGGATGCCGCCGCGTCGTCCCAGCAGAGCTCGTGCGCCAAGACCGAGGTCCTGCAAACCATCCTCGCCCACGTGAACTCCGCGCACCTGGAGACCTCGGTGGGCCAGCAGGTCACGGACGCGCTGAACTTCGACCAGTACGTCAAGACGCACACGGTGTGGCTGGAGCAGGTGCTGGCGCCGGCGCTGGACGGATCGGCGGACCAGGTCGCCGCCGACACGCTCACCCCGATCCTCGACCACGTCAAGTCGGCGCACCTCGAAACGTCGGTGGGCCAGCAGGTCGCCGACGCGCTGAACCTCGACCAGTACGTCAAGACCCACACCGTCTGGCTCGAGAGCGTCCTCACCCCGCTGCTCGCCCAGGCGAGTTGCTGAGAAAGGAAAAAATCCATAGTGGAAACCGAATCCCCGACCGAGCCCAAGCGCTCGCGCAAGTCCGTATTGTTGCTCGGCATCGCCGTGGTGGCGCTGGCGGGCGTGCTGTTCAGCTTCGCCAGCATGAAGTCGAGCGCCGGTACCGACCAGGCGGCGCTGCCGCAGGTGGTGCAGGACAACCCGATCGGCGTCGCGCTCTACAACAGCATGGAAAAGGCCGAAACGGCCAAGACCGTGCAGGTGGCGATCAAGAACTACGCCTACGACCCGGCTGCGCTGACCGTTGCCGTCGGTGACACCGTGACCTGGACCAACGACGACACCGCACCGCACACGGTGACGGTGAGCGATGGCCCGGTCAAGTTCAACTCGCCGAACCTGCAGCAGGGCCAGACCTTCACCTACACCTTCACCCAGGCCGGCACGTACTCGTACTACTGCGCCGTGCACCCGGACATGAAGGCCACGGTGACGGTCACCGACAGCGGCAGCGGTTCGACGCAGCCGACGACGAGCACGCCGACCGGCAGCTCGGCGCCGACCACCTCGATGTCGATGCCGTCGAGCTCCAGCTCGGAGTCCTCGTCGATGTCGATGCCGTCGAGCAGCACCGGCGGCACCACCGAATGCATCCCCACCAGCGTGCTGCAGCCCATTTTCGACCACGTGAAGTCCGCGCACCTGGAGACTTCGCCGGGGCAGCAGGTGTCCGACATCCTCAACCTCGACCAGTACATCAAGACGCACACGGTGTGGCTGGAACAGGTGCTGGCGCCGGTGCTGGACGGTTCGGCCGACAAGCTGGTCACGGACACGCTGACGCCGATCCTCGACCACATCAAGTCGGCGCACCTGGAGACCTCGCTGGGCCAGCAGGTGACCGACGCGCTGAACCTCGACCAGTACATCAAGACGCACACGGTCTGGCTGGAGCAGGTGCTCACCCCGCTGATGAACCAGGCGACCTGCTGAGACAGCGGTAGGTCAGGGAAAGGCGGTGGCCCGGCCGAGAAACGGTCGGCCGGGCCACCGCCACCCATTCTCCCATCCCGAGGAGGTCCCCGATGGACGCGACCGTGGAGCTCCCGGTCGAGCGGTTCGAGAAGCTGCCGCTGCCCGGCCGCTACCAGGTCGACCCGGGCCGGTTCGTGCTCGAACCGGCCGTCCGCGTGCTGCGGTGGCCGGTGCTGCGCGGCAGGCTTGCCTGCACCGGCGGCCATCTCGTGCTCGGCGAACGACCCGAGCTGTCGCTCGAACTCGACGCGCGTTCGTTGCGCACCAACGTTTTCGGGCTCGCGCGCACGCTCACCAGCGAAGGAGGATTATGCGCGGCGGAACATCCCGCACTCCGTTTCCGCAGCACGGACCTGTCGGTGACCGAGGACTGGCAGGTCGAGGTGATCGGCAAACTGGAGGTGCTCGACGTCGTACGCGAAATACGGCTGCGCGGCCGGCTGGCCTACGTGGACGAGCTGGCGGTGGTGCTGTGGGTGACCGGAGTGCTGCCACCGCCGCGACGCTCGCTGGAGACCGGTTACTGGGCGGCACAGGTGATCGCCGAACGGCCGATACATCTGGAGCTGGCCGCGGAGTTCGTGCAATGAGGCTGCTACTGGCGGCGCTACTGGCCGCGTTCGGCACCTTCGCGCTCGCGCCGCCGGCGCAGGCCGCGACGCAGGCGGTGATGATGGAGAACTACGCCTTCTCGCCGTCCACGTTGACAGTGCACGCCGGGGATACGATCACCTGGACCAACCACGACCAGGCCCCGCACGACGTGACCACGACGAGCGCCCCGGTCGCGATCAAGAGCCCGATGCTGTCCACCGGGCAGAGTTTCAGCTATACCTTCAAGACCGCGGGCACCTACTCGTACTACTGCTCGATCCACCCGGACATGCGGGCCACCGTGACAGTGCTCGCTGCCGCGACGAGCGCACCGGCGGTGCCCGTCGCGCCAAGGGCCACCACGCAGCAGAAGGCCACCACGCGTTCGTCCGCGGCGCAACAACAGCCTGTCGCGCAACAACAACAGCAGCCGACGACGTCGATGTCCATGCCCGCCACGGTGTCCACCGAGGCCGCGCCGAGCACCGGCGGTGAAGTGGCCGCGGCGAGCGCCGCACCGACCACCACCACGACGCTCGACCCGATGCTGATCGTCGCCGCGGTCGCGGCCGCCGTCGCCGTGCTTTGCTTGCTGTTACTGGGTTCCCGGCGTGAGACCTAGCCGGATCAGGCGCCAAGCGCGTCCCGCACCTCGCGTACCACGGTGTCCACATCGGACTCCGTGAGCGCGGGATGTACGGGCAGGGAAAGGGTTTGTTCCGCGAGCGCCGACGCCACCGGGAAATCCTCCGGCGTCGCCGCCGCGATCTGCGGGTGGTGGCGGAACCCGTCGTGGTCGAACACCAGCTTCGGGTAGTACACGCCAGTGCCGATGCCCCGCGTGGCCAGCTCCGCGACCAGCTCGTCCCGTGACAGCATCGCGTGTTTGCCGATCAGCACGGTGTACTGCTGCCACACGTGTTCCCGGCCTGGCAGCGGGACCGGCACGGTCAGCCCCGGCGTACCCGCGAGGCCCGTGGTGAGCTGGCGCGCGTTGTGGCGGCGCGCGGCCACCGTCTCGTCCAGTCGCGCGAGCTGGGGGATGCCGACCGCCGCGTGCAGCTCGGACATCCGGTAGTTGAGCCCGGGCACCTCGTACGCGCCCCGTGCCCGCATGCCCTGGTTGCGCAGCAGCCGGAGCCGGTCGGCCAGCATCGGGTCGTCACAGGTGATCACGCCGCCCTCGCCGGTGGTCACGTTCTTGGTGGCGTACAAGGAAAAACAACCCACCCCGAACGAGCCTGCCCGCTTGCCACCGAACGTCGCGCCGATCGCCTGCCCGGCCTCTTCCACGAGGTCCAGCCCGTGCTCCTCGGCCAGCGGCAGCAGCTCGCCCATGTCGGCCGTCTCGCCGAACAGGTGCGCGGGCAGCAAGACCTTGGTACGCGGGCCGATCGCCTTCGCGGCCGAGCGAGGGTCGAGGGCGAAGTCTTCGGCGGACACGTCGGCGAAGCGAACTGTGGCGCCGGTGCGCAGAATCGCGTTGAGCGTGGCGACGAAAGCGAACGGGGATGTGACCACCTCGTCGCCCTCACCCACGCCGAGCGCCTGCAGCGCGGCGACCAGCGCTGTCGTCCCGCTGTGCACCGCCACCGCGTGCGCCGTCCCGGCGACCCGGGCGAACGCCTCCTCGAAGCGTCCGACCATCGGCCCCTGCGCGAGATTGCCGGACCGCAACACCTCGACGACCAGCGACTCGCTTTCGCGGACGTCGACCACGGCGATGGGAATCATGCGTGGATCTTCTCCTCCTGGATCTGGGTAGGGTGGCTCGCCGTGACGTGGACACGATTGACGAGCCGACAGCGCGACTCAAGCGGAGGCCACCAGTTCCACCCATTGGGCTGATGGACCATTGACCCGCCGGCCTCTCTACTTTGTGCGGGTGGGACGAGTGGAAGGACTTTCCGGGTGGACGAGGAACTGGAGCAGCGGCGGTGACACTGCTCGGTGATGGCGCCCGGATCGTCGATCTCGCCGCCGGCCGCGCGCTTGATCTCACCGCGGCGGTGCCGGCCGCGGCGGAGGAGCTCGCGGCGCTGCCGGAGGGTGTGCTGTTCGTGCGCACGGCGGTCGACGTGCAGGGTCTGATCCGCTACCTCGCCGCGTTCGAGAGTTCCCGCGCCGTCGCGCTGATCGACCCGGCGCTCAGCGTCGAGTCGCTGGCCAAGCTCGTCGAACGGTTCCGGCCCGGCGCCGTGCTCGCCGCACCGGAATGCGAACCGCCGCCCGGCTACCTCGGCAAGGACGGGCACTGGGTGCGCGCCGAAACCGACGGGGTGCGCCCGCATCCCGATCTCGCCGTGCTGCTGGCCACCAGTGGTTCCACCGGAAAACCGCATTTCGCCCGGCTCTCCCGGCACGCGCTGCTGTCCAACGCGCAGGCGATCGCGGAGGTGCTCGGCATCGGGCCCGAAGACGTCGCACCGACGAGCCTGCCGTTGCACTACAGCTACGGGCTTTCCGTGCTCAACTCACACCTCGTGCGCGGCGCGACGGTGGTGCTGCAGCCTGCCGGTTTGCTCGACGACGACTTCTGGGACGCGGTCACCGAACACGGCTGCACGTCGCTGGCGGCGGTGCCGTACCACTACGAAATGTTGCGGCGCCTGGAATTCGACCCCGCCCGGTACCCGCGGCTGCACACGCTGACCCAGGCCGGTGGCAGGCTCCGGCCCGAGCTGGTCACCGAGTTCGACACGAAGATGCGCACCGCGGGCGGCGGGTTTTTCGTGATGTACGGCCAAACCGAGGCCGCGCCGCGAATGGCGACGATGCCTGCCGACAGACTCGCGGAGAAACCCGGGTCGGTCGGGCCCGCGCTGCCCGGCGGCGCGTTCGGCATCCGGCACAACGACGGGACCGAAACCACTCACCCCAAGATCACCGGCGAGGTGATCTACCGCGGGCCGAACGTGATGATGGGGTACGCGGAGGACGCCCGCCGGCTCGCGCTCGGCGACGAACTGGACGGGGTGCTGGCCACCGGCGACCTCGGTTACCTGGACGAAGAGGGCTTCCTGTTCGTCACCGGTCGGCTCAAGCGGATCGGGCAGGTGTTCGGCAACCGGCTCAGCCTGGACGACCTGGAGCAGGCCGTATGCGCCACCGGGCTGGGCGTCGACATCGTGGCCGCGGTACCGGCCGGGGACAAGGTCGTGCTGTTCGCCGAGGGCGCGGCACGGGACATCTGCAAGGACATCTCGCTGGCGCTGGCCGACCGGCTCCATCTGCACTCGTCCGGGTTCGACGTGCGCGCGATCGACACCGTCCCCCGGATGGCCAGCGGCAAGGTCGACTACCAGTCCCTGACCGACCTGATCTGAAGACCTGCGAAAACACCGAAACGAATCAAGCGCGGGCGCGATACCTTCCGCATAGGGGAGGGGACGCGAGTTGGTGCTGATCGCGGTGCTCGGCTGGGTGGTGCTGGCCGTCGTGGTGCTGACCGGCAGGCGCGCCGGGCTGCTGCCGTTCGCGCTCGCCTTCACGGTGCTGCAGCAGATCCTGTTCGCGACGGTGCCGGACAGCGCGTTCGTCACCTTCCGCTACGCGGAGAACATCGCGGCGGGCCACGGCGCCGTGTTCAACGTCGGGGAGCGCGTCGAGGGGTACGCCAACTTCGTGTGGCTGGTGCTGGTCAGCCTGCCGAAGGCGATGTTCGGCACGGATGTCGTGACCGGGGCGGTCGTGCTCAGCGTCGCCTGCACGCTCGGCTGCGTGCTGCTGGCTCACAAGTTCCACCCGCTCGCCGCGGTGCTGATGGCCGCGGTCAGCGGGCTGGCCGCCTACGAGGGCGCGGGCACGGAGACGCCGCTGTTCGTCCTGCTCGTGCTCGCCGTGTTGTACGCGGTGCGCACGGGCCATCCGGTGGCGGCCGGTGTGTTCGCCGCGCTGGCCACCATGACCAGGCCGGACGGTGCCGCGCTCGGCGTCGTCGTGGTGATCTTCCTGCTGGCGGGGGCCGCGCGGCGGTGGTGGAACTGGTGGGCGCCGGTGGGTTTCACGCTGGGCTGGCTGGTGTTCGTGGTGCCCTGGCTCGCCTGGCGCGCGACGTACTACAACCAGCCGTTCACCACCTGGCCGGACGTCCAGCCGCCGTACAAGTTCCTGCTCGCCGCGCTGCTCACGGTGGCGGTGCCGGTGTTGTTGCAGCGTCGGCGAAAGCCCTCGCCGACGCCACGGCCCGTCGCGCCGGTGTGGGCCAGGACGGCGGCCGTGGTGCTGGCCGCGGTGAGCGTGCCGGTCGCGCTGTTCGGGCGCCCGGAGGTGCTCGAACACCGGACCCGCCAGGCGCAGACGGAGGAGCTCGGCGCGTGGCTGGCCGCGGGCCTGCCGGTCGGGGCCTCGGTCGACACCGGCGTCGGGATCCTCGCTTACGGGCTCGGGAGCCAGTTCCTGATCACCGACACCGACAACCACCCGAGCGTCTGGCGGCCGGCGCTCGCGACGTCGAATACGTTCGGCTACAGCGCCACCCAGCAATGCGTGAGCGAGGACGCGGCGTACACGCCGGCCACCTTCCGGCACCTGGTCTCCGGCGGCTGGGTCACCGTGTACGCGCGGGACGACGAGGCGCCGATGCTGATCCGGCGGCTGAGCACCGATCCGTCGCTCGTCTATGTGCCCTGCCCGAGATGAGCTACGCGTAAGTAACCTACGGTGCCGTAACCTGGCGGACATGGCAGAGCTCGTGTACCCACCGGTCATCCTGTTCGCGAAGACCATGTTCCGGGCCCTGGACCTGAAACTCCGGGTCGAGGGCGGCGAGCACCTGCCGCGCGAGGGCGGGGCGGTGATCGCCTGCAACCACGTGAGCTACCTGGACTTCATCTTCTGCGGCCTCGGCGCGCAGCCGGCGAAACGCCTTGTCCGGTTCATGGCGAAGGAGTCGGTGTTCCGGCACCGGATCTCCGGCCCGCTGATGCGCGGGATGCGGCACATCCCGGTGAATCGCAAGGCGGGCAAGGCTTCCTACGACGAAGCGGTCGCACGGCTGCGCGCCGGAGAGGTCGTCGGCGTGTTCCCGGAGGCGACGATCAGCCCGTCGTTCACCGTCGAGGAGATCAAGTCCGGCGCCGTGCGGATGGCCGCCGAAGCCGGGGTGCCACTGGTCCCGATGGCGCTGTGGGGCACCCAGCGCCTGTGGACGAAGGGACACCCCCGCACGCTTACGAAACGGCACGTGCCGATCTCGGTGGTGCTCGGCGAGCCGACGCACCCGTCGCCCGACGAGGATCCGGAGACGCTGACCCGCGACCTGCGTACCCGCATGTCGGTGCTGCTGGACAAGGCGCAGGCGGAGTACCCGGAAAGCCCTGCCGCGGACGAACGCTGGTGGTTGCCCGCGCACCTCGGCGGCACCGCGCCGAAGCCCTAGAACCAGCGTTCGAGCACCTGGGCGACGCCGTCCTCGGTGTTCGGCGCCGTGATCTCGTCGGCCACCTCGCGGACGGCGGGGTGCGCGTTGGCCATCGCCACACCGTGCCCCGCCCAGCGCAGCATCTCCACGTCGTTGGGCATGTCGCCGAAGGCGATCACCCGCTCCCGCGGCACGTCGAGCCGCTGGCACACCTCGGCCAGGCCGCTGGCCTTGGTGATCCCGTGTGCAGCGACCTCGATCAACCCGAACCCGGCCGAGAACGTGATGTCCACCGACTCGTCGAGTACCGCGCGGGCCGCCGCCGCCATCTCGTCCGAACTCATCGAATCGTGGCTGACCAGCAGTTTCATCGCCGGATGCCCGAGGATTTCGCCGAGCGGGGTCACCATGCCTTCACTGTCGCCCCACGGGTTGTGATAGCCGTCGTCGATCACGAGGTTGCGCACCTCCGGGTCGATCGCGCTCCGGCCGACCCGTTCCGCGGCGAACCCGCAGCCGGGGATCGCCTTCCTCAGTTCGGCGACCACCTCGACGAGCAGCTCCGGCGGCAGCAGCCCGTTCACTTCGACCACGCGGTCGGCGCCGATGTCGTACAGCACGGCACCGTTCGCGCACACGGCGTAACCGGTCAGCCCGGCGGCGCCGGCCACCGACGGAATCCAGCGCGGCGGGCGTCCGCTCGCCAGCACGACCGGCACGCCGGCGGCGACCGCGCGGCGCACGACCGAGTTGGTGCGCTCGGACAGCCGCTCGTAGGCGTCGAGCAGGGTTCCGTCCACGTCGGAGGCGATCAACAGGGGCTGTTCCACACTGCGATTGTCCGCTGCCCATTGTCCGGCTGTCACCGCAGCCCGATAGCGTTGAGTGGTGCGCGTTGGCATTGTGATTCTCCCGGAGGACCGGTGGTGGGCCGCCGAGCCCAAGTGGCGAGCAGCCGAGGAATACGGCTTCGACCACGCCTGGACGTATGACCACCTCGGCTGGAGATCGCTCGTCGACGGGCCGTGGTTCAGCGCCGTGCCCACCCTCACCGCCGCCGCGACCGTGACTTCCACCATCCGCCTCGGCACCTTCGTCGCCTCGCCGGTCTTCCGGCACCCAGTGCCGTTCACCCGCGAGCTGATCACCCTCGACGACATCGCCGACGGCAGGCTGCTGCTGGGCGTCGGCGCGGGCGGGCTCGGCTACGACAACCTCGTGATGGGCGGCACCGAGCCCACCCCGAAACAGCGGGCTGACCGGCTGGCCGAGTTCATCGAATCCCTCGACGGCCTGCTGCGCACGGACAAGTTCGACTTCCGGGGCGAGTACTACCAGGCGGTCGGCGCCCGCAACCTGCCCGGCAGCGTGCAGCGCCCGCGCCCCGCGTTCCTCATCGCCGCCAACGGTCCCCGCAACATGCGGCTCACGGCGAAATTCGGCGGCGGTTGGATCACCACGGGCAATCCGGCCGAAACGCTCGACGAGTGGTGGCACGGGGTGGCCGAACTGGCCAAGCGGTTCGAGGAAATCCTCGTCGAGCACGAGCGTGAGCCGGGCAGCGCCGGCCGCTACCTCAGCCTCGACGCGGCGCCCGTCTTCTCGCTGAGCAGCGCCGACGCGTTCACCGACGCCGCCGGCCGCGCCGCCGAGCTCGGATTCACCGACATCGTGGCGCACTGGCCCAGGTCGAGCGGGCCGTACCAGGGCCGGGAAACGGTCCTTGAACAAGTGGTGACCGACGTCTTGCCGGGGCTCCACAACGGCGCTTAACCAGCGGCCGGTGCGGTAGCCCTCCGTTACGTGGGTACCCTCGACGCCCGTGAGCGAGCACACGAACCACACTGACTTTTCCGAAGCCGATTTCACCTCCTACGACCTCGTCGTGGTCGGCTCCGGCTTCTTCGGGCTGACCGTGGCCGAGCGCGCCGCCACGCAGCTGAACAAGCGCGTGCTCGTCCTGGAAAGGCGCGCCCACCTTGGCGGCAACGCGTACTCCGAAGCGGAGCCGGAGACCGGGATCGAGGTGCACCGCTACGGCGCGCACCTGTTCCACACCTCGAACAAGCGGGTGTGGGACTACGTGAACCAGTTCACCGACTTCACCGGTTACCAGCACCGGGTGTTCGGCAAGTACCAGGGCCAGGTCTACCCGCTGCCGATGAACCTTGGCCTGATCAACCAGTTCTTCGGCAAGTCCCACACGCCGGACGAGGCGCGCGAGCTCATCGCGAAGCAGGCGAGCGAGATCGAGACCGCCGACGCGCAGAACTTCGAGGAGAAGGCGATCTCGCTGATCGGCCGCCCCCTCTACGAGGCGTTCTTCCGCGGCTACACCGCGAAGCAGTGGCAGACCGACCCGAAGGAACTGCCCGCGGGCAACATCACCCGGCTGCCCGTGCGCTACACGTTCAACAACCGGTACTTCAACGACACCTACGAGGGCCTGCCGGTCGACGGCTACACCGCGTGGCTGGAGAAGATGGCCGACCACGAGAACATCGAGGTCCGGGTGAACGTCGACTACTTCGACGTCCGCGCGCTGATCCCGGCCGGCACCCCGACCGTCTACACCGGACCGGTGGACCGCTACTTCGACTACTCGGCGGGCCGGCTGGGCTGGCGCACCCTGGACTTCGAGCAGGAGGTCGTGCCGACCGGGGACTACCAGGGCACCTCCGTCATGAACTACAACGACGAGGACGTGCCCTACACCCGGATCCACGAGTTCCGGCACTTCCACCCGGAGCGCGACTACCCGAAGGACAAGACGGTCATCGTGCGCGAGTTCTCCCGCGCCGCCAACGAGGACGACGAGCCGTACTACCCGATCAACACCCCCGAGGACCGCGAGAAGCTCGAGCGTTACCGCGAGCTGGCCAAGCAGGAGGCCGCCGAGCGCAACGTCCTCTTCGGCGGCAGGCTGGGTACCTACAAGTACCTGGACATGCACATGGCGATCGGGTCGGCGCTGTCCGCGTTCGACAACAAGATCGCGCCGCACCTGACCGACGGCGCGCCGCTGGACGGGAGCCTCGATGCTTGAGAAGAAGGCCGCCAGGCCCACCGAGATCGACATCCTCTCGAAGGTTCAGTCCACGCTGAAGCGCCCCGCGACGGTGAAGGCCGCGCGCGGGCTGTCCCATTTCGGCGAGCACAGCATCGGCTGGTTCGCCGCCGGTCTCGTCGGCGCGGCGGTTGACCGCAAGCGCCGGAAGGACTGGCTGGTCGCGGCGGGTGGGGTGGTCGCGGCGCACGCCGCGTCCATCGCGGTCAAGCGGGTGGTCCGCCGCCCGCGTCCGGACGACCCGAGCGTGGAAGTTCTGGTCGGCACGCCGAGCAGGCTGAGCTTCCCCTCCTCGCACGCGACGTCCACGACAGCGGCGGCGGTGCTCTACTCCGGACTGACCGGGCGTAACCTGGTTCCCGCCCTGGTGCCGCCGATGCTGGCCTCCAGGCTCGTGCTCGGGGTGCATTACCCGACCGACGTCCTCGCCGGAGCAGCCCTCGGAGGCGCTGTCGGTGGTCTGCTGCGCAGGAAGATCCGCAAAAAGGGGTAGGGAAATCCGCTCGTGACGAAATCAGTGAACAAGGCCGCCGAGACCGGAGCGGAGCCCGTGCACAACGAGCCCGCCGAGGCGGAGACCAAGCCGACCGATCTCGACACCGAACCCGACCTGGCCCCCGCGCCGGAACCGGTCACCGAATCGGTCAAACGCGGACCGGTCCGGACGGTGCTGGGTGTGGTGAAGACCGCACGTCCGCGCCAGTGGGCGAAGAACGTGCTCGTCTTCGTCGCGCCGTTCACCGCCGCGCAGATCACCAACGGCGGCGTGCTGCTCGACGCGCTGATCGCGTTCGTGGCCTTCTCACTGGTCGCGTCCTCGGTCTACCTGATCAACGACGCGGTCGACGTCGAAGCCGACAAGGCACACCCGACCAAGCGCAACCGGCCGATCGCGGCCGGGATCGTGCCGGTGCCGGTGGCCTACGCCGCGGCGGTGGTGTTCTTCGCCGTCGGCCTCGGCATCTCGTTCCTCGCCAGCCCGCAGCTGGCGATCGTGCTCGGCGTGTACGAGGCCGTGCAGCTGGGCTACTGCTTCGGGCTCAAGCACCAGCCGGTGGTCGACCTCGCCATCGTCGGTTCGGGCTTCCTGATGCGCTCGATCGCCGGTGGTGTGGCCGCCGGGATCGTGCTGTCCCAATGGTTCCTGCTGGTCACCGCGTTCGGTTCGCTGTTCATGGTGGCAGGCAAGCGCTACGCCGAGATCATGCTGTTCGAGCGCACCGGGGCGAAGATCCGGTCCTCGCTGAAGAAGTACTCGGCCAGCTACCTGCGGTTCGTCTGGGCGACCGCCGCGGCGATCCTGATCATGTCGTACTCGCTGTGGGCGTTCACCCTGCGCGAGGGCGCGCACGGTTCGATCTGGCCGACGATCTCGATGGTCCCGTTCGTCATCGCGGTGCTCCGCTACGCGGTGGACGTGGACGGCGGCACCGCGGGTGAGCCGGAGGAGATCGTGCTCAAGGACCGCGTGCTGCAGGTGCTCGGTGTGCTGTGGGTCGTGACGCTCGCGGTGACGTTCTACCTGTGACGACGACGCTGCGGCGGCCGGCCGGCGACGCGACCGTGTCCGAGTCACGGAAACCGCCGGTCACCCGGCTGAGTCTGGGCCGCACCGTCGCCGAGCTGGTGCTCGGCAGCGTACTGGCCGTGGCGTTGAGCCTGGTGCTGCAGGTGGCGGCGAACCACATCGGCACCGACCCCGGCACCTACGTGCCCACCGCGCTGGTCAATCTTGCCAGCGTGGTGTTGCTGCTGGTGTTGTTCGCGCTGCTCGCCACGAGCTGGGCGGCCCGCTGGCCGTCGTGGCTGCGCGTCGGCGGGGCGATGGCGGCGCTCACCGCGTTCGCCACCCTGCTGCTGGCCATTCCGTTGCAGGCCACCCGTTTCTTCCTCGGCGGCTCGACAGTCGACAACACCTTCCGGCTCCAGTACATGGAGCGGATGACCGCGTCGAACTCGCTCGCGGACATGAACTACCACGGCATCGCGCCGTACTACCCCGGCGGCTGGTTCTGGCTCGGCGGCCGCTTCGCGAACCTCATCGGCTGGGACGGCTGGGCGGCGTACAAGCCGTATTCGATCCTGTGGATAGCGCTGTCCGCGGTGGTCGCGTTCGTGCTGTGGAGTCTCGTGGTGCGCCGCAGGCTCGCGGTGCTCGCCTCGATCGCCACGACCATCGCCGGCTGCTTCTCGGTGGCCATCGACGAGCCGTACGCGTGGCCGACGTCGGCGTGGCTGCCGCCGGTCGCCGTGCTGGCCTGGCTGGTGTTCCGCCGCAGCGGCCGGGTGCAGGCGTGGCCGGTGGTGCTGATCGGGTTGTACCTCGGCTTCGCCGCCATCACATACACGCTGCACGTTGCGTTCGGGATCTTCGTGATCGTGGTGCTCGCGGTCGTGGCCGGTGTGCTGGCCGCGCGTCACGGCGAGGGCGTCGGGGCGGTGGTCAAACGGCTGTTGCTCCGGCTGGTCGCGATCGGTGCGATCACGCTGGTGCTCGCGCTGTTCACCTGGGGCGCGTTCATCCTGGCCGGCGGGCTGGGCAAGCCGAACGTGGCGGCCCACTTCCTGCCCGAGACCAGCGCGTACTTCCCGACTCCCTTCGAGCCGACCAGCGTGTTCGGGGTGCTGTGCCTCGCCGGCCTGGTGTGGCTGCTGTTGCGGGCCAGGCATGAGCCGGTCGCGTTCGTGACGCTCACCGTCACGGCGCTCGTGTACGTCTGGTTCGCGGTCTCGACGTTGGCTCTGCTGGCGCACACCACGCTGTTGTCGTTCCGCTTCATCGGCACGCTGGACACGCTGCTTTCGGTCGCCGGGGTGTTCGGCGCGGTCGAGTTGCTGCGGCACGTGCCGAGGCTGACCAGGCAGGGGCGGCCGCTGTTCGTCGCCGGGAGCGTGCTCGCGTTGATCGGCGCGGTTTCGCTGGCGCAGACGAGTGTGAAATCGCTGAACGATTCGGTGCAGACGGCGGAATCCGACTACTATGCCGACGGCTACAACGCCAAGGGCGAGCACGACACCAGCAAGGACGGCGCCTGGACGGGTCAGCTGATCAGCACGGTGAACGAACTCTCCGGCCGCGCGCCGGAGGGCAACATCGTGCTGTCCGCGTACGACAGGCTGCTGTCTTTCGTGCCGTACTGGGGTTTCCAGCAGACCACGCCGCACTACGCGAACCCGCTGGCCGGGTACACCGAGCGCAACGCGCAGATCAGGAACTGGGCCACCGCCTCGGATTCCGCCGAACTGCTGAACAAGCTGGCCGCGAATCCCGTCGAAGCACCGAATGTTTTCGTGCTGCGCAAGGACAACGGGAAGCTGGACATGCCGATCGCGTCCGACACGTTCCCGCAGGCCTCGCCGGTGCACGTGGACGAGGTCGCGTTCGACCCGGCGCTGTTCGTCTCGCCGCGCTTCACGCAACGTGACGTCGGCCCGTTTACAGTGATAGTGCTGCGGTACTAGTCCGCCCGTCACCAATCCGACTACAGCCACGACGGAAACAGGTCCCTACGAGCAGATCGGCTGCAGATGCGTATCCGCCTACTTCCGGTCGGATTGGTAACAATGTCCTGGTGAAGACGTCGTGGTGGCCGCCGGTGGTGGCCGCCGTGCTGTCCGCACTGACGTTCTTGCTGGCCAAGGACAGTCTCATCGACGACGCGTTCATCACGCTGGACTACGCGAAGAACCTCGCGGTGCACGGGGAATGGGCGCTCATCCCCGGGCATCCCGCGAACACCGCCACCTCGCCGTTGCACGTGGCGCTGCTCGCCTTCGTGACGCTGTTGACCAGGGCTTCCGGGGCCGCGCACCCGGTGTTCGCGCTGGGTGTGGTGAACGTCGGCGTCAGCGCGGTTTTCGGCTGGGCGTGGGCAAGAATGCGCTTACCCGCGGCCGCTTCCGCGGTCGGTATCGCGGTCGTCCTGCTCAACCCGTTGCTGCTTTCCGCGCTGGGCCTGGAAGTCCTGTTCATCGCGACGGCGCTGATCCTGCTCGTGTCGTTCGCGGACCGGCCGGTCGCGTTCGGAGTGATCGCCGGGCTGGCCGTGCTGACGAGGCTGGATCTCGCGGTGTTCGTCGTACTGCTCGCCGCGGTCGCGCCCGCGGTGCGACACAAGCCGTTGCCGGTACTGGGTTTGTTCCTGCTGGTCACGCTGCCGTGGCTGGGGTTCTCCTGGTGGTACTTCGGTTCGGCGGTGCCGGACACGCTGGTGATCAAGCAGTTGCAGCGGAGCTTCGGCGGGCAGGGGTTCTTCGGTACCGGATTGGACCTGGCCTGGGGCGGCGATCCGGTCGCGGTGCTCAGTTTCGCGCCGGCCGGGTTCGGCGTGCTCGCGCTGCTGGTCTGGTTGTTCGTGCGGCGCCGGGAGTCGCTGCCGTTCGTCGCGCTCGGCGTGGGCGGGATTGCTTACTACGCGGTGTATTCACTGCTCAACGTGCCGCCGTACCACTGGTACTTCGTGCCGCCGATCGTCGCGCTCGGCATGGCGGGGGTTGGGATCGCGGCGCGCTGGCAGGTGCAGGCGCGCGCGGTCGCGATGGCGGTCATGGCGCTCCTCGTGCTCGGCTACACGCCGGCGTTCGTGCGGCCCGTGCCTTGGGTGGCCCCACCGTTCTTCGGGAACTGGGCCGACACGGCGGACTACGCCCGCGTCGGCCGTGAACTGGGCCAACGCGTCGGCGGCGAGCCGGTCGGTGCGCCGGGGGAGCTCGGCGCGCTCGCGTACTTCTGCGACTGCCAGATCGTCGACGGGTTCTCCGACCCGGGCCTGCTGGGTCCGCAGATCCGCGAGCGGATCGACCGGGCCGGACCGGTCGTGGCCTGGCTGTTGCGGCTCAACTACACCCGGTTCGACTGGCAGCGGCCGCCGATCGCCCGCACTTACCAGCTGACCTACGGGCCGGGGCCCGGTCCATGGCAGGTGTATTCGCAGGCGAAGGGCGTCGGGCACTTCATGCTCATGCCAATTCGCTGAGCCTGTGTGGTCCTCGTAAACTCTCGCTGCACACGACTGGTCGGGGAAAGAAAAGGGGTGTCGATGAGCTACCCCCTGTATCGGCACGGCACGTACGCCTTGATCGACGGTGTCTCGCACCGCGTTTCCTACTCGTTCGGCGAGAACTACGTGCACTTTCCGGATGGCGTTTCGGAAAAACCCACTCCGTATCCGCGAACCGAGCCGATCCCGGTGGACATGTGCGAGCGCGTGTTCTCTGTGCAGGTCTATGCCAGCTACCGCGGCCACGGGGTGCTGATCGACGAACTGGACGAAGCGGGACACGCCAGGCTGATGGAGGCCGAATGGGACGGCGAATGGGCCACCGTCAACGGCTTCGTGCAGGAGAACGCGTACGAGTACTACAAAACCGCTGACGTGCGTCAACTCACCGACTACTACGAGAAACAGACCGATCTGCTGTTCAGCCGCTGGCGTTCGGCGCACTTCTCCCGGCCGATCGAGGGGCACGCGCCGACCGGCGGCTGGGCCAACGGCGATCCGGCGGTGATCAGCGGCCGCCCGCGCACCGGGGTGGTCAAGGACGAGGACGGCAGGCTCGCCGAGGTGACCACACGTGCTGAGTACCTCGGTTATCCCTGCGAGATAGCCGGCATCACCGCGGACGGTTCGGTGGGCCTGTATTACCTTGGCGCCGACGCGGAACAGGCCGAAGCGGACGGTTTCCGGGAGGTGTACGACGGGCGCCTGGCCAAGACCGTGCACATCTACGATCTCGCGCGCTATCACGAGCACCACGTCGATCTGCTCTTCGACAAGTGGCGTGCCGGCACCGAACTCCCGTACGACAACTGAGTGATCCGTCACCTTGGCGCAATATCGTTGCAGCGCAACGGTTTGACCCATTCGGAATTGTGCCGGGGGAGGGGGCGGTAATCCGAATTCACGCTTCGACGTACAGTTCCGTGTGGTCGAAGTACTGAACTCCCGAGCCCTTGCGCACGAAACCGGCACGGCACGCACAGTGCTGCCCGGCCGCGTGCACCGCGACGGATACGCCTGGCTCGTGGGCGGTGTCGCGCTGGTGCTGGGGGCGCTGTTCATCGTCGTCGACCTGAGCTACAACCAGGGCAAACTGATCGCGCCGCTGGACGACGTCTACATCCACCTGCAGTACGGCCGCCAGATCGGGCTCGGGGAGTTCTTCAGGTTCGAGACCGGCGATCCGGTCAGTTCGGGCGCGAGCAGCGTGCTGTACGCGCTGGTGCTCGGCGCCGCGTACGCGATCGGAATCCAGGGCAGCTGGTTCCTCGCCTTCGCGATGGCTTTCGGTGTGCTCTGCTTCGCGCTGAGCGCCGCGCTGACGTACCGGCTGGGTGCGGTGCTGGTCGCACGCTCGGTGGGGCTCTGGACGGGCCTTCTGCTCGCGGTGAGTGGCGAACTGCTGTGGGGCGCGACGAGCGGTATGGAGGTAGGCCTCGCCACGCTGCTGGTGGTCTCCACGCTGCTGGCGATGGTCCGGGAAGCGCCTTCCGGCCGATTCCGGTTCACCCCGGTCCTCGCCGTACTGCTCGCGCTGGTCCGGCCCGAGGGGCTGATCTTCGCGATCGTGCTGATGCTGGCCTCGTGGTGGACATTGTGGACACATCGCCGTGGCACCGGGGTGCCGCGCTCGCTCTTGCGCTGGGCGTGGACCCTGCTGCCGGTGCTCGCCGGGGTGGCCCAGCTGGTCTTCTACCGGATCGCCACGGGCACCGCTTCGGCCAACGGGATCCAGGCGAAATCCCTGCTGCGCGACCGCCCGCTGTTCTACCTCGGCGACTTCACCGACCGTGCGATCTCCAACCTGCGCACGGTCGGCGACATCTTCCTCGGCTTCAACGACCAGGACTTCGCCTTCCCCGGTGCTGTGCTGTTCTGCTGCGTCGGCGTGATCTACCTGGTGTTCGTGCGGCGCGCCTGGCGCACGGTGTTCGGCGCGATGGCCGTCGGGCTCGTCGCGGTCACCCTGTCCATCGCCACGCTGAACACCGCGCTGACCCACTATCTCCGCTACAACCAGCCGTTCCTGCCGGTGTTCCTGTTGTTCGCGGTGGCGGGCGTGTACGGGCTCACCCGGGTCGTGCCGCACAACGCGCGCCGCTTCGCGCTGCACGGTGGGCTTGCCGTGGCGCTGGTGTTCTCGCTGGCGGCCTTGCCGACGTGGGCGGTCCGCTTCGGCCGCGACAGCTCCTCGATCCGCGACAGTGACGTCTCGGTCGCCTTGTGGCTCACCACGAACGTGCCGGCGAACGCGACCGTGGCCGTGAAGGACGTCGGCGCGGTGGCCTACTTCAGCGAGCACCACGTCGTGGACCTCATCGGCTTGGGCACCAACGGTTTCGCCGAAGCGGCGAACAACGGTGCCGGCTCGCTGTACGAGAAGCTGCGTCACCTGCCCGCGGCCCAGCGCCCCGCGTACGTCGTCGGATACGACACCGTGCCCGGGCCGTCGCTGGAGCAGCTGCGGCAGGCCGGCGTGCTGGAAGACGAGCCGGTGCAGGAGTTCAAGGCGCAGACCCCGCCGGACGTCTACGGCAGGCTGATCATCCCGTTCCGCGAACTCGATGTGTACAAAGCGGATTGGAGCCTCGCCGACAGTGGCGACGAGCAGGCCGTGCCGGGGCAGCTGCGGGACTACGTGAACGTCGGCGACCTCGACAGCGAACAGGCGCATTCGTATGTGCCGAAGATGGCCCAGGTCGGGATGCAGCCGTTCAGCGTGCTCGACCGGATCGGCCGGACTGTCGACAGTGGACGGAACATCCTCGGCGGCGAGGAGTTCACTGCCCGGAACCTGGTGCCTGGCAAGGGTTTGACCATCACCTCGCGCACCGAAATGGACAAGGTGGTGCCGGACATGCAGGTGCTCGTCGATGGGAAACCGGCAGGCACCTGGGTGCGCACACCGGTCAAGGGCGCCGCGTGGGCGACTTACACGTACACGATCCCGGGAAACCTGATCACGGGATCTTCGGCGCGGATCCAGATCCAGCCGCCGCGGCCGTTGCTGAACCCGTACCCGGTGTACACCTCCTTCGGTTACTGGCTCAGCCAGTAACCGAAGGAGGGGCGGGTCAGAGCGGGAGCTTGCGGAAGATCGGCCGCGGCACGTGCCGGAGGATCGACATCACCGGGCGGAACGCGGCCGGCGCCCACACCAGGTCCTTGCCCTTGCGGGCCGCGTCGACGGCGATCTCGGCCACCTGTTCGGCGGTCTGCTCCAGCGGGGCCTTGCCCATGCCCTCGGTCATCTTCGTCTTGACCTGGCCGGGGCGGACCACGGTGACGGTCACGCCGCTGGGCGCGAGCGCTTCGCCGAGGCCGAGGTAGAACCCGTCGAACCCGGCTTTCGTGGAGCCGTACAGGAAGTTCGACCGGCGCACGCGCTCACCGGCGACCGAGGACAGCGCGATGATCTGGCCGTGCGCCTGCTGCTTGAGCTTGTCCGCGAGCGCGACGCCAACGGAGACGGCGGCGGTGTAGTTCACCGTGGCCAGCTCGACGGCCTTCGCGTGGTCCTGCCAGACCTCCTCGGCGTCACCGAGCAGACCGAACGCCACCACCGAGACGTCGATGTCGCCCTCGGCGAAGACCTGGTCCAGCACCTTGGGGTGTGAGCCGGTGTCCTTGGCGTCGAAGTCCACTTCGGACACTGTGGCGCCGGCACCGCGCAGCTGCTCGGCCGCGAGCTTGCGCCGCTCGGACGGCCGCGCCGCGAGCACCACCTTGAGCGGCTGTTCGGCCAGGTAGCGCCGCGCGATCGCAAGCGCGATGTCCGAGGTGCCGCCGAGCAGCAACAGCGACTGGGGGTTGCCTACCGCGTCGATCACAGTCCAAGCCTCCGGCTCATGTCTGAAGCGAAAACGCCTTCGGGGTCAACGGAATGGCGAACCTTGCGCCATTCGTCCAGGCGGGGATACATCTTGGCGAACGTCTCCGCCGAGGTCCGCGAATCCTTCGCCGTGTACAGCCGGCCGCCGGCGGCGAGCACGTCCTCGTCGAGATCGTTGCAGAACCGGCCGAGCCCGCCCTTGATCGGGAAGTCCACGCTCAGCATCCACCCCGGCGAAGGCCAGGACAGCGGCGCCGCGTTGCCCTCGCCCATCCGCTTGAACACGTTCAGGAACGAATAATGCCCGGAATTGGCGATCTTGCGGCAGATCGTTTTGAGGTCGTTCTCGCGGCCGAACGGCACGGAGAACTGGTACTGCAGGAAACCGTGCGAACCGTAGGCGCGGTTCCACTCACTGAGCATGTCCAGCGGGTGGTAGAACTGCGTCAGGTTCTGGATCTTGCCGCGGGCGCCACCCTTGGGCACGGTGCGCTGCCAGATGTTGTTCAGCAAACCGAAGGTCAGCTTGTTGCCCAGCCCGTTGGGGAAGATGTCAGGCAGCTTCATCAGCTGCGGCGCGTCGAATTTCAGCGGGTCGTGGCGCAGTTTCTCGGGCAGCTGGTCCACCCTCGCCAGCGAACCGCGAGAAAACGTGGCCCTGCCCAGCCGCTCGTCGGAATTGATCAGGTCCGGCACCGACATCGAATAGTCGTAGGTGAGGTCCGAACCATCCGTGAACAGCGCGAGGGTCTCGTCGAGGTTCGAGGTGCGGTCCGCGTCCACGATGAAGTAGGCGCTTTCGGTCTTCTTCATCCGGATCGTGGCGCGCACGATGATGCCGGTCAGCCCGATCCCGGCCACGGTCGCCCAGAACAGCTCCGCCTCCGGGCCCTCCGGGGTCAGCTTGCGTACCTGGCCGTCCGCGGTGAGCAGGTCCATCGACACCACGTGGTTGCCGAAGCTGCCGGCACTGTGGTGGTTCTTGCCGTGGATGTCGTTGGCGATCGCGCCGCCAATGGTGACCTGGCGGGTGCCCGGCAGCACCGGAACCCACAGGCCGTGCGGTAGCGCCGCCTTCATCAGCTGGTCCAGGCTCACGCCCGCATCCAGGTCGACCAGCGCGGAGTCCGGGTCGATCGAGTGGATCCGGTCCAGCGCGGTCATGTCGACGACGAGGCCACCGGCGTTCTGCGCGGTGTCGCCGTAGGAGCGCCCGAGGCCGCGGGCGAGGACGCCGCGCTCGCCTGCCTGGGTCACGGCCTTGGCGATGGTCTCGACGTCCGGGGTGCTCAGTACGTCAGCCGTCGTCGGGGCTGTGCGGCCCCAACCGGTGAGTGTCCGCCGCTCCGTCCGCGGCTGCGAGTCTGCTGCGTTCACCCGGACCAGGGTAACGATGCCCGATCGGCGGCTTGCGGTTGACCGCTTCTACACTTTCCGCGTCCATGCAATCCATGCCGGTGAGGTAGTGCAGTGGTGTCTACGGAACCGCAGGAGTCGGCCGAAACGAAGAAGGCCGCGCCCGGTCTTTTCGCCCAGCTGGTGCGTTTCGCGCTCATCGGCGGCTGCTGCGCCCTGCTCGATCTTGGTATTTACAGCGGCGAACGGGCCCTGGGCATGGATCATGCGCCCTGGGACACCGTTGCCAGGGCGGTCAGTTTCATCATCGGAACCACGACCGCGTATTTCCTTAACCGGAAATTCACGTTTTCCGCGGGCCGGAAGGAAGGCGCCGGTCAGGTCGGTAGTTTCGTGCTGCTTTACACGGTGACGTTCTTCGTCGCGGTGGGCATGAACGCGCTGATGCTGGCGGTACTGCCGGAGATGGCGTGGAAAGCGACGCTGGCCTGGGTGATCTCCCAGGGCACCGCCACCGCGATCAACTTCGTGATGCTGAAGTGGGTCGTGTTCCGCGAGAACTAGCTTGTGAAAGTTTCACAACCGCACCGTGTAGCTTGACGAGGGCGTGACCAATCCCCCTGGAGGACAGCGAATCAATGGCTGGTAAAACCGGCGCCGCGACGACCAGGGCGAGGGCCAACGGCACTCGCGCCGCCGCGACCAAGGAGCAGACCACGTTCACGGAACACACTCCCCATGGGCGGTTGACCGCGCAACGCGGGCTCTACGCCGGTCCGTCGCCGGTCGTCTCGAAGGATCTGTATGCCGAGGTGCGCGAAGGCGTCGTCACCCGTAAGCGGGGCAGCCTGAGCCTGGAGCCGTCCGCGCGAGTGTCCGGCAACACCTACTTCGGCCGCTTCCCGGCGAGCTACTGGCAGCGCTGGACCACGGTGCGTGAGGTGCAGGTCGAGCTGGTCGCCACCGGCGCCGGGCTGATCGCCGTGCGCGCCTCGGACTACGAGGGCGAGCCGCGCACCGTCGCGGCACAGGAGCTCCAAGGTGCCTCGAAGCAGGCCGTCACGTTCACCGCGAAGCTCGACAAGTTCCTCGACGGCGGAGCGCTCTGGCTCGACCTCGAGACCGAGGCCGGGCAGCAGCTGACCGTCGAGCAGGTGCGCTGGACGGTGGCGCCGCCGGAGCAGGTGCGGCCGACCGCGGTCACCATCTGCACGATGAACCGTGCCGACGACTGCCTGCAGAACCTGCAGGCGCTGGCCGGGGACATCTCGTCGCTGGACACCCTGGACGCGATCTACGTCGCCGACCAGGGCACCGACCGGGTGGACTCGCGGGACGGGTTCGCCCAGGTCGAGAAGGACCTCGGCGGGAAGCTGCACTACATCACCCAGCCGAACCTCGGTGGGGCAGGCGGGTTCACCCGCGGCCTGTACGAGGTGGCCGGGCACACCGAGACCGAGCACGCGAACGTGCTGTTCATGGACGACGACGTGCTGCTGGAGCCGGACCTGGTGGTCCGGATGACGGCCTTCTCGAACCTGGCCGCGAACCCGATCATCGTCGGCGGTCAGATGCTCAACCTGCTGCACCCGCACCAGCTGCACGTCGGCGCGGAGTATGCGCGGCTGAACACGCTGGAGCCGGGGATGCCGGTGGAGCACAGCCTGTCCACGGCGAACCTGCTCGGGGTCGACGAGGAGACCGGCAAGCCGAACCGGCAGGAGCGCCGGGTCGACGCCGGGTACAACGGCTGGTGGTCCTGTCTGATCCCGTACGAGGTGGTCAGGGAGACCGGCTACCCGATGCCGTTCTTCTTCCAGTGGGACGACGCCGAGTACAGCTACCGGGCGCGGGCGCACGGCTTCCCGACGGTCACGCTGCCGGGCGCGGGTGTCTGGCACGCGGACTTCCACTGGAAGGACTGGGACGAGTGGCACCGGTACTTCAACCTGCGCAACTCGATCATCACCGCGGCCCTGCACAGTGAGTTCAACCTGACCGTGCTGTGCCGGGTGCTGATGGCGCAGCTGGTACGGTACCTGCTCGGGATGCAGTACGGGCTGACGCACACCCTGATCAAGGCGGTCGAGGACTTCCTGGAGGGCCCGGAAATCCTGCGGGACGGCGGGGTCGCCGCGATGAAGGAGATCCGCGAGATCCGGGCCCGTTACCCGGAGACGAAGCGGTACGACCCGACCGAGGTGCCCGGCATCGCGTCGAACGACATCGGCATCATCAACAGCCCGGGCAGGCCCGCGCTGCAGCGGGTGGTGCTGGTCAAGCGCATCATCGACCGTCTTCGTGGCCGCAACCGCTTCGGCCTCGGCGCGATCCCGACGGACGAGGCCAGCTGGTGGCACGTGGCGCTGTTCGACACCGCTGTGGTGACAGACGCGTCGCAGGAGGGCGTGCGGGTCCGCAAGTACGACCGCGACCGCATGCTCGACCTGGGCAAACGTGGTATCCGCGTGCTCAACCGGCTGCGGAAGGAAGGGCGGGGCGTGCAGGAGCAGTACAAGCGCGCCATGCCCGAACTGACCAGCCGTGAGAACTGGAAACGCCTGTACGAGCTGTGAGGCTGGTCAGCGGGGCCGCTCCCACCAGGGGGCGGCCCCGTTTTCTGTTCGCGTCCGGGAACCGGGGGCCTGCCACCTGCGTCGGAGTGGTGTTTCTGTGTGAAAGCCCGGTTGCGGAAGGTCGCCGCCCAGTAGACTCCGCCCCGGAGACCCAGGACAACGCGACTACGTGGGGATAGTGATGACGGGGTTCGTGCCGGATGCGGGGCAGCCGCAGACGCCAGCCACCGGAGCGACCGCAGGCGCGGTCGGCTCGGTGCTGGGCGGGATGCTGAGTGCGCAGGCCATAGCGTCCACCAAGGGCGAGGTGCAGAAACTCGTCGACTCCGCCAACTCCGGCGGCTTCGCCATCAGCGAAGAAGGCGCGGACGAATACATCCGGGTGTTCCGGGATTTTGAAGATGTGATCGGTAACGTGCAATTCACCTTGCGTGATGCGAGCCAAGCGCCTGCCCTCGGCAGCAGCCCGTACGCACAGCAAATAGCGTCACACACGCAGTTGGTCGCGACAGGCGATCAACAGTCGTACGCTACGGCGCTGCAGTCTTTGGGAGAGATCGTGAAGCAGGCTCGCCAGGCCTTCGAAGTAGCGAAAACGCGTTACTCCCAAATGGATGACGATGCGAAGCAAACTTTCGGCGGAGTGCAGGTCTGAATTCATGTCGATCCGTAGGGTGAAGACCAATGTGCTGCTGGTGGCATCGGTCGTCGGGGTCCTCAGTCTCGCTGGTTGCTCGAATGAGCAACAGGGCAATGCCTCCCCGGCAACGAGTGCGTCCGGTTCGTCCGCGGCCTCGGGCGGCGAGTCCGCGCAGCCGACGGGAGACGCGCAGCTCGCGGAGTTGAAAGCGTGTGAGTTGCTGACCACGCAGGAGGCTGCCCTCTTCAATGCGCAAGGGCCGGGGCAAGACCAGAACACGGAAGCGTCGGGTGCGACCAGCAGTTGCCACTGGACCGGTCGTTCGGCGGACGACTCGTCGACCACGGCCGGGATAAATATTCGGGCAACGCAGGGCGTTGACTCTGTTAATCCTGACGGGGGTCAATTGACGGCCGGCAAATTGAATACCCGACCTGCGGTCAAGCTGGTGGACAATTCCGGTGGCTATTGCATGTTGGCACTTGGAGTGACCGCCACGTCCCGGGTCGACGTCGGGTATCTGATTGTCGGCGCGACCGATGCCACCGAAGCCTGCGATATGACCAACAAGATCGCCAACATCGTTGAGCCCAAGCTGCCGAAGTACGAGGGGTAGTCATGACCAATCCGCAGCAGTCGGCCGGTCAGCAGGGGGACCTGAGCCAGTACAACAACCAGTACAACGGCTACAACCCGACCGGCGGCGGGAG